>NZ_ATYW01000020.1 GCF_000427885.1 Glycomyces tenuis DSM 44171
TGGCACGGAAACGACCGACGATCAACGATGTCGCGGCGGCCTCGGGTGTCTCGCGCGGCACGGTCTCGCGCGTCCTCAACGAGAAGGGGAACGTCTCGCTGGCGGCCGAGACGGCGGTGCGCAGGGCCGTGGCCGAGACCGGCTACGTCGTCAACCGCGCCGCCCGCAGCCTCAAGACCAACCGCACCGGCTCGATCGTCATGGTCCTGTCCGAACCGCAGGAGCGGCTGTTCGAGGACCCGAACTTCAGCGTGCTCATGCGCGTGGCCACGAACCAACTGGCCGAGCGCGACATGTCGCTGGTGCTCATGGTCGCCGGCGACGACGGCGGCCGCGACCGCGTGGCCCGCTACCTGCGCGGCGGCCACGCCGACGGCGCCCTGCTCATCTCGACTCACTCCGGCGACCCGCTCCTGGAGGCCATCGAGCGCTCGGACGTGCCCGCCGTCGCCTGCGGCGCCGTGCTGGGCCGCGAATCGGTCATCCCCTACGCCGCGGCCGACGACCGCGGCGGCGCCCGCGCCATGACCGAATACCTGGTGGCGCGGGGGCGCCGCAGGATCGGCATGATCACCGGCCCGCTCGACACGCCCGGCGGCTCGCTCCGCCTCGAAGGCTTCACCAGCGTCCTGGGCCGCAGGGCCACCAAGCAGATGGTCGTCCACAGCGATTACAGCCAAGCCGGCGGCGAGGCGGCCATGCGGCGGCTGCTGGAGACCGTCCCCGACCTCGACGCGGTCTTCGTCGCCTCGGACCTCATGGCCGCCGGAGCGCTCCAGGTCCTCCACACCGCGGGCCGCCGGGTGCCCGACGACGTGGCCGTGGGCGGCTTCGACGACTCGGCCGTCGCCACCGCCACCAGGCCGATGCTGACGACGGTGCGCCAGCCGCTGGCGACGGTCGCCGAGGAGACGGTCCGGCTCCTCACCGCCCTGCTCGACGACGAGCCGGTCGAGCCCGTCGTCCTGCCGACCGAACTGATCATCCGCGAGTCCGCCTGAGCCCGCCAATAATTGCGTGATAAGCAAATTTGCGTAACACGCAATATTGGGCTAGGCTCGGCGCATGTCCACTCGCAACGACCCCGCCCCGAGCCACCGGGAGCGCAAGAAGAACGCCACCCGCGAGCGCCTCGGCGAGGCCGCCCTGCGCCTGGCGGTGGAGCACGGACTCGAGCACGTCCGCGTCGAGCAGATCGCCGCCGCGGCCGAGGTCTCGCCGAGGACCTTCAACAACTACTTCTCGTCCAAGGAGCAGGCCATCGTCAGCCTGCTCGCGGGCCGGGCGCGGCGGTTCGCCGCCGCCGTGGCCGCCGCCGACGGGACCGCCCCGCTGTGGGAGGCGATCGCCGAGGCCGCCGCTGCGCTCGCCCCCGCCGACGACGAGGCCGAGCGGTGGCGGCCCCAGGTGCGGCTCATCCTGGACACCCCCGCCCTCGAGGCCGAGTACTTCCGCGTCACCGCCGCCGTCGAACGCGAACTGGCCCAGGAGATCACCGACCGCACCGGTGAGACGGGCCTGTACCCGCGCCTCGCCGCCTGCGCGGCCGTCGGCGCCATCCGCGCCGCCCTGCTGCACTGGATCGACGAGCCCGACAGCCCTCCCTACACCGCGCTGCTCCGGCAGGCCATCACCCGGGTCGGCGCCGGACTGCCGGCCCCCACCGAATAGGAGACCCCCATGCCGCAACCGACCATGCGCACCGCACCCATGCGCGCCGTCAGGTACGACCGCTACGGACCCCCGGAAGTGCTGAACGTCCGCGAAGTGCCCCGGCCCGAACCGAAACGCGGCCAGATCCTGGTCCGGGTCCACGCCGCCGCCGTCAACGCGGTCGACGCCGCGATCAGGGCCGGCTCCCTGCGCCTGGCCACCGGCTTCCGCTTCCCCAAGGCGACCGGCGCCGACTTCGCCGGCACGGTGGCCCAGGTCGGCCCCGGCGGCGACGAGTCCCTCGTCGGCCGGGCGGTCTGGGGCGCGGTCAACCCGCTGTCCGGCCGCACTGCCGCCGAGTACATCGCCGTCGAGGACGGCCAGTGGTCCCCGGCCCCTGCGGGCCTCGACCTCGAAGGCGCCGCCGCGCTGCCGACGGTCGGGATCTCGGCGCTCCTGGCGCTCGACGCCGTCGGCGCCGGACGCGGCCGACGTCTGCTGGTCGTCGGCGCCAGCGGCGGCGTCGGCAACGCCGCCGTGCAGCTCGCCGCCGCCGCGGGCGCGAGCGTCGCGACGGTCTCGAGCAAGGCCAACCTCGACTTCTGCCGCACCTGGGGCGCCGAGGACGCCTACGCCTACGACGAGCGGGCCGACCTCGACCGCGTCCTGCGCGAGGAGCGCTTCGACGCGATCCTCGACGTCCACGGCACCGCCATCGGCGCCTACCGCAGGCGGCTGCGCCCCGGCGGGCGCATGGTGACCCTGGCGGCCAGGGCGATGCCCGCCGCCCTGGCCTCGGCCGTCCTGCCCGGCCCGCGGGTCCGGCTCGTCCAGATGCGGCCCACCGGGGCCCGCCTGAAGCGCCTCACCGGGCACGTCGAGCGCGGCGAGCTGCGGCCGGTCGTCGACCGGGTCTACCGCATGGACGAGATCGCCGAGGCCCACCGCTCGGCGGGCACCGGCCACAGCAGAGGCAAACGGGTCGTCCTCGTCGCCGAGGAGGGCGACTGAGCCGGACGGACCGCTCGGCGATCCGCCCGAACTCGCTTGCGCGGCCCCGCTCCGGAGGCGAAGCTGTGGTCATGCGAACGGTGATGCGACTGGACGACGGGACCGTCTCCCTGACCCCGCTGGGGCCGGACGACCTCGAGGCCCACCTCGCCGGCGAGGACGAGGAGCTGGTCCGCTGGCTCTCGGGCGGACCGGCCGACCGCGACGGGCTCCTCGACTACCTGCGCGCCTGCGAGCGGATGTGGATCGAGGGCGGGCCGATGCACAATTTCGGCGTCCGCTGCGGCCCCGAGGCGGTCCTGGCCGGGACCATGGACGTCCAGTTCGACCAGCCGTACCTGCCGCCCGGGGAGGTCAACCTCTCCTACGGGCTCTACCCCGCCTGGCGCGGCCGCGGCGTCGCCACGCGCGCGGTCGTCCTCGCCTGCGACTACGCCACCGCGCTCGGCGCCGAGGCCGCCGTCATCCGCTGCGAGGCGGCCAACCGACGCTCCGCCGCCGTGGCCGAGCGCGCCGGCTTCGAGCCGCTCGAGCCGCGCCTGGCCGAGGACGGCGACCTCCTCGACTGGTACCGCCGAGCCTTGATTCACCAAGACAGAACACCTAGCGCATGGACGTGACCATGCGCCCGTAGTCGCCGAAGGCCCGCTCCACCGCCTCCGCGTCCAGCCCGTACCGGGCGAGCGTGTACTCGTGGTTCCGCCGCATCCCCGGCCGCGCGAGCACCGACTCGAGGTTGCCCTCCTCTTTGAACGTCCACTCCAGACCGAGCTGTTCGAAGATCTTCGGGAGCTGGCCGTAGGGGTCGGCCGTCAGCTGGTGGTAGGAGACGTCGACCATCCGCTCCGGCGGGATCCGCAGCCGCTGCTCGCGACCCTGGTCGACCATCCACGGGAGGGCGTCGATCCAGTCCGCGCCGATGTCGAAGGGGTCGTAGACGCGGTTGCACATCGCCGTCCCGGTCTCCACCAGCGAGCACCACGAGCCCATGACGGTCTGCGGGTCGCGGTGCGTCCACATGATCGTCGCGTCCGGGAAGACCTTCATCAGGGCGTCCAGGTTGTACATGTGGAACGGCGACTTCAGCACCCAGCGCCGGGGCCGGTCGCCGTACTGGAGCACCTGGAGGAACTCCTTGAGGTAGGCGTAGTCCGGCGCGAAGTCGCGCTCGGCGAGCCACTCGCGGTAGCCGGTCAGGCGGAAGCGGGTCAGCCAGTGCAGGCCGTGGGGGAGGGCCAGCACGCACTCCTCCGGCGTGTCGGCGCTGTTGGGGTGGATCGTCTGCCACACCGGCGCGATGTACTTCACCGCGGAGGAGACCTGCTGGGCCTGCCTGCGGCGCCTGTCGCGCAGCCGGGGGTCGGCGTCGGCCCGGTCGGTGGCGCGGAACTCCCACATCAGCGGCGCCCGGTTCCCCTCCGGCGCGGCGATGACCTTGTGCGCCAGCGTGGTCGCGGTCCGCGGCAGGCCCACCACCACGATCGGCCGGTCGATCGGCTCCTCGGCGATCCGGGGCGCCTCGGCGAGGCGGGCGCGGATCCGCAGCCGGTTCTCGAGGCGCATCTGGATCTCCGCGGTCGTGGCCGCCCATCCCAGATACGAGAGGGTGGGGATCTCGGCGAAGCGGCGCAGCAGGCCGCGGAAGTCCTCGGCGAACGCGTCGCCGCGTTCCGCGTCGGCTCCGGCGGCCCGCTCGGCCCTGGCGAGCAGCCGGTCGAAGGTCCGGTCGGGCTCGCGTACGGCCCGCGCGAGCGCGGGCGACATCATGGCGTTGACGGGCCGGACCCAACGGGCGATACGGCGCATGGCGCGTCCTCTCCTGGGGCGTTGGAGTAAACGCGCCCAGTCTCGCACACGGCGCGAACCGGCCGTGCCGCCTCGTCCGCCCCTCGGGCCGGCTTCGCGGGTTCGATCCGTCGCACGGCCGTGAAACCATGGGCGCCATGGAATACGAAGCGATCAAACAAGACCTGCGGCAGGCCTACGATGCGAAGGCCGAAGTGCGCGAGCGCAAGGAGGACGCGCCGTGGAAGCGGGACGAGCGGGCCCGCTTCGCCGCCCACCTGCGCGAGGCCGGGTCGTCGGTCCTGCTGGAGATCGGGGCCGGCCACGGCGTGAGCGGCCGGTACTTCGCCGACGAGGGCTTCGCGGTCACCTGCGTCGACCTCTCGCCGGAGATGATCGGCTACTGCCGCGCCAAGGGGCTCACCGCCGAGGTCATGGACTTCAACGCCCTCGACTTCGCGGACGGCTCCTTCGACGCCGTGTTCGGCATGAACACCCTCCTGCACGTCCCGCGCGCCGAACTCGAGGCCATACTGCGCGAAGTGAAGCGGGTCCTCGCGCCCGGCAGCCTGTTCTACTGGGGACAGTACGGCGGCCGGGACTCCGAGGGCGTCTGGTCCGGCGACCACTACGAACCGAAGCGGTTCTTCTCGTTCATGACCGTCGAGCGGATCACCGACCTCGCCGCCGAGCACTTCGAGCTGCTCGACCTCGTCGTCCTCGAAGCGGACTACACCGGTTTCGAGTACCACGGCCTCGTCCTGCGGCGGAACCGGACCGATCCTGCCGGAACGGAGGAGGAGGCGGGGCTCGCCCGGCGTTAGACTTTCCGGCAACCGGGCGGCAGCGCCCCCGTCGCCGCCCTGGCACCCGCTCGCCTGAAATCGAGGAAGAGTGATGTCGGCAGTGCAACGCCAGATAGCCGAGTTGATCGCGACCGGCAACGACGGCCGCATGTACGCGACCGAGCCCGAGAAGCTCCGGCGGCTCGTCGAGTTCGAACTGGCGCGGGAGGCCGGGCTGGCCCAGCCCGAGCTGCGCCAGGTCGGCGTCGGCCTGATCGCGCTCGGCGACCATCGGAACGCCCAGAAGGTCCTGGGACGAGCCCTGTCCGGGGCCGCGACGCCCCGCCAGACCGTGGCGACGCTGATCAACCTCGGCGACGCCCACCGCTACGGCGGCGACCTGGCCGGCGCCGAGCCCAACTACACGCGCGCCATCGAGACCGCCAAGTCCTCGTGCCCCGAAGTGCTCCACTTCGCCATGCAGCACTACGGCAAGCACCTCATCGACGCCCGCAAGCCCAAGCTCGCGGCCGAGGTGCTCCAAGAGGTCCTGAAGACCCGCAGGAAGATCGGCGACCAGGCCCTGATCGCCTCGACCCGGGAGGCGCTGAACCTCGCCAGAGCGGCGGTGGGCCGGCGGACCGTCTGAAGACGCACCGGCGGGCGCCCTCCGGACCGCCGGTACCCTCGGAGACCCGACGACCGAGGGAGAGCGATGGCGGACGAGAGCGCGGCGGTGGGCCTGGCCAGGCTGGCGGGCATGCTGCGGGCCGAGGCGACGAACGGCCTGTTCTGGGGCGGCGACGAGGACGAGCTGGCGCGGCTGCGCCAGCTGCGCCGCAGCGCGGCGGCCCTGATGGCCGAGGTCGACCACCGGCCGAAGGAGGTCATCGAGGCGTTCTTCGACGCCGACGTGCATCTGCGCAGCCCCATGCCGGGCACGGAGTTCCGGATCCGCTGCGCCGACGGCGAACTGCTGGTCCAGCGCCGCCGCCTGACCCGCGAGGGCGAGTCCCTCGGCACCCGCCTGGCCGAGCTCGCCGCGGCCCTGGAGACCGAGGCGCCCGCCGAGGCCTCCGGCATCGCCGACACCGACCTGGCCGGGCTGCCGTGCCCGCACACCTTCCTCCTCGTCTACGAGGCGGCCACGCCGCTCACCGCAGCCGAGGCCGGCCGCCGCCTCGCGCCGGGCGACGCCGACCTGGACGGCCCTGTGGAGGCCCTCGCGCCCGCCGCGAGCGCCGTCGTGCGCGAGCGGCCCCCGCTGCCGGTCTCGCCCGCCGTGAACGAGATCCTGAACGAGGTCGCCCGCACCGGCAAGGAGGGCATCGCCGCCGCGAAGACCGTCTACGAGCTCGAACGCCACGAACGCGTCGTGGCCCTGTGCGGCGACACCGTCCGGACCGATCTCGCCTACGCCCGCATCGACTGCGGCGACCTCGCCTCCGAGTGCCTCTCGACCGGTACGGACGCCGCGGTCTTCGACGACCGGGACCGCCTGCTGCTGATCCGCCGCACCGACACCGGCCAGTGGGCCATGCCGGGCGGCGGTTCCGAGGTCGGCGAGACCGTCGCAACGGCGGCCGTGCGCGAGGCCTTCGAGGAGACCGGCCTGGACGTCACCGTCACCGGACTGATCTCGGCCGTCGACAAGCGCGACGTCCGCGTCGCCGACTCACGGTTCCCCTTGATCGTGGCCTTCACGGCCCGGATGAACGACCCCGAGCAGCCCCTCCGCCTCGCCGAGCTGGAGGCCTCCGAGGCCCGCTGGATCACCCGCGACGAGGTCGGGGGCATCGACTTCTTCAAAGGCCACGAGCACCGCGTCCCGGCCGCCTTCGCCGCGCACCACCGCTGAGGGGCGGCGCTACTCGGCGGCCGCGACCGGTTGGCGCAGGACCGTCCGCAGCTTCGCGGCCTCGGTCTTGCGCGGGTCGCTCAGATAGACCTCGTGGTGGTGGCCGTTGAACCCGAGGCGGTTGTCCGGCATGTAGCGCTCGTGGAGCTCGGCCAGGAGCGGGCCCTCGTCATCGTAGGAGCCCACGTGCAGCGCCTGCGCGCACCGGCCCTCGCGGAGGATCTCGAACCGCACCCGCTCGACGGCGGGCAGCCGCTTCTTCGCCAGCGCGGCGGCCTTCGCCTCCTCGATCGCCTCGGCGCCCACCCACTCGGGCTGGCAGATCATCATCGTCCACTGCCACGACTGCTTGGCGCGGGCGGTGAAGTCCTCGGGCGTGTCCGACCACCAGAGCCCCTCGAGCGGCCCCACGACGAAATCCCCGCCCTCGCCGCGCTTGGAGGCGAACTTGATCGTGTACGCGACGCCGTAGAGCGCCTCGACGGCGTGCCTGTAGGCCTCGGCGGTGTTCGGGTCGCCCCGTCCGTCGACCGCGATGAACCGCTGTTCCGGCACGTCCACCAGGTTCCAGTCGGTGTTCTTCGGGGCGTAGAGCGTCTTGAGATCGCGTTTGAGGTCGTAGGCGGCCATGCCGTCTCCCATGTCCGTCGGAAATGAACCGGGCCACCGTACCCGCACGCTGCGACATCCCGGAGGCCCGCGTGCACTTGACAGACTGACAGAATAAATTTATAATGTCAGTATGTCGAGCAGATCAGCGGACACCAGGGACGCCATCGTGGCCGCCGCCATACCGGTCTTCGGCCGCTACGGCTACAGGAAGACCACCATGGACCTCATCGCCCAGGCCGCCGGCGTCTCACGGCCGGCGGTCTACCAGTACTTCGACGGCAAGACCGCGGTCTACCGCGCCGTCGCCGCCAGCGTCGGCGCCCAGCTCGCCCGATCGGCCGAGGCCGCCGCCGCGACCGGGGCGAGCACCGCCGAGCGGCTCCGAGGCGCGCTCGCGGTCAAGCTCGACTTCGCCGCGAGCGCCGTCGAGGCCGACCACCGCAACGAACTGGCCCTGGAGGCCGGCTCGATCGCCGCCGACGTCATGGCCGAGAGCGAGGCCCGCTACGCCGCCGTCGTCGAGGCGGTGCTCGCCTCGGCCGACGACCTCGACCTCCTCGACGACGCGCTCCCGGCCGCCGACGCGGCCGAGCTGCTCATCGACGCCATGACCGGCATCGCCCGGTCCCAGGCCACGCGCGAGCAGATGCACGAGCGACTGCGCCAGCTGGTCGCCCTCGCCGTCCGCGGCCTCTCCACGGGCCGCTGACCCCAACCACTACGCAACGGAGACGACATGTTCCAAGCAATCGCCCTCGGCCTCCTCGCGGGCCTGTTCCTCGCCAACGGCGTCCCGCACTTCTTCCGGGGCATCGTCAACGAGCGCTATCCGATGGTCTTCGGCTCGGGGCCGGTCCCCAACCTCATCGCCGGCTGGGGCTCCTTCGTCATCGGAGTGCTGCTCCTGGCCGCCGCCGACCTCGGTGCCGAACCGGTCGCGGGCGGGGCGGCCCTCGCACTCGGGGTGCTCCTGATGGGCCTGTTCCACGCCGCCGGCCTCGCCTTCGGCGTCGCCTCCGAGCGGTCATGAGGCCGTCTCGGTTGCCCTCGCCCGGCGCGGAGGCGATACTTGAGGAGTGCAGACTCCTCAGGTGATCGCCTCCGACCTGGACGGCACGCTCCTCACCCCCGACGGCCGACTCTCCGAACGAACCCGCAAAGCCCTGGTGGCCGCGCGCGAATACGGCCTCGCCGTCGTCGCGGTCACCGCCCGCACCCCCTACGGCGTCGAGCTGCTCCCCGAGCTCCTCCCGCTGCTCGACACCGCCATCTGCGCCAACGGCGCCGTCTTCTACGACCCGGTCGAAGCGAGCACGCTCATCCGGCACTCCATCGAGCCCGACACGGCCCACCAGGTGTGCGCCGCGCTCGCCGAGGCGCTGCCCGGCGCGTCCCTGGCGGTCGAGACCGGCGTGGGCATCGTCGGCAACCGGAGGCACTACGACCGCATCGTCTCCGACATGTCCCACTGGGAGTTCGTCGACTCCGACGAGGAGATGCTCGCCCGCGCGGGCACCGTCGTCAAGATCAAGGTCTACGACCCGGGCCTGCACTCCGAGGAGATGCTCCTGGCCGTCGACGGAGCCGAGCTCGCCGGGCTCGACATGTGCCACTGGGGCGACTTCGGGATGCTCGACTTCAACCCTCCCGGCGTCAACAAGGCCACCGGCCTCGCCGCCTGGTGCGCCGAACGCGAGCTCGGGCCCCGGGACGTGGTCGCCTTCGGCGACATGCCCAACGACGTCCCCATGCTCGCCTGGGCCGGCCGCTCCTACGCCGTCGAGGGCGCCCACCCCGAGGCGCTGGCCGCCGCCACCGACGTCACCGCCTCCAACCTCGACGACGGCGTCGCCCGCGTCATCGAGTCCATCATCGACGGCGCCCGGGCCGCCGCCTGAGCGAAAAGCGATTGCGGCGCCGCCGCCGATCTGCTGCACTACTCCCGACCGCACGAACAAGGGAGTCCGAAATGCGCCGAGCGTTCATGTCCGACCAGGAAGGAATCATCGTCAAAACGGAGGACATGACCGTACGTGCGCACACTCAACCTCGGCATCCTGGCCCATGTCGACGCCGGTAAGACCAGCCTGACCGAGCGGCTGCTCCACGAGGCCGGCGTCACCGACGAGATCGGCAGCGTCGACGACGGCAGCACGCTGACCGACTCGCTCGCGCTCGAACGCCGCCGCGGCATCACCATCAAGGCCGCCGTGGTCTCCTTCGCGCTCGGCGAGACCACCGTCAACCTCATCGACACGCCCGGCCACCCCGACTTCATCGCCGAGGTCGAACGGGCCCTCGGCGTGCTCGACGGCGCGGTCCTGGTGATCTCGGCCGTCGAGGGCGTGCAGGCCCAGACCCGCGTCCTGATGCGGGCGCTGCGGCGCCTGCGCATCCCGACGCTCCTGTTCGTCAACAAGATCGACCGCGAGGGCGCCCGGTACGGCGGCCTGCTGCGCGAGATCGCCGAGAAGCTCGACCCCTCGACGATCGCGATGGACACCGTGGTGCGGGTCCCCGGCCTCCGCGCCCGGACCCGCTCGCTGCCCCGCACCGACCAGGTGTTCGGGGCCGAGCTGGCCGACCTGCTCGCCGAGCATGACGACGCCTTCCTCGCCGACTACGTCCGCGACGAGCGCTCGGCCACGCCCGAGCGACTCCGCCGGTCCCTGGCCGCCCAGACCGGCCGGGCGCGCGTCTTCCCCGTCCACTTCGGCTCGGCCATCACCGGCGAGGGCGTCGAGGGCCTCACCGAAGGCATCCGCCACCTGCTCCCGGCCGCGGCGGCCGACGCGGACGGCCCGGTCTCGGGCACCGTCTTCAAGGTCGAACGCGGCCCGGCGGGGGAGAAGATCGCCTACGCCCGCCTGTTCTCCGGCACCATCCGCGTCCGCGACCGCCTGCCCTTCGGCGACGGCAAGGAGGGCAAGGCGACCGCCGTCAGCGTCTTCGACCAGGGCACCGACCGCCGCCGGCCGTCGGTCGAGGCGGGCCGGATCGCGAAGCTGTGGGGCCTGGACGCGCGGATCGGCGACCCGATCGGCCTCGAGCCGCCGACCCGGACCGAGCACTTCGCGCCGCCCACGCTGGAGACCGTCGTCGTCCCCTCCCGCCCCGGCGACAAGGGCGCCCTGCATCTGGCGCTCACCCAGCTCGCCGAGGCCGACCCGCTCATCGGCCTGCGCCACGACGAGCGACGCTCGGAGCTCTCGCTCTCCCTGTACGGCGAGGTCCAGAAAGAGGTCATCGGCGCGACGCTCGCCGAGGAGTTCGGGCTCGACGTGGACTTCCGCGCCTCGACCGTCATCTGCGTCGAGCGGCCGACCGGCTCGGGTGAGGCCGTCGAGCACATCGCCAAGGCGCCGAACCCGTTCCTGGCCACGGTCGGGCTGCGGATCGACCCGGCCCCGACCGGCTCGGGCATCGGCTTCCGCCTCGGCGTCGAGCTCGGATCGATGCCGTTCGCGTTCTTCAAGGCCGTCGAGGAGACCGTCCACGAGACCCTCGCCCAGGGCCTGCGCGGCTGGCAGGTCGCCGACTGCACCGTCACCATGACCCACTCCGGGTACTGGGCCAGGCAGAGCACCGCGCACGGCGGCTTCGACAAGAGCATGTCCAGCACCGCGGGCGACTTCCGCGGCCTGACGCCCCTGGTGCTGATGGACGCGCTGCGCACCGCCGGGACGGCCGTGCACGAGCCGATCCACCGCTTCCGCCTCGACCTCCCGGCCGAGGCCCTCGGCCCGGTCCTGGCCGCGCTCGCGAAGCTCCGGGCCGTGCCCGAGACGCCGCGGCTGAACGGCGGGGAGTGCACCTTGGAGGGCACCGTCCCGGCCGCGTCCGTCCACGAGCTCGGGCAGCGGCTGCCCTCGCTGACCGGCGGCGAAGGCGTCGCCGAGAGCGCGTTCGAACGCTACGAGCCGGTGAGCGGCCCGGTCCCGAGCCGCTCCAGGACCGACCACAATCCGCTCGACCGAGAGGAGTACCTCCTGGCCGTCGTCCGCCGCGTCGCCGGACGCTGAAAACAGCGTTGCCGTCCGCGCGGCGCCTCCCCGATACTCGAGGCGTGCAAGGGCTCAAGGTGATCGCCACCGACCTCGACGGCACCCTCCTCGACAGGGGCCGGCTGTCCGAACGGAACCGGAAGGCGCTGCGGGCGGCGCGCGAACGCGGCGCCCACGTCGTGGCGGTCACCGCGCGAGCACCGCGCGGCGTCCACCGCCACCCCGGACTCGCGGCCTCGCTCGACGCCGCGATCTGCTGCAACGGCGCCATCCACTACGACTTCCCGACCCGCGCCACCGACTTCCGCCACCCGATCCCGCTCTCGGTGGCCCGCGAGCTCCACCGCCGACTGCGCGAGGCGATCCCCGGGGCGCTCTTCGCGATCGAGACCGGCGAGGGCCAGATCGCCCAATCGCGACGGTTCAGCGAGAACGTGCTCCTGCACGACCCGTGGACCTTCGTCGAGCCCGCCGCCGAGCTGTTCGACGGGGTCGACGCCGTCGCCACCTTCGTCGTCCGCGCCCCCGGCGCCGACGGCCCGGCACTGGTGGCCGGGGCCCGGAGCATCGAGGCACCCGGCGTGCGGATGTGGCACTGGGGCAGCTACCCCGAGATCGAGTACAGCGCGCACGCCGCCACCAAGGGCGCCTCCCTCGCCGCGTGGTGCGCCGAGCGCGGCATCGGCCCCGAGTCGGTGGTCGCCTTCGGCGACATGCCCACCGACGCCTCGATGCTGGCCTGGGCGGGCCGCTCCTACGCCGTCGCCGACGCGCACCCCGAAGCGGCCTCGGCGGCCTCCCACCGCACCGGCGCGTGCGCCGAGGACGGTGTGGCCCAAGCGGTCGAATCGATCCTCGCCGAGTTCGACGCTCCGAAGAAGCCCGGCCGCTGAGCCGGGAGCCGCGTCCCCGAGCCGCCCGAATGTCGGATTCTCGCCGATCGCTTCCGCGCGGCGCCGCGGCGGTTAGGCTTCCGGTATGCACATCGTCATCGCCGGAGGACACGGACAGATCGCGCTGCGCCTGACCGAGGCCATGGCCGCCAGAGGCCACGCGGTCACCGGCCTGGTCCGCAATCCCGACCACACCGAGGACATCACGGCGATCGGCGGGCGGCCGATCGTGCTCGACCTCGAACAGGCCGACGTCGAGCACGTCTCGGGGCTCCTGGAGGACGTCGACGCCGTCGTCTTCGCCGCCGGGGCCGGACCGGGCAGCGGAGTGGACAGAAAGGACACCGTCGACCGGGCGGCATCGGTCCTCATGGCCGACGCGGCCGAGCAGGCCGGGGTCACCCGCTTTCTCCAGATCTCCACCATGGGCGCCGGAAGGGCCCCCGAGCCGGGGCGCGGCGAGGTCTGGGAGGCCTACATCGAGGCCAAGACCCGCGCCGAGGACGACCTCCGCTCGCGCGACCTCGACTGGGTCATCGTGCGCCCGGGCCGCCTGACCGACGACGAGCCGACCGGGACGGTGACGCTGGCCGAGGCGGTGGGCGGCGGCGAGATCGCCCGCGCCGACGTGGCCGCGGTGCTCGCCGCGCTCCTCGAGGCGCCCGAGCTGACCTGCCGCACCCTCGAACTGGTCGGCGGCGGGACGCCGATCGCCGACGCCATCGCGACCCTGGCGGCGCCCGAACAGGCCTGACCGCCGCGGCCCGGCTCACGGCGGAAATCGTTTGCGGCCCTGCGGCGGCGCGCCGATACTGGGCCGATGCGCTTCGACCCCGTCCCCCAGAACGTCCGCCGCTCCGTGCTCGGTTGGAGCGGCGAGGACGGCGAACGCTGGCTCGCGAGCGTCCCCGGCACCGTCGAGCGGCTGCTGCGGGCCTGGGCGCTGCACCGGACGGGGCCGCCGTTCGACGGCGGCACCCACTCCTATGCGCTGCCCGTCGAACGCGCCGACGGCACGCCCGCCGTGCTGAAGGTGATCTATCGGGACGTGGAGAACCAGGCCGAGCCGACCGCGCTGCGCGCCTACGGCGGCGACGGCGCGGTCATGCTCTATGAGTACGATCCCGGCACCGGGGCGATGCTGCTGGAGCGGGCCGAACCGGGCGCACCGCTGCTGGAGCACGAGTTCCCCGGCCTGAGCGAGCGCGCCGCCGCCCGCGAGCGCATGGCGATCGCCTGCGAGCGCTACCGCCGGCTCTGGCGCTCCCCGGTCGTACCGGGGGAGTACCCGGACTTCCCGAAGGCGAGCGACATGCTCGCGGCCTGGGAGGCCGGCTTCGCCGAACCGCGGGCGCCGCTGCTGGACCGGATCGGCCCCGCATGGGCCGAGCGCGCGCTCGCCTGGTGCTCGGAACTGCGCGGCCCGGTCGCCGAGGGCATCGCCAACCGCGACACCCACATGGGCAACATCGTCTCGAGCCGGCGCGAGCCGTGGCTGCTGATCGACCCCAAGCCGTACGTGGCCGAACGGGCCTTCGACGGCGGCTACTTCGTGTTCAAACAGGTGCTGCACGGCCCGCTCGCCGCCGCCGAGGCGCTCCGCGCGACGGCCGAGGCCCTGGGCGCCGAGCTCGAACGCGTCCGGGCCTGGGCGGCGCTGCGCGGCGTCGACGTCGCGGCGGACCTCGACGAGAAGGACGATCTCGCCGCCGCACTGGCCGCCGTCGAATCGATCTTGGAATGAACCGCGCCCGCTCCATAGTGCGCGGGCGACGACTTCACCTTCTTTTCTATTGAAAGTGCGAGTAATCGCGGCAATTGGATTCCAAAGTACCATGACGACGATCACAGTCGCCTTTTGATTCTCGATGCATCACCACTCTGATCTGCGTGAACGATGACTCCACATGAGCGGCCGACTCGCGACCTCCAAGTCACAGCAGATGCACTGCATATCATCATCCCCAGTAGACGAGTTTCGTTGGGAGCGCTTCCCCATGAAGGCGATCCGCGATGCTAGCCTGACCGCGGGCGCAGCCCCCGCCACAGAAGGAACCGTTCAACATGAATACAGTACGTCCACTGAGGATCGATTTGCATCGATTCGCCTGTCCAGTAGCCGACCCGTTCGACGCCTTCATCAAACTGCGCGCGAGCCGGGGAGAACAGGAGGTCTTCCTGCTCGAATCGCTCTCCGGGCCCGCCGTGGACAAGACCCGCGCCCTCATCGGCGTGACGCCCCTGCTCGACGTCGTCGTGCGCGACGGCGCCGTCGAACTCGACGGCGCCGAGCACTGGCTGGCCTGGGCCCGCGACCGCATGACCGGCTTCGACGCCGCCCGCCCCGACGGCCGCCGCTTCCGGCTCGAACGCCGCGAGGCCCTCTGGGACGCCCTGCGCCACCTCCGGGCCGGACTGGCCGTCGACGCCGTCGACGACCGCCGCTTCGGCTTCGGATTCGTGACCCTGCTCAGCTACGACGCGGTCACCTACATCGAAACCCTGCCCCGCCTCATCGAAGGCGACGACCGGATCCCCGACGCCGTGTTCCGCCTCTACGCCTCGGTGATCGAGATCGACCTGGTGCACCGCACCGCCGAGCTGACCGTCGCCACCTGCCGCGAATGGGACGGCCCCGACCCCGAGCGGACCCACCGCGCCATAGCCGCCGAGCTCTCCGTCGCCGACGACGCGCCGCCCGACCGCGCCCCCGGGCCGCCCCTCACCGCCGAACCGGAACTCACCACCACGCCGCGGGCCTACGCCCGGCGCGTCGAACGGGCACTCGACCACATCCGCGCCGGCGACATCTACCAAGTGCAGCTCGGCCACGAGGTCCGCACCGGCGGCAAGCGCTCCGACCTCGAGGTCTACCTGCGGATGAGGGCGGGCAACCCCTCCCCGTACATGGCCTTCATCCCCTTCGACGACATGACCCTCCTCAGTGCCAGCCCCGAGCTCCACGTCCGCATCGAGTCCTCGAAGCTCACCATGCGGCCCATCGCCGGCACCGTCCGCCGCGGCGCCGACGGCGACGAGGACGCCGAACGCGCCGCCTGGCTCCGCGGCGACGCCAAGGAGACGGCCGAGCACATCATGCTGGTCGACCTGTGCCGCAACGACCTCGGCCGCGTCGCCGAACCCGGCTCGGTCGAAGTCCTCGGCCTGATGAGCGTCGAGACCTACTCCCACGTGCTCCACCTCGTCTCGACCGTCACCGCCGAACTCGCCGACGGCTTCGACGCCTACGACGTCGTGCGGGCCACCTTCCCGGCCGGCACCATGACCGGCGCGCCGAAACTGCGGGCCATGGAGATCATCGAGGCCACCGAGACCAGCAGGCGCGGCATGTACGCCGGAGCCTTCGGCGTCATCGGCTTCGGCGGCTTCGCCAACCTGGCCCTGAGCATCCGCACCATCGTGGCCTCCGGCGGCACCTACACCGCCCGCGCCTCGGCGGGCGTGGTCGCCGACTCCTCGCCGCGCGGCGAATGGCACGAGACCCTCGCGAAGCTCGGCTCCTCGATCGACGCCCTCGTCGGCGACGACCGCGCCCGGCACTTCACCGCCGAAAGCGAGGGAATGTGAAAGCCCTCCTCATCGACGCGTTCGACAGCTTCTCCCACATCATCTACCAGTACCTGCGGGTCCTCGACATCGAGACCACCGTCATCCGCTCGGGGCAGCTCACCCCCGCCGAAGCCCTCGCCCACCGCTCCGACTTCGCGGTCCTCGGCCCCGGCCCCGGCACCCCCGAGGACTCCGGCCACGTCGAGATGGTCCGCGCCATGGCCGGGACCAAGCCCATCCTCGGCGTCTGCCTCGGACACCAGGCCATCGCCGTCGCCTACGGCGCACTGGTCCGGCCCGCCCGCCACCTCATGCACGGCAAGACCAGCGTCATCGCGCACGACGGACGCGGCGTGTTCACCGGGGCCGCACCGGACTTCAACGCCACCCGCTACCACTCCCTGATCGTCGTCGAGGAGAGCCTGCCCGCCGAGCTCGCCGTCACCGCCCGATCCGCCGACGACGGCTACGTCATGGGCCTGCGACACACCCGCCACCTCGTCGAAGGCGTCCAGTTCCACCCAGAGAGCGTCCTCACCGACGCCGGACTCGGCCTCTTCGCCGGATTCGCCGCCTCGGTCCGCGACGCCGACCCGGAGGCGAGACGATGAAGGTCCTCACGATCAACGGCTCCGAACGCGCCCGCGGCTCGACCTGGACGGCGGCCCGGCAGGTCCTCCAACACGCCCGCGAACGCGGCTGCGAGACCGAGGGCGTCGACCTGGCCGACAAGCGCATCGTGCGATGCGAATGCGGACGCTGCAACTCCCGGCCCGAGCCGTGCCCCGTCGACGACGACGTGGCCGCGATCGTCGAGGCCATGATCGAGGCCGACGCGGTGGTGCTCGCCGCCCCCGTGCACGGCTTCGGACCGGCCTCGCTGATGCAGACGTTCATCGAACGCGCCGGCGTCGGCCACCTCCGCTTCGCCCGCCCGCTCACCAACAAGATCGGCGCCGCCGTCGTCGTCGGCAGACGCTACGGGCACCTCGAAGTCCACGCCCAACTGCTGCACAACCTCCTGCTCAACCGCTTCATCGTCGTCGGCTCCGGCTTCCCCGCCATCCTCCACTCCGGAGGCGAACGGGGCGTCCTCTCCGACGCCGAGGGCATGGACGCCCTGCGCCGCACCGTCGACAGGATCGTCGACATCGGCACCGCCCTGGCCGCCTCCGGCACCGCGCTGCCCGTGCCCGGCGAGATCGAGCGGCGACTCGGAAGGACCGGATGAGCCGGTGACCGCCTCCGTGAACACCGGCCGGGCCGCCGGCGGCGGACTGCGGCTGCTCATCGCCGGCAAATTCGCCTCCACCGTCGCCTACGCCACCTCGTGGGTCCTGCTGCCGCTCTACGTCTACGAGGCCAGCGGCTCGGCGATCGCCGCCGCCCTCGCCTCGGCCTCCAACGTGGTGCCGTTCCTGCTGTTCGGGCTGCTCGCCGGCTCCATGGTCGACCGCTCCTCGCCGACGCGCCTCATGGCCTGGATGGAGTGCGCCAACGCCGCGGTCCTGCTGTGCGTCCCGCTCCTCGTCGCCACCGTCGGAGCCGGACCGGTGGCCCTGTGCCTCATCGGCTTCGCCTCGGCCACCGCCTACGTCTGGTTCGACGTCGCCAGTGCCGCCGCCGTCCCGGCCCTGGCCGGCAAGGACGGCGTCTTCCGCGCCAACAGCCGCCTGTGGACGGTCACGACCGTGCTCACCGCCGTCGCCGCGCCGCTCGGGCTGTTCCTGCTCGACGCGCTCCGGCTCGGGCCGACCTTCGCCGTGCTCGCCGGCTGCTACCTCGTCTCGGCGCTCCTGATCGCCCTGGTGCGCCTGCCCGCCGACGCCGAAGACCGGCGGCCTCCCGGGCGCGGCGCGGTCTGGGCCGGCATCCGCTTCATCACCGCCCATCCGCTGCTGCGCGTCTACACCGCCGTCAACGTCGGCGTCGGCCTCAGCGCCGGCGCGGTGTACGGCATGCTCGTCGTCTTCGCCTCCGAAGCGCTCGACCTCGACACCGACGACTACCGGATGGCCTGGATCATCGCCGCCTCCGGCGTCGGCGCGCTGTGCGGGGCGCTCCTGGCGCCGCGGTTCAAGTCCGCGCCGCCGATCCCCGTCGCCCGCTGGATGATCGGCGTCGAGCTCGCCCTGCTGCTGGCCTACGCCGCCGCACCGGACTGGACCCTCGCCGCGGCGGCCCTGCTGTGCTGGAACACCGTCCACACCTGCTTCCTGGTGGTGGGCGTCTCGGTGCGCCAGACCGCCACACCGCAGTCCCTGCAGGGCAGGGTGAACGCCGTGGGCCGGATGATCGTGTGGGGCTCGGTGCCGGCCGGGACGCTGCTGTGCGGCTGGCTGACCGACGCCATCGGCCCCCGGCCCGCCCTCGCGGCGCTGGCCGTCTGCGCCCTCGCCAGTCTCGTCGCCGCCATGCGCGCCCCCCGCGGCCTGCGCGCCGAATCCACCACGACGGAGCCCCCGTCCATGAAGAAAGTGAGCCAATGAACGACCACGATCGCCCGATGCGGGCGCTGTTCGTCGCCTTCAGCCGTTCGAGCCTCGGGCACATCACGCGGATGCGCACGGCGGCGGAGCGGTTCGCCCAGGCCGGCCACGAGGTCGCCGTCGCCGCCCACGCCGAGGTCCGAGACCTGGTCGCCAAGGCCGGACTGCCCTGGATCGGGATCGACGAGATCGGCCCGGCCCCGGCCTGGCGTGGCATGGACGACGTCGCCCAGCTGCGCGCCTTCGCCCGCACCAGGCTCGCCAGCCCCGAATACGTCGCCGACTCGCTGCGGGACGAGCTGCGGGCCATCGACGACTTCGGACCCGACGTCGTGGTCAGCGACATGCGCAACACCGCCTCGGTGGCCGCCTCGATGCGCGACCTGCCGAGCTTCACCTGCCACAACCTGCGCCTGTTCCGCCACCCCATGCACGCCGTCCTGCCCGAGATCCTCGCGACCCTCCGGCAGCTCGGCGTCGGCAGCTTCCACGCCCGCAAGGCCCTCGGCGACGTGCTGCTCGTGCCCGACCTGCCGCTGCTCGACCCGCTGTCCGACATCCCCGCCGAGACCGCCGGACTCGTCTCCGGCCTGGTCTCCGAGATCCGCCACATCGGACCGCTCGCCCCCGAGCGGCTGCGCACCGGCCCGATCGCCGCCGACCGGCCCCCGCTGCTCCACCTCACCCTCGGCGGCAGCGGCGCCGGCGACAAGGACCTGCTGCGGGCGGTCGCCGCCGCCCGAGGGCTCGGCGTGCCGATGGCCGTCACCCTCGGCGTCGAGGGACCCCAGAGCGAGGTCCTCGCCGACGAGGTCCGGGCTGCGGCGGCCGGCGCCGATATCGACATCGCGGCGTTCCGCCACGACGCCGCCGAGCTCACCGCCCGGGCGGCGGCCGCGGTCGTCCACGGCGGCCACACCTCCATGATGGAGGCGCTGCTGAGCGCCACGCCCATGGTGTTCATGCCGCACTCCGAAGAGCAGCGCGGCAACGCCGCCCGCATCGCCTCCCTCGGCCTGGGCGCCGTCGTCGAACCGGACGACCCGGTCGAGACCGTGTCCGCCACAATGGCCTCGGTGATGTCGACGCCCGACGCCGACGCCCACGGCGCGTTCGCCGCTCTGCTGCGCTCGGCCGACGGGGCCGAGGCGATGCTCGCGCGCGTCGAGCAGGCCGTGCGCATGCACCGCATCAGAAGGGACCTCCATGCCAGGTGACGACGTCCGCCTCTCCGCGGCGATCATGACCCACCCCGCCCGGGCCGGGCACGCGCGCGAGCTGGCCGCGCGCCTGCCCGAGCTCGACCCCGTCTGCGTGGTCGACGAGACCGGGCCGGACCGCGGCAACCTCGCCAACGCGCTGCGCGCCTGGGCGGCGGTCGGCGACGACGCCACCCACCACCTGGTCCTCCAAGACGACGTCATCCTCTGCGACCGCTTCACCGAACTCGTCCACTCGGCGGTCCGCTCCCGGCCGGACGAGGCGGTGAGCCTGTTCTGCGAATGGGGCTCGCGCACGGCCACCCTCGTGCGGGCGGCGGCCTGGCAGGGCCTGTCGTGGGCCCGGGCGGTGGACATGTACACCCCGTCGCAGGCCCTGGTCATGCCGCGGGCGGTCGCGCTCGACTTCGTCGCGAGCGCGGCGGACCCCGACGGCCCCGACGACCTCGCCCTCGCCTCCCATCTGCGCCGCACCGGCGTCCCCTCCGTGGTGACGGTGCCGAACCTGCTGGAGCACGACGACCGCCCGAGCCTGACCGGCAACGGCTTCCAAGGGCTGCGCCGCTCCGCGTGCCCCCCGCCGCCCGGCATCGGACCGCTCGCGGCCTCGGAGGCGGCCGGGAGCGGCCTGGTGTGGCTGCCGTACGTCTCGTGGATGCGCGTGTACGCCGAATGGTGCTACTGCGGCACCATCGCCGAGCCCGCCTGGATCGGCGAGCCGGCCGACACGAAGCTCCCCAAGGGCTTCGCGAAGGCCGAGCTCGCCGACGCCTTCGCCGAGGCGCTCGACGCGGCCGACCCCGCGCTGCGGCGGGCGGTCAGCGAGGTGACGCTGTTCGAGTTCTGGACGGCCTACACCGCCCTCGGCCTCGCCGTGCCCGGCGCGGCGCGACCCGGGCCGCTGGCCGAGACCGCGTTCGGGACCGCCCTGCCGGGCGCCTTCCGCCGGTACCTGTCCGCGTCCGCGCTGGAGGCGCTGGCGCCCGCGGCCGGACGGTTCGCGATGGCCGCGTTCGCACTGGGGTCCGCGGCGGAGATCGACCGCCCGCACCCGGCGTGGTACACCGAGGAGACGTGAGGCGCCGCTCCCCTGAAAGGGTGAACTTCGCTGCGCGGCGACGGGCTTTCCCGGTGCGGCCGGACTAGGAGGACCGCCGGGCCGCCAGGAGCCCGCGGAGGCCGATGACCCCGATCGCCGCTCCGAGCGCGAAGGAGACCACCGCCAGGACCAGATGCACCCAGAAGTACCCGGTCGGGTCCCCGGCGGCGTCGAACGCGAGCCCGCTCGCGTCCTCGAACAGGTTCTTCACGAACGTGGTCCACACGATCAGCGACCAGACCCCGAAGAGGAGCAGGAACCAGGAGATCGGGCGACTGAGCTTCATGCCTCCCAGTATCCGCGCCGACGCGCCGCGCCGCGGCCGGGGCGAGCGCGCACGGTCACCGCTCACATATGGAATCCGGCGGCGCTCAGGCCGTTTTCGCGTCGATTCGACCGTGCCTCTATCCTGTGGACATGCGATCCGGTATCACGCTGTGCGCCGCTTGCGTGCATACGGTGGTCTGCGATGATGGAGACCGGAATGTCATCAATGCATGGATTGGCTGATTCGAAGATGAGCCGACCGACTGGACGTGAACTGCCCACGGGGTACCCCGACCCCTCCACCGCTGGCTGGATTCGCACCGATGACCTCGAGTTCGGGGGTCTCAGCATCAGGATGACGGTGGCCCCCGGCGAACGGCTCGTCGAACTCTGGGAGCTCGAGGACGGCCATCCCCGGCAGTGGCTCGGCCACGTGTTCCGATTGGACTCCGAACCCCCCGTCGTCCGACTCAACTACGTGTACGAGCGGCGCCTCAAGCCCGCCGAGCGCATCGCACTGGCCCGCCTCGGCGCCAAGTTCTGGAAGTCCTGAACCGGGGACCGCCCCCTCCCGAGCCCGGATGCGACCCGACGGTTCGCCTTAGTGCGCCCTGAATCCGGACCGCCCGCCCCGCCCGTCAAGCGCACGTCAATATCCGCTTCTCGCTCGTATCGAAGCCGTCAACCCCCTAGGCAAGCGCTCGCGCCGGGCGTTCACTCGAGTCGCCGGCCCGCACCGAGCCGGTGGCGCGCCCCGCGCCTCCTGCGATCGAGAAGAAGGAATCATGCCCGATCTCGCCTACCTGGCGCTGACGGCGGCCTGCTTCATCGCCCTCGGCCTCCTCGTCAAGGCGGTGGAGCGACGGTGAGCGCTGTGAACCTCATCGGCGCCGTCCTCGCCGTCGGCATCGGCGTCTACCTCGTCGTCGCGCTGCTCAGACCGGAGCGGTTCTGATGTCCGAGACCACCGCCGGCCTCACCTTCATCGCCGCGATGATCGCGGCCCTCGCCGCCACCTACCGGCCGCTCGGCGACCACCTCTACCGCGTGGCCGCCCGCGAGCACCACCGCGCGGTCGAACGCGGCGTCTACCGGCTCGTCGGCGTCGACGCCGACACCGAGCAGAACTGGGCCGGGTACGCCCGCAGCGTCCTCGCCTTCTCCGCGGTGAGCATCGTCGCCCTCTACGGCCTGCTGCGGCTCCAGCACCTGCTGCCGCTCGACAAGGGCATGCCCGGCCTCGAACCGGGCCTGGCCTGGAACACCGCCGTCAGCTTCACCACCAACACCAACTGGCAGGCCTACTCCGGCGAGTCCGCCCTGGGGCAGATCGCGCAGACCGCGGGCCTGGCGGTCCAGAACTTCGTCTCCGCCGCCGTCGGCATCGCCGTCGCGATGGTCCTCGTGCGCGGCTTCGCCCGCAAGGCCACCGACCGGCTCGGCAACTTCTGGGTCGACCTGACCCGCATCACCCTGTGGGTGCTGCTGCCGATCTGCCTCGTCGCCGCGATCGCGCTGCTCGCCGGCGGCGCCGTCCAGAACCTCACCGACACCGTCCAGGCCACCGGGCCGGCCGGCGACACCCAGGCGATCACCGGTGGCGCCGTCGCCAGCCAGGAGGCGATCAAGAACCTCGGCACCAACGGCGGCGGCTACTACAACGCCAATGCCGCCCATCCGTTCGAGAACCCGACGTCCTGGACGAACTTCCTGCTGGTCTACCTGATCCTCGCCATCCCGTTCTCGCTGCCGCGCGCCTTCGGCCGCATGGTCGGCGACAAGCGCCAGGGCCTGGCGATCGCCGCCGTCATGGGCGTCATCGCGTCGGTCTCGCTCGCCCTGGTCGTCGGCCTCGAGAGCCTCGGGAACGGCACCGTGCCGCAGGCCGTGGCCGCCGCCATGGAGGGCCGCGAGGTCCGCTTCGGCGTCCCCGATTCGGCCCTGTTCGCCTCGGCGACCACGCTGACCTCGACCGGTTCGGTGAACTCCTTCCACGACTCGTACACCTCGTTCGGCGGCGGCGTGCTCATCCTCAACATGATGCTCGGCGAGGTCGCACCCGGCGGGGTCGGCGCGGGCCTGTACGGGATGCTCGTGCTCGCCGTCGTCACCGTCTTCGTCGCCGGCCTCATGGTCGGGCGCACCCCCGAGTACCTGGGCAAGAAGATCGGCGCCCGCGAGGTCAAGCTCGCGAGCCTGTACTTCCTGGTCACCCCGGCGCTGCTGCTCGTCGGCGTCGCCGCCTCCATCGCCGTGCCGTCCAACCTCGAGTCCATGCAGGAGGCCGGGCCGCACGGCCTCTCGGAGATGCTCTACGCCTTCGCGTCGGCGTCGAACAACAACGGCTCGGCCTTCGCCGGCTTCGGCGCGGACACGCCGTGGTTCAACACCGCGCTGGGCCTGTGCATGGCGCTCGGCCGCTTCGTCCCGATCGTCCTGGTGCTCGCCCTGGGCGGAGCGCTCGCGAGGCAGCGGCGCGTCCCGGCCTCGGCCGGCACCCTCCCCACCCACCGACCGCTGTTCGTCGGCATGGTCGTCGGCGTGACGCTCATCCTCGTCGCGCTCACCTTCCTGCCCGTCCTGGCCCTCGGCCCGATCGCCGAAGGCCTCCAGTAGATGAGGTCCGCAATGTCAAGCATGGCGACAGTGGCGCCGAAGACCCGCGGGGGCCTGCTCGACCCCCGGCAGTGGCTCGAGTCCGCCCCCGCCGCGTTCCGCAAGCTCGATCCCCGCGTCATGTGGCGCAAGCCGGTCATGTTCGTCGTCGAGATCGGCGCGGTGTTCACCACCGTGCTCGCCTTCGCCGAACCGAGCGTCTTCGCATGGCTGATCACGGTGTGGCTGTGGCTGACCGTGCTGTTCGCGAACGCCGCCGAGGCCATCGCCGAAGGCCGCGGCAAAGCCCAGGCCGAGAGCCTGCGCAAGGCCAAGACCGACACGATCGCCCACCGCCTCATCGCGCCCGGGAGCGACCGGACGCCCGAGGCCGAGACGGTCGAGGTGCCCGCGCCCGAACTGGTGCGCGGCGACCTCGTCCTGGTGACCGCCGGGCAGGTGATCCCGGGCGACGGCGACGTCGTGGCCGGCATCGCCTCGGTCGACGAATCCGCCATCACCGGCGAGTCCGCCCCGGTCATCCGCGAATCGGGCGGCGACCGCTGCGCGGTCATGGGCGGCACCGGAGTCCTCTCCGACTGGATCGTCGTCAGGATCACCGCCGAGCCCGGCAAGTCCTTCCTGGACCGCATGATCGCGCTCGTCGAGGGCTCGGAGCGGCGCAAGACGCCGGGTGAGATCGCCCTCGACATCCTGCTGTCGGCCATGACCGTCGTCTTCCTGCTGGCCGTGGTCACCATGCAGCCGGTCGCGATCTTCTCCAAGGACTTCATGGCCGCCTCGCCCGACACCGCCGTCCTCGACGGCGACGGCGTCACCGGCATCGTCCTCGTCTCGCTCCTGGTGTGCCTGATCCCCACCACGATCGGCGCGCTGCTCAGCGCGATCGGCATCGCCGGCATGGACCGGCTCGTCCAGCGGGGCGTGCTGGCCATGTCCGGGCGCGCCGTCGAGGCCGCCGGCGACGTCGACACGCTGCTGCTCGACAAGACCGGCACCATCACCTACGGCAACCGGCGGGCGAGCGCCTTCCTGCCCGTCCCCGGCGTGGCGGGGCGGCGCCTCACCGACGCCGCGCAGCTGTCGAGCCTGGCCGACGAGACCCCCGAGGGCCGCTCCATCGTCGTGTACGCCAAGGAGGCGCACGGGCTGCGCGAACGCCGCACCGGCGAACTCGCGCACGCCGACTGGATCGAGTTCACCGCCGCCACCCGCATGAGCGGCGTCGACCTCGGCGCCGCTCACACCGGCGACGGCGCGGTCCGCCGCATCCGCAAGGGCGCCGCCGCGTCGGTCGCCGCATGGGTCGCGGCCCGCGGCGGCGACCCGAACCCGCGCGTCGACGACCTGGTCGAGGAGGTTTCCGCCTCGGGCGGCACACCGCTGGTCGTCGCGGAGCACCGCGACGGCGAGCCGGCCGAGGTCCTCGGGGTCGTCCACCTCAAGGACGTCGTCAAGGAGGGCATGGCCGAGCGCTTCGCCCGCCTGCGCTCCATGGGCATCCGCACCGTCATGGTCACCGGTGACAACCCGCGCACCGCCGCGGCCATCGCCGCCGAGGCCGGCGTCGACGACCATCTCGCCGAGGCCAGGCCCGAGGACAAGATGGCGCTCATCAAGTCCGAGCAGGACGCCGGCCGCATGGTCGCCATGACCGGCGACGGCACCAACGACGCGCCCGCGCTGGCGGCCGCCGACGTCGGCGTCGCCATGAACACCGGCACCTCGGCGGCCAAAGAGGCCGGCAACATGGTCGACCTGGACTCCGACCCGACCAAGCTCATCGAGATCGTCGCGATCGGCAAGCAACTGCTGATGACCAGAGGGGCGCTCACGACGTTCTCGATCGCCAACGACATCGCCAAGTACTTCGCGATCATCCCCGCGGTCTTCGCGGCCGTCTACCCGGGCCTGGACGCGCTCAACATCATGCGCCTCGCCAGCCCCGAATCGGCGATCGTCTCGGCGGTGGTCTTCAACGCGCTCGTCATCGTCGCGCTCGTGCCCTTGGCGCTCAAGGGCGTCGCCTACAAGCCGGGCTCCGCCACGTCGCTGCTGCGCCGGAACCTCCTGATCTACGGCCTCGGCGGCCTCGTCACGCCGTTCATCGGCATCAAAGCCATCGACCTGCTGGTCGCGCTCATACCAGGAGTGGCATCATGATCCGTCTTCCACGCTGGGCCTCCCGGCACCTGGCCGCGCTCCGCGCGCTCGCCGTCCTCACCGTCGTCACCGGCGTCCTCTACCCCCTCGCCGTCCTCGCCGCCGCCCAGCTCCCCGGCCTGGACGACCAGGCCGAAGGCTCGCTCATCTATGACAGCGACGGCGACGTCGTCGGCTCCTCGCTCATCGGGCAGTCCTTCACCGACGGCGACGGCGAGGCGCTCCTCGAGTACTTCCAGCCGCGGCCCTCGGCCGCCGGCGACGGCTACGACCCGCTCGCCTCCGGGGCCTCCAACCTCGGCCCCGAGAGCGTCGTCGACGCCCTGCCCGACCCCGCGCTCGGCTGGGACGGCGACGAGAACGCCGCCAAGAGCCTGCTCACGCAGGTGTGCGAGCGCAGTTTCGCGATCGGCGAGCGCGAAGGCGTCGACGGCTCCCGGCCGTACTGCACGCCCTCCGGCGGCACCGCCGTCGGCGCCGTCCTCGGCGTCTACCGCTCCGAGGGCACCTCCGGCGAGGTGGTGCGGGCGGTCAGCCTCAACGAGGAGTGCGGCACCGTCGAGGCGCCGTTCATCGCCGCCTACGGCGGCGCCCGCGTCGAGTGCGCCGCCTACGGCGAGGACCACTCGGCCGCCGTCGTGACCCCGATCAGGGGCGAGGCCCCAGCGGAGCCGGCCGTCCCCGCCGACGCGGTCACCGCCTCGGGCTCCGGACTCGACCCGCACATCAGCCCGGCCTACGCCGAGCTCCAGGCCGCCCGCGTCGCCGCCGAGCGCGGCGCCGACGAACGGGCCGTCCTCCAACTCGTCGAGGAGCACACCACCGGCCGCTTCCTCGGCTTCATGGGCGAACCGGCGGTCAACGTCGTCGAGCTCAACGTCGATCTCGACCGGGCGTTCCCGCTCACCTGAGCGAGGGGAACGGTGGCGGCCCCGCGGACAAGGGAGGATGCTAATGGCTGTGACACGCGGCCAGCTTCGGATCTACCTCGGGGCCGCCCCGGGCGTGGGGAAGACGTTCGCGGCGCTCGAGGAGGCGCACCGGCGCGCCGGGCGCGGCACCGACGTCGTGGTCGGCTTCGTCGAGACCCACGGCCGGTCCGCCACCGCCGCGCTCCTGGAGGGGCTCGAGGTCGTCCCGCGCCGCACGCTCCACCACCGCGGTGCCCCGTTCGAGGAGTTCGACGTCGACGCGGTCCTGGCGCGCGCGCCCGCGGTCGCGCTCGTCGACGAGCTCGCCCACACCAACGTCCCCGGCTCCCGCAACGCCAAGCGCTGGCAGGACGTCGACGAGCTCCTCGACGCCGGGATCGACGTCGTCTCCACGGTCAACATCCAGCACCTCGAATCGCTGGGCGACGTCGTCGCCGCCATCACCGGCGTGCCGCAGCGCGAGACCGTCCCCGACGAGGTCGTCCGCCGCGCCGACCAGGTCGAGCTCGCCGACATCACGCCCGAGGCCCTGCGCCGCCGCATGCTCCACGGCAACGTCTACCCGCCCGAGCGGGTCGACGCCGCGCTGTCGCACTACTTCCGGGTCGGCAACCTCACCGCGCTGCGCGAGATCGCGCTGCTGTGGCTGGCCGACAAGGTCGAGGACCAGCTCGAGCGGTACCGCGCCGACGAGGACATCACCGCCGTCTGGGAGTCGAAGGAGCGCGTCGTCGTCGCCCTGTCCGGCGGCGCCGAGGGCGACACGCTCGTCCGCCGCGCCGGGCGCATCGCCGCCCGCTCCGGCGCCGAGCTCAAGGCGGTCCACGTCGCCTCCGGCGACGGCCTGACCAGCGCCGACCACGCCCGCAACCTCGCCCGCCAGCGGCTCCTCGTCGAAGACCTGGGCGGCACCTTCCACCAGGTCGTCGGCGACTCGACCGTCGAGGCGCTCCTGGAGTTCGCGCGCGGCGCCAACGCCACCCAGCTCGTCCTCGGCGCCTCCAGGCGCGGCCGGCTCGCGCAGCTGGTCTCCCGGGGCGTCGGGGTCACCACGGCCGCCAAGTCCGGGCCGATCGACGTCCACCTCGTCACCCACGAGCGGGTCGCGACCGCCAGGCGCGCCCGCTCCGGCCGCGGCGTCATCGGCGCCGGGCGGCGCCGCCTCGGCTTCGCGCTGGCCGCGCTCGGCATCCCGGCGCTGGTCGCCGCCCTGATCCCGCTGCGCGGCGAGCTGTCGCTGACCACGCTCATGCTGGTCGTGCTCACCGCCGTCATGGGCATCACGCTGACCGGCGGCATGTGGCCCGCGCTGACCGCGGCCCTCATGGGCTTCTCCCTGCTGAACTTCCTGTTCACCGAGCCCTACCACCACTTCAAGGTCTACGACCGGGAGCACCTCATCGCGCTCTTGGTGTTCGTGGCGCTGGCGCTCGGCGGGGCCGCCGTCGTGAACATCTCGGCCGCGCGGGCCCGGCTCGCGGCCCGCGCCAGCGCCGAGGCGCAGACCCTCGCGACCCTGGCCGGGAACGTCCTGCGCGGCGGGAACCGCCTGGCCGACCTGCTGGAGCAGTTGCGGGAGACGTTCTCGCTGGAGTCGGTGACGCTGCTGGAGCGGACCGGGCCCGGCGCCGGGCCCGCCGAGCGCCGCGACCCGAGGCTGTGGCGGGCCGTCGCCTGCGCCGGGGCTCCGTGCGCGAGCCCCGGTGAGGCCGAGAACGACCTGCCGGTCGACGACGAGCTGACGCTGGCGCTGCGCGGCCACACCCTGGAGGCCGCCGACCGGCGCATCGCCCAGGCGTTCGCGATGCACGCCGCGGCCGCCCTCGAACGCGAACGACTGGAACGCCAGGCGGAGGCGGTGCGGCGGCTGACCGACACCGACAAGCTCCGCACGGCCCTGCTGGCGGCGGTCTCGCACGACCTGCGCACCCCGCTGGCCTCGGCCAGGGTCGCCGTCGGCAGTCTGAAGTCCACAGGAGATCTGTTCACCGCCGAGGAGCGCGCCGAACTGCTCGACAGCGCCGACGCCTCGCTGGCGCGCCTGACCGGCCTGGTGGACAACCTGCTCGACATGAGCCGCCTCCAGGCCGGGGTGCTCGGCGCCGACCCGGTGCCGATCGCGCTCGACGAGGCGGTGCCGTGGGCGCTCGACGAGCTCGGCGAGGCCGCCGCCGACGTCCAGCCGCAGGTCTCCAGCGAACTGCCCGAGGTGGTGGCCGACCCCGGCCTGCTCCAGCGCATCCTCGTCAACGTCATCGGCAACGCCCTGCGCTACAGTCCCGCTGGCCGCCCGCCGCGGATCACGGCCGGGGCCCACTCGGGCGCGGTGGAGCTGCGCGTCATCGACCGCGGGCCGGGCGTGCCCGACGAGGAGCACGAGCTGATGTTCACGCCGTTCCAGCGCCTCGGCGACCGCGACAACACCAGCGGCGTCGGCCTCGGCCTGGCGCTCTCGCGCGGCCTGGCCGAGGCGATGGGCGGCACGCTCGCCCCCGAGGCCACGCCCGGCGGCGGCCTCACCATGGTCTTGGCGCTGCCCCTGGCGGCGAACGACACTGAGGAGGCACGGTGATCAAGGTCCTGGTGGTCGACGACGAGCCGCAGATCGCGCGGGCGCTGCGCATCAACCTGACCGCCCACGGCTACGAGGTGCGCACCGCCGCCGACGGCGCGGGGGCGCTGCGGGCGGCCGCCTCGGCCGCCCCTGACGTGGTGGTGCTCGACCTCGGCCTGCCCGACATGGACGGCGGCGAGGTCATCGCCGGGCTGCGCGGCTGGACCGACGCGCCGATCATCGTCCTGTCGGGCCGGGCCGCCAGCGCCGACAAGATCGCGGCGCTCGACGCCGGAGCCGACGACTACGTGACCAAGCCGTTCGACGTCGGCGAGCTCCTGGCGCGGGTCCGGGCGGCGACCCGCCGCCGCGGCGGTGACGCCGAGCCGGCGGTCGTGACCTTCGGGGAGACGAACGTCGACCTCGCCGCCCGAACCGTCCATAAGGGTAATGCGGAGGTCCGCCTGACGCCCACCGAGTGGCAGCTGCTCGAGGTCCTGCTGCGCAACCCGGGCAAACTCGTCGCCCAGCGCCAGCTGCTGCACCAGGTGTGGGGCCCGGGCTACGACCGCGAGACGAACTACCTGCGCCAGTACATGGCCCAGCTGCGCCGCAAACTCGAGGCCGACCCCGCCCGCCCGGCCCACCTGCTCACCGAGCCCGGCATGGGCTACCGCTTCCGGCCCTGACCGCGCCGAGCGGAGCGCGCGAGACGGAAGCCCAGGTCGTCGATCTGGAACGTGGACATGCTGCGCCGCCGCACCGAGGCCCGGCAGCTCCAGTGCTCGTCGAACCACCCGCCGCCGCGCAGCACCCGATAGGTGCCGTAGACCTCGGGGTCGTAGAGCTCCCAGCACCACTCCCAGACGTTCCCGAGCATGTCGTACAGGCCCCACGGGTTCGGCCGCTTGCCGCCGACCTCGTGGATCCGCTCCTCGGAGTTGCCGCGGTACCAGGCGATCTCGTCGAGCTCGCCGTACCGCGGGCCGGTGGTGCCGGCCCGGCAGGCGTGCTCCCACTCGGCCTCGGCGGGCAGCCGGTACCCGTCGGCGTCGTCGTCGAGCCCGATGGCGTCGTCCGTCTCGGCGCCCTCGCCGCCGAGACGGTAGACCGGTGCCAGCCCTTCGCGTTCGGACAGGGCGTTGCAGAACCGGACCGCCTCCCACCAGGAGACGTTCGTGACCGGCAGCCGGGCGCCGCGCACCGTGCTCGGCCAGGCGCCGGTGACGGCCGCGTACCGCGCCTGCGTCACCGGATGGGCTCCGAGCAGACACGCCTCGACCGCGACCGTCCAACTGCGCTCGGTGCGCTTGTCCGCCAGGGTCACCCGCCCCGCGGGGACGGGAATCATCGCCATGTCCGCATCCGTGTCCATCGGCGGCGATCCTACCGGTCGCCCGGTCGGCGGCCGGCGCGTTCGGCCCCGGTGCGACCGGGCGCTCAGCTGTAGTGCTGGAAGTGCGGCCACAGCTCGCCCCAGGCCTCCACGGGGCCGCGGCAGACGCCGACGGTGCGGCCCTGCTCCTCGTTGTCGACGCCGATCCCGTTGTCCAGGGTCGCGGCGGCCTCGCAGTCCTCGAAGAAGCCCTCGACGCGCGGCAGCGGTATGCCCACGGTGACCACCACCGTCGCCGTCTCGGGCGGCGGCCCGTAGTGCCGGAGGTGGTTGTGTCCGCTGTAGACCTCGGGCAGGCCCCACGCGTCGCCGTAGCGGTCGACCGCTCCGGCCTCGCCGTAGTTGGAGGCGATCACGACCGCCGACGCCGCGTCGGCCTCGGGCAGGCCCTGATAGACCTCGCCGATCTGCTCCACGTACGCCTGCCAGCCGAGCTGGTCGGGCAGCGAGGAGTTGACCTCGGGCAGCGGCGTCTCGCCGAGCCGCTCGGCGGGCACCAGCGGCAGCCCGATGACCGCCGAGACGGCCGTGTTCAAACCCACGGCCCCGATCACCGTCCACTCGCGCCACCTGCCGCGGCGCATCCACTCGGCGGTCGGAACGCAGCCGATCGCGAACAGCGCGATGACCAGCCCCAGCGGGTAGTACATCTGCCCGCCCGCGATCAGGACGATGACCAGCAGCACCGGATAGGCCACCGCGAGCGCCCGCGCCCCGCGCCAATGCGGGCGGCGCAGCAGCGCGATGACGCCCGCGATCCAGATCGGCGTCATCAGCGCCAGGAGCACCGGCTGGAACGGCAGGAGCTCGACCCGGGCGTCGGGCCCCTTCGTCTCGGCGATGACCGAGGCCATCTCCAGTTGCGGCCAGCCGTTGAGGGCCTGGTAGAGCAGGTTCGGGGCGCCGATGAGGAGCGCCAGGCCGACGCCCGCCCACAGGTGCCCCGACCGCAGGACGCGCCTCGGGCCGACCACCAGGAGCGCGACGGCGAGGCTGATCAGGAGCAGCACCACCAGGTGCTTGTTGTACAGGCCGACGCCGACCGCCGCCCCGGCCGCGAGCCACCAGCGCGGGTCCGCGCGGCGCAGCGCGCGGGCGGTGAACAGCAGCACCGCGGTCCACACCGGGATGTCGACGGTGGCCGTGGCGAGCATGTGCCCCATGGAGACCGAGACGCCCGCGAAGGCCAGGCCGGCGGCGCACACGGTCTGCGCGCGGGGCCCGCCGCCGAACTCGCGGGTGATGAGGACGGCCAGCCACAGCGTCGCGAGCATGCACAGCATCGCCGGAACCCTGAGGGCCCACAGGGAGTCGCCGAAGACGGCGATGGCCGCCTGCGCCAGCAGCGGGGTGAGCGGCGGCTGGTCCACATAGCCCCAGGCGGGTTCGAGCATCCGGAAGTACAGCTCGTCGCGGTGGTAGTCGTACCTGGAGGCGGTCGCGGCGTACACCGCGGTCAGGACGAGGGCGGTGACGGCCAGCGGCGGGCGCGCCACGCGCGGCAGCGCCTCGGGGGTGCGTTCGGTCATGTGGGCCTTCGGTTCTGGTCGGCGGTGACTTCGGGCGGCCGCCGGAGGGGTGGCGCCGCCTCGATCATTCCGCGGCTCGACCGAAAGCGCAAGCCCGCTCCGATGAGGACGTCACCGCGCACGCGGAAGGGCCGCGGGCGGTCGGCCCGCGGCCCCCGTCCCACAGGAGCGAGGCGTCAGCCGGCGTTCACGGTCAGGCGGCTCGGGTTGCCGTCGAAGGCGGCGCCCGACTGGTCCGGCGCGCCGTCGGGGGTGACGTCGTCGTAGGGGAAGGCGTAGCCGATCGGCGAGTTCGCGTGGACGGCCCGGGAGTAGTGGTTGGTGACGGGGTCGAGGTAGAACTCGTCCACGCCTGGGCCGTTCGGCTGCTCGGCGTGGCTGTGGATCGTGCTGCGGTTGAACGCGGCGGCGATGCGCGCGAGCAGGCCCTTCTTCTCCTCGGAGTCCGAGGGGATGTTGGCGAACGGCCCGTGGTTGCAGGTGAAGACGTCCCACGAATTGGGTTTGGCGAAGGTCGAGCCGTCCCCGAAGACGAGCACGTCGCCTTCGACGCGGCCGGTGAGCACGCCGCGCCCGCCCTGGAGGTCCACGTTCAGGTCGGTGCCGCGGTAGTGCTCCCAGACCCGGTCGGCGTAGCCGCTCCAGTAGTCGGCGAACGGCATGTCCGGCTGCCCGAGGGCGGGCGCCATGAGGTTCTGCGGCGACATGACCCGCAGGATCCGCCCGCCGTCGTCGCGCATGATCAGGCGGTCCCACGGCTGCCCGTCGGCCTCGGCCTGGCCGGTGAGCTCGGCGGCGATCGCGTCGACCGCGCCGGCCGGGAGCGGTGCGACGCTGCGGTCGCCGTCGCCTTGGAGGCGCAGGCCGATCGGCAGGGCCGTCACGAGGTCGACGTAGCTGATGTTGACGAACAGCTGCACGTCGTTGAAAGTGAACTCGCAGAACGAGACGACCTTGCCGTAGTTCGAGTCCGCGGGGTTGTGCAGCGCCGGTTCGACGAGCGCGGGGCCGGGGTTGACGTAGAAGTCGAGGGTGTCCTCGCGGACGAAGTAGATGCGGGCGCCGTACATCCGCGGCAGTGTCACGACCACCGGCCCGGAGCCGGGCGCGCCGAGCGGGATCGAGGCGTCCACGGGGAGCGGCGTGGCCGGCCCGGGCGGCTCCTCGAGGTAGTAGGGGCCGCCGCTCGCGCGCAGCAGTATGAAGCGGTCGGTGCCGAACTCGCGCCCGGTCACGTAGGCGTTGACCGCGGCGTCCGAGTCGTTCACGAGCGCGAGCTCGCAGGTGGCAGGGGCGGCCGAGGCCGGGGGAGCGGCGGCGCCGCGCCACCAGGCGGTGCCCGCCGCGAGGGCGCCGGTCGCGGCGGTGGCGGTGATGAGCGTTCTTCGTGAGACCATCGAAAACCTCCAAGCGAAGCCCCCTAAAACACACCAGAGGGCTGGAATTCGGAAGAGATTAGCATGGTTTCTTTAAAGATTAAAGGGGCAATTCCGTATATACGCGCTCACGGGACGGCATCCCACCAGGCGATCAGTCCGATACGAAATCGATTCCAGTCAATGCCACCGCCCGATGGCGGGCGAGGCGCTCCGCCTGCTCCGCAACGGCGTCTCGCAAGGCCGCCGACATCCCGCCCCACGGCCGGACCGCGACGGTGAACTTCTTGCCCGCCTTGCGGGGCCGCCACGTGCCGGCGACCTCCCCGTCGACCAGGACCGCCCCGGGCCGCCCCAGGACCGGCCACAGCTCCTTCGCCCGGGCCTTGTCCGGCACCAGCGTGGCGCGGTCCCTGGCCTGGAGGAACAGGTCGTAGGGGCCGAGCAGCCGCGTTCCCTCCGCCTCGGCCGAGCGCAGCGCCGCCTCGTCTTCGGCCAGCGCCCACCGGGCCTCGCCGTCGACGCGCACCTCGACCGTGTCCTCGGGCCAGCGCGCCTTCACCTCCTTGACCGTCGAGTCGAGGAACTCGGCCACGTGCTTCGGCGTGGCCGGGCCGAGCAGCCGCAGATACGAGCGGACCAGGTCGAAGCGCTCGTCGGCGGCCGCCTTCGCGAAACCGGGCAGGGGCCGCAGCACCGGCGGCGACGTGCCCGGCTCCAGCTCCAGCCCCGCCCGCAGCGCGCCCAGCCGGAACGGCTGCTCGTACATGTGGATCGCATCGCACGGCCGGCAGAAGCGCAGATACGGCTCCGGCAGCTCCTCGGCGAGCCGTCCCGAGAGCTCGCCCTTCACCGTCGGCTCGGTGACGATGGCGCGCATCCGCGAGGCGACCTCGTCCAGCGCCTCCACGATGCCGATGCCCGCCGCCTTGAGCGGTTTGGACGCGTCGAAGACCCGCTTGGCGGCGTCGGCCTCCGAGTACGGCTCGAGGGCCGCGGCCACGCGCCCGGCGTCGCCGCGCCGGTACAGATGCGGCGCCCCCCGCAGCGTCCACAGCAGGACCAGCTCCTCATCGCTCACCGCGGCGACGTCCACGCCGCGCAGCGCCAGCGCCCAGCGGGCGCCGTCGGGGCCGGTGTCCTGCACGCCGAAGTCGAGCACGGCGGTGTCCGCCGGCGTCCCTCCGCCGTCCCTGTCGAGCTGCTGAGCGCCCATGCGGAAGCGCAGGACCCGGTGTCGATCGATCATGCCGGTACGGTAGCGCGCCCCGCCGACACCGGGCCGAGGAAAACACGGTGGCGCTCCGCCACGGCCCTTGATACCTTGTGCGCGCGTCACCGGACGACCGGGGCGCGGACACAGGAGGTACTTCCGATGCGGGACGCCGTCACTCACCAGCGCTGAGCGGCGGTGCCGGATTCCGGTCGCCCGTTCGGCTCGAATCCGTCCATCCTCATCCGCCCCGGAGGGCCCTGTGTTCCGCCGTCTCGAAGACCTCGCCGACCCTTTCCAAGCCGCCGACGACCGCGCGCCGACCGCGGGGGTGTGGGCGTTCCTCGCCCGCAATCTGCGGCCGCTGCGCCGCATCGCCGCCATGAGCCTGGCGCTCAGCGTCGTCAGCGCCGTGCTCGAAGTCTGGCTCATCTACTACGCCGGCCGCCTGGTCGACCTGCTCGCCGCCACCGACCGCGACCGCTTCTGGCCCGAGCACGGGACCGAGCTGGCGCTCGTCGCCGTCCTGCTCCTCCTCGTCCGCCCGCTCGCCTGGCTCGGCCGCGAGGCGCTCGACGACATCGCCTTCCGGCCCAACGCGCTCACGCTCGTGCGCTGGCGGGCGCACCGGCACGTCCTCGGCCACACCGTCGGCTGGTTCCAGAACGACCTGTCCGGGCGCACCGCCATGCGCGTGCGCGAGCTCGGCACCGCCGCCACCGGGGCCGCCTACGTCGTGATCCACACCCTCTCGTACGTCGGCGTCTACATCGTCTGCTCGTTCGTGCTGGTGTCCTCGGTCGACCCCAGCCTGATGCTCCCGCTCCTCGCCTGGGTCGGGCTCTACGCCGCGCTCATGGCCTACGCGGTGCCGCGCTTCCGCGACACCGCCGAGCGCCACCAGCGGGCCGACTCGGCGCTCACCGGCCTGATCGTCGACACCTACGCCAACATCGACGTCGTCAAGATCTACGGCGGCGGCGACCGGGCCGAGGACCGCGAGCGGTTCGCGGCCGCCCGCGCCGCTCACATCGGCATGCAGCGCTTCGAGGTCACCATCAACGTCGGCATGACGGCGCTGGGGGCGGTCCTCATGGCCGGCCTGGTCGGCTACGCGCTCGTCCTGTGGAGCGAAGGCGAGGCCCCGATCGGCCTGGTGGCCGCCGCGGTCGCCCTGACCTTCCAGATCAGCGGCCAGGCCGCATGGCTCCTGGACGCCGTGGCGGACCTGTTCGGCAGCCTCGGGGCGGCCCGCGAATCGCTGCGGACCGTCGGCGTCCCGCACGAGGTGGACGACACCGGTGCGGCCGAACTCGCCGTCGACGGCGGCTCGATCCGCCTGCGCGGCGTCAGCCACCACTACGGCAAGGGCTCGGGCGGCCTCGACGACGTCTCCCTGGAGATCGCCGCGGGGGAGCGGATCGGCCTCGTCGGCCGCTCCGGCGCCGGCAAGTCCACGCTGGTCAACCTGATCCTGCGGTTCTTCGAGGCCGAGCGCGGCACCATCGAGATCGACGGCCAGGACCTCTCCGAGGTCACGCTGGAGAGCCTCCACCGCCACCTCGCCGTGGTCGGGCAGGACGCCGTCCTCCTGCACCGCTCGGTGCGCGACAATCTCACGCTCGGCCGCACCGATCTCACGCGGGACGACATCGACGCGGCCGTCCGCAAGGCGGCGGCCGACGCCTTCGTGCCCGGCCTGCGCGACCAGGACGGGCGGTGCGGCTACGACGCCCTCGTCGGCGAGCGCGGCGTCAAGCTCTCGGGCGGCCAGCGCCAGCGCATCGCGCTGGCCCGCGCCATCCTCAAGGACGCCCCCATCGTCGTCCTCGACGAGGCCACCTCCGCCCTGGACTCCGAAGTGGAGGCCGCCATACAGGAGACGCTCCACCAGGTCATGGAGGGCAAGACCGTCATCGCGATCGCGCACCGGCTCTCCACGATCGCCAGCCTCGACCGGATCGTGGTCCTCGACGAGGGCCGCATCGCCGAGCAGGGCACGCACCAGGAGCTCATCGCGCGAGGCGGCCTCTACGCCGCGCTGTGGGCGCGCCAGTCGAACGGCTTCATCGCCTGAGCAACGCAACCATCCCTATTGGATTTGATGGAGAGAACGCGAGAGTGTTTGCAGTAGCATGTTGCCTCAACGTCGGCATGGACGAGTGGAGGCGCCGTGGCGCAGTACTATCAGGCCGTCCTCCGCGACGGCGGCGACAAGCTCGGGCCGAGACTCCGCCGATGCTTCGCCGCCTGGGCCTCTGTGGACGATGACGGCTCGGCCCGCCTCGAGCGCTCCCGCGGCCGCACCCGCGTCTCCTTGGCCGACAACGACGTCTGCGGACGCTACACCGTCGACATCCCCACCGGCGCCGGGCGGCTGCGCACCACCGCCACCTGGGCCGAGGCCAAGCGCCGCGCCCACAACTGGGTCACGGTCACCGTCGAGGGCGAGCTGTCCTCCGACGCCGAGCCCGTGCGCGCCCCCTCGCTGGTCCCCGCCTTCCTCCGGACCGGGCGGGCCGGCGACGGCGCGGTCCCGCTCGAAGCGGCGCCGCACCTCGCGGGCCGCGACGAGATCGACCAGCTCACCGGCTGGCTCGCCGACCCCGCCCGGACCGTCCCCGTCACCGTCCTCACCGTCGACCGCGCCGACCCCGAGGTCATCGCCTCCCACGCCGAGCACCTCGCCGAAGCGCTCGCCGGCGTCGCGGTCGTGGTGCGGCTCTTCGACGTCCAGACCCAGGACCTGCTCAACGAGCGGCTCGGCGAGGCGCTCACCGTCTTCGGCGGCGGCCTGCGCACGTACATGCCCGGCCTCGACCTCCGCGCCGATCCCTACCCGCCGCGCCACCCCGTCCGCGGCGGCGGCGCCATCCGCGACCAGGGCGCCCGCGCCCTGGGGGTCGTCATCGACGGCGTCATCGAGCACGCCGTCCGCCGCCCCCTCCCCGCCGACGTCCGCCAGGCCGACGCCCGCGTCTCCCGCATCCTCGCCGGGGAGGTCGGCCCCGAGCACCTCCACGCCGCCCCGCCGAGCCCCGCCGAACTCGCCCGCCCCCGCGGCCTCGAAGTCCCCGCGCGCCGGGCCGCGAAACCTCCGGCCGCCGAAGCCGAACCGACGCCCGAGCCCGACGAGCCGGCCGAGCCGATCCCGCCCGAGGCCGTCGCGCTCATCGCCGAGCGCGTCTCCCAGCAGGTCACCGACAAGCTCGCCGACGGCATCCTCGAAGCACTGGTGGACATGGCCCGCGGCGGCGACTCCGAGACCACCCGGCTCATCCGCGCCATGTCGGCCCACCTCGCCGCGCTCATGGGCGCCATCGAGGAGGCCGAGCTCATCGGCGACCGCGCCGCCCGCGACGACCGCCGCAAACGCGAACTCGAACGGCTCCGCAAGGACTACGACCAGCTCGAGTTCGACTACGGGCTGCTCCTGGACGAGGAGCGGCACGCCCAGGAGCGGATCAGATGGCTCGAGGGCCGCCTGGCCGAACACGCCGACCCCGTCTACGGCGTGGACGAGCCCGGCGAAGTGTGGGAGGCGGGCAGCCTCATAGAGGTCGTCGCCCGCGCCCGCGAGACGCTCAGCCGCGTCGACCTGCCGGAGACGCTCGACGCCGACGTCGCCAAACTCGACGTCACCCACCCGCGGATGCGCCGCCGCTGGACCGGCAAGGCCTGGGACGCGCTGCGCGCCCTGGACGCCTACGCCACCGCCCGCGCCGAGGAGCGGTTCACCGGCGGCTTCTACGACTGGTGCTCCCGCCCGCTGCCGGGCCGGCCCGCCATCTCCCCGAGCATGGTGTCCATGAAGGAGTCCGACAGCGTCACGGGGCGGCCGAAGTTCCGCGAGGCCCGGACCTTCCGCGTCCCGACCGCCGTCGACCCCTCCGGGCGGCTGTACATGCCCTCGCACATCAAGCTCCAACGGGTCGGCAACCCCGCGCCCCGCATGCACTTCCTCGACGACGCCGGCGGCGCGACCGGCAGGATCTGGATCGGCTATCTGGGCGACCACCTGCCCAACACGCGGACCAACTGAAATCGCGGCGACGACGCGCCCAACGGCGCGCCGACCGTTTTTTGTAGGGTCCGACATCCGGCCTCCGCTTACCCGTGGAGCTGTGTCGCTTACGAAGCCGCGCCGCCCGGCGGGCCCTGGTGCGGAGTCGACAGACGCGGCCCTCGCGAAGCGGCCGGATCGCCTTGCGCGTGTTTGACTTCGGTGAACGCGATGCCTAGATTCCTCCTCATCCCACCAACATTCATCACTCTCTTGGGAGGAACCATGGTCTGCGACAACCGGACTGCGGTCGGATCCGCTCGGCTCTCGCCCCGCGAGGCGGTCAGCCACTCCTGCTATTTCCTCAACATCCTCACCGGTCGCAAGCCGCTGCTCGGCGCCGAGAGGCTCGCCACCCGAAACGGCTGGGCGGCGTTCGCGAAGGTGCGCCGCCGCATCCCGAACCGCTTCCGCAGCGTGCGAGTGGGGCGCACGGCGTGCCCGAGCGACCGCGTCGTCGAGATCGTGGCCTTCGTGGAGGACGGACGGCACCACCAGGCGATGACGTTCACCTTCCGCGCCACCGCGGCGGGCTGGCGGCTCGACGACTGCGAACTGATCGACACGAACGGACGCCGCCGCGCATGAGCACCGGATGACGGTGGGGCCGCGCCTTCCGGCGCGGCCCCGCGAGCCGTTCGGCGTCCGCGCCGTCGGCCCGCCACCGCGGCGCGCGGCCTCGGTAGGCTCGGGAGGGAACGAGGAGGAGACCACGATGCGGGGAATGCGGCGGTACTCGCGATGGATCGCGTTGGCGGTGGTCATCGCCATGGCCGCGCCGTTCCTCGCCCAAGGCCTGGGCGCGCTGCTCTCGATCGAGCCGGTGTACGTGGCCGCGGCGCTCCTGGCCGCCACCGTGCTGGCGATCGTGCTCATGGCCCGCCCGCGGGACGACGAAGAAGAGGACTGAGCCGCCTCGGCCGCGCCGCCGACCCGGCGGGTGCCCCGGTCCGGGCGATCGCCGCGACCGTGCCCACCACGGCCGTCCGATGGGCACCGCCCCGCCGACCACCGGACGCCGCATTCGCGGCGGCCGCGGCAGGAGCCCAAGCCACGGGACGGCCCCTAAGCGATCCGCCCGTAGGCGTGCAAGGTCGTCAGCCTCGAATACGTCAGATGGCCGCCCCACTCGTGCCGCACCAGCGGCGTCCACATCTCGAAGTTCGGCGCCCAGCTCCCGTCGTCCTGCTGCGCGTCGACCATCGCGTCCAGATGCAGGTCGATGTCCGCGTCGGTGAACAGGCGGCGCGCCAGCGCATCCGGCGTCGGCGCCACGTCGAGCGGGGAGTGGACGTGGCCCGGCGCGTCGGGGTCGAGCGCCACCGTCGCCAGCAGGGCTTCGCCGAGCCGCTCGAACTCCGCTTCGGCCCGCGCCCGGTCGGGCACCCGCTCGAGGAACGCGAGGACGCACAGGGCCTCGTACGCGCCCGGCTCCGAGGCGGTGGCGATGCGGTCCCAGCAGAACTCGACGGCCCGCTCCAGCCACGGGTGCTCCACACCGTGGGCGAGCAGGAGCCCGGCGATCGGCCCGGTCGGGTTGAGCGAGCCCGGAGCCGGGTCGCCCTCCGGCTGCCACCACGGGGCGCGCTCGGTCTCCACGACGTTCGGGAGCACCCACGGCACCCCGCCGTCCTCGGCCGTGTGCGCGGCCAGCCAGTCGCAGGCGGCCCGGACCGAGGGGTCGTCGAAGGCGTCGAGCTCGTCGAGGACCCAGAACGCCATCTCCACGCCCTGCGGCTGGCCGCCGGAACCGCGCAGGTCCGGCTCGATCGCGTTGCCGAAACCGCCGTCCGGGTTCTGGTAGCCGCGCAGGGCGTTCAGGATCGGTTCGGACGGCCCGCCGTGGAAGCACCGGGCGAACCGGAGCCGGTCGATGAGCCTGGCGTTGAGGACCATATAGCGTTCGGCCGCGGCGAACGCGTCCTCGGTGAGCGTCTTCATCTGCGGAATCCCCTCGGTTCGATGCGGTGGATCCGCAACCGTACCGTCCGGGACCGACACGTGGGCTGCCCCGATGGAACAGCCCGCCCCCGAAGGCGAACGAAGCAACCGCGCGGCCGGGCTCGGCTCCCGAAGGAACCGAGCCCGGCCGCGCCGAAGACCGGAGCGCGGGGCGGCTGCACGGTGGCCGCCCCGCGCCCCGACCGCCTACGCGTACGGATCGTCGTCGTCGTCCTCGGGCGATCCGCCCCAGACCTCCTCCTCCTCGGTCATCCACACCTTCCGCTCGCGGTCCTCGTCCTCACCCGGGCCCTTGCCGCCCGCGCCTCCGGCGGGGACCACTCCGGTGGCGCCCATGCCGCCTCGCCCGGCGGCACCGCCGCCGAGGCCGCCGCGTCCGGCACCGCCGAGGCCGCCTCCGCCGCGCCCGCCGCCGGCACCGGAGCCCGAGCCGCCACCGGCGCCCAGTCCGCCGCCGCTGCCGCGGCCGAGCGATCCCGATGAGCCGCCGAGCCCGCGGCTCGTCGTCCCCGCCGGACGGTTCGCCCCGGTGCCCGCGTTGATCGGGTTCTTGCCGCCGCGTCTGGTGCTGGGCACCAGCCCGCCGCCTCCACCGCCGATCCCGATGGGCCCGCCGCCGAGACCGCCCCCACCGAGACCCCCTCCGCCGCCGATCCCGCTGGGAGGGGCGCCCGTTCCGCCCAGGGGCCCGCCGCCGCTGGCGAGACCGCCCGAGACGTCCTCGGGGTCGGGCGGGTTCGCGGGGTCCCATGGATTGGCCGGGTCCAGGTCGCCGAGACCGCTGCCGGGGTACTGGGAGGGCGGCAGACCGCCCCCGCCGGGATTGACTCCGGTGAGGTCGCCGGGAGGCTGGCCGCCGAGGTTGTCGGGGTCCTCCAGGCCGGAGCTGAACGGGTTCTCCTCGCCCAGGCCACCCGGGCCGGAGCCGCCGGGGTACTGGGACGGCGTCAGACCGCCGCTCCCGGGGCCGCCGCTGCCGAGGCCGCCCGGGCCGCTCCCGATGTCCTTCAGGTCGGTCGGGCCGGTCATGCCGTCCAGCCCGCCTCCACCGCCGATGTCGGGCATCCCCCCGCCGCCGCCGGTGTCGAGCCCGCCGCTGCCGGGCATGTCGGTCATGCCCTCCTCGAAGGTGGTCGGCTCGCCCTGCCCGGCGTCGGGCTCGATCTCGGTGACCTGGGCTTCGACGTTGCTGTGCCGCTCGGTCACGTCCTCATTGATGATGGAGGCCTCTTCTTCGAGCTGCTCGGACCCCTGCGCCCCCATCGCGACCAGCTCCTGGTCGGCGTACTCGTCGGCCTTGCTCTGGGCGAGCGCTTCGCCCTTGAGGCCGTTCTCCTCGTAGTCGGGGTTGTTGTTGAGGTACTCGATCCACCGGTCGTAGGTGCGCTGGCGGCCCTCCTGGACCTCGTCGACCACGGTCGGGTCGAACCCGGCCATCTCGACCGCGTGCTTGATCTCGTCGTTCTCCTCGATCACGCAGGACTTGAAGAAGGGCGGCCGGATGTGGATCCGGTGCGAGCCGCAGCTCGTGCCCTCCATGTAGAACTTCGGCGCCGGATACGCGCAGGCGGTGCCCCCCTGCTGCTCGAAGATCTCGATCTGCTTGGTGTCGAGAAGCTTGATGACCCCGTCGGCGCCGTCCTCGCCGCCGATGTCGTTCTGGATCGTCCGGCAGTTCGCGATGACGGTCTCGAGCTGCTCCTCGAAACCGTCGTAGTCCTCGCCCTTCCAAGCCGAGGACAGCGCCACCAGGCCCTGCTCGAGCTTGGGGCCGACGATCCGGAACTCCTCGTAGAAGTCGGTCCACTCGTCCCTGATGGTGTCCAGGGCGTAGTCGGCCTCCGGCTGGGGGCGGATCGAGGAGACCATGCTCTGGATGGTCTTCCCCTCGGGGAGCATCATGGTGCCCTCGCGGGCGGCGCGGATGTTGTTGATCTGCGTCGCCTGCGGGACCGCCGACATGAGCTTGACCCACGCCGCCTCGGCCGGCTCCTCCTGCTGGGCGGTGCACGAGTCGGTGCCGCAGTGCGGCTTGACCGTCAGATCGTTGGCCGCCTCCTGGTACTGCGAGGAGGACTGGCCTTCGGCCAGGTCCCCGTACTCTTCGCGCTCGACTTCAGGTGCTTCTTCGGTCATTGCCGTTCCTCGTTCTCGGCTGGCTTCGGGATGTCCGACCGGATCCGCGGCGGGCGGCCCCGGTCGATGGCTGGTGCCGTGGTGCGGGGGTACACCGTCGTGCGTCTCACTGTCCGCCGGTGAGCTCGGACTCGTAGTCCTCCAGTTCCGAGGCGGAATCCTCGTCGGCGTCGGTTGCGAGTGCGGCGGAGTCGTCGAGAGTCCGCATGATCCCGCTGAGCGACGCGCGGAGGGTCTGCAGGTTCTCCCAGGTCGTCTGGTGGAAGGTCTCGTAGTTCGTTCGCGCGGTCACCGAGGCGTCGAGCTGCCCGAAGGCGGGGAGCCTGCCGAGCGCGTTCCCGTTCTTGAGCCTGGGGATGATCGTGTCGATGTGGTCCAATTGCTCTTGGACGAGCGTGCGGTATTCGTCGAGGGCTTCGGGATCGAGCTCTCTTGCCATTGGTCGCCAATCTGTGTCAGAGTGCGGCGGGCCGTGCCGGATCGGCCCGCCAATGTAAATCTGTTGAGGACAGATAATCGAGTGCCTGATCGATCAGGAGCGGAGCGCGGTCTCGGTGACCTTCCACCCGAGGGCCTTCCGCCCCGCCGCGAAGGCGCGCCTGTCGGGCACGGCCGAGGGGAACGGATACTCCATGGTGGACTTGACCGCGGCGGGTCGGCTCGTGCTTCTGGCGCGTCCGACCAGCGGTTCGGGCTCGGCGCCGTTGCCGCTTCCCGGGGCGTTGTTCTGGAATCGCTCCCAGGTCTGGATCGCGGCCTCGAGTCCCTCCGAAGCCGTGGTGCGCAGGGCGGGATGCGCCGACGCGGCGCTCCGATCGCTCCTCGACGCCGCCCCTTCCTCGTCGGGTTCCGACTGCGAGCGCTGCCGGTCGGGAGACGCGAGCGGACCCCGCTCGCGGAGGCTGTCCCGCGGCCCGGTCGGTGCCGTGAAGACCTCGTCGAGCGGCGGCTCGGCTTCGACCGTGGGGGCCGAGCCGGCGGTGACCGCGACGGTGGCGTTGCCGCAGGCGAGAGATCGCTCTCTGGAACCTTTGTCGGTCAACAGAGCTCCTGACGAAGTGGGATCGGAATCAGATAGACGCCAACATTATGCAGACTTTCCATATCCGGGTCGGTACGGACTCATCTGCACGGTATGTACTCGACTGGACACGTTCATGCCATGGGGTGTGTCCTGAAGTGCGAATACGCACGCAAATTACTCCGATGTGGACAGACTGATGTTCGACATCGGGTGCGCCGGAATGTGAAGCATTAGACAGCATTCATTGATTCCGCAACCGAATCGCAACGGAGAATTCATATCGGAAGGCGTTGTAGTTCAGCGGTGCCGCCGGGCGGCGGGCCTGTCGATGCGGCCCCGGTCGGCCGGAACCCTGTGCCGGTCCTTATCGTTCGGAGGCCTTCCGGAATGCGGCGAGCACCTCGGGGTCGAGCAGCACGAAGCGGATGTCGGCGATCGAGGAGGAGGCCGAGGCCACCGTCTCGAGCGCGATGCGGGCCGCCGAATCGGCCGGCCAGCCGTAGACGCCGGCCGAGACGGCCGGGAACGCGATCGAGTCCGCGCCGAGGTTGTCGGCCACCGCGAGGGACTGGCGGTAGCAGGAGGCCAGCAGCTCCGAGCGGTCCTCGGTGGGGGAGTAGACGGGGCCGACGGTGTGGATCACCCAGCGCGCCGGGAGCTTCCCGGCGGTGGTGGCCACCGCCTTGCCGGTGGGCAGACCCCCGCCGTACTGGGAGGCCCGCAGCTGACGGCACTCCTCGAGGATCGCCGGCCCGCCGCGCCGGTGGATCGCCCCGTCGACGCCGCCTCCGCCCATGAGTGATGAATTGGCGGCGTTGACGATCGCGTCGACGCGCTGCTCGGTGATGTCACCGCTGATGATCGATATCCCCATACCCGCATTGAAACACGAGGCCGCGGCCGCCAGGCGCCGCCGCGCGTTTCGGGCCACGCGGCGGCGGAGACGCGAACCGGCCGCGCCTACCAGCGGTGGTGGACCAGCGGCCGGATGAATTCGTCGTAGACCGCGGCCACCTCGGCGTGGACCTCCTCCGACAGCGGCGCGAAGCCGGCCGCCGCCGCGTTCGCCTTCGCCTGGGCGGCGTTGCGGGCGCCGGGGATGACCACCGAGACGCCCCGCTGGTCGAGGATCCACCGCAGCGCGAACTGCGCCATCGTCATGCCCTCGGGCACCAGCGGCCGCAGCCGCTCCACGGCCGCCAGGCCGGTCTCGTAGTCGACGCCGGCGAAGGTCTCGCCGACGTCGAAGGCCTCGCCGTGCCGGTTGAAGTTCCGGTGGTCGTCCTCGGCGAACCGCGTCCCGGCGTCGTACCTGCCCGACAGGAGCCCCGAGGCCAGCGGGACGCGCGCGATGACGCCGACCCCGGCCTTCTCGGCGGCGGGCAGCACCGCTTCGAGCGGCTTCTGCCGGAACGGGTTGAGGATGATCTGGACGCTCGCCACGTTCGGACGGCCGATGGCCGCGAGCGCCTGCTCGCACGTCTCGACACTGACCCCGTAGGCGCGCATCCGGCCCTCGGCGACCATCGCGTCGAGGTCGTCGAAGACCGCCTCGGAGTGGTAGACCGGCGTGGGCGGGCAGTGCAGCTGCACCAGATCCAGCGTCTCGACGCCGAGATTCGCCCGCGAGGCGTCGTTCCAGGCCCGGAAGTGCTCGGGGCTGTAGTTCTCGGGCAGCTGCTCCATACGCCGTCCCATCTTGGTGGCGACGGTGATGCCCGGGTGCCGTCGCAGCAGGGCGCCGACGAGCAGCTCGGACCGGCCGTCGCCGTAGACGTCGGCGGTGTCGAAGAAGCTCACGCCCGCTTCGACCGCCGTCTCCAGGGCGGCGTTCGCGTCGCCCTCGCCCACCTCGCCCCAGGACGCGCCGATCTGCCAGGCGCCGAAGCCGACCGCGCCGACCGCGACGGGAGCGCCGTCGGTTTCGCCCGCTCGGGGCGCCGTGCGAGTGATCAGTGTCCGCTCTTCCATGCGCCGAGCATAATGGGCATGGGACCCCGCGGGGCCGCCCGATGGCCGCATCGCCTTCGAAGGCCGGTGACCGGCTTCATCTAACCCATTTACAAAGGTGTCGGGCCGACGTACGCTTCCATCATGAAATCCACCTCGCGCGACATCCGCATTCGCAATTGCTTCTCTGTGCTCAGGCATCTCATCGCGGAGACGCCGACGTCGCGCCAGATCCTCGCCCGCGAGACCGAGCTGTCCGTCGCCACGGTCTCGAACCTGGTGTCCGACCTGATCGAGCTCGGGGTCGTCGTCGAGGTCGGGCGCGAGGAATCGGGAGGCGGCAGGCCCAGGGCGCTCCTGTCGCCCAACACCGGCGGCGGCGTCCTGATCGGGGTGGACGTGGCCGAGACGTACGTGCAGCTCGAGGCCTACGATCTCGGCCTCTCCGTGCTCTGGCGGGTGGACGAGCGCCTGGACACCGCCGAGAACACCCCCGAGCAGGTCCTCGGCCATCTCATCGACGGCATCGAGGCCGTGCGCGAGCGCTTGGGGGACCGCGAGGTGCTCGGGCTCGGCGTCAGCCTGCCCGGCCAGGTCGACGTGGCCGGCGGCGTCTCGACCTTCGCGCCGAACTGGAACTGGCACGACGTGCCGTTCCGGGACCTGCTGGCCGAGCGGTTGGACCTCGACGTCCCGATCTACCTGGACAACCCCCTCAAGACGGTCACGGTCGGCGAGCTGTGGTTCGGCGACGGCCGCGGTGTCGACCGCCTGGCCGTGGTCAACCTCGGCACCGGGTGCGGCGTCGGGCTGGCCTTCGAAGGGAAGCTCTACCGCGGGGCGACGAACTCGGCGGGGGAGTGGGGGCACACCACGCTCGACCCCGACGGCCCCCAGTGCCGCTGCGGCTCCAAGGGATGCGTCGAGGCCTATGTGGGGGCTCCGGCGATCCTGCGGCAGTGGGGCGAGCGGGACGAGCGCGCCCTCGACGGCTCGCAGTCCGAGGCGATGGCCGCGCTCGCCGCGGCCTGGGAGGCGGGGGATCCCGCCGCGGTCCGCACCGTCGAGGCGGTCTCGCGGCAACTGGCGGCGGGCGTCGCGAACCTGGTCAACCTCGTCAACCCCGATCTCGTGGTTCTCATAGGGTGGGTCGCGCGCGTTCTCGGGGACGGGCTGATGCCCGAACTCGAGCGCCGCCTTCCCGAACACGCGATGGAAGCGCCTCTCAAGGCGCTGCAACTGAAGCGGAACAGCCAGCAGCGCAACATGGTCTGCCTCGGAGCCGCCGCCCTGGCCCTGGAGGGCCACCTCAACCGCATCAACACCGTGGGCGCCCGCGCCCGCCGCTGAAGGCCCGCCTCCGCGCACGCGCGGAGACCACGACCGAGGGACGCGGCTCCGAAACCCGCCCCGCTCCTCGGGCGGGATCGGGCGAACGCTCCCGTCGGTCTTCGCCCCGTGCCGTCGTCTCCCGCCTCGGACGCCTGCTGGGAGCCCGGTGGGAGCGCGTCTCCTGAAGACCCTTACTTCAACCCATTGACAAAGGGGGTTCACTCCCGCAAGACTGATGAGGAATCGACGAATATTGATTCTCCGCTGCGGCGTCGACCATGACCCGGGGTCGCACGGAAACCCTTCCGACCTCTCGACGTAGCGAGGAGCACGACATGGTTGCTTCAGGCAACACCCGCTTTTCGAAGAACGCGCTTGCAGCGACGGCGTTGAACCGCCGCCGAATGCTCGCCCTCGGCGGGCTCACCGCCGGAGCCGGAGCACTCGCCGCCTGCGGATCCAACACCGGACGGGGCGACGGCGACGGCGTCAACCTCTCGCAGTGGTACCACCAGTACGGCGAGGCCGGCACGCAGCAGGCCGCCGAGAAGTACGCCGCGGCCTACGAGGACGCCAACGTCACCATCAACTGGGTGCCCGGCGACTACGACACCGCCCTCTCCTCGGGACTGCTCGCCGGCGAGGGCGAGGCCCCCGACGTGTTCGAAAGCCACCTCAACCGCTCCATGGTCGAGAGCGGCCAGGTCGTCGCGCTCGACGACCTCTACGAAGGCGTCCTCGACGACTTCACCGAAGGCGACCTCGCCCGCAACACGATCGACGGCAAGCTCTACGGCATCCGCATGATCGACGACCCGCAGTTCCTGTACTACCGGCCCTCCCTCCTGGAGGCCAAGGGCGTCGAGCCGCCGACCACCTTCGAGGACCTCATGGCCGGCTCGGCCGAACTGACCACCGGCGACGTCAAAGGGCTGTTCCTCGGCAACGACGACTCGGCCACCAAGCTGTTCCAGCCGATCGTCTTCTCGGCTGGGCAGACGCTCCTGACCGAGGACAACCAGATCGGCTTCGACAAGGACGCCGTCATCGCCGGCGCCCTCCAGGTCAAGGAGCTGCACGAGTCCGGTTCGCTCCTCATCGGAGCCCCCACCGAGGCCTGGGACCCGACCTCGATCATCCAGGAACTGTGCGCGATCCAGTGGTGCGGCCTGTGGGCCATGCCCCAGATCATCGAGGCCCACGGCGAGGACGTCGCCATCATCCCCTTCCCCGGCTTCGGCGGCGGCACCCCGACCGTCTTCAACGGCGGCTGGTCCACCTTCGTCAACGCCAAGTCGCCCCACGTCGAGGAGGCCAAGGCGTTCACCAAGTGGCTGTGGATCGACCACGAGGAGTTCATCCAGGACTGGTGCCTCTCCTACGGCTTCCACATCCCGCCGCGCCTGTCGATGCGCGAGAGCGCCGAGGCCCTCGCCGACGGCCCCGCCGCCGAGGCCGTCCGCATCTCCGAGGAGTACGGCTGGGCCGAGAACCCCAACTGGACGCCCACCATGGAGACCGCGGTCGACGACATGATGACCAACATCGTGCTCGAGGGCAACGACCCCGAGGCCGAGTTCGACAACGCCGTCGGCACGATCCAGACCGAGCTCGACAGCATCTTCGGATAGGCGCGCACCGTGGCCGTCTCAGCAGAGCCCGCCGCGCCCGAAGCGGGAACCGGGGGCCCCGCCCCCCGGCCCCCCCGCTCGGGCCGCTGGCGGACGACACTCGCGTTCTGGTACTTCGTCGGGCCGTTCCTGGCCGGGCTGATGATCTTCACCTTCATCCCGGTGCTGTGGAGCGCGTACCTCTCGTTCTTCGAAGCCCGCAACACCGTGACGCCCGCGGCCGAGGACTACGTCGGCTTCGACAACTACGTCAGGATGTTCCAGGACGACGCCTTCCGCGACAGCCTGGTCACCTTCACCGTCTTCGCGGCGTTCGTCGTCCCGCTCACCTTCGCCAGCTCGCTCGGCCTGGCGCTCATGCTCAACCGCGTCCGATTGGCGCGCGCCTTCTTCCGCTCGGTGTTCTTCCTGCCGTTCGCATGCTCCTATGTGGTCGCATCGCTGGTGTGGAAGATGTCGATCTTCAACGGCGTGCGCTACGGCATGGCGAACTCCATCCTGGACCTGTTCGGCCTCGAGGACGTCCCCTGGCTGTTCGACCCGAGCCCGCCGTGGTACTGGCTGGTCATCGTCACGCTGCGCCTGTGGATCCAGTGCGGCTTCTACATGATCCTGTTCATCGCCGCCCTCCAGCAGATCCCCGAACAGCTCTACGAGGCCGCCTACGTCGACGGCGCCAAACCCGGCAGGCAGACGTTCTGGCACATCACGCTGCCGCAGCTGCGCTTCAGCGCCGTGGCCGTGCTGATGCTCATCCTCATCGCCGCCTACCAGGCCTTCGACGAATTCATCAACCTCATAGGCAACCAGGCCTACGCCAGACCGCCGCTGGTGTACCTCTACTACACCTCCCTGGGCACGCAGCAGGACCTCGGCCTCGGCTCGGCCGGGGCGCTCATCCTGGCCCTGATCATCGCGATCGTCACCCTCGCCCAGGGCAAGATACTCGGCTTCGGCAAGACGGAGGAACGGTGAGTCCGATGGTGACACTCAAGGAGCGGAAGAACCCCGTCGGATACCGGCCCGGCGCCGCCTCGAAGGGCGCCAGGGCCGCGAACTTCGCCGTGCTCAGCGTGCTCGCGGTGATCTTCCTGATCCCGTTCTACCTGATCGTGCGCAACGCGCTGGCCACCGACGCCGAGATCACCGCGCCGGGGTGGATGTGGTTCTCCTCCTCGCCGGCCTGGGAGAACATCTCGAAGCTGTTCAGCGACCCCGCGGTGCCGATGGCCAGGAGCCTGCTGAACTCCGCGGTGGTGGCGGTGCTGACCACCGTCGGCACGCTGTTCCTGTGCGCCACGGCCGGATACGGCCTCGCCAGGATCCCCTACCGGCACGCGAACAAGGTGTTCTACCTCGTCCTGGCCACGCTCATGATCCCGAGCGCGGTCACCTTCGTGCCCAGTTTCGTGATGGTCTCCAGCCTCGGCTGGATCTCCGACTTCCGGGGCCTGATCATCCCGACGCTGTTCAACGGCTTCCTGACGTTCCTGTGCCGGCAGTTCTTCCTGGGCTTCCCCAGGGAACTCGAGGAAGCGGCCAGAATGGACGGACTCGGCTACTGGGGCGCGTTCTGGCGCATCGTGGTCCCCAACTCCAGCAGCTTCCTCGCCGCGATCGCCGTGATCACCTTCGTCACCTCGTGGAACTCCTTCCTGTGGCCGCTGGTCATCGCCCGCTCGCCCGACTCCTGGACGGTCCAGGTCGCCCTGTCGACCTTCCTGACCGCCCAGACGATCAACATCTCGCAGCTGTTCATGGCCGCCGCCGTGGCGATCCTGCCGCTGATCTTCGTGTTCCTGTTCCTGCAGCGGTTCCTGGTGCAGGGCGTGGCCCAGACCGGCCTGAAAGGTTGAGGAGCGCCGGCCGAAGGGCGGTCCGGACAAGACGATCAACCGTGCTAGCGTGATGACCTCATTGCCGACGCCCAGTTCATCCTGCCGCGGGACCGCCCGTCCGGCGGCCGGAGGGGTCGGTACACCCTGATCCTGAAACACAAGGAGTCGTTCTCCAATGCCCGACATCAAGACCCGCAGCCCCTTCGGCGTGTGGGGGCTCAGCCTCATCACCTTCGGCATCTACTACTACGTGTGGGCCTTCAAGACGTGCGGTGAGGTCCAGGCCGTCAACCCCAACCACCCCGACAACCGCAGCGGCGGCAACGTGGTGCTCTCGATGCTCTTCGGCGGGCTCACCCTGCTCATCTGGCCCGCCATCAACTGGTTCAAGTTCTGCGGCTCGGTCAAGGCCGAGCAGCAGGCCGTCGGCCTCCAGCCCACCTTCAACACCGGCCTGGCCACCTTCCTGATCTTCGTGGCCAGCACCCACACCTGCTACGTCCAGTCGCAGCGCAACCTCGTCGTCCAGACGGTCAAGCAGCGCCAGGGCATGCCTGTCTAGAACCCCTCGAAGCCCGGACGCCTCCGCCCGCCTCCCGGGCGGGGGCGTCCGGCGTCCAGGGCCCGTTACCCTTGCGTGGTGGATCTGACCGACTACGTGCCCATCGTGTCCGACTTCCCCGAACCGGGCGTGGGCTTCCGCGACATCACGCCGCTCCTGGCCGCCCCGCAGGCGTTCCGGGCCTCGATCGACCGGCTCGAGGCCGCCTGCGCGGCCCACCCGTACGACGCCATCGCCGCCTTCGACGCCCGGGGGTTCCTGTGGGCCGCCCCGCTGGCAGACCGCACCGCGAAGCCGCTGATCCCCATCCGCAAGGCCGGCAAGCTCCCGCGCCCGGCCGCCGTCGAGGCCTACCGCGGCGAGTACGCCGAGGTCCGCGTCGAGATGCACGCCGACGCCGTCGCGGCCGAGGACCGCGTCCTCCTGGTGGACGACGTCATCGCCACCGGCGAGTCCATGGCCGCCGGCATCAGGCTCGTCGAAGGGCTCGGCGGCACCGTCGCCGCCTGCGCGGCCCTGCTCGAGATCGGCGCGCTCGCCGGACGGGACCGCCTCGACGGCTACCCGGTCGTCTCCCTGCTCGGGAAGCTCTGAGCCCCTACCGCCCCGTCAGCTTCGCCAGCGCCGCCGGATCGGCCAGCGCCGAGCCGATCCCGATCACCGACGCGCCCGCCCGCAGGTAGGCGTCGACCTCGTCGACGGCCACCCCGCCGGTGGCCACGAACCGCATGTCCGGGAACGGGCCCCGCATCGCCTTGAACCAGGCCGGGCCCAGCGCCGCGGCGGGGAAGACCTTCACCCAGCGGCGCCCGTGCGCCGCCGCCAGCTGCAACTCGCTCGCCGTGGCCACACCCGGCAGGTGCGGCATCCCGGCGGACTCCGAGGCCTCGAGCACGCTCACGTCCAGGCCCGGCGCGACGGTGTAGGCCGCCCCCGCCTCGCGGGCGCGGGCCACGTGGTCGGCGGAGACGACCGTGCCGGCCCCCACGGCGTGGCCGCGCTTCGCGCCGGCCTCGACGGCGGCGGCGAGCGCCTTCTCCTGGCCCGGCTGCCCGATCGGCACCTCGACGAGCTCGACGCCGCCGTCCCAGGCGGTCTCGGCCAGCGCGACGGTCTCGGCCGGGGGCAGGCCGCGCAGGATGGCCATCACGCGCTGGCCGTCGAAGAGGGCGTCGAAGTCGATTCGGGTCATGTCTGCTGCTCCAGGATAGATCTGACTGTCTGCGGTCCGGGGGGTGCGGCGAGGTCGCCGGTGGTCTGGAGGGCGCCGGCGGCGAGCCGGTGGCCCAGCCTCATGCAGCCGTCGGGCGAGGCGCCCTTGAGGCGGCCGTAGAGGAATCCGGCGGCGAAGGCGTCACCGGCGCCGACCGGTTCGATGATCTCGACCGGCTCGGCGGGGGAGTAGTGGTGCTCCGAGCCCTCGAAGCAGGTGACGCCGTTGCCGCCGTCCTTGACCACCAGCGTGTCCACCGTGGGCAGTTCGGCGCGGACGTCGTCGGCGGTCTTGCAGCCCCAGAGCGTCTCGGCCTCGTCGAGGCCGACGAAGGTGATGTCCGCGGCGTCGGCCAGGCGCGCCAGCTGCGGTGCGGCCCGCTCGACCGGCCACAGCGCGGGCCGGTAGTTGACGTCGAAGCTGACGGTGGCGGGAGCGAGCGCGCGGTCGACGACGAGTTCGCGCATCAGACCGGCGCAGCTGTCCGAGAGCGCCTGCGTGATGCCCGAGACGTGGAGGATCGCCGGCGGCTCGACGTCGGCGAGGTGCCCGGGCCCCATGGCGGAGGCCGCCGACCCGGACCGGTAGTAGTGGACCTTGGTGCCCTCGGGGTGCGGGTCCTTGAAGTAGACGCCGGTGGGCCTGCCGGGGTCGACCTCGGCGCCGTCGCAGTCGACGTCGGAGGCGCGCAGCACGTCGAGGACGCGCTGTCCGAAGGGGTCGTCGCCGACCTTGCCGCGCCACCCGGCGTGGACGCCGAGCAGCGCCAGGCTGATCGCGACGTTGGACTCGGCGCCGGCGATGCCGGCCCGCAGGTTGGCGGCGTGGCGCAGGGGCGCCGCGGCCGTGGGGGCGAAGACGACCATCGACTCGCCCAGGCACAGGACTTCCATTGGCGACTCCTCACGGCTCGAATGTGCCCACGCGGATCCCACGGCGCTGTGACTCCTTGTGGCGGGGTGCTCCCAGAGTACAAGGACCGTTGCTCCGCGGCTCATCCTCATCGATCGATATCCGCGTTAGACTCGGAGCCGAGCCGCCGCACTGCGCGGACCAGCGGCCGCGGGTGTCGGCGAGGGCGGTCGGCGGCGCTCGGATCCCACCCGTGCGGCGGGCTCGCGGACCGCGCCGGGCAGTGAGGAGGGGCGGGGTGGATGATGACCGGCGCAGCCCTGGTCAAGCTCTTCGCCTGGGTGATCGGCGCGCTCGTGCTGCTGTGGATCCTCGTGCAGTGCCTGGGCGGGCCCGGCGACCCCACCGAGCCCGAGGGGGAGAACACCGAGCGGAACGCCGAGCAGTACGCCGAGGACTGCCGGAACACGTGGGAGGCGCTGGAGCTCATGGGCGAGGCCGACCATGAGAACGTCGACACGGTGGTCGACGAGATCGACCTGATCGCCTCCGAGATCGAGGACCCCGAACTGTCCGAGATGGCGTACGCCTTCGTCACCCGGACCCAGGAGATGGTCGAGCACGCCGAGCCCGGCGACACCGAGGAGCTCGAGGACACCTACCACCTGTACCGGGGCCTGGTCGAGGTCGACCTGTCGCTCAGGTGCGCCGGCGTCGACCGATCCGATTGACGGATTGACAACGTTGAAAGTTATCGTTAACCTCAACGCGTTCGAACCTCCGCCCCTCCGCCGACATTCGAAGCCGCACCACCCCTCGGCGCCGCCGTCCCGGTCTGCCGGCTCCCGCTACAACCACAGTGGAGTGATATGAAATCCCTCGTCGAACGCCTGAGAGCCGCGCGCCGGCCGCGCCGCTCCCGGCTCGCCGCCGGCCTGGCCCTCGCGGTCGCCGGCACGCTCTTCCTCACCGCTCCGGCCGCGCTCGCCGACCGCGGCCACCACCCCGACTGCGAGAGCCCCGAAGCGCCGTCCGGCCCCATGCTCGGCGAGCTCGGCTCGCACGACCCGGCCCTCGTGACCGGCTGCGAAGGCGAGCCCTGGTACGTCCTGGCCACCGGCCACGGACCGTTCATGGACGGCACCGTCCCGATCCGGCAGTCGCTCGACGAGGGCCGCTCGTGGCGGACCGTCGGCACCGTCTTCGACGCCAAGCCCGCCTGGGTCGAGGCGGCCGTCCCCGGCGTCGACAACCTGTGGGCGCCCGCCGTCCACTTCGACCGCGGGACCGAGACCTACTACGTCTACTACTCCGCCTCCACCTTCGGCTCCCAGCGCTCGGTGATCGGCCTGGCCACCAACACCACGCTCGACCCGGCCGACCCCGACTACGAATGGGTCGACCACGGCCAGGTCTTCGAGTCCTCCGACGGCGACCCGTACAACGCCATCGACCCCGAGATCGTCGTCGCCGGGCACGGCAGGCACGCGAAGCACTACATGGTCTTCGGCTCCTGGTGGACCGGGATCTACACCGTCGAGCTCGACTGGCCCTCCGGCAAGCCCGCCGAGGGCGCCGAACCGGTCCACCTCGCAAGCCAAGGCGGCGAGGGCATCGAAGGCCCGGCGATGGTCAAGCACGGCCGGTACTACTACCTGTTCGTCTCCCTCGGCGTCTGCTGCGCCGGAGCCGACTCGACGTACTCCATCGCCGTGGGCCGCTCCACCTCCCCGACCGGCCCGTTCTACGACCGGGACGGCGTCGACATGCGCGACGGCGGCGGCACCGTGATCCTCAAGGAGCACGGCACCAACGTCGCCACCGGCGGCCAGAGCCTCGACGACGGCCTCATCGCCTACCACTCCTACGACCAGGCCGGCGGCTTCGCCTTCGGCATCGAACGGGTCGAGTGGAGGCGCGGCTGGCCGAGCCTGTCCGGCCCCGCCGGCGGCGGTGAGCCGAGCCCGGCGGTCGACCCCGACACCTGGTACGAGATCACCAGCGCCCACTCCGGACTGGTCCTCGGCATCGAAGGCGCCTCCACCGAGGGCGGCGCGCCCCTGGTGCAGCAGGAGCCCACCGGCGACGCCCACCAGCAGTGGCGCTTCGTCTACTCCGACAACGGCTTCTACCGCCTCGAGAACCGGCATTCGGGCCGCGTGCTCGACATCTGGGAGTGGAACGCCCAGCCCGGCGCCGTCATCGCCCAGTGGGACGACCTCAACGGCGTCAACCAGCAGTGGCGGATAGAGCAGACCGACGGCGGGGCGATCACCCTGCTCAACCGCTTCTCCGCGCTGTCGCTGACCGTCTGGGAGGGCGCGACCGAACCGGGCGCGCGCGTCAGCCAGGACCTGCCCTCCGGCGGCGCCGAGCAGCAGTGGACCCTCACCGCCGTCACCTGACGGCCGTGCGGCCAGGCCCGGCCCGCGGCCCGCAGACGACCTTGGCGGGTCTGCGGGCCGCGGACCGGGCCGTCCCCGGGCCCCGGTCCGGGGCCCTCCGCGGCCGTCGGACACCTCCCGAGCGCCCCTGTCCAGCTTCCGTGATGAAGCCCCCATAACTGCTCATACGCCCCTCGAGCGTTTGGGATAGGGACCCGACCTGTGGCAAAATGGCTCGTCTGCCGCGAACCCGTAGGAGCCTCGTTGCCACCCAGCGAACTGCACGCCACCTTCATCCCCGACCACGCCTCACCCGCGGACGGTCGGCTGCTGCTCTACGGCGGCGCGCACCCGGTGGCCGCCGTCGCCGAACTCGGCCTGCCCCCCGGCGACCACGTCACCGCCCAGCTCTACCTCGACGGCGAACTGCGCGAGGTCGACGGCGTGGCCCTCCCGGTCCGGCCCATCCTGGCCGCGCTCACCCGCATCGCCTCGCGCCCCGACATCACCGCCTCCGTCGCCGCCTGGGCGCGCATCGCGGCCGCCGTCGACGACGACAAGTTCGACGACCTCGACCGCGTCGCCGCCGAACTGCCCGCCGAAGGCCACGCCGCCCCCCACTCCGAGGGCCACGTGTGGACCGCCGCGGCCGCCGTCAGCGCCTTCGTCGAGTCCCACACCGAGCTGCTGCGCTCCGACTCCGGGCTCAACCTCCGGCTCATCACCGCCCAGCACGCCGACCCCGGCGACGTCCGCGTCAACGCCGACCTGCGCCGCTACCAGGCCCACGGCATCGCCTGGCTCGAGGCCGCCGCCGAAGGCGGCGCCGGCGTCATCCTCGCCGACGACATGGGCCTCGGCAAGACCCTCCAGTCCATCGGACTGCTCGTGCGCCGCGCCGGCCACGCCCCTCACCTGGTCGTGTGCCCCACCTCCCTGGTCGGCAACTGGCAGCGCGAGATCGCCCGCTTCGCCCCGCAGCTGAGCGTCCACCTCCACCACGGGCCGCAGCGCGCCAAGAGCGCCGCGCCGCTGCTCGACGCCGACGTCGTCGTCACCTCCTACTCGATCGCGCTGCGCGACATCAAGCTCCTGCGCTCCATCTCCTTCGACACCATCGTCATCGACGAGGCCCAGGCCATCAAGAACCACCGCTCCCGCACCGCCGGGGCCGTCCGCGATCTCACCGGCCGCGTCCGCGTCGCCCTCACCGGCACACCCGTGGAGAACCACCTCGCCGAGCTGTGGTCGATCTCCGAGTTCGTCAACCCCGGCCTCCTCGGCGGCCAGGCCGACTTCAAGCGCCGCTTCGCCGACCCCATCGAGATCGGCCGCGACCCCGCCAGCGCCGCGCTGCTGCGCGCCCGCATCGACCCGGTCGTCCTGCGCCGCCTGAAGGAGGAGGTCGCCGCCGACCTGCCGCCGAAGATCGAGTCCACCGTCGCCTGCACCATGACCGACGAGCAGGCCGGCCTCTACAAGGAGGCGATCCGGGAGGCCTTCGACGAGGGCCTGGGCGACGGCATCACCCGCCGCGGGCGGGTCCTGAAGCTCCTGACCCGCCTCAAGCAGGTCTGCAACCACCCCGCGCAGGCCGTCGGCAACGGCGACGGCGGCTCCCTCGCCGAACGCTCCGGCAAACTCGACCGCGTCACCGAGATGCTCACCGAAGTCGTCGACGAGGGCGCCAAGGCGCTCGTGTTCACCCAGTACCGGCAGATGGGCGAGCTGCTCTCCAGCCACCTGGCCGCCGAGCTCGGCGTCGAGGCCCCGTTCCTGCACGGCGGCCTCGACCAGGGCGCCCGCGACAAGCTCGTCGACGAGTTCCAGACCGCCGAAGGCCCGGCGATCCTGCTCATCTCGCTGCGCGCCGGCGGCACCGGCCTCAACCTGACCGGCGCCTCCCACGTCGTCCACTACGACCGGTGGTGGAACCCGGCCGTCGAGGACCAGGCCACCGACCGGGCCCACCGCATCGGGCAGACGCAGACCGTGCACGTCCACAAGCTCGTCACCGCCGGCACCCTCGAGGAGCGCGTCGACGAGCTGCTCGCCCGCAAACGGGCGATCGCCGAGGCCGTCGTCGGCTCGGGCGAGGACTGGCTCGGCGAACTCGACGACTCCCAGCTGCGCAAGCTCATCGAACTCGACGAGGACGGAGTCCACGCGTGAGCGATCCGTACGGCAAGACCTGGTGGGGCCGCAAATGGTGGCGGGCCCTGGAGACCATCGGCCTGAACTACCCCGACCAGCGCATCGTCAAGGGCCGCGCCCTCGCCGGGCACGGCGCCGTCGAGGGCCTGAGCATCGAGCCCGGCGTCGTCTCGGGCCGCGTGGCCGACACCAACGGCACCTTCGAGGCCGCCGTCCGCATCCCCGTCTACGACGCCTCGACGTGGACCGAGGGCATGACGGCGCTGTCGCTGTCGCCCTCGTGCGTGGCGGCCCTGCTCGCCGGGCGGCTGCCCAAGCGCATCGACGACGTCCTGGCCGGCGCGGGCATGCGGCTGCTGCCCAAGAAGTACGTGGCCGAGCCGTACAACCGGATCACCACCTCGTGCGACTGCGCCGACGACCGCGAGGTGTGCGCCCACATCATGGCCGTGTCGCTGGTGAGCGCCGCGAGGATGGACGACGACCCGTGGCTGGTGCTGCTGCTGCGCGGCGGCCCGACCAGGGACCTCGCCGGGAGGCTGCGGGCCGCCCGCGTCGCCAGCATGGACGCCGCCCAGCCCGTCGCCTAGCCGTTCGGCAACGCCACATCGAGGCCGGAGTCGGCGGCAGCCACCCGGACGCGCCGCAGGTCCTTCACCCGCGGCAGGCCCTCGGCCGCCGGTCCGTCGTAGCCGCCGACCACCACCGTCGCCGCGCCGCTGGCCCGGCCCGCCAGGAGCCCGGCCTCGGCGTCCTCGAAGACCACCGCGTCGCCCGGGGCGGCGCCGAGCGCCTCGGCGGCCATCCGGTAGCCCTCCGGGTCCGGCTTGCCGTTCGTGATGTCGTCGGCCGAGACCAGCACCTTCGGCTGCGGCAGTCCGGCCGTGGTCAGGCGCCGCCGCGCCAGTTCCGCGGTCGCCGAGGTCACCACCGCCCACCGGTCGGGGTCCAGCGACTCCAGCAGCGCCGCGGCCCCGGCGATCTCGACGATGCCCTCGGTCCGGTCGATCTCCTCGGCCTCGATCCGCGCCGTCTCGGCGGCCACGTCCATGCCCGGCGGCGCGAACTCGGCGATGACCTCGACGGTGGGGCGTCCGTGCGCCACCGCCAGGATCGCCTCGGCGTCCAGGCCGGTCCGGGCGGCGAACCGCCGCCAGGCGCCCTCGACCGCCACGCTGGAATCGACCAGCGTCCCGTCCATGTCGAACAGCAGCACCTCTGCGGGCAACACCACAGCATCCATGAGCGACTCCCAATCTTCCGGTCCGCCACGGTACCAAGCCGAAATGAACGGCGCCTGACGCAATTCCGCTTGTAGCCGACGCGCACTTCCCCTAGGTTCGGAACCATGCCCGGACTCATCGCACCGACCGAACGCCTCGCCGCCTCCTTCGCCGAGGCCGTCGACGAATTCATCGCCGAAGGCCGCGGCACCCCCGACGACCGCACCCTCCTCGGCCAGATGATCCGCGAATACGTCCTCCCCGCCGGACGGACGGACTGGGTGCCCGCCTACCTCGCCGACGAGCGCCGCTGGGAGACCCGCCCGCCCGCGAACTTCGTCCCCATGACCATGCTGTGGTGGGCCGACGGCGACACCTACCTCGGCCGCATCTCGATCCGGCACCGCCTCAACGACCATCTGCGCGACGTCGGCGGCCACATCGGCTACGACATCCGCCCCAGCGCCCGCCGCCGGGGCCACGCCACCGCCATGCTCGCCGCCGCCCTGCCGCGCGCCGCCGCGCTCGGCATCGACAAGGCCCTCATCACCTGCGACTTCGACAACGTCGCCTCCCGCAAGGTCATCGAGCACAACGGCGGCGTCTTCGAAGACCAGCGGGGCAGGAAACTCCGATTCTGGACCCCCACCACGCCGGTCACCGCCGCGGAAGAGGAGGCACTCCCGAATGCTCAAGCGAGTCGATTACGACCTGACCCAGCACGCCGGCTACGCCAAGGGCCGCGCCCTGCTGCCGCTCAGCCGCGCCAACTGGCTCCGCGCCTTCCGCGAACACGCCGGAACCGGCCCGGTCCGGACCGTCCTCGACGTCGGATCGGGCACCGGGCGCTTCACGCCGGTGCTGGCCGACGGCTTCGCCGCCGATGTGACCGGCGTCGAGCCCTCCGAGCGGATGAGGGAGATCGCCCAGGCCGAGGCCGCCCACCCGGACGTCACGTACCTGCCCGGCTCGGCCGCCGAGCTCCCGGTGCCCGACGCCTCGGCCGACCTGGCGCTCATGTTCCTCGTGTGGCACCACGTGCCCGATAAAGCGGCCGCCGCGGCCGAACTCGCGCGCGCCCTCCGGCCCGGCGCCCGCCTGCTCATCGCCACCACACTGTCGGACCGGCTCAAAGACCTGCTGATCTACCGGTACTTCCCGCGCACCAAGGAGATCGACACCGCCCTGTTTCCCAGCCGCGCCGAGACCGCCGAGCTCTTCGCCGAGGTCGGCTTCGACGAGGCCGCGCTGGTCGAGGTGCACCACCGCTCCTCCGACACGCTCGCCGAGTACGCCGAACGCCAGCGCATGCGGGCCTTGTCGGTCTACGAGCACCTCACCGACGAGGAGTACGAGGAGGGCATGGCCGCCCTGGAGGCCGACGCGGCGGCCGAGACCGAGCCGACGCCGGTCGAAGCCGAATGCGACCTGCTGGTCCTCGCCAGGCGGTGAACCTCAGCCGTGGTTGTCGGGGCTGACCAGCCCCGTGTTGTAGGCGAAGATGACCGCCTGGACCCGGTCGCGCGCGCCGACCTTCGCGAGGATGCGGCCCACGTGCGTCTTCACCGTCGACTCGGCCAGGTGGAAGCGTTCGGCGATCTCCGTGTTGTTCCAGCCCCGGCCGATCGCGGTGAGCACCTCGCGCTCGCGTTCGGTCAGCATCTCGAGCCGCTCCGCGGACTGCCCGTTCTCGGTCTCGCCTTCGACGGGGAACTGGTCGGCGAAGCGGTCGAGCAGCCTGCGGGTCAGCTTCGGCGCCACCACCGCGTCCCCCGCGGCCACCACCCGGATGCCCGAGAGCAGGTCCTCTGGCTGCGCGTCCTTGACCAGGAAGCCGCTCGCCCCGGCCCGCAGCGCCGCATAGGCGTACTCGTCGAGGTCGAAGGTGGTCAGCACCAGCACCCGGCTGCGTCCGCCCGAGGCGATGATCCTCCTGGTCGCCTCGATCCCGTCCATCCCGGGCATGCGCACGTCCATGAGCACCACGTCGGGCGCGAGATCGGCGGCCCTGCGGACCGCGTCAGCGCCGTTGTCGGCCTCGCCGAGGACCGTCAGATCCGGCTGGCTCTCCACCAGCATGCGAAAGCCCATCCGCTGGAGGGCGTGGTCGTCGACGATGAGCAGTGTCGTCACCCGCCGACCTTAACCCGGCGGCGTCTCCGGGCAGCCACAGGGCCACTCGCCAACCCCCCGTCGGCTGCGGCCCGGCTTCCATCGTGCCGCCGAAGGCCGCGGCCCGCTCGCGCAGCCCCAGCAGGCCCCGCGGCACCCCCGCCTCCTCCACGATCGGCCCGGTGTTGGCGATCGCGACGCCGAGCCCGTCGTCGCGGTAGTCGAGCGTCACCTGCGCCCGCCGCGGCCCGGTGGTGTGCTTGAGCACGTTGGTCAGCGCCTCCTGGACGGTCCGGTAGACCGCCAACTGCTGGTTCTCCGACAGCTCGACGGGCCTGCCGGTGATCTTGAACGTCACCGGCAGGCCGGCGTCGCGCACCCGCTCCACCAGCGGCCCCAGATCCGCCATGCCCGGCTGCGGCGCCAGCTCGGCCCCGTCCTCGCCGTCCTCGGCCTGGAGGACCGACAGCACCCGGCGCAGCTCGCTGAGCGCCTGCCGGCTCGTCGCCCCGATCGCCGTCAGCGCCTCCTTCGCCCGCTCCGGCGCGGCCGCGGCCGCGTACGCGCCGCCGTCGGCCAGGGCGTTGATCACCGCCAGGTTGTGGCCGATGATGTCGTGCATCTCCCGCGCGATCCGCGCCCGCTCCTCCTGGACCGCCTCCCGAGCCGTGCTGTGTCGCACCGAGTCCTGGTAGTTCCGGCGGGTCCGCACCAGCATCGCCACCGTGAGGATGAAACCGAAGACGAACGCCGTCTCGACGATGTACGACAGGAAGTCCCACACCGAGTGGGTCCTGGAGTTCGCCGCGAAGTCCGCGACCGCCGTCGAGACCGCCATCAGCGCGGCCCACCACACCAGCACCAGTCGCCGCCGCAGCACCACGTTGTACAGCGCCAGCGTGAACGCGATCCCGGCCGTGGAATCGAGGAGCGAGGCGCCGAAACCGGTGAGGTTGAAGGCGATCCCCGCCGTCGTCGGCACCAACTGGCTCAGCAGCACCGCGAACGGGTACCGCCGCCGCCAGATCAGCGGCACCACGAACGCCGCGACGAGGATCAGCTGCAGCCCCGGGTACCGCTGCGGCTCGGCGCTCAGGATCGCCCCCGCCAGTACGAACAGGAGGTACACGGGAATCGGCATCAGATTCCACAGCAGCGGATGCCGGGAGTCGAACTCCGACATCCGCTGCCACAGCCCCGGTTTCCTCGGGACGGTCACGGTTTGCGCCACGAGGGCATTCTCACACGTCCCGGCGCTTGAGGAGCACGGCCGCGAGACCGAAGGAGACGACCATCCACACGCCCATCCAGGCCCACGACTGACCGAGCGAGAGCTGGGCGCCCGCCGTGTCGGGCATCGTCAGCGTGTTGGGCACGTTGCCCGGCGTGTACGGGGCGATGTCGCGCACCCACTGCCACGGCAGCTGCACCATGAGCATCGGCAGCACCATGATCGCGCCGATGTAGAAGCTGATGGAGCCGGCCGAGTTGCGCAGGATCGCGCCGAGCGCGAGCCCGAGCAGGCCCAGGTAGACGGTCGTGACCACATAGCCGGACAGCACCCTGAACACGCCGGTGTCGCCCAGGCCGACGCCGCCGGCCGGGGTGTCGGCCATGATCAGCTGCGTCACGAAGAAGGTGGCGAGCAGCAGCGCGGCGTAGACCGCGAGGACGATCGTGCCGAACACGGCCGTCTTGGCCCACAGCACGCCCGTCCGCTTCGGCGCGGCGGACATGGTGGAGCGGATCGAGCCGGTCGTGTACTCGCCGCTGATGAACAGGACCCCCAGTACGGCGATGAACACCGCGCTCATGCCGAAGCCGAACATGACGTCCAGGGCGCTCAACCCCATCTGGGCCTCCGCGGCCTCGCCCCCGGTGTCCGCGTCGGCGGCGTAGTCGAAGGCGAGGGCGATGCCGATCCCGGCCCCGAACGCGGCGGCGCAGACCATGACGATCCAGCTGGAGCGCAGGGACCAGAACTTGGTCCACTCCGAGCGGAGCAGGCCGAGCCCGCTCAGTCGGAACTGCTTGGGCGGCGAGTAGGTCGCCGGGGTCTCTGCGAGCATCGTGGTGGTCATTACGCCGCCACCCCTTCCTTCCTGGTCTGCTGGTACTCGACGACGTCGGCGGTGAGCTCCATGAACACGTCCTCGAGCGAGGCGCGCTGGATGCTCAGCTCGTGCAGCACGAGCCCGTGCGCCGCCGCGGTGGTGCCCACGACCGCGGCCTCGGTGCCCTGGATCTCCAGGACCCCCGTCTTCGGGCTGGAGATGGCGATGCCCGGCCCCTGGAGGCGCTCGGCGAGCGCCGCCGCGTCCGGGGAGACGACCTTGACCTTCTCGCCGGAGCGCCCGTTGACGAAGTCGTCGACGGTGGTGTCGGCCAAGAGCTTGCCCTGGCCGATGACGACGAGGTGGTCGGCGGTCTGGGACAGCTCGCTCATCAGGTGCGAGGACAGGAACACCGTCCGGCCCTCGGCCGCCAGGCTCTTGAGCAGTTGGCGGATCCAGCGGACGCCGTCGGGGTCGAGGCCGTTGACCGGCTCGTCGAGGATGAGCACGGCCGGGTCGCCGAGCAGGGCGACGGCGATGCCGAGGCGCTGGCCCATGCCGAGGCTGAAGCCTCCGACGCGCTTGCCGGCGACGTCGGACAGGCCGACCGTGTCGATGACCTCCCGGACGCGCCGCTTCGGGATCGAGTGCGTGTGGGCCAGCGCGAGCAGGTGCTTGTAGGCGCTGCGCCCGGCGTGCACGGACTTGGCCTCCAGCAGCGCGCCGACCTCGGTCATCGGCGAGCGGAACTGGTTGTAGCGCCTGCCGTTGACCCGGACGGTGCCCGCCGTGGGGGCGTCGAGCCCGACGATGGCGCGCATCGTGGTGGACTTGCCCGCACCGTTGGGGCCGAGGAAGCCGGTCACGACGCCGGGTTTCACGGTGAAGCTGAGATCGTCCACGGCGGTCTTCTTGCCGTAGCGCTTGGTGAGGTGCTCGATTTCGATCATGCCCCCGACGCTACGGCCGCAAGGGACCCGGCCCATCGGGCTCGGGCCTGAACTTGCCCCGCCGCCTTGGTACCCCGGTACTACGACCGCCGTCCTCGGCATTACGGCCGATCGCAGGCCGTGTGAAGCGCTCCGGTCCTCACTTGGCTTCGGCGTAGCTGTCGATGATCTTGGGACGCAGCGGGATCCGCACCGGCATGTCGCCGAACAGCGTCCGTGTGGCCCCGGCGGCGGCCGTCTCGATCGCCTCGCACACCGCCGGGGCGTGCGCGGCCGGGCAGTGCACCATGAACTCGTCGTGGAGGTAGAACACCAGCTCGCCGAGGCCGTCCTCGTGGAGCCGCCGCCGCAGCAGCGCCAGCAGCACCAGCGCCCATTCGGCGGCCGTGCCCTGCACGATGAAGTTGCGGGTGAACCGGCCGCGCCTGGTCGCGGCCCGGATGCCCTTGTCCGAGTTGAGCTCGGACCACCATTTCGCGCTCGGTGCGGGAACGGTCCGGCCGAGCCAGGTGCGGACGATCCCGCCCTTCTCGCCGGTGCGGGCGGCGCGCTCGACGCACTCGGCCGCCGCGGGGAACCGTTCGCGCATGAGCGCCACCAGGGCGGCCGCGTCTCCGGCGGTGCCGCCGTACATCGCCGAGATGAGCGCGATCTTGGCCTTGGCGCGCTCGCCGCCCAGATCGGGGGCGAGCTCGGTGTAGAGGTCGTCGGCGGCCGTGGCGGCGATCATCGCCGCGTCACCGCTGATGGCCGCGAGCAGCCGCGGCTCCAGCTGCGCGGCGTCGGCGGCCACCAGCTTCCAGCCCGGTTCGGCCCGGATGGCCGCGCGCACGGCTTGGGGGAGTTGGAGCGCGCCGCCGCCGTCCGTCGCCCAGCGGCCGGTGTCGGCCCCGCCGACGGTGTACACCGGCCGGAACCGCGCCCCGGCCGCCTCGAAACGGGCATCGACCGGCCCGCCACCGCCCGAACTCGAGTGAACACTGACCCGCCCGCCCGCCGGCCCGCCACCACCCGAACTCGAGTGAACACTGATCCATTTGTCGGCCCAGCTCCAGCCGAATGCCGTCCATACTCTGGCGTGCTCGCGGTAGACCTTCAGCGCCTCGACGGCCGGGTGATCGACGGAGGCCAGCTCCCAGTGGTGCGTGGTCTTCACATCCACGCCCGCCGCGTGGAACGCGGCGAGGACCTGCTTGGTCGAATCGGGATTGAGCTGGTGCCCGAAGGCCTCGGCCACCCGGTCGGCGAGCGCCTGCACCTTGCGCGGGCGCATCCCCTTCGTCGGGCGCGGCCCCAGCAGCTCGCGCAGCAGCTCGTCGTGCACCTCGACGTCGAACGGGACCCCCGTCCGGCTCATCTCGGCGGCGACCAGCCCCCCGGCGGACTCGGCGGCGAGCAGCATCCCCAGCCCGTCGATGCCGAGCGCATGCAGGCGCCGCTGCTGATCGAGCCACGTGGCCTGGAGCTGCGTCAGCAGCGCGGGGCCGTCGACCGGTTCGGGCTCGCGTTCGAACAGCGTGCCTGCGTCCGGATCGGTCTCGACGACGTGGACGGGAGGCTCGCGCCCCTCGGCGCGCGAGAGGATCCGCTCCGACAACCGCAGGTCACGGCACCGGCCCAACCGCGCTCCGGCCTCCAACAACGGTGGGTACCCCCGCGCCGTGTCGCTCAGGACCCAGCGCGGCGAGCGCTCGGCCTCGATCACGGCCACGGCCGCGGCGAGGTCCTCGTGATGCGCCACGGGGCCGCCGGGCAGTGGCATCGTCCACCCCTCGGCGCCTCGACCAGGCACTATCGCGACCGTCATGCCTTCCAGCGAAGCACGGGCGTCCGACAATGTGGGACGGTCCGCGGCAGGCGCCCACGCGTGGCGATCATCACCGAGCTCTGTCCACGATAGTCGTCTGAACAGCGAAAACATCTCATTTCCGCTCGGCCATCCTGCCGGAACGGCGTTCTCGGCCCGAACCGGAGACCACCATCTTGATCTGGACGTACATACTTCGGGCGCTCAGGGGTAACCGTCCGGCATGGAGTTCATTTTGTGGATACTGGCGGTCATCCTGGTCGCCTACGGCGTGTACGTGATCTTCCGCGGCCGAGTGCTGATGGGCATTCTGTTCATCATCGTGGGGCTGCTCGTGGGACCGGGCGGCGTCAGCCTCTTCACATGACCGGACCTGGCCGCCGCCCGCCCTCCGGCCTCTCCCTGAGACCGGAGCGCTCGGAGGCGGCGACCGGGTCGGCAGACAGTCCGAGTCGGCCGCTCAGGCCGACTCCCGAACCACCAGCTCGGTGGGGAGGATGGTCGAAGGCTCGACCTCCTCCCCGCCGAGCAGCCTCAGCATGTGCCGGGCCAGCGTCCGGCCGATCTCCGTGATCGGCTGGCGCACCGTCGTCAGCGGAGGCTCGCAATACGAGGCCAGCGCGATGTCGTCGAAGCCGATCACCGCCACGTCTCCCGGTACGGTGCGGCCCGATTCGCGAAGCGCCGTCAGCGCCCCGTGGGCCATGAGGTCCGAGGCGACGAACACCGCGTCCAGGTCGGGCTCGTCGGCGAGCAGCTGACGCATCGCCTCCACCCCCGAGGGCGCGGTGAAGTCGCCGATCGCCATGACCGCGCGCCTGCCGGCGTCGGCCAGCGCCTGCCGGTAGCCCTCCAGTCGGGCCCGCCCGGCCGACATGTCCTGCGGCCCGGTGATGGTCGCGATCTTGCTCCGCCCCTGAGCGATCAGGTGCTCCACGGCGGCCTTGACGCCGCCGACGTGGTCGACGTCGATGTACGGCGCCGACAGGTGCGGCAGCGAACCGTTGCACACCACCGGCACCCCGCGCCGGAGCATGAGCTCCGGCAGCGGGTCGGCGTCGTGCAGCGAGGCGAACATGACGCCGTCGACGTGCCCGCCGACCGCGTAGCGCTCCACGCGGGCCCGCCCCTCGTTCGAACCGGTCGTCATGAGCACCAGCAGCTTCCCGGCCGCGTCCAGCTCCGTGGCGACGCCGCGGATGACGCTCGGGAAGAACTGGTCGTCGGAGAACACCCGCGTCGGCGACTCGGGCACGATGAGCGCGATCGAATCGGTCCGGTGCGTCACCAGGCTCCGGGCGGCCGCGTGCGGCACGTAGCCCAGCTCGGCCGCGGCGGCCTCAACCGCCGTGCGCAGATGCTCGGCGACGGTCGTCTGCCCGTTGACGACCCTGGAGACCGTCGCGCGCGAGACGCCCGCCCGGTCGGCGACCTCCTCGAGCGTCGGGCGCCGCTCCCGGCGGACCTTGCCCGCCGTGAGGCCGCGATCGAGCCGAAGCTCGCCGGACGCGAAGCCGTCCGGTCCCGGTTCCGTCTGTCGCATGGCTCCGCCTTCCGCCTCAGCCCTTGACCGCACCTTGCATGATCCCGCTGATCATGTACTTGCCCAGCAGCGCGAACACCGCCAGCAGTGGAAGCGTAGCCAGCACCGTCCCGGTCAGCACAAGGGACTGGTCGGTGACATAGCCGCCCGCGAGGGTCGACAGCGCCACCTGCACGGTGTAGTGCTCGGGGCTGGACAGGACGATCAGCGGCCAGAAGTAGTCGTTCCAGGCGGTCAGGAAGGTCAGCACCCCGAGCACCACCGCGGCCGGCCTGGCGGCGGGCATCACCACCTGCCAGAAGATCCGGAACGTCGAGGCCCCGTCCACGCGGGCGGCCTCGATGAGCTCGCCGGGGAGCGCCCCGCGCAGGTACTGGGTCATGAAGAACACCCCGAAGGCGTTGACCAGGCCCGGCGCGATCACCGCCCACAGCGTGTCGGTCCACTCCAGCTCGATCATGAGCATGTACAGCGGGATGACGCCCAGCTGCACGGGCACCATCATCGTCGCGACCACCGCCACCAGCAGGACCCTCGCCGCCGTGAACCGGAGCTTCGCGAAGGCGAACCCGGCCAGCGTGGAGAAGAACACCACCGAGGCGGTGATGGCGACGCTGACGGTCACCGAGTTGATCAGGGCCGCGTCGAACGGGACGGTCGTGAACACCCGCTCGACGTTCGCGACGAGGTTCGCCCCGGGCAGCAGCGGCGGCGGGATCTGCCCGAGCGCCGAGTTGTCGCGGGAGGCCACCACGACGCTGTAGTACAGCGGGAAGGCCGAGAAGAACAGCACCGCCACCAGCGTCAGGTACGCGAGCCGGCCCGGCCGGTTCCGCATGAGCCGCAGGTAGGCGCGCCGCTTCCGGGCGCTGACCGGGGCGGGACGCGGCCGCTGCGGTGCGGCCTCGGCGGTGGGCGCGGTGGTCACGAGGCACTCCTGATGCGTCGGATGAACAGGTAGTTGAGCAGCGCGACGAGCACGATGACGGCGAACATCGTCCAGGCCACCGCCGAGGCGTACCCGAATTCGAAGCCCCGGTTGAACGCGTGCTCGTACAGGTAGAGCGTCAGCGTCTGGAACTGCCGCGAGGAGCCGCCGGTGACGCCGTTCGGTCCGGCGCCGCCGAACAGCTGCGGCTCGGCGAAGATCTGGAGCCCGTAGATCGTCGAGACGATCACCGTGAACACGATCGTCGGGCGGATCATCGGCACGGTGATGCGGAACAGCTGCTGGAGCCGCGAGGCCCCGTCCAGGTGCGCTGATTCGTAGATCTCCCGCGGCACGGCCTGCATGGCCGCCAGGTAGATGAGCGCGTTGTACCCGGTCCACTTCCACGCCACCATGACCGCGATCGCCACATGCGAGGACGCCCGCCCGGTCTGCCAGTCGATCCGCCCGGCGCCCAGGGACTCCAGGACCCAGTTGACGAGCCCGAAGTCGCGCCCGAACAGCTGGCTGAAGATGACCGCGACGGCCACCACGGAGGCGACGTTCGGCAGCAGCATGCCCATGCGGAAGAACGTCTGGCCGCGCAGCCGCATGGTCAGCAGGTGCGCCAGCAGCAGCGCCGCCAAGAGCTGCGGCGCCGTCGACAGCGCCAAGATCGAGACGGTGTTGGCCAGCGCGTTCCAGAAGTACGGGTCGCTCAGCAGCGCCGTGTAGTTCTCGACGCCGACGAAGGCCCGCTCGTCGGACAGCAGGCTCCAGTCGTGCATGGACACCCACGCGGTGAACGCCAGCGGGAACAGCCCGAAGGCCGCGAACAGCGCGAAGAACGGCGCGATGTAGAGGAACGGGGAGGCCTTGAGGTCGAGGCGGTACAGGCGGTGGCGCCAGGGCCCGATCGGCGCGGGCCGTCCGTCGGCCGCCGTTCGACGCTTCGCCGCGGCGGGCCTCGTGTCGAGGGACATAGGGTCGCTTTCGGTGTCGGGGTGCGGGCGGAGGAGGCGGGGCGGCCCCGGACTGCGAATACGGGGCCGCCCCCGGTGGAGGGGCTAGAACGACTCCAGGTCGCTCAAGACCTGCGACCAGGCGTCCTCAGGGGACTGGCTGCCGTCCTCGATGCGGCCCAGGCCCTGGCCGAGCGTGGCGAGCACGTCGCCTTGCAGCGGCCCTTGGTACTGCGGCTCGACCGCCTGGGCCGCGCCGGTGAAGATCTCGCCGACCGGCGCGTCGTTGAAGTAGGGCTTGGTCATGCCCGTGAGCGCCGGGTCCTCGTACAGCTCCGGCGTGGACGGGAAGTTCCCGGTCTGCTCGAAGACCTTGAGCTGCTGCTCGGGCGCGGTGAGCCATTCGATGAGCTCGTACGCCTCCTCGGCGTGCTCGCCTTGGGCGGGCAGCACCAGGTGCGAGCCGCCCATGTTGCCGGCCCCGCCTGGCACGGACGCGATGTCCCACAGCCCGGCCGCGTCGGGCGCGTTGGTCTCGATGTAGGTGGTCATCCACGCCGGGCAGATGATGGTCGCGAAGGTGCCCTCGCTGAAGCTGGCGTTCCACTCCGGGGTGTAGGCCTCCAGGCCGTTGGACATGCCCGCCTCGATGGCCTCGACCGTCAGGTCCCAGGCCTCCCCGACGGCCGGGTTGGAGTCGACGACGATGCTGCCCTCGCGGTCGTACACGCCCTGCTCCGCCTGCTCGACCTGCGCGCGGAACATGTTGCCCGAGGACTCGAAGAAGTACGTGCCGTCGGTCGCGTCCATGTACTGGTGGCCCACCGCCACGTAGTCCGCCCACGACTCGGCCCACAGCGCCGAGACCTCGTCGCGCTCGACCGGCAGCCCGGCGGCCTCGAACAGGTCCCGCCGGTAGCACATGGCCATGCCGCCGACGTCGGTGCCGAGCCCGATGAGGGCCTCGCCGTCGCCCGAGAGCGCCTGCTGCCACTTCCAGTCGAGCCACTGGCCTTCGAGCTCGTCGGCGCCGAGGTCGAGGAGGTCGTGGAAGCGGTCGGGGGAGGCGGTGTACTGGCTGACGTAGCCGACCTCGACCGCCTCGATGTCGGCCGCTCCGGACCCGGTGGCGAGGTGGGTGGTGAGGTTGGTGTGGTGGTCGGCGAACTCGCTGATGCGCTCCTCGATCTCGATGTCGGGGTGCGTCTCCATGTACTCCTCGTACAGCGGGCCGAAGCCGAAGTCGCCGAACAGGCCCACCGTGAGGGTGACGGTGCCGTCGTCGGCGTCCGAGCAGGCGGCTCCGGCGGCCACCAGGACTGTCGCGGTGCCCGCCGCGAGGGCGGCCCGCAGTGACTTGCTGCTCATAAGGGCTCTTTCCTGATCAGTGGATGAGGGATCCGGCTCCCGCGCGGCGTGCCGGTCGCCGCTCGGACCCCGCCGAGCGCGCGGGAGCCGGGTGAGGGGCTCTTTCGCCTAGTGGCGGAAGTGGAACCAGTTGAGGTTGACGAAGTCGTTCGGCTGCCCGCTGGTGAAGGTGAGGTAGACGTCGTGGACGCCGGTGACCGATGCGACGTTGCCGGGGACGGTGCGCCAGCTCTGCCAGCCGCCGGTGTCCCCGACGGCGATGCTGCCGATCGGCGCGGCCGAACGGCTGTCGATGCGCACCTCGACCAGTCCGCTCACGCTGCCGCCGGCTCCCGAGGCCACTCTGGCCACGAAGTCGACGGGCGCACTGGAGCCGAAGTCGACGTCGTCGTAGCGGACCCAGTCGCCGTTGGCGAGCGCGCCGATGTTCTGGCCGCCGCCGCCGTCCGTCGTGGCCTCCGCGATGGTGCCGCTCTGCTGGTCGAACGACTCGGCCTGGATGGCGCTGTACGCGTCGTGGCCTTCGCCGTCGCCGGGCGGGTCGGTCGGGTCGCCCCCGCCGTCGCCGGTGCCGCTGGTGTAGACGCGGACGTAGTCGACCAGCATGCTGTGGCCCGGCTGGGTGGCGGCGACGGGGGTGGCGTGGCCGGCCACGCCGTCGGGGAAGGCCCCGCCCATGGCGAGGTTGAGCAGGATGAAGTAGCCCGCGTGCGAGGTCATGTCCGCCCACGTGCCCGAGCCGACGGTCGACTCGCTGACCGAGTGGAACAGCTGCCCGTCGGCGTACCAGCGCAGCTCGCGGGCGGAGTCGTCCCATTCGAACGCGTAGGTGTGGAAGCCGTTCTTGCAGGTGCCGCCGCATTCGGTCGTGGCGCCCAGACCCATGGTCTCGTTGCAGGGCCCGCCGGGGTTGACGCCGCAGTGGAGGACGCCGTGGACCGTGCTCTGGCCGTTGACGTTCTCCATGAAGTCGTACTCGCCGATGCCGGGCCAGTTCCAGTAGTTGCCGCGGTAGGGCGAGCCGAGGGCCCAGAACGCGGGCCAGTAGCCGAGTGCGGCCTCGCCGGAGACCTGCGGCAGTTGCAGGCGTCCTTCGATGCGGAGGGTCCCGCCGGCGGGCGGTTTGAAGTCCGCGCGCTTCGTCTCGATGCGGGCCGAGGTCCAGTTGCCCGAGCCGTCGCGCAGCGCGGTGATCTCGAGCTGGCCGTCGCCGTTCATGGAGAGGTTGGAGGGATCGTCGGTGTGGTAGGCGATCTCGCCGGTGCCCCAGTTGGAGGGCCCGCCGGGGTAGCCGTGGCCGATGTCGATCTGCCAGTTGTCCGAGGACGGCAGTTGGCCCGCGCCGCCGTTGAACTCGTCGGACCACACCAGGTCCCACTGCTGGGCGGCGTTCGCGTTCTCGTCTTCGGGGTCCGCGTTGGCGGTGGCCGCGGTGACGCCCGCGGCGGTGACCACGGCGAGCGCCGCGGCGAGGGAGGCGGTGAGGCGCCTGAGCCGGCGCCGCCGCTTCGGAACATGGGTATCGGAGGTCTGCGCGTCAGTCATGACGACTCCTTTGCCGGATTGTTGAGAAACCGCTCTCTGCTGGAAAACCATGCTCAGTTATTCCTTGAGAGAGCGCTCTCTCATTGGGCTTCGCTCCTGTTTCTACCCAAGCAATCAATGCATGTCAATGCGTCGTGACTGAACCGTTATCTTCCGGTCGCAGTGAGAAAGCGCGATCATGCTTGTGCCCCTTGCGTATCGGGGCATGGAAAGAAGCCGGGCCGTCAGCGCTCGGCGTCGTCGGCGCCGGTCTCGGGCCCCCGCTCGCGGTGCTCGCGGCTGTGCTCGCGCAGCTCCTCGATGCGGGCGCGCCGCTCCGCGCTCAGCTGGTCGAGCCGCTTCCGGCGCTCGCGCAGCTCCTCGGGGGACTCGGTCCCGCCCAGCATCCGCTTCTCCAGCCACCCCACGTGCTCGGCGTGGGCGGCGGCGTTGATCGCCCGCACGTCCTGGTAGGTGTCGCGCAGCGACTCCATGCGGCGCAGCGCGTCGTGGCATTGGGCGAGCAGGATCTCGATGTCGGCGTTCTCGGCCGGGTCCGCGTCGATCCGGCGCGCCTCCAGCCAGGCGATGCCCTCGCGGAGCTTCTCGCGCGCCTTCAGGTTGTGCATGGCCAGGTCTTCGACGATCTGGTCGGTCAGCTCCAGGAAATCCAGATGTGGGTCGGAGCGGTCGTCGGTGCCCATCGGGCCGTCCTTCCGTGTCGAGGAAGTGCCTGCTCCCTCTACCATACGGGCGGGCGTTGGGTATTCTTCACGGCGCGCCCCACCCCCGAGAGCCGAGGCCAAGTGGACACCTTCGAGATCTTCATCGACCGCCTGACCCAGACGCAGGAGGCCCCGCCCGTCGTCGTCATGCTCGCCTGCCTCGCGGCGGCGGCCGCGATGGTGCTCTACACGCCCCTGTGGCGCTGGAGCCGCGGACTGGTCACCATCGCCCACGAGGGCGGCCACGCGCTCATGGCGGTGCTCATGCGCCGCCGCCTCACCGGCATCCGCCTCCACGCCGACACCTCGGGGCTCACCTTCTCCCGCGGCAAGCCCACCGGCTTCGGCGCCGCCATGACGCTGCTGGCCGGCTACATCGCCCCCGCGGCGCTCGGCCTCGGCGCCGCGGCGCTGACCGGCGCGGGCTACATCGTCGCGCTCCTGTGGATCACGCTGGTGCTCCTGGCGGTCATGCTCGCGTTCATCCGCAACTGGTACGGCGCTCTGGCGCTCCTCGTCGTCGTCGCGGGCGTCTTCGCCGCCACCTGGTACGGCAACGCGATCGTCCAGACCGTCGCCGCCTACCTCGGCGCGTGGCTGCTGCTGCTCGGCTCGGTCAAGCCCGTGCTGGAGCTCGGCGCTCGCCGTCGGCGCCGGGGGAGGGGCCAGGGCGGGGCCTCGGACGCCGACCAGCTCGCCGGGATCACCCCGCTGCCGGCCGGCGCGTGGATCTTCTGCTTCTCGCTGGTCACGATCGCGGCCGCGGCCTGGGGGACGTGGATGCTCCTGCCGGCCGAGGAGTGGGGCTGGCTCACCGGCGCCTGATTCAGCGCAGGTGGCGCTTCGTCCTGGCCGTCGCCTCCACCGAGTACGGGTCCTCGGGCCAGGGGTGCTTCGGGTAGCGGCCCCGCATCTCCTTGCGGACCTGCTGGTACGGGCCCGCCCAGAACGAGGCGAGGTCGGTGGTGACGGCCAGCGGCCGGCCCGCCGGGCTGAGCAGGTGCAGCGTGACCGGCGCCTCGGCGATCCGGGGCGTGTCGGTGGCGCCGAACATCTCCTGGAGCTTGACGGCCAGCACCGGCGCCTCGCCCGAGTAGTCGACGCGAGCCTCGCGTCCGCTGGGAACCGGCAGCGTCACGGGCGCGGTGCGGTCGATGTCCTCGGACCACGGCAGCAGGTTCCGCAGCGCCTGCCCGACCGGGATGGCCTCCACGTCGCCGCGGCGCCTCGAACGCGACCACCACGGCTCGAGCCAGTCGGTGTCCGAGGTGAGCGAGGCGTCGCCGACGTCGGCCCACGGCGTTCCGAGCCGCCGGTGGCAGAACGCCATCCGCTCCCGCAGCCGCTTCGCCTCCTCCGGCCAGTGCAGCAGCGCGAGCCCCTCGGATCGCAGCCCTTCGGCCAGGGCGGCGCCGACGAGCGCCGGGTCGGGGCGGCGCAGCGGCTTGGACGAGACCTCGATCGCGCCGAGCGTGTGCACCTCGCGGGCGGCCACGTCGCGCCGCTCGGCGTCCCAGGCCACCCGCTCCTCCAGGCCGTCGCCGACCAGTTCGCAGGCCAGTTCCCCGTCGATCGGCACGGCCGAGCGGATGAGGGCCGCGGCGCGCCCCGGCGAGCGGTCGGCGTCGGCGATGGCGAGCCATGCGCTGCCCGACAGCGACGAGCCCTCCGAGGCGACGGCGCCGGTCCCGGCGACGGTCCGCCACTGGCCCGCGCCCGTCGTCCCGCCCTCCGGCGCCGCGGAGCGGCGCCTGCCCCGAACCGGAGTGAACGCTGGTCCACCGCTGTTGCGCTTGGCCACCCGCTCGGGGAACGCGAGCGCCACGACCGTCGCGGCGGCCTCGTCGTCGCTCACCTGCCGGTCCACTTCCGGCGCGCTCGGCGTCAATCGCCGGACCTCGGCGAGCCACTGCCGGTCCCGCTGTGAACGCAGCCGCCGCCATTCGGCCAGGAGGTCGTCGCCCCGTCCCCGGCCGTCGAGTCCGAGGAGCGCGGCCACTTCGGCCGCCTTGGCGGTGCCGACGCGCTCGGCGCCGTCGATGAGCGCCCTGGCCAGACGCGGATGCAGGCCGACCTTGGCGAGTGCCCGGCCCCGGTCGGTGGCGGCGCCGTCGTCGTCGATCGCGCCGAGTGTGCGCAGTGTCGCCTGCGCCGCTTCGAGCGCCCCGGCCGCGGGCTGCGCGGGGAGCGCCAGTGCCCCCACGGGCGTCCCCCAGCACGCGGCCTGCAGGGCGAAGGCGGTCAGGTCGGAGGAGTCGACGTCGGGCGTCGGCTGCGCCGGCCGGCGTCCGTGCTCGACCTCGCTCCAGCACCGCCACACCGCGCCGGGAGCCTCGCGTCCGGCGCGTCCGGCCCGCTGCTCGCACGAGGCCCGCGAGGCGGTGACCGTCGTCAGGCCGGGCAGTCCCCGCGCGTGGTCGATGATCGGCCGCCGCGCGAGTCCCGCGTCGACGACGATCCGCACGCCGGGCACGGTCAGGCTCGACTCGGCGATGTCGGTGGCGAGCACGACCCGGCGCCGCGCCCCGGGGCGGAGCGCGGCGTCCTGCGCGGACGACGACACCGACCCGTGCAACTGATGTATATCGACATCGAGGTAATCAAGACGTTCGGCGACCCGCCGGATCTCACCGGCGCCGGGAAGGAAGCACAGCAGGTCTCCGTCGCGGTCGGCGAGCGCCCGCTCGACCACGTGCGCGACGTGCGCGAGGAATCTCGGGTCGACCCGCAGCCCGTCCGGCGGCCTCACCTGCTCTCTGGGCGGTGCCCAGTGCATCGCCACCGGGTGCCGCATCGGCTCTGAGGCCACGGCCGGCGCGGGATCGGAGGCGCCGCCGAGCAGCTTCCGCCACAACGCCACGTCGGCGGTCGCCGAGGCTGCCACCAGCGCCAGTTCGGGACGCAGAACCTGCCTGGTCTCGATGAGGAAGGCGCAGGCGGTGTCGGTCTCCAGGTGCCGCTCGTGGCATTCGTCGAGCATGACCGCGTCGACGCCGGGCAGTTCGGGGTCGGCCAGCAGCCGGTTCAGCAGCACCCCGGTGGTGACGACCTCGACGCGCGTGTCCGCCGAGCGGCGCGCCTCGCCCCGGATCCGGTAGCCCACGCGTCCGCCGACCCGCTCGCCGAGGATCGCGGCCATCCGGTTCGCGGCCGCCCGCGTCGCCAGCCGCCGCGGTTCGGCCACGAGCACCCGCCGGGGCGCCGAGTCGCCTTCGGACGCATCGCCGAGCAGCCCGGCCAGCGCCAACGGCGCCAGCGTGGTCTTGCCCGTGCCCGGGGGAGCGGCGAGCACCGCCGTCCCGGTCGCCTCGACGGCGCGCAGCAGCTCGGGGAGGGCGGCTCGGATCGGCAGTTCGGGAAGGACGGGCATGGCGCCCATTCTCGCCCAGCCGCCCGGCGTGCTCACAGGACAGGGTCGGGCGGGCGGCTATTACACGCCGCAGCCCTCGTCGCTCGGGATGTAGGTGAGCTCGATCGGCTCGTCGAGGGCGACCTCCTGGTCGCCTTCGACGTTCTGCTCCGTGACCGTGCAGGGTTCCTGGTCGCCGGCGTCCTCGGCGGGAGTGGCCGTGACGTTGGTGAACCCGTCCGAATCGAGGTCGGCGAGGGCGTCGCCGACATTCCAGCCGTCGTAGCTCTCGAGCGTGGCGGTCTCGGGTCCCACGTTCTCGTCGGCCGACTCGGTGGTCTTCTCGTCGGAGGTGTCCTCCTCGTTCGAGGTGTCCTCTTCCTGGTTCTCCTCGGACGAGTTCCCCTCGTCCTCGCTGCTCTCCTCTTCCTCGGCGGTGGGCGCGTCCTCGGTCTCGGCGGCGTCCGACGCCGTCGGTCCGCCGGTGGCCTCCTCGGCCGAGTTGTTCGCGTCGTCCTGCTGCCACGGCTGCCAGATCACCAGCGCGATCAAGAGCACCAGTGCGCCGAGGACGGTGAGCGTGATCGGAACGGCCTTGCTGCGCTTGGGCTCCTCGAAGTCGCGCGGCGGCGGCAGGTCGCGGCCCTGCGGTGGCGAGGAGAAGTCGCCTTGGCCCATCGCCTGGGTCGGCGGCTGCGAGGAGGCCGGGACCATGCCGTGGGCCATCGGCCGGGTCGCCCCGGTCGGCGGGGAGGCCGGCGGCAGGATCGCGGTCGTGCCCGAGCCGGGCCGGCCGGTGCGGCACGCCTGGGCGAGCTCGGAGGCGGAGCCGAAGCGCTGGCGCGGATCCTTCGCGAGGCAGCGCATCACGATCTGCGCCACGGGCTGGGGGACGTCCTGCGGCAGCGGCGCGGGCTGGCCGGTCATGTGCGCGGTGATGACCGCCGCGGGATCGTTGCCGGAGAACGGGGGCCGCCCGGCGAGGCACTCGTAGGCGACGATGCCGAGCGAGTAGACGTCGGTCGCGCCGCTCAGTTCGTGTCCGGCGAGCTGCTCCGGCGAGGCGTAGGAGAGCGTCCCCATGACGGTGCCGGTCTCGGTGAGCCCGGCCTGTCCTCGCGCCGAGGCGATGCCGAAGTCGACGATCTTGACCGCGCCCTCCTCGTTCACGAGCAGGTTCGCCGGTTTGATGTCGCGGTGGATGATGTGCGCTCGGTGGGCGACGTCGAGGGCCTCGGCGGCGGTGGCGACGATCTTGAGGACCTCGTTCGGGGCGAGGCGGCCTCGCTGGTGGATCAGGTTCGCCAGGGACTGGCCCTGGACGAGTTCCATGATCAGGTAGGAGACGAGCCCTTCGGGGCTGTGCTCCTCGCCGTAGTCGTAGAGCGCGACGATCCCGGGGGACTGGAGGGCGGCGACGGCCTGCGCCTCCTGGTGGAATCTGGCCCGGAACCGGTCGTTGCCCGACAGGCCCGAATGGAGGAGCTTGACGGCGATGGTGCGGTTCAGACGGGTGTCGGTGCCTCGCCACACCTCGCCCATGCCTCCGGCGGCGATGCGGTCGTCAAGGCGGTAGCGGCCTGCGATCAGTGTCCCGAGTTGCACCTCGGCCCTCTCTTCGCTTCGGGGGAAGGGTCAGGGCCGAGCTTAGTAGGCGCCGTCTCAGGTCCCGGCGTCCGGCTCCAGCGTGAGGCTGATCGAGTTGATGCAGTACCGGGCGTCGTCGGGGTTGTCCCAGCCCTCGCCGTAGAAGACATGGCCCAGGTGCGAGCCGCAGTTCGCGCAGCGCACCTCGGTGCGCTCCATGCCGAGGCTGCGGTCCTCGATGAGTTCGACGCGGTCGCCGGCCATCGGCGTCCAGAAGGAGGGCCAGCCGCAGCGGGAGTCGAACTTGGTGTCGGAGGCGAACAGCTCGGTTCCGCAGGCTCGGCACCGGTAGACGCCCTTGCGCTTCTCGTCGACGTATTCGCCGGTCCACGGCGCCTCGGTGCCGCCTTCTCGCAGCACCCGGTATTCGTCGTCGGTGAGCTTCTCGCGCCACTCGCCCTCGCCCATGTGCACCTCGCTCATATGCGCCTCTCGTTATGCGCCAAGTGTAGGTCGCCGAGACGTCGGGCGTCCGCGTCGCGGGACACTATGATGAGCCGAATGCGGTATCTCCTTGGCGGTTACACCACTGAAGGCGGCCCGGGCCTGGTGGTCGCCGGCCCCGACGGGCTCGCGGCCCCGGCGCAGGTGGTGAATCCCTCGTGGGTGGCGACCGGGGGGCCGGACGGCGTCGTCTACACGGTGACCGAGACCGAGCCGGGCTTCGCGACCGCCTGGCGGATCGGTGCGACCTTCGCGCCGGAGGAGGTGGGGACGGCGCAGGCCACCGGCGGCGACAACCCGTGCCACGCCGTCGTGCACCCTTCGGGGAAGTGGCTGCTGGTCGCGAACTACGGCAACGAGAGCGGCGGCGGTTCGGTGGCGGCGCTGCCGATCGGCCCCGATGGCGCGCTCGACGCCCCCGACGACGTCTTCGAACTGGTCGGCTCGGGTCCCGACCAGGTCCGCCAGGTCGGGCCGCACGCGCATCAGATCGTCTGCCGTGACGGCCGCGTCCTGGTGGTCGATCTCGGTTCGGACCGCGTCCACGCCTTCGCGCTCGGCTCGGCGGGCAGGTTCGAACAGCTCGCGTCCACGGTCTTCGAGCCCGGTTTCGGCCCGAGGCACCTGGCCTTCGTCGGGGAGCGGGCGCTCATCGCCGGGGAGCTGGCGAACGCCGTCGTCGCAGGCGACTTCGACCCCGTCTCGGCGACGTTCGCGCTCGGCTCGGTCGTGCCGCTGCCGGGCACCGAGCCCGCGGACCTGGCGGCACTGCCCGACATCGGATTGCCCGAGGACGGCCCGCGGCCCTACCCCGGTGCGGTGGTGGCCGACGAGGAGCGCGGCCTGGTCTACGTCACCGTCCGCGGCACCGACCAGGTCGCCGTCGTCGATCCGGCGGGCCCGGCGCTGGTCCGCTCGGTTCCGGCCGGCGGTTCCTGGCCGCGGGACGCCGTGCGCTGCGCGGACGGTTCGCTGCTGGTGGCGTGCCAGTTCGGCGGCGTCGTCACGCGCGTCGACCCGAGCGGTGAAGCGGCGGCCACGCGCATGTGGGACTGCCCCGGCGTCGCGTGCGTGACACCTCTCACCTAGAAAACTTGCACTTTCTGCAAAATTTCCTTGAGTGAATCTTGTAAACGGCGGCAACAGCGGTTAGCGTTGCCGCCATGGCCGACCAATCCGGACTGCGCGAGCGCAAGAAGGCCGCCACCAAGGCGGCCCTCAGCCACGCCACCATGCGCCTGGCCATCGAGAAGGGCGGCATCGACGCGGTCACCGCCGAGGACATCGCCGCCGAGGCGGGCGTGTCCGCCCGCACCTTCCACAACTACTTCCCGAACAAGGAAGCCGCACTCCTCCACGACTTCAACGAGATCACCGCGCAGACCATCGTCGCCATCCGAGAGCGCGCCCGAGAGCAGCCCCTCTGGGAGGCCCTGCGCGACGCCTGCATCGACATGCGGATCGACGAGCGCTTCGACTTCGCGACGCTGCAATGCAAAGACGATCTCGTCCACAGCTCCCCGTCCCTGATCTCGCACCAGGCCACCCAGTTCCTCGAGTTCTTCAACGAGGCCCTCGACATCGTCACCGAGGCCACCGGCCGCGACGAGCACGACATGTACCCCAGGTTGGTCCTCGGCGCGGCCCTCATCGCCTTGAAGGTCGCCCACGAGCACTGGCTCGCCCACCCCGACGAGGCGCCCCTCGACGAGGTCATCGCCGACGCGTTCGAGCAATTCGAATCCGGCGTCACCAGACCCACAACCACATCGAATAACTGAGAACCAGGAAACCCGCCGTCGACGACGCCGGCGAAGAACACCGCTCATCCGACCCCGCCGCCACACCCAACACCGCGCGGGGCCGGATACCCGACCATGAACGGAGCACCCACCAGTGGCAACCTTCCTCTACCGTCTCGGCAGAGGATCCTTCAGACTGCGATGGCTCGTCCTCGCCGTCTGGGTCCTCGTCATCGGCGGCGTCGGCGCCGCCGCCGCGGCACTCCAGCAGGAGACCTCCCCCAACCTCACCCTCCCGGGCACCGAGTCGCAGGAGGCCTTCGACCTCCTCGAAGAACGCTTCCCCGACCAGAACGCCGACGGCGCGACCGCGCAGATCGTCTTCGCCTCCGAAGACGGCAGCCCCCTCACCGAAGGGGAGGCCGCCGCGACCATCGAGCAGACGGTCGCCGAGATGGAGAACTCGCCGCAGATCTCCTCCGTGACCAGCCCCTTCGCCACCGATCCCGACGGCAACCCGATCGGCATGATCGCCCCCGAAGGGCAGGACATCGCGGTCCTCCAGGTCACTTACACCGAGTCCTCGATAGAACTCGATGACGCCACGACCGACTATCTCGAGGCGGCCGTGGAGGACGCCCGTGACACCGGTCTGACCGTCGAGGTCGGCGGCGACGTCCTCCAGGAGATCCCGATCGGCGGCATCACCGAGCTCATCGGCATCGGCGTGGCCCTGCTGGTCCTCATCGTCACCTTCGGCGCGCTCCTGGCGGCCGGGCTGCCGATCGTCACCGCGGTTCTGGGCGTCATGCTCACCACCGCCGGCATCCTGGCGGCCACCTCCTTCATGGACGTCTCCGAGGACACCGGCACCCTGGCGACCATGATCGGTCTGGCGGTCGGCATCGACTACGCCCTGTTCATCCTCTCGCGATACCGCAACGAACTGGCCGCGGACGGCCGCGTCGAGGACAAGGCGGCGCGCGCCGAGGCCATGGGGCGCGCGGTCGGCACCGCCGGATCGGCGGTCTTCTTCGCCGGGCTGACGGTGATCGTCGCGCTCATGGGTCTGTCGGTGGTGAACATCCCGTTCCTGACCGAGATGGCCGCGGCCGCCGCGGTCACCGTCCTCATCGCCGTGGTCATCGCCGTGACCCTGCTGCCGGCCCTGGCCGGCTTCGCCGGCAAGCGGGTCTTCACCCGCCGTCAGCGGGCCCGCATCGCCGAGGGCCGCCACGACGAGAAGCCGAACGGCGGACGCCGCTGGGGCGGCTTCGTCACCCGCCACCCGATCCTGGTCGGCCTGATCGGCATCCTCGGCCTCGGCACCGTCGCGATCCCCGCCGCCGACCTCGAACTCGGCATGCCGGACGCCGGGTCGTCCTCCGAGGACAACACCGCGCGACGCGCCTACGACCTCATCAGTGAGGGCTTCGGCGCGGGCTTCAACGGCCAGTTGTACATCGTCGGCGACCTCGATGAAGGTGCCGACCCGATGGCCGCGGCGCAGAACGTCACCGAGGACCTGAACGCCGTCGACGGCATCGCCGTGGTCGGGCAGGCGTTCCCGAACGAGGCCGGCGACACCGTCCTGGTCACCGTCATCCCCGAGACCGCGCCGGCCGAGGAGGCGACGAACGAGCTGGTCCACGAGATCCGCGACGTCCTCGCCGACAGCGGCGACGCCGACTGGGCGGTCACCGGCACGACGGCGCTCAACATCGACATCTCCGACAGCCTCAACGACGCGCTCGTGCCGTACATGCTCGTCGTGGTGGGCCTGGCGACGCTGATCCTGCTGCTGGTGTTCCGCTCGATCATGGTGCCGATCACCGCGACGCTCGGGTTCGTGCTCAGCGTCTTCGCCTCGCTCGGCGCGCTCGTGGCGGTCTTCCAGTGGGGCTGGATGGGCGACCTGTTCGGTGTCGAACAGCCCGGCCCGATCATGTCGATGATGCCGATCATCATGATCGGCCTCGTGTTCGGCCTCGCGATGGACTACCAGATCTTCCTGTTCACACGGGTGAGAGAGGCCTACGTCCACGGCGCCGACCCGAAGGCCGCGATCCGGGAGGGCTACGCCCACTCGACGCGCGTGGTCGTGGCGGCGGCGCTCATCATGATCAGCGTGTTCGCCGCGTTCATCTTCAGCGGCGAGGTGTTTATCGCGGCGATGGGCTTCGGCCTGGCCGCGGCGGTCGCCTTCGACGCCTTCGTGGTGCGCATGGCGATCATCCCGGCGCTCATGTCGATCCTCGGCCGCGCCGGCTGGTGGATCCCCAAGTGGCTCGACCGGATCCTGCCGAACGTCGATGTCGAAGGCGAGAAACTGCAGCAGCGCCTCGCCGCCGAGACCGAGACCGGCGAGCGCGAGCTCGTCGGCGCGGCGAAGTAGCGGCACGGGGCGGGGCATGCGCCCCGCCCCGTTTCGCAAACTGCATACGAGTCGAACATGGCACTCACCATCCCCATCGCGGCCATGCTGCTGGCCGCCTTGGTCATAGCCGACTTCTTCGTGCCGATGCTGCCGAGCGCCACCACGATCGCGGCGGTCGCCGGATTCCTGGTCGGCAACGTCATGCTGATCGCCGGCCTCATCTTGTGCGCGGCGATCGCCTCCTGGGCGGGCGACGTCCTCGGCTACCGGGCGCTGCGGCTCACCAGGACTCGGTGGCGCCGCCCGTTCTTCGGATCGGCGAGGGTCGCCGCCTTGGAGGCGCGCTTCCGGGAGACGCTGCTGCGCCGCCCCGGCGTGACCACTCTGGTCGCCAGGTTTCTTCCCGCCGGGAGGACGGCGCTCGCGTGGGCGGCGACGGCCGCCCCCGGTTACCGGCACGGCCGCATGGCCGCGATGGCGGGAGTCATCTGGGCCTGCTATCTCGTCGGCATGGGTCTGGTGATCGGGTGGATCTTCGGCCCGGGCCTGCTGTCGGTGGCGACGACGATCACCACGATCGCCGCCGGGAGCGTCGTCCTGGGCTGGTGGTTCCGAGGCAAGCGAGTCGATCAGCCCGTGCGATGACACCGGGGTGGGTGCGCTCGATCGAGCTCATCCACCCCGAACCCCGCTCGCGCCCTGCGGAATTCACCCGCGGAACGCCTCCCGGAAGGGCTTCCGCGCGGCAGGGAGCCTCAGGTAACGTTTGCCGACGTGACCTCCCCATTGCGAATCCACGGACCACTGGAGCAGTCCCACGCCGGTTGGAGCGCCGCGGCGCTGGTGATCGGGCGGCCTGCCGTCGAGCTGGCCGCCGAAGGGCCGGCGGCGATGCCGGTGACGATGTCGAATCATTCGCACGAGGAGAACTGGTTCGAGCTGTTGACGCGGCCGCTGTGGGGTCTGTCCCCTGCCAAAGAGGCCGTTCCCGACGAGCTGTGGGCGTCGCTCGCCGAGACGCTCGGGCGCGCGCTCGACCCCGACGACGAGTGGTACATCGGGGACGTGGACTACGCCAATCAGCGCTGCGTGGAGTCCGCCGCGGTCGGCTGGGGCCTCGCGCTCGCGCCCGACAAGCTCTGGGACCCGCTCGGGCCCGCCGTCAAGGACAAGGTCGCCGCCTGGCTCGGAACGGCCTACACCACCGGTGTGGTCGACAGCAACTGGCATTATTTCCCGGTGTTCGCCGGGCACGGGCTGGATCGGATCGGTGTTGTCCGCGACCGGTCGGTCGCGGACGCGCACCTGGAGCGGATGGGGGAGTTCCTTCTGGGCGACTGCGTCTTCGAGGACGGTCCGGGCGGCAGGGTCGACTACTACAACCCGTTCGCCTTTCACACCTATGCGCTGCTGCACTACAAACTGTGCGGTGACGAGCGGTTCGTCGAGCCGGCGGCGGCCTTCGCGCGGCGGTTCGGTTCGTGGTTCGCCGCCGATGGTGCCGGGGTGCCGTACGGCCGGAGTCTGGGGTATCGCTTCGCGCAGGGGTCGTTGTGGGGTGCGTTGGCGGCGGCGAATGTGGAGGCGGTGTCGTGGGGTGAGGCGGCGGGGTTCGCGCGCCGTCATCTGGCGTGGTGGTGGGACAAGCCGATCCTCGATCCCGAAGGGCGGCTCACGGTCGGCTACGCCTACCCCAACGACGCGGTGGTCGAGCAGTACCTGACCGCCGGATCGCCGTGGTGGGCGATGAAGCTGTTCACCGGGCTCCTCGCCGGGGCCGACCACCCCTTCTGGACGGCCGAGCCGACCGTCCCCGAGCCCGGCGTCGAGCCGCACAAGGCCGCCCGCGCCGTCCACATCCGCGACCGCGGCGGCAATGTCACGCGGCTCAACGGCCAGGCCTGGCGCGAGAAGATGCGCGGCGGCCAGGCGAGNTACGGCAAGTTCGCCTATTCGACGCTCGCGGGGTTCTCGCATGCGATCGCCGGGCCCGGTCTGGAGGCCGCCGCCCCGGACGGCGCGCTCGTGCTCTCCGAGGATGGCCGCCACTGGCGGGGCCGCGAAGACTCCGAAGAAAGCACCGTCGACGACGGCGGCGTCCTCACCGTGACATGGCAGCCGTGGGAGGACGTCACGATCACGACCTCGCTGGAGGCGGCCGTGGACGGCTGGCACGCCCGCGTCCACGTCATCGAGACCGAGCGGACCCTCCACACCGGCGAAGGCGGCTGGTGCGTCCCACGCGACGGCCATGAGGCCGAGATCGAGGACTCCCAGGCCCGCGTGACCTGCCAGGGGCTGCGCAGCGAGATCATCGACAGCACCGGATCGCGTGAGGCCCAAGTGATCGCGCCGATGCCCGGCACACACCTGTACTGGCCGGGGACTGTGCTGCCGGTCCTGCGCGGCGTCATCGAACCGGGTCGACACGTCCTGAAATCACTGATATATATCGGCAACTAGGTATAAGCCTCGGTCACGACCCCGCGAGACCGAGCGCCGATGCGCCGACGGCCCTGCCCCGCACCGCAACGCCCGCCGTAGACTCGTGCGCGATGAGCGAGCACACTGACCTGCCGGACGGAGCGATTCTGCGCCGCGCCGAGCGCCGCGATCTGCCGGAGATCCTGCAACGGATCGTCGACCTCGCCGAATACGAGCGGGAGCCCGATGCGGTCGAGACGACCGTCGAAGACCTCGACGCCGCGCTGTTCGGACCGAACCCAGCGGTCTTCGCGCATGTCGTCGAGTCCGATGGGCGGATCGTCGGCATCGCCGTCTGGTTCCTCAACTTCTCGACCTGGACGGGCAAGCACGGGATCTACCTCGAAGACCTCTATGTCGACCCCGCCTCGCGCGGCCGCGGCTACGGGGCGGCGCTGCTGCGCGCGCTCGCCCGGCTGTGCGTCGAACGCGGCTACGCGCGGTTCGAATGGGCGGTGCTCGACTGGAACGCGCCTTCGATCGCGTTCTACGAGTCCCTCGGCGCCGTCCCGATGGACGATTGGACCGTCTACCGCCTGGCGGGGCCGGCGCTGAAGTCGCTCGGGTCCTGAGCGACCGCGCCGCCCCGCGGGCGATGCGGCGGCCGCCTATTCGACGCTGATCGTCCGCGAGGCCTCCACGCCGTTGACGCTCACCGTCAGCTCGACCGTCCCGTGCCGCCACGCCAGCAGCTCGTTCGTGTCGGGGTCGAACCAGGCGTCGCACAGCCACCACTGGAGCGGGCCGGGAGGCTTCGATCCGATGCAGAGCTCGTCCGATCCGCTCCACTCGACGCTCATCGGGTAGCCGACCGGCAGTACCGCGTCGCCCTGGGTCAGTTCCGCTCCGATCTGGACCGTCTCTCCGGGCGAGACGCTCGTCGGCGAGTCCAGCGCCAGCTCGTCGACCTGGGGGCGGACCTGCGCCGCGAGCCACTGCTCCTCGGGGGCCCACGGCCAGGAGCGGTCGGCCTCCTCGTTGACGCCGAACTCGGTCCAGCCGATGAAGCCGCCGTCCTCGGCGGAGCCGTGCGGGGCCTTCCCGGAGTTGCCGTTCACCCAGTAGGCCACGCCGTCGATGTGGTCGGCGGCGAAGTACCCCGCGTGCGCGCCGATGTAGACCGACTCTTTGCCGGTGCCGGTCTCGAACTCGCCGAGCCACCGCTCGAGGACGGCGGCTTCGAGTCGGTCGCCCAGCTGGCTGGCCTGCTGCGGGCTGCTGTCGTGCGGCGGCACGTGGGCCACCACGGCCACCGAGTGGATGTCCGGGTCCTCGGCGGCCCCGTCGAGCGCCTCCCGCAGCATCGTGATCTGCTCGAAGCCGCCGCCGGCGATCGTCAGCCGCGAGGTGTCGAGCGTGACGAAGCGGGTGCCGCCGTGGTCGAAGGTCTGGTACGCGGGTCCGAACGTCGCCGACCAGTCCTCGATGTCGCAGCCCATGACCTCGTGGTTGCCGGGGACGTAGACCCAGTCCATCGCGTCGCCGAGCTCTTCGTCGAGGACCTGCTCGGCCAGTGCGAGGTCCTCGCTCTCGCATTCGTCGACCAGGTCGCCGTTGACGATCAGCAAGTCGGCGCCGGAGTCCTTGATCTCGCGCAGGGTGCGCCGGGCCGATTCGACGATGGGGCTGTCGGGGTCCTCGGCGACGAACTGGGCGTCGGACATGACCGCGAAGGTCCAGTCGGCGCCGTCGAGGTCGTCGGCGATCAGCGGGTCGGGCCGGGTCTCGGGGTCGGGCAGTTCGACGTCGGGCGCGACGTAGGAGACGAGGCCGCTGATGGCGATCTCGCCGTTGTAGGAGGCGTCGGGCGCGGTCTCGGCGACGTAGAGGCGGTACACCGAGAGCGGGTACTGGGTGCCTTGGGGCACTTCGAATTCGACCCAGCGCCAGCCTTCCCAGGTGAGGTGGTCGCCGCGCAGGACGACGTCGGTTCCCTCGGCGTCCTTGAGGTGCAGCGAGGGCCATTCGCCGTTGCCCTGCGCCTTGATCCACATGCCGAAGCGCTGCGGCTGCCCGTCGACCTCGATGCTCGCCGGGGGCCAGGCGTAGGCGGCGCGGGTGGCGGTGGACTGGGTGAAGTCGTAGGCCATGGCGAGGCCGTCGCCGTCGTGGCCGTCGGCGGGGGCGACCGAGCCGGTGGCGCGGGCGGCGGTGAAGGTCCACTGCTCGGCGTCGGAGAAGTCGGCGACGGGCTGCTCGGTGAGCCCGATGGTGACGGCCAGTGTCGTGCTGTGGCCGTCGACGGTGAGGTCCACGACGGTCGATCCGCTGTCGGTCGCGGCCGAGACGGTGAAGCCGCCGCGGCCGTCGGCTTCGACGGCGATCACGTCCGGGTCGTATTCGAGCTCGATGTCGGCCGGGTCGACGGGGGCGGTGAAGCCGTCGGCGTCGGAGCCGATGAGCTGGAACGCCGCGGTGGCGTCGCCGTCGGGCAGGGAGAGGAGCCGCTGGGAGGGCTCGATCTCGGCGAGCGGGCCGAGCACGGTCATCTCGGTCGAGCCGGAGGCCCGTCCGGACGCCGCGGTCACGGTGACGGTCCCGGAGCGGTGTCCGGCGTGGAAGACCGCGTCCCCGTCGACGTGGCCGGACCGGATCGAGCCCGTGCGCCAGTAGGGGGTCGCCTCGGCGGGGGCGAAGGAGGCGTCGTAGGGCGTGGCCGAGAGCGGGCGGCTCAGACCGGGGAAGACCCGGCCGTAGTCGTGGGGGTCGATCGAGCCGGGGGCGAACGGCGCGAGGGGTTCGACGGCGAAGCCGGCGGCTTCGCCGTCGCCCGCGGGGACGGTGAGGGCCAGGCCGTTGCCGACCTCGCGCTCGTTGCCGTCGGAGGGGCTGTTGACGGTGATCAGCTCGTCGGTGCCGGAGGAGCGGGCGAGCATGGTGGAGGAGCCGCCGCCGTCGAGGTTCAGGGCGCTGTGGGCGCCCATCGCGCGGAGTTCGGCGGCGACCTCGTCGAGCGTGTAGCCGCCGCTGGCGGCCTGGCGGCCGTCGAAGGTCACCAGGTACATGGTCCGTCCGTCCTCGGAGAATCCGACGGCGGTGCGGGGGTGGCGGCTCTGGTCCTCGTGGGGGACGGTCTCGCCGTCCTCGATGAGGACTTGGCGGCCGGAGACGGCGAGGTCGGGGACGGCTCCGTCGACGACGGGGGCGTACTCGACCTGGACGGTGTCGCCGACCGCGAGTGCGGCGAGGGCGCTCGCTCCGGCTTCGCGGCCGACGAGGGCGATGGCGCCTTCGGGGATCGCGCCCTCGTCGGGGGTGTCGTCCACGGCGGTGACAATTCCGTCCACAATGGTGACTTCGAGGAGTTCGGCGGCGCCTTCGGCGACGCGGGCGCGGCTGTCGGCTCCCCAGGCGGGCGTGTAGGCGCCGATGCCGTCGGCGGGGATCGCGGTGGTGTTGAGGCCGTGGAGGTCGAGGGTGCCCGAGGCCGTGGTGGCGGTGCCGGTGAAGCCGATCGACCGGATCGAGCCGCGGCCGTCGGCGTCGAAGGCGACGGCGTGGGAGGTCCCGGTGTCGGCGGATTTGACGAGCTCGCCGCCCTCGATGGCGGCTCCCTGGGGCCCGCCGGTGTCGTTGATGTCGAAGAAGTCGGCGTTGACGGCGAGGACGACGTCCTCATGGCCCTCGGTCTGCTCGCGGACCGTGGAGGCGTCCGAGACGGAGCCGGGCGAGAGGTACTCGGGCCGGACGTCGGCGGTGAGGTCGACGGTGACCGCGTCGGCGCGCAGCCAGCCCTGGTCCTCCCAGCGGTCGAAGGACTCGAGTTCGACGCCGGGGGCGAGGGTCCGGGTGTCGCCGTCGACCTGGATGGCGTCCGTGGCCGCATCCTGCGCCGCGGCCGAGGGCGCGATGAGGGCGGTGGTGAGCAGTGTCGCGGTCGCGAGGATCCAGGGTGCGGTTCGCATGGTGAGGGCCTTGTCTCCGTGGGTCTTCGGCCGGCGCCCGCGGACCCCGGCCGTGATTCGGCGCTTCCACACACGATGCCTGAAAATCCCCTACGTGAAAAGACGTAAACGTGAAAATAAACTTCTAACTCCGGGCGAACTCGATCTTGACGCCAGAGGGACGCCGCGGGCGTGAGCGGTGAATCGCCGGTCCCCGCGCCGCCGAAAACTTAGGATGGAGGCCCGCCGCGCCGATTCGGGCGCATTCGAGGAGGGAAGCGGGCATGAGCGACTTCGCGTTCGCGGGGAAGACCTTCGAACTCCGCCTGGACAATGGGATCGTCTTCCACAACACCTATGGGGCCGAAGGCAACACGCTCCACTACGAGGAGGTCGACGGTGCCTCCGAGGGAGGCTCCGAAGAGGTCGGGCTGCACGTCGGGGAGGTGTCCCGCGGGGTCTACCTGATCGGCTGGAACGAGCTCTCGGGGACCGCGGTCGCCCACGTGATGGACTTCAACACCGGCACGGTCACCGGCTTCTGGTCCATCGACGACGGCGGCGGCCGAACCGGCGAGGTGCACACCGGCACCTTCCGAGAGGTCGAATAGCGCCCGGTTAGGCTCATGGCATGGAGCTGATCGGCGCCGGACGCGCCTCCCGGGTGTTCGCGCTCGACGCGGACCGAGTGCTGCGCCGCAGTGGATTCGACACCGAGGGCGAGGCACGGCTCATGCGCCTGCTGCGCCGGGAGGGCTTCCCGGCCCCCGAGGTCTTCGACGCCCGGGGCGGCGATCTGGTGATGGAGCGCCTGCACGGGCCGACGCTGGCCGCCGAGATGCTCGCCGGGCGGGTCGCCCCCGCTGAGACGGCGGACGTCCTGCTCGGACTGCACGAGCGCCTGCACCGGATCGACGCGCCGCCGTGGCTCCCCTCCGCCTCCCGCGGCGTCGACCTCACCGGCGACGGCCCGGCCCGCGTGCTGCACCTGGACCTCCACCCGGAGAACGTGATCCTCACCGAAGCCGGTCCCCACCTGGTCGACTGGGCCAACGCGGCGGCCGGGGCCCCCGCGTTCGACCTCGCGGTCTCCTGGGTGATCCTCGTCGGCGTCGACCTCGCCGCATACGGTCTCCCGGCCGAGCGGATCGAGTCGCTGCGAACCGGGACGCTCCCGAGACTGCGCGAGGCCGCCACCGAAGCGGCACTGGCCGAAGCGATCCGCTACCGCCGGGCCGACCCGAACATCGACGAGTCCGAGATCGACAGGGCCCTGAACGAACTCGCCTGACCGCCCCCTTCGGGCGGTCGCGGAGAACTCGCTGGCCTCCGACGCCCACCGCTGGCAGGCTTACGGCGTGACCGACACCGAGACCCACACCGAGCACGGCGACCCGGCGATCGCGCGCGGCGGGGAGATCCTGCGCACCGAGGTCGGATCGGGCCTGCACGGCATCGCCATCGCCGGCACCGACGACCACGACGAGATGGGCGTGTTCATCGAGCCGCCCGCATGCGTCATCGGCACGGCCGGACCGATGGACCACTACGTGTGGCGCACCCGGCCTGAAGGGCACCGCTCCGGGCACGGCGACACCGACCTGGTCATGTACTCGCTGCGCAAATACCTGCGGCTCGCGACCGGCGGCAACCCGACCGTCCTGCTGCCGCTGTTCGCCCCGGCCGCATCGGTCTACGCCTCGACCGAGCTGGGCGACGAACTGCGGGGGCTCGGTTCCGCGTTCCTGTCGCAGCGGGCGGCGCGGCGCTTCGTCGGCTACCTCGACGGCCAGATCGACCGCATGCTCGGGCACGCGCGAGGGGGCAAGGTCCCGAACCGGCCCGAGCTGGTCGAGCGGTACGGCTACGACGTCAAGTACGCCTCCCATGCGCTCCGCCTGGCCTACCAGGGCCTCGAGATCGCCGAGCACGGCCGGCTGACATTGCCGATGCCCGAGGCCGAGCGCGAGCACGTGCGCCGCCTCAAGACCGGCGGCGTCGCCACCATGGACGACGCCCTCGACCAGATCCGGGCCGTGCGGAACCGCTTGGTGGAGTCGCTGGAATCCGGCTCCGCGGTGCTGCCCGCCGAACCGGACACGGACCGGATCTCGGTGTGGTCGATCGAGGCCCACCGGCGCCACTGGCGAGACCACCACGGCTTCTAGGAGGCGGGGTCGCCGCGTCGCGGTCCGCGCGATGCCGCGGCCGTCGAACGTGGAATGCTCCGGCGCGGCGGCGCGAGCGCATAATGGGCCGATGCGCCCCGCCAAGCCCTGGCCGGGCGGCCCCGACGCCGTCTGGGCCGCATCGGCCGGCACCTCCGCCCAGCACCGCCCGCCCGCGCCCGACGTCTCGGGCTTCGACGACTTCGCCCGCCGCGTCGCGCCCCGCGAAGCCGCTCTCCTGTCGGCCCTGCTCTTCGTCTTCCTGGGCGTCGGCCTGCTGGTGTACGCCATCGTGGTGGCCTCGCTCATGCCCGAGCTGCCCGAGGGTCTCGACGGCTTCGACGCCGTCGTCCTCAACCTCATGAAGTGGCACTGGGTGGTATCACTGGTCGTCGGCGCCTGGTCCCTGCTCGTCACCGCCCCGCGGACCTATCTGAAGGACAAGCGCGACCACCCCGGCGAGACCCGCGCGCTCTACGAGGCGAGCCTCGATCGCGGCGTCGTCTGCGAGGTCTTCGCGACCCGCTTCAAGGTCCCCGGCAGCGACGGCTGGGACCGGACCGTCATCGGGATCGACGCGCGCCTCGACGGGGAGCGGGCCGCCCGCATCCGCCGGGCGTTCACCGACTGGTTCGCCGCCGTCCAGAGCGACGTGCGGACCGACAAGGAGGTGTCGAAACGGCACGGCGGCCGCGACGTCCTGCCCGCCGAAGACGTCTTCGGCCCCGAGGCGGCCGGCGGCTACCTCATCCGGCAGAGCGTCGTCGGCACTGGGTGGATGATGCTCATACGAGACGATCCGGTCGCGAGACGCGAGTGGACCCGGCTGCGGATCGAGGAGGCGAAAGCGGCCTGAGCCGGTTCGCGCGCGGCAGCAGCACCCGGAACGTCGCCCCGCCGCCGGGAGTCTCGGCCAGACGCACGCATCCGCCGTGGCCGGTGACGATCGCCGCGACGATCGACAGACCCAGGCCCGAACCGCCGCCGTCCGCGGCCCGGGGGCGACCCCGATCGACCCGGTAGAGCCGCTCGAAGACGGCCTCGGCGTGCTCGGCGTCCACGCCAGGGCCGGTGTCGGCGACCTCGACCACCGCGGCGGGCCGCGGCGGCGCCTCGCCCACCTGCGCCAGGCACGGCGGCCCCGACTGGGCGCCCCACCCGAGGCGCACGGTGATCTCGGCCTCGGGCGGGGTGTGCCGCAAGGCGTTCGACACCAGGTTGGTGACGACCTGGCGGAGCCTGGACTCGTCGCCGGTGACCTCGAGCGCCTCGAGCGGCTCCTCGCCGCCGTCCAGGGACTCGAGCGCGACGAAGCGGCCGGGTTCGCGCAGGTGCGCGTCGCCGATCACATCGGCGGCGACGCCGAGGAGGTCGACCGGGGCGCTCCCGAAGGGACGCCGCCGGTCGAGCGAGGCCAGGAGCATCAGGTCGTCCAGCAGGAGCCCCATGCGCCCGGCCTCGGCCTCGATGCGGCCGACGGTCTCGTCGAGCGCCGGCCCGGGCGGGGCGCCGCCGCGCCGGTAGAGCTGCGCGAAACCCTTGACCGAGGTCAACGGCGTGCGCAGTTCGTGCGAGGCGTCGGCGAGGAACTGCCGCAGCCGGTCCTCCGAGGCCGCGCGGTCCTCAAGGGCGGCCTGGAGCCGGGAGAGCATGGTGTTCAGCGCCAGCCCGAGGCGGCCGGTCTCGGTGTGGGGGTCGGTGTCGGCCACGCGCTCGTCGAGGCGCCCGGCCGCGATCGCGGCGGCGGTGGACGTCATGCGGTCGAGCGGGTGCAGCCCGATCCCGACCACCCGGGAGGCGACGACGGCCAGCAGCGCGAGGATGGCCACGGTGACGCCTCCGCCGATGAGCAGCAGGCTTTCCGCGGCGGCCCGGACGTGCTCGGCCGAGAGGGCCATGACGAGGTAGCCGTCGGGGGACTCCTGGACCAGGACGCGCCAGTCGCCGCCGTCCTCGTCCTCGACGGTGAAGGTCGTGCCGGTGCGCTCGGCCAGATCGCCCAGGCCCGTCAGGGCCGGAGGATCGGCCTCCCTGCCGCCGAAGGCGCGCACCAGCCGGCTCTCGGCGTCGTACGAGTAGACGTATGGCAGGTCGGCGGTCGTCTCCCGCCGCACGGGCTCCTCGTCGGGCGGCGGCTGGGAGCGGGGCAGCTCGACGATGACCTTGGGGGCCCCGAGCAGCTTGTCGTCGATCCGGTCGGTCAGGACGCGCTGGAGCAGGACGGTGGCGGTGAGGATGGCGGCCGCCAGCGCCATGGCGCACAGCGCGACGATCGTGAGGACCATCCTGGACCGGACCGTCCAGTGCCGCCACCGCCGCACGGGGGCCCTCACTACCGCGGCCTGGGGAGCCTGAGCGTGTAGCCGAAGCCGCGGACGGTCTGGATCAGCGGCGGTTCCACGGTGTCGACCTTCTTGCGCAGGTAGTACACATAGGATTCGACGATGCGGCCGTTGCCGCCGAAGTCGTAGTTCCACACCCGGTCGAGGATCTGGTCCTTGCTGACCACGCGGCCCGCGTTGACCATCAGGTATCGCAGCAGCCGGAACTCGGTGGGCGAGAGCTCGATCGGCCTGCCCGCGCGGCTCACCTCGTGGACGTCCTCGTCGAGCCGCAGGTCGGCGTAGCGCAGCACCCGCTCCTCGGAGGCGACGCCCGCCCGGGCGCGGCGCAGGATCGCCTGCACCCGCAGCACGACCTCTTCGAGGTCGAAGGGCTTGGCGACGTAGTCGTCGGCGCCGACGGTGAGCCCGGTGATCCGGTCGCGTACGGTGTGGCGGGCGGTCAGGAACAGCATCGGCACCTCGTGGCCGGCGGCCTTGAGCCGCCCCGCGACCTCGAAGCCGTCCATGTCGGGCAGCATCACGTCGAGGATCACCAGGTCGGGGGAGAACCGCCCCGCCACCCGCAGGCACGCGGCGGCGCTGTCGGCGACCTCGACCTCGAAGCCGGTCAGTCGCAGCGTGGCGGACATCAGGGCGCCGATGTTCTCCTCGTCGTCGACGACCAGGATCCGGTCCTTGCGTTGGGGCGAATCGCTCACTGGGGCTCCTCCTCGTACACCCCAGTGATATCCGGCACCTCCGAGCCGGTTCTGAGAGGAACATCGGGAAACCTTGAGAATCCGCGCTTCGCAGACGGCGGCGCCCGCGGCGAGCGGGCGCCGCCGCCTCCGCTCGTCGGGGCGCGGCGCCGCGCCCCGACGAGCGGCTCACTTCGCCAGCGCCGCTTCCAGGAAGGCGGTGCGGTCCTGGATGATCGCCGTCAGCGACTCGACCGATTCGGCGACGCCGTCGGCGCCGTTGAGCTCCGCGGCCGACGCCGCCGTCTCGACGGCCTCGAGCGCCGCGCCGCCGGCGTAGATCCGCTCGTAGAACTCGTCGTACGCCTGCATATAGGCCTCGTCGAACGCGCCGACGTCGAGGAACCGCTCCTTGAACTCGAGGCCGCCCATGTCTCCCGGCCCCATGATCACCGCGTCCTCCGGAATCTCGGCGCCCTCGGGCGGCGCCTCTCCTCCCGGCCCGTAGGTGCGCATCATCGAGGGCAGCTCCTCGGGAGCGAGGTCGGCGTTCTGCAGCACCAGGTCGAGATCCCAGGCGATGACCGAGAACAGGCCGGTCTCGAAGTCGTGCCACAGGTAGTAGTTGCTGCCCGGCCCGCCCATGTCGTCGCCGTTGACGAGCAGGTTCTGCAATGCGACATAGGAGGCGAGGGACTCGATGTCGAACCACTCGTCCAACTCGGCGGCGAAGGTCTCGTCGTCGGCGGAGTCATACCACTGGAGGAAGTCGACGATCGGCCGCATGTCGGCCGCTCCCTCCATGTTGACCTGCTTGAAGTCGTCCTCGTAGTCGTCCGGGTCCTCGCCCTGGTAGGCGAAGTCCTGGCCGGCGCTGCCCTTGTAGAGCACGCCGTCGTCCGCACCGAACTCCTCCTGCACCCAGGTCACGTCCATGATGTCGACGACCCTGCGGGTCACCGCGTCGGATCCGTTGACCGACACCGTCGAGTAGGTCCAGTCGTACGACGGCTGCCCGCTGGCCTCGACCGCCTCGGCGGCGACGGCCTCGGTCAGCACGGCGTCCTCCCTCGCCGATTCGACTCGCAGGCTGATCTGCCGATTGCCCTGGTAGACCTGCCCGTCGACGTACTTGGAGAAGTCGACCAGCCACGGCAGCGCCTCAGGCTCGTCGAAGCTGAGCGAAAGATCCGGCGCGCCGATCCGGATGCCGCCCTCTTGCCCGCCGCCGCCCTGCTCTCCCCCTTGGCCGCCGGCGGGAGGCTGCCCGCCGTCCTGGCCGCCGCCCGGCGGCCGGTCCCCGCCCTGTTCCCCACCGGGCTGCTCCCCGCCGCCGCCGAGTCCTTGGAGCGTCGAGTTGCCCTTCAAGCGGATGCCGACGTCGGCGATGGTCACCCCGTCGATGGTGATGTCGGCCTTGATCCACTCCTTCTCGCCGGTGTCCTCGAAGGTCTCGGCCATCTCCCGGTAGTCGTCCTCGTCGTACTCGAGGGAGATCTCGTGCGCCACCGACGTGTCGAACAGGTCCACGGTGCCCTGGACGTCCCAGTTCACCGTGAAGCCCTCGGCCGCGTCGGAGTACACCAGGGCCGTGACCCGCAGCGAGCCGACGACGAGGATGAGGGCCGCGATGAGGCCGACCGAGCCCGCGACGAGCCTCCAGCGGTGCCGGAGGCTCACCGGTATGCGGTGGCGGATCGCTCTGGCGGCCACGGCTACAGGTCCGTCTGGTCGTAGCCGGTCAGCACCGTCACCTGCTGTCCCTGCGTGACCGTGCGCAGATGGTCGAGCAGGTCGGCCGGTTTGCGCCCGGATTTGAGCTTGACCGTGTACGTCGCCTCGGTCAGCGCCCCGCCTCTGATCGTCTCGATGCTCACCTGCTCGTACTCGTCGGTGTGGCGGATCAGCACGTCGTCGATGTCGTCGGCCATGTCCTCGTGCGCCGGCGTCTGCACCTTGACCACTTGGCGCTGGACCGAGTGGTGGAACCAGTCGAAGCGGTGCATGATCAGCAGCGCCAGGCACACGAACACGGTCGCGATGACCGCGAGGGTGTAGAAGCGGGTGCCGCAGGCCATGCCCACGCCCATCACCAGGAAGATGTAGCCGACATCGCGCGTCTCCTTGAGCGCGTTGCGGAACCGGATGATCGACAGGGCGCCGACCAGGGCGAACGCGCGCGCCACGTTCGAGCCGATGATCAGCATGATCACCGCGATGATCACGCCCATGACGATCATGGTCTGCACATAGGACTGGCTGTAGGAGACGTTGCGGTGGGTCCTGCGGTAGACGATGCCGATCGCGCAGCTCAGCACGAACGAGAGCGACAGCGAGATCGCGATGTCGAGGTAGGAGAATTCACCGGTGAGGTCGTTGAAGCTGTTGAGGAAATCCATGAACGGCGGTTGCTTTCTATCGGAGTGACGGCGCCGGCGCGCCTTCGGGCTTGGATCGGACGGCGTAGTCGTCCTCCACGGGCACGTGGAACAAGGAGCGGGGCGCCCGGTCGAAGGCTTCGACGGTCTGGCAGTACTTCGAGACGCGCACGACCGCCATGCCCAGCCGCGCGGCCAGGTCGGTGATCCAGTACGGCACCCGCTCGTTGGCCTTGATCTCGACGACGGCCTTGCCCGGCGGGATGATCAGCCGGTTCTCGACCTCGGCGCCGAGGTGGAAGTCGCGGTCGCGTCCACGGACCCGGTGGTCGACGGTCACCCGCAACCCCAGGTCGGCGTCGTAGCCGAGGTAGGCCTCGCGGTTGTAGGCGGTGATCGCCGTCGGCCGCAGCCCGTGCCCCTCGACCAGGCCGAGGACCTCCTCGAGGAACGGCCGCTGATCCCGCTCGTGGTCGATCATGACGCCCTCGTCGCACAGCTCGCGGGCCAAGCGGTACGGCACGCGGACGCGGCGTTTCTGCGTCACCCGGTTGACCCGCTGCTTGATCTCGATGAACACCGGAGTCTCGTCGCTCAGGGCGTGCCGCTCGCCGTAGTTGCGGATGCGGAGCTTGCGGCGGAAGCGCAGGCCCTCGATCTTCTCCCAGTAGTAGCGCAGCGAGGCCGAGTCGTAGTAGAGGCTGCACACCGGGTACCCGCCGCGGGCGGAGTAGGGGTCGGCCTTCATGCGCGAGCGCAGCTCCTCGCGCAGCCGGGGCACCTGCCCGTAGGGGAGCAGGTACTTGATCTCGAATCTGTTGAACGAATGCAGTGCGCCTGCGGTGCGGCGCAGGTGCCCGGCGTCCTCTTCGCTGGGTCGGTTCATCGACGCTCCTTCGTTGTCGGAAACGTCGACGAGTCAAACGGCGGCGGTTGGAAGTGAACTCCCGATGAACTCAAAACCACCTCAAAGCGGCGCCCGCCCGAGCACGCCGGTGGGCCGCGCCCCACCCCCTCGCGTGCCGGAGCGGCCGGGTTGTCGGCGGCGCCCCCGATGCGGTCCTCGCCATTCCCTGGCTCTGACCAGCGTTGATGCGCTCGCGGAAGGGCTCACCGTGGCCCAGGTGACAGTTGGGCCGGGTTCTGATATCGTTCTTGTAATCGTTCTTAAGAACGTTTCCAAGCCTCCCCCCCGACGACGCAGGGAAGTCCGATGGCCGAGACGAAGAAGTCGAACCTCGCGCTGGTGGCCGCGCGGGCCGGGGTCTCCGTGGCGTCGGTGTCTCGGGTCCTCAACGGCGGCTCCGCCTCCGAGGAGATGACCCGCCGCGTCCGCGAGGCCGCCGAGGAGCTCGGCTACGTGCCCGACGCCAGCGCGCGCACCCTCCGGACCGGCCGCACCGACCAGATCGCGCTCGCCGTCGCCGACGTCGGCAACCCCGTCTACGTCCAGATGATGCGCACCGTCACCCCGATCGTCGCGAAGGCCGGCTACCGCCTCGTGGTCTCCTCCACCGGCAGCGACCCCGAAGACCAGATCGACCTGCTCGCCAGCCTCAATCGCGGCTACGCCGACGGCCTCCTGCTCAGCCCGCTGCGGATCACGCCCGAGCTGATCGAGGCCATGCGCACGAGCCGACTGCCGATCGCGGTCATCGGCTCCCTGCCGCCCGAAGTCGAGCTCGACAACGTGCGCGCCGACTCGGCGACCGGCATCGGGCTCGCCGTCGAGCACCTCGTCTCCCAAGGCCGCCGCCGCATCGCGCTCGTCAACGGGCCGGTCGACACCGTCCCCGGCGCGGCGCGCCTGGCCGGATACCTCGACGCGGTCCGGCGCTTCGAGCTTCCGGAGGACCCCCGGATGCAGGTGACCGCCACCGGCTTCACCTACCGGGCAGGCCGCAAGGCGACCGCCCGCCTGCTCGGCCGGGCCCGCCTCGACGCGATCGTGTGCGCCAACGACCTGCTCGCCGTGGCCGCGCTCAAGGAGCTCGCGGCCGCCGGCGCCCGCGTCCCCGAGGACGTCGCCGTCGTCGGCATGGACGACACCGACGCCGCCGAACTCGCCACCCCCTCGCTCACCAGCGTCGACCTCGGCTCGGCGAAACGCGCCAAGGCCGCCGCCAAGCTCCTGATCAGACGGATCGAGGACCCCGACGCGCCGGTCCGCCGCCACGTCATCGCACCCTCCCTGTCGGTGCGCGAGTCGACCTGTCCGACCACCGACACCATGGAGGCCGCCTCATGACGGTCGTCTCACCGCCCCTGGAGGAGCGGCCGGTCCGCCGGCGCCGCCGAGGTTTCGGCGGAGGAAGCCGGGACGCCTGGCCGCTCGTCCTGCCCGCCCTGCTCCCGGTCATGCTGTTCAGCGTCTACCCGCTGGTGTACGGCGTGCTCCTCGGCTTCACCGACGCCCGCGCCGGCCTGAACGCCGAGACCGCCTTCAACGGCCTCGACAACTACGTCGAACTCGCCGGCAACGAGCTGTTCTGGAACTCCTTCAAGATCGGCCTCATCTGGGCGTTCAGCGTCACCGTCCTCCAGTTCCTCGCCTCGCTCGGCCTGGCGCTCCTGCTGAACCTCGACCTGCGCCTGCGCTGGCTCGCCCGCACCCTCGCGCTCGTCCCCTGGGCGATGCCGCCGGTGATCATCGCGATCATGTGGCAGCTCATGCTCAACCCCGGCTACGGCCCGGTCAACCAGATCCTGCCCGGCAACGTCAACTGGCTCGGCGAGGCCTCCATCGCGCTCCCGGTCGTCATCGTCGTCGGCGTCTGGGCCGGCATGCCCCAGACCACGATCACCCTCCTGGCCGGGCTCCAGTCCGTCCCCGCGGAACTGAACGAGGCCGCGGCGATCGACGGCGCGAGCACCTGGCGCCGCTTCTGGCACGTCACCCTGCCCGCCCTGCGCCCAGTCGCCGTCGCGATCACCACGCTCGACCTGATCTGGAACTTCAACTCCTTCGCGCTGGTGTTCGTGCTCACCGCCGGCGGACCGGGCGGCACCACGATGCTGCCGAGCCTCTTCGCGTACAACGAGGCCTTCCGCTACGGCAACTTCGGCTACGCGGCGGCCATGGGCAACGTCATGGTCGTCGTGATCGGCGCGTTCCTGTACTTCTACCTGCGCGGCCAGATGAGGAGGCGCCTCCAATGACGACGCCCGCCACGACCTCCGCCGTCGGACGGAACCCGTTCTCCCGCCCGCTCCAGTACCTCGCGCTCCTGGTGTACATGTGCTTCCTGGCGTTCCCGCTGCTGTTCCTGCTCAGCACGGCCTTCAAGACGCCGCGCGAACTGCGCTCGCCGGACGCCGGAATCCTGCCCCAGAGCCTCACCTGGGAGAACTTCACCTCGGCGATCGAGAAGGCCGACCTGTACACCGCGGCGGGCAACAGCCTGCTCGTCGCGGTCACGACCACCCTCATCGTCACCCTCGTCTCCCTGCCCGCCGCCTACGCCCTGGTCCGCTTCCGCACCAGGCTGCGGGCAGTGGCCACCGGCTGGATCCTGCTCAGCCAGGTCTTCCCCTTCATCCTCATCATCATTCCGCTGTTCCTGCTGATGCGGAACATCGGACTGGTCGACACGCTCCTGGGCCTGGTGATCGTGTACGCGGTGTGGGCGCTGCCGTTCTCGCTGTGGATGCTCCAGGGCTACGTGGCCGCCATCCCCGTCGAACTGGAGGAGGCCGGGGCGGTCGACGGGGCCGGCCGGCTGCGGACGCTCGCCAAGATCGTCCTGCCGCTCCTCGCCCCCGGCATCGTCGCCACCAGCCTGTTCACCTTCATCAACTCCTGGAACGAGTTCTTCTTCGCGCTCGTGCTCATCCAGGACCCGGACATGCAGACCCTGCCGCTCGCGCTGGCGCGCTTCGTCGGCGCCGAAGGGCAGGTCCAGCTCGGGCAGCTCGCCGCGGCCGCCCTCCTGGCCTGCATCCCGAGCCTCGTGTTCTTCCTGCTCATCCAGAAACGGCTCACCGCCGGACTCCTCAGCGGCGCGGTCAAGGGATGAACCGCCCATGACCGCGCCGACAGATCCTCACCACGAAAGAGAGAAAGCCATGCGCACTCGCATCAGCGCCCGATCGGGCGCCGCGATCGTCGTCGCACTGCCCCTCGCGCTCACCGGCTGCTCGGCGTTCGGCGTCGGCGGCGACGACGAGGACGGCGCCACGCTGACCTTCCAGTCACTGGCGTTCCAGGACTCGACCATCGCCGCCACCGAGTCGATCGTCGAAGCCTGGAACGAGGAGAACCCCGACATCCAGGTCGAACTGGTCCAAGGCAGCTGGGACAACGTCCACGACCAGCTGGTGACCCAGTTCCAGGGCGGCACCGCGCCCGACATCATCCACGACGAGTCGGCCGACATCATGGGCTTCGCCAACCAGGGCTACCTGGCCGACCTGAGCCCCCACCTCAGCGACGAGGTGACCGCCTCGGTCTCCGACGAGGTCTGGCAGACGGTCACCACCGCGGACGGCGAGGTCGTCGCCGCGCCCACCCTGCTCCAGTCCTACGTGGTGTTCGCCAACACCGACGCCTTCGCCGACGCCGGCGTCGAGATCCCCGCCGGGGAGACGCTGACCTGGGACGACTTCCAGGCGCTCGCGGCCGAGCTCACCGCGGGCGGCTCCTACGGCGCCGGCTGGGGCATGCAGCAGCCGACCGCCGCCGTCATGAACCTCGCCCTCGGCTTCGACGGCACCTTCTTCACCGGCGAGAGCGGCTCGATGGAGATCGAGGTCGGCGAGAACGAACTGGCCGTGCCCGAGCGCATCCACGCCATGGCCCACCAGGACCAGTCGCTCGACCCCGTCTCGCTCACCCAGAGCGGCTCGGACGTCCTGCCGGGCTTCTTCGACGGCAAGTACGCCATGTACGTCGCGGGCAACTACGTCGCCCAGCAGCTCGTCGAGTCCGCGCCCGAGGACTTCAACTGGGCGGTCCTGCCGCCGCTGGCCGGCACCGCCGGAGCGACCCAGGCGGCCAACCCGCAGACGATGTCCGTCGCCGCCGAGAGCGAGCACGTCGAAGAGGCCGCCGCGTTCATCGACTTCTTCATGCAGGCCGAGCACCAGGCGGCGCTCGCCGAAGGCGACTGGCTCATCCCGTCCTCGACCGAGGCCAGGGAGCTCGTCGCCGAGCACACCGCCGGCGAGAACGGCTGGGAGGCCATCCTCGCCTCCGGCGAGTCGCTGTCCGCGGCCCCCTTCCAGTCGGCGGTGAACTACCCGCAGTGGAAGGACCAGTACGCCACGCCCGCCCTCCAGCAGTACCTGGCCGATGAGATCACCGTCGAGGAGCTCAGGCAGCAGCTCGTCGACGGCTGGGCCGAACTGGGCTGACGAACGACCGCACCCCGCGCCCGCCGGGGCGGCGCCGAACGCGGCGCCCCGGCAGGCGCCGAACCGCACACGAAGCAAGGAGACACGATGGACACGCTGGTGACGAAGTCGACGGGCGCGCTCGCGGGCGCGGCGGTGGGCGACGCCCTCGGCGGCGCGGCCGAAGGCAACACGCCCGAGGCGATCCAGGGACGCTACGGCGGATTCATCGAGGGGATCGTGCCCCCGTTCAACGAGGACTGGCGTCACGCCCGGCCGATCGCCCCCTACCACAAGGGCGACGGCCACATCACCGACGACACCCTCATGACCACCGCCCTGGTCGACGTCTACGACACCGTGCGTGACCACCTCGACGCCCACGCGATCGCCGAGCACCTGGTGCCGCTCCTCATCGGCGAGCAGCGCTGGATCCCCGAACTGGAATCCGAGTCGCTGCTGCTGCACCGCGTCTTCCTCGCCGAGAAGTGGCTCGTCGCCCGGCTCCACTACGGACACGTCGACCCGCGCGAGGCCGGAGTGGGGAACATCGTCAACTGCGGCGCCACGATGTACGTCGCGCCGATCGGCATCGTCAACGCCGCAGACCCCGAGGCCGCCTACGCCGAGGCGATCGACGTCGCCGGAGCCCATCAGTCCAGCTACGGGCGCGAGGCCGCCGGGGTCTTCGCCGCCGCGGTCGCCGAGGCGATGCGGCCCGGCGCCGACGTCGCATCGGTCGTCGAGACCGCCCTGCGGCTCGCCAAGGACGGCACCAGGGCCGCGATCGACGCCGTGGCGCAGGCCGCGGCCGGCGTCGACGACTGGCGGGGCGGCCTCGCCGAGCTGCGCCGCGCCGTCGAACCGTTCGACACCGTCGGCCCGCACTACCGGCAGCCCGCGATGGACGCGCGGATCCCCAGCCGTACCAAGGCCATCGAGGAGCTCCCGATCGCCCTCGGCATGCTCATCGCCGCGGACGGCGACTACCGCGAGGCCGTTCTCGGGGCCGTCAACTACGGCCGGGACTCGGATTCGATCGCCGTCATGGCCGGGTCGCTCGCCGGGGCCCTCGGCGGCGTCGGCGCCGTGCCCGCCGAATGGATCGGCGGCGTCAGCGAGGGCAGCCGCATCGACATCACCGCCACCGGCCCCGCCATCGCCGCCGTCGCCCGCGACGTGTGGGCGGCCGACGCCGAGCGCGCCGCCCGCACCGCCAAGGCCCGCAGCGCATTCGAGACGGAAACGGCCGTCCGATGATGCGGCTCAGCTGGACGCAGCCCGAAGACCTCGTGCCGCACGCACTGGTCGCCGCCGAACTCGACGGCCGCGACGCCGCCGCGATCCGCGAACGCTGGCTCGATGCGGGCGGCGCGGCCGAAGCCGCCGTCAGCGGCGCGACGCCCGAACCCGCGCCCGAACGCCTCCGATCGCTCGCGCGCGAACTGCTCGCCGAACTCGACCGCCTGCCCGACCCCGCCGGGCTCGCCGCCGACGAACCCGAGGACGCAGACGGCATCCTCGCCTCCGCGGCGCCGCCCGAGCCGCCCGGGTCCTACAGCGCCGACCGGGTCCTCGGCGCCTGGCTCGGCCGCGCGAGCGGCTGCCTGCTCGGCAAGCCCGTCGAGAAGATCCCCCTCGACGGCATCCGCGCCATCGCCCGCGCCACCGGCAACTGGCCGCTCGGCTCCTACTTCACCGAGGTCGGCCTCGACCCGCGGATCGCCGCCCGCCACCCGTGGAACCGGCGGAGCCGCCCGAACAGCCTCGCCGAGAACATCGACGGCATGCCCGAGGACGACGACCTGAACTTCCCGCTGATCGCCCTCGCGCTGCTCGAACGCGTCGGCCGCGGCTTCACCACCGACGACGTCGCCCAGTCCTGGCTGGACGACCTGCCCGGCGGGCGCGTCTTCACCGCCGAGCGCATCGCCTACCGCAACCTCCTCGACGGCTACGAGCCCGAGGCCGCGGGCAGGGTCCGCAACCCGTTCCGCGACTGGATCGGCGCGCAGATCCGCGCCGACGTCTACGGCTGGGCCAGCCCCGGCGACCCCGTGGCCGCCGCCCGCATGGCCTGGACGGACGCGCGCCTGAGCCACGGCCGCAACGGCGTCTACGGCGCGATGTTCGTCGCCGCCGCCGGCACGGCGGCCGTCGCGGGCGCCCCGATCGAGACGGTCCTGGACACCGGCCTCGCGGTCGTGCCCGAGCGCAGCCGCTACGCCGCGGCAGTGCGGCGCGGCGCCGAGATCGGCCGCGGCGGACTCGCCGACGAGGCCGCGATCGACGCCCTCCACGCCGAATACGGCCACCTGCACTGGGTCCACGTCCTCAACAACGCCGCGCTGCTCGCCTTCGCGCTCGTCCGCGGCGACGGCGACTTCGAGCGCACCATCACGCTCGCGGTCTCCGGCGGCTGGGACACCGACTCGGTCGGCGCGACGGCGGGCGCCCTCGCCGGGGCCGTCACCGGCGCGAAGGGCCTGCCGTCCAAGTGGATCGACCCCTTGGACGACCGGCTCGCGAGCTCCGTCCCCGGCTTCGCCGGGGCACGCTTCTCCGAACTGGCCCGACGCACCGTGGAGGTGTCCCGATGAAGGTCGCCATACTGGGCAGCGCCAATCTCGACCTCGTCTACGAGGTCGAACGCATCCCCGCCCCCGGCGAGACCGTCCTGGCGCGAGGATTCGCGTCCTATCCTGGAGGGAAGGGCAACAACCAGGCGGTCGCGGCAGTCCGCGCCGGGGCCGACACCGTGTTCATCGTCGCGCTCGGCCCCGACGACGCCGGTCGCCGCCTCGACACCGAAGCCCGCGCCGCCGGGATCGACGTGCGGCCCCGGTATCCGGGCGGCCCCACTGGGACCGCGGTCATCTACGTGGACCGCCACGGCGAGAACTCCATCGTGGTCAACTCCGGCGCCAACGCGGCACTCACGAAGCTCTCCACGACCGATCTCGCGGCGATCGACACCGCCGATGTCCTGGTCCTTCAGATGGAGACGCCCGTGCGCACGGTCGCCAAGGCCATCGCCGAGGCGAAGACCACCGGGACCGCCGTGGTCCTCAACGCCGCACCTTCCGGAGCGGTCACCCGACGGCTCGTATCCCAAGTAGACGTCCTCATCGTCAACGAGCACGAGGCCGCCGAGATCGTCGGGGAAGCCTGCGATGCCGCCGAACTCGTCTCAGAGCTCACCGCCCAGGGCTGCGCCGTGATCGTGACGCTCGGTGCCGCCGGGGCCCTGGTCGGCGTCCCCGGCGCCGCACCGGTGCGGGTACCCGCCTACGAGGTCGACGCCGTCGACACCACCGGCGCGGGCGACGCCTTCGTGGGGGCCTTCGCCGCTGTCTTCGACGGCACAGGCTTGGAAGCGCTCGTGGACGCCACCGGCTTCGCCACCGCCGCCGCCGCGATCGCCGTGCAGCGCAAGGGCGCCGTCCCATCCATTCCGACGCTGGAGGAGGTGCTGGAGTTCCGTGAAGGACGCTGACCCCGACGAAGCGAACACCAACGAGTTCAACCCGCTGGTGCCCAGGCCGATCGACCGCCCGACGGTCCTCCCGCCCGGCGGCGCGATCGATCCCGGGCAGGGCGACGTCGCCAAGATCTTCGCGGCCCCGAGCGACCCCGCCGACTGGCCCGCGTGGCGCGCCGACCTCACCACCTGGCGCGACGAGGCCCGTAGGCGGCTCCGCTACAGCGGCGCCGCCTACGAGGACCCCCGGACCCGCTGGGCGAGCCGCGCCTACGCCGTCGCCCAGGTGTGGCTGTGGGACGAGCGGCTCTTCGACCACGCCGAGCAGCGGTTCACCGTCGACGCCTTCCTCGAGTCGATCGCGGGCCAGGGCGGCCTCGACGGCCTCGTGCTCTGGCACGCCTACCCCGTGATCGGCATCGACGACCGCAACCAGTTCGACTTCTACCGCGATGTCCCCGGCCTCGCCGGGCTCGTCGAGGAGTTCCACGAGCGCGGCCTGCGCGTCTTCGTCGACTACAACCCCTGGGACACCGGCACGCGGCGCACCGGCCGCGACGACGCGGCCGAACTCGCCGCGCTCGTCGCCGAACTCGGCGTCGACGGCGTCTTCCTCGACACCCTCAAGGAAGGCGACGCGAAGCTGACCCGGGCGCTCACCGGGGCCGAGCCGCCGCAGGTCCTCGAAGGCGAGTCCCGCGTCCCCAACCAGCGCGTCGAAGACCACCTGCTCAGCTGGGCCCAGTGGTTCGCCGACTCCGAGGCGCCCGGCGTGCAGCGGGCCCACTGGTACGAGCGGCGCCACATGATGCATTCCATCCGGCGCTGGAACCGCGACCACAGCGGCGAACTCCAGTCCGCGTGGATGAACGGCACCGGGATCCTGGTGTGGGACGCCGTGTTCGGCGTGTGGGTCGGCTGGAACCGGCGCGACGAGGCCACACTGCGGCGCATGCTCCGCGTGCAGCGCGCCGCCCACGGGATCCTCACGGCGGGGGAGTGGTCGCCGCTCGAAGGCGCGACGCCCGAGGCGATGACCGCCGGAGTCCACGTCTCGCGCTGGACCGAGAACGGCGTGACACTGTGGACTCTGGTCAATCGCGGCGAACGCGACTGGCTCGGCGACCCGCTCGCCGCCGCCCTCCCCGCGGGCGGGCGCCGGTACGACGTGACCGCCGGAACCCCGGTCACCGGCGCGGTCACGGTGCCCGGCCGAGGCGTCACCGGCGTCCTCGAACTCGCGCCCGGCGCCGAGGAGCCGGCGTGGCTCGCCGGGCTCCTGCGCGAGGCCGCCGCCGACCCCGGCTCGTCCGACGCGGCCTTCCCCGCCCGCGAGGCGGTCCGCGTCGTCCCCGCGCCCTCCGAATCCGCCGGCGCGCCGAGCGACGCGCTCCGCGTCGAGGCCGGCCCGAGGCGCCTCGAGGTGACCTACCGCCGCCGCGAGACCGGCTTCTACCAAGGCGCCCCGTACGTCGAGGAGTGGAAGCCCCTCCCGCCGCGCCTGCACGACGGCCGGCGCGAGACGCTCGACATCGAGATCCGCCGCCCGGTGGCCGTCGCCGCCCGTGAAGTCTCGGTCGGCGAGTTCCGGGCCTTCCTCGACGACACCGGCTACGAGCCGCTCGCCTCCGGGCGGTTCCTGTGCGGCGGAGGCGAAGCGGAGGCGCCCGCCACCGGAGTATCCCTTGAGGACGCCCGCGCCTATGCCGCCTGGGCCGGCGCGCGCCTGCCCGACGAGTTCGAATGGCAGCTCGCCGCCGCCCGGCCGGGCTTCCGGCGCCGCCGCCCGGCCGTGTGGAACTGGACCGAGAGCGAGCACTCCGACGGCGTCACCCGCTTCGCGATGCTCAAAGGCGGCGCCGACCACCGCAGCGAAGGCTCCGACTGGTACACCGACGGCGGCGTCCGCGACGAGACGTTCAGCCTGAAATTCCTGCTGCCGGGCCTCGGCCTCGAACGGTCGAGCAGCATCGGCTTCCGCATCGCCTGGGACTTGGGGGACCACCGATGACCGCACCACTGGAGGGCCTGCGCGTCCTCGACGTCTCCACGCTCTTCGCCGGGCCCATCGCGGCGACCTTCCTCGGCGACTTCGGCGCCGACGTGATCAAAGTGGAGCACCCGGCCAAGCCCGACGCCGCGCGCGGCCACGGGCCCTCGAAGGACGGCGTGAACCTGTGGTGGAAGACCCTCGGTCGCAACAAGCGCACCGTCACCATCGACCTCGGCACCGAGGACGGCGCCGAGCTGCTGCTGCGGCTCGCCGCCGACGCCGACGTGCTCATCGAGAACTTCCGCCCCGGCACCCTCGAACGCTGGGGCCTGGGCCCCGAGGCGCTCCACCGCGCCAACCCGCGCCTCGTCGTCGCCCGCGTCACCGCCTTCGGCCAGACCGGACCGTACTCCTCCCGGCCCGGCTTCGGCAGCCTCGCCGAGGCCATGAGCGGCTTCGCGGCCCTCACCGGGCAGCCCGACGGGCCGCCGACGCTCCCGCCGTTCGGCCTCGCCGACGGCATCGCCGCGCTCGCCACCGCCTACGCCGTCCTCGTCGCGCTCCGCTCCGCCGACCGCGACGACCGCGGACAGGTCATCGACCTGGCGATCATCGAGCCGATCCTGATGCTCCTCGGCGGCCAGATCACCGCCTACGACCAGCTCGGCACCCTCCAGCCCCGCAGCGGGAACCGCTCGGTCAACAACGCGCCGCGCAACGTCTACCGCACCGGCGAGGGCGACTGGGTCGCCGTCTCCACCAGCTCGCAGTCGATCGCCGAGCGCGTCATGCGCCTGGTCGGCCGCGGCGACCTCGTCGACGAGCCCTGGTTCGCCTCCGGGCACACCAGAGCCGGGCACGCCGACGAGCTCGACGCGGCCGTCGCCGCCTGGATCGAGGCCAGGCCCACCGGCGAGGTCATCGCGGCCTTCGAGGACGCGCAGGCGGCCGTCGCCCCCGTCTACGACGTGCGCGGCGTCCTCGCCGACCCCCAGTACCGGGCGATCGGGACCGTCCAGACCGTCGACGACGACGAGCTCGGGCCGGTCAAGATGCAGAACGTGCTCTTCCGGCTCTCCGAGACGCCGGGCGCGATCCGCTGGACCGGCCGGCCCCACGGCCGGGACACCGACGAGGTCCTCGCCGAGGCCGGCGTCACCCGCGAACAGCTCGAACTCCTGCGCCGCAAGGGGGTCGTATGAGCCCGGTCAGCGCCCTGTACGTGCCCGGGGACCGCCCGGACCGCTTCGGCAAGGCCGCCGCCTCGGGCGCCGACGTCGTCATCCTCGACCTCGAGGACGCCGTCGCCGCCGAGGCCAAGGCCGCCGCGCTCGCCGATGTCACCGCGTATCTCGCCGCCCCGCCGACCGGCCCCGCCTTCCAGGTGCGCGTGAACGCCGGAGCGGCGCACGAGATCGAGGCCGTCCGCGACACGGGCGCCCGCGTCGGCCTGCGCATCCCCAAAGTCGAGGACCCGCGCGAGCTCGACGAGATCGCCTCGCTCGCACCCGGGCTGCCGCTCACCGCGCTCATCGAGTCGGCCCGCGGCCTCGAAGCCGCCGCGGCCGTCGCCGCCCACCCCGCCGTGCTGGAGGTGGCGCTCGGCGAGGCCGACCTCGCGAGCGACCTCGGCAGCGCCGAGCCGCTGGTGCTCGACCACGCGCGCGTCCGGCTGCTCGTCGCCGCCCGCGCCGCCGGACTGGACGCGCCGATGCTCTCGGCGTATCCCGCCATCGCCGACCTCGACGGCCTGCGCGCCGACACCGAGCGCGGCAGGGCCCTGGGCATGCGCGGCCGAGTCGCCGTCCATCCCAAGCAGCTGCCGGTGATCAGGGACGTCTTCGCCCCGACCGAGCGGGAACTGGCATGGGCGCGGGCCGTGGTCGGCGCGCTCGAGCACGGCGGCGGCGTCGCCACGCTGCCCGACGGCGAGATGGTGGACCCGGCCATGCTCGGGCGCGCCCGGCGCCTCCTCGAACGGGACGGGCCCCTCCGGTAGCGCCGAATCCTCGGATTCGGCCTCGCGGGAGTCGCCGGACGGCTACGCTCTGATCGCCGCTCGCGGTCCCGCGGCGGCACTTGCGAGAGAGCAATGGGGGTAATGCCGATATGAGGCGTAGAACTCGCGACCGCCGCCGGCGGATGGTGTCCATGGTCGTCACCGGAGCCGTCGTCAGCGGCGCAATAGTAGGCACCGGCGCCTGGCTCGGCCGCTCGCGCCGCCTCCCCGAATCCCGGCAGTAGGGGCGAGGGGAGACGACATGAGCAATCTGTTCGTCATCGGTTATCCCGATGCCGTCACCGCCGAGCAGGCGCGCGACAAGTTCCTCGAACTACAGCGCTCGGAACTGCTCGCACTCCAGGACATCGCCATCGCCGAGAACCACGACGGCAAGATCAAGCTCCGCCAGATCCGCAGCGACACCGGTATCGGCGCCACGTCCGGCGCGCTGTGGGGCGGCCTGATCGGACTGCTGTTCTTCATGCCGCTGCTGGGCATGGCCGTCGGCGCCGGAGCGGGCGCCATCGGCGGCTCCGCCACCGACAGCGGCGTCAACGACGATCTCATGCGCGAGCTCGGACAGCAGCTGACGCCGGGCGCGGCGGCGGTGTTCGCCCTGGTCGAGCAGGCCACCTACGACAAGGTCATCGACGCGCTGGAGCCGCTCGGCGGCAAGCTCGTCCAGACCTCGCTGTCCACCGAGGAGGAGAGCGCCCTGCGCGAGGCGATCGCCCAGGCACGGGCCGCCCGCGCCTGACCGGCGCCATCGAGCGGCCCAGAGCGACGCGGCACCGGACGCCGATCCGGTGCCGCTCTCGCCATGCCCGGCCGCGACGGCGCGGACGATATCGTGGTGAAGCGGTTGAAGCCCCGGTCGTCGGTCAGGCACCGGCCGACGCCGGTGAAGTTCGGGTCGCGCGGGGCCGGATGCGCCTTCTCGGCATGGGCGCTGCGGCCCGCGGCGTTGACCTGCCGGATCTCGACGAGCTGCCCCGCCGTCGTCTTCATCACCCACGACATCGACGAGTCCGTCTACCTCGGACAGCGGGCCCTGGTGCCCTCCTTGCCGCCCGCCGCCGCCCGCGCCGCGATCGCCGTCGACCACTGAGCTCATCCACTCCGCCTCCGAACGCGGCTTCTCCCCGCACCGGGCCTGGCGCGCGGCACTGCTCGTGGTGCACGACGAGCCTGCACCCGATCGGCTTCCGCTTGACAGTACCTATCGATTTTCGATATATTCCGATCGTAACTCGATCGAAGGAGTCCTCGATGGGAAAGACGACGATCCTCGCGCTGCGCATCGTGCTCGCGATGGCGCTCGCCGGTTCACTGCTCGTGCAGGCGGTGGGGGCGGCGCTGTTCGGCAGCGACTTCGAGGACGACCCGAACCTCTCCTACCTGCGCGTCCCCCTCGTCGTGGTCCTCGTCCTGGGCATCGCGACCATCCAGATCACCATGGTCTGCATCTGGCGCCTGCTGACGATGGTGCGGCGCGGCACGGTCTTCTCCGAGGCCGCCTTCCGCTACGTCGACATCGTGATCGGCGCGATCGCGGCCGCCTCGGTCCTGACCTTCGCGTTCGCCGTCCTCGCGGCCTCGGCGAACCACCGCGTGCCCGACGACGAGGTCGCCCCGGGCATCGTCTTCCTCATCTGCGGGGCGTCGGTGATGATCGCCGGGGTCGCCCTGCTCGTCGTGGTGATGCGGAGCCTGCTGTCCCAGGCGATCGACCGCGACGCCGAGGCCCACCACCTGCGAGCCGAGCTGGACGAGGTGATCTGATGCCGATCGTCGTCGACATCGACGTCATGCTCGCCAAGCGCAAGATGTCCGTGGGCGCGCTCGCCGAACGCGTCGGCATCACCCCCGCCAACCTGGCGGTCCTCAAGAACGGCCGCGCCAAGGCGGTGCGCTTCACCACCCTCGCCGCCCTGTGCGAGGCGCTCGAATGCCAGCCCGGCGACCTCCTCCGCTGGAAGCCCGGGGACGCCGCCGAGACACCCCGGTAAGTCGTACGACCGGAGCGGCGCGGTCGCCGGCCCCTCGATCACGCCGCCGTCGACGTCGAACCGGGAGCCGTGGCACGGGCAGTCCCAGCTGCGCTCGGCGTCGTTGAACCGCACCAGGCACCCCAGGTGCGTGCAGGTCGCCGAGACCGTCCGGAGCTCCCCGTCGTCGCGGCGGTGGACGGCCCGCCGCTCGCCGTCGAGCTTCATGACCGCGCCCTCGCCGGGCCGCAGGTCCTCCGGCGTCTCGGCGCCGCGGCGCCTGCCGATCCGGTCGCCCACGAAGTGCTTGGCGACGTCCTTCTGGAACGAGGCGAACGTGGCGGCCTCCTTGCCCGCGTGCAGGCGCGAGGGCTCGTACAGCCCGCCCCACGCCGGCTCCCCGCCGAGCACGAGCCCCGCGAGCAGGCGCCCCGACATGACGCCGTTGCTCATGCCCCAGCCGCCGAAACCGGTCGCCACGTACAGGTGCCGCCCGCTCCCCGGCAGGCGCCCGACGAACGGCACCCCGTCGGTGGTGGCGCTGTCCTGCGCCGCCCACCGGTAGGCGAGTTCGGTGACGCCGAAGCGCTCGGCCGTCCAGGCCGCGAGTCGCTCGAACCGCTCCGACACCTCGCCCTCGCCGGGGGTGAACGACTCGCCGGTGACGATCAGGAGCCGCTCGCCGTCGCGGTACGGCGCGGTGCGCACCGAGCGCGTGCCGCCCTCCTTCGTGATGTACATGCCGCCCGGGTCCTCGCCGAGCGGGATCGCCCCCGCGACGACCACCTCGCGATGCGGCGACAGCCTGGAGAAGAGGCTGGGCCGGTTGAAGATCGGGTAGTGGGTCGCCACCACCGCGTCCAGAGCCCGCACCCGGTGCCCGCCCTCGACGGCGAGGACCACGGGGGACTCCTCCCGCTCCAGGCCGACCACGCGGGTGCGCTCGAAGACCCGCCCGCCGTTCGCGAGGAGGTCCTCCAGGAGCGCCAGCAGGTACCGGCGGGGGTGGAACTGGGCCTGGCCGTCGAGCCGGACCGCCCCGGCGACGGCGTAGGGCAGGCCGGTCTCGGTCGTGAACGACGCGTCCAGGCCCGCCTCGCGGGCGGCGTCGACCTCGTCGCGGATCGCCTGGACGCCCTCGTGCCGCTCGGTGTAGACGTAGGCGGGCGCCCGCTCCAGTTCGCAGTCGACCGACAGCGCCTCGGCGGTGGCGAAGGCGTATTCGACGGCCTCGGACTGGGAGGCGGCGTAGCGGCGCGCCGCCTCGGCGCCGAGCGCCGACCGCAGATGCGCGTAGACGAGCGCGTGCTGCGCGGTCAGCTTCGCCGTCGTGTGCCCCGTGACGCCCTCGAGGACGCGCCTGGCCTCCAGCAGCGCCACCGACCTGCCCGCGCGGGACAGCTCCCAGGCCGTGCACAGTCCGGCGATCCCGCCGCCGACGACCGCGACGTCGATGTCCAGGTCGTCCTCCAGCGGCGGATGCTCCTCGGCCTCGGCCGAGGCGATCCAATAGGACTCAGGGGGTCCGAAATGCACTGTCATGGTGACGGTTTACCCACACCGGGGCGCTCCATGCGCGGCGGCGCCGTCATCCCGCTTTGCGGCCGTAGCCCTGGAAGAGCACCGCGGTGGTCGGCGAGGGCACCATGCGGACGGTGGATCTGCGGTGGAGCGACCAGGCCGCCAGGTCGGCCATGGACGGCCGGATGCCCCGCAGGGCCAGGCGCACGCCGTGCCGCTCGCACTCCGCGCGCAGCACCGCCCGGTCGACCAGGAGGGCCGGGTCGTGGACGCCGCGCGGCGCGAGCCGCACGGACTCGATCAGGCCGATGGCGATCAGGCGGCACAGCGCGGTGTCCGCGAGCGTGTCGATCACCAGCACCCCTCCGGGGCGGAGCAGGCGGCACGCCTCCGCCACCGCGCGCGGCAGGTCGGGGACGTGCTCGAGGATCTCCCCGGCCACGACGACGTCGGCCGAGCCGTCGGCCAGCGGCGCCGCGAGGACGTCGCCCCGGACGGCGTGGACCCCGTGCTCGGCGGCCAGCCGCAGCGAGGGAGCCGAGAGGTCCACGCCGATGTGCCGGTAGCCCTTGCCCGCGATGTGCGGCGCGAGCAGCCCCGCGCCGCACCCGAGGTCCACCAGGACCGCGTCCGGCCGGGCGGCCGGCGGGACGAGCCGCCCGCGGGCGGCGGCGAGCCAGTGCAGCATCACGAACGGCCCGCGCGGGCGCCACCACTGCTCGGCGTGGTCGTCGTAGAGCGCGAGATCGCCCCGCGCCGGCTTTCGGGAGCGGGCCGTGAGACTGCGCATGCGACCAGGATGGCACACTGGCGCCCGTGAAGCGGGCTTCGGCGGTGACGTGGGCACTCGCCCGCGCCTGCCACCCGCTGCCCGTCCTGGCGGTCACGGCGATCACCGCCGGGCTGGTCATCGGCGCCGAGCGGCCGTTCGGCGCCTCGCTGACGGTGGTCGCCGCCGTCTTCGCGGGCCAGCTGTCCGTCGGCTGGCTCAACGACCTGGTCGACGCGCCGCGCGACGCCATGGCGGGCCGCTCGGGCAAACCGGTGGCGGCCGGGGAGGTGGCCCCGGCGGTCGTGCGCGTCGGCGTGATCGCCGCGGCCGCGCTCGCGCTCCTCCTCTCGCTGCCCTCCGGACTGGCCGCCGCCGGAGCGCACACCGCCGCCCTGGTCTCGGCGTGGGCCTACGACCTCGGCGTCAAGGCCACCGCGTTCTCGGTGCTGCCGTACGCGGTGTCGTTCGCGCTGCTGCCCGCGTTCGTCTCGATGGGGCTGCCCGGATCACCGCTGCCGCCGCCGTGGCTCCTGGCCGGTGCCGCGTGCCTGGGCTCGGCGGCGCACTTCGTCAACGTGCTGCCCGACCTCGACGACGACGCCGCGACCGGTGTGCGGGGCCTGCCGCACCGCCTTGGCCCGCGCGTGAGCTGGGCGGTCGCCGCGGCCCTGGTGCTGGGAGCCTCGGCGCTCCTGGCCTTCGGGCCGCCCGGCCCGCCCGCTCCGGCGGGTCTGGCCGCGGTGCCCCTCGCGGCGGCCGTGCTCGCCGTCGGCGCGCTCCTGGGGCGCCGCCCGCGCTCGCGGGCGGCGTTCCGAGCGGTGATCGCGGTGGCCCTCGTCGACGTGGCATTGCTGCTCCAAACCGGAGTTTCGACGCCATGACCTCTAGCCGTCGCATCCGGGGGTTTGTACCCTGGTATGAGGGGCATTCGTCTCCGGATGCGCGACCGCTCCCGGTGCGCCCGACCCGAAAGCGAGGGCTGGTGTCAGCAACACGGACCCGCACAGAGACGGCGCGGCGGTGAGCGCGCGCGTCACCGGCGTCGGCGCGGCGCTGCCGCCCGCCTACGAACAGGACACGCTCTGGTCCGAGTACTTCCGCGAGCACTTCGCCGGAAGCCGGGCCGCCGAGCGGATCTTCGCCTCCTCCGGGGTGCGCCGCCGCCACTCGGTGATCGACCCGGCCAGTGGACTGGACGTCTCCACCTGGTCCACAGGGGACCGTATGCGCAGTTACGGGGAACTGGCGCCCCCGCTCGGCCACCGGGCGGTCGCCGAAGCGCTGGACGACGCGGGCCTCGGTGCCGACGAGGTCGGCATGCTCGCCGTCGCCTCCTGCACCGGCTACTGCACCCCCGGCGTCGACATCCAGCTGGCCGCCTCGCTGGGGCTGCGGCCGGACGTCCAGCGGCTGCTCGTCGGGCACATGGGCTGCCACGCCGCCCTGCCCGGCATCGGCGCGGTCGCCGACTTCGTCTCGGCGCGCGGGCGGTCCGCCGTGCTGCTCTGCCTCGAGCTGACCACGCTGCACCTCCAGCCGGCCTCCAGGGATGCGCAGCAGGTGGTCACCCACGCCCTGTTCGGCGACGCGGCGGCGGCCCTGGTGCTGCGCCCCGAGAGCGAACCGGGCCCGGGTCTGCGCGTCACCGAGATCGCCGCCCGCACCGGCACCGGCACCAGCGGCCACATGACCTGGGACGTCACCGATCTCGGCTTCCGCATGGGATTGTCGCCCGACGTCCCCGAGGTCCTCGGCGAGCACGTCGGCCCGCTGGTGAAGGACCTGCTGGCCCGCCACGGCCTCGACGTGCCCGACGTGCGCGGCTGGGCGGTGCACCCCGGCGGGCCGCGCATCCTCGACGCCGTCCAGGACGGCCTCGGCCTCGCCCCCTCCGACCTGGCGGCCTCGCGCGAAGTCCTGGCCGAGTACGGCAACTGCTCCTCGGTCACCGTCCTGCTGGTACTGCGCGAACTGCTGCGCGCCGGCGAGCCGTCCGGACCGGTGGTGGCGATGTCGTTCGGCCCCGGGCTCACCCTGTACGCGGCGCTGCTCGAACCGGCGTGAGCCGGACGCGCCTCACCGCTGCGACGCGAGCCAGGCGGCCGGGTCGAGGCGGAGCCGGTCGATGAAGCTCAGGGCGGCGCCGATCGCGGCCGCGTCGGGGCCGAGGATCGCCGGGCGCACCGCGACGGGCGCCCACGCGGCCGACAGCACGCGCCGGGCGATCTCGTCCTCCACCCGATCGGTGACCCATGAGGACAGCAGGGCGAAGCCCCCGCCGAGCAGCACGGTGCCGATGTCGAGGATGTTCAGCACATTGGACAGCGCCACGCCCAGCGCGGTGCCCGCCTCGTCGATCGCCGCGAGCGTGGCCGCGTCGCCCTCGTCGGCCCTGGTCGTGACGGCGAGTTCCGGCATGGTGCCCGCCGGGGCGGGCGAGTCCCCCAGCAGCGCCTGCGGACTGGCGTAGGTCTGGAGGCAGCCGCGCGAGCCGCACGGGCACCGCCTGCCCTCCGGGTCCACTGTGACATGCCCGAGTTCGCCGCTCCAGCCCCGCGAGCCGCGTACGAGCCGCCCGTCCAGGATGATCCCCGCGCCGATGTGCAGCCCGCCCGAGACGTACACGAAGTTGTCGAGCTCGCCCCGCGTGGCGTGCAGCTCGCCGTGCGCGGCGAGGTTCGCCTCGTTGTCCACGGTGATCGGCAGGTCGAGGTGCCCCAGCCCCGACCGCAGGAGCGAGCCCGCGTCGACGTCGGCCCATCCGAGCGCCGGGGCGGACCGCACGACGCCCTTGTCGACTGGCCCCGGCACGGCCAGCGTGACCGCGACGACCGTGAGGCGCTCGGCGGCGACGGCCTCGACGGCGGCCGAGGCCATCGCCGCCAGGCGGCCCATCACGGCGGCCGGCTCGGCGTCCGCGAACGCGAAGGGCGCGAAGGCCAGGTGCCGGACGGTGCCGGTGAGGTCGACGACGCACGCGGCCAGGCCGTCGGCCCGGATGTCGAGGCCCAGGCCGGCGGGCCCGCTGCGGGAGAGGATCAGCCCGACGCGGGGGCGCCCGGCCCGGCCGTCGCGGGCCGAACCGGTCTCGGTGACCAGCCGCCCGGCGATGAGCTCTTCGACGATGCGGGTGATGGTGGGGCGCGTCAGGCCGGTGACCGAGGCGAGCTCGGTGCGGGAGATGGGCCTCTCGGCGGCGAGGACGTGCCGGAAGACCAGCTCGAGGTTGAGCTCGCGGAGGCTCTCCTGCCGGGCGGGACTCGCCGCCCGCTCGGTGCCGGTCATGCCGCCGACCGGGCGGTGGCGGCGAGCGCGGCGGCCTCGTCTGCGGCGAGCGCACCGTCGGCGACGACCGCGATGACGTTCCGGTCGATCGACTCGCCCGGTTCGAGCACCAGCGGGCGGTCCCAGGCCAGCGAGGAGCCGACGCCGAGGTAGTCGCGGGCCCGGACGAACCAGCGGTCCATCGCCGTCTCGGCGTTCCCCGGCAGGAACACCACCGTCCACTCGCGGTTCTCGGAGTCGAGGCCGCCGACGGCCACCCAGTCGGCCGTCTTGCCGTGGACGGCGCGGACCCCGGTGCCGTCCTGGCTGAGGACCCTGACCGGTCCGGTGACGGCCGGGCCGCGCCAGAAGAAGCCGCCGTAGCCCGCGCCGGGGCGGCCCAGCGCCGCGGGGCTGCGGATCGGCAGCGGCCGCCGGGTCGCGTTGGCCAGGCGCGTCCGCACCCGCAGCGCCCACGCGTCCCGGTTCACCGGGCGGCAGACGATCGACCGGCGCTCTCGCAGGAGGATCGCCCGGCCCGCGTCGACCCAGCGCACGGTGTGGACCAGATCGGTGTCCGACAACGTGAGCCACCGCTGATGCCGCTGCATCCCGTGGTCGTCGAGCCAGGCCGGGCCGTGCCCGGCGACGAAGGTCCGCCCGCCCCAGAAGTTGCGCCCGTCGATGTCCGGCGCGGCGATGCTGATGCCCAGCTGGTGGGTGTGGGAGTCCGGTCTGGCGTCGGTGACCAGGCACCCGGCGAGCGTGCGCACGGGGTGGAGGAACGGGCGCGGCGCGGTGGACGGGGGCAGCTCGGGCCGCCACACGTACCTGGCGACCTCCCGCCCGCCGACCCGGAGCTCGACGGCGTCCGGCGCCTGGGCCGCGAGCGTCGGACCGGCAGTGCCGGGGACCTTCATGCCGCCTCCCATCGCCTACGCCTCGTCGTGCGCCCGAGCCGCCGCGACCAGGGCGAGCGTCGCCGGGCGGTCGAGGTCGCCGTCGGCGACCACCGTGATGATACGACGGCGCGGACCGGCGCCCGGAGCGGCCATGAGCGGTGCCGACCAGGCGAGCGAGGCGCCGACGCCGAGGTAGTCGCCGCTGCGGACGAACCACGGGTCGCCCTCGTCCGCGGCGACGAAGACCAGCGTCCACGGCGCCTCGCCTGAGGCGTGCAGCGACAGCCAGGCGGTGCGCGCGCCGTGGAGCCCGCGCTCTCCGGCCGCGTCCGGCCCGACGACGCGGACGCGCCGCCCGCCCCGCCGCGCGCGCCAGAAGAAGCCGCCGTAGCCCGCACCGGGGCGGCCGTTGACCGCCGGGCTGGCGAACGCCAGCGGCGAGGCGGTCAGGTTCGTCAGCTCGAAGCCGAAGTCCAGCGCCCACGCCCGCTCGTCGAGCGGCACCGCGGCGATCCGGCGGCGCTCGCGCAGCAGCGCGGCCCCGCCGGGGCCGGTCCAGCGCAGCTCGTGGGCGAGCGCGGTGTCGCTCGCGGACTCCCAGCGGTGGTGGCGCTGGACGCCGTGGTTCGGCAGGGTCACCGGGCCGCGCCCGGCGACGAAGGTCCGCCCGCCCCAGAAGTTCGCGCCGCCCACGTCGGCCACCGCGAGGCTCACGCCGAGATGGTGCCGGTGGTCCTCGGGCATGAGCTCGGTGACCGCCGTTCCCGACGGCGTGCGCACCGGATGCAGGTACGGCCTGGGGGAGAGGCCTTCGGGCAGCTCCGGCCGCCAGACGTAGTCGGCCACCGCCCGGCCGTCCAGGCGCAGGACGCGCGGCTCGGCGCCGACGTCTCCGGCCCCGCCGCTCACGGGGTGATCCGCACTGGACCGAACTCGGCCGCGCCCCCGGCGGCGTCCGGCGCGGCGGCGGCGAACAGGCCGAGGGCCGCGCCGACCCACTGCGCGGCGGTGGCCTCGAACGGCGGGCCGAGCGGGCGCGGCGGCTCGCCCGCAGCGCCCGCCAGGAAGCGGCAGCGGCCGTCCCCGTCGAGCTCCACGCCGATCGCGACCGTCGCGGTCGTGCCGTCCTCGCCGAGTTCCACCGCCGTCGCGTCGGCGGCCTCGCGTTCGGTGCCGCCCGCCTCGGCCCTCCGGTGGACCAGGGCGGCGCCGCCGGGCGTGCGCTCCAGGCCGATCCAGGCGTAACTGTCGCCCAGCACCGTCAGACCGGCCCGCGCGCCCGCCGCCGCACCGGCCAGCCGCACGGTGGTGACGGCGCGGAACCGCTCGGCGGGCAGCCGCTGCTCCAGCAGGTTCGGGAGCCGCCGCAGGTCCCCGGTGTCGGTCGGCGCGCACGCCAGCCGCAGTGCCCCGCCCGGCCCGGGCTCCCGCCACTCCGGTTCGGGATTGGCCGCCCACGCCCATTGCAGACCGGGCTCGCCGCCGGGGAAGTCGTCGCCCGCGGCCGGGGCGGTGGGCGCCTGGTCCGAGGCGACGTCCGGTTTGGCGTGCGTCGCGACCGGCCGCCCCGGCGGCTCGCCGATGACGGGCCAGCCGTCCGAGTCCCACCGCATCGGCTGCAAGTGCACGACGCGCCCGAACGCGTCCCTGTCCTGGAAGTGCAGGAACCAGTCCCGTCCGCCCGCGGCGGTCACCCACGCGCCCTGGTGCGGCCCGTTGACGTCCGTGTCGCCCTGCTCCAGGACGATCCGCTCCTCGTAGGGGCCGAAGACGTCCCTGGACCGGAACACCGACTGCCAGCCGTCGCGCACGCCCCCGGCCGGGGCGAAGATCCAGTACCAGCCGTCGCGGCGGTAGCACTTGGGGCCTTCGAGCGTGCGGTACCCCGGCAGGGCGCCGCCGTCGACGATGTCGCGTCCGTCGTCCAGCAGCGCGGTCGCGTCCGAGTTCATGCGGTGGCAGGTGAGCCGGTTGTTGAACCCGGCCCGGCTCTTCGCCCAGGCGTGCACGAGGTACGCCGAGCCGTCCTCGTCCCACAGCGGGCACGGGTCGATCAGGCCCCGCCCGCTCTTGAGCAGGCGCGGGCTCGACCACGGTCCCGCCGGGTCGGCGGCGGTGACGACGGAGACGCCGCGGTCGGGATCGGGGTAGAAGATCCAGAACCGGCCCGCGTGGTGGCGGATGGCCGGCGCCCACACCCCGCAGCCGCGCCGCGGCTCCCGGAACGCCCCCTCGGGCTCCAGCCGGGGCAGCGCGTGGCCGATGATCGTCCAGTTCACCAGGTCCCGGCTGCGCAGCACGGGCAGCCCCGGCACGCGGTGGAAGCTGGAGGCGACGAGATAGAAGTCGTCGCCGACCCTGACCGCGTCGGGATCGGACCAGTCCGCTCGCAGGACCGGGTTGCTGTAGGTGCCGTCGCCGTTGTCGGCGGTCCCGAATGCCTTGGCCCCTTGGTTCACGTCGATGCTCCGCGTCTATTTGAGTCCGGTGGTGGCGATGCCCTTGACCAGGTACTTCTGGCCCGCGATGAAGAAGCCGATGATCGGCGCCAGCGACAGGACCGACATGGCGAACATCTGCCCCCACTGCGACTGGCCCTCGGAGTCGACGAACTGGCGCAGCGCCAGCGGCACCGTGTACAGCTCGGGGTCGGTCAGGTAGATCAGCGGCCCGAAGAACTCGTTCCACACCGAGATGAACGTGAAGATCGCGGTGGTGGCGAACGCGGGCGTGCACAGCGGCATGATCACCTTCCAGAAGGTGCGGAACGGCCCGCACCCGTCGATGCGCGCGGCGTCGTCGAGCTCTTTGGGGAGCGAGCGCATGAACTGCACCATCAGGAAGATGAAGAAGGCGTTGGTGGCCAGGAAGTTCGGCACCAGCAGCGGATAGTAGGTGTTGAGCCAGCCGAGCTTGGAGAACAGGATGTACTGGGGCACCAGCAGGACGTGCCCGGGCAGCATCATGGTGCCGAGCATGAGCACGAAGAACAGCTTCCGGCCGGTGAAGTCGAGCCTGGCGAAGCCGTAGGCGGCCAGCGAGCACGAGAACAGGTTCCCGATGATGCTGAGCACCACGATGACCAGCGAGTTGGTGAAGTAGACGCCGAAGTCGTAGTCCAGGGCCGTCCAGCCGTCGGCGTAGTTCGACGGCGCCCATTCGGTCGGCCACAGCCGCAGGTCGTCGAAGATCAGCGAGTTCGGTTTGAGCGAGCTGGAGAGCATCCACAGCAGCGGGTACATCATGACCAGGCCCACCAGGCTCAAGAGCAGGTGCCGTGTGAATCTGCTCCGCCTGGTGGAGCCGAACCGCTCGATGGGGGCTTCGTCGTCGCGCTCGCGCTTTCCGGCCCGGCGCGGGGATGCGGTGTTGATCGACATGGCAGACCTCAGTTGTCGTAGTGGACCCAGTACTTGCCGGACAGGAACGTGAGCCCGGTGAACACGGCGATGACGATCAGGAGCGTCCACGCCATCGCCGAGGCGTATCCCATGTGGAACTGGTTGAACCCCTGCTGGTACAGGTACAGGTTGTAGAACAGCGTGGAGTTCGCCGGACCGCCGGAGCCGTTGTTCATCACGAAGCCCTGGGTGAACGTCTGGAACGAGGCGATGAGCGACTGGATCAGGTTGAAGAAGATGATGGGGCTCAGCAGCGGCAGGGTGATCGAGCGGAACTGCCGCCATCTGGAGGCGCCGTCGACCGCGGCCGCCTCGTAGTACATCGTCGGGATCTGCCGCAGCCCGGCCAGGAAGATCACCATCGGCGAGCCGAAGGTCCAGACGTGCAGGACGATCAGCATGCTCAGCGCGTAGTCGGGGTCGGTGGTCCACGAGGGGCCCTGGACGCCGAACCAGCCGAGGAAGGCGTTCACGATCCCCTCGCGGCCGAAGATCTCCCGCCACAGCAGGACGACCGCGACGCTGGCGCCCAGCAGCGAGGGCAGGTAGAACACCGCCCGGTAGACCGGCAGCCCCTTCACCCCGCGGTTGAGGACCATCGCGACCAGCAGCGCGGCCGCCAGCGACAGCGGCACCGACACGAACGTGTAGGTGAAGGTGACCTTCAGCGACTGGAGGTACAGCGGGTCGGCGAACATCTCGCGGAAGTTCTCGAAGCCGATCCACTTCGGATCGTTGAGGAGGTTGTAGTCGGTGAACGCCAGGTACAGCGAGGCGAAGAACGGGATGACCACCAGCAGCATCCCGAGGAACCAGGGCAGCAGGAACAGGTAGCCGGCGCGGTCCCTGTGCCGGCGGCGTCCAGCGGCCGGGCCACGGCCGCCGCGGCGCTCTCGCGCCGCCGGCACAGGGACCTGCTCCCTCACTGTGTTGGCATCGGTCGGTGCGGTCACTGCTCGAGCGCGTCCTGCGACTGGGCGACGAATGCGGCCGCGGCCTCGCTCGAGCTCATGCTGCCGAACTCGACCTCGGTCGCGATCGCCGCGAGGGCGTCGGCGATCGCCGAGCCGCCGGGCGGATAGGGGAAGGAGGGCGGCAGGTCCTCGCCCTGGAGCCCGATCAGGTACTCCGTGGCGGTCCGGTCCTCCTCCGCGAGATCGCCCATCAGGTCCTCGGCGATCTGGGAGTTGGGCGGCACCCCGCGCGTGGTGCCGGTGGCCTGGGAGGCCCGGGGGTCGTTGGCCAGGAAGTCCAGCAGCCGCAGCGCCTCGTCCTGATGCTCCGAGGCCGAGGCGATCGACCACAGGTGCGGGCAGTCGACCGACTGGCCGCGGCGGACACCGGTGGTCTCGCCGGGCATGCGCAGCAGCGCGAGGTTGCCGCCCGCGGCCTGGGAGTAGGACAGGAAGTTGTTGGTGGGGATGATCTGGCTGGCCAAGGTGCCCGCGGCGATGTAGGACTGCTCGGCGCCGCCGCCGACCTGCTCGAAGAAGCCCGCGGGCGGGAAGCCGCCGGCGTCGCGCATGGCCTGGATCATGTCGAACCAGGCCTGGACGCTCGCTTCGGACGCCCCGAACCGGCCGTCCTCGGTGAAGAAGTCCTCGCCCTGCTGGCGGATCCAGACGATGATGTTGGCGAGGGTGGACGCCTCGAAGCCGGTGCCGTAGACCTCGCCGCCGGTGGCCTCGGTGACGGAGGCGGAGAACTCGGCGAGGTCGTCCCAGCTCCAGGTGTCGCCGTCGGGGATCGCGATGCCGTGCTCGTCGGTGATGTCGCGGTTGACGATGAAGCCGATCGCGTTGAGTCCGGCCGGGACGCCGTACACGGCGCCGTCGACCTCGGCCAGGGCCCGGGCGCTCTCGGACAGGCCGGAGAGGTCGACCGCGTCGCCGGCGGTGTTCAGGTCGAGCAGGGCGCCCCGGTCGGCGAACTCGCGAAGCGAGTCCATGCGCTGGGCCATCAGGTCGGGCTCGTCCCCGGCGGCGAAGCGGGTGGCGAGCTTGTCCTGGTAGGGGCCCGAGTCCTGGTACTCGGTCTTGACGGCGATGCCGGTCTCCTCGGTGAAGATGTCGAGGGCGGCCTCGGTGACCTCGGCGCGGGCCGCGTCGCCCCACCAGACCATGTTGATCTCGCCTTCGCCGCCGGAGGAGTCGTCGCCGCCTCCGAAGCCGCGGCCGCAGGCGGCCAGACCGGGTCCGAGGGCGAGGCCGAGGCCGGACAGCCCGGACGTCTTCATCAGGTTCCGGCGGCTCAGTCGCGGGCGGGAGGGGGTGCGGTCGTTCATCGCGCTTGCGGTCCTTTCCTTCCGTGCGGCCGGGGGAGGTCCGGCCTCGGGCGTGCGCTCCGCGGCGGCGGAGCGGGGTGCGGCTGGGTGGCGCGTCGCCGGGTCTCGGTCGTCCGCGTCTCGGCTTCGGGGGCCGCTGGACTCGGGGTCGCGGCTCAGATTACGACTGTGATTCAGGTTATGTCAAGTCATGAAAAAAATTTGTTCGGAATGCGACGCGCATCGATGCCTTGAAGGCGGCGGCGCGGCGCCCGGCGGCCACCGCCGAGCACCGCGCCGCCGGTGAGGAGCCCGGCCGGCCCCTCCCGTCGCTGCGGAGGGACCGGCCGACGCCGCCGGTCGAAGCGCGGCACCACTGGATCGCTGGACGAGACCGCCGGCGGCGCAAGGGCGTCCGGTGGGCCGGGCGCCATGCGGCCCGAGCCCACCGGGCACTCCCTCGGTCACGGTCCGGACGCCCGAGGCGGCGTCCGCGCGGTGCCTTCCGGGTCGGCTACGGCAGCACCTGGGTGCCGCCGAAGGTCACGACGAGGCTGCCGTCCGAGGCGAAGGACCAGTCCAGCGAGCCGGAGTACTCCGAGCAGCGGGAGCCGTTCGAGCCCTCCCACCACTGGTTCCCTCCGGCGTCGTCGCCGATGATCCGGTCCTCGTCGCCCGAGTCGCACGAGGTGTTGTCGCGGAAGGTCGAGGAGCCGCCGTCGAAGTTGAAGTTGCGCTCGGCGTTGCCGATGCTGGCGTTGCCGGTGATCGTCATCGACCCGGGGTTCGAGTTGTAGGTGAACCCGTGCTTGCCGTTGTCGTAGGCGATGCTGTTGGTCACGGTGTGGTCGACCGCGATGTCCTCGCCGCCGAGCTTGAAGCCGTTGCGGTCGCCGTTGCCGGCCTGGCCGCCGTTCGAGAGCGTCCCGTTCTCGTACGCCAGGGAGTTCTCGATCAGCACCTCGCCGATCGGGCCCGTGTCGTCCTTGGTGTACAGGTCCCAGCCGTCATCGATGTTGTTGTGCGCCACGGTGTTGCGGAAGACGTTACCGGGACCGGAGGTCAGCTTCGCGGCGAAGCCGTCGGCGTCCTCGCCGTCGGAGTCGACGTTGTCGTGCGACTCCGAGCTCACCACGAGGTTGTGCGAGGGCCACTCCTCTTCGGGCGCCCCGGCGGTGTACCGCGCGATCTGGAGGCCCGTGTCGGCGTTGTGCCGCGTGACGACCCGCTCGATGATGTTGTGGTTGCCGCCCAGGAGGATCCCGTTGTCGCCGGCGTTCTCGACGATGAGGCCGTAGAAGTGCCACCAGTCGCCGCCCATGGCGATGCCGCGGTTGGCCGAGTCCTCGCTCTGGCCCGAGAAGTCCAGCACCGGCGTCTCGCCCGGGTAGGCGAACAGCTCGGTGCGGTCCGAGGAGGTGCCGTCGTTGCCCGGCTCGATGTGGACCGTCTCGGAGAAGTCGTAGGTCCCGCCCTTCAGGTAGATCGTCCCGCCCGGCTCGATGCGGCCGATCGCCGAGACCAGCGTCGTCGGGTCCGACTCGGTGCCGGAGGCGCCGTCGGTGCCGTCCGGCGCCACGTACAGCTCGTCGCCGGTGGGCGGGTCGGTCGGGTCGTCGGGCGTCGTCGGGTCGTCCGGCGGCGTGGTGGTGTCGTCCGGCGGGGTGCCGTCGGTGGTCACGTCCACGTAGTCGAGGTTGGGCAGGCCCTCCCCGGCGGTGGCGGTGAACTCGATCGTGTTGGTCCCCGCGTCCAGCTCCACCTCCACGAGCTCGGTGACCCAGTTCGTCCACGCGCCGGTGTCCTCGAACGCGGCCGAGGCCGCGGTGGCGTCGTTGACCGCCACCTCGGCGGGCCGGTCGCCTCCGCCGCCGTTGGCGTACCGGATGCCAAGGGTGGCCGTCCCGGCCGCGTCGGCCTCGACGGTGAACCGGGCCCACGCGCCTTCCTCGTTCTCCGAGTTGCAGAAGCCGCTGCCGGAGAACCCGGCGTGCTCGGACTCGATCTCGCCGCCGCACTCGACCGAGGAGTCCTCGGCCTCGTAGCGGGTCTCCTGGGCGTGGGCGGTGTTCATCGCGACCATCGTCGCCGCGGCGGCGACCAGGCCGGTCAGGCCGGCCACCGAGGCCACGCGCACCTTTCTTCTTCGGGACATGTCGTTCCTTCTCTCGTATCGAAATACATAGAAACGTTGATGGATCTTCCGAGTCTATGGAAAGGGCTTTCTCAATGTCAAGGTCCGATGTGCAACCGATTGCTTTCAATATCGGGCACGAGGAGTGGCCATCCGACCGTCGGAGCGGCCGTTTCGCTCTCGCGTGAGCATTCGGCTGACGGCGGTGGCGCCAGTTGTTGCAAACGCTTGAACGTCCGACTCCGCCTGAAATGTCCTCTGTGTCGTCACCGTTCGCCGCTGAGGCGGACCCCGAAGGCCGCGAGCGCGGCCCGGAAGGCGGGCGGCTCCTCGACGGTCACCTCGGCGTCCAGAAAGGCCAGACCGGTGAGCAGCCATTCCCACGTGTCGAGCATCAGCGTGGCCCTGGTCCGCCGCTCGCCCAAGGGATGGAGCTCGACGTCCTCGTACCTGAACGCGTCGGCCACGGCCGCCGCGGGCGCCTCCACCGTGAGCACGACGCGCTCGCGGCCCCGGTTGATCCCCTGGTCGAGGTAGTCGACGGCGGTCGCGGCGGGCAGGGGCCGCGGGGCGAAGACGTCGTTCGTCATCGTCAGGCCGCCGATCCGGTCGACGCGGTACAGCCGCCAGTCGCCCCGCCCGGTGTCCCAGCCGAGCAGGTACCACCGCAGATGGCGGTGCACCTGCCGGTGCGGTTCGACGCGCCGCCGCGAGACCGCGCCGTCCTTGCGCTCGTAGTCGAAGGCGACCGCCCGCCGCTGCCCGATGGCCTCGGCCAGCGTCCCCAGGTCCGCGGCGCCGGTGCTCGGCGCGGGCGGGGCCTCGGTCTCCAGGCTCGCCCGCAGCCGCGCCGCCCGGTGGCGCAGGCGCTTCGGCAGGTACTGCTCGACCTTGCCGTAGGCCCGGGTCGCCGCGTCGTCCAGACTCCCCTCGGCCGCGCTGCCGGTGGCCGCGAGGGCGGCCAGCCCGAGCAGGACCGCGATCGCCTCGTCGTCGCCGAGCATGAGCGGCGGCATGGCCGTGCCGGCCGTGAGCCGGTAGTGGCCGCCGGGCCCCGGCCGGGTCGCCACGGGGTAGCCGTAGCCGCGGAGGCGGTCGACGTCGCGCCGCAGCGTCCTGGGGCTGACGCCGAGCCGCTCGGCGAGCTCCTCGCCGCTGAACGACCGCCCGGTCTGGAGCATGGCCAGCAGCGACAGGGCCCGCCCGGTGACATCCGCCATGGCCCCAGTCTGGCCCATATCGCGGCCGGGAACCGGCCGCATCCGCTCATAGCCTCGGTCGTATGAGCGAACGAACGATCCGCATCCGAGGCGCCCGCACCAACAACCTGAAGTCCGTGGACGTGGACCTCCCGCGCGGCGGCCTCACCGTGCTCGTCGGCGTGTCCGGCTCGGGCAAGTCGTCACTGGTGTTCGACACGATCGCCGCCGAGGCCGGCCACCAGTTGAACGAGACCTTCCCCCCGTTCGCCCGGAACCGCCTGCCCAAATGGACCCGGCCGGAGGTGGACGAGATCGGCGGGCTCTCGCCCGTCGTGCTCGTCGACCAGCGCCGGATCGGCGGGAACGCCAGGTCCACCGTCGGCACCGTCACCGACGCGTGGACCTATCTCCGGCTGCTGTTCTCGCGGATCGGCTCGCCCCACGTGGGGGAGTCGAACCGGTTCTCGTTCAACGACCCGGCCGGCATGTGCCCCGCCTGCTCCGGGCTCGGCGAGGTCGTGGTGAGCGCCGTCGACCGCTTCCTGGACCTGGACCGGTCCCTCGCCGAAGGGGCGATCCTGGTGCCCGGCTTCGGCAGCGGCGGCTACTGGCACTCCCGGTACGCCGACATCGGCAGCTTCGCCCCCGAGACCCCGCTGCGCGAGTGGACCAAGGACGAGCGGCTGGCGCTGCTCTACGGCGGCGAGCACGCCGCCCGGCTCGGCACCCGCCCGCCCGCCGACTACGAGGGCGTGGTGGAGCGGTTCGAGCGGATCCACCTGCACACCGCCGACGACCTGTCCGACCGCAAGCGGGAGACCATCGCCCGGTTCACCCGCTCCGAGACCTGCCCCGAGTGCGGCGGCGAGCGCCTGAACGGGCCCGCCCGCACCGCCACGGTCCTCGGGCGCACCATCGGCGAACTGGCCCGCATGGAGATCACCGAGCTCGCCGCCCTGGTGGAGCGGGTGGACGAGCCGGCCGTCGCGCCCGTCGCGGCCGCCCTCGTCGAGCGGCTGCGGGCCATGGTCACCATCGGGCTCGGGTACCTCCACCTGGGCCGGGCCACCACCAGCCTGTCCGGCGGCGAGTCGCAGCGGATCAAGACCGTCAGGCACCTCGGGAGCAGCCTGGTCGAGATGCTGTACGTCTTCGACGAGCCCACGGTCGGCCTCCATCCGCACGACGTCGCCTCCATGACCGCCCTGCTGGAGCAGCTGCGCGACAAGGGCAACACCGTCCTCGTCGTCGAACACGACCCCGCCGTCATGGCCGTCGCCGACCAGATCGTCGAGATCGGCCCGGGCGCCGGCGCCGACGGCGGACGGCTGGTCTTCCAGGGCGCCTTCGACGAGCTGCGGACGGCCCGCACCCCGACCGCGGCGGCCCTCGCGCGGCGGACACCGGCCAAGGCCGAGCCGCGCGAGCCCGCCGGCGTGATCACGGTGAAGGACGCCGTCCGCAACAACCTCCGGCAGGTGACCGTCGGCATCCCCGCCGAGGTCCTCACCGTTCTCACCGGCGTCGCCGGATCGGGCAAGTCCAGCCTCGCCGCGGAGCTGGTCGAGCAGCACGGCGCCGTCGTGATCGACCAGAGGCCAGTCGGGGCCAACCGCCGCTCCACGCCCCTGACGTACACCGGCGTGGCCGCCGCGGTCCGCAAGCTCTTCGCCGGGCGGAGCGGCCTGCCCGCCAAGCACTTCAGCGCCAACTCCGAGGGCGCCTGCCCCGAGTGCGAGGGCCTCGGCGTCATCTACACCGACCTGGCCTTCATGGACGGCCGGGAGACCGTCTGCGAAGCGTGCGAAGGCAGGCGCTTCACCGACGAGGTGCTCCGCCACCGCGTCGACGGCCTGTCGATAGCCGACGTCGACGAGCTGACCATCGCCGACGCCCTCCGGCGCCTGCCCGACCCGGCGATCCGCAAGGCGCTGCACCACCTCGAACGGGTGGGGCTCGGCTACCTCCGCCTCGGCCAGCCGCTGACGACGCTCTCGGGCGGGGAGTGCCAGCGCGTCAAGATCGCCAAGGAACTGCGCGACGCCGCCGAGCCGTCCCTGTACGTCCTCGACGAGCCCACGACCGGGCTGCACCTGAGCGACGTCGACACGCTCGTCGGCGTCCTCGACCGGCTGGTCGACCAAGGCCACACCGTCGTGGTCATCGAGCACGACCTCGACGTGATCCGCCGCGCGGACTGGCTCGTCGACCTCGGCCCCGGGCCCGGCAGGCACGGCGGGCGGGTGCTCTACGAAGGGCCGGTGGCGCACCTGAGCGGCACCGCCACCGCCGAGGCCCTGTGGGGCGCCGCCCGGCGTCAGCCGCCGACGACGGCGTAGGCCCGGACCGGGAAGGTGCCGAGGCCGCGCACCGCGGGCGGCGCGGCGTGGAGCCGGGCGCCGCTGCGCGGGAGCCGGTCGAGGCCGGTCAGGTGCTCCAGCACCGGGATGCCCGCGGCGAGCAGGATCGAGTGCGCGGGCCGCTCGTCGCCGGAGGTGTCGTCGATGTTGACGCTGTCGATGCCGACCAGCGCCGCCCCGGCGTCCGCCAGCGTCCGCGCCCCGGGGCCGTCGAGATACGGCGCCTCGGCGGACAGGTACCCGTCCGTGCCCCAATGGCGGTCCCAGCCGGTGCGCAGCAGCACGGCCCGCCCCGACACCTCGTACGGAGCCAGGTCCTCCGGCGTGGCGGCTCTGCTCCCGCTCCCGGTCAGGTCGACCAGGACCACCGGCAGGTCCGCCACTTTGGACAGATCCAGCTCGGCGAGGTCCGCGCCGTCGGCGTAGCGGTGGAACGGGCTGTCGACGTAGGTGCCGGTGTTGCCGACCATGCTGATGCGGTCGATGGCGAACTCGGTGCCGGGCGCGTAGTGCCCGCGCGAGTCCTCGCGGGTCAGATGCGGGGTGATCTCCGGGCCCGGCAGGCCCGGATAGGTCGTCATGCCCGCGGTGATCGCGTGGCTGAGCTCGACGAGCCGCCGCCCGTCGGCCGGGCGGTTCGGATCGGAGGCGCGGTGTTCGGTCATCGTTCACACCGTAGCGCCCGCCGCGCTCAGATCCAGCCCTGCTCCCAGGCGTGCTGGGCGGCGGCGTGGCGGGTGCGCTTGCCGAGCTTCCGCATCGCGGTGGACAGGTAGTTCCGGACCGTTCCCGGCGCGAGGTGCAGCTCGGCGGCGATCTCGTCGATCGTGCCGCCGCCGCGCGTGGCCCGCAGCAGTTCGAGCTCCCGATCCGTCAGCGGCGAGGCGTCCTCGGTGAGCGCCGAGGCGGCGATCTCGGGGTCGATGTAGCGCTTACCGGCGCTGACGTCGCGGATGACGCGGGCCAGCTGGTCCACCGGCGCCGTCTTGGGCACGAAGCCCGAGACGCCCGCCGCCAGCGCCCGCCGCAGGATCCCCGGCCTGGCGTGGCGCGTCACGAGGATGACCTTGGGCCCCTTGGCCGCCGAGAGGATCTGGCCGGCCGCCCACAGGCCGTCGCGCGGCGGCATCTCCAAGTCGAGGATCGCGATGTCCGGCGCGTGGCGTCCGGCGAGCTCGGCGGCGGCCTCGCCGTTGTCGGCCTGGGCGACGACGGCCATGTCCGCCTCGAGGTCGAGCAGCGAGGCCAGGGCCTCGCGGATGAGGGTCTCGTCGTCGGCGATGAGCAGTCTGATCATGCCCCGGCCTCCAGCGGCAGCGATCCGGTCAGGACGAAGCGCCCGCCCTCGCGGGCGTGCTCGACCGCGCCGCCCGCGGCCGTGAAGCGCTCGGCGAGCATGGCCAGGCCGTTGCCGCTGCCGCTCTCCTCGCCGGCCCCGTCGTTGGTGATCGCGACGGTCGCCGCGCCGCCCTCGGCCTCCACGCGCAGCGTCGCCTCGGTCGCCTCGGCGTGGCGCAGCAGGTTCGTCGTGCCCTCCCGGACCAGGAGCCCCAGCAGCCGCTGGCGTTCGGGCCCCAGTTCGGGTACGTCGGCGTCGACGGTGGCGTGGATTCCGGCCGAGTCCAGGATCCTCGCGGCGGAGGCGATCTCGTCGGCCAGCGAGACCTGCCGGTAGCCGCCGACGACGGCGCGCGTGTCCCCCAGCGTGGCCCGGGACAGCTCCTCGATGGCCTCCAGCTCGCGCACCGCGTCGGCGGGCCTGACCTCGACGAGGCGTCGCGCCAGCTGCGCCTTGAGGACGATCGCCTGGAGGTGGCCGCCGTTGATGTCGTGGAGCTCGGCGGCGAAGCGCAGCCGCTCCTCGGCCACCGCCAGCTCGGCGGCCAGGCCCCGGCTGTGCTCGAGTTCGAGTGCCACGGCGTAGTTCCACCACTGGCAGACCACGCCGAGCACCACGGCCGGGAAGATCATGAGGGACATGATGGGCAGGGTGCGGTCGGCCAGTCCCGTCCACGTCAGGCCCACCGCGACGACGAACACCGCCACGGTGCCGTACAGCGCGAGCTTCCAGCGGAGGCCGGGGCGGGCCCGCAGGACCGGGACGGAGGCCAGCAGCCCGGCCGGAGCCACCCAAGCGGCGCTGACCTCGCCGTCGTAGGCGAGGGCGAGACCGGCGACCAAGGCCGCCAGGCCCGTCCAGCTCAGCAGCCGCTGCGCTCGCTCGCTTCCGTCCCGCATGAACACCACCAGCGCGGCGGTGCTCACCGCGGTCACGGCGGCGGCCGCGACCACGGCCGCCGCCAGGCGCGGGCCGGGCAGCTCCGAGGCGGCCAGGAACGACAGGGCGATGAACAGCGCGAAGGGACCGCAGCCCGCGATCGTCCAGAAGGTGTATCGGCGGAGCCGGTGCAGATCCCGCACCGGCGGCTCGAAGTGGCTCAGCACGTCGTGATTGAACCACCGCCACCGCCGAAGTGACAAATGTCAAGCCGGATCGCGTACATTTCCAGCGGCTTCGATGCGGATTCGGCACTACCGGGGCCCGCCCCGATCTCGGATCGTTGAGCGCATGATGCGAACACATGCGACACCCGGCGCCGAGCCGGACTCCGACCTCGGCGGCCTCGCCCCCTCGGACGCGGCCGTCGACGTCCTCGACCTGACCTGTCGCTACGGCTCCTTCACCGCGGTCGAGGGCGTCTCCTTCGCCGTCGCGCCGGGGGAGCTGTTCGCGCTCCTCGGCACCAACGGCGCGGGCAAGACGACCACGATCGAGACGCTCCAAGGGCTCCGGCGCCCCGCCTCCGGCCGAGCCCGCGTCCTCGGGCGCGACCCCTGGCGGCACCGCCGGGCCCAGGCCGGCCAGGTCTCGGTGATCGGCCAGGAGACCGGTTTCGCCGAGGACCTGACCGTGACCGAGACCGTCCGGCTGTGGACCGAGCTCCACCGCCTCGCCCCCGACGAGGGCGTGGGCGGACTGATCGACCGGGTCGGGCTCGCCCACCGCTCGGGCACGCGCGTCGTCGCCCTCTCGGGCGGCGAGCGCCGCCGCCTCGACCTGGCGCTGGCGATCGGCACCCGGCCGCGGGTGCTGTTCGCCGACGAGCCCACCACCGGCCTCGACCCGAAGTCCCGCCGCGGCACCTGGGCGATCCTGCGGGAGCTCACCGCGGGCGGCACCACGGTCCTGCTGACCACGCACTACCTCGACGAGGCTGCCGAACTGGCCGACCACGTCGCCATCATGGACAAGGGCCGGATCGTCCGCTTCGGCACCGTCGAGGAGGTCGTCGCCTCGCACGGCGCGCTCATCACCGCGCGGTTGGACGAGGCGATCGACGCCAGGGACCTCCCGGCCCTCGCCGGCGAGATCCGCTGCGCCGCGGGCGAACTGCGCGTGCGCACCCCCGAACTCCAGGCCGACCTCCACCGCCTGCTCACCTGGGCCGACTGGCGCCAGATCACCCTCGGCGGCCTCAAGGCCGCTCCCGCCACGCTCGACGAGATCTTCGCCGAGCTCGAAGACGACAAGGACCGACGATGAACGCCACGACCCAGCACGCGCCCCTGTGGTGGACGCTCGGCATCGCCGAGTCCCGCCTGATCGCCCGCAACCGCACCGTCCTCATCACCGCCGCGGTCCTCCCGCTCCTCATCGGCTTCGCCTTGAGCCGGTCCGACGACAGGCTCCTCGCCGGCGGCGTCGGCGCCGTCGCCGCCATCCAGATGGGCTTCGTCCAGATGTTCGGCGTCTTCTTCGCCGTCACCATGACCCTCGCCTCGCGGCGCCAGCAGCGCTACCTCAAGCGCCTGCGCACCTCGCCGGCGTCCACCGCCTCGGTCGTGGCCGGGCTGGCCGCGCCCTCCGTGGCGCTCTCGCTGATGCAGACGCTGATCCTGCTGGTGTTCCTCGGCTGGCAGACCGGCACCGTGCCCTCACGCCCTGATCTGCTCGCACTGGCGTTCGTGATCGGCACGGTCCTGAACGCCGCGCTCGGCTTCCTGACCGCCTCGTTCACCAAGAACCCCGAGGCCGCGCAGGTGACGGTGATCCCGGGGATGCTCGCGCTCATGATCGGCATCGGCTGGACGCTCATGCAGGAGCCCGGCGGGGTCGGGCTCGCCCACCTCCTCGTCCCCGCCGGGGCCGTCACCGACCTGACCCGCACGGCCTGGGACGGCACGGCCGGCCGCGGCTTCGCCGAGGCCGTCGCGCTCCCCGGCGGCGCGGCGCTGGCCGTCGCGGCGGCGGCGTGCGTCGTCGCCGTCAAGCTCTTCCGCTGGCAGCCCCGAGCCTGAACACCCACGTTGGAAGGAGGGACCGACATGTCCGACAGCGAATACCTCGATTCGGTGATGACCGGCCGACTGCCCTCGCGCGTCGGCACCGAAGTGGCGGTGGCCGTCCCGGTGCTCGCCGTGATAGCGGCGATCGTCTACTTCACCGGGTCCAGCCCGTTGAAGCTCGTGGTCGGCGGGGCCGCCGTCGTCTGGTTCGGTGTGCGCATCGCGATCATCGCCGCCCGCAACAGGCGGCGGTGAACCCGCCCGTTCACGCTCCCGGTTCGCGCACCGCCCCGCCGACGACCGCGGCCACCGCTCTGCGGACGGCCTCGGGCTCCGGCGGGGCGCTCTGCCGGTCGGCGAAGAGCAGGTGCGCCGAGCCGATCAGCGTCGGCGCGAGCAGGTCGATCTCGGCGTCGGCCGCGATGCGGCCCAGTTCGCGTTCGGCGGTGAGGTACGAGGCGATGACGTCCACGGCCTCGGTCAGGACCGGGACGCCGGCCGGCCAGGTGCGGCGCAGCCGGCGCCGCAGCTCGTCCCGGAAGGTCACGAGGGCGACCATCGCGACGGCCACCGAGCCGAACAGGGCCGTCAGCGCGTCGGCGAGGTTGCCTGCGACGGTGCCGGTCCCGGCGGCCTCGCGCAGCGCGGCGGCCTCGGCGTCCATCCGGCCCGCGCGGTCGTGCACGAGCTCGGCGAGGAAGTCCTCGAAGTCCTCGAAGTGCCGGTGCAGGACGCCCTTGGCGACGCCCGCCTCCTCGGTGACCGCCCGGCTGGTCAGCGCGCTCGGACCGTCCCGGAGCAGGATGCGCTCGGCGGCGTCGAACAGCTGCGCGCGCGCGTCGCGAATGGCGATTCCAGTCGGTGCCACGGGTCTCCTCCGCGATCCCAGATCGATGAGCGGGCAATCGCCCATCGATAGTGGGCGCATGACCACTCTACCTGAGCCCGGCGCCGAGCGGACCCGTCGAGCCGCGAGGCCCTCCGGCGTGGGCGCCGAACGCGCCTGAGCCCCCCGCCGGGGGCCGCTTCGCCGAAACCGGGGAGCGCCGCCGCCTCCGGCTATATAGTCGGCCCAACGTGGACCGGCGGACACCCTGCCCGCCGGCGGGCGAGCAGCGAGGGAGCCATGGCGAAGCCGGAAGTCGCAGCCGAGTCGGCTCCCGCCGCCAAGGTGGCCTTCTGGACGCTCACCGCCATGGTCGTCGGCTCCATGGTCGGCGCGGGCGTCTTCTCCCTCCCCGCCCGCTTCGCCGAGGAGACCGGCGTCGCCGGCGCGCTCATCGCCTGGGCCATCGCCGGGACCGGCATGCTCATGCTCGCGTTCGTCTTCCAGTCGCTCGCCGTGCGCCGCCCCGACCTCGACGCGGGCGTCTACGCCTACGCCAAGGCCGGCTTCGGCGAGTACCCGGGCTTCTTCGCCGCCTTCGGGTACTGGGCCAGCGCCTGCGTCGGCAACGTGACCTACTGGGTCCTCATCATGTCCACCACGGGCGCCCTGATCCCCGCCCTCGGCGACGGCGACACGGTCCTCGCCGTGGCGGTCTCCTCGGTGGGCCTGTGGGGCTTCTTCCTGCTCATCAAGCGCGGCGTCAAGGAGGCCGCGGCGATCAACCGGATCGTCACCGTCGCCAAGGTCATCCCCATCGTCGTGTTCGTCCTGCTGGCCCTGTTCTACTTCGATCCCGGCGTCTTCGCCGACAACTTCGGCGGGGCCGACTACGCCGGATCGCTGTTCAGCCAGGTCCGGGGCACCATGCTCGCCACGGTGTTCGTGTTCCTCGGCGTCGAGGGCGCCAGCGTCTACTCCCGGCACGCCAAGCGCCGCTCCGACGTCGGGCGCGCCACCGTCACCGGCTTCCTCAGCGTCTTCGCGGTCTTCGCCTCGGTCACGATCGTCTCCTACGGCATCATGCCGATGGACGAGATCGCCGAGCTCCGCCAGCCCTCGATGGCGGGCGTCCTCGAGGCCGCCGTCGGCACCTGGGGCACCGTGTTCGTCAGCGTCGGGCTGATCGTCTCGGTCCTCGGCGCCTACCTGGCGTGGACGCTCATGGCCGCCGAGGTCCTCTTCGTCGCCGCGAAGGACGACGACATGCCGCGGTTCCTCGGCCGCTCCAACGCCGCCGACGTGCCCGTCCCCGCCCTGGTGATGAGCACCGCCCTGTCGCAGATCGTCCTCGTGGTCACCTTCTTCTCCGAGGACGCCTTCAACTTCGCGCTCAACATGACCAGCGCCCTGACGCTCATCCCGTTCCTCCTGGCCGCCGCCTTCGCGGTCAAGGTCGCCACCGGCCGCGACGCCGCCGCGCCCCGCGGCACCTCCGGCGAGATCGCGATCAGCGTCCTCGCCGTCGTCTACACCGCGTTCCTGCTCTACGCGGCCGGTCTGCGATACGTCCTGGTGTCGCTGATCGTCTACGCCCCGGCCACCGTCCTGTTCGTCATGGCCCGCCGCGAGCAGGGCCGACGCCTGTTCAGCCCCGCCGAGGCCGTGCTGCTGGCCGTCTCGATCGCCGGCGCGGCCGTCGGCGTGGTCGCCCTGGCGGCCGGCTGGATCAGCATCTGAACCGACCCACCGACAGCCGAGGAGTGCACCGATGACCGCCGACCAGAAGCCGCTCTCCGCCGCCTACGGAGTCCACTCCGAGGTCGGCAGGCTCCGCAAGGTCCTGGTGTGCGCCCCCGGCCTGGCGCACCGGCGCCTGACCCCCAGCAACGCCGACAGCCTGCTGTTCGACGACGTCATGTGGGTGGAGAACGCCCAGAAGGACCACGCCGAGTTCGTCGAGCTGCTCCGCGCCCGCGGCGTCGAGGTCGTCGAGCTCCACGACGTCCTCGAGCGGACGGTGGCGATCCCCGAGGCCCGCGACTGGCTGCTCGACCGCAAGATCGTGCCGGGCCAGGTCGGCCTCGGCCTGGTCGACGCCACCCGCTCCTATCTGGAGTCGCTGCCGCCGCGGCGGCTCGCCGAGTACCTCATCGGCGGCCTCGCCGCCGCCGACCTCCCCGAGGACCTGCGGCCCGGCTACATCGCGCTCGTCCGCGAGTCGACCGGCACCCGCGAGTACCTCATGCCGCCCCTGCCGAACACGCTCTACACCCGCGACACCACGTGCTGGCTCTACGGCGGCGTCACGCTCAACCCGCTGTACTGGCCCGCGCGCCACGACGAGACGCTGCTGATGAAGGCGGTCTACCGCTTCCACCCCGACTTCGCCGGCGCCACCGTCTGGTGGGGCGACCCGGAAGTCGACTGGGGGCAGGCCACCTTCGAAGGCGGCGACATCATGCCCGTCGGCGGCGGCGTCGTGCTCATGGGCATGAGCGAGCGCACCTCCCGCCACGCCATCACCCAGGTGGCGCGGGCGCTGTTCGAGCAGGGCGCCGCCGAGCGGGTGATCGTCGCCGGCATGCCGAAGCTCCGCGCGGCGATGCACCTCGACACCGTCTTCACCTTCGCCGACCGCGAGACGGTGACGCTCTACCCGAGGATCATGGCGGACGTCCACGCCTTCACGTTGCGGCCCTCCGAGGCCGTCCCCGGCATCCACCTCACCGACCACGGCTCCGAGCGCTTCACGGACGTCGTGGCCGCCGCCCTCGGCCTGCGCGGGCTGCGGGTGATCGAGACCGGCGGCGACCTCTACGCCTCCGAACGCCAGCAGTGGGACTCGGGCAACAACGCCGTCGCGATCGAACCGGGCGTCGTGGTGACCTACGACCGCAACACCCAGACGAACGCGCTGCTGCGGCGGGCCGGGATCGAGGTCCTCACCATCGTCGGCGCCGAACTGGGCCGCGGCCGCGGCGGCGGGCACTGCATGACCTGCCCGATCGTCCGCGACCCCGTCGAGTACTGAAGCCGGGCCTTCATAGGTCACGCTTCGGGGCGATCGCCAGGCCGATCACGGTGACCGCCAGCGCCGCCGTCGTGTACAGCGAGATCGCCGCCGAGGAGTCGAACCAGTCGAACAGGACGATCGCGATGATCGGGGCGAGGGCGCCGCCGGGTATGCCCGCGAGCTGGTAGCCCAACGAGGTGCCCGAGTAGCGGACCTTGGTCGGGAACAGCTCGGCGATGAAGGCGGCCTGCGGCCCGTACATGGCGGCGTGCGCGATGAGCGCCACCGTGACGGCGGCGATGACGGCCCCCGTCCTCCCTGTGTCCAGCAGCGGGAAGAACACCCACGCCCACACCGCGGCCGTGACGGCCCCGGCGACGGCGATGCCCTTGCGTCCGAAGGTATCCGACAGGCGCCCGAACCACGGGACGAGGACGAGCTGGACCGCCGAGCCGACCACGACCGCCACCAGGCCGACGCCGTCCTCGTCGCCCAGATGCGTCAGCAGGTGGAGCGTGAAGATGTAGAAGGCCACGTCGACGCCGATGCGGGCGCAGAACGAGGCGGTCAGGGCCCGCCGGTGGGTCCGGAACACCTCGGAGAGCGGGTTCTCGGGGCGCTCCCTCTGGTGCGTGAACATCGGCGATTCGGCGATGTTGCGCCTGATCCACAGGCCCACCAGGGCGAGCGCGGCCGAGACGAGGAACGGCAGCCGCCAGCCCCAGGTCGCGAACGCCTCGTCCGAGAGCACCAGGCCCGTGAACGCGAGCACGCCGACGGCGGCGATGTTCCCCGCGGGCACGCCGAACTGGACCCAGGCCGCCGCCAGGCCCCAGTGCCGCCGCGAGGAGTGCTCCATCGACAGCAGCACCGCGCCGCCCCACTCGCCGCCGAGGCTCAGGCCCTGCACGAACCGCAGGACCACCAGCAGCACCGGCGCCGCGGTGCCGATGGAGGCGTGGGTGGGCAGGATGCCGATGAGGAAGGTCGACATGCCCATGACCAGGAGCGTGACGGCCAGGACGTTGCGGCGCCCCACCCGGTCGCCGAGGTAGCCGAAGGCGATGCCGCCGATGGGGCGGGCGATGAAGCCGACCCCGTAGGTGGCGAAGGCCAGCAGCGTGCCGGTGGCCGGATCGGAGCCGGGGAAGAACAGCGGCCGGAACACCAGCGCGGCGGCGGTGCCGTAGAGGAAGAAGTCGTACCACTCCAGGGAGGTCCCGAGCGCGCAGGCGCCGATGATCTCGCGCGGCGTCCGCTTCCGCGGGGGAGCGGCGGCGGTGGCGGCCGCGGCGGCGGCGGTGCTCATTCGCACCCCTCGAACTGCGGTATGGGGAACCGCGAGAGGTCGCCCAGGACCGTCCCGGCGAACCACTGCTCGAGGAGCAGCTCGGCGGTGCTGGCCGACCCGTCGGGGCCGTCCTGGTACATCTCGGTGATGGCGCGGTTGACGGCTTCGCACCCGGCGGTGTCGCCGGGCCGCATGCCGACGCCGATGCGCTCCTGGGAGAACCGCGCCCCGACGAGCTTCGCCTCGAAGTCGGCGTCCAGCGCCAGGCCCGCGAGGCCGAGCTCGTCGGTGGCGATCGCGTCGACCTCGCCGCTGCCGACCAGCCCCATGCACTCCTCGTAGCTCTCGACGCTCCGGATGACCGCGTCGACGCCGTGCTCCTCGGTGAGGCGGTCGATCGCGTTGGAGCCTTCGACCTCGCAGACCGTCCCGCCCTCGAGGTCGTCGAGCGTGGCGATCTCGTCGTTGTCCGCGCGCACCAGGAGGTCGAAGTGGTCGATGACGTACGGCCCGGCGAAGGCGACGCTCTGCTTGCGCTCCTGTGTGATCGAGTAGGTCGCGATCGCGAGGTCGATCTCCCCGGACAGCAGTTTCGGCTCGCGTTCGTCGAGCTCGATCGGGACGAAGACGACGTCCTTGCCCAGCTGCTCCGCGATGTAGTTCGCCACGTCGATCTCGTAGCCGACGAACTCGCCGTCGACCTCCTCGCTGAGCAGCGTCAGGCCGTACCGCACGCCGATCCGCAGGGTGTCCTTGTCGAGGATGGACTCCTCCTCGTCGCCGCCGCAGGCCGCCAGCGGCACCATGGCCATGGCGCACAGGGCGACCAGGGCTCGTCGGATCATGCTCCACCGTCCTCTCATCGGTACTCCCTCAGCCGCGGCGCGATGCCGCTGAAGGTGAACACGCCCAGCGAGACCATCGCGGCCACGAGCAGGAACGCGAACCCGGCTATGGCGTCCTCGCCCGCGGCGACGGCCGACTCGAAGCGTTCGAGGTGCCGGTCCGACAGCTCGTCGAGCGCGTCCTCGTACTCGGCGCGGGCGCCCTCGACCAGCGCGAGCCGCTCGGAGGGGCCGCCGCCCTCCTCGCGCATCGCGGCGTCGGCGAGGATGAGCGCGGTGTACGCCTCGACGAGACGCTCGCTCTCGCCCGAGCCGTCGAGGCCGTCGCCGACCAGTCCGGTGAGCTCCCCGCCCCGGCCGGTCTCGGCCAGGGCGTCCTGGTAGCGCGGCAGGCTCACCGCCTCGAGGTAGACCAGCTGCTGCGCCTTGTCGAAGTAGGTCTGCTCGTAGACGTCGGCCTCGCCCGCGTCGAGCAGGAACCTGACCCGGTCGGCGTGGAGGCCGTTGGAGATCGCCTGTGCCCGCTCCAGCGACAGCACCGCGTCGAAACCGTCCAGTTTGGCCTCGTCGAGCGCCTCGCGCTCGGTGTCGAGGACGGTGAGCCCGGTGAACAGGTACAGCACGGCCACGGCCGTGGCGACGACGAGCGAGGGGTTGAACACGCGCCGGAATCCGCGGGCCAGGAAGACCTGGAGGGCCACCAGGAGCGCGAGCGCGGCGACCCCGGTGAGGGCCACCGCGACCAGTCCGGCGTCGATGCGCCCGGACGCGGCGTCGTAGGACTCGCGGACGATCGTCGCGTTCTCCAGGGTGAGGTTGTAGGCCTGGGGGAGGATCCGGCCGCTCATGAGCTCGGCGGCCTCCCGGTAGGCCTCCAGCACGTTCTCGGGCGGCCCCCCGGAGGCGTAGCCGCCGTCCCGCGCGAGCAGCAGCGCGACGGCGGCGAGCTGCTGGTACTCGCCCCACCGGGACATGACGGACTCGATGGTGCGCCGCTCGGCCTCGGCCGAGCCGGCGAGCCGGTGGGCCTCGAGCAGCGCGGCGGCGATGTCGCCGCGCCGCTGCTCGTAGCGGTCCATGGCGGCCTCGGCGCGGTCGGGGTCCGAGCCGCCGACGAGCAGCGCGGTGGCGACCTGCGAGTCGGCGTCGCTGAGCGCGTAGTACAGCTCGGTGGTGGCCACGACCTGCGGCCCTGAGGAGTGGCCGATGACCTCGAGCGCGTCCTCTGCGGCGCTGACGGCGTAGTAGAGCGCGCCGAACATGGCCGCCAGGGCCGCGACCACCGCCGTGGCCTGGGCGATCAGCGTCTGCGGCCCGCCGCTGCCGGGTTCGACGCCGAGCCGCGCCAAGGCGGCGGCGTCGCCGGCCGGCAGGCCCCGGCCCCCCGGGCGTTCGCGGAGCGCCGTCATCGTCCCGCCCCGTCCTCGGCGGAGCGCTCCCGCACCGTGATCGCGGTCCAGAGGCCGATGTGGATGACCGAGTCGGGTTCGAGCCGCGTCTCGACGTTGCGTTCGAGCTTCTGCCCGTCGACGCGGGTGCCGTTGGCCGAGCCGACGTCGTGGACGGTCCAGCTGTCGCCGTCGCGTTTGAGGATCGCGTGGATCCGCCGGGAGACGCCGAGGTCGGCGGCGGGGACCTCCCCGAGGTCGATGAGCGGGCGCGGGCCCGCATCGCCCGACTCGCTCCGCCCGATGTAGACGACGTCGCGGTCCAGCGGCACGACCCGCCTGGGCGCGTGCGGCGGGAACGGGACCGGGTCGTCCCCGCCGACGCCGTTGCCGAGCCGGTCGTAGAAGGCCCGGTCCGCCTCGATCACCGCCTCGAACAGCGTCGGCTCGGTGCTGCGGCGGGTGCGGAAGTCCGGCATCTCCACGAGCACTTCGCCGCAGACGCTGCACCTGATCGGGTTGGACGAGTCGTGGCCGTTGGGGCACCGGTGGCTCATTGCGTGTCTTCCTCCAGCGAGGTCGGGGTGCGGACGGTGCGGTCGGTGACCATGTGCGCCTCGAGCTCCTCGGAGCGGGTGATCCCGGCCCGGATGGTGGCGCCGCCGCGGCCGTCGAAGTCGAGGAGCCTTTCGATCTGCTCGGCCTGCTCGGCGTTGCCCACCTCGCGGGCCCCCTCCAGCGCGGTGACGAGCAGCCGGGTGGCGGCCTCCGGGGCCCGGTGGAGCCGTTCGAGGGCCTCGCGGATGTGCGCGATCCCGGTCAGCTGGGTCCGGTGGTGGACCACCGCGGGATGGAACGCGCTGCTCATGGCGGCGTCGCCGGTCCATATCGCCCGGACCGAGCCGGCCGCGACGGCCCGCTCCCGGCAGACCAGCTCCAGCCTCGCCTGCCGCTCGAGATCCACGCCGGTGGCGGGGAACGCCGCCTCGATCAGGTACTGGCGCTCCTCGGCGCCCCAGGCCCCCAAGGGGAACGCGAGCCTCCTGGCGCCGGCCTCGCGCCCGCGGGGGAGGAGGTCGCGTTCGGTCGGGAACGCCTCCCACAGCCCGGTCACCTCGAAGCCTTTGGGGCCCTTGACGGTCAGTTCGACCTCGTCGACGGCCCTGGCCATGGCCCGGTCGGTCGCCCGGGTGAAGAACTCGGCCAGGTCGGGCAGGTCCTTGCAGTAGTTGCGGGTGCCGTGGAACAGCTGGGCGATCCGCCTGAGCTCCTCGGCGTTCCACCCGGTCCCGATGCCGACGGCGTCGCAGGTGAACCTCCCCTCGCAGTAGGCCAGGTCCGCGTCGTACCGGGCCGGATGCTGGTTGACCTGCCCGTCGGTCAGCAGCAGCACGTGGCCGATGGCGCCCGGCCGGCTCGATGCGATGTCGGCGGCGCGCCGCAGCCAGGTGCCTATCGAGGTCGCGCTGCCGATCTTCATCGCGTCGACCGCCGCGGCGGCGGCCCGCTTGTGCTCCTCGGTCCCCGCCGCGAGACGCCCGCCGCCGGGGTAGAGCTCGGTGGCGCCGGTGCCCCCGGCGATGAGCGCGAAGTGCGCGTCCTCGCGGATGGCGCCGAGCGCGGCCTTCGCCGCCCGTTTCGCCTCGGTGAACTTCGGGCCGGCCATCGACCCCGAGCGGTCGATGACGATGATCTCGGCGACCTCGGCACCGACGTCCTCGGCGGGCGCGAAGCCGACGGTGACGACGGCGTGCATCGTCGTCTCCTCCGGCGCCAGATAGGGGTTCTGGGCCACGCTGATCGCGAATCCGGTCTGCTCGGTCAAATCGTCCTCCTTCTGCGGCGCTTCACAGCCAGGTCCTCGGCCGCGCCCGGTTCGCCGCGCCGACGAGCGCCCAGCGCGTCAGCGGCGAGGCGCAGCCGGCCGAGACGCGGCGCAGCACCGCCTCGTAGGCCTGTCCGATCGCGTTGCGGGTCAGCGCCACGCCCCGCACGCTCCGCCCCGGATCCTCGGCCCCCGCTTCCACGGCCGCGAGCGCGGCCCGCCACACCTCCGCCTCGATGAGGGCGGCCCGGGCGGCGTCGAGTCCGGCGAGCTCGTCCAGGTGGGCGCCCGCCGCGACGACCGCCTCCAGGTCCGGCCTCCCGCGCACGCGCTCGGCGATGAGCGCCTGCCGGGCGTCGAGGTAGTGGCTCGACGAATGCGGCACCTCCGCCATCGCGGCCACCCGCTCGACGGCCGAGTCCGAAGTGCGGGCCAGCCCGAAGGCGGCGCTGGTGTGGTTGCGGTCGGTGCGCCAGACGGTGCGGTACAGCTCGGCCGCCCGCCGAGGCGGCGTCCCCGCCGACTCCTCGCACACGGCCAGCGCCAGCATCGGCGCGAGCTCGCCCGGCAGGCGCCGCCGCACCGCCGCGAAGTGCTCGGCGGCTTCCGCGGGGGCGCCGCCGAGTGCGGCGACGCCCCGGTACCAGTCGAGCCGCCAGTCGTCGCCGAAGTCCCCGCGCGCCCGCTCGATCTGCGCCGCCGCGTCGCGGGCGCCCAGTTCGGCGGCGAGCCGGATCCGCGCCAGCCGCGCCTCCGGGGTGGCCGGGAGCGCCTCGATGAGCTCCCGGGTCCTCGCTGCGGGCTGGAGGGCCAGCCCGACCAGGGCCGGACCGGCGAGATCGGACGGGTCGGCCACCTGCGGCACGGGCAGCACCCTGCGCGCCTCCTCGGCGCCGGGCCGGGCGAAGACGGTGTCGGCCGAGTCGGCCAGGGCGCTGGCGAGCGCGCCGCGCTCGAGTCCGAAGCGGGCGGACACGGCCGGGTAGGGCTGGCCGTCGAGTTCGGCGCGGATCTGCCGCAGCACTCCGGTCAGCTGCTCGGCCATGGCCGCGGCGGAGTCGAACCGCTCGGCGGGGTCGCGGGCGCAGGCGCGCTGGAGCAGCAGGTACAGCGACTCGTTGAAGCCCGCCGGGCGCGGCGGCAGCGGGACCTCGCGGGTCTCCCCGCCGCTCGCCTCGGCGGGCCGGAACCCGAGTGTGAGGACGGCCAGGGTCCGGCCGACGGTGTACAGGTCCGAGGCGACGTCGGGCGGGTGGGCCCGGCCGATCTCCGGCGCGCTGTAGCCGGGGGTGCGCCAGATGTCGCCGTCGGTCCGGCCGATGCGCCGCATGGCGCCGAGGTCGATGAGCTTGAGCCGCTTGCCGAACTGGATGACGTTGGACGGCTTGAGATCGCAGTAGACCATGCCGTTCGAGTGCAGGTAGTCGAAGGCGGACAGGATCTCCAGAGCGAACGGGATCGCCCAGTGGGCGGGCATCGTGGCGCCCCCGGCCCAGGCGGGATGGCTCAGGTCGCTCAGGGCGACGCCGCCGACGTACTCCATGACCAGGTAGTCGTGTTCGGCGCCGTCGCTCCGGTCGCGGTGCTTGACGTAGTTGTGGATGTCGACGATGTTGGGGTGGTTCACGGCGACGAGGTAGTGCCGCTCGTCGCGGGCGGCGCGCAGCGCCGCCGGGTTGGCCGGGTCGAGGAGTCCTTTGAGGACCACCCGGCTCTCCAGGTGGTGGTCGACGGCGAGGTAGACGCCGCCGAGCCCGCCGTGCGCGATGAGGCCCTCGACCTCGTACTGCCCGGCGACGAGCTCGCCTCTGGCGAGCGTGCGCGTGAAGTCGTAGACGGCCTCGCAGGTGGGGCAGCGGCCCTTGAGCGGCGCGGGGCTCCCGTCGGCGGACCGCCCGACCTCGTGGCTGTTCGGACACCACCGGCGGCTCTCGGGCACGACGGGGTCGCTGAGCAGGTTCGAGGTCGGGTCGCTCACCGGCGCGCTCGGGACGTCGGCGAGCCCGGTGCCGAGCCGGCCGGGCACGTGGACGTCGACGGGCGCGGGCTCTACGCTCAGGGCCCGCTGCTCCGGCACCGGGGGCGGCTCGTCGACGTAGTCGGCGGCCGAGCGCCCGCACGCCTCGCACAAGCCCTCCTCGTCCAGGACGCCCTTGCCCTCCCCGGGACACTTGGGCAGGGCGCAGTAGACGACGCCGGTCACGGCGTCGCCCCGTTCGGACGGACGCGGGGCGGGAACGGGCGAGCTGTCGCGTTGGGCATGGCCGACTCCGGGGGTGCGGGCTGGGGATCGCCGTGACTGTCCACCCTACCGACATCGTCCCCGCCTTGCACGCCACGGCGTCGAGGGCAACCGTCACGGGCGCACGGCCCTCACCCCGGCGACCTCGAATCGGCCACAGTGAACGGACACCGTGGACCGGGCGCGGCCCGCCGCCCGCGCAGCGGAAGGAAAGGAATCGCGCGGGCGGGCGGGCCGCCGCGGTCCGGTCGGACCGGCCGGCCGCGTCTGGTCAGGCCTTGACGCTCAAATGGCGGCCGAGCAGCTCCTTCGCCCGCTCGGCACGGGTCCTGTCCTCCTCCTGGACCTCCTCCAGGAAGCGGGCGGCGTCCTCGTCGCCGTTGCCGCGCGCGTCGTCGATGTACCGCTGGATCGTCGAGGCCTCCTGAAGCGTGTGGTACAGGACGCTGACCAGGTTGTACGACACGTCGTAGGTGCCTGTCTCGTGGTGTGTCAACGGATGTCCCCCCTCGTGGTCGGCGCCAGCGCGCCCCGCTCTGGGACGCCGCGCCTCCGCGAAGCCGTACCCGCCGCCCCCGCGGCCTAACCGCCGACCGTCATGCCGCCAGCTCGCCGTGGAGCTGGCGGGCGGCGACGAGCAGCGCGCCCTTGAGTTCGACGCCCTCCGCCGACTCGCCGCGCCGCGAGCGGAGCTCGCGCTCCAGGGCGTCCAGGACCTCGACTGGGGTGGCCGCGGCCGGATCGGTCTCGGCCACGATGTCGGGCCTGCCCGAGACCAGCCTGGCGACCCGCTCCTCGAGCGCGTCCGCCGCCGCGTCCAGCACGCCCGCGTACTGCGCGCTGAACGCCTCGTCCAGGGCCCGGTACGGCATGTCCTCGCGGCTGACGTGGTGCAGCGAGTTCGCGATGGTCTGGACGGCGTCGGTGGTGCGGCCCACCAGCTCGGCCGCGGCCCGGTAGCGGTCCGCGTCCCGCAGGTACCGGCTCCGCGGCCGGCGCGGATTCAGGCGCAGGCTCTCCCGCCCGCGCCGCAGCGCCCGCCCCAGCTCCCAGACGCGCTCGTCGAGCCGGTCGGCGCGCTCGACCCAGTCCCGCGTGTCGGCGGCGCCCCACTCGCCGCGGACGCCCTCGGCCATCTCGCGCAGCAGCCGCCCCTCCTCCTCGCCCACCCGGCGGGTCTCGTCCCCGGCGGCCCCGACCCGCACCGGCGGGAAGACCAGCAGGTTGACCGCGGCGCCGGTGAGGGCCCCGAGCGCCGTCTCGGCCAGGCGCGACAGGATGTACGGGCCGTCCAAGCCCCCGATCGTGACCATGAACAGCGCCGTGAACGGCACGTACATGCCCTGGTCGTCGAGACGCTTCCACTGGCCCGCCAGGACGGCGACCGGCACCAGGACGGCCAGCGCGAGCTCCGTGGTCGGCAGGGCGACGCCCGCCAGGTACGCCAGGACGACGCCGAGCGCCACGGACGCGACCTGCCGGCCCGCCGACAGCACCGACCAGTACACGGTGGTCCGCACCATGATCATGGCCGCCCACGGCGCCACGTACGGCATCGGCAGCCCCAGCGCGTGCGCGGCCAGCGTCCACGCCGCCACCGCGGCCAGCCCCGCCTTCAGCGCCTGCTTCGCGGTCTCGCGGGCGGCACTGCCGCTCCGGCCCATGCCGCGCAGGAAACGACCCCCGTCCTCGGCGTCGCCGAGGACGCCGTCCCATACGGATCGAACACGCATGCAAAATGGAGTACCCGACGGCGCGCGCCGGTATGCTCCGCCGCCGTCCGGCGCCCCGATCGGGTTTGTGATCGGGCACGGCAGGGAAATCGAACGCCGTGACACAGCGGGGGAGCGCCGCGTCCGTCGAGCCCGAGGCGGGGACGGGCGTCGAGACGGTCGACGCGGTCGTGATCGGCGCGGGACCGAACGGACTGGTGGCCGCCAACATCCTGGCCGCGCGGGGCTGGGAGGTGACCGTCCTGGAGGCCGCCGGCCGGCCCGGCGGCGCGGTGCGCACCGAGGAGGCCGCCGAACCGGGCTTCCGCGGCGACCTGTTCAGCGCCTTCTACCCGCTGGCCGCCGCCTCCCCGGTGATCGCCGAACTCGAACTGTGGCGCTGGGGGCTGCGGTGGCGGCGCGCGCCCGACGTGCTCGCGCACGTCCTGCCCGACGGCAGGGCCGCACTGCTGTCCTCGGACATCGAGGCGACCGCGGCCTCGCTGGCCGCTTTCGCCGGAGGCGACGCCGAGGCCTGGCGGGACGAGTACGAGTGCTGGAGGCGCATCCGAAAACCGTTCATGAACCTGCTGCTGCGGCCCTTCCCGCCGGTCAAGGCCGCGAAGCGGCTGCTGCACACCCTCGGCGCCGCCGAGACCCTGCGGCTGGCGAGGACGATGATCCTGCCCGCCCGCCGCCTCGGCGCCGAGCGCTTCGCCGGTGAAGGCGCCCGCGCCCTCCTGGCCGGCAACGCCATGCACAGCGGCATCGGCCCCGACCAGGCCGGCAGCGGATGCTTCGGCTGGCTGCTGTCCATGCTCGGCCAGGACCTCGGCTTCCCCGTCCCCGAAGGCGGAGCCGGGAGCCTCACCGACGCCCTGGTGGCCCGGCTCGAAGCCCACGGCGGCAGGGTCGACTGCCGCCGGCCGGTCGCGAAGGTCCTGCACGCGCGCGGGCGCGCCGTGGGCGTCCGCGACGCCGACGGCGAGGCGATCCACGCCCGCCGGGCCGTGCTCGCCGACGTCTCCGCTCCCGCCCTGTACCTCGACCTCGTCGGCGCCGAGCACCTGCCGCGACGGCTCCTCGACGATCTGGACGCCTTCGAGTGGGACCAGGCCACGCTCAAGGTCGACTGGACGCTCGACGCGCCGATCCCCTGGGAGGCCCCCGAGGCCGCCCGGGCCGGCACCGTCCACCTCGGCACCGGCGTCGACGGCCTGTCCAAGGCCGCCGTCGAACTGACCTGCGGCCGGACGCCGGACGAGCCGCTCCTGCTCATGGGGCAGATGAGCACCGCCGACCCGAGCCGCTCGCCCGAGGGCACCGAGACCGCCTGGGCCTACACCCGCCTCCCGCAGGGGCCGGACTGGACCGAGGAGGACAGCCGCCGCCTCGCCGACCGGATGCAGCGGACGATCGAGCGGTACGCGCCCGGCTTCACCGACCTGGTGCGCGAGCGGACCGTCGTCGGCCCCGCCGAGCTCGAGCGGATGGACCGCAACCTGGTCGGCGGTGCGATCAACGGCGGTTCGGCCGCGATCCACCAGCAGCTCGTGTTCCGCCCCGTCCCCGGCACGGGCAGGGCCGACACGGTGCTCGACCGGCTGTACCTGGCGAGCGCCTCGGCCCATCCGGGCGGCGCCGTCCACGGCGCGCCCGGCGCGAACGCCGCCCGGGCCGCGCTCGCCCGCGACGGCTGGGCCGGCGGCCCCTACCGCGCCGCCGTCGGCGCGTGCAACCGGGTGCTGTACGGCCGCTCGATGCCGTGACACGGCGTTTGCGCTGCCGCGCGGGGGGTATCTGGAGAGGCATGAGGACAGCACAGCGCCGGCGCCGGACAGGCGCGGCCGAATCCGGGAGCGGAGGCGGTGCCGTGTGAACGCCAGAACCGGAGCCGATGCGGCCATGGACATCCCCGCGCCCCGCGACGACGTCTTCGCGATCCTCGCCGACGGCTGGAACTACCCGAACTGGGTGGTCGGGGCCTCGCACGTCCGCGCCGTCGACGACGGCTGGCCCGAGCCGGGCACGAGGATCCACCACAGCATCGGGCCGTGGCCGGCGAACATCGCCGACGTCACCGAGGTCGCCGCGGCCGAACGGCCCCGACTGCTCGTGCTCGACGCCCGGATGTGGCCGGTCGGGGCGGCGCGCGTCCGCCTCGAACTGGAGGAGCTCGGTGAACGCGAGACCAGGATCGAGATGACCGAGCGGGCGGTGCGCGGACCGATCAGCCTGGTGCCGGGCGAGCTCCAGGCCCGCATCCTGGCCCCCAGGAACCGCGAGTCGCTCCGCCGCCTGGCCGACCTGGCGGTGGGCAGGAGCTCCGGCGTCGGACCCGGCGACTCCCGCTAGCGCCGCCGCCGAGTCGATTCTGGAAGGAGCGATGAATTCGGCGGGCGGACCTCGTCATCACGGGTACGACATTCCAATCCCCCGGAAGGAAACGACCCGATATGAGCACCGACACCCCCGCCCCCGAGAACACCACCGCCGGAGCCCGGCCCGGGCGCGCCCTCAACATCACACTGTGGATTCTGCAGGGCGTCCTCGGCGCGTTCTTCGTCATCGCCTCGGCGGCGCCGAAGCTGTTCGGCCAGTCCGACGCGGTCGAGGGCTTCGAGGTTCTCGGCGCCGGCGACTGGTTCAGGATCCTCATCGGCGTCCTCGAACTCGCCGGAGGCATCGGCCTGGTCGTCCCGCGCCTCTCCGGCCTGGCCGCGATCGGCCTCGGCCTGCTGATGATCGGCGCGGCCTACACCAACGCGTTCATCGTGGACGGGTACTGGCCCGTCGCCACGCCCCTGATCCTGCTCGTGATCGTCGCCTTCATCGCCTGGGGCCGCCGCGGTGAGACCCGCCGCCTCTTCACCAGGGAAGGCTGACGCCCGCCCGGGGGAGCCTCCCGCCGGCGGTTCCGGCGGGAGGCTCCCCCGGGTGCGCGTTCCGGCGGTGTTCCCGCTGGACCGGCCGGTTGTCGGTGCGATGTGGCATCATTCGCCACATGACCAGGAGAGCCGCCGAGGAGCAGTACCTGCTCGATCTGGCGCGGCTGCGCCGCGTCCGCGACCGGATCGACCGGGAGTACGCGCAGCCGCTGGACGTCGAAGCCCTCGCCCGCGGCGTCCACATGTCGGCCGGGCACCTCAGCCGCGAGTTCAAGCGGGCCTACGGCGAGTCCCCGTACTCCTATCTGATGACGCGGCGAATCGAGCGCGCGATGTCGCTGCTGCGCCGCGGCGACCTCAGCGTCACCGAGGTCTGCTTCACCGTCGGCTGCTCCTCGCTCGGCACCTTCAGCACGCGCTTCACCGAACTGGTCGGGATGCCGCCCAGCGAGTACAGGCTCAGGGAGGCGGACGCGACGGACGGGATGCCCACGGTGGTGTCGAAGTACGTCACCAGACCGGTCAGGAATCGAGAAGCCCCGGCCCGGAACCGCAATTAGGGTTGCGTCCATGGACATCACGATTCACAACACCTTCCTCCCGCAGGACGACCCGGAGGCCGCACTGGCCTTCTACCGCGACACCCTCGGCTTCGAGCTGCGCAACGACGTCGGCTACGACGGGATGCGCTGGCTCACGGTCGGCCCTCCCGGCCAGCCGGGCACGTCCATCGTGCTGCACCCGCCCGCCGCGGACCCCGGCGTCACCGACGAGGAGCGCCGTACCATCGCCGAGATGATGGCCAAGGGCACCTACGCCTCGGTCGTCCTTGCCGCCGCGGACGTCGACGGCGTGTTCGACCAGGTGCAGGCCAGCGGCGCCGAAGTCGTCCAGGAGCCGATCGACCAGCCGTACGGGGTGCGCGACTGCGCCTTCCGCGACCCGGCCGGCAACATGGTCCGCATCCAGGAGCGAAGCTGAACCCGCCGCCGTCCCGCGACCGCTGGACGGCGCACCGAACGACCCCGCCGGCGGCCGAGGAGCGGCCGTCGGCGCCGACCCCGACAGATGGAGAGACGATGAGCACGGACACCCGGTCCCCAGCGGCGCACGCCGCCGACAGCCACGACCTGATCCGCGTGCACGGCGCGCGCGAGAACAACCTCAAGGACGTCAGCGTCGAGATCCCCAAGCGGCGGCTGACGGTGTTCACCGGTGTGTCCGGTTCGGGCAAGAGCTCGCTGGTGTTCGACACCATCGCCGCCGAGTCCCAGCGGATGATCAACGAGACCTACAGCGCCTTCGTCCAGGGCTTCATGCCGAACCTGGCCCGCCCCGAGGTCGACTTCCTCGACGGGCTGACGACCGCGATCATCGTCGACCAGGAGGGGATGGGCGCCAACGTCCGGTCGACGGTCGGCACCGCGACCGACGCCAACGCGCTGCTGCGCCTGCTCTTCAGCCGGCTCGGGGACCCGCAGATCGGGCCGCCCACCGCCTACTCCTTCAACGTGCCGCGGCGGGTCGCCAGCGGCGTCATGACCTCCGACAAGGGCGACAAGCAGGTCGTGCGCAAGGCCGTCTACCACGGCGGCATGTGCCCGAACTGCGAAGGGCGCGGCACCGTCTCCGACATCGACCTCACCCAGGTCTACGACGAGTCCAAGTCGCTCAACGAGGGCGCGATCACCGTCCCCGGCTACAAGGTCGGCGGCTGGATGGTGCGCTTCTACGCCGAGTCGGGCTTCCTCGACCCGGACAAGCCGGTCCGCGACTACACGAAGCAGGAGCTCGACGACTTCCTCCACCACGAGCCCACCAAGGTGGACATCGGCGGCACGAACATGACCTACGAAGGGCTGATCCCGCGGATCCGGAAGTCCTTCCTCTCCAAGGACCCCGATTCCCTCCAGCCGCACATCCGCGCCTTCGTCGAGCGGGCGGCGACCTTCACCGCCTGCCCCGAGTGCGGCGGCACCCGGCTCAGCGAGTCCGCCCTGTCCTCGAAGATCATGGGCAAGAACATCGCCGACGTCTGCGCCATGCAGATCGACGACCTGAGCGAGTGGCTCCGGGGGCTCGACGAGCCCTCGGTGGCGCCGCTGGTCGCCGGGCTCCAGCACCTCCTCGACTCCTTCGTGGAGATCGGCCTGGGCTACCTCTCGCTCGACCGGCCCTCGGGCACGCTCTCGGGCGGCGAGGCCCAGCGCACCAAGATGATCCGCCACCTCGGCTCCTCGCTCACCGACGTCACCTACGTCTTCGACGAGCCGACGATCGGCCTGCACCCCCACGACATCCAGCGGATGAACAAGCTGCTGCTGCGGCTGCGCGACAAGGGCAACACGGTGCTGGTCGTGGAGCACAAGCCGGAGTCGATCGCCATCGCCGACCACGTCGTCGACCTCGGCCCCCGCGCGGGCACGGAGGGCGGCACCGTCTGCTTCGAGGGCACCGTCGAGGAGCTGCGCGGCAGTGACACCCTCACCGGCCGCCACCTCGACGACCGGGCCGTGCTGAAGGAGACGGTGCGCACTCCCAAGGGCAAGCTGGAGATCCGGGGCGCGAACACCCACAACCTCCAGGACGTCGACGTGGACGTCCCGCTCGGGGCGCTCGTCGTCGTCACCGGCGTCGCCGGATCGGGCAAGAGCTCGCTCATCCACGGCTCGCTCCCGGCCGGAGCGGGCGTGGTCTCGGTCGACCAGGGCGCGATCAAGGGCTCGCGGCGCAGCAACCCCGCGACCTACACCGGCCTGCTCGAGCCGATCCGCAAGGCCTTCGCGAAGGCCAACGGCGTGAAGCCCGCGCTGTTCAGCGCGAACTCCGAGGGCGCCTGCCCCACCTGCAACGGCGCGGGCGTCGTCTACACCGAGCTCGGCTTCATGGACACGGCCGCCACGCCGTGCGAGGACTGCGAAGGGAAGCGGTTCCAGGCCGAGGTCCTGGAGTACCGCTTCGGCGGCCGCGACATCGCCGAGGTGCTCGCGATGTCGGTGTCCGAGGCCGAGGAGTTCTTCGGCTCCGGCGAGGCCCGCACCCCCGCCGCGCACAAGATCCTGGAGCGGCTCGCCGACGTCGGGCTCGGCTACCTCAAGCTCGGCCAGCCGCTGACCACCCTCTCCGGCGGCGAGCGGCAGCGGCTCAAGCTGGCCGTCCACATGGCAGACAAGGGCGGGGTCTACGTCCTGGACGAGCCGACCACCGGCCTCCACCTCGCCGACGTCGAGCAGCTGCTCGCCCTGCTCGACCGGCTCGTCGACTCCGGCAAGTCGGTCATCGTCATCGAGCACCACCAGGCGGTCATGGCGCACGCCGACTGGATCATCGACCTCGGCCCCGGCGCCGGCCACGACGGCGGCAAGGTCGTCTTCGAGGGCACGCCCGCCGAGCTCGTGGCCGCCCGCTCCACGCTCACCGGCGAGCACCTCGCCGACTACGTCGGCGCCTGAGGGCGCCCGCGCGGCGGGGCCGCGGCGCTCCGAGCGCCGCGGCCCTACCGCAGGAGCGCGTCGACGCGGTCGGGGTCCAGGGCGTGCTCGATGACCATCACGCCCGCCCCGATCGCGCCGCTGGTCTCGCCGGTGCGCGCCGCGGCGATCCGCAGGTGCCTGGTCGCCAGCGGCAGTGAGCGCTGGTAGATGACCTCGCGCACCCCGGCGATCAGGTGGTCGCCGGCCAGGGCGAGGGAGCCGCCGATGACGATGATGGACGGGTTGAAGAAGTTGACGGCCCCGGCCAGGACCTCGCCGATGTCGCGCCCGGCCTGCCGGACGAGCCGCAGCGCCGGGACCGAGCCGGCGCGGGCGAGCCCGACCACGTCGAGCGAGCCGCTCGCCTCGACGCCCTGCTCGGTGAGCTTCGCGGCGATGGCCGCGCCCGAGGCCACGGCCTCGAGGCAGCCGGTGTTGCCGCAGCGGCACAGCGCCTCGTCGGCGCCGGAGACCTTGATGTGCCCCATGTCCCCGGCCGCGCCCTGCGCGCCCCGGTAGACCCGGCCCTCGGCGATGATGCCGCAGCCGATGCCGGTGGCGGCCTTGATGAACAGCAGGTGCTCCGAGTCGGGCCAGGCGCTGAAGTGCTCGCCGAGGGCCATGATGTTCACGTCGTTGTCGACCAGGACCGGGACGTCCCAGCGGCGCCTCACGTAGTCGGGCACGTCGAAGCCGTCCCAGCCGGGCATGATCGGCGGGTTGACGGCGCGGCCGGTGGAGTGCTCGACGGGCCCCGGCAGGCCGATGCCGACGCCGAGCAGGTCGGTCTCGGGCCGCCCGACCTCGTCGAGGAGCTTGTGCCCCCGCTCGACCACCCAGTCCAGGACCGGCTCGGGGCCGAGCGCGATGTCGAGGTCGGCGTTGGCGCCGGCCAGGACCTTCCCGGCCAGGTCGGTGACGGCGAGTCTGGCGTGGGTGGCGCCCAGGTCGGCGCCGAGGGTGATGCGGGCGGCCGGGTTGAACGCGAAGGTCGCCGGGGGCCGCCCGCCGGTGGAGGCGGTCTCGCCGGTGGGCGCGATGAGACCGGCGGCCAGGAGCGCGTCGATGCGGCCGGCGACCGTCGAGCGGGCCAGGCCGGTCAGCGTGGACAGCTCCGAGCGCGTCCTGGGCACGCCGTCGCGCAGCATCGGGAGCAGCGTGCCCGCTCCGGCCGGGGTCGTGGCGGCCGGGCGGCGCGGTTCGGCGGAATCATCTGTCACAGCACTAGTGAATCACATGGAGTGTGTCGGCGATTTGACGTAACTATTCCATAACATCGCACAACTTTTGCTTGCTTGATGTCATAAGTCGGCCCTAGGCTCACCGTATGGCTCCAGTCACAATAACCAGGCCGACGACGTACCGGGCCGCCATCATCGGCACCGGCTTCATGGGGCGGGTCCACTCCCACGCCATCGCCGTCGCCGGGGGCGAAGTGGCCGGCATCGCCGGGTCGAGCCCCGAGCGGGCCCGCGAGGCCGCCGACTCGCTCCGGGCCGCCGAGGTCTTCGACGACACCGACGAGCTCATCGCCGCCGCCGACGTCGTCCACATCTGCACCCCCAACCACCTCCACGCCCCCCTCGCCCTCGCCGCGATCGCCGCCGGCAAGCACGTGGTGTGCGAGAAGCCCCTCGCCACCGACGCCGCCACCGCCCAGGCCATGACCGAGGCCGCCCGCGAGGCCGGCGTGGTCGCCTCGGTGCCCTTCGTCTACCGCTTCCACCCCATGGTCCGCGAGGCCCGCGCCCGTGTCGCCGCCGGCGAGGTCGGCCGCCTCACCCTCGCCCACGGCTCCTACCTCCAGGACTGGCTGCTGCGGCCCGAGGACGACAACTGGCGCGTCGACGCCGACAAGGGCGGGGCCCTGAGGGCCTTCGGCGACATCGGCTCCCACTGGTGCGACCTGCTCGAGTTCGTCACCGGCGACCGCATCACCGCCGTCTCGGCCCAACTGGCCAAGGCCAACGCCACCCGCGGCGGACGCGAGGTCGCCACCGAGGACATCGTCACCCTCCAGTTCGTCACCGACGGCGGCATGGTCGGATCCACAGTGGTCAGCCAAGTCTCGGCCGGCCGCAAGAACCGCCTCTTCCTCGAGGTCTCCGGCTCGCGCGCCACCGTCGCCTTCGACCAGGAGCAGCCCGAGACGCTGTGGCTCGGCGGCCGCGACGGCAGCGCCGTCCTCGTCCGCGACCCCGAGACCCTCAGCCCCGACGCCGCCCGCCTCGCCCGCGTCCCCGCCGGACACGCCCAGGGCTACCAGGACTGCTTCAACGACTTCGTCGCCGACACCCGCGCCGCCATCGCCGGCGAGACGCCCGAAGGGCTCCCCGTCTTCGCCGACGGCCTGCGCGCCGCCCGCATCGCCGAGGCCGTCGCCGCCTCCGCGGACCGCCGGGACTGGGTGGAGGTGGCCGCATGAGCCAGGCCCCGGTGCTCGCCATGCGCGGCATCGACAAGTCCTTCCTCGGCGTCCCGGTGCTCCGCTCGGTGGACCTCGTGATCGAGCCGGGAGAGGTCCACGCCGTGGTGGGGGAGAACGGCGCCGGCAAGTCCACCTTGATGAAGATCCTCGCCGGCGTCCACACCGCCGACGCCGGCACCATCGAGCTGGGCGGCCGCGCCGTCTCCTTCACCCACCCCCTCCAGGCCCAGCACGCCGGGGTCGCCACCGTCTTCCAGGAGTTCAACCTCCTGCCCGAGCTCAGCGTCGCCGAGAACATCCACCTCGGGCGCGAGCCGAGGAGACGCGGCCTGATCGACCGCCGCGCCATGGCCGAGCGCACCGCCGCGCTCCTGTCCGACCTCGGCGTCGACGACCTCGCCCCCGCCGCGAAGGCCAAGACGCTCTCGGTCCCCCGCCAGCAGATCGTCGAGATCGCCAAGGCCATGTCCCAGGGCGCCGACCTCATCTGCATGGACGAGCCCACCGCCGCCCTGGCCGACGCCGAGGTCGAACTGCTCTACCGCCTCGTCGAGCGCCTCCGCGACAAGGGCGTGTCGGTCCTGTACGTCTCCCACCGGCTCCGCGAGATCTTCGACCTGTGCGACCGCATCACCGTCCTCAAGGACGGCGAGCGCGTCACCACCGTCGACACCGCCGACATCACCCCCGACGAACTGGTCACCGCCATGGTCGGCCGCCGGATCGAGGCCGTCTTCCCCGAACCGCTGCCCGGCACCGAGACCGGCGAGGTCCGCCTCGCCGTCACCGGCGGCGGCAACGCCCAGATCGACGGCATCGACCTCGAGGTCCGCGCCGGCGAGATCGTCGGCCTCGCCGGGCTCCAGGGCTCGGGCCGCACCGAGATCGCCGAGGCGGTCTTCGGCATCGAACCCTTCACCCGCGGCACCGTCGCGGTCGACGGCGAGACCCGGCGGATCACCGGGCCCCGCAAGGCCATCGCCGCCGGGATCGCCCTGGTCACCGAGGACCGCAAAGCCCAGGGCCTGGCCCTGAACCAGTCGGTCGGGGCCAACGCGCGCATGGTCCTCGACGCCAACGCCCGCGTCCACTCCCGCGCCCGGCTGGCCCGCATCAGCGGCATCCTCTCCAGTCTCGACCTCGTCTCCCGAGGCGAGGACCAGGAGGTCCAGTACCTCTCGGGCGGCAACCAGCAGAAGGTCGTCGTCGCCAAATGGCTCGCCGCCGAACCCGGCGTCATCGTCCTCGACGAGCCGACCCGCGGCATCGACGTCGGCGCCAAGCACAAGCTGTACGCCGTCATCCGCTCCCTCGCCGCCGAAGGCCTGGCCGTCCTGCTCATCACCTCCGAACTGATCGAGGTCATCGGCCTGGCCGACCGCATCGTGGTCCTCCACGACGGCCGCATCGCCGGGGAGCTGCCCGGCGGCGCCACCGAGCAGCAGGTGATGGCCTACGCGACCGGACGGAGCCCCGCATGAGCCTCCGCCGACTCGACACCACCGCCCTCATCTACCTGGCCCTCGCCGGGGTCGTCGCCATCGGCGGCATCGCCGTCGCCATCGACGGCGGCAACCTGTTCTCCACGGCCAACCTCGTCGACATGTTCACCCGCACCAGCCTGACCGGGTTCCTCGCCCTCGGCATGACCCTGGTCATCCTGTGCCGCTCGCTCGACCTGTCGGTCGGCTACACCGCCGCCCTCGCCAGCATGGTCGCGGCCACCACCATGGACGGCGACCCGAACCGCATCGTCCTCGGCGCCCTGGCCGCCCTGCTCGTGGCGGGCCTGGTCGGCGCCGCCAACGGCGCGATCGTCTCCTTCCTGGGCGTCAACCCCTTCATCGCCACCCTCGGGGTCGGCCTGATCATCAAGGGCTACCTCGACACCGAGTACAAGGGGCCGGCCGGGCTCGTGCCCACCGCCTTCCAGCAGTTCGGCTACAGCCGCATCGCGTTCGTCCCCGTCTCCACACTCGTGATGCTCGCCCTGGCCGCCGCCGGGATCTGGTTCCTGCGCTCGACGCGTACCGGCCACCACATGTACGCCGTCGGCGGCAACATCGACGTCGCCCGCATGTCCGGCGTCCGTACCAAGTCCACGCTCATGACCGCCCACATCCTCTGCGGCATGTTCGCCGGCGTCGCCGGGCTGCTCCTGGCCGCCCGCTTCGGCACCGGCTCGGCGACCGAGGCCTACAGCAACCTGTACGAACTCGACGCCATCGCCGCGGTCGTCCTCGGCGGCACCCTCCTCCTCGGCGGGCGCGGCGGCATCGCCGGGACCGTCGCCGGCGTTCTGATCCTGGCCGTCCTCGACACCGTCTTCAACGTCATGCAGATCAACCCCTTCGCCAAGGACGTGCTGCGCGGCGCGATCATCATCACCGCCGTCGCCATCTACGCCCGCCGCCAGCTCAGCCGTACCGCCCGCAGACCCAGATTCGCCGCCGCGGGCACCGCCGCGGACACAGGGAGGCCGTGATGGGACGCATCCGCACCGCCGCGGCCGCCCTCGCAGGCGGCGGCACCGGCACCGTCTTCGCCCTGCTGGCGGCCATCTTCATCGCCGTCGCCTTCACCAACCCCGGCTTCTTCGAGGGACCGTCGCTGATGGCGTTCCTCAAGCAGGCCGCGCCGCTGGTGATCCTCGCCGCCGGGCAGTACTTCGTCATCGTCTCGGGCAACTTCGACCTCTCGGTGGGCGCCCTGGTCGGCGCCCAGGTCGTCATCGCCGCCCGCCTGATCGACGGCGAGGAGTCCCGGACCCTCCCGGTCATGGGCGTCATGCTCCTGTTCGGGCTCGCAGTCGGGCTCGTCAACGGCCTCGTCACCACCGCGCTGAAAGTCCAGTCGTTCATCACCACCCTCGGCATGATGCTCGTGCTCACCGGCGCGATCCGCCTGTGGACCGGCGGCGCTCCCACCGGGAGCCTGTCCGAGGCCTTCCGAGGCCCCGGCCGGCGCGGCATCGACGACGTGCCGCTGATCGGCCAGATCCCCTGGGCGGTGCTCATCATGATCGGCGTCGGCGCCGCCGCGATCTGGCTCATGCGCACCCGCTTCGGCCGCGTGCTCGTCGCGAGCGGCGACAACGAGCTCGCCGCGGAACTCTCCGGAGGACGCGTGGACACCGTCCGCACCGTCGCCTTCGTCCTCTCCGGACTCTCGGCGACCGTCGCGGGCGTCCTCATCGGCGGCTACGCGGGCGTCAGCGCCCAGGTCGGCCAGGGCATGGAGTTCACCGTCATCACCGCGGTCGTCCTCGGCGGCGTGGTCCTCGGCGGCGGCCGCGGCGCGGTCGTCGCCGCCATGGCCGGCGCGCTCACCATCGAGGCCCTGTTCGCCCTGTTCAACCAGATGGCCCTCCCGTCCACGATCCGGCCCGCCGCGCAGGGCCTGATCATCATCGCCGCCGTCGCCTACGCCGCCAAGCGGCGGACGCGCCGGCCGGTCGCAGCGACCGCAACCACGAACGCCAATCCCTCATGAGAAGAAGGTTCCGCATCATGCAGACAACCCGCCTGGCCCTCGCGTCGGCCGCAGCCGTAGGGCTGCTGCTGGCCGTCGGCTGCACCACCGATGAGATCCCAGAAGCCGAGACCACCGAGGAGGCCACCGCCTCCACCGAAGAGGAGTGGTTCGTCCAAGCCGACTACGAGGAGCAGCTCGCCCAGCGCGACATCGAACCCGAAGGCGACCCGACCACGCCGTGGCTCCAGGCCATCGAGCCCGAATGGGTCGACACCTCCGAGTACGCCGTCGACGGCGGCGACCACACCGTGTGCTTCTCGAACGCCTCGGTGTCCAACCCGTGGCGCGTCACCGGCTGGATCACCATGCAGCAGCAGGTCGAGGTCCTCCAGGAGGCCGGCGAGATCGGCGAGTTCCTCCACTCCGACGCCGCCGACGACGACGAGAAGCAGATCTCCGACATCCAGGCGTTCATCGACTCCGGCGAGTGCGACGCGCTGCTCATCTCGCCGTCGACGACCGCGACCCTGACTCCGGCCGTCGAGGCCGCCTGCGAGTCCGGGATCCCCGTGGTCGTCTTCGACCGCGGCGTCAACACCGACTGCGCCGTCACCTTCATCCACCCGATCGGCGGCTACGCCTTCGGCGCCGACGCCGCCGAGTTCCTCGTCGACAACCTCGAACCGGGCTCGACCGTGCTCGCGCTGCGCATCCTGCCCGGCGTCGACGTCCTCGAGCACCGCTGGGCCGCCGCCCAGGAGATCTTCGCCGACTCCGAACTGGAGATCCTCGGCAACGAGTTCACCGGCGGCGACGCCGCCGAGATCAAGAACATCGTCACCCAGTACCTCCAGCGCGGCGAGGTCGACGGCATCTGGATGGACGCCGGCGACGGCGCCGTGGCCGCCATCGAGGCCTTCGAGGACGCCGGCCAGCCCTACCCGGTCATGACCGGCGAGGACGAGCTGTCGTTCATGCGCAAGTGGAAGGAGACCGGCATGACCGCGCTCGCCCCGGTCTACTCCAACTTCCAGTGGCGCACGCCCGTCCTGGCCGCCACGATGATCCTGAACGGCGAGCAGGTCCCGAAGGAGTGGGTCCTGCCGCAGGAGCCGATCACCGAGGCCGAACTCGACGACTACCTGGAACGCAACGAGGACATGCCCTCGCTGCACTACGCCAAGTTCGGCGGCGAGGACCTGCCGGGCTTCCCCGACGCCTGGCGGGACCGTTGAACCGAGCCGTAGGCGTCAACACCTGGGTCTGGGCCTCGCCGCTCGACGACGAGGCCCTGGCCCGGCTCGCTCCGAGGATCCGCGAGTGGGGCTTCGACACGATCGAGCTGCCCGTGGAGCGACTCGGCGATTGGGATCCGGGCCGAGCCGCCGAGCTGCTCGGCGGGCTCGGCCTGGACACCACCGTCGTCCTGGTCATGGGGCCCGGCCGCGAACTCGTCGCCGCGCCCGGCCACGTCGTCGCCGACACCCAGGACTACCTGCGCGGCGTCGTCGACGCGGCCGCGGCCGTCGGCTCGCCGGTCATCGCCGGCCCGGCCTACGCCTCGGTCGGCCGCACCTGGCGCGTCGAGGACCGGCCCGCGGCCTACCGCGAACTGCGCGAGGCCCTCGCGCCGGTGGCCGACTACGCCGCCGAACGCGGCGTCACCGTCGCCGTCGAACCGCTCAACCGCTACGAGACCAGCCTGGTCAACACCGTCGACCAGGCTCTCGAAGCGCTGGACGGCCTGGCCGGGTGCGCGCTGGCCCTGGACGTCTACCACATGAACATCGAGGAGACCGACCTCCCGGCCGCGATCGCCCGCGCCGAGGGGCGCATCGGCCACGTCCAGGTGAGCGCGAACGACCGGGGCGCGCCCGGACGCGACCACCTCGACTGGCGCGCCATCTTGCGCGCACTGGACGGGGCGGGGTACAACGGGCCGGTGGTCATCGAATCGTTCACCGCGCACAACGCCACGATCGCCACCGCCGCCTCCATCTGGAGGCCCCTGGCGCCCACGCAGGACGCCATCGCCGTAGACGGACTGAGACACCTGAGGAGCCTGGAAGTTGACTGACCTCATCGCCGCCGCCGCCCCCAGGGCCATGCCTCCCCGGCCCCTGGCGCCCACGCAGGACGCCATCGCCGTAGACGGACTGACCTACCTGAGGAGCCTCATCGATGCCTAGACCCATCACGCTGTTCACCGGCCAGTGGGCGGACCTGCCGTTCGAGGAGCTGTGCCGCCTGGCCTCCGGCTGGGGCTACGACGGACTCGAGATCGCCTGCTGGGGCGACCACCTCGACGTCCGCCGCGCCGCGGTCGACGACGACTACGTCGCCGACCGCAAGGCGATCCTCGAATCGCACGGCCTCGGCCTGTGGGCGATCTCCAACCACCTCGTCGGCCAGGCCGTCTGCGACGACCCGATCGACCAGCGCCACAAGGCGATCCTGCCCGCCCACGTGTGGGGCGACGGCGACCCCGAAGGCGTCCGCCGCCGCGCGGCCGAGGAGCTCAAGACGACCGCCAGGGCCGCCGCGAAGCTCGGCGTCGACACCGTCATCGGCTTCACCGGCTCGGCGATCTGGAAGTACGTCGCGATGTTCCCGCCGGTCGACGACGAGACCATCGAGGCGGGCTACGACGACTTCGCCGAACGCTGGAACCCGATCCTGGACGTCTTCGACGAGGTCGGCGTGCGCTTCGCGCACGAGGTCCACCCCTCCGAGATCGCCTACGACTACTGGTCGACCCACCGGGCGCTCGAGGCGGTCGGGCACCGCACCGCCTTCGGCCTGAACTGGGACCCCAGCCACATGGTGTGGCAGGGCATCGACCCGGCGGCGTTCCTGTGGGACTTCCGCGACCGGATCTACCACGTCGACTGCAAGGACACGCGCCTGCGCTTCGACGGCCGCAACGGACGCCTGTCCTCGCACCTGCCGTGGGGCGATCCCAGGCGCGGCTGGGACTTCGTCTCCACCGGGCACGGCGACGTGCCGTGGGAGGACTGCTTCCGGGTGCTGAACGCGATCGGCTACGCCGGCCCGATCTCCGTCGAGTGGGAGGACGCCGGGATGGACCGCCTGCGGGGCGCCGCCGAAGCGGTGGGCTTCGTCCGCGATCTCGCCTTCGACCGGCCCGAGGCGTCCTTCGACTCGGCGTTCAGCTCCGACCGGGGGGAGTGACCGGCTCGGATCGGTCGGGGAACCGCTCGTCGACGACCCGGAGGTGCGGCGCGAACCGCGCCACGGCCGCCGCCACCTCCGGGGCGCGCCGATGCGACAGCCTGGCGCTGTGCTTCTGGATCCCGCCGGGCAGCCATTCGGGGACGCCGTTGTCGCGCAGGTCGGCGGGCCCCCACCGCTTCGCGTCGGCGGCCCGCTGGAACGCCCTGGTCCGCTCGGTGTCCCGCACCAGCCCCACCTGCGGCCGCCAGCCGGGGATGAAGCCGAGCCGCCTGACCCTCCTGCGCCACACCACGACCCGGTCGAGCTCCTCCCACTTCGCCCGCGCGTTGCCCTTGCCGTGGAGGCGGGCCCCCTCGGCGTCGGCGTGCAGGACCTTGGGCCGGCGGAGGAAGAAGATCACCAGCACCAGCGAGAAGCCGAGCGCCGCCGTCCCCATGTACAGGGGCTCGGTCCAGGCCCACGACTCGATGTCGTAGTCCATGGTGATCCGGTTCCAGTGGTGGACCGTGCCGGACCCGGCCCCGATCATGGCGAGCGGGGTGACGATGAGCGTCGCGATCCCGAGCGCCAGCCCGAACCAGCCGGGCGCCTGAACGCGGTCGGTGACCGTGACCGGTGCGGCGTCGTCAGACATGAGTGGTCCTTCCGTGCGGGGGCGGAGCTCGATTATGCCCGCGCCGTCGCTAGGACCCGGCCGCGGTCACCGGGGCGGTCGCGGTCGCCACGAGATCGCCTCGACCGGTCGCGTGCCGGTCTCGTCCCGGCTCTCGGAGGCTGTCGGCTCGCCGACGGCGAAGCCGAACCGCAGGCCCCCGAACCGGTCGCCGCCCGCGCCTAGACCTTCGGGACGGCGGCCTCCAGGAGGCGGCGGACCTTGTCCAGGTTCGCCTCGAACATGGCGAACACCGCCTCCTGGGTCACCGGCTCCACCTCCGGGTCCTCGGCGAGCCCGGCGTCGTAGTCGGTGACCAGAGCGATCCCCGCGAACGGGATGGCGGCCTCCGCGGCGAGGGCCGCCTCGGGGGCCTGGGTCATGTTGACGACGTGCCATCCGGCCTCGCGGTGCCAGCGCGATTCGGCCCGGCTGGAGAAGCGCGGCCCGTTGATCACCACGACGGTGCCGCCGTCGTGGGCGGCGGCGCCGACCTCGGCGGCGGCGTCGAGCACGACCCGGCGCAGCCGCTCGTCATAGGGCTCGGCGAACGGCGTGTGGACCGGGCCCGATTCGAACTCGTCGTAGAACGTGGACGGCCGCCCCCAGGTGCGGTCGACGACCTGGTCGCACACGACGAACTCGCCGGGGCGGATCTCCGGGCGCAGCGAGCCGGCCGCGAACGGCGAGATCAGCGCCCGCACTCCCAAGCGGCGCATGACGTCCACGTTGGCTCTGTAGTTGACCTTGTGGGGCGGGAAGCGGTGGTCGGTGCCGTGCCGTGGCAGGAACGCCACCCGCACCGAATCGAATTCGGCGACGGTGACCGGCGCCGACGGCGCGCCCCACGGGGTGTCGACCTCGACGGTCGCGGCGGTCTTCGCCAGGGTGTAGAAGCCGGTGCCGCCGAAGACGCCGACATCGGCCCGGATCTGCTCGTTCACGTCCTGCTCCTCATCGTCCGCGCGCGGCCCGGCGCGCCCGCGCCAGCTGCGCCCGCATGTCCTTGACGGCGCGGAGGGTCCCGCCGACCGTCCCGGTGACCTTGCTCTTGCCGAGCCTCGGCCGGTAGGGGACCGGGACCTCGGCGATCCGCCACCCGGCGAGCCCGGCCCGCAGCACCATCTCCAGCGGCCAGCCCGAGCGCCGGTCGGTGATCCCCAGGCCCAGCAGCGCCTCGCGCCCGGCGGCCCGCATCGGGCCGATGTCGGTGGCGCTCGCCCCGCAGTAGCGGCGGACCCGCCCGGCCAGGTACCGGTTCGCGACCCGGCTGTGCGGCGCCAGCGCCTCCGGCGGCCTCGCGCCGAGCACGAGATCGGCCTCGCCGTCCAGGACCGGCGCGCACACCTTCGGCAGCTCGCCCGGGTCGAGGGAGGCGTCGCAGTCCATGAACGCCACCAGCGGGGCGCTCGCCGCGGCGAGCCCGGCGTAGCAGGCTGCGCCGAAGCCGCGCCGCGACTCGGCCACCACCGCCGCGCCGAGCTCGGCGGCGAGCGCTCCCGAGCCGTCCTCGGATCCGTTGTCGACCACGATCGGCCGGTACCCCTCGGGCATCCGCTCCAGCACCCACGGCAGCGCCTCGCGCTCGTTCAGCACCGGCAGCACCACGTCCACGGTCGCCGTGCCGTCCCCGAGCAGTGATCGCACCCGCCGCGCGGTCCGCGTCCCCGGCGCGAGGGCGGCGATCGCCCGGGCGTCGTCGGCGTCGTCGAGGTCCCGCAGCACCGGCAGCTCCGCCACGGACAGCCCGAGTGCCTGCAGGTGCTTGTGCTGGAGCAGCCCCGTGTCGCTCTGGCTCATCGGCACGTCCGAGAAGGCCTCGGGGTGCGGTTCGGCGAAGCCGATCGCCCACCAGCCGCCGTCCTCGGCCAGCCCCAGCGCCGCCCCGTGCGAGCCGTCGGCCACGGCGGCGAGGCACGAGTCGAGCAGCTCGGGCGTCACCTGCGGCGTGTCCATGCCGATCTGGAGGCCCGGGCCGCCCGCGGCCGCCCAGGCGGCGGCCAGCCGCTCGTTGAACGTCCCCTCGATCTGGGGGACCACCTCGAAGCCCTCGGGCAGCCAGGGGCCGGGCTCGCCGTCGAGCGCGACGACGAGGCGCTCGGCCCCGCACGAGGCGACCGCCTCGAGGGTGTCGGCGAGCGCCGCCTCCGCGACCGCCGCTGACTCTACAGTGGTCAACGGTGGGGCGAGTCTGGTCTTCACCCGGCCCGGTACGGGGGCCTTCGCCATGACGAGGAGATGCGTCCGCTGCATGAGTGCGATGGTACGTTTCGAGGAGTCTGTCCGGGGCTGGGAGAACCTTACGGTCTGCGAAAGTCTCGGCCCAAAAGATGACGGGGCGCTCTCAGATCGGTCAAGGTATTCCCATGGACTCCGAAGCCGAGCCGCGCGTGCTGGTCGTCGACGACGACTCCGCGCTGGCCGAAGTCGTCGCCCGCTACCTGCGGCGCGAGGGCTTCGAGGTCGACTACGCGCCCGACGGCGAGGCGGGCCTGCGCCGCGCCCTCGACACCCTCCCCGACCTGGTCGTCCTCGACCTCATGATGCCCGGCATGGACGGCTTCGAGGTCTGCCGCAGGCTGCGCCGGGCCACCTCGATCCCCGTGGTCATGCTGACCGCGCTCGGCGAGGAGAACGACCGCATCGCCGGGCTCGACCTCGGCGCCGACGACTACGTCACCAAGCCGTTCTCCCCGCGCGAGCTCGCCGCCCGCGTCCGCGCCGTCCTGCGCCGCGCCCGCGGCGCCGCCGTCGCCGAGGTCCTCACCGGCGGCGGCCTCGAGGTCGACACGGTCGCCCACGAGGTCCGCCGCAAAGGCGAGCCCGTCACGCTCACCACCAAGGAGTACGACCTGCTCGTGTGCTTCCTGACCAATCCCGGCCGGGCCTTCCGCCGCGAAGAGCTCCTCGAGACCGTGTGGGGCTGGAGCATCGGCGACACCTCCACCGTCACCGTCCACGTCCGGCGCCTGCGCGAGAAGATCGAGGACGACGCCTCCGCGCCGGCCTGCCTCAAGACCGTCCGCGGCGTCGGCTACCGGTGGGAGGGCTGATGCGCCGCCGTGCCGGGTCGCTCCTGATCCTCGCGGTCGCCCTCGCGGCCGCCACCGCCCTCGCCGTCGCCTTCGACTTCCCGCCGCGGGACATCGCGGTCCTCATCGCCATCGCCGCGGTCGCCTCCTCGGTGGCCGGCGTCGTCGGCGGGCTCGTGCTGCGGCGCCTGCGCAGCCGCCCCGCCCGCGTCCAGACCATGACCGTCGCCCTCTCGGCGGTCCTGGTCGCCGCCACCGGCGTCGTCACCGCCGCGCTGGCCATGTTCATCTCCCTGCACGACCTCGTCGTCCTCTTCGTCGTGTTCATCGTCGCCTCCGGTGTCGCCTTCGGCGCCGCCTGGCAGCTCGGCGACGACATCGGCGCGGGCGCCGAGCAGGTCGGCGCCTACGCCCGCACCATGGTCGGCAGCGACGGCCATGTCAGCGCCGAGCGGGCGCCCGCGGTCACCGGCCCCGGCGAACTGGCCGCGCTCGCGCGCGAGCTCGCCGAGGTCTCCCGCCGCCTGGAGACCTCCCAGCAGCGCGAACGCGCCCTCGAATCGTCCAGGCGCGAGCTCATCGCCTGGGTCTCCCACGACCTGCGCGCGCCGCTCGCCACCATCAGGGCGATGGCCGAGGCCCTCGACGACGACATCGTCGACGACGACGCCACCGTCAAGCGCTACCACTTCCAGATCCGCACCGACGCCGAACGGCTCACCGCGCTCGTCGACGACCTGTTCGAACTGTCCCGCATCAACAGCGGCTCGCTCCGGCTCGGCGCCGAGAAGGTCGACCTCTCGGACGCCGTCGCCGACGCGATCGCCGACGTCGCCTCCGCCGCCGACGTCAAGGGCGTCGCCGTCGTCGAGCGCCTCCCGGCGCTCCCGCCCGTCGAGGTCTCGGCCCGCGAATGCTGCCGCGCCCTGGACAACCTGCTCGACAACGCCATCCGGCACACCCCGCCGGGCGGCGCCGTCCGCATCGAAGCCGAAACCGGGGGCGGCGACGGCGCGGCCCTGCTCCACATCGCCGACGAGTGCGGCGGCATCCCCGAGGCGGACCTGCCGCGCGTGTTCGACATCGCCTTCCGCGGCGACGAGGCCCGCCAGCGGGACGAGCGCGGCGGCGGCCTCGGCCTGGCCATCGCCCGCGGCCTCATCGAGGCCCACGGCGGCGCCGTCTCGGTCGCCAACGCCGAGCGCGGCTGCCGCTTCACCGTCAGGCTCCCCGCCGGAGGCGGCCGGTGACCGATCGGCGCCGGGCGGCCCTGAGCGCCGCCGTCCTCATCGCCTGGGCGCTGTTCCTCGCCGTCGTGTGGGTGCTCGGCCAGTACAAGGAGGCGAACACCGAGGAGCACCTCGCGCTCGGCGCGATGCCCCTGTTCGGCCGCTGGGAGTGGCACCTCGGCCCTCAGCTGCTCGTCCCCGCCCTGACCGGCGCGCTCGTCATCGCCTTCCTGCCCGCGATCGCCGCGCGGTGGCGGTGGCGCTGGACGGCCCTCGCCACCGCCGCCGCCGCCGTGGCGCTCAGCCTCGCGCTGGCCTACGCCCACTCCCACCCCGGCACGTGGGAGGACCTCCACCACCACTACGCGCAGAACGCCCGCTACATCGACGACGCCGGCGGCCTCGCCCCCTTCCTGGAGAGCTACACCGACGTCCAGCTGGCGGGCGAGTTCCCCGTCCACCTCCAGTCGCACCCGCCCGGCCTGGTCGTGTTCTTCTGGGCCGCATCGCAGATCGGGCTGTCGGGGCTGCTGTTCGAGAATGCCGTCATCATGCTCGCCGTCGCGGCCTCGGTCCTGGCCGCCCTGGCGATCGGCCGCGACGTCGCCGGTGAGCGGCTCGCCCGCCGCGCCGCGCCGTTCCTGGTCGTCGCCCCCGCCGCGTTCTGGCACACCAACGCCGACATCATCTTCGGCGGCGTCGCCCTCAGCGCCGTCGCCTGCCTCGTCCTCGCCACGAACCGCACCGGCGCGAGGGCCGCCTGGCTGACCGCCGCGGGCGGGCTGCTCGCCGGGGCCGCGCTCATGCTGTCGTTCTCCAGCGCCCTGTTCGCCATCCCCGTCGTCGTCATCGCCGTCTGGCGCCGCCGCTGGAGGGTCCTCCTCGCGGGCGGCGCGCTGGCGGCGCTGGTCGTGCTCGCGCCGCTGCTGTGGGGCTACTGGTGGCTCGACGGCTTGACGACCACTCGCGTCCGCTACTACGCGGGTGTGGCCTCGGCGCGCGGCTACTGGTACTTCCTCATCGCCAATCCGGCGGTGTTCGCGCTCGCGCTCGGCCCGGCGACCGCGGTCGCCCTCGCCAGATTGAGAGACCGGCGCATGTGGATCGTCGTCGGCTCGATCCTCGCCGCCGTGGCCGTCGCCGACGTCTCGGGCATGTCCTCGTCCGAGACCGAGCGGATCTGGCAGCCGTTCATGCCGCTGGCGCTCCTGGCCGGATGCGCCCTGCCGCGCCCGCGCCCCTGGCTGGTCCTCCAACTGGCCGTCGCACTCGCCCTCGCCGCCGCACTGCGCGTGCAGTGGTGATCCGGAAAGGAAGGCTGAAACCCATGCGCGTACTGGTGACCGGAGGCGCCGGATTCATCGGCGGTGCCGTCTGCGAGCAGCTCGCCGCCCGCGGCGACGAGGTCGTCGTCCTCGACTCCCTCGCCGCCCACAAGGACCCGCCCGAGCACCTGCCGGACTCGGTCGAGCTCATCGTCGGCGGCCTCACCGACGAGGCGGCCGTGCGCCGCGCCGTCGACGGCGTCGACGCCGTGTGCCACCAGGCGGCGCGCGTCGGCCTCGGCGTCGACTTCGACGACGTCGCCGACTACGTGGCCGACAACGACGGCGGCACGGCGCACCTCCTGCGGGCCCTGTGGCGCCGCTCCTTCACCGGGCGCCTCGTCGTGGCCTCCTCCATGGTCGTCTACGGCGAGGGCCGCTACCGGTGCGGCGCGCACGGACTCGTCCGAGCCGAGGCGCGGCGCGCGGCCGACCTCGACGCGGGCCGCTTCGAGCCGCGCTGCCCGCACTGCGGCGCCGAGCTCGCCTGGGCGCCCGTGCCCGAGGACGCCCCGCTCGACCCGCGCAACGTCTACGCCGCCACCAAGGTCCACACCGAGCACCTGTCGTTCCTGTACGGCCGCGAATCGGGCGCGAGGGTGTGCGCCCTGCGCTACCACAACGTCTACGGCCCCGGCATGCCCCGCGACACCCCGTACGCGGGCGTGGCCAGCGTCTTCCGCAGCGCCTTCGAGGCCGGGGAGGCGCCGCGCGTGTTCGAGGACGGGGCGCAGACGCGCGACTTCGTCCACGTCCGCGACGTCGCCCGCGCCAACGTCCTCGCGCTCGACTCCGCGTGGACGGGCGCGTGCAACGTCGCCAGCGGCGAGCCGCGCACCGTCGGCGAGATGGCCGAAGCGCTCGCCGCCGGCTTCCCCGACGCCTCGACGCCCGTCGTGACCGGGGAGTACCGGCTCGGCGACGTCCGCCATGTCGTCGCCTCGCCCGAGCTCGCCGCCGACGCGCTCGGCTTCCGCGCCGAGACGGGCTTCGCCGAGGGCATGGCCGCCTTCGCCCACGACCCGCTCCGCTGAACGTCAAGCGGCGGGGCCGTCGCGGCCCGCGGTGAGATGGCCGAAGCGCTCACCGCCGAGCGGTCGTCCGAGGTCCACCGCCCAGCGGTGAGAGTGGACGCCGACACCCGCGCCCCCGTGTCGCGCCGACCCGCCGACCGGGCGCGGCGACAGCGCCGGGGTCCGCTGGAGGGAGCGGGCCGGGTAACCTGCTCACAGCGACGGAACCCATCGAGCCGGAGGTTCGCACATGGCAGGGCTGCCCACCCGCAGGAGTCTCTCCCAGACCCCGCCCGTGCAGGCGGGCATCCTGCTCGGCGTCGGCTTCGCGCTCGCCGCCGCCCTGGTGTGGGCGGTCACCGAACTGCGGACCCTCCTCATCGTCCTGGTCGTGGCCGGATTCCTCGCGATCGGCATGAACCGGCCGGTCTCGCTGATGACCCGGCGCGGCCTGCCCCGCTGGCTGGCCGTGATGATCCTGATCTTCAGCCTGTTCCTGCTGATCTGCGGCGGCATCGGCCTCATCATCCCCATCGTCGTGCGCGAGGGCACCGAGTTCATCCAGGCCGCCCCGGGCTACTGGGAAGACCTCATGTCCAGTTCGCTGCTGGAGCGTTTCGGCGGCGAGACGAGGATCCTCGAACAGGCCCAGTCGTTCCTGACCGGCGAGAACATCTCCAACGCGCTCGGCGGCTTCCTCGGCGGCGTCGCCACGGCCGCCGGCGCGATCGGCTGGTTCACCACCTGCGTGATCCTGGCGCTGTTCATCCTCGGCGGCCACGACCGCATCCGCGGCGGCGCGCTGCGCCTCGTCGCCGCCTCCAAGCGCGACCGGGCCGCCGAGCTGCTCGACCAGATCCTCCAGCAGGTCGGCGCCTACCTCATCGGCGCCCTCGCCATCGCGGTCGTCGCCGGCGCCTCCTCGTGGATCTTCATGGCCATCGTCGGCATCCCCTACGCCGCGATCCTGGCCGTCGTGGTCGCCATCAGCGACCTCATCCCGCAGATCGGCGCCACCATCGGCGCGATCATCGTGACGCTGGTGGCCCTGACCGTCTCGCCGACGACCGCACTGATCTCGGTGATCTTCTTCCTGCTCTACCAGCAGCTGGAGAACTGGCTCATCTACCCGACGGTCATGCGCAGCGCCGTCAAGGTCTCCGACCTCGCCTCGATCGTCAGCGTCCTGATCGGCGCGGCGCTCTTCGGCGTCATCGGCGTCATCCTGGCGATCCCCTTCTACGCCGCGGTCCGCCTCATCATCCGCGAACTGGTCTTCCCCCGCCTCGACGAGAGCTGAGCGCCGCCTGCCCGATACGGCGCCGCCGCACGTAATGCCAGGTGAGCGCCAGCAGCAGCGGCGGCCACACCACCATCGTCGAGTAGTAGACGAGCACGTCCCGCCCTGGTTGCCCGCAGCCGGGAGGCAGCGGATTCTTCGGCGGCCGATCGCCCGCGCCGTAGACGAAGAAGGCGGCCACCGCCAGCGCGCCAGCCACCGCCAGGGCCGCTGCGAAGACCACTGGCACCGCTCGGCCGCCGACCACCGGGATCCACCGCGGGAACACCTCGCCCCACGGCCGGATCAGGCCGAACGCCAGCAGCGCGCAGCCGAGTTGCACGGTCGGCAGGATCGCGATGATGTAGACCCACTCGAACACCGGTGTGACCGCCGTGTTGACGCATGGATTGTCACCGGTCGCCAGCGCGCTGACCGCCATCTGCATCCGCCACACGACCGACGGCATGACCGAGGCCAGCACTCCCCACGCGGCGAGCTTCGCCCAGCGCGGCACCAGCTCCGGCCGGAACGTCGGAAGCGTCCGCTGTGTCTGCATGGTCCACTCCTCGTCTCGCGCCGCCCGCGCGGCGGCGATGGCACCACCTTCCGCGCCGAGGCCGCCCGCCGCCTCCCGCGACGGCGGGAACCGCCTCCCCCGACCGGGGGAGGCTCGGCGACATCGGACTACGCGCTCCGGCGCCCCGGCCCGTACTGTGATGACGATGTTGACCAAGGCCCGCCGGGCGTTCACCGTGTGGCGTTTCGGCGGATACGCCAGGAACCGCCGCGACGCCGTCGCCCGACTGTGGACGCTGCTCAGGCGCCTGCCCCGCAACCGGCCCATGCGCGACGCGGACACCGGCACCGTCTACCTCCTGATGTCCCCGCCCGCCGACGAGGACGCCATCTACCCGTGCGCGGTCGAGACCGGCGAGGACGGGACGCGGACGCTGTGCGTCTACGACTCCATCCGCCGCAGGCCCGCCGACGCGCCCGTGCCGCCGCTCATCCGCGCCGCCAGGCCCTTCGTCGCCGGGAAGGTCGACCACGACACCGTCCTGTGGCACCTGCCCGAGATCTTCGCCTTCGATGACAGCCGCAACGTCACCGACGCCGAACTCGACGATCTCCACACGCGGCTGCTGAGCCTCTACGACGCGTACCAGGCGATCTGAGCGGCTACAGTCGAATCGGCGAAGCGGTTGGACCCCGACCGCTCGCACCCGAGAAAGGGAACCCGATGACCGACACGGCAGCCAGCGCCCTGTACGAGCGGCTCGGCGGCGAGGCGGGCATCCGCCGCACCGTCGAGGCCTTCTACGCCTCGGTACTGCGCGACCCGCTCCTCCAACCCCTGTTCGGCGAGGGCGCGCCCCACCACGTCGACCACCTGACCGCCTTCCTGGCCGAAGTGTTCGGCGGCGCCACCCGCTACACCGACGAACTGGGCGGCTTCGCCGCCATCCTCGCCGCGCACCGCGGCCTCGCCGTCACCGACGAGCAGCGGCAGCGGTTCGTCGAGCTGTTCGACGCCGCCGCGAAGGAGCAGGGCCTGTCCGACGACGCGGCGGTCCTCGGGGAGGTCCACGACTACATGGTCTTCGGCACCGAAGTGGCACAGGTCAACTCGCACGCCGACAACGATGGGGACCTGCACCCCTGCCAGGAGGTGCCGCGCTGGCCGTGAGTTCCGATCGGCGCCCGGCGCGCTTGGCGGGCCGGGCCGGGCGGCCGTAGGCTGGCTCAGCGGCACCGCCTCGCGCCGCCGCCCCGCCAGCCCGCCAAGCGAATCGGATCCGCCCATGTTCGGCACCGTCGACCTGTGGACCTACGTGGTCGCCACCGTCCTGATCATCCTGCTGCCCGGCCCCAACTCGCTGTACGTGCTGTCGGTGGCCTCCAGGCGGGGGCGCAGGGCCGGGTTCGCGGCGGCCGCGGGCGTCCTCTGCGGCGACTCGGTCCTCATGGTCGCCTCGGCCGCGGGCCTCGCCTCGGTGTTCGCGGCCTCCCCGTTCCTGTACAACGCCGTCCGCTGGGCCGGGGTGGTCTACCTCGTCTATCTCGCCTCCGGCCTGCTCGTCTCCGGCTGGAAGGCCTGGAGGGCCGCCCGGCGCGGCGAGGCGCTCGCGGACGCCGCGGCGGCGATCGCCGCCGCGGCCCCGGCGCGGGCCGAGCGCCCCTACGTGCGCGCGCTCATCGCGAGCCTGCTCAACCCCAAGGCGATCCTGTTCTTCGTGGCGTTCTTCGTCCAGTTCGTGGACCCCGCCTACGAGTGGCCGGTGCTGAGCTACCTGGTCCTGTACCTCATCTGCCAGTTCTGCTCGGCGACCTACCTCTCGACGCTCATCGTCACCGGCGACCGCTTCGCGCGCCTGTTCCGCGAGCGCCGCCGCCTCGCGGCCGCCGGGAACGGCCTGGTCGGCGCGGTGATGATCGGCTTCGCGGCCAAGCTCGCCACCGGCTGAGCCGCCGCCCGCCTCGACGGCGCCGGCCCGATCCGCCAACTGCGCTACACCACCCTGCCGGTCCTCCCTGGGGCCCGGCGGGAGCCTGGCCTCGGCCACGCCCACCCCCACCGACACCGGCTTCGACAACTACGTCCGCCGGTTCACCGAGACCGACTACGGCCGCTGGTGCCTCAACTCCCTGTACGTGGCGACCCTGCACATGGTCGGCAGCGTCCTCCCGGCGGCCTTGTGCGGATGCGTGTGCTCGCGCGTCCGCCTCCGCGGCCGCAAGGCCGGGCTGCTGAGTATCCTGATCCTCCAGATGTTCCCGTCCTTCCCGACCTCCATCGCCGTCTACATGCTCTTCCTCAACTTCGGGCTGCTCGACTCGCTCACCGGCCTGGCGCTGGTGAGCATCGCCGCGGCCCTGCCGTACAACATCTGGCTGACGAAGGGCTGCACCGACAGCCTCCCCGCCAGTCTCGACGAGGCCGCCGCGATCGAGGCGGCCGGCGCGGTCGTGCCGGCGGTGCCGATCACGATCCTCTACATCGTCCTCCAGCGCTACCTCGTCACCGGGGCCGCCGCCGGGGCGGAGAAAGGCTGAGCATGATGGTTCCCGTCCGCGGCGCCGACGTGTCGATGACCGAGGAGGTCGAGTCCCTCGGCGGCGCCTTCCGTGCCGACGGGCGCGAACGCGAGCTGTTCGGCCTCCTCGCCGAGTCCGGCGTCAACACCGTCCGCCTGCGAACCTGGGTCGACCCCTACGACGAGACCGGGGCGCCCTACATGGGCGGCACCAACGACCTCGAGGCCACGGTCCGGCTCGCCCGCCGCGCCGGGGACAGCGGCCTGGGGCTCCTGCTCGACCTCCACTACTCCGACTTCTGGGCCGACCCCAAGAAGCAGTCGACCCCCAAGAGCTGGAGGCGCCTCACCGGAGAGGCCCTCGAAGCGAAGGTGCACGAGTACACCGCCGAGGTCCTCGCCCGCCTCGACGCCGAGGGCCTCGCGCCCGAGATGGTCCAGGTGGGCAACGAGATCACCAACGGGATGCTGTGGCCAGAGGGCCGGACCCCGCGCTTCGACGACGGGGCCCGCGCCTTCGGCCCCGACGACGAGCCCGCCTGGGACCGGCTCGCCGGGCTCCTCAAGGCCGGGCTCGCCGCGGTGCCCGAAGGCGTCCGATCGGTGATCCACCTCGACTTCGGCGGCGCGAACGAGCTGTACCGCGGCTGGTTCGACCGCGCCCTCGCCCGCGGCGTCGACTGCGACGTCATCGGCCTGTCGTACTACCCGTTCTGGCATGGCACCCTGGACGACCTGTCGCGCAACATGAACGACATCGCGACCCGCTACGGCAAGGACGTCCTGGTCGTCGAGACCGCCTGCGCCCACACCGAGGCCTCGCCCGAGGGGCACCGCTCGCTCGTCACGCCCGAACTGGTCGCGAAGGCCGGCTACCCTGCCGACGCCGACGGCCAGGCGCGCTTCCTGCGGGACCTCTACGCCGCCGTCGCCGCCGTTCCCAACGGGCACGGCCTCGGCGCCGTCTACTGGGAGCCCGCCTGGCTGCCCGTCGACGGCACCACCTGGGCCTCCCGGGCGGGCATGGAGTACGGCGACGACGTCGGCGAAGGCGGCAACGGGTGGGCCGGACTGACCCTGTTCGACTTCGACGGCGACGCACTGCCCGCGCTGCGGGCGCTCGGCGGCGCCTGAGCGTCGGGAGGTCTTCTTCCCCTTGGGAGGCCTCCCGGCGGCTCGACGGGCGGGGATAATGGTTTGAAAGCGAGGGAGTGTTGTGCAAGTGGCACGGAAACGACCGACGATCAACGATGTCGCGGCGGCCTCGGGTGTCTCGCGCGGCACGGTCTCGCGCGTCCTCAACGAGAAGGGGAACGTCTCGCTGGCGGCCGAGACGGCGGTGCGCAGGGCCGTGGCCGAGACCGGCTACGTCGTCAACCGCGCCGCCCGCAGCCTCAAGACCAACCGCACCGGCTCGATCGTCATGGTCCTGTCCGAACCGCAGGAGCGGCTGTTCGAGGACCCGAACTTCAGCGTGCTCATGCGCGTGGCCACGAACCAACTGGCCGAGCGCGACATGTCGCTGGTGCTCATGGTCGCCGGCGACGACGGCGGCCGCGACCGCGTGGCCCGCTACCTGCGCGGCGGCCACGCCGACGGCGCCCTGCTCATCTCGACTCACTCCGGCGACCCGCTCCTGGAGGCCATCGAGCGCTCGGACGTGCCCGCCGTCGCCTGCGGCGCCGTGCTGGGCCGCGAATCGGTCATCCCCTACGCCGCGGCCGACGACCGCGGCGGCGCCCGCGCCATGACCGAATACCTGGTGGCGCGGGGGCGCCGCAGGATCGGCATGATCACCGGCCCGCTCGACACGCCCGGCGGCTCGCTCCGCCTCGAAGGCTTCACCAGCGTCCTGGGCCGCAGGGCCACCAAGCAGATGGTCGTCCACAGCGATTACAGCCAAGCCGGCGGCGAGGCGGCCATGCGGCGGCTGCTGGAGACCGTCCCCGACCTCGACGCGGTCTTCGTCGCCTCGGACCTCATGGCCGCCGGAGCGCTCCAGGTCCTCCACACCGCGGGCCGCCGGGTGCCCGACGACGTGGCCGTGGGCGGCTTCGACGACTCGGCCGTCGCCACCGCCACCAGGCCGATGCTGACGACGGTGCGCCAGCCGCTGGCGACGGTCGCCGAGGAGACGGTCCGGCTCCTCACCGCCCTGCTCGACGACGAGCCGGTCGAGCCCGTCGTCCTGCCGACCGAACTGATCATCCGCGAGTCCGCCTGA
>NZ_ATYW01000021.1 GCF_000427885.1 Glycomyces tenuis DSM 44171
CCGGTGTTGAGGTCCCAGACCCGTACGGTCTCGTCTTGGCTGCCGGTGATGGCGATGGGTCGGTCATCAAGGTGGCCGAATGCGACCGCGTTCACTGCGTGGGTGTGTCCGGTGAGGGTGGGACCGTGTTGGGTGCCGGTGGTTAGGTCCCAGACGCGCGCTGTCCGGTCGTCGCTGCCGGTGATGGCGATGGGTCGGTCGTTGAGGTGGCCGAATGCGACCGCGTTCACCCATCCGATGTGCCCAGTGAAGATGCTGCGCTGGAAGCTGGTTTTAAGCTCCCATACCAGCATAGTCTGGTCGTCATTGCTAGTGATGACGATAGGGTGGTCGTCCATTTGTCCGAATGCAACCGCATTTACCCATCCTCTGTGTCCAGTGAAAATGATGTGTGGGGTGCCGGTGTTGAGGTCCCAGACCCGTACGGTCCTGTCCCGGCTGCCGGTGATGGCGATGGGTCGGTCATCAAGGTGGCCGAATGCGACCGCGNNNNCGTACGGTCCTGTCCCGGCTGCCGGTGATGGCGATGGGTCGGTCATCAAGGTGGCCGAATGCGACCGCGCTAACTAGTCGAGTGTGTCCGGTGAGGATGGGACCGTGTGGGGTGCCGGTGTTGAGGTCCCAGACTCGTACGGTCCTGTCCCGGCTGNCGTACGGTCCTGTCCCGGCTGCCGGTGATGGCGATGGGTCGGTCATCAAGGTGGCCGAATGCGACCGCGGTCACTGATTCGGTGTGTCCGGTGAGGGTGGGACCGTGTTGGGTGCCGGTGGTCAGGTCCCAAACGCGAGCTGTCCGGTCGTGGCTGGCGGTGATGGCGATGGGTCGGTTATCAAGGTGGCCGAATGCGACCGCGCCCACTGATCCGGTATGGCCGTTTAGCAGGCCGACCATCGCAGGATGGAGGTCACCTCCTATCGACCACTGCAGATCCCATGCCCCCGAGGAAGTAACGGTGTCGGGATCGATACCGATACGAAGGAAGTCACGGCGGATCGTGGCGGCTCGCTGCTTGATATCCGTGGCAGTCCGGTGCTCAGAGGCCGCGTATCGATAGGCGTTGGCGGCGAGGCGAGCTTCAGGGGCCTGGACACTCCAGAGCACCGGCATGAGGTGTTCTGGATCGGCGTTGGGCAGGAAGTCCCGTTGCTGGATCAACTCGTCGAGGAGACCGGCATCAGCGGCGTGCTCGGCGGTGTGCCGTTTGAGGTAGGCGTTCGCGTTCGACCAGTCGGCCTCCCCGGCAGCGTCCATGAGTGCTCGGGTGACGGCTTCCGAGTCTTCGGGTGAGACGCTCAATTGACGATCTCCGTTTCGGCCGGTTTCCGGGGATGGGCGAGAAGATGGTCGACCAGTGATTGGTGGAACAGGCGGTACAGCGTCTCGCCGCTGTCGGGGTCGACCGAGGTGCGCAGGTAGATCTTGATGTCGGTGCTGCGCAGCAGTGCGGCTGTGTCAAGGTCGTCCCCGCCGTTGAAGACCTTGACCGCGAGCAGGCCCGCGATCGAGGCCGGCATTCCTTCGCCTCGGGCGTGAGCCAGCGCGGCCAGGACCGACCTTCGATCGAGTGACGAGTATTCGTAGTGCGATTCGAGCAGGTCCATCTCCAAGACTTGCGGTAGCGTCCTGGGAATGGTCGCCAGAGCCTGCTCCGGTCTGTCGAGGAGACCAGTCCTTTGGAGGTGCCGGGCGTAGAGCTTGGCGACCAGGAACGCCCCATACCCGATGTCCCGATGCGCCGCCGATTCGTCGTCTTCGGCACTCCCGGCCAGCGTGTCCGCCGTCGCCTCGGCGATCCGTTTGGCGTTCAGCGTGATTCCGCCTGTGGGCGGTTCGAGCGCCTTGTGCATGAATTCGGACAGGTCGACATGCAGCTCGTCGGTGGGCGTGCGGTCGAGGTCGTGGGGAGTCGGCTCGGTACTCGCCGTCTGGAGGCGCGTCAGCAGCTGCTTCTGAGCGGTGGTCTCGTTGCGGCAGGCGATGAGGAGTCGGCAGACCGGCCTGCCGTCGTCTCGCTTGGCTTGCTGGAGCAGACCGCGCAGCAGGGTGTCGGCGATCTGCTCCGGTCCTATGGCCTCGTCAAGTGCGTCGACCAACAGTAGAGGAGGCTCATCGAGTGCTTTCAAAGCTGCGATGAGGCCGTCCGGTGTCGGCTCGTCCGGCATCGCCCCCGGCCGAAGTTGGCGGGCGAGTTGCTTCGTGATCGAGGCGGTGACTTGCTCGATGCGCATCTGCCTGGCGTGGACGGCCGCGATCGGGAACGGCAGGCGCGCGTAGTTGAGGGCGGCAGGGTACTGCTTGCGCAGGGCGCGCCCCAACTGCCCGTACTCGGGATTCTCGATGATCTGCGGGTGCTGCGTGAGGACGATCGCCCCCAGCACCGCCGACTTGCCGACGCCTCCGCTGCCGGTCACGATCGCCAGGTTCGACCGGCCCCCGGTGTCGGTGAACCACGAGCCGAGTTCGCGCAGCACGGTGCGGCGGCCGGTGAAGTGCGCGCCCACGCGGTTGTCGAAGTGCTCGACGTCCAAGCCGTCGTCGAGGTACTCGTGCAGGGCGGGGTCGAATTTCGAGCGGCTGTCGCGGCGGCTCGCGACCTTGTCGTCGTAGTTCCGGTTCCGGAAGATCTTCGATGAGGGGTCGGGTATGGCGGAGAACTTGCCGACCAGCTTCGGCCTGGGGCCGTACGTGCCGGTGTCGACGCCGAACCTTCGAAGATGGGTGCCGAACATGTCGCGGAAGGTCTGCATCGACACGTACGCTTCGCCGGGGTCGGTGTTGGTCCTCCCGGCCGCGATGTCGTTCAGCGTCGCGGTGAACGCCCGTGTGAAGACGCCGTCATAGGTCGGTTGGCTCGGTGTCGCAGCCGCCGCTATCCAGACGTGGTCGAGTTGTTCGAGTCCCAAGCGGTCGACCGCCGCCCCCGCTTGGCAGACGTCGATTACCAGCAGCATTTCGCGGTCTTCGGATTGCGCACATGCGGATTGAGCGACCGCGCAGAGGTTCTGGAGGATGGTCCGGTCATCGGTCAGGCCTGATGGGGGAATGAGGTGCAGGAACCCGTCCCTGTCGATCTCGCCGTGTCCGACCACGTGGACGATCTTCAGATCCGTCGATTCGCGCACCTGTCTGCGGAGGTTGTCGAACCGATCGACATCGGCGTCTCCGACCATCTCGATCTGGTCGAGGTCGAAACGCAGCTTGTGCTGAACCACGGTGCCCAGCTCGGTGAGGAGGCCCTCGAACTCCAAGCGGACTCGTGGAGTGGACCGCAGCGGATCGGTTCTGGGCGCGAGCGAGCTGACGTGGATGGCGCGAGGGGGACGCTCCGGCACCGCGATCTCCGAATCTCCAAGGGGCCCTCATGCCACCTTACGGCAGTCCGGCCCGGGGTGCTCGACTCGCGTGCGCGGCTGCGCTGGTCGCGTGCGGTGCGTCCAGCGTGAGTCGAACCGGTGGCGGACAGCGGTGTCGGCTCGAACCGGTGGGGGACAGCGGTGTCGGCCGCCCCCGACCGGGGCCCCTGCCGACATGCCGCGTCCAGGCCCACTTGCAGACGTTGCATAAACTGGTTCGGCATGAGCGAAGGCGTTGTGGACCAGCGGAAACCGCTGAGGAAGCGGTGGTGGTTCTGGCTTGTCGTCGCAGGGATTCCGGCGGTTTTCGTGGCCCTCTTCGTGTGGTTGGCGCTGTGGCTCGTCGTCTCCGACGAGCCGCTCGGGGCCGATGGGGAGCCGACCGACTGCGCAGGCGTCCTGGACACCGCCGGGCTCACCACGCTCCCGGTCGAGCAGTCCGAGGCAGAGTGCACGGAGGGCGGTTTCCAGGACGCGTTCGAAACCGTCGACTTCACCGCGCCGCAGGCGGACGTCGACGCCTGGCTCGCAGACGAGCTGCCCGGCTTCGAACCGGTGACCGAGTCGTGCACGGACGCCGATGCGTGCCTGGAGATCTCGTGGGACGAGCCGAACGCCCCGCAAGACGAGGGCTGGCACCTCGACATCGAGCTGACCGAGCAGGGTGACGGGACCACCGCCGTCTCGGTCATGGTGTTCACGGTCTGACCGCGCCCCACACGGTCCGCGCTCGCGTCGCGTGCGCCCGCGCCGGGATCACCGAGGACGGCATCTACGCACGGTCCGCGCGCTCGAGTCGCGTGCGAGGTCCGGCCGTCCCATGCGCGGAGCGGCCCCGAGGAGGCCGGGCCACCGATGCGTCCGATGCGGGCTCCGCTGGTGCGGATCGCGGGGACGGCGACGCCGGTGCCGTGTCGGCGAGAAATTCCGGTTCGACGCCGGGGTTCGCCTCTCCGACCGATACGGTGGATCGATGAACCGATTCGAAGGCAAAGTCGCCGTCGTCACGGGCGGTGCCAAGGGCATCGGGGCGGCCTGCACGGCCCGCCTCGCGAGCGAGGGCGCGGCCGTCTACGTCGCCGACATCGACGAGGAGGCGGGGAACCGCATCGCCGAGGAGACCGAAGGATCGGTCTACTTCGTCCGGTGCGACGTGTCCAGGCTCGCCGACTGGGAGGCGCTGGCCTCGGCCGCGCTCGACGTCCACGGGCGCATGGACGTCCTGGCCTCCAACGCCTTCACCAGCACCAACGGCGCGCCCCACGAGCTGTCCGAAGAAGACTGGGACCGGACCCAGAGCGGCACGCTCAAGGCCACCTACCTCGGCGTCAAGACCCTCATCGAGCCGCTGCGGGCCGCGCGCGGCGCGGTCGTGGCGATCACCACCGTCCACGCCCACCGCTCGCAACCGGGCTACACCGCGTACGCCGCGGCGAAAGGCGGGCTCAGCGCGCTCGTCCGGCAGCTCGCCGTCGAATACGCACCCGACGTGCGGTTCAACGCGGTCGCGCCCGGCCCCATCTACACCACGCACTGGGCTGGCACGACAGATGAGGAGATGGTCTACGCCGGGAACACCACCCTTGTCGGCCGCGTCGGCCGAGCCGACGAGGTCGCCGCCGCCGTCGCCTTCCTCGCCTCCGAGGAGGCGAGCTACGTGACCGGCGCCGAACTGCCCGTGGACGGCGGCTGGCTCGCCAAGAAGGACTGACCCGCCGCCGGGCCGCTCGCCTTCCGAGGCGGTCGGCGGCGAATCGGCTTCCAGTGAGCGAACGGCGCCCCGGCGGAACCGCCGGGGCGCCGTCGTATGCGAAGGCTCAGTGGCCGAAGGAATCCGAGTCGGCCGCGGCCTCCTCGCCCTTGTCCAGGCCCGAGATCGCGGCGACGTCCTCGCTGCTCAGCGAGAAGTCGAAGACGTCGAGGTTCTGCGCCAGACGCTCCGGATCGCTCGACTTCGGGACCGCCGTCAGGCCCAGCTCCATGTGCCAGCGCAGCACGATCTGCGCCGGGGTCTTCCCGTGGCGCTCGGCCAGGTCGACGATCACCTGCTCTTTCAGGACGTCGACGCCCTCGCCGCCGATCGGCGACCACGACTGCGTCACGATCCCGTGCTTGACGTGGAAACTGCGCGGCGCCTCGCGAGTGACACCCGGGTTGAGCTGGATCTGGTTGACGTCCGGGACCACGCCGGTCTCGTCGATGAGCCGCTCCAGGTGCGACGGTTTGAAGTTCGAGGTGCCGATCGCCTTCACCCGGCCCTGTTCGAGCAGCCGCGCCAGGCCCTGCCAGGCCTCCACGTACTTGTCCTGGGCCGGGTTCGGCCAGTGGATCAGGAGCAGGTCGACGTAGTCCACGCCCAGTCGGTCGGCGCTGCGCTCGAAGGCCTCGGCGGCCAGCTCCACGCCGTGCCACTTCTTGTTGAACTTGGTGGTGACGAACAGGTCCTCCCGGGCCGCCCCGGAGGCCTTGAGGCCGCGGCCGACGCCGCGCTCGTTGCCGTAGTTCTCGGCGGTGTCGACGAGGCGGTAGCCGATCTCGATCGCCTCGGCGATCACGCGCTCGGCCTCGGCGTCGTCCATCGGCCAGGTGCCCAGGCCCAGGCGCGGCATCGCCGCGCCGTGCGGGAGGGTGACGGTAGGTGCGGTCGTCGGTGACATCGTTCAGCCCGTCTACTCGGAATCGCTGTACAGCCCACCATCCTCCTACCGCAGCCCCCCGACGCAAGGGAGGCGTGCCGCAGATCACGCCGCTCTGCGCGGGGATGAGCTCAGAGCTGGTCTGAGTCCGGGGCCGATGAGGGACCACGCCGCTCTGGGTGGGGGACGACCTCAGAGCTGGTCTGAGTCCGGGGCCGCTGAGGGACCACGCCGCTCTGCGCTGAGGGCGATTGCCACCGGGGAGCCGCTCCACGTCGTCGGCTCGATCACGCCGCTCTGCGCGGGAGGCGATCCCAGACCCGGGCGACCCGGATCGAGCCGACGAGATCATGCCGCTCTGCATGCGGGGCGATCGGATCTCTTTGTACCGATGCAAATCGTGTTCTGTACCGGCATGTAATTTCGACGCCATGGAGAACCCCGTGCTGCGCGTCCCGCCCGCTTCGCCCGCGGACGCCCTCGCCTACTTCACCTCGCAGCTCGCCTTCCGCACCGACGTCTCCGACGTCCATGCGGCCCTGGAGAGCGGCGAGCCCGGTTTCACGCTCGTCGACACCCGCGGCCGGGCCGCCTGGGACCAGGGCCGCGTGCCGCAGGCGGTCCACCTGCCCACCGACGACATCGCCGCGAAGGCGCCCGAACTCGTCGACCGCGCCGAACCGGTCGTCGTCTACTGCTGGGGCCCCGGCTGCAACGGCGCCATCCGCGCCGCCGCCGCGTTCGCCCGGGCCGGATACCAGGTCAAGGAGATGCTCGGCGGCATGGAGTACTGGATCCGCGAGGGCCTGCCCGTCGCCACCGACGAAGGCGTCAGCGCCCGCGAACCCGATCCGCTGACCGTTCCCGCCGCCGGAGTCTCCTGCGCCTGCTGAAGCGAGGCATACTGATCCACATGGCCGAACTGCTCGAGATGCCGACCGACTGGACCCGCGCGCTGGCGATCGTGGCCCACCCCGACGACATGGAGTACGGCGCCGCGGCGGCCGTCGCCGCCTGGACCGGCGCGGGCCGCGAGGTCGCCTACCTCATGGTCACCCGCGGCGAGGCGGGCATCGACACCCTCCCGCCCGCCGAGTGCGCGCCCCTGCGCGAGGCCGAGCAGCGCGCCAGCGCCGCGATCGTCGGCGTCGAGCAGGTCGAGTTCCTCGACCACCCCGACGGCGTCATCGAGGGCGGCGTCGCACTGCGCCGCGATCTGGCCGCCGCCATCCGGCGCCACCGGCCCGAGCTGATCGTCACGCTCAACCCCCGCGAGTACTTCCAGCCCGGCGGCTGGAACAGCGCCGACCACCGCGCCGTGGGCGAGTCGGTGCTGGACGCGGCCGTGGACGCGGGCAACCGATGGATCTTCCCCGAGCAGCTCGACGGCGAGCTCGAACCGTGGGCGGGCGTGCGCTGGGTGGCCTTGGCCGCCTCTCCGCAGGCGACGCACGCGGTCGACACCACCGAGACGATGGAGGCCGGGATCGCCTCGCTGCTGGAGCACCGCACCTACATCACGGCGCTCAGCGACGTCGAGCCCGAGACCTACGCCCGCGGCTTCCTGGAGAGCTTCGCCGCCGCGAGCGGCGAGCGGTTCGGCACGCGCTACGCCACGACCTTCGAGCTCATCACCCTCCAGGGCTGAGCGCCGCCGCGGCCCATGGTCACCACACAGGACATATGTCATGACCTGTCCGGTGCTCGGCGCTCGGCGGATGCGGAGGCCCGCGGTCACCACATAGGACATGTATGATGACCTGTCCGCGCTCGGCGGATGCTGCGGTTTACGGTTGCCATACAGGATATATGTTACGACTCGCCCCGCACTCGGACGGCCGTTCGGCGAAGCACCGTCGTTTCCGATAGGTTCGATCCTGACGAAGGACGGAACCGGACCTACACCTGAGGGAGTTCGCATGGCCTTCATCCACCGCACCACCATGACGCCCGGCAAACTGGAGCTGCTCACCGGCTGGCTGCCGAAACAGCCCTGGTACGCGGGCGAGTCCGCGGCGCCGGAACTGGCCAAGGCAGGCGGCTTCCGTCTCGACGACCCCGAAGGCGAGGTCGGAATTGAGTTCATGGTCGTGGCGGACACCGCTGCGCGGGAACCGGTGGCGTACCTGGTGCCGATGGCCTACCGCGGCGCGACCCTGGAGGGCATGCCCGAGGAGTCGCTGATCGGCGTCTCCGAGCACGGCGTGCTCGGGCCCCGCTGGATCTACGACGGCGCCCACGACCCGGTGGTGACGGCGCAGCTGCGCGCCCTCCTGCGCGGCGAGGCGATCCCGCAGCACCAGAGCGAGAGCGACACCCCCGACCCGACCGTCACCGTGCACGGCACCGGCCCCGCCGAGGGGGACGAGGTCCGGATCGAGCGCGTCCTGCGGCCCGGGGAGGCCGCGCAGTCGTCGGGGCATGTCGCTGCCGGATGGACCCGGCCGGACGGGACGGCCGTGCGAGGAGTGTTCGCGACCGTCGCGCAGCGGTAATCGCACAGTGGTGGTCGCACAGCGGTGAGCGCCGACCACTCAGCGGTCGGCCCGGCCCCGCCGTCGTCACGTCGCCGGTGCGACGTCGCCGACGACCGTGCTCGGGCCCGCCGCGGAGGCGGCCTCGACCACGAAGTAGTCGCCGTCGGTCTCCCTGGGCCCGTCGCCGTGGTCGTACTGGCCCGAGAGGATGTACTCGCCGGGCTGCACGGTCTGGCCCTCGACGAGCGTCCACCGGAAGACCAGGTAGCCGTCCTCCTCGAAGACCTCGGCGCGCTCGAAGTACACGTCCGAGGTCGTCCACGAGCCGGTGAACTCGACGTCCGCGCCGATCACGACGTGGAGCTCCACGGTCAGCTCGGTGATCGGCTCGTCGGTCCGCAGCGTCACCTCGCTCTGCGACCAGTAGTCGTTGATGTTGCCGTTGATCCGCGCCCCGCCGGTGAGGTAGTCGACCTCGTCCACCGATTCGGGCCGCTCCGAGGGCTCGACCGCGTCGGACGGCTCGGCCTGCGAGCTCGTCGGCGGCCCGGCCGGGGCGATCCGATCGCCCACGGGGCTGATGACGTAGCCGGCGAACACGATCGCGCCGATGAGCACCACGACCGCTCCGGTGGCGATCGCCAGATGCGGCAGCCGCGAGCGCCGGCGCACCGGCTCGGCCTTGACCGCGGCCGGCTCGGCCATCCCGTCGGCGACGCGGTTCCACATCCGCTCGCCGTCCGGCTCGAAGTCCTCGGCGGCGGCCCGCAGCCGCCCAGGCAGGTCGTCGCTCATTGCCCTACCCCGTTCGGTATTGAGCCCCAAGCGGACCCGCCACGGCCACCGGTGGGCGGCCCCAGTATCTTCCGCAGCTCGGCCAGGCCCTTCGAGGTCTGGCTCTTCACCGTCCCGACCGAGACGCCGAGCGCCTCGGCCGTCTCGAGCTCGGAGAGCCCGAGCGAGTGGCGCAGCACGACGCAGGCCCGCTTGCGGAACGGGAGCCGGGCCAGCGCCCGGCGCACGTCCACGACGGCCGCGATGTTCGGCTCGCTCGCCGCCTCGCCCGGCCGCAGCCAGAACAGGGCGTTGCGGCGGCGCTCGCGGACGGCCGAGCGGATCCGGCTCTTGGCCAGGTTGGCGACGATGCCGCGCGCATAGGCGATCTCGGACGACGAGCGCTCGACCCGGCCCCACTGCCGCCACACTGCTAGCATCGCGTCGGCCGCGAGGTCTTCGGCGGCCGCCCTCTCGCCGAGGAGCAGCCACGCGAACCGGGCCAGTTCTGCGTGGTGCCGTTCGAAGAAGGCGCGGAAGGCGGCTTCTTCTCGAGGGGCGGGGACATCCAACTCGGCCCTCCGGATGCGGGAAGGTATAGGGGAGCCGGATTTTAGCAGCGGAGCGCGCGCGGGCGGAAGTCCGCCCGCGCACGCCCGCTCTTCGGCGCTCGCGCGAGTCGTTGCCGGGCGGTGCGTGCCCGTCGACGCGGCGCCGGTCGCGTCTTGCTCGTTCGCCAGGAGACCTACCGCGTGCCTATGCCCGTCGGTCCCCCGATCAGCTACGGCGATCGAGCCTTCGGCGGACGCGTACGCCTGGATGGCGGCGTTGTCGGGACGCCTCATCTTCATCCGATCCGAAGTCGTTGTGTTTGTGGGTGCGGCGGAGCCGGGTTGCCGCACCTACGGTGCAGTCGCCGCCGGGGCCGCAAAGGTTGCCGCGAATCGGAGAATTTTTTCGCGTCCGCCTCTACTGCGCCCCGGAAAGGCCCGCCGAGCCTCTCGGTGCCCGCCGTGCGGAACGCGCCCGTTCCAGACTGCGGCGGCCCTGCCGCATCGTCACGGCCGGTGCGCCGACTCCATCCCTTCGAGGTGGCTCACCGAGGCGATCTCGACGACCTCCAAGCCCCGCAGCGTCGTCACCGCGCCCGACGGCACGCCCTCCCGCAGCAGCGACTCGGGCACGCCGTCGTCCCCCAGCAGGGTCCGCAGCAGGTCGACCGTCACGCCGCCGTGGCACGCCACCGCCAGCACGGCGTCGCCGCCGCCGTGTTCGACCAGGAACTCCCGGAACCGCGCACCGGCCGCCCTGGACGAGTCCCCGACCGAGGGCACGAAGTCCCGGTCCCGGCTCGCCCGCGACCACTCCTCCAGGAACGCCGCGATCGGCAGGCTCCCGTCCCAGTTCATGCGCTCGGTCAGCCGCGCGTCGGTCCGCACCTCCAGGCCGGAGGCCGCCGCCACCGCCTCGGCCGTCTCCCGCGCCCGCCGCAGCGGACCGGCGAACACGCCCGTCAGACCCGCGCCGCGCAGCCGCTCGGCCGCGAGCGCCGCCTGCCTCCGCCCCCGCTCGGTCAGGCCCGGATCACCGGCCGAGCGCTCCTTCTCGCCGTGCTGCACAACGTAAAAGACCGCCATGGGACCGGATCGTATCGCCGCGGAGGTAAGGCTGTCCCCACCTTTATTCGGCCAGCGCGCGTCACTGTGATCGGGCGAGAAACTCCATAGCGTGGAAGGCATCCGACAGCGCCCCGACGACGCCCCCGGAACCGCAACGCCCCCAAGCGATGACGGCTCGGAACCGCGTCATTCGCTCGACGGCGCGCGACCGCAAAGGCCACCGCACATGAACACCGCTTCCGCACCAGCAGTTCCCCTCCGCTGGCACCGCCCGCTGACCGCCACCGGCATCGGCCTCGCCGCTCTCGCCGTCTTCGCCCTCGCCGCGATGCTCGTCGACGACCGCACGCTCATGGGAGAGTCGGTGTGGGTCAAGGTCTTCAAGTTCTCCTTCGCCTTCTCCGCCTACAACCTCACGCTCGCCTGGCTCATCGGCCACATGACCCGCGCCAGGCGCTTCGGCTGGTGGTCCGGCACCGCGTTCGCCGTCATCAGCGTCTTCGAGGTCGGCGTCGTCGCCATGGCCGCCTCCCTCGGCACCTACAGCCACTTCAACACCTCCGAGGAGCTGTCGAACACGATCGTCCAGGGCGCCTTCCAGTACGGCGTCCCGACCATGTTCATGATCAACATCGTGATGGCGATCGTCGTGCTGTGGCAGCGCATCGGCGACCGCGCCGTCACCGCCGTCATCCGCTGGGGCCTGCTGCTCTCGACCCTCGGCATGGCCGCCGCGTTCTTCATCCTCGGGGTCGCCGAGCAGGAGCGCCGGGTCGCCGAGGACGCCTACGGCGACCCGGTCGAGCTCAGCGCCGGGCACGGCGTCGGCGACCCGGACGGCAACGGCATGTTCCTCACCGGCTGGAGCGTCACCGGCGGCGACCTGCGGGTGCCGCACTTCCTCGGACTCCACGGCATCCAGGTGCTCATCGTGGCCGCGCTGGTGCTCGGCGCGCTGGCCGNCCGCTCGGCCTGGCTGCGCGACGAGCGGGTCCGCGCCCGCATCGTCCACTCGCTCGGCCTGGGCTACCTCGGCGTGTGCGTCACGACCGTCTGGCAGGCCGCCCGCGGCCAGTCCCTGATCGACCCGGACGCCGCCACTCTCGCCGCGTTCGCCGCCTCGGCCGCGGTCGCGCTCATCGGCATCGCCGTCACGATCGCGACGGCCCGCAAGAACGCACCCGCCGAGGAGCAGATCCCGGCGGACTTCGCACGGGAGGCCGAGGCCGTCACCGACGACGACTGGGAGCCCGCCGTCCCGCTCCGCTGACAACGCACGGAAACAGGCCGCAGGCCATGGCTCGACGGGGCCATGGCCTGCGGCCTGCCCGCCGCCGCTGAGATATAACGTTTGCCTAGATCATTGTGCCGCCGCCGCCACGGCCGTAGTCTGGCTGTGGCCCAAGCCCACGGTCCTCTGGAGGCAGACACCATGCAACCGCTCCGTCCCAAGCGCCTGCACCCCGGCGACGTCGTCGTCATCGCCGCCCCCTCGGGGCCCTTCATCCCCAGCCGCCGCGACGAGCTCGACGCCGCCGTCGAGACCGTCAAGGAGATGGGCTTCACGCCCCGGCTGTCCGGCCTCGTCGAATCCGCCGCCAAGCACTTCTGGAACTCCGGGACCCCGGCCGAGCAGGCCGCCGAGCTCAACGCGCTGCTGGCCGACCCCGAGGTCCGCGCGATCGTGCCGTTCGCGGGCGGCAACGCCACCACCGGCTACCTCGACCGGATCGACTACGACGCGGTCCGCGCCGACCCCAAGCCGCTGCTCGGCTTCTCCGACATCACCGCGCTCCACCTCGCCATCCACTCCCAGACCGGCCTGATCGGCTTCCACGCCGACTTCGCGGCCATCGGCTTCGGCGACACGTGGCGCCACGCCGCCCCCGAGCGCCGCACCGAGCTGCTCGAGCTGTACCGCGACCTGCTGACCGGCCGGCTGAACGAGGTCGAGCTGCCCGCCGAGACCGAATGGGAGACCTGGCGGTCCGGCGCCGCCACCGGCCGCCTCGTCGGCGGCCTCCTCGACCGGCTCATCCGCCTCCAGTCCACCCCGTACGCCCTCGCCCCCGAGTGGTTCGACGGGGCGATCCTCTTCTGGGAGGACGTCGGCAGGGCCCTCGGCCACATCTGGAACGACCTCCACACCCTCCGCATGCAGGGCGTGTTCGACCGCGTCGCCGCGATGGTCATCGGCATCCCCACCAGGATCGAGGGGCCGCCCGAGCAGTACGGGCCGGCGACGATCGAGGACGTCGTCGACGACGTCCTGGCCGACTACGACCTCCCCGTCCTGGCGGGGGTCGACTTCGGCCACACTGGACCGAACCTGCCGATGCCGATCGGAGTGGGCGCCGCCGTCGACGCCGACTCGCGCCGACTCCGACTGCTGGAGTCTCCGGTCGCCTAGACACTTCGTGCACACGCGTCGCGCAGGCGGATTTCTATCCGATTTAGTGGTTGCATTCCCATTGACCTTCAGGCACGGTTGGTAGACATGAAGATTCGAACGGCCGGCCCAGCCGATGCGGACGAGATCGTGCAGGTCAAGGTGGCGTCATGGCGCGCGGCCTACAGCGGCGTCATGGACGCCGACGTGCTCGACAACCTGCGAGACGAACCCTCCGAGCCGTTCGTGATGAACCTGAGTTCGCCGCCGCCGTTCTGGCTGACCCTGGTGGCCGAGCGCGGCCCCGACGTCATCGGATCCGTCACGATCGGCTGGGACACCCGGGAGATCCCGCGCGGCGAGGCCGGTCCGGGGCAGCCCGGCGAGGTGTGGAGCCTGTACGTGCACCCCGACCACTGGGGCCGCGGCGCCGGATACGCGCTGATGCGCGAGGCGCACAAGAACCTGGGCGAGTTCGGGCTCTCGCCGATCCGCGTATGGGTGCTCGAGGGCAACGAGATCGGCACGCGGTTCTACGAGCGCTACGGCTTCGTCGCCGACCACGAGCGGACCGACTACGCGATCGGCGAGCACACCTACCCGCTCGTGCGCTACACGCTCCCCAAAGACCGCCTCGTCGACGAACTCGCCTAGGGATCGCCCCGGATCACCGATCCCCACGCCCCGAGCGCCTGCGGCGTCAGTGATTCGACGTCGGCGTCCACGACGGCCGCCGCTGCCGCCGGCGACGCGTGGACCTGCGCCAACGCGATCCTCTGCATGGTGAGTTCGCGGTCGAACCGCAAGCTGAGGCCCAGGTCGTCCAAGGCCTCGAACAGCAGCTGCTCTGCGCGCCGGCAGTGCTGCGGGCCGTTCATCCGCCCTCCGGAATCGTCGTCGGCGCCTCGCTCACTCCGGCAGCCGGATCGTGGCGAGGACCGGCGCGTGGTCGCTGCCGTCCTTCTCGAGCACCTCGAAGTCGCTCACGGCGATCCGCTCGTCGACCAGCACGTGGTCGAGCGTCACCGCGGGCGGGCGCACGAACCCGCCCAGGTAGCCGCCCTCGATCGGGCGCCACGTCGCGGCCAGGCCCTCCCCGGTCGTCTCGGCGGCGTCGGTGTAGCCCCACTCGACGGCCTCGCGCAGCAGCCGGTGGTCGAGCGTCGCGTTGAAATCGCCCGCCAGGACCCACGGCACGTCCCCGACCGGCCGCGGGAGCTGCGCGAAGTCGGCCTCCCACTGCGGGATCCGCTCGGGCCGCGCCGGCGCGGCGGTGTGCACGGCCATGAAGCGCGCCTTCGAGCCGTCGGGCAGGGTCGCCTCGGCGGCGATCTGGTAGAAGATCCCGTCCGGCTCGGAGGACTCGAGCCGCTCGAGCGGGTGGAGCGAGTACAGGCCGGTCCCGACGGCCAGCTCGGCGGGCTCGGCGATGACGTGCGGCATCCGCTCCTCGAGCCCCAGGTCGGCCAGCTCCTCATAGGCGCCCGGCGTGAGCTCCTGGATGCTGAGCAGATCCGGCTCGTAGCGGTCGACCAGCTCGACGATGTACTCCAGGTTCGCCGTGCCCACATAGGCGTTGACCGACAGGACGCGCAGCTCGGCGCCCTCGGCCACGGGCTGCTCGTCGGGGAGCGCGCGAGGGGCGATCACGGCCGCCATGGCCAGGGCGGCCGCGACGGTGACGATCGCGGCCCGCCAGTGCCGCAGCGCCGCCTGGATCCCCGCGCCGATCAGCGCCGCGCCCGCGACGTACGGGACGAACGCGATCGTCGTGACCAGGATCCACCCCGTCTCGAGGCCGAACAGGCGGATCAGCGCGTAGACCCACACCGCGGCCGTCGCCGCCCATGAGCACCACCGGAGGGCGCGGCTGCGGTACCACGGGGTCCGCGCCGCTTTCACCTGCGGCGCTTCGGCTTCGTCGAGTCGCACCGACGCGTCGTCGGTCTGGGGGTCGCTCATCGAGCCGAGACTAGTCGACGTGTCCAAGCCGAGCGCGTCGTCGCGTCGCGCCGACCATGCGGGCGCGGTCGCCGAAAGCCCCGCTGAAGCCCGGCCCGTCGGATCGTTCAGTCGCTCACGGCGTCGACGTCGCGTTCGATCCAGTACCGGTGCAGCCGCTCGGCCAGCTCCCGCGGCCGGCTCAGCGCGACCATGTGGCCGCCGTCGATCTCGTCGGCGACGACCCCCAGGCGCTCGGCGGCGTGGGCCCGCGCGAACGCTGGTGGGAAGCAGTGGTCGTCGCGGCACAGCAGGTACCGGGTCGGCACCTCGGGCCAGGCCTGGAGCGGCGACGGATCGCCGAAGCCGCCGGCCTGGTCCCGCTCGTGCTCGAACGCCTCGGCGACGAGCTCGGGCGGCAGGTCGTTGAAGAACGTGTCGATGGTCTCCTGCTCGGTGCCCATGCGGACGTCGAGCTTGTCGTGCCCGGTGGCGGACCACCACTCGTTCCCGGTCTCGCCGGGCTTCGGGATCATCGCGGCCACCATGACGAGGAGCTCGGCGTCGGTGCGCGAGCAGACCACGGGGGCGACGAGGCCGCCGAAGGAGTGGGCCGCCACGGCCAGGTTCGGGCGGCCCGCGCATTCGGCGAGGACGGCGTCGGCGTACTCGGCGATGCCGTTCGCCTCGTCCTCGATGGGCAGGTCGACGGCGATGACGTCGTGCCCGAGCTCGGCGAGGTGCGGCACGAGCAGGTGCCAGTCCCATGAACTGCCGCCGCCGCCGTGGACGAGGACGAAGGTGGCCGAGGCGCTCGCATCCATTGGCGCTCCCTTTCGAGCCGAGCCGATCCGGATGTCCGCGAACGTACCAGCCCGCACCGACACGAAGGCCGATCCGCTCGCCCGTCCCGCGGCACGGGCGTGGCGCGGCGGCCGGAGCCGCCGCGCCACAGGTGCGGTGTCGTCGAAGGAGCGGACGTCAGCTACAGGAGACCGACGGCCAGTTCCAGTTGCCGTTGTGCCGGATGGTGACGCCGAAGGTGTTGCCGTTGCCGTTGGGCGTGGCGATCATCTGGGTGGCGGTGGGCCAGGTGGGGCTGCAGTTCCAGGTGGCGATGATCCTGGCGGGGTCCGGGACGTTCATGACCACCCTCCAGTCGCTCTTGCCGGAGACGGAGCAGCTGAGGTTGTAGCGGTCGCTCCACTGCTGCCCGCCGGACAGCGTGACGCTGCAGTTGCCGCCCGGGTCCGGATCGGGGTCCGGGTCCGGGTCCGGGTTCCCGCCACCGGAGCCGACCGTGATGTTGGAACTGCCGCTGCTCTGGTAGCCCTCGGTCGCCATGATCATGTAGTAGCTGAAGCTGCCGAGGTTCATGCCGGCGCGCGCCCAGGCGTCGAAGTGCTCGCCGGTGTTGATGGTGCCGGAGCTGCGGTGGTTCTGGCGGACGCTCCAGTACTGCTGGAAGGTCCTGGTGCCCTCCACGGACGGGGCGTTGGTGCGCGTCGACTCGCCAAGCCAGTAGCTGCCGCTGCTGGTGTTGAGCGTGCCGCGGCTCTGGGCGCCGCTGCTGGGGTTGTACGGGCCGTGGGATTCGACGATGTAGTACTCCACCAGCGGGTTGGAGGTCCAGCCGTACAGGGCCAGGTAGCCATTGCTGCCGTGGTTGACGTTGCCGCTGTAGGTGACGGTGCGGCGTCCGCCGTTGGCCCAGCCCTTGCCGCCGACCCAGTTGTTGGTGCCGTTCCACTGGGAGCTGTAGTTCCCGCCGGGGCCCAGGGTCATGGACACCGAGCCTTGCGTGTCGGTCCAGAACGAGTAGTAGTAGCCGTCGTGCGTGCCCTCTTGGTTGGTGGTGATGACCTGCTGAGCCTGGGCGGTGCCGGGGAGCATCATCCCCGTGGCGCCGAGCGCGAGGGCCGCGGAGCCTCCGAGCAGGACGCTCCTGCGGCTGAACGGGCCGCCGCGTGCGTCGTTGTCCATGGACGTCTTCCTCCTTGTGAAGGCCGGCGGGGAGCCGGCCGGCGCGGTGCGGCCCGGCGGCGGCCGGGGCGTGGCCGCCGCGCGTCGTCGCCGCGTGACGCAGTGGTTCTCATCTGGTCGCCGTGAGGGCGACGACCGACCGGGCCGCAGCAGCGACTCGGATCGACAAATGTCTATGTCTATCGATGGGACCAGTATGGAGTGGAGGTGAGGGCATGTCAATAATTTCCGGAACATTTTCGAGAATAGTTCACTCGATTTGGGAGTGACGATGCGCATATAACGCCTGTATATGGACATTATTCGAACAGTAGGCATCGTTTGATATGTATATTATGTCCTATAAATACGAACTGTCTAATTTGTGTTATGTCGAAACTTCCGAAAGAATTCCGATTCGCTTGGCGGCTCCGCGCCGCCGGCACGGGGCGTGATTCGAAGACGCGGCCCGCGGCGCGGGGCCTCCCGCGCCACGGGCCCTGAACGAGGGCCCGCTGCCGCCCCTGCGCCCGGTCCGGCGACCCGCTCCCGGCGGACACGCCGACGGCTCGCGGCGCAGGGGTGCCGTCCTGCGCCGCGAGCCGCGTCTCTGGTTTCCTCTTTAAGCCGTGGTGGCCGCCGCCGGGGCGGCCCCCGCCCCGCTCTCCTTGCGGGACTCGAGGATCTTCTTGGCACTCCTGCCGGTCGCCTCGGTGAGGCCCATGACGAACAGGGCGTTGATCGCGTGGAGGCCGAAGATCAGCTGCCCCGCCGTCGTCCCGCCGACGCTGATCACCGCGATCAACGACTGCACGACCATCAGGCCGAACACGCCCGCCGCCATGCCCACGAGCCTCCCGCCCGCGCGCGACAGCGCCGCGAACAGGATCGCCACCAGCGCGAGCAGACCGAGAAGCCGTCCGTTCATGATGTGCAGCTCGAAGGACTCGGCCGTGTCGCCGGTTCCCAGGGCGCCGTAGCCGGCCAGGAAGATCTGGATCCCGATCAGGATCTGGATCAAGGCCATCCAGATTCGGAAGAATTTAAGCATCGATGGTTCCCATCTCAATCAGGTTGGATTGCATCTGGTCGACGGCCTGCATCACCGCGAAGCCGAAGACGAAGACGGTGGAGTGGTCGGACAGGGCGCCGGCGCGCCACACCGCGACGGCGTCGTCGTCGATCGAGCCGGGGTCGAGCGCCGCCGCCGCCACCAGGCGGGCGCCCAGCGCCGCCCGGTCGGGCAGGTCCTCGATCCCGCCGACCGCGATCGGACCGGTCACCAGCTGCGAGCCCCACCAGCCCACCGACCGCTCGATCGCCTGCTCGGCGCTGTGCGCCACCTGCTCGTCCAGCAGCCTGCGCCCGCAGCTCGCGACCGCCCGCAGGTGCGCGTACGCGCGCCCGACCGGCGATGCGCCGCCCCAGTCGGGAACGGTGAGGTCGAGCGTCGGCCACCGCCCCTTGAGCCACGGCTCCCTCCGGTCGAGCAGCGGCAGGCTCAGTCCCGGCTCCAGGTCCGCCGCCACCGCCTCGCGGACCTGCCGGGACGCCACCGCGCGCCCCAGCTTCGTGGCCGTGACCGGATGCGGCGAAGCGTTGTGCGCCAAGACCTTCACCAGGCGGGTGATGAACTCGAAGACCAGCGCCGTCCCGATGAACCGCGGCGCGGCCGAGGCGCTGAACGGCCCGTCCAGGCTCGGCGCGGCGGCCCACTCGGCGAGGTCGGCGTGCGCGTACGGCGCCCCGCCGTCCCGGACGGCCTCGGCGAGCTCGTGCTCCCCGGCGGCGTGCAGCATGAGCGCGTGCGCGTCGGCGCAGAAGCGGCAGGCGTTCTTGACCGCGATCGTGGTCGCCACGACCTCCTTCGCGGTGCGCTCGGCCGGACCGCCGACGAGCAGCGACTCGCGCAGCAGCGCCCACATCGGCGCGAGCAGTTCGGGAGCGGGGGAGAGCATCATGAACGGCGGGCCGACGGTGATGCCGAGTTCGGCCTTGGCCTGCCGGTAGACCTCCGCTACGAGGCCGTCGGCGGCCTCGGGGAGTACGGGGGTGACGTGTCGGACGGTGGGTGCCATCGCATTGGGCTCCTCGGGTGGGTTCGAGGCACAGGATTTCGCGCCTGCATCGAGAATCCTCTGCCGCGGCGGGGATGTCGTCGGCTCAACGTCGGCAATCCGCCCCCCTGTGTACGTCGCAACGCTGTCGGCCGCGTACGCCCATGGGCGTACACCACTCATGGAACCGCTGGTCGACGCTGCCGTCGGTGGCGCTGCCTAGGATGGAACGATGCTGAAGCGCTTGACCGTCCGGAGGGCGGACATCGTCCTCGGGGCCCTGCTCCTGGCGCTCTCCGAGCTGGCCGCCGTGGTGAGCCACTACTACATCGGCAACCCGCTGCCGGCCTACGCCTGGGTGGTGCTGCTCATCGGGCCGATCGCGCTGGTCTTCAAGCGCGACTACCCGCGCGTCGTGGTCACCATCGCGGTCGTCGCCATGGTCGTCCTCGCCCACCTCGAGCTCGGCCTGCTGCCCGCCGTCCCCGCCCTGGTGGCCATCGCCACCTCGATGTACCTCGGCTACCGCTCCTGGACCGTCACCGTCGTGCTCGCCCTGTCCGCGGTCATCGCCTTCGGCTACTGGTGGTCCGCCGATCGGAGCCTCAACGGCGAGGTCATCCGCAACACCCTGCTGTTCGTCGGCTGGCTGCACGTCGCGATGATCTCCGGTGAGGGGCGGCGCCAGCGCGACGCCTACATCGAGGAGGCCGAGCGCACCAAGGAGGAGGCGGTCAAGCGCAAGGCCGCCGACGAGCGCGTCCGCATCGCGCGCGAGCTGCACGATTCGCTGACGCACTCCATCTCCGTCATCCGCGTCCAGGCCGGCGTCGCCGTCCACTTGGCGCGCAAGCGCGGCGAGCAGCCCGCCGAGGCGCTCCTGGCCGTCGAGGAGGCCGCGAAGGACGCTACGAGGGAACTGCGGGAGACGCTCACGATGCTGCGCGACGACGACGGGCTGCGGCTCGGCCGCGTCAAGGACCTCGCCGAGCGCTACCAGGGGCTCGGCATGGAGATCGGCCTCGAATGCGAAGGCGTCGAAAGCCTCGACATCGACCCGGAGGCGGACCACGCCGCCTACCGGATCGTGCAGGAGGCGCTCACCAACGCCGTCCGCCACTCCGCGGGCGGCCGCGTCGAGGTCCGCATCGGCCGCCTCGGCGAGCTGCTCGACGTCGAGGTCGTCGACGACGGCCGCGTCGACGCCTTCGAGCCCGGCCGGGGCATCACCGGCATGCGCGAACGCGTCGACTCGCTCGGCGGCACGCTCATGGTCGGCCCGGACCCGCGCGGCTTCGCGGTCCGAGCCCAGCTCCCGGCGAAGGCCGAGGCCGGTGCGGAGCGGGAGGCGCTGCAGTGATCCGGGTGCTCCTCGCCGACGACCAGCCGCTCATGCGAGGCGGCTTCCGCGCGCTCATCGACGCCGAGGACGACATGACCGTCGTCGCCGAGGCCGCCGACGGGGTCGCCGCGGTCGAACTCGCCCTCGCCCACCGGCCCGACATCGCGCTCCTCGACGTCGAGATGCCCGGCGGCAACGGCATCCAGGCCGTCCGCGAGATCGCCGCGCTGGAGGCGCTGTCCGGGCTGCGCATCGTCATGCTCACCAACTACTCCTTCGACGCCTACGTCTTCGACGCGCTGCGCGCCGGGGCGGCCGGGTACCTCGTCAAGGACACCGAACCCGAGGAGCTGCTGCGCTGCGTCCGCGCCGCCGCCTGCGGGGAGACCCTGCTGTCGCCGGCGATCGCCGCGAAGCTCGTGGCCGAGTACGTGGCCCATCCCCCGGCGCGGCTGGCCGGGAAGGTCGAGGGCCTGACCGGCCGCGAGACCGAGATCGTCGCGCTGGTCGCGCGGGGGCTGACCAACACCGAGATCGCCGAGCGGCTGTTCATCAGCCCGGCCACGGCCAAGACGCACGTCCACCGGGCGATGATGAAGCTCGGCGTCAGGGACCGCGCCGGCCTGGTGGTCTTCGCCTACGAATCGGGCCTGGTGCAGCCCAAGGGCGCCGAGTGAGGGCTCAGCCGATCCCCGATTCCTCGGCGCTGTCCCCGCTGCGCTCCCCGGCGTTCGCCGAGACGTTGTACTCGGAGCCGAACAGCAGGACCGCGTTGGTGATCCACAGCCACACCAGGAAGACGATGACGCCGCCGAGGGTGCCGTAGGTCTTGTCGTAGTTGCCGAAGCTCGCCACGTACAGGCCGAACGCCGCCGAGGCTACGACCCACAGGACCACCGCCACGATCGCGCCGGGCGCGCGGAAGCGGAACGTCGAGCGCTTCGCCGGGGCCAGCCAGTACAGCAGCGCGACGATCACCACCACCAGGACCAGGATGATCGGCCACTTCACCCACTGCCAGACGGTGACGGCGGTGCCGCCCGCGCCCACCGCCTCCCCGATCGCGGTGGCGACGGCGCCGCCGGTGGCGGCGACGAGCGCGCACGCCGCCGTCAGCGCGCCGACGACCAGCGTCAGCACGACGCGGACGATCAGGACGGTCCACCACTTGCGGGTCTCGCCGGTGCCGTTCACCTCGTTGAGCGCCCGCGAGAACGCGGCGATGTAGTTGGAGGCGGCCCACAGCGCGGCGGCGAGGCCGATCAGGGCCATGACCCCGGCGGTCGCCGGATTGGTCTGGAGGCCGGTGACCGCGTTCTCGATGATGGACATGGCGTCGGCGGGGGCCACGTCCTCGACGCCGCTCAGGAGCTCGCGGGTGGCGTCCTCGTCGAGCATGCCGATGAGCGAGGTGCCCACCAGGATCGCCGGGAAGAGCGACAGCACCGAGTAGTAGGTCAGCGCCGCGGCGTCGTCCAGGCGGTGCTCCGACAGGAACCGCTTCGCCGCGGCCACGAAGGATCGACGGCCCATGCTTCCCACCGTGCCAGCTGGGGGCGGCGTGCGCGCCTAAACGGACGATTCCGTCATCGGCGTCGCCGGTGTCCTCGCCGAGCTGCGTGGTGACCGCCCAGATGACGAAGACGTCGAGCACGATCACCAGCGCTGACCACAGTGGGTACCGCGGTGCGAGGAGGCACTGGTTCACGGCGGAGACGGCCGCGACCACCAGCGCCAGCGCCGCCTTGCCGCGCAGGCGGCCGAGGCGCCCGCCCACCCCGATCAGCGCGAGCCCCAGGACGATCCCGCCGAGGCCGATGCCGAGGTTGACCCAGCCCAGGGCGTCGTCGGCGCGGTACCAGTAGCCGCCGCCCGAGAGGTCGAAGGTCTCGCCGCCGACCGCGTCGCAGCCGAGGAAGAGCTGCGAGACGCTGATGAGGAGCAGCAGGACCCCGGTGAAGGCCGGTACGCCGCGCGGTCGGCGCCGAGGCGGCGGATTCCAGTCCTGGCGAGTCAAGTGCGTCCCTTGCGTGCCGTGAAGCGCTCTGCGGCGGATGGTCGGTGCCGCCTCAGCCTATAGACGAAGCGAGTTCCTATGTGGTCTGGCGCGCCGAGTCCGGGAGGCGTCTCAGCCAGTTGTCCAGCAGGGCGCTGCCGTCCTCGGTGAGGATCGACTCCGGGTGGAACTGCACCCCCTCGACGTCGAGGTCCCTGTGGCGCAGCGCCATGACGACGCCGTCGTCGGTGGTCGCGGCGATCGCCAGCGGAGGGGCGACGGTATCAGGCTCGACGGCCAGGGAGTGGTACCGGGTGGCGGTCAGCGGGTTCGCGCAGCCGGCGAACAGGCCGAGCCCGTCGTGGTGGATCGGGGAGGTCTCGCCGTGGCGCAGCTGCGGGGCCCGCGAGACCGTCGCGCCCCAGTGCTCGGCGATGACCTGGTGGCCCAGGCACACCCCGAGCATCGGGATCGAGGCGGCGAAGCGGTCGAGCAGCTCGTGGCCGAGCTCGGCCTCGTCGGGGCGCCCGGGGCCCGGGGAGAGGAGGATCCCGCCGGGGCGCAGCGCCTCGGCTTCGGCGAGGGTGACCTCGTCGGAGCGGCGGACCTCGACGCGCGCGCCGAGGGCGCGCAGGTAGCTGACGATGGTGTGGACGAAGGAGTCGCGGAAGTCGACGACCAGGACGCTACCCATCGCCCTCCGCAGTCTCGGCGTCATCGGGTGGCGTCGCGGTCTGGTAGTCCTCAGGGTCGAAGCCGGTGTGCTGGCAGTCGACGCCCTGGGTGCAGGTGGGTTCGTCTCCGGCAGGCTGGTCATCGCCGCCCTCCTCGTTCTCGACGGTGCCGCCGACGTCGACGTTGCTCCACGGCATCATGGGGCGGATCGCCGGGAACGCCACGTACCACAGCAGCGCGAAGACCCCCGCCGCCAGTGCCAGCGAGCCTATGAGCTTACCCGGCAGGCCGCCCGGGATGCGCCTCCAGATCCATGAGTACACGTCAGGCCTCCGCGTCGATCGCTTCGTCCGGCATCTCGCCGTCGGGATCCCGCTCGTAGGTCTCCACGAGCTGGGAGTACACGACGTACCGTTCGTAGTTGTCCCACAACGGATGGCAGGTGAACAGGGTCAGCCAGTAGTCGTCCTCGCCGGGCTCGACGCCCGGCTCGCCCGGCACGGGCTCGGTGATCTCGACCTGGGTCTCGTCGACGACGACGTGCTCTTGGACCTCGTAGACGTAGAAGTGGTCCATGGTCTCGATGACGACCTTGTCGCCGGCCTCGAGCTCGCGGATCTTCTGGAAGATCGCGGGGACGTTGTGCCCCGCGAGGGTGAAGTTGCCCTGCTCGCCGGGGTAGGCGCCGTCGAGGTAGCGGCCGGGCGCGTACTCGATGTCGGCCAGGTCGGTGCCCTCGACGATGACCCACGACTCGGGGCGGATGTCCGGCGCCCACATGCGGGCGAAGGCGTCGCCGAGCTCGGGGACGGGGGCGGCGTCGCCGTCCTCCCCGCCCTCGGTGTCCCAGAGGACGTCGAGCTCGCTGGAGAGGTCCTCCTGCTGGTTGTTGATCTCGGCGCTGACGCCGAAGACCTCGTAGGCCGCGTAGAGCAGGACGACGACGCCGAAGGTGATGAGGACCTCGCCGACGCCGCGGACGGTCTTGCGGGTCTTGCCGGCGGCCTCGCCGTCGCGGTGACGCTTGACGGTCTGCTTCTTGCGCGTGGCGGACTCGGCGCCTTCGGGCGCGGGGACGGGGGCGTCCGGGATCTGGGGGAGGATCGCGGTGGCGTCGGGGGCCGGGATGAGGTCGGGCCGGCCTTGCTTCTTGGCCGCCGAGGGCGGCCGCAGCGGCGCGGTCTGGTCGTGCGGAGGGTGCGGTCGGGGCGACGGGCGCGCCGCAGGGTCGGGCGCGGGCACGGTGGCCCGGCCCGCGCTCGGGGCGGGCCGCGGCGGGGAGGAGGAGAGCTCCTCGCCGAAGGGCGACCAGTCCTGATCGTTCACCTGGGAACATCGCCTCCGTCAGATCATGTGTTCGACTCGTTGGGGGATGGTTTCGCAACCATAACGCCCCACGCCATCCTAAGGTGACGCCTCGAATCCAAGTATCGCCCGAACGGGCCCGTGAGCGGGTACCACCGCGCCATCGAGGCGGGCTCCAGGCCCGATTCCACCGAAGAGACAGTCCCGCAGCCGCATCGGACGGCCGCATGGGAACACCCTACGGCGCACCGTCAAATCCGCACCGTCGAACTCGCGAACGGCGCACGCGGTCGTCCCGCGATCCCGGCTCCGAATCGCGGCCCGCCCGACTCCGCTCCGAGCGGTGCGCCGGCGCGCGGTGACTCGACGCCGAGCTCCGCTCGGACACGGATCTCCCGAGCGCTTTCCGGCCGCGACGCCCGAGCGAAGCGGCGCCGCCGCCGCGGGAACGCTCCCGGACCGGCCTGGGGCGTGGACATCGACGAGGCGGGCGGTACCCTGAACTTCGGATATTTCCCTCAATTGGAGAACCGCCGATGCCGAAGTCACGTGTGCGCAAGAAGAAGGTCTACTCGAGCCCTTCGGGAAAGAGCTCCCAGGGCGGCGAGAGCTACAACGATCCCAGCCCGCTGTGGGTGCCGATCACCGCTGTCGCGCTCATCGTGATCGGCATCGGCTGGCTGACGCTGTTCTACCTCTCGGGCATGGCGTACCCCGTCGCCGCCTGGGGCTATTGGAACCTCGCGGTCGGCTTCTCGGCCATGGTCGCGGCCCTGCTGGTCCTCTCCAAGTGGAGATGACCACCGAACCGCGACCTTGAACGCTCGCCGCGCGCGACCTATGGGATGACGACCCCGCCTACAGGAGCTCGAACACCGTCGCGTTGGCCATGCCGCCTCCTTCGCACATCGTCTGGAGGCCCCGCCTCGCGCCGACGTCGCGCATGTAGTGCAGCATCGTCGTCGCCAGCCTCGCCCCCGAGGCTCCCAGCGGGTGTCCCAGCGCGATCGCCCCGCCGCGCGGGTTCAACCGCTCCTCGTCGGCTCCCGTCTCGGCCAGCCATGCCAGCGGGATCGACGCGAACGCCTCGTTGACCTCGAACACGTCGATCTCGTCGAGGTCCAGCCCGGCCCTGCGCAGGATCCGCGCCGTCGCGGGGATCGGCGCGTCCAGCATCATCACCGGGTCCGAGCCGACCGTCGTCGCCGCCGCGATCCGCGCCATCGGCCGCACCCCGAGCCGGCGCGCGTGCGCGTCGGTGGTGATCACCAGCGCCGCCGCCCCGTCCGAGATCTGCGACGACGAGCCCGCCGTCACCGACCCGTCCGCTCTGAACACCGGCTTCAGACCGGCCAGCTTCTCCATGCTCGTGTCGCGCCGGATCCCCTCGTCGGCCACGACGCCGGCCAGCGGCGCGATCTCCGAGGCGAACACGCCCTTGTCGGCCGCCGCCGCGGCCCGCTCGTGGCTGGTCAGCGCGAACGCGTCCATCGCCTCCCGGCTCACCCCGTAGCGCTCGGCCACCAGCTCCGCCGCGACGCCCTGATTGAACGGCACCGCCGCGGCGGCGTCCACGCGGTCGCCGTAGCGCTCGCGCACCGCCGGGCCGTACGGCTCCCCCGCGCCCGTGCCGACGTTCGAGCCCATCGGCACGCGCGTCATCGACTCGACGCCACCGGCGACGACCACGTCCGCGTGCCCGGCCATGACCGCGGCGGCGGCACTGCTGATCGCCTGCTGGCCCGAGCCGCACTGCCGGTCGAGCGTCGTCCCGGGGATCGTCTCGGGCCACCCGGCCGCCAGGACCGCGTTGCGCGCGATGTTCCAGGACTGCTCCCCGACCTGCGAGACGCAGCCGAGCACGACGTCGTCGACCGCGTCCGGCTCCAGCCCGGAACGCTCCAGCGCCGCTCCCAAGGCGTGCGCCGCCAGGTCGACCGCGTGGACCCCCGAGAGTCCGCCGCCGCGCTTGCCGACCGGAGTGCGCGCGGCGGCGAGGACGACGGCCTCAGGCATTGCGGTACACCGGGGTGATCAGGCCCCTGGCCAGCACGTTGAAGGTGATGTTGAACGAGCCGAACGCCATCGACGCGTCGGAGGGCACTCCCACCTTCTGCTGCAAGGCGTGGACGGCGAAGATGTAGCGGTGCGGGTAGTCGCCCGGCGGCGGGGCCGCGCCCGCGAAGCCGGCCTTGCCCGAGTCGGTGCGCAGCTGCACCACGCCGGCGGGCGGGTCGAGGTCGGCGCCGGTGGGCAGCTCGGTGACCGTCGGGTCGAGGTCGAGCATCATCCAGTGCCACCAGCCCGAGCCGGTGGGCGCGTCGGGGTCGAAGCAGGTCACGGCGAACGCGGCGGTCTCCTCGGGGAAGCCCGACCAGGACAGCTGGGGTGAGACGTCCCGGCCCGACAGGTGGGCCTCGGGGAGCGTCTCGCCGTCGGCGACGTCGGCGGACGTCACCTCGAACGATGGAACTTGCGGAAGGAAGTCGTACGGCCAGGGTGCCTGCGGACGGTCGAGCGTCATCGTGTCCTCCTACTGATCGGCGACGGGTGCCGAAAGCCGGGAAGCCATGGCGAACCCGCTGAGGCCCAACAGAGCCCCACTACAGCACACCGTAGCGCCCCGCGCGGCCGGGCGCGGCCAGGGCCGCCGTGCGCCGCGGGCGGCGCGCATGCCGCTCGACGCTGCCGGGGAGCGGCGCATACGCTGGTGGGCATGCCGAACACCGACGTCATCTCATTCTCCAGGGGCGCCCCGTCGCTCGACATCGTCGACACCGAGGGCCTCAAGACCGCCGCGGCCGCCGCGCTCGACGCCGACCCAGCGCGGGTCACCGGCTACGGCACCTCCGTGGGCTACCCGCCGCTGCGCGAGTGGATCGCCGCGAAGCACGAGGTCGAGCCGGAGAACGTGCTCGTCACCAACGGCTCGATGCAGGCCGACGCCTTCCTGTTCGACGAGCTGGTGGAGTCCGGCTCGCCCGTCGTCGTCGAGCGGCCGACCTACGACCGGACCCTCCTGGGGCTGCGCCAGCGGCGCGGCGAGCTGCACCCGGTGGCCGTGCAGGCCGACGGCCTCGACGTCGACGAGCTCGAAGCCGTCCTCAAGGGCGGGGTGCGGCCGAGCCTGGCGCACATCATCCCGAACTTCCAGAACCCCGCCGGTGTGACGCTCTCGGGCGACAAGCGGCGCCGCCTCCTCGAACTCGCGGACGAGTACGACTTCACGATCTTCGAGGACGACCCGTACCTGGACATCCGCTTCCGCGGCGAGCAGTTCCCGACCATGCTCTCGCAGGACGCGCAGGGGCGCGTGGTGTACGCGTCCTCGTTCTCCAAGACCGTGTGCCCGGGGCTGCGCACCGGCTACCTGGTCGGCCCGGCCGAGCTCATCGGCCGGATCGCGAAGGCCGCCACGAACACCTACATCGCGCCGAACATGTTCGCGCAGGCGACGATCTACCAGTTCGCGCAGGCGGGCGCGCTCGAGCGTTCCATCGCCACGGTGAAGGCGGCGCTGGAGGAGCGCGTGGACCAGCTCTCGGCCTCGCTGCGGGCGCACCTGCCGAACGCCGAGTTCGTGGTGCCCGACGGCGGCTACTTCCTGTGGGTGGACCTGGGCGAGGGCGTCGACTGCGAGAAGGTCGCCTCGGCCGCCGCCGACGAGGGCGTGCAGGTCGTCAAGGGCACCGACTTCGTGGTCGACGGCGGGGAGTCGTGCCTGCGTCTGGCCTACTCGGCCGTGCAGGCCGACCGGATCGACGAGGGCGTGCGCCGCCTGGCGAAGGCCGTCGAGTCCGCCCGCGCCTAGGCGTTCCTCGCCGCCGGGAGAGCAGCGAAAGCGCCTGCCGGGGGCCGGGTTCGCCTGCGCCTAGGGGGCGTTGAACGGTCCCGGCCGGCCTGAATCCGGCCCGCCCGTCGAGCCCACCACCACAAGGGCGCCGCTGCGCGGCGCCTGGCCGTGTGCCCGTCGCCCACTGCCACCCGACATCGTGCTCGCTGCGCTCGCTCGGTAAGGGAAGGCTGCGTTGTCGGGGTGCCTGGATCCAACACCGGGCTCTGGCACCCCTCCGCTCTCTTGGCGACGCTTGCGAGCCATGACTTGGCACTGCGAGCGAACAAACGGACTCGGATACCGCCTCGCCCTGATTCACAGGACAGGTCCTGGCCTGTTCGCAAACCCCCGACGGGCGCTATCGGGCCCGCCGCCATCCGAACCGGCTAGCGCTGCGCCCGTTCACTGTGTTGCAGGGGTCCCAGATCCGAACACCGGTATCAGGGAGCCCCTCTACCCCCTTGGCGAAGCTCATGTGCAGCTCGCGAGCGAATGGACTCTGATGCGGCCTCGGCCTGGTACGAAGCGCGGCCTGGAGCGCATCGCCTTGTGAGGCGGTGAACGCCTCACTCGTCGAGGCGGGCCGGGACGGGGAGGGCCTTCCGTCTTCTCGGCGAAGCCCGCGAACGACGAACCGGCAATGCCGGCGAACGGCGCGGCACCGGCTCCCCGTCGGGGCTCGGTGGTCGGCGCCGCCCTCGGCATCGCGGTCCGGTGCCCCGAAACCCGGACTGCCCTGCGAACCCGTGGGAAGTATGTCCACATTGTGTGGATTGGCGGGGTGTCGTCGCGACCGCTGCGAACCGCGTGGGGGCATGGGATGCTCGCCGCCCGCCGCCCATGATCGACACTTTCCGTAGCGACTGCGGCACGCCTTGTCGACGAAGAGTGGCGGTTATGCGACATGGCGTATAACCGCCACGGCCAAACCCTTCACATTGGGCGCACCGGGCGCGAGAATCGTCTCGTGATCGCGGCACTTGCCGCGCGGAAGGCCGTATTCCCGCCCCCATTGGCGCCGGATCGGTGAACTCGCCCACTCCCCCCCGGGGCGAGGCACCGGTCCGGCGTTCAACTTCTCCCAGCGGACCGGGCACTGTGCGGCGCGGTCCGCGCAGCCGGAAACACCTCCGACCGGCGGGTCACGCAGGTCGAGGCATGGCGCGGTGAGCCGCGCCCGAACGGTCCGCGCCCGCTCAGCGGCGCGCGTGCTCGATCAGTTCCTCGTTGATCGCCTCATCGGTGATGCGGGGATTCTGCTCGGTGTCGTCGAGCAGCTCATCAGCCAGCAGCGACTCGCCGATCGTCTCGGTGCGCCGGCGGTACCACATGTACGCGGCGGCTCCGCCCGCCGCGACCCCGGCGCCGATCGCGCCGACCACCCACGGCCACCTGTTGGGGCGCTGCTTCCTCAGGCCGACCTTCGTCAGTACGACGTTGACCTTCGGCGTCGCCGCCTCGCGCGTCCCCCGCGCGGCGGCCACCCCTGCGTTCTTGAGATAGACCGCCCCCTGGGTGAGGTTGTCCTTGACCTCCCTGGCGGGAGTCGTGGAATTCCGGCTGAAACCCATCGTGATAGCCCTCCTCTAGGTGCTCGTAGTCTCATGTTGCACCGCTCTGGGAGACCCGTCGAGGGAAACGGGGGAGAAAGTTGGACCAACCTGACGCGTCTGGCACCATTGACGCCATGACAAAGGCGACTCTGAAGACCAACGTCGGCGACATCAAGATCGACCTGTTCGACAACCACGCGCCCAAGACGGTCGCGAACTTCGTCGGCCTGGCCGAAGGCACCAAGGAGTACACCGACCCCAACACCGGGGCGGCCGGTTCGGGCCCCTACTACGACGGGGTGATCTTCCACCGCATCATCTCCGGCTTCATGATCCAGGGCGGGGACCCGACCGGCACCGGCCGCGGCGGCCCCGGCTACCAGTTCGCCGACGAGTTCCACCCCGACCTGCACTTCGGGCAGCCCTACCTGCTGGCCATGGCGAACGCCGGGCCCGGCACCAACGGCTCCCAGTTCTTCATCACCGTCTCGCCCACGCCGCACCTCAACGGCCGCCACACCATCTTCGGCGTCGTCTCCGACCAGGACTCCCAGGCCGTGGTCGACCAGATCGCCAAGACCCAGACCGGTCCGATGGACCGTCCGGTCAACGACATCGTCATCAACAGTGTGAGTATCGAGAAGTAGATGAGCGACGAGCAGTCGGCCCCGGTCTGCTATCGCCACCGGAATCGCGAGACTTATCTGCGGTGCGTCCGCTGCGACAAGCCGATCTGCGCCGACTGCCGAATCGACGCCCCCGTCGGGTTTCAATGCCCCGACTGCGTCGCCGCGGGCCGGCGCAAGGAGCGCCGGGCCCGCTCGGCCTTCGGCGGGCGCGCCGCCACGGCCTTCGGCGGATCCTCCGCCGGATCGGCCGGCACGGTCACGAAGACCATGATCGGCATCAACGTCGCCATGTTCGTGCTGACGCTCCTCGTGGGCGGCATGAGCGCGGTCGGCGGCGCCAGGACCGAACTCCACAACGCGCTGGCGCAGGCCTCCATTTTCGTGTACCAGGGCGGCTTCTACTCGACTCACATTCCGGTCGAGCTCTTCGGAACCGTATACGACCTCCCCGGCGTCGCGAGCGGCGGCGAGTACCGGCTGCTGACCTCCACGTTCATGCACTACGGGGCCATCCACCTGCTCATGAACATGGTGGTGCTGTGGATCCTGGGCCGGGTGCTGGAGAAGGACCTGGGGTCGCTGCGGTTCCTGGCGGTGTACCTCATCTCGGGTCTGGCCGGGAGCGTGGCGACGTACCTGTTCGCCGCGCCCGAGACGATCAGTGCGGGCGCCTCGGGGGCGATCTACGGCCTGTTCGGCACGCTGATCCTGGTGAACCGACGCCTGAGCCGGGACAACACCGGGATGTACATCCTGCTCGGACTCAACCTGGTGATGACCTTCGCCCTGCCGGGCATCTCGATCACCGGCCACCTGGGCGGTCTGGTCGGCGGCCTGCTGTGCGGAGCGGTACTGGCCTTCACGCCGAGGGAGCAGCGGCGAGTCCTGCACTGGGTCGGTTTCGCCGCGATCCTGGCGTTGATGGTGGCCCTGACGGTGTGGCGCACCGGCGTGATCGTGAGCGAATTCGGCATCACCTGACGCCGAAGCCGCCCTCACGACCGGCTCTCAGTGCCGCCGCTCTGGGGCTGGTGGCGCTTCCGTCCTCGCGGTGTCTTCCGCCCTCACGACCGGCTCTCAGTGCCGCCGCTCTGGGCGCCGATGGTGTTCCCGTCCCTGCGGTGCCTTCCGCCGCTGGTTCGCCGATCACCTCCGCCAGATCGTGGTGCCCTCCTCTCTGCGGTGCCTTTCGCTTCAGCAGCCCTCGGCGGTTTTCAGGCAGTCCGCCCATGCGCGGGCCTGTTGCAGGTCTTCAGGGGTGTCGCAGTCGAACCACGGCGGAGGCCCCGGCTCGTTCCAGTACACCCCCTCCACGCCGATGCCGTTGAACAGGATCCTCGCCGCGTCGCCCGGCATCGCCTTCGCGGCGTTCGCCCGCACCGCCTCGGTGGGCCAGACCCCGCACAGCCACTGCCTGCGCCCCGCGTCGTCGCAGTACACCGCGCCCGCGTCCCTCCCGGCCTCCTCGGCCCGGCGCAGCAGCACGAGCAGCGCCTCGGGGCACATGAACGGCAGATCGCCCGGCAGGATCGCCACCCGCTCACAGCCGGCGGGCACGGCCTCCAGTCCCGAGGCCACCGCCCTGGCGGGCCCCGAGCCCGGCGGGTCCTCCAGCACCGACACCACGCCTTCGGGCAGCGGCTCGGCCGTCTTCGGACGCGCCCCGACCACCACCCGGCGCGCGGCGTCGGCGCAGGCGGTGAGCATCCGCTCGAGAATGGTGCGGCCGTCGACGACCAGTTCGCTCTTGGCGGTGCCGGCGAATCTCCGTGCCCTGCCGCCGACGAGGAAGAGTGCGGCGAAGCCGTCCTTCCCTCGCTCGCCGCCCGAACCGGAGTGACCACTGCCCGCAACGGGGGTGTCTCCCATATCTCCAGCCTAGCCATCGAGAGCCTCGCTCGCTTTCCCGCTGCCGATTCCGGCCAGCGTTCCTGGTGGGATTCCGGCCTGGAGCGCGGCCATCAGCATCTGCGCCAGGCGGTAGTTCGGCCGCGCCCGCAGCGCCAGCTCCAAGGCCTCGAGCGCCAGGACGCCGTTGCCGAAGCGGTAGGCCGCGAAACCGGCGACCGTCGCGGCCGGGGCGACCAGTTCCTCTTCGAGGTGCCGAGCCAGCCAGATCCACAGATCGGTGCGGTTGCCCTCGAAATCGCCGGAGTTGATGCGGTCGATCGCGTGGTCGCGGATGTCGAGATCGCCCAGCGCCAGACCGAGCGCGGCGATGTCGGCGGTGTCCGGCAGCTCGGACGAGGCCATCCACCGGTCGACGGTGCGGAGGTCGCGTCCGCGCTGCTCGGCCCAGTCGAGCTCGGCCTCGGCGAGCAGGGCCGCCTCGACCGCGGCGGTGACGGCGGCGCGGCGGCCCGGTTCGGCCGGGTCGAGCTGGGCGGCCACGGCCGAGCGGTCGGGGAGGGCGTGGCCGCCGGCGACCGCGACCTCGCACGAGGCGGGGGAGGTCTGCGGAACGGGCTTGCCCTCGGCCGGGCAGCAGGTGTCCTCGCAGTCGGGGCTGAACCAGCGGCCGTCGGCGACGCGGAAGCGGTTGAGCGGCTTGATGCCCGCGGCGTCGAAGCGGTGGGCGGCGCGCGCGAGCGCGGCCTCGCCGACCTCCCGCTCGCCGTAGGCGATGAGGACGCACGCGTCGCATTCGTTGCGGCACAGCTGCCCCGTGAGATCCCGCAGGTGCTCGATGTGCTCGGCCGAGCCCGGCAGGTCGACGCGGAAGGTGCACTGGAAGTCGCCCTCGTTGAGGCCGACCACGACGAGACTGTGCTCGGGGTGGAAGCCGAGCAGCAGCGGGATGGTCGTTATCAGGTCGACAGGGCCTTTGATCCTGATTTTCGTCTCTGTCATGTTCATGGCATAAGTGTCGATCTGATGTCAACAGATGGCAAGAATTATTTTTTGGGCTGTGGATAACTCATCGCGTCCTGTGGACAACCTTATATATGAAAAGTCCTTATAAGTGTTCTCTTGCTCTTTGAGCTGTTCCGAGCAGGCCGCGGGCGAGGCGCCGCAGGCCACTCGCCGAGGTCTCGACACGCGTCCCGGCAGTCTCCGCGAACCGCCCTGCGGCATTGAGGCGGACCGCATTCGGGCCGCGAGTCGACGCGCCGCGCTCGCGGCAGCGACTAGGCTGAAAGCTGTATCTCACCGGCGGCGCCGCGGCGGGGCTCGGTGTCGGTGGCCGGGTGTTGAATAGGGCGCAGAACCAGGGAGCATCTCGTGTCGAAGCAGTTCGTCCACCTTCACGTGCACACCGAATACTCGATGCTCGACGGAGCGGCGAAGCTGAAGCCCCTGTTCGCCGAGGCCGAGCGGCTCGGCCAGCCCGCCATCGCCATGACCGACCACGGCAACATGTACGGCGGCTACGCCTTCTACCAGCAGGCCAAGAAGACCGGCGTCAAGCCCATCCTCGGCATCGAGGCCTATCTCGCGCCCCACGACCGCTTCCACAAGAAGCCGGTGTTCTGGGGCGAGCCCAGCCAGCGCGGCGACGACCTCTCCGGCGGCGGCTCCTACACGCACATGACCATGGTCGCCAAGAACTCCGCCGGCGCCCGCAACCTCTTCAAACTCTCCAGCGTCGCCTCCTTCGAGGGCTACTACTACAAGCCCCGCATGGACCGCGAGCTCATCTCGCAGCACGCCGACGGCATCGTCGCCACCACCGGCTGCCCCTCCGGCGAGGTCCAGACCCGCCTGCGCCTCGGCCAGACCGAGGAGGCCTACAAGGCCGCCGCCGACTACCGCGACATCTTCGGCGCCGACAACTACTTCCTCGAACTGATGGACCACGACAACGCCATCGAGAAGCGGGTCCGCGACGAGCTGTACGAACTGGGCCAGAAGATGGGCCTCCCTCCGCTGGTCACCAACGACTCCCACTTCGTCACCGAGGAGCAGAAGGACACCCACGCCGCGCTCCTGTGCGTCCAATCAGGATCCACCTTGGACGACCCGAAGCGCTTCAAGTTCGACGGCGAGGGCTACTTCCTGCGCTCGGCCGAGCAGATGTACGCCGTCCGCAGCGACGAGATCTGGCAGGAGGGCTGCGCCAACACCCTCCTCGTCGCCGAGAAGGTCGAAGGCTACGACGAGATCTTCGCCGTCCAGGACCGCATGCCGGTCATCGAGGTCCCCGAAGGACACGACCAGGGCTCCTGGCTGCGCCACCTCGTCGACGAGGGCCTCAAGGACCGCTTCCAGGGCGGCGAGGTCCCCGCCGAGTACCGCGAGCGGGTCGCCCTCGAACTCGACGTCATCATCAACGCCGGATACCCCTCGTACTTCCTGGTCGTCGCCGACCTCATCAGCCACGCCCGCTCCATCGGCATCTACGTCGGCCCCGGCCGGGGCTCGGCGGCCGGTTCGCTCGTCGCCTACGCGCTCAAGATCACCAACATCGACCCGATCCACTACGACCTGCTGTTCGAGCGCTTCCTCAACCCCGAGCGCGTCTCCATGCCCGACATCGACATCGACTTCGACGACCGCCGCCGCGGCGAGATGATCACCTACGCCACCGAGAAGTACGGCTCCGAGTTCGTCGCCCAGGTCATCACCTTCGGCACCATCAAGACCAAGGCCGCGATCAAGGACGCCGCCCGCGTCCACCACGGCCAGCCCGGCTTCTCCATCGCCGAGCGCATCACCAAGGCCCTGCCGCCGCCCGTCGCCGCCACCGACATCCCCCTGTCCGGGATCATGGACCCCGAGCACCCGCGCTACAAGGAGGCGGGAGAGGTCCGCAGCCTCATCGAGAACGACGGCGAGGTCCGCCAGATCTTCGACTCGGCGCTGGGCCTGGAGGGCCTGATCCGCAACGCGGGCGTCCACGCCTGCGCGGTCATCCTCTCCTCGCAGCCGCTCGTGGACTGCATCCCCATGTGGGCCAGGCCGGACGGCTCGATCATCACCGGCTGGGACTATCCGTCCTGCGAGGACATCGGCCTGCTGAAGATGGACTTCCTGGGCCTGCGCAACCTCACCGTCATCGGCGACGCGATCGAGGCGATCAAGGCCAACCGGGGCATCGAGCTCGACCTCGACACGCTGACGACCGACGACCCGAAGGCCTACGAGCTGCTCGCCCGCGGCGACAGCCTGGGCGTGTTCCAGCTCGACGGCGCGGCCATGCGAGAGCTCCTCAAGCGCATGCAGCCCACCGAGTTCAACGACATCATCGCCGTCAACGCCCTGTACCGGCCGGGCCCCATGGCCGCGAACTCGCACAACAACTACGCCGACCGCAAGAACAAGCGCCAGGAGATCACCCCGATCCACCCGGAGCTCGCCGAGGCGCTGGAGGACATCCTGGCCGAGACCTACGGCCTGATCGTCTACCAGGAGCAGATCATGCGCATCGCCCAGAAGCTCGCGGGCTTCACCATGGGCCAGGCCGACGTGCTCCGCAAGGCCATGGGCAAGAAGAAGGTCGACGTCCTGGAGAAGATGTACGCCGACTTCGAGGGCGGCATGCAGTCCAACGGCTACTCCAAAGAGGCCATCAAGACGCTGTGGGACATCATGCTCCCCTTCGCCGGGTACGCGTTCAACAAGTCCCACGCCGCCGGCTACGCCCTGGTCGGCTACTGGACGGCCTACCTCAAGGCCAACTACCCGGCCGAGTACATGGCCGCGCTGCTCACCAGCGTCGGCGACTCCAAGGACAAGGCCGCGGTCTACCTGTCCGAATGCCGCAAGATGGGCATCACCGTCATGCCCCCGGACGTCAACGACTCCCGCCACGTCTTCCACCCGGTCGGCGAGGACATCCGCTTCGGCATGGGCGCGGTGCGCAACGTCGGCGCGAACGTCGTCACCGGCATCATCGAGGCCCGCGAGGAGAAGGGCGCCTTCACCGACTTCAAGGACTTCCTCCAGAAGGTGCCCGCGCAGGTGTGCAACAAGCGCACCATCGAGTCGCTGATCAAGGCCGGCGCCTTCGACTCCCTCGGGCACTCCCGCCGCGGTCTGGCCGAGGTGCACGAGAAGGCCATCGACGCGATGGTCTCGATCAAGAAGGAGGAGGCCCGCGGCCAGTTCGACCTGTTCGGCGGCATGGCCGAGACCACCGACACCCTCGGCGTCGACCTGTCGATCTCCGACGAGGAATGGGAGCGGCGCGACAAGCTCGCCCTGGAGCGGGAGATGCTGGGCCTCTACGTCTCCGACCACCCGCTCAACGGCTTCGAGCGGCTGCTGTCGGCGAACGCCGACCGGCCCGTCGCGGCCCTCCACGGCGAGGAGCTCCCCGACGGCGCGAACGTCCGTGTCGCCGGGATCCTCCAGAACGTCGCCAAGCGCGTCACCAAGCAGGGCAAGCTGTGGGCCTCGGCCACTCTGGAGGATCTCGCGGGCTCGATCGAGGTCCGCTTCTTCCCCAACACGTACGAGCTCGTCTCCGATTCGCTCGCCGACGACCTGATCTGCTGCGTCAAGGGCAAGCTCGACCGCCGTGACGGCACCGCGCAGCTCATCGCCCAGGACCTCGCGGTGCTCGACACCTCGAGCGGCCCGGAGGCGAACTCGGCGCCGATCACGCTCGCGCTCCGCGCCGCCGTGGTCAATCAGCAGCTCATCGAGAAGCTCTCGGACACCTTCCGCTCCCACCGCGGCGAGGCGCAGGTCCGCGTCCAGCTCGCCAACGGCCCCAAGACGACCATGCTCGCCCTCGGCGACAACTGGCGCGTCCGGCCCTCGGTCGAGCTCTCGGCGGACCTCAAGGCGCTCTTGGGCGCCGGGGCCCTCATCGGATAGCCGCCCTCAGGCGAGAAGGGCCGGCCACCGCTCGGCGGATGATCCAGCAGCGGGTCTACGCCGCCCGGGCCGACTGGCGGGAGTTCTCCCCGGAAGCGCAGGGCGCGGCTTGACGGGCGGCTCGCCCGTCCCTCCGCCACGTCACTCGACCGGTTTGCGGACCAGGACGTGACCGAATTCGAAGCCGCGTTCGCTGTCGGCGGGCGGCTGCTCGATCAGCCTGGCGACTTCGGCGAAGCCCGCCTTGCGCAGCAGCTCCCCGACCCGGTCGACCGACAGCCGGTAGGCGAGCGTGACCTTGTGGTCGAAGGGCCATGCCAGCTGCGAGGAGTCGGTGTCGGCGAAGAAGAGCAGGAGCACACAGCCGCCGGGCGCGAGCACGCGGTGGAACTCGGCGAAGACCGCGGGGAGCTCCTCGGGCGGGGTGTGGATGATCGAGTAGCTGGAGACGAGGCCGCCGAGCGAGCCGTCCTCGACGTCCAGCGCGGCCATCGAGCCCTGCTCGAACCGCAGGCCTGGCTGCTCCCGGCGGGCGATCGCGAGCATCTCGGACGAGAGGTCCACACCGAACACGTCCAGGCCGAGGCCGTGCAGGTGAGCGGTGACCCGCCCCGGGCCGCAACCGAGGTCGGCGACCCGACTCGCACCGGCCTCCTTCACCAGCTCGGCGAAGGCGCCCATCATCGCGCGGGCGAAGGGGTTGCCCCGCACCGCGTCCCCGACGACCTCGGCGTACTCCTCGGCGACGGCGTCGTAGGACGAGCGGGTGGTGCTGATGAATTCGGGTTCGCTCATGACGAGGACCCTACGCCCCGCGTGGGACATGCTCGGGCCGGCCGAGGACGGGCCGGCCCGCCGCGGCGCCCCGCCTACTCGGCGAGCGCTTCGGTGAGGGCGGCCTCGTAGTCCGCCCGCGCGTCCTCCGGCGTCTCGTTGGCGGCGTAGTCGAGGACCACGGACTGCTCGGCGTGGGCGTCCTCGAACGACTCGGCGGCGGCAGCGGCCATCTCGTCGCTCATGTACAGCATCACGGCGACCTGCTGGCCCTCCGCGCCGATGGTGAACGCCTGCACGCAGTCGGTGAGGTCGCAGGACTCGGTGTCGGCGCCGAGGTCGGTGAACTGGCCGTCGCTCAGCTCGGCGCTGGTGAAGGCGTCCACGACGGCCTGGGTGCTGACGGGCGGCTCGAGTTCGGCGGAGGCCGCGGCCGGCATGTTGTCGAGTTCGCCGGAGGACTCCCACTGCTCCTCGACCGACGAGGTGACGGTGTCCTCTCCCGCCTCCTCTTGCTCTGCCGCCGTGGGCTCGTCGGGGGACTCGGGGTCTTCCGCCTCGCCGCAGCCGGCGGCGACACCGAGCAGGGCCGCAGCGGCGGCCGCCATCACCACACGTCGCATATATCGACTCCTATCGAATCGTTGGCTACGCGGATCATATCGGTTGCGATCGATGCCTCGGCGTCCGGGTGGAAGCGGTACCAGTTCGTTGCCGGACATGCCGACGGGGTGCGGGCAGACCGCCCGCACCCCGTCGTCTGCTCTGTCAGTCGAAGACCTCGTCGATGCCGGAGGCGTTCGCCGCGCGCGCGAACCAGCGGTCGACCGTGTCCGAGTCGGTGCAGCCCTCGATCCGCGCCCGAGTCTCGGCGGGCACCTCGATGCCGCGAAGGTCGAGCAGCTTCAAAAGAGACCTGATCTCGCCGCGCCTCTCGCCGCGCAGCTCGAGCTGACCGGCCGGGCTCTCGAGGTACTCCTGGTATGTCAAGCTCATGTAAGCCTCCAGTACATTGCGTGCTTCGTTCGAAAGAAGTCGCCATTCGTCTTCGGGCGGTGTCAGTTCCACTGCGCCCGGCGGGCCGTCCTTCGCATGAGCCGCAGCAGGATCGGCCCGGTCAAGGCGATCAGCAGCGCCGTCGTCACCGCCCGCCCCAGGTCCCAGCCCAGCGAGGTCGCCAGCGAATAGGCCAGGAGCCGCGAGAGGTTCTCGCCGAGCCCGCCGCCCGGGACGTACGCGAGGCTCCCCTGCGTGATCGCGAACGGCCAGAACGACATGTTCAGCAGCAGCCCGAACGCGAGCGACGCGACCACGGCATAGGACGCCAGCATCGCCAGCTCCGCGAACCGCCCGCGCCGCGTCCGCGGCGCCGCCGCGCCCGGCCCCGGCAGCAGCCCCGCCCCCAATCCGACGAAGGCCGCCGCGAACATCTGGTACGGCATCCACGGCCCCACGCCGCCGGTCAGCAGCGCCGAGGCGAACAGGCCCGTGTTGCCCAGGACGAAACCGAAGCCAGGCCCGAACACCCTGCCCGCCAGGATGATCAGGAAGAACACCGTCTCCACCCCGGCCGCTCCGGCTCCGAACGGGCGCACCGCAGCCACCACCGCCGACAGGACCCCGAGCATCGCCACCGCCCGCGCGTCCATGCCGCCCTCCGACAGCTGCACCAGCACCACGGCCGTCACCACCGGCAGCAGCAGCGCGAACAGCCATGGGCCCGAAGTGGACTCGGTCAAGGCCCCGCCGGGGGCGGCCAGCAGCGGCCAGGCCGTCGCCACCAGCCCGAACGCCGCCGCGAGCGCCACCGCCGCCGCGCCCCGCCGACGGACGGCCGGGCGCGGGCTACGCAGGTCCGCCATCGGACGCGTCCAGAGCCGCCGCCACCTCGGCCACCGTCAGCCGGCCCGGCAGGATCTTCTCCACCTGCGGCGCGAACATCGGCGAGGCCGCCACGATCGACCGCGCCGGGCCGTCGGCCACCACCTGCCCGTCCGAGAGGATCACCACCCGCCCGGCGAACTCCGCAGTGAACTCCACGTCATGGGTCGAGACGACGACGCAGTGCCCGGCATCGGCGAGCCTGCGGAGCCTGGCCGCCAGCGCGGCCTTCCCCGGGTAGTCCAGGCCCCTGGTCGGCTCGTCCAAGAGCAGCAGCGGCGGCGCGGCCGTGAGCGTCACCGCCAGGGCCAGCGCGAGCCGCTGGCCCTCCGAGAGGTCCCTCGGATGCGCCTCGGCGTCGACGCCGTCGACCAGGTCCGCCAGGATCTTCGCGCAGGCCCCGGCCGGGGCGTCCCCGTCGCGGTCCGCGGCCTCGCATTCGCCCGCCACCGTCTCGGCGTAGAGCAGATCGGCCGGTTCGGCGGGCACCAGGCCCGCCAGGGTCCGCCGCCGCCCCGGCTTCAGCGCGGCCGGGTCGCCGCCCTCGATCGACACCGTCCCCGCCGAGCGCTTCCCGGTGCCCTGCAAGGCCCACAGCAGGCTCGACTTCCCCGAACCGTTGCGGCCCATGAGCGCGATCCGCTCGCCGCGCCTCGACACGAGGTCGACGCCGTCGACGGCGCGCACGCCCGGGTAGTCGACCGCCACCCCGGCGGCCTCCAGCAGCGGCGGGCCCGCGGGCGGCGGCTCGACCGGCGCGGGCGCCGACGCCAGCCGCTCGCGCAGCGGCGCCGCCTGCCGCCGGGCGGCCCTGATCGTCACCGGCGGCCCCTCCCAGCCGGCGAGCTCGCCGAGCCGGACCACCGGCGGGGCCACCGGGGCGCCCGCCAGCACCTCGCCGAGCGACCCCGCCCGCACGCGGCCGCCTTGCAGCAGCAGCGCCGAGTCGGCGTACTGCACCACCCGCTCCAAGCGGTGCTCGGCGAGCAGGACGGTCACGCCGAGGTCGTGGACGAGGCGGTGCAGCGCCGAGAGCACCTCGTCGGCCGCGCCCGGATCGAGCGCCGACGTCGGCTCGTCCAGCACCAGCGCCGAAGGGCCCGCCACGAGCGCCGCGCCGATCGCCACGCGCTGCCGCTGGCCCGACGACAGGGCGGCCAGGGCCCGGCCCCGCACGTCCGCCAAGCCGAGCAGGTCCACGATCTCGGTGACGCGTTTGCGCATCGCGTCCCGCGGCACGCCCAGCTGCTCGGCGGTGTAGGCCAGTTCGAGTTCCACGTCGTCGGTCACGAAGCCCGCCAAGGGGTCCTGGGCGACATAGCCGACCACGTCGGCCAGGTCCGCCGGGGTCGATGCACGCACGCTCCTGCCCGCCACGGTGATCGCGCCGCTCATCGTCCCGCCGGTGAAGTGCGGCACCAGGCCGTTGACGCACCGCAGCAGTGTGGACTTGCCCGCGCCGGTGGTGCCGACCAGCAGGCAGAACTCGCCTTCGGGGACGTCGAAGCCCACGTCGTCGAGGACCGCGCGGTCCTCGTAGCGGAAGGTCACTCGGTCGAAGTGGATCATCGTGGTCCCGTCTTCGTGGAGGAGGTGGGTGCCAGCAGCGCCGGGGCGGCGGCGAGGAGGACGCCGCAGGCGGCGTACAGCGGCAGCGGCGGCACGGCGAGCGTCGCCTGCGGCCAGAGCGTTCCCGGCTCGGCGACGCCGCTGAGCACGGTGCCCGCCACGGCGGCCCCGCCCGAGAGCAGGATCGCCCAGTCGCGGGCGCCGAAGGCGTCGGTCCGGTAGCGGGTGTGCGGGACGCGCCTGGAGGCGAACGCGATCCCGAAGACCGCCGCGCCCGCGCCCGCCGCCAGGAGCGACCACGCCGCGGGCGCCGGGGTGGCCGTCCCGAGCAGGGCGTACGCCCCGGCGCACAGGCCGAGCAGCCCGGTGAGCAGGAACGCGGAGGTGACCCGGCGCGCCCCGGCCGGGACGCCCGCCGCCCGGCCGTAGCCGCGCGAGGCCATCGCCGCCGCGAGCGCCAGTGACCGGTCCAGCGCGTCGTGCAGGACCGGGACGACGACGGTGCGCATCAGGTTCGCCGGGCTGCGGCCCGTGTCGCCGCGCAGCGCCCTGGCTCTGCGGATCCGCGCCACGCCCGAGACGAGCTGCGGCGCCACCGACAGCGCGACCACCACCGCGACGCTCACCTCGTACAGCGCGGCCGGGACCGAGCGCAGCAGCCGCCTGGGGCTCGCGAGCGCGTTGGCCGCACCAACGCACACCAGCAGCGTCGCCAGCCGCAGCCCGTCCCAGGCCGCCGCCAGAGCGCCCTCGGCGGAGACCGCGCCGCCGAGGCGGAACCCGGCGGCCCACTCCGGCAGCCGCACCGACGGGAGCTCGAACAGGACGGTCGCGCCCTCGGCGCCGCCGAAGACGACGTAGAACATCATGCGCACCGCGATCGCCGTCGCGCCGATCAGCAGGAACACTCGATACGCGCCCGACCACGGCTCGTCGCCCCTGCACCACACGACGACGAGCCCGGAGACGGCGACGACGAGCAGCAGCAGCCACGGGTTCGCGGTGCGGCTGGCGGCGGTGGCGAGGAGCAGCGCCCAGCCCCACCAGGCCACGGGGTGCGCGCCGCGCCGGGCGGCGCGGCCGGGGACGGTGTTCACGCGCGTCGGTCGCGCCGCAGCCGCCAGACGACGAGCCCGGCGATCACGGCGAGGGCCAGGGCCGCGAGCACCCACGTCAGCGACCCGCCGCCTTCAGTGCCCGCCGCGTCGTCGGCGGCGGCCTCCCCGCCGTCGTCGGCCGCGCCCGAGGCCTCGCCCGGGGTGAGGCTCGGCGGGGCCGAGCCGTCGCCGAACACCCAGCCCTCGACGTCGCCGTCGTCCGGGTCGCGCGTCATGGCCCCGCCGCTGGCGTACACCCATTCGCCTTCGGCGTCGGCGTACCAGTACGACCAGGACGCGTCGGCCGGGGGCATCGGGCCGCAGTCGGCCTCGGGGTAGTCGTCGATCCGGCACACCGCGCCGGGGAAGGAGCTCACCTCCGCGACCGCGAACCCGGCCTGCGTGAGCGCCTCGATCCCGTCGGCCGGGTCGGCGGCGCAGCCGACGGCCGCCTCGCCCCGCCCGGAGTCGACCACGACCGTCACTCCCTCGCAGCCGCCGTCCTGGGCTCCGGCCGTCGAAGCCCACGCCGGTGCGGCGACGGCGGCGAGCACCGCCGCCGCACCGACGCGAGCGAGCCGGTCCCGCAGGGGTGCGCGGGTCATTCGCGATCCTTGCCCTCGGCGGACTCGACCCCGGCGCCCCGCCCGCCGCGGCGGGCGCGGACGATCACGAACGCGACGATCGCGAGCAGCACGAGCGCGGCGCCGACGATCACCCACGGCAGCCACGCGTTCGCGCCGTCGTCCTCGTCCGAGGCCGCGTCGCCGGCGTCGCCGGTGCCCGCGTCCTCGGCGGACTCGCATTCGACGGCCGGGACGTCGCGGGCCTGGTCGGAGGCGTCGAGCTCGGCGAGGTTCTGGGCCGACAGCGGGACGAGCGCCTGAGCGGTCGCGAGCAGGCGCGAGGACTCGCCGAACTCGGGGTCCTCGGGGTCGGAGAAGCGGATCGCTCCCTCGCCGTCCTCGCCGCAGCCGATCTGGAGTCCGATGAGATAGGTCACGGACAGCTCCGCGGCATCGGCGGTGTCCTCGGACGTCAGCAGCGCCTGCGCGGCCAGCGCCGTCGAGTTCGCGTTCGCGCCGAAGCCGCCGTCGAAGGAGCCGTCCTCGCCCTGCTGGTCTTGGAGCCACTGGAGCGCGGTCCCGCGCGCCTCGGCCCCGTCCTCGCCGATGGCGGTCAGCGCCGAGACGGCGAGACCGGTCGTGTCGGGGTCGCTGGCGCAGTCGCCGCCTTCGGGCACGGAGAAGGAGAAGCCGCCGTCGGAGCACTGGGCGGCCAGGAGCGCGGCGGCGACCTCCTCGCTCACGCCCTCCTCGGTGCGCGAGAGGCCGAGCGCGGCCCACGACAGCGTGCCGCCGTCCAGGCCCTCGGTCGGCGCGGCGGTGACCTCCTCGGCGAGCTTGACGCCGCCGAAGTCCGAGGGGTCGCCGCCCGCGGTGGCGACGACGTACATGACCTTGCCGGCCGCGCCGAGCGCGATCGGGGCGTCCTCCTCGCCCTCACCGGAGTAGACATAGGAGCTCAGCACGTCCGGCTCGTTGATCCATTCGAGGGAGGCCTGCACCTGGTCGCCGCCGACCTGGGCGGCCATGAGCCCGATGAGCGAGTCGAGGGTCGCTCCGACGTCCGGAGCGCCGTTGAATTCGAAGTGGTCGCCACTGGCCTGGGCGGCGAGCCAGGAGGCGGCGGCCCCGGAGGGATCGGAGTACGGCGCGTCCTGGGCGTGGGCCGCGGAGGCCGGAGCGAGGGCGGCGACGGGCAGGACCACGGCGGCCGCTGCGCCGAGCAGGGCATGGCGAAGCTTGCGGGCCGTGAATCGGCGCGGCCGTGTCGACAGGTGGCGCATTGCCTGACCTTTCTGAAGCGCGGGCGAGGTCTTCGGCAGGCGGCGACGCCGCAAGCGCCTGTAGACCACGACAGGCGTTGACAATGAAAATGGCGGCCGGTGGGCATTCGGGCTCACGCGGGTGGACCGAGCTGAAGAAAGAGGTTGCTCGCTCGGCTGGTGTTCGGAATCGAACCGCGACTACCGCTGCGGGTCAGCGCCGGCTTCCGACCGGACTTCCCCCACAGGACGCCTGTTGAGTTTGGCTTCATTCTGTCCGTCGGTGCTACGGGGTGTCAAGGCGGTGGTGCTGTGAGTGGAGCCCTTCACTGCGTCCCGAGAGGCGGGCGCCCGCTCACAGGTCATTGACCCGTAGCGCCGGGTGTCGATACCGTGCAGACGTGAGCAGAAATAAAAATGCCGATTTGGACAGAGTTCTCCGCGCCGCCACCAGGGCTTTTCTGGAACGCGGATTCGCTGCGACCTCCATGTCGGACCTAGTGGCGGCCACGGGCATGAACCGGGCCGGCCTGTACTCGGCCTTCGGTTCGAAGCATCAGCTCTACATCACCGCGCTCGCCCGCTACCGCGAGGACACCGAGCCGGAGATGCGGGCGATCGCCCGCCGCGCCCTGGATCGGCCTCCCCCTGAACGCCTGGACGCCCCGCGGGTCGTCGGCGACATCCTCGAAGTGGTGGCCAGGCACAGCAAGGAGGGCGGCTTCGTCGTGCGCGCGGCCGTCGAACTGGCCGACGACCCGGCCACCATGCGGCGCGTGCAGGAGGCCTGGTCCGAGCTCGAACGCGACCTGGCGGCGATCCTGGCGCGCGCGAGCGACACCGGGGAGATGGCCGATCAGATCGACCCGGCCCGGCTGGCGAGGACGCTGCTGGTGTTCATCCAGGGCGCGTTCGTCGTCGGGCACGCCGACGAGGACGACGGGCGCCTCGACGACGCCGCGGCCGGCCTGGTCGCGCTCCTCGACCGTCATAGACCCTCGGCCACCGCCGAACCGATACGAAGCCAAGCCCCCAACGACGCCTTACTCAGCGAGTCATAGCGAATCGGCTCCCCCGAATCCAGCAGCTTCTCATAGGGCGCCAGTAGCACCGCCCTCGTTCTGGCCGCGAAGTGCCGTTGCACCGCAGGCAGATCCACATCCTTCCGATGGGCGGGCATCGAGACCACCGAGACCGCGTTCCGCACCAGGTCCCTGCGGCCGGTCTGCTCCAGGTGGTCGAGCATTCGAGCCGCCGTCTCAGCGGAGTCGTTGCGCGCCGACATCGTCACCACCAGCTGGTCGGTCGCGTCGATGGCCGACTGCCAGTTCTGGGCCCGGACGTTGTTCCCGGTGTCGACGACGATGAGCTTGTAGAAGCGCGAGACGGCCTCGCGCAGATCCCCGAAGGCCTGCGAGGTCAGCATCTCCCCGGCCGTGGCCGACTCGTCCGAGGCGAGGACGTCGAACATCGCCCCGCCTTGGGCGCGGACGTACTGCGACAGGTCGCCGACCCGCCCCGTGGGGCCCTTGAAGTGGTCGAGGTCGCGCAGCAGATCGCGGACGGTGCGGATGTGGAAGTCCTGCTGGGCCCGCATCCCGAGGGTGCCCTGGGTCTCGTTGTTGTCCCAGGCCAGGACGTAGCCGCCTCGGTGGCGGCCGAAGGTCATGGCGAGCATGAGGACGGCGACGGTCTTGCCCGCGCCGCCCTTCGGATTGACGACGGTGACCTGGCGCAGGCCGCCGAAGTTGCGCCGCACCGTCTCGATCGCGTGCTGGTGCGCCCGCTCGCGCGGGCTGGGCGGCAGGGCGAGCAGGCCGAAGCTGAATCGGTGGAGCGCGCCGCGCAGACCGGTCTCGGCGACGGGCGGGCGCGGCGGGACGACGCGGCGGCTGGCGAAGTCGTCGGCGGTGACGCCGACGCGCTCGAGCGCGCCCGGCTGGTCCGGGAACGCCCGCACCGGTCCCGCCGGTGACCGCGGATCCGGCGGCGTCGGCTGCCTCACCGGGGCCGCCGGCACGCCGAACGCTTCGCTCTGCGGCCACTCCTCGCGGCGCTGTTCTTGAGCCGGTGGAGCGGCCCGACGATCGCCGCCCGGCGGCTCGGCCTCCGGCCGTCCGTCCGCTCGATCCACGCCGTACTCGTGATCCGCACCCGGCTGTGCGTCCTGGTCCCCACCCGGCTGTGCGTTGTACTCCTGGTCCGCACCCGGCAGCGCGCTGTGCCCTTGGTTCGCACCTGGCGGCGCGCTGTACTCCTGGTCCGCACCTGGCGGCGCGCTGTACTCCTGGTCCACACCTGGCGGCGCGAACGGCGACCACGCTGGAGCATCGGGCCGATGCAGAGGCACGGTGTCCTCTTCGGTGTGCTCCATCGGGCCTCCTCGGGTCGGATGCGGTTACCGACCTATTGTGGCCTATCGGTGCGTGGCCGCGCCGGAACTCCGCGTTGTCGCCACTGTCCGTTTCACAGCAGTCGCGGCTGCTCAGGGCCCGAACGCGTCACGGGAACCATCCCGAAAGGACTGAACAGGCCCTGGTCCACTTCGGCCAGCAGCGGGGAGCCCTCGCCGGTGTGGCTGACGTAGGCCAGATCGCGGGTGCGGCTGAGCGCCACGTACAGCTCCCGGCGGGCCTCGGGCGTGTTCGGCCACGCCTCGGCGGTCATCCCCGTCAGGCACACCACCCGGTACTCCTCGTCGGCGGCCTCGGCGACCGAGATGCCGCCGGGCCCGATCACGGCCAGCTCGTCGTCGTCGACCCCGAGCTCGGCCAGGCGGTCGGTGAGCCGCTCGACGAAGCGCTTCTCGTCCTCATCGTCGACCGCGTAGCACCGGCCGATCCCCGAGCCCTCGAGCGCCGGACGCTGCGGCTGGGTGAGCCTGCCGGGGACGCGGCTGATCGGCTCGATGACCTGGGAGGCGGCGACGAGGACCGCGGCCGGGCTGCGGTGGTTGCGCGACAGGCGCACGACGTGGGCGTGCGAGAACCGCTCGGCGAAGGCGCCGAACGCGGCCGGGCCGCCCTCGCGCAGCGCCGAGTCGGGGTCGCCGGTGGCGGTGACGTCGGCTTCGGCGCCGCGGTGCTCCATCAGCCGCCGGTACAGCCGCATGGGCATGACCGGCAGGTCGTCGATGAACAGGTGCCCCAGCTCCGGCGGCGCCTCGCCCGCGAAGTCGTCGAACTCGGCGACGGTGATCGCCGCGGCCTCGCCGCCGAGGAGGGCGCCCAGCTCCCGGCGGATGCGGGCGGCGCCGGCGGTGGAGGCGGCCAGGACGAGGCACTGCGCGGCGGGCACGCCGAGCTCTTGGACGAGGTAGGCGACCCGCCGGATGAGCAGATGGGTCTTGCCGGTGCCGGGCGAGGCGTTCACGAGCAGCGGGCCGGGCCCGGCCGAGGCGGCCACGCGCTGCATCGCGTCCAGGGAGTCGAGCAGGCCCGCGCCCACCTCGTCCATGCCTGTGAGCAGTGGAGCGGAGTCCTGCCACGGGTCGCGGGACGGTGTGGTGGGCGCCGGGTCGGGCATCGGGACGGCCTCGCGCGCGGATCTGAGGTGCGGCCTGCTCGACCGGCGCCGCTTCTCGGCGGTGGTCCGCATGTCCGCTGACAGCTCGAACAGCGGGGACGCCACCTGTGGTCTCGTTCGTTCATCAGGACGGCGCACCACTGCATCCTCGCAAATGGGAATCGGCGTCGACCAGGCGGCTCCCGGACAGGAGCGGTCGCCGCCGAGCGGTCATCTGGCATTGATCCTGTACAATATAGGATATATCCTATATGGTCAGCCGCCCGCGAAAGGCGGAAGAACCTCCACCGTGGCGCCCTCGGCCAGTGGCGCGTCCTCGTCCCGGGCCGCCAGGCCGTCCACGAGGAGCGTCGAGACCTTCAAGACCCGTTCGAGCTCGTAGCCGTGCCGTTCGGCCAGGATCGTCTTGAGCCCGGCGAGGTCGGCCGCCCGCGCCGTCTCCTCGGCGGTGCCCGAGGCGGCCTTCGCCCCCGCGAAATAGCGGACCGTCACCACGTTCTCGGCCATCTCAGCCCCCGATCGCCGACATCGGGCGGGCGGGCTGGAGGAACGAGGGGTCGTCGATGCCGTGCCCGGGGAGCTTGCCCCACATGGCCTCCCGCCACCGCTCGGCGATCGCCGCGTCGTCCGCGCCCGAGCGGACGAGGCCCCGCAGGTCGGTCTCGCCGCGCGCGAACAGGCAGTTGCGGATCTGGCCGTCGGCGGTCAGGCGGGTGCGGTCGCAGTCGCCGCAGAACGGGCGCGTGACCGAGCCGATGACGCCGACCTTCGCGGGCCCGCCGTCGACCAGCCACGTCTCGGCGGGCGCCGAGCCGCGGTGGGCCGGGTCCGGCACGAGCTCGAAGACAGTGCGGAGCGAGTCGAGGATCTCCGCGGCGGTGACCATCTCCTCGCGCCGCCACACCCCGGCCGCGTCGAGCGGCATCTGCTCGATGAACCGCAGCTGATAGCCGTGGTCGACCGCGAAGCGCAGCAGCTCGGGCGCCTCGTCGTCGTTGACGCCGCGCATGAGCACGGTGTTGATCTTGACCGGGGCCAGCCCCGAGGCCGCGGCGGCCTCCAGGCCGCGGAGCGTCGCCGCGAGCCGGTCGCGTTTGGCGAGCGCCTCGAACCGCTCGGGTTCGAGCGTGTCGAGCGAGACGTTGACGCGGTCCAGGCCGGCCTCGACGAGCGCGCCGGCGAGCCGGTCCAAGCCGATGGCGTTGGTGGTCAAGGAGATCTCGGGCCTGGGTTCGAGTTTCGCGACGGCGGCGACGATGCCCGGCAGCCCCGGCCGCAGCAGCGGCTCGCCGCCGGTGAAGCGCACTTCGCGCACGCCCAGCTCCTCCACGGCGACGCCGACGAGGCGGATCACCTCGTCATCGGTGAGCAGCGTCGGCTTCGGCAGCCACGGCAGCCCGGCCTCGGGCATGCAGTAGGTGCAGCGCAGGTTGCACCGGTCGGTCAGCGAGACCCGCAGGTCGGTGGCCGTCCGGCCGTGGCGGTCGCGGAGGGCGCCAGGCGACGGCTGGCGGGCGCCGCCGAGAGCGGGCGTTCGCGCTGGGCCGTTGGTCGTTGCTGGCATGACTCGAGCCTAATGCGCCTCTGTGACAGGTTCGTAAAATGAGACGCGTTTCCCACTTTCCGGGCGAGATGTCAGCGGTTCGCAAGGTGGCGCGCCCCCAAGCGCCGAGCGGCCCGACCGCCGCGTCCTCCAGTTGACACCCGTCGATATCTCTCATAGCATGACGGGGCCCCGATTGAAAGTTTCATGAATTCACTGAAACTTTCGGAATCCCGAAATCCCTCCTCCTTCGGAGCTGAAGCACAATGAACGATCGAACCCCTTCCCTGCGACGACGCCTGCGCGCGTTCGCCGCCGGAGCGCTGGTGCTGCCCTCGGCGGCCCTCGCGCTCGCCTCACCCGCAGCGGCCCAGGACGCCACCGTCGTCTACTCGGCCGACTTCGAGGACGGCCAGGTCGGCGACTGGGCCCCCCGCGGCCCGGTCACCCTCGCCGTCGAGGACGGCGCCCTGCTGACCACCGGCCGCGAGGCCGACTGGAACGGCCCCTCCCTCGACATCACCGAGCACATCGCCCCCGGCGGGCAGTACGAGATCGCCCTGTCCGCGCGCTTCGCCGACGGCAGCGCCGGCGAGCAGCTCTCCGTCACCGTCCAACGCGAATCCGGCGGCGAGACCAGCTACGACAGCGTCGTCTTCCAGGCCGCCGCCGGCGCCGACTGGACCGAGCTCAGCGGCGAGTACAGCATCGCCGCGCCCGCCGACAAGCTCACCCTCTACGTCGAGTCCCCGACCGTCGAGGCCTCCTACCTCATCGACGACGTCGCCATCACCGAGCTCGCCCCGCCCGGCATCGAAGAGGACATCCCCTCCCTCAAGGACTTCCTCGCCGACGACTTCCTCATCGGCGCGGCCATCGACTCACGCGACATCGTCGGCTCCTACGGCCAGCTGCTGAACAAGCACTTCAACTCCATCAGCGCCGAGAACCACATGAAGCCCGAGGCGATCCAGCCCACCGAAGGCGAGTTCACCTGGGCCGAGGCCGACCAGCTCGTCGAATACGCCGAGGCGAACGGCATGCGCGTCTGGGGCCACGTCCTGGTCTGGCACAGCCAGACCCCCGACTGGTGGTTCCAGTACCCCGAAGGCCACCCGAACGCCGGCGAGCCGATCGGGAACTCCGAAGAGGACCGCCAGATCATGCGCGACCGCCTCGCCGCCCACATGGGCGCCATCGCCGACCGCTACGGCGACCGCATCTGGGCCTGGGACGTGGTCAACGAGGTCATCAGCGACAACAACGCCGAGGTCTACCGCCAGAGCCGCTGGTACGAGATCTTCGACGGCACCTCCTACATCAACGACGCCTTCGACATCGCCCGCGAGCAGTTCGACGAGGCCGGCGCCACCGACGTGAAGCTGTTCATCAACGACTACGGCACCGAGAACCCCGGCAAGCGGGACAACCTCTACAACCTGGTCGAGGACCTCCTCGCCGACGGCGCCCCCGTCGACGGCGTCGGCCACCAGACCCACATCAACCTCAACACCTCGATCCAGCAGATCGAGGACTCGATCGTCAAGTTCGACCAGCTCGGCGTCCTCCAGGTGATCACCGAGCTCGACGTCGTCATCGGCGCCCCCGTCGAAGGCGAGGAGTTCCCCGAGTACGAGGCCAGGCTCATCGAGCAGGGCCACTACTACCGCGACCTGTTCGAAGTCTTCCGCGAGCACGCCGACAAGATCGAGCTGGTGACCGTCTGGGGCCTCCACGACGGCCGCACCTGGCAGCGGTCCCGCGAGACGCCCAGGCCGCTGGAGAGCCCGCTGCTGTTCGACGACCGACTCCAGTCCAAGTGGGCCTACTGGGGCATCGTCGACCCGAGCGTCCTGCCCGAGGTCCCCGACACCGAGGAACCCGAGTACGCCCGCGTGCAGGTCCCGCGCGCCGACACCGCTCCGGTCGTCGACGGCGAGACCGACGACGTCTGGTCCTCGGCATCGACGGTCACCACCGAGGTCACCGTCGAAGGCAGCCCCGACGGCGCCAAGGCCGAGGTCTCGCTCCTGTGGGACGAGACCGCGGTCTACGCCATGTTCGAAGTGGACGACGCGGTGCTCGACGACACCAGCGCCAACGCCTACGAGCAGGACTCGATCGAGGTGTTCCTGGGCCCGGGCAACACCCGCACCGGCGGCTACGGCGAGATGGACGGCCAGTACCGCGTCAACTTCGACAACGTGGTCAGCGTCGGCGCCAACGGCCCCGACGCGGGCGAGCTCACCAGCGCGACCGCTCTGACCGACGGCGGCTACCGCGTGGAACTGGCGATCGCGCTCGCCCCCGAGTTCGCCGAGGTCGGCGTCGAGCAGGGCCTCGAACTCCAGGTGAACGACGCCGCCGACGGCGCGCGCACCGCCGTCCACACCTGGTACGACCCGACCGGCCAGTCCTGGAACACCAACGCCAACTGGGGCATCGCCGAGTTCGTCGAAGAGCTCGACGCGCCTCCCGGCGGCGGTGACGGGGACGGCGACGGCAAGCTCCCGGTGACCGGGCTCGGCCTCGCCGGCGGCATCGCCGCCGCGGCGGCGATGCTCGCGGCCGGAGCGGTCGTCCTGTGGACGGTGCGCCGCCGCCGCACCGCCGCGAACTGGGGCGAGTGAAAGACGCGCTGAGAGCCGCCCTCGACCCTGTTGAGGAGTGTCGGTGATCAGTGAACGGGGCGGCGGCTTGCGCCGCCGCCCCGCGCTCAAGCGTTACCGGTCTTGCTATTCGCATCCGATGCCGTCGTTGTCGGCGTCGAGGTGCGGGCCGAAACCGTGATCGCTCTCGAGGACGGGAGCCGCTCCGGCTGCGCGGGCCGCGTCGCAGTTCTCGTAGGCGAACCCGGAATCCTCGGTATCGGGATCCGCGGTACCGGGCTCCTCCGCCGGCGATTCGCCAGCGTCGTCGTCCGACTCCTCCGCCATCGTTTCGTGGTCGCCCGTGTCGGTCGGCTGGACGTCGACCAGTTCGAAGTTGTGGGCGGTTTCGCGCTCTTGCGTCTGATCTCCGGGCGAAGTCGCGATGACGCCCAGGACGAGCGCCATGACTCCTGCTGTTTCGAGCAGTGCCCGAAGCAATGGGCGATTGCGGTGGGAAAGCTTTTTGTGCCGTCTTTTGTGGATTGACGGCGAGGATGGTGATTGCATCACTACCTCCAATAGCAACGCTGTCGTGCTATTCGAAGATCCCTCTGGGATCCTTCCTCGAACAGGATAGGGCGGCGGCTCGCATCGATCACGAAGATCATGAATTGAGTTCAGTCCTTTGGTCGCGACCGGCGGAGGGGCGCGTTTCGGACGCTTTCGGCACAGGTCGATCATGTCGAAGGCAACCAAAGAACGCGTCGGCCAGGCGTGGAGTCGGCAGTGCTTTGTCTGGTCTCTGGCGATGCTTTGGTATTACCGGTCGTTTGTCGGTTTCCCGTGCCCATGGCTGCTGCGGGCCCCGAGCATCGCCGTGGCGGGTGCCGAGCTGCTGCGCGTTCACGGCCGGGTCCCGCCGGGCCGATCAGGTGTACCCGGCGACCAGTTTCATGAGCTGGGGGCGGAACGACCTGCCGAACAGCGTCGTGTGGACCAGCAGCGGGAACAGCTGGTGGAGCCCGATGCGCTCCTCCCAGCCGTCGGCGAGCGGGCGCACCTCGCCGTACCCGGCGAGGATCGCGTCCAACAGCGGCACCCCGCCCCACAACCGCAGGTTCGCCAGGTCGGTCTCGCGGTGCCCGCCGTGCGCGGCCGGGTCGATCATCCAGGCCCGCTCATATCCCCAGTGGACATTGCCCCACCACAGGTCGCCGTGCGTGCGCGCGGGCGGCTCCTCCGGCCCGGCCAGACCCGGCAGCCGCGCCGCGAGCGCCTCGACGGCGGCGACGTCGGCCGCGTCGAGCGCGCCGTTGTCGCGCGAGGGCCGCAGGTACGGCTCGATGCGCCTGGCGGCGAACCACTCGGCCCAAGTGGCGCCGTCCGGCTCGTTGTCCATGAACGTCTCGCCGATGTAGCCCCGCCACGGCGCGCCGAACCGCTCGGCTCCCGCGCCGTGCATGCGCGCGAGTTCGCGGCCCAGCTCGGCGGCGTGCTCGGCACTCGGCTCGGCCGGCTCGATCCACGGCTCGACGAGGAGCCGCTCGTCGGCGTACAGCACCGGTACCACCGCTTCGCTGGCTTCCGCGAGCCAGCGCAGCCCGTTCGCCTCGGCCGCCAGGTAGTCGCCGCCGCCGTCGGCGATCTTGGCGAACACCGAGGCGCCGTCGTCGAAGGTGAGCCGCTGCGCCGAAGCCCCCGCGAGCACCGGGGAGGCCTGCGGCATCGTGAAGTCGCTCGCCTTCACCGGAGTGGTGCGGATGCGCTGGTGCTCGATGAGCTCGGGCAGCAGCCGCCACCGGTCTGCGTCTGGGGCTCGTTCCACGCGCCCAATCTAGCGGAGGGCGACGCGGCGCCTCCGATGTGCAAAACTCTTCGTGTTCACCCCTCGCCGCCCCGGAGGCCCCCATGCGCCGCACCGCCCGCTGGCTCCCCGTCGCCAACGCCCTGAGCGCCTCGCACGTGCGCCGCCAGCGGGCCCGAGCCGCCCAGGTCTTCGACCGCATGGTCCGCAAAGCGGAGCGGCAGTCCGGGGCCGACGCCGGCATCGCCGCCGAATTCGTCGACTCCTACCGCCTCCTGCTCGGCGAGGTCGCCCGGCAGGAGACCCTCTCGGCGATCGGCTGGCAGGGCTACATCGACGACCTGACCCGCCGCATGACCAACCACCTGCGCGTCGAGCGGCTCATCGCCGAGGACCCCGAGATCGCCGACGAGCCGATCGAGCGGCCCGTCGTCGTCGTGGGCCTGCCGCGAACGGCCACCACCCTCGCCCACAAGGTCCTCCTCGCCCCCGAGGGCAACCGGGCGCCGCTGATGTGGGAGCTGATGAACACCCACCGCGGCGACATCGACCCGCAGCTGCGAGCCGAACTCGTCAAGGACGCCCAGACGATGGCGAGTCTGGCGAGCAAGGCCTCCCCGGTATGGGACCTCATCCACCCGATGAACGCCCTCCAACCCGAGGAGTGCGTCTTCGCCCTGCCCCACGGCTACGGCTTCTACACGCGCTCGGCCATGCCCGGCTACCGGAAGTTCATCGACGAACGCGACTACACCGGCGACTACGAGCACCTCAAGCGCGTCCTCCAGGTGCTCCAGTGGAACCGGCCGAAGCGGCGCTGGGTGCTCAAATGCCCGTTCCACCTGTTCAACCTCGACGTCCTGCTCGGAGTCTTCGCCGACGCGACGATCGTGTGGACGCACCGGGACCCCTCGACCGCCATGGGCTCGTGGTGCTCCCTGGTGGAGACCGGCCGGGCCCTGCACCACCGCCGCTACGACCCCTCGACGATCGGCCCCGAATGGCTGGAGATCCTCTCGCGCGGCGTGGCCGCCGCCCGCGAGGTGCGCGCGAAGTCTTCCGAGGAACGGTTCGTCGACGTCCCCTACCACTCGCTGACGGCCGAGCCGCACACGTTCCTGCCCGGGCTGTTCGAACGGCTGGACATGCCCTGGACCGAGGCCGAGGCGGACAAGCTCGACAAGGCCCTGGCGCGGCCGGGGACACGCCGCGGCCACGAATACGACCTGTCGCGGTACGGCATCGGCCTCGGCGACGTCGAGGCCGCCTTCGGCGACTACGTCCGCCTCGGCACCTGACGGCGAAGGCACCGCGGGCCCCGGAGTCACGAGGCGAGCACAGCGAGCGACGTTCCTCTATAGTGAAAAACGCCTGAATCGCCGATTCGGACCGTTTCCCCCTGGAGGTTCCCCTATGACCCGGCGTGCACCCGACCCTGCGTTCTTCGAAGGGACCCGTGACGACGTCGCGGCGTCCCCGGCCCTCCGATCCACCGGCGGGCACTGATGTCCGGCGCCGACGTCTTCACCATGGACCCCGGCGAGGTCCACAAGTCGGTGGAGATCCTCTTCGACGTCGAATCCGAGGTCGAAGCCCGCACCGGCACCCTCGTCGAGTCCACGGGCTCCCTCGCGCAGGGACTGACCGACTCCCGCACCGCACTCGGCCCGGCACTGGCCGAGGCCGCCGACTGGTGGAAGGTCCTCCGCGCCGGCGGCTTCGCCGGGCTGTGCGGCAACACCGGCGAGTACCTCGCGGTCTGCGCCGAGGAGGCCGTCGAGGTCGACGACTACAACGCGGGCGACTTCGCCTCCTACGCCGACCACGACCGCTACCCGGGCCGGGACAACGCGAACGCCTCGGCCCGCCCGGACTGGTAGGGGACCGCGATGAGCGACCTGACGTGGAAAGACCTCCGAGACCTCGACTGCGCGGCTGTCCGCGACATCGGCGAGCGGTGGAAGACCTATGTGGCCGAGATGGCCGAGCAGTCCGAGCGGCTGCGCGGCGACGTCGTCGACGGGCACCTGAGCGCCGCCGACTACGAGTCCGACACCGCCGACCAGATCCGCGAGCACATCGGCCTCTTCGCGGGGCGGTTCGAGGACGACCTGGCCGACTACGCCGACATCCGCCTCGCCACCACGCTGCTGGAGACCGCCGACGCTCTGGAGGCCGAGCAGAAGGAGCTCAACGAGGTGGTCGGCCTGATCGAGGAGCACGACTTCGAGATCGAAGGCGGGCCCCGCGAATACGAGGTGAACCCGACAGGGCACCTCCACCGCGCGATCTGGCTGCACCTGGACCCGCCGCAGTGGCTCTGCGACCGCGCCGGAGTCGGCAAGCCCTCGGCCTGGTACGACCTGCTCAGCGAGGCCGAGGTCCTCGGCAATCTCAACGACATCTACAACGCCGCGAACGAGCTCTGCGGGCAGTACCAGGACTGGCTGCGAGCGGTCATGTCCCGCGCCCACGACGCCGACGACGACGCGGCCGCTGCGCTCGCGGCGATGCGCGAGAACCCCTCGGAGCTGCCGCCGCAGCTGGGGGCGACCTATGACGAGCTGATCGACGACTACAAGAGCGAACTGAGCGAAGAGGTCGCCGCCGAGATGGAGGCGATCGCGAACGGTGACTCGGACATGTCGCCCGAGCAGGTCAACCGGTGGTGGGAGAACCTGAGCGACGCCGAGCGGGAGGCGCTGATCGCCGAGCATCCGGAATGGGTCGGCCCCACCGACGGCATTCCCGTCGAGGCCCGCGACACGGCGAACCGGACCGTCCTGGACGACCGGATCAGCGAGCTCGACATGCAGATCGCCTCCATCGAGGCCCAGTTGGAGACGCTGAACGGCGACCCGAACGCGGCGGGCATGTACGGGCAGAGCGGCGCCGACCCCGACGAGCTGCGGGCCGAGCTGGAGGAGCTGCGCGAGGACCGCGACGGGCTCGCGGCGTTGCAGGACAGGATCACCGACGACAATGGCGAGCCAGCTATCACTGACAAAACCGGTCAACCCTACTACCTGATGGACTTCGGCACCGAGGGCAGCGGCCAGGCCGTCGTCTCCATCGGCAACCCGGACACGGCCCAAAACGTCAACGCCTACGTGCCCGGCACGACCGCCGACCTGCAAGGGGCTGCGGGCGGACTCATGAACCGCACCGAGACCATGGCTCGTGACGCCCAGTACCTGGCGCCCGGAGAGGAGACCGCAACGATCCTATGGATGGGCTACGACGCGCCGGACACTGTCTTCCCCGAGGCGACCCAGACCGAGTGGGCCGAGGGCGCCGCTGACGACCTCGAATCCTTCACCCAGGGCATCCGCGCCACCGCCGAGGGCGATCCGTCGAACCTGACGCTCACCGGGCACTCGTACGGCACCACCGTCATTGGCGAGGCCGCCGCCACCGAGGGCGTCGACGCCGACAACCTGATCTTCGTCGCTTCCCCCGGTGTCATTGTCAGTACCGCTGATGCGCTCGGTGTCGACGGTGAGAACGTGTACGCGTCCACCAACAGCCTCGATCCCATCTCGCTCACCCCGGACTTCCTGCTCGGTGAGAACCCGACTGAAGGGGTCTTTGGCGGCAGTACCTTCCACAGCGATCACGGGGCCTGGAACGCCAACAACCACAGCACCTACTGGGACGACACGAATACGGCGGGCCGCGACAGTATGGCCAAGATCGTTACGGGGGCGGGGGGCTGAGCGACATGAACTTCATCTCGAACCGGGTGGCGTCTGTGGTGCTCGCTGTGGCCGCCATTCTCGCATTGACCGCCTGCTCTGCCGTAGGAGATGCCTTGAACCAGCCGCCCCAGACCGAGTACACCCAGGCCGAGGCCTATGCCCCCATGGAAGCCGTCGCCGCTGAGGCGGTCGAGTCCCTGACCGACTTTCCCGGATTCGAACAGCGCAGCTGGGGAGAGATGCCGTGCAGTCACAATGGTATCGACGATCCCGACTACACCAACATCGAGATCGACTACAGTTTCTCGCTTGAGGTCTCCGAGACCGACCAGATCCGCGAAGACTACGTAGAAGAGCTGCGGGAATACTGGACCGCGCAAGGATACGAGATTACTCGTGATGAGGAGTCGACTTACGACGATCGTCTTGATCGCAATCTGGTCGTGCGGACTGACGATGGCATCACCCTCTGGTACCGGGTCGCCGGATACGTCGGTCTCGTGATCCAGTCCGGCTGCGTCCCGGTCAGCGACCTTAGCGAGATCGAGTACGTGCCCCCGATCGGTGGCATCGAGCCCGGAGGCGAAGGCGACAAACTCGACCGGTACTTCCCCGACGGCATCCCCACCGACCAGGCCGCGGCCGTCGATCCTTTCGCCAACACGCAGGCCGGACCGGCGCCGTTCGACTCGCCCGGGTCCTACGACAACCTCCTCTGAAACGACTTCCGCCTCGCCGCCAGGACAAACCCTGGGGACGAGGCGGAGGACGCGATGTTCTTAAGCGAGCCGCTCGACGACGTAGTCGATCGCCTCGGTCAGCTTCGCAGTGTCCGAGGGGTCCACGGCCGGGTAGGTCGCGACGCGCAGCTGGTTGCGGCCCAGCTTGCGATACGGCTCGGTGTCGAGGATCCCGTTCGCGCGCAGCACCTTCGCGATCTCGGCGGCGTCGACGCCGTCGAAGTCGATCGTGGCGACCACGTTGGACCGCAGCCGCTCGTCGGCCACGAACGGCTGCGCGAACTCGCGCGAGGCCGCCCACGAGTACAGTGCCCCGGCCGACTCGGCGCAGCGCTTGGTGGCCGACGCGAGCCCGCCCGCGGCGTTGAGCGCGTCGACCTGCTCGGCGGCGAGCACGAGCGTGGCCACCGCCGGGGTGTTGTACGTCTGGTCCTTGCGCGAGTTGTCGATCGCGGTCTTCAGGTCCAGGAACGCCGGGATGTAGCGGCCGGAGGCGGCGATCCGCTCGGCGCGTTCGATCGCGGCCGGGCTCATCAGCGCGATCCACAGCCCGCCGTCGGAGGCCAGGCCCTTCTGCGGCGCGAAGTAGTAGCAGTCGGTCTCGGCCATGTCGACCGGCAGGCCCGCCGCCGCGGAGGTGGCGTCGTGCAGCATCAGCGCGCCTTCGGCGCCGACGCGCTCGACGTCGACGGCCACGCCGGTCGAGGTCTCGTTGTGCGGCGTGGCGTACACGTCGACGCCGTCCTCGGCGCTCAGGTACGCGGCCGAACCGGGCTCGGCGGTGACCACGGTCGGCTCGGACAGGTGCGGGGCGATCTGGACGGCCTTGGCGAACTTGGAGCCGAACTCGCCGAAGCTGGCGGCCTGCGCCTTGTCCTCGACGAGGCCGAAGACGGCGACCTCCCAGAACGCGGTGGCGCCGCCGACGCCGAGGACCACCTCGTAGCCCTCCGGCAGGGAGAACAGCTCGGTCAGGCCGCGGCGCAGCCGCCCCACCTGGTTCTTGACCGCGCTCTTGCGGTGGGAGGTGCCCATGACGGACTTGCCGACCCCGGCCAGTGCGCTCATCGCGTCGGCGGGCACCTTGGAGGGCCCGGATCCGAACCGCCCGTCGGCGGGCAGCAGCTCGGCTGGGATGGTGATCTCGTCGGTCACTTCAGGCTCCGTTCTCGTCGGTCCTCGGCCACCATAACGCCGGTCAGTCGCCCTGCCGCAGCGCGGGGGCCCATGTCGTACCAGGTGGGACGCCGGGCGCGGAGGAGGCGGTGTAGACCTCGCCGTCGACGGCGGTCGCCCACAGCCGCAGGCCGCCCTCGCCGTCGAAGGCGATCGCGGGGCGTCGGGTGAGGACGACGTCGCCGTGGCTCCAGTGGACGTCCAGGGGCTCGGCGAGGCCGTGTTCGAGTTCGCCGAGAGCGAGGGTGACGACGGCCGGGGCGCCGGTGGCGTCGTCGGCGGCGACGGCGACGGTGCCGCCTGCGCTGACCGCGACGGCGGGCGGGAGGATGCCGCCGTCGAGGCGCAGGAGCGTCGGCGTCCACTCCGCGCCGAGCCCGTAGTGCAGGACGACGTCGGCGCTGCCGGCGCTGCGGGAGGCGATGACGATGCGCCCGTCGGGCGCGGCCGCGGCGGCGACGGCGCCGGCCGGGACGTAGCCTGCTTCGCCGCCGACGTGCGGCAGGTCGAGGTCGCGGGTGGTCCAGTCGTCGCCGTGCCGTTCCCAGATCGCCAGGCCCTCGGGGGTGGCGGCGAGGATGGCGATGCCGTCCGCGGTGGCGATGGCGGCCGGGGAGTCGTGGACCATGCGGCCGTCGAGGTGGGTCCAGTCGCCCCATTCGCCGCCGTCCGGCTTGGTGCGCACGTGCACGCCCCGGTCGGGGCTGCGGACGGCGACGACGGTCGCCGCGCCGTCGTCGGCGGCCGTCGGCGGCCCGATGTGGCGCGCGAGGTCGCCGCTCCCGGCGGGGTTGCCCAGGTTCGTCCACTCGCCGCTGTCGAGATCGAGGCAGTGGACGTCGCGGGTGTGGTCCTCGCGGGCGGGGGTGTACTCGGGGCTGACGGCGAAGACACGGGAGCCGGCGACGCCGATCGACGGGAGCAGTTCGGGCCCGCCCGCGTCGTCCCACGACTGGCCGCGTTTGACGCGCAGCCTGCTGCCCTGCACGGTGAGCGGCCGGAGGGCGCTTTCCGCGGTCGTGGCCGCGACGGCGACGGAGTAGCGCGGGTGGGTGGCGATGCCGTAGGTGTCGCCCACGTTGGGGCCGATGACGAGCCGGTCGCCGCAGCCGGCGGGGTCGCCGCAGTCGAAGCCGTCGGCCCAGGCGTAGACGTTGAGGGCCCGGCCCTTGGTGTCGCGGTCGGCGCTGCCGAGGTTGCCCGGCCAGCGGCGGTTGTAGTAGCCGCGCCAGGACTCGACGACGGCGGCCTGCCCCCATTCGCGGACGGCTTCCCAGGCGAACAGGGCGGCGGCGGTGTGGTCGATGTGGTCGGAGTAGCCGGTCTGCTCGGCGCCGAGCTTCTCGCCGACGACCGGGTCGGGGTCGGGGTCGAGCGTGTTGACGACGGCGGGCCGGTAGTGCTCGAGCAGTTCGAGGAGGGTCGCCTGGATCGTCTCGCGGTCGACGGTGGACTCGCCGGTGAGCGGGGAGCCTTCCGGCGGCAGCACCAGGGAGTCCCCGAGGCCCCCTTCCCACAGCGAGAGCAGGCGGGTGAAGTCGCCGGTGAGACGCCCGAGGTTCGTCCACAGCGAGCAGAATATGAGGTGGACTTCGGGCCGGTCGCGCAGGACGCAGATCTCGACCTGCTGGCCCGAGTCGAGGTCGGCGGCCTCCCGGTCCCACTCCGACTCGGAGTCGCCGGTGGCGAGGTGGGCGTAGGCGCGGCGCAGGCCGGTGTTGCGGGCGGCGGCGTAGCCGGCGTAGTCGGGGGCTCTGGCGATGTCGCGGGTGTTGCGCCCGTCGGCTTCGCCGGCGGTGAGGACGACGGTGCAGATCCCGGCGCCGGCGGCGAGGACGCGGGCGATGCGCGGGTTGATGAAGTACAGGCAGTCGTCGGGGTGGGCGACGATCTGCATGTGGACCGGGCCGGTCCTGGGGTGCTCGGGGAGGGGGTGGGCGCCGTTCAGGCTCGAACCCCACAGCGACCAGCCGGTCTCCCCTGCGGCGGCCGCGACGGCGAGACCGGCGATCCCTCCGAACAGGAGTGATCGTCGGCGCAGCACGGAAGGCCGGGGGGCGGGGGAGGACATGGGTGTCTCGTTCGGGTCGTCAGATGGTGTTCCACAGGCATCGTAGCCGAGCCCGGCATGTGCGAGGCCCGCATGCCGCGGCGGCGCGGCATGCGGGCCTCAAGTGCGGTTTCGGGCCTGGCGGCCTACTCCCAACCCTCCACGTCGGAGGGCTTGCGGGGGCCGGGGCCGACGTAGGTCGCCGAGGGGCGCACGATCCGGCCGAGCTTCTTCTGCTCGAGGATGTGGGCGCTCCAGCCGGCGACGCGGGCGCAGGTGAACATGGGCGTGAACAGCTCGGCGGGCACCTCGGCGAAGTCGAGGACCACCGCGGACCAGAACTCGACGTTGGTGGCGAGCACGCGGTCGGGCTTGCGGGCCTTGAGCTCGGCCAGGGCGGCCTTCTCCAGGGCCTCGGCGACCTCGTAGCGGGGGGCGCCCAGTTCCTTGGCGGCGGCGCGCAGCACGCGCGAGCGCGGGTCCTCGGCGCGGTAGACGCGGTGGCCGAAGCCCATGAGGCGCTCGCCGGAGTCGAGGAGGTTCTTGACGTAGGCGTCGGCGTCGCCGCTCTTCTCCACGCCTTCGATCATGTGGAGGACGCGGGAGGGGGCGCCGCCGTGGAGCGGGCCGGAGAGCGCGCCGATCCCCGAGGAGATCGCGGCGGCGGCGTCGGCGCCGGTGGAGGCGACGACGCGGGAGGTGAAGGTGGAGGCGTTCATGCCGTGCTCGGCGGCGGACATGAGATAGGTGTCGACGGCCTTGACGTGGGCGGGGTCGGGCTCGCCCCTCCAGCGGCGCATGAACCGCTCGGTGATGGTCTCGGCCTTGTCGATCTCCGACTGCGGGACGGCGGGGCGGCCGGATCCGCGGGCGGACTGGGCGATGAACGACAGCGTGGTGACCGAGACGCGGGCGAGGTCGTCGCGGGCGGTGTCGTCGTCGATGTCGAGCAGGGGCTTGAGACCCCAGAAGGGCGCGAGCATGGCGACGGCGGCCTGGGCGTCGACGCGCGTGTCGCCTGAGGAGACGGGGACCGGGACGGGTTCGGCGGCGGGCAGGCCGTTGCCGAACTTGCCATCGACGAGCAGGCCCCAGACGTCGCCGTAGGAGGTCTGGCCGACCAGGTCCTGGATGTCGACGCCGCGGTAGCGGAGCGACCCCCCTTCCTTGTCGGGCTCGGCGATTTCGGTCTCGAAGGCGACTACGCCCTCGAGACCGGGCTTGAACTCAGACATCGTTGTACTCCTGAGTGGTTGTCCCTGTGGTTGCCGACCGGGGGCTTCCGGGAGGCGACGGTTCGTAGTTATTGGGGAAATGGTGCCTCAATGCGTTCGGCTACGGAAGGCCGCGCTCCGCGAGGGTGATCCCGTTTCGGGCCCGAAAAGTGGCGCAAAATATGAGACAGGCAAAGTGAGACGGGTATTTTATGGTGTTTTGACTGTTTTCATGGGAGGGTTTCAATAAAGTGTCTTGTCGGGTTCAACGGTTCGCTGCGATCTCCCCCACATCGATATGCGTGCCGCAGATCATCCGCCATGAGCTAACGTCAAAGCACGTCCCGCCCCATCCCGAACGACATGGAGGTACCCCGATGGCGCTGTCCGGCGAGCAATGGTCTATCGCCTACAACGACCACGAGGCGACCATCGTCGCCGTCGGCGGTGGCGTACGCGCCTACACCTACCGCGGACGCCATGTCGTCGCCACCTACGGGGACGAGGAGCTCGCCCCCGGCTGGTCCGGCCACGTCCTCGCCCCATGGCCCAACCGAGTCCGCGACGGCCAGTACGCCTACGACGGCGAGCAGTACCAGCTGCCCATCAACGAGATCCCGACCAACACCGCCCTCCACGGCTTCGTCGCCTGGGCCGAATGGACCGCCTCCGAGGTCACCGACACCTCGGTCACGCTCGAATGCCGGCTCCCCGCGCGGATGGGCTACCCGTGGACGCTCCAGCTGCGCACCCGCTGGTCGGTGGGCCCCGGCGGCCTCCGGGCCGCCCACACCGTGTCCAACCCCGGCACGCGCACCGCGCCCTTCGGCCTGGGCACCCACTCCTACCTGCACGCCGGCGAGCTCGACCGCATCGACCAGGCCACGCTGCACGTCCCGGCCAAGAAGAAGCTGAAGCTCGACAAGCAGCAGATCCCGGTCGGCTCGGGCCCGGCCGACCTCCCCGAGTCGACCGTCCTGGGCGAGCAGGTCATCGACGACGCCTACGGCGACCTCCAGCGCGGCTCGGACGGCAAGGCCGAGGTGCGCCTCGCCGACCCGGTCTCCGGCACGGCCGTGACGGTGTGGATGGACGAGTCGTTCAAGTGGGTCCACATCTACACCTCCGACGGCCTCGAGGGTGGCCGCAAGCGCGGCTCGGTGGCGATCGAGCCGACCACCTGCCCTCCCAACGCGCTCGCCACCGGCGAGGACCTGATCGAACTCGCGCCGAGCGAGGCGTGGTTCGGCGTCTGGGGCATCCGCCCGGAGTGACCCTGAACTGATCCGAGCCGGGGACCGTCGCGAAGCGACGGTCCCCGGCTCGTCTCAACCCGCCACCGAAGGTTATCCACAGGCCCTGCGCCGCAAGGCAAAGCGAATCAATCTCATGTGGAAACTCTCTGAACTGCGGAAACATCCGATCGCTTCGAAGTTATCCACAGGCCAAAAACTTTTCCTTGTCAACCCTTGACGACCCCGTCATGGTTACTCCAGGCAACAAAAAGCACACTCAACGTAGGAGTAGCCATGGCCGCGCCCACACCCGATCGCGCCGCACGAGCCGCGAAGCACACCGGGCCGCAGCGCCCCGCCGCCGAATCACTGCTCGTCACCGGAGACGACCGCCTGGCCGAAACGATCACGCCCCTCGCCGCCGCGGCCGGCCACCCGCTCCACCGAGTCAGAGGCCCCGGCGACGCCGAGACCCGCTGGCGGAGAGCCCCGCTGGTCATCGTCGGCGCCGACGCCGCCGCCGACTGCCTCGCGCACGGTCTGCCCGAACGGCGCGACCTCATCCTGTGCACCACGCTGCCGTGGATCGGCGCCGACCCCACCGGCACGTCCATGCTGTGGCCCCTCGCCATCAAACTCCAGGCCGACCACGTCATCGCCGTCCCCGAAGCCACCGAATGGCTCCTCGACCGCTTCACCCGCACCGCCCGCGACACCACGCACGCGCCGGTGGCGGCCGTCGTGGCCGGACACGGCGGCGCCGGCGCCTCCACGCTCGCACTCGCCGGCGCCACCGCCGCCGCCCGCGACGGCAAGCGCGTCGTCCTGATCGACCTCGACACCACCGGCGGCGGCATCGACACCGCCGCCGGGCTCGACGCGCAGCCCGGCTGGCGGTGGCCGTCGCTCGCGAGCGCCTCGGGCCAGCTCGAACCCGAACGGCTCCTCTCCGGACTGCCGCAGCGCGACGGCCTCCACCTCATCGGCCCCGACCCCCGCGACCGCACCGCCCCCGAGGCCGCCGCGCTCGAACGGGTCCTGCACGCCGCCCGCATCGGCGCCGACCTCGTCCTCATCGACCTCCCGCGCACCCGCACCGAAGCGGCGGCCCGCGCCGCGGCCGCCGCCACCGCCATCGCGGTCGTCAACGGGCCGTCGCCCCGGTCCCGGACGGCCTCACGCGCCACCCTCGCCGAATACGGCCTCTGCGCCACGAACATCGGGACGGTACTGCGCGGCGCGGCCGCCCCCGACCCCGCCCGACCGGCCCGCGGCACCGAACCGTTCGAAGCGATCGACCCGCCGGTGTGGGGCCGGATACCGGACGACCGGCGGCTCCCCGAACGGCTGCGCCGAGGACGCCCCCCGCGAGGCCGCACCGGACGCCGCCTCCGCGAGCTCATGGCCGAACTCACCCGCCCGCGTACCGCCGACGCGGCCACCGACCACGAACGGTCACTCGCGCAGACAGGAGCCGCCCGATGAACCTCGAACTGATCAACCGGGTCCGCCGCCAACTCGCCGCCCAAACCCACCCGGGCTGGCCCTCACCGAACCACCCGGCCGCCAGAGCCGACATCGTCAAGGCCCTGTGCGCCGCCGGAGCCGCCCCGCCAGACCAAACCGGACTGCTCGAGATGTCGGCGGCACTGGCGGCCGACCTCAACGGCGCCGGCCCACTGCAACCGCTGCTCGACGACGCCACCGTCACCGACGTCGTCGTCAACGGCACCGACGGCGTCTGGATCGACCGCGGCGACGGACTCCAGGCCGCCCCGGTCAGCATCGGCGACGCCGATGCCATCCGGTCGCTCGCCTGCCGCCTGGCCGCCGCGGCCGGACGCCGCCTCGACACGGGCAGCCCATACGCGGACGTGCGCCTCCCCGACGGCACCAGGTTCCACGCGATCCTGCCGCCCATCGCCCCCGGCGGCCCCTACCTGTCGTTCCGCACCCACCGCGCGAAGGCGTTCACCCTCTCCCAACTGGTCGACGCCGACACGCTCACCGCCGACATGGCCGACCTGCTCCTGCGAGTGGTCACCGCACGGCTGCCGCACCTCATAACAGGCGGCACCGGCACCGGCAAGACCACGCTCCTGTCGAGCCTGCTCTCGGCCGTCCCCGCCACCGAGCGGATCGTCATCGTCGAGGACGCCGCCGAACTGGCCCCGGACCACCCGCACCTGCTGACACTCGAAGCGCGACCCGCGAACATCGAAGGCGCCGGCGCGGTCGACCTGGCCGCGCTGGTCCGCCAGGCGCTGCGGATGCGGCCCGACCGCATCGTCATCGGCGAATGCCGCGGCGCCGAGGTGAGCGAACTGCTCGCCGCGCTCAACACCGGCCACGACGGCGGCGCCGGAACCCTCCACTGCAACGCCGCGGCCGACGCCCCGGCCCGCCTGGAGGCACTCGCCCTCCCGCACGGCATGCCCAGGGCCGGGCTCCACGCCCAACTCGTCGCCGCCCTGCGCGTCATCATCCACTTGCGACGAAACGGGCGGAAGCGGCAGGTCGCCGAGATCGCCCTCATCGACGCCGGCGACACCGGCGGCGTCCGCGGCCTCGGCGTCGCCACCGCCTGGACCCGCCACGGACCTGGCCCGGCCGCAGGCATCCTCGAACGCCTCCTCAGGGAGCGCGGCGCATGAACGGCATCGCGACACTGCTCATCAGCCGCCCGAAAACCACGGCCGCAGCCGCCGCCGCGACGGCGGCCCTCACCGCCGCCTGGCTCGCCTCGGGCCTCGGCCTCCTCGGCACGCTCACCGCCTCGGCGGTCGCCGCCGCCTACACCGCCGCCGCGGCGACCGCCTGGCGCGGATCGCTGACCGGCAGACGACGCCGCGAAGCCCGCCGCAGCGCCGCCGACACGGTCGCCTACCTCGCGGCCGACCTCGCCGCGGGCACCGACCCGGCGCGCGCGATAGCCGCGATCGAAGCCGACTGGCCGCGCGGCGCGGCCACCACCACCAGACGCCTCGCCACCGCCTGGGTGGTCGCCGCCGAACTCGGCGCCCCCGCCGCCGAACTGTGCCGCAGACTCGCCGAGCACCTCCGCGAGGACGAACAGGCCGCCGCCCGCGCCAGGGCCCAGACAGCCTCCATCCACGCCACCGCCGCACTGCTCACCGCCCTGCCGGCCGCCGGAGTCGCACTCGGCGAAGCGCTCGGCGTCGGCGCGGTCGCCTTCCTCTTCGCGACCCTCCCCGGCCTCGCCTGCCTGGCCGCGGCGATGGCACTGCAAGCGGCAGGGCTCGCCTGGACGAGAACGCTCATCCGATCCGTCGGAGTGGAGGCCGCATGAAACGCACCGCCCACCGCAGGCTCACCGCGAAAGCCCTGAGCCCGCTCATCGGAATCGCCGCGGCACTGGCGATCGGCGGCCCGACCGGGCTCGCGATCGGCATCGCGGCCTGGTGGATCAGCCGCAGGCTGCTGCGGGCCGACCCGGACCGGGCCGAACGGCTGGCCGCCTCCCGGCTCGCCCCGCACTGGCCCTGGACGCTCGACCTCATAGCCGCCGGCATGCGGGCCGGAGCGCCGTTCCCGCAAGCCGCCTCCGCGGTCGCGAACGCCGAGCGGGGCCCGATGGGCGAACGGCTCGCCCGCTTCGCCCAAGCCGTCCACCTCGGCGCCACCGCGGTCGAGGCGGCACCCGAACTGGGCCGGCTGCCGGGCGCCGACCGGCTCGCCAGGCAACTCGACCGCTCCTCCAGCAGCGGCGCCGCCGTAGCCGGAGGGCTCGAACAACTGGCGGCCTCACTGCGAGCCGAGCACCGCACCCAGACCGAAGAACGAGCCGGACGCGCTGCCGTGGCCCTCATCGGGCCGCTGTGCCTGTGCTTCCTCCCAGCCTTCGTCATAGCGGGCATCGGACCGGTGGTGTTCGGCATCGTCGCCGACACCGTCACCACCGGGCTGTGACCGCCCCGGACCCGAGCGAGAACACCACAAGGAGAAAGGCAACCACGATGACCGCCACCGATTCGAACCCGACCGCCGCGACGCGACTCGACCTGAAGCCGAAAGGCGCCGAGCGATGCGCGAGCGCCTGCCGCCTCAAAGCCCGATGCCGCCTCGACGGCCCCGGCGGAACCGACTGCCCGGCGAAGAACCGCCCGGCCGAGACCGACCGCACCGAGCCCGCGCCCCCGAAGAACACGGCATACCAGCCGCAACCGAACAGGCGCCGCCCGCGCCCGAAGGAGGACGAATGGAGCCCGGGACGCATGAAGGGCGTGACGAAACCGAGCTGGGGCGGCAAGTTCGCCTCGAAGATGCGAGGCGAGAGCGGGATGTCGACGGCGGAATACGCCGTCGGGACCTTGGCGGCGGTGGCCTTCGCCGGAGTGCTGCTGAAGGTGCTCACCTCCGGCACGGTCCAAAGCGCCCTGACGGACCTCATCGAACGCGCCCTGTCATGACCGGGGCCCGCAGACACCGGCGAAAGGCGCCGGGCAGGACCCGCCGCACCGCCGAAGAAGCCACCCGGACCAGACCCGACAGGGCCGGTCCGGGCCCGGACGAAACCCGGAGCAGCGGCGCCGAGACAAACCGGCCTCGGCAAGCGGCCCCACGCCCGAGCGGCGGCCCGGACGGCAGCCCCCGCGGCAGAGCGGCCAGGTGCCGGTTCCGTCCACCGCCGCGCGGACCGGGAGACAGCGGCCGCCGGCGGAGCGACGCGCGCCAGCGCGGCTTCGTCACCGCCGAACTGGCCGTCGCGCTCCCCGTCGTCGTGGCGGTGCTCGGACTGTCGATGTGGGCGGTGGCGACGGTGGGGCTGAAGGTCCGCGTGACCGACGCGGCCCACAGCGCGGCGCTCGCGGCGGCGAGGGGCGAGGACCCGCAGGTGGTCGCGGCGGCGTACCTGCCGGACGGGGCCTCGGTGTCGGTCTCGCACGACGGCGACGTGGTGCGGACGACGGTGACCGCGTCGACGCATCCGCTCGGCGCGCTGGCCCCCGCAGTGGAGGTCAGCGCCGAAGGGACGGCGCCGAAAGAACCGGGGCTGCCCGAATGACCGGACGACTCGACCTCACCGGGTCCGCCCGCCACCGGCCGAGACCACCGGTCCCCGGCCACCGAGGCGCGAAGCGAGACCCGAACACCAGAAGCCGCGCCCCGACCGAGGGCCGGAGCTCCGACCGCGAGCGAGCCCCGAACCACGGGCCAGGCTCCGAACACGAGCGCGAACGAGGCTCCGACCATAACCGCGGTTCCGTCCACGAACGAGGCTCGGCGACGGTCCTGGCCGTAGGAGTGGTGGCGACGCTGGTGGTGCTCGCCGGCGCGTTCGCGGCCCTGGGCCAGGCGACCGCCGCGCGGCATCGGGCCCAAGGGGCGGCCGACGCCGCGGCGCTGGCGGGAGCGGCCCGAGTCCTCCTCGGTGACGGAGCGGCCTGCGAGGCCGCGGCGGAATTGGCCGCGGAGGGCGGCGCCGATATCGAACGATGCGTAGTGGAGGACTTGGAGGTCACGGTCACCGTCACGGTCGAACCGTCCGGCATCCCGGCCGCGTTCGGCCCCGCCCGGGCGGTCTCCAGAGCGGGGCCGGTCATGACTCACTGACGACACTCCTGACTCATGGGCGCCACGGCTCATGAGCGACGACGAGACGCACAACAGGGCCGCGGCGGCCCGAGGCCAGGCCGCCGCGACCCGACATATGGAGCCGGTGGAAGGCCGGTGAATGGTCGACTTAGCGGGTCGAGGAGGTGCGCGGGACGCGGTCCCGCGGCCGGATCCCCGCGCGGGCGCGAGCCCGCTCTCGAAATGGGTGCTGGTCGGCGGCGGGTGGGCATGGGGAGGGGAGGCCCCGGAAGGGCCCGGCGGGCGGGCACGCGGGGAGCTTGTCCGCACCGCCACCGCGTTCGACCGGCGTATGGGCGCGCGGGCAGGGAACTCGTCCGCGGAACGACCGAGATCGGGCAGACGCACAGCGGCGGTTCGGTCACATCTCGCATGTTCCCGGGCCCACGGCGGCCGATTCCCGCTCTCTTCTGTTTACACTCGCTGACATGGAGAAACACCGTTCTTCAACCGAGGCCCCCGCGATCCGGGAGCCCGGCGGGCGCACCTACCTCATGTGCCGCCCCTCCTATTACGCCGTCGAGTACGCCATCAATCCGTGGATGGACACCTCGGCCCCCGTCGACACCGCCCGCGCCTGCGCGCAGTGGGAGGCCCTCGCCGAGGTCTACACCGGCCTCGGCCACGAAGTCCTGCGCATCGAGCCCGAGCCCGGCCTCCCCGACATGGTCTATGCCGCCAACGGCGCCTTCGTCGTCGACGGCATCGCCTACGGCGCCCGCTTCCGCCACCCCGAGCGCGCCCCCGAAGCCGACGCCCACGAGAAGTGGCACCGCGCCGCCGGCCGCGCCTTCGTCAAGCCCGAGCACACCAACGAAGGCGAAGGCGACTTCACCTACCTGCCCGGCCGCGAGCTCATCCTCGCCGGCTGGGGCTTCCGCACCGACGCCCGCGCCCACGCCGAGGCCGCCGACGTCTTCGGCCGCCAAGTCGTCTCGCTGCGCCTGGTCGACCCCCGCTACTACCACCTCGACACCGCGCTCGCGCCCCTCGACGACGGGCGGATCGCCTACTACCCCGACGCCTTCGCGCCGGGCAGCCGCCTGCTGCTCGAGCGCCTCTTCCCCGACGCGGTCATCGCCGACGCCGACGACGCCGCCGCGTTCGGCCTCAACTTCGTCTCCGACGGCACCCACGTCGTCGTCAACGCCGAGGCCGCCGGCATGGTCCGCAAGCTCCGCGACGCCGGTTACGAGCCCGTTCCCGTCGACCTGTCCGAGCTGAAGAAGGGCGGCGGCAGCGTCAAGTGCTGCACCGCCGAGCTGCGCCGATAGCGCCGCGCTGACGCCTCGACCGGCTCACACCGCGGCGAGGCTCGGACCGAGGCCCGCCGTGCCGGCCGGCCGCGACTCCCACGACTGCGGGTCGCCGATCGGCCTGTGCGGCGGGTTCTGAAGCTCGTCGATCGGCCCCCTCGGCGGAGCCTGCGCGCCGTCGATCGGCACCGCCACCGCCTGGGGGCGCCGGAAGGCCCGCGCGAGCAGCGCGTCGATCCGCCACACCCGCTTGGCGTGCGAGGCGGGCAGCCAGAAATGCCACCGGTGCGGCGCCGCCGCGCCCGGTCCCTCCAAGACCGTGAAGTTCAGCTCGACGCCCGGCCCGTTCGGGTCGGCCGACCAGCGCAGGTTCTCCACGGCCTTCACCGGCGCGTCCAGGCACGACCGGATCCGTCCGAGCAGCCGCGACTGGCGCGTGACCACGATGCGGCCGGAGGTGAGCATGAGGAGACATTCGCCGCTGGCGAGCCCGTCGGAGCCGATGCAGCCGGTCAGCAGCGCCACCGGCTCGGTCGGCCCGACGTTGCGGCGGAGGAGTGGAACGTGGCGGCTGAGGGTCGCCGTGGTCAGCCCGGCCTCGGCCGAGGAGGCGAGCATGGTGCGGGAGAAAAGGTCCATGTGCTTGTACCCCACAGATATCCGTATGCGTTCGTCACTCTGCGATGCGCTCTCAATACCTGTAACGGAAATCCGCGTATGCAGGTTACGGCTGCGGTTGTGGATTTCGGACACTCACCCCTTCGGGCGAGATCACCGCGTGTTCGGCTGTTCGACAAGGCTGACGCTGCTCGAACCGCCGTCCGAGGAGCCGCCCTGCTCGTCCGGCTCGTGCTCCGGAAGCGACTCGACCGGTACGAGCTCCCGCTCCTCGCGCGGGCCCTCCGGCGACGGCTCGGGTTCGACCGGCACCAGCCGCGGCTCCTCCTCGGCGGAGCGCTCCGGCTCCGGTTCGGCCGGCGGCGTCTCCTCCACCGTCGCCGCCTCGGGTTCGGGCGCCGACAGCGTCTCGGCGCTCGGCTCCGCGCCCTCGCTCGCCGAGGGCTCCTCCGGCTCCCCGCCGGTGGTCTCCTCGGCCTCGATCACGACCCTGTCCTGGTCCCATGCGAGTGCCTCGGCGTCCCCGTCCGCTCCGACCGCGTGCAGGAACACCCATCCCACCGCGGCGAACGACGCGACGGTCCCCGCGCTCGCGCCCACCAGCGCGAGCCACACCTCCCACGGCCAGCGCCCCACCTGGTCGCTGCCTCTGCGGCGCACGACGCGCTCCCTTCACGCCACCCCCGTGCGGCGAAACGCCCGTTCAGGACCGATGATGTCTCGAGTCGCAGCGAGGATGGCTACTCAGCGTCGAATGTCAGCCTACTAATCGTAGTTGGACGCGAGCTGTGAAGCGCGCACGCCACGGCTTTGAGATGCTTGGATACACCGGAATATCAATACGAGGAGGCAACCATGGGCTCAGTTGACCGACCGCGCCCCGCCAAGAAGACGGCCAAGAGCCGTCGGAACTCCGCCTCGGCGAACGAACCAGAGTTCGTCCAACTGCTGACCCCCGAGGGGAAGCGCCGTTCCCATCCCGACTACGACGTGACGTTCACCGACGAGGAGTACCGGGGCCTGTACCGCGACCTCGTCATCACCCGCGAGCTCGACGCCCAGGGCACGGCCCTCCAGCGCCAGGGCCAGCTGGGCCTGTGGCCGAGCCTGCTCGGCCAGGAGGCCGCCCAGGTCGGCTCCGGCCGGGCCCTCAAACCCCAGGACACCGTCTTCCCCGCCTACCGCGAGCTCGGCGTCCAGTGGTGCCGCGGCCTCGACATCATCTCCGCGTTCTCGCTGTTCCGCGGCGTCGACCTCGGCGGACGCGACACGGCCGCCGACCGCTTCCAGATGTACGAGATCGTCATCGCCTCCCAGACGCTCCACGCCGCCGGCTACGCCATGGGCGTCGCCAAGGACGGCGCCGTCGGCGGCGACGACGGCGAGGCCGTCATCGTCTACCACGGCGACGGCGCCACCTCCGAGGGCGACTTCAACGAAGCGCTGATCTGGGCGGGGGTGTTCAACGCGCCGCTGGTGTTCTTCTGCCAGAACAACCAGTACGCGATCTCCGAGCCCAACACCCGCCAGTTCCGCGTCCCGCCCCACCGGCGCGCCGAGGGCTTCGGCCTGCCGGGCGTCCACGTCGACGGCAACGACGTCCTGGCCTCGTACGCGGTCACCGAGGCCGCGCTCGACCGGGCCCGCGCCGGTGAGGGCCCGAGCCTGATCGAGGCCTTCACCTACCGGATGCAGCCCCACACCACCTCGGACGACGCCACCCGCTACCGCGACGAGGCCGAGCTGGACTACTGGAGGGCCAAGGACCCGATCCTGCGCTACCGCACCTGGCTGGAGGCCGAGTCGCTGGCCGACGCCGACTACTTCGCCGCGGTCGACGACGAGGCGGCGGGGGAGGTCCGGGAGCTGCGGCAGCGGGTCATGGACCTGCCCGATCCGGACGTGACCGACATGTTCGACGCCGTGTACACGGAGATGCCCGCGCCGCTGCGGGCCGAGCGGGCGGAGGCGGTCGCCTTCCGCGCGTCGCTCGACGAGGGGAGTGAGTCCTGATGGCGACGATGACGATGGTCAAGGCCCTCAACGCGGGCCTGCGCCGCATCCTCGAGGAGGACGACAAGGCGCTCATCATGGGCGAGGACGTCGGCCGCCTCGGCGGCGTGTTCCGCGTGACCGACGCGCTCCAGAAGGACTTCGGCGCCGAGCGGGTCGTCGACACGCCGCTGGCCGAGTCCGGCATCATCGGCACCGCGATCGGCCTGGCCCTGCGCGGCTACCGGCCGATCTGCGAGATCCAGTTCGACGGCTTCGTCTACCCCGCGTTCGACCAGCTGGTCTCGCAGCTGGCGAAGATCCCGAACCGCTCGGGCGGGCGCGTGCGCCTGCCGGTGGTCGTCCGCATCCCCTACGGCGGCGGGATCGGCGCGATCGAGCACCACTCGGAGTCGCCCGAGGCCTATTTCGCGCACACCGCGGGCCTGAAGGTCGTCACCTGCGCGGACCCGAACGACGCCTACTGGATGATCCGGCAGGCCGCCGCCTCGGACGACCCGGTGATCTTCTTCGAGCCGAAGCGCCGCTACCATGCCAAGGCCGAAGTGGACACGACCGGGGCCCCGCTGGGCCTGCACGACGCCAGAGTCGCCCGCACCGGCTCGGCGGCGACCCTGATCGCCTACGGCCCGACCGTGGACGTGGCGCTGAACGCCGCCTCGGCCGCCGCCGAGGAGGGCGTGGAGCTGGAGGTCGTCGACCTGCGCTCGCTGTCCCCGATCGACTGGGAGCCGCTCGAGGCCTCCCTGCGCAAGACCGGCCGCGCGATCGTCGTCCACGAGGCGCCGGGCACGCTCGGCATGGGCTCCGAGATCGCCGCGCGGCTCTCGGAGCGGTGCTTCTACTCGCTGGAGGCGCCGGTGCTGCGGGTGACCGGCTACGACGTGCCGTATCCGGCGAGCCGCCTCGAAGACGACTACCTTCCGAACCTGGACCGGGTCCTCGACGCCGTCGACCGGTCCCTTGAGTACTGAGGAGCGGGCCATGGGTCAGCAGATCACGTTCAATCTGCCCGACCTCGGTGAGGGACTCACCGAGGGCGAGGTCGCCGCGTGGCTCGTCGAGCCGGGCGGCGAGGTCAAGCTCAACCAGCCGTTCGTGGAGGTCGAGACCGCCAAGGCACTGGTGGAGGTGCCCAGCCCCTACGACGGGACGCTCGCCGAGCACCACGCCTCGGCGGGCGACACGGTCGACGTCGGCGCGCCGCTGGCGACGTTCGAGGTCGAGGGCGCCGAGCCCGAGCAGCGGGGCGAGGACAAGCGCACCCCGAACCTGGTCGGGTACGGCGCCAAGGAGTCGGCGCCGAAGCGGCGCAGACGCAGGCGCGAGAACGGCGAGGCGACGGCGGCGGAGCGGCCCCCGGCGCCCCCCGAGCCGGTCACCCCGCCTCCGATCCCGGCCCCGGTGGAGGCCCCGGTCACGCCCGCCGCCCCGGCCGCGCCGACCCTGGCCAAGCCCCCGGTGCGCAAGCTCGCCAAGGACCTCGGCGTCGATTTGAGCCGGGTCACGCCGACCGGGCCGCACGGCACCGTCTCCCGCGCCGACGTCGAGGCGGCCTCCCGGGCCCAGGCGGCACCGGAAGCGCGTCCGCGCCGTGCCGCGGCCCCGTCGGGCGGCGAGGAGCGCATCCCGATCAAGGGCGTCCGCAAGCTCACCGCGCAGAACATGGTGGCCTCGGCGTTCACCGCCCCGCACGTCACGGTGTTCCTGACCTGCGACGTCACCGGCATGATGGAGGCCGTCGCCGAGCTCAAGGGCCGCCGGGAGTTCGCCGAGGTCAAGGTCTCGCCGCTGCTGCTGGTCGCCAAGGCCGTCCTGCTGGCGTGCCGCCGCCACCCGATGATCAACGCCTCCTGGGACGAGGCCGCCGGGGAGATCGTCGTCAAGGGCGATGTCAACCTGGGCATCGCGGCGGCCACGCCGCGCGGCCTGGTGGTGCCGAACATCAAGGCCGCCCAGGACCTCAGCCTCGTCGAGCTGGCCGAGGCCATGGCCGAGCTGGTGCGCACCGCCCGCGACGGCAAGACGCAGCCGGCCGACATGGCCGGCGGGACGTTCTCGATCACCAACGTCGGCGTCTTCGGCGTCGACACGGGCACCCCGATCCTCCCTCCGGGTGAGTCGGCGATCCTGGTGTTCGGGGCGGTCCGGCCGCAGCCGTGGGTCCACGGCGGCGAGCTCGCCGTACGGCAGGTCACGACCCTCGGCCTGTCCTTCGACCACCGGCTCGTCGACGGCGAGCTCGGTGCGCGGTTCCTCGCCGATGTCGGTGCCTTCCTTGAAGACCCGGGGACTGCGCTGCTCGCTTGGACGTGATGCAACGCACCGATGAATCAATGGCGGTTCTTGGTATTGGGTGTTGTAATTGAGGCACTGAAGCAACGAGGAAACACAACTTCGAAGCTTCATAGTGTCGCCGATTGATGACTGGGAGTCGAGCATCACTCGGTGGCGAATGCCTCGATCGCAACTGAGGCCGCGAACGTTTCTCCTCCCATTGGTGCGGTGGACAGCGCCGAGTCCCCGCACCGCACGGAGACCCTCTCCAGGGGGTTCTCACACCGGCCGGGCGCCGCGTTGCCATGAGGGGTGGGCAACTGCCGGCGCCCGGCCTTTATCCTCCCCCCTTTTTCGCACGCCTCGACGCAATTCGTGTGTAACCCTGTCGAGTGAGCGCGCGCCCTCCTGCTGTACCGTGTGCTTCGTCTGGAGTTCCCCGCAGAACGCCAGGCCGAAAGCACCATTGAGGAGCAGCCGTGACCTCCGAGCAAGGCAACGCGTCAGCGCAGGGCGAGGACCCCCGGGACAGGGCCGACGAGAGCAGCGCCCCCGAGAACAACGCACCCGTAGAGGATGGCGCGACCCAGGGGAGCGCCCCCGAGCCTGCGGCCACCCCTGAATCCGAAGCCGCTCCCGAGCCCCAGCCGGCGACCGAGAGCGCCCCCGAGGCGGCCGAACCCGAGCCGCCCGCCGAACCCGCGCCCGAAGCGGCCCCCGAGCCCGCGCCGGAACCGGCCGCGGCCCCCGCCGCGGAGCCCGCGCCGGAGCCCCAGGCCGAGCAGCCCGAGGCCCCCGAGCCCGCGCCGGAGGCCACCACCGAGCCGGAGCCGGTCGACGAGGGCGTCACCCAGGCCATCCCGACCGCCTCGTCGCTCGACGTCGAGATCCCGCCGGCGCCCGCCGCCGACGCCGCGCCCGTGCAGCAGCCTCCCGCGCCGCCGGAGCCGCCGGCCGCCCCCGCCGAGCAGCCGCCCTCGCCCACCGAGACCACGCCCGAGCGCATCGAGGACGAGGGCACCACGGTCCTGCGGCGCGCCTCGACCGGCGCGGAGCAGCCGCCCGCGCCCGAGCCGCCGAAGGACGTCACCGACGAGGCCACCGAGGTGCTCCCCTCGACCCAGGGCGTCGGCTTCAACCCGCCGGCCCCCTACGGTGACGAGCTCAGCGCCCAGCAGTCCCCGTCGCCGCAGCAGCCGCCGGCTCCGCAGCCGTCCAGCACCGCGTGGCCCTCGCCGCCGCCGAACCCGCTCGGCGGCGTGATGCCCCCGGCCGACGCCGGGCTCTCGCCCGCGCAGCAGCCGCAGCAGGCCCCCGGGCAGGTGCCGCCCGCGGCGCAGCAGCCCCCGCCGCCGCAGTCCGACGACACGCAGCGGCTCATCATCGGCGCCCACTCGCCGCAGAGCGAGCCGCCCCAGCCGCCGATGGGGTCACAGCCGCAGATGCAGCCGGGCGCGTACCCCGGGCAGATGCCGCCCGGCTCCCAGCCGGGGCAGATGCCGCCCGGTTCGGTGCCTCCCGGCCAGGTCCCGCCGGGGCAGATGCCGACCGGCCCGATCGGGCCCGGCCAGTACCCGCCGCAGCCAGGCGGGGGCGGCAAGAAGAAGTGGCTCGTCCCGCTCATCGCGATCCTCGCCGTCGTCGTCATCGGCGGCGCGGTCGCGGCGGCGTACTTCATGTTCCTCAAGCCGCCCGCCTTCGAAGAGGGCGGATGCGTGCGCCACACCGGCGGCGACACGGCCGAGGCCATCGACTGCGAAGAGGCCGTCGACGGCGAGGACTACGAGATCACCGAGAAGGTGAGCGACGGCCAGGAATGCGCCGACGCGGGCCGCGAGACCCTCACCGTCGGCGAGGACGTCTACTGCCTGACGCTCATCGGCGGTGAAGGCGAGGGCGAAGGCGGCGAGGAGCCGACCGAGTCCACCGAAGGCGAGTAGATCGATCTGAAGCCCGGCCCGAGAGCTTCGCTCTCGGGCCGGTTTCGCGTCGGGGACGGCATCGTCCGGGCATACCCGTCCGGGGTCGAGCGGCGGCGGGTCGTCCGAGTCGAGGGAGACGTTCTCCTCCGGCCGGAGACGTGCGCGGACTCCTGGTCGTCCTCCCGCCCGACAGCCCGTCGTCGGTCTAGCGGCGGACCGGGCACCTGAGGTGGAGGGCGCGCCTGCCCTGGACGACGACCGGGTCCTCGAGCAGGATGTGCCCGCCCTGGAGCTTCGAGAAGTAGGGGACGCCCTCGCCGAACAGCACCGGCACGAGGCTGACGCACACCTCGTCCACCAGGCCGAGCGCGAGCGCCTGCTGCGTCACGTTCGCGCTGGCGACGGTGACGTCCTTGTCGCCGGCGATCCGCCTCGCGCGCTCGACCGCGGCCTCGACGCCGTCGACGAACGTCGTCGTCGGCCACCGCTCGGCGGCGTCCTCCGGAGGCCGGTGCGTGACCACGACGACCGGCGCGCCCGCCGGGTGCTTGTCGCCCCAGCCGTCGGCGGTGTCGAACAGGCGCCGGCGGGCGCCGGCGCTCCCGGTCATGACGACGCGGCGGCGCCGAACTCATCGCCCGCGCCGGCCGTCGAGCGTGATCCTCGGCCGGATCAGGGGCCGTTCGGCGGCCCGGGTGGCAGTCTTGGCGGTATGACTGACTCGCGTGTCCGGGCCGCGCGGCTGCAAGGGCGCTCATGGTTGAACACCGGCGGCAGGGAGCTGACGCTCGCCGAGCTCCGGGGCCGGGTGGCGGTCCTCGACTTCTGGACGTTCTGCTGCGTCAACTGCCTGCACGTCCTCGACGAGCTGCGCCCGCTGGAGGAGAAGTACGGCGACGCGCTCGTCATCGTCGGCGTCCACTCCCCGAAGTTCGAGCACGAGCGGGACGCGAAGGCCCTGGCCGCCGCCGTCGAACGCTACGGCGTCGCCCACCCCGTCCTCGACGACCCCGGGCTGAAGACCTGGGACGCCTACGCCGCCCGCGCCTGGCCCACCCTCGTCGTCATCGACCCCGAGGGCTACGTCGTCTCCACCATGGCCGGCGAAGGCCACCTCGAGGCCCTCGACGCGATCATCGGCGAGCTGGTGCGGACCCACACCGCGAAGGGCACCCTCCGCCCCGAAGGCACCCTCTACGTCGCCGACCCGCCAGCCGAGACCGCGCTCCGCTTCCCCGGCAAGGCCCTCGCCCTGCCCGGCGGAGACGTCCTGGTGAGCGACTCGGCCCGGCACCGCCTCGTGCGCCTGGACGCCGACCTGACCACGGTCCGGGCCGTCGTCGGCACCGGCGAGCGGGGCCGCGCCGACGGGGCCGAGCCGCGGTTCAACGAGCCGCAGGGCCTCGCGCTGCTGCCCGCCGATGTCGCCGAACGCGTCGGCTACGACGTCGTCGTCGCCGACACCGTGAACCACCTCCTGCGGGGCCTGCGCCTGTCCGACGGCGCGGTCACCACCGTCGCCGGGACCGGCAGGCAGTGGCGCTCCGACACCGGTGCCACCGCCGCCGGGGAGGTCGACCTCTCCTCGCCGTGGGACCTCGCCTGGTTCGACGGCCGCGTCGTCGTCGCCATGGCCGGGATCCACCAGCTCTGGTCCTTCGACCCGGTCGCGGGCACCGCCGGCGTCTGGGCGGGCACCACCGTCGAGAGCCTCAAGGACGGGCCGCTCGCCGAGGTGTGGATGGCCCAGCCCTCCGGGCTGGCCGCCGACGGCGACCGCCTCTGGATCGTCGACGCCGAGACCTCCGCGCTGCGCTACGTCGAGCACGGCGAGATGCACACCGCCGTCGGCCAGGGACTGTTCGACTTCGGGCACGTCGACGGCCCCGCCGCCGAGGCGCTCATGCAGCACCCGCTCGGCGTCGGCGTCCTGCCCGACGGCCGCATCGCCGTCGCCGACACCTACAACGGCGCCGTGCGAGGCTACGACCCCGCCACCGGCGAGCTCGCCACGCTCGCGAGCGGCCTGGCCGAGCCGAGCGACGTCATCGTCTCCGGCGGCAGGCCCGTCGTGGTCGAGTCGGCCGCGCACCGCCTCGTCGCCCCCGAGCTCGCCGAGGCCGCCGTCGACGGCGAGCGCCACCGCGTCACCCGCAAGCGCACCGCCGTCGCCCCAGGCGAGCTCCGCCTCGAAGTCCTGTTCGAGCCCGCCGCGGGCCAGAAGCTCGACTACAGCTTCGGCTCGCCGATCAAGGTGACGGTCTCGGCCGACCCGCCCCAGCTGCTCGCCTCCGGGGCCGGGAGCGGCGAGGAGCTCGTCCGCGAGGTCGTCCTCGCCGAGGGCGTCGACCGCGGCGTCCTCCAGGTCGTCGCCCAGGCCGCCACCTGCGACGCCGAGGCCGAGCACCCCGCCTGCCACCTCACCCGCCAGGACTGGGGCGTCCCCGTCGAGGTGAGCGCCGACGGCGCCGAGGCGCTCCGGCTGATCCTCCGCTCCTGAACGATGCGGATTTTCGGCCGGTTCGCACTGATTCGCACCGGCGCGGCGTGTCGCCGGACCGCGCGAGAGCCGCGCGCATTAGCTTGACCAGAGCACATCGCTCGCCCAAGGGAGGAAACCCGTGACCGCCGAGGCCGACGCCCGGGAACACTACGCAGCGTACGAGCACTGGCTCGTCCTCAACCCCGCCGACCAGATCGTGGAGGTGGGGCAGCTGTTGGCGCAGCAGGTCAGGACCGTCGAGTACCTCGCGCCGCGGTACGCGGGCACGCTCGCGGACTTCGAACCGGACCTGTCCGGTATTCAGTCGAACGGATAGCCGATAGCGGCCGTTCGGTCGATATTCGGCGAAATCGATCAGAGTAACGTCAGCAGCACGCGAGCGGTGCACCACCCCGCGAACGGGGCGTCGCCCCGCGCGCACCGGTGCATCACGAGCGGCGAGCCGCCTCGGCGCAAAGGGCACTCAACGGGCACTGAGCAACACCGACAACAGACCGCTGAGGCGGCTCCCCCTTCCCGCCGTCCGATTCCGCTACAGGCGGAACCATCCTGTGGACGAGCCCCGCGGCGCTGTCGGTTCGCGCTGCTACCGTCGATGGGTGGAAGCTTTCGAAAGGCCCTTCGGCGGCGACGAGTCCGGCCCCGTCCAAGCCCCGATGCACCCCGCCTGGATCAGGCTCATGCCGTGCAGCATCGAACTGTTCCGGACGGTCCCCTCGCTGAACCCGTTCCCCGCGAACTGGTGGGCCGAGGTCTTCCCCGAGGACGATCTGTGGAACGAGCCGGTCTGGTGCGATCCGGGCGACGTCGACGAGTGGATCGCCGAGGCCCGCGAGCACCACTACGGCGCCTCCCCCGAAGTCATCGAGAAGGAGGCCCGCGAGGAGTACGACCGGGCCACCGCCGAGCGGAGCGAGCGCATCGCCACGTTCACCACCCACTGCGAGCGCACCGGCCTGCCGGTCCCGCACACCGTGCGCGACCTGCTCGAGTTCCTCCTCGCGCTCGGCCTCTACCGCGGCGAGACCCGCGAAGGCCAGCTGTTCGTGGCCCCGCAGCTGTACATCAACCCCTTCGACGTGCTCGCCTTCGGCAAGCTCGAGGCCATCGAGGAGGCCGCCGACCAGCGCGGCGACCTCGAGGAGCTCACCGCCATCGCCATCAGGCGCGTCGGCGGCGTCGAGTACGAGTTCGACGACGAGGGCCGCTTCCTGCTGCCCGGCGGCGCCGCCACCGTCACCGTCCCCGTCGACCTCCTCTCCCTCGGCGACGACGCGGGCGTGCCCGCGCAGGTCGTCCGCGGGATGCTCATGGAGCTCGCCGAGGACGGCGACGTGAGCGCCTCGGTCGACCTGGCCACCGTGCCCCTCGCCGAGCAGTTCGCGCTCACCGCCTCCGACGACCTGCTCGGCGGCTATCCGAACGACGAGCTCCTGCCGCCGGAGCATGCCTGACCACACCTGGTCCGCGAACTCGGCACCGTTCACCTTCAGTTCATCCGTGCGTCCACCGGCGTGCACCTGTATGGCGTTCCATGAGTACAGGACACGTTAACGGCGGTTGAAAAACGGTGATTGGAGTTTGCGTGCCAGTGAACGAGACCGAGCGGCGAACCGAACCGGTCCAGCTCGAGACCAAGACCTCCGGCGGCCCGCAGGCGCGGACCGAGACCGAGACCGTGATCCGGCTCAGCGGCGTCGACATCCACTACGGCAAGGTCCACGCGGTGCGCGACGTCTCGCTGCCCGTGGAGCGCAACCGCATCACCGCGATGATCGGGCCCTCCGGCTGCGGCAAGTCCACGGTGCTGCGCTCGATCAACCGCATGAACGACCTCATCCCCGGCGCCAAGGTCACCGGTGAGATCACCTACCACGGCAAGGACATCTACGGCTCCGGCGTGGATCCGATCGCGGTCAGGCGCCACATCGGCATGGTCTTCCAGAAGGCCAACCCGTTCCCCAAGTCGATCTACGACAACGTCGCCTACGGTCTGCGGATCAACGGCATGACCGACGGCCTGGCCGACCGCGTCGAGCGGGCCCTGCGGAGGGCCGCGCTGTGGGACGAGGTCAAGGACAACCTCAAGAAGAGCGCCCTGGCGCTCTCGGGGGGCCAGCAGCAGCGACTGTGCATCGCGCGGGCGATCGCGGTGGAGCCCGAGGTGCTGCTCATGGACGAGCCGTGCTCGGCGCTCGACCCGATCGCGACGGCGCGCATCGAGGAGCTCATGAACGAGCTCGTCGAGGACTACACGATCGTCATCGTCACCCACAACATGCAGCAGGCCGCCCGCGTCTCGGACTCGACGGCGTTCTACTCGGCCGACGTGGACTCCGCCGGCGAGCGCTACGGCTTCCTCGTCGAGTTCGACGACACGCAGCGGCTGTTCTCCAACCCGTCGGACTCGCGCACCGAGGACTACATCACCGGCCGCTTCGGCTGATCCCGAGGCGCCGCGCGGCGCCTCGCTTCGACGGTCCGCACCGGCCAGGACGCGGCGCGGGCCGTTCCGCAGGCACGCTCAGAGCTCGTCGCCGCACAGGATCGCGCTGGTGAGCCCCTCGACGTTCATGATCTGCCAGAAGAACTCGCCGCCCGAGCACGGCGCGGACTGCTCGTTCGCCTCCTCGTTGCTCATCTCCACCGGCGGGTCCACGGTGACGGTGTCGACCACCTCGTACAGCGCCAGCTCGGAGTCGCACGGCACGCTCCACCAGGTGTCGCTGTCGTCGAAGCAGTCGCCGGTGTCCGGCGTGACCGGCATGCGGCCCTCCGCGTCCGGGTTGCCGAGGGCCTCGACGCAGTACAGCTCCTCGACGTTCGAGGTCGACTCGTCGTAGGTGAAGTACCAGTCCTTCCACGGCTCTCCGAGCTGGAATCCGCCGTAGTCCTCGCCGCACACGTCGTAGGCGGCCTGGACGTCGGCGAGCACGCCCTCGCCGTCGACGGACGCGCCGACGTCGTCGCTGGCCGCGGTGACCTCCCAGAAGGCCTCCTCGCCGTCGCACGGCGTCGAGAGGTCGAAGGAGTAGCCCGAGATCTGCGGTTCGTACGGCAGGCAGAGCCCCACCGCGTCCTCGATCGACGGCGACTCGGTGGTCTCCTCGTCCGCCGTGGGCGATTCGGTGGTCTCCTCGGGAGTCGTGTCCTCTATGGTGCCCGGTTCCGACTCGTCGTCCCGCAGGTACAGGACGAGCAGGACGATCGCGGCGATGAGCACGACCGCGCCGGCGACGGCGAGGCCCACGATGAGTCCCTTGCGGCGCCTGCGCGGCGGCGGCCCGTACTGGTACGGAGAGCCGCCGGGCGGCCCGCCCGGTCCGCCCGGCCCGGGAGGGCCGGGAGGGCCGCCCGGATAGCCGGGCCCTCCGCCCGGGGGCGGGTACGGCGGTGGGACGCCTCCCGGAGGCGGCTGCCCCGGTCCGGGCCCCGGCGGAGGGTACTGCGGCGGGCCCTGGCCTTCCGGCGGCTGGCCGGGACCGGGGCCGTACGGCTGCTGCGGGTCGGGGCCCGAGGGAGGACCGCCGTAGTTCGGAGGCTGAGCCATGGCCTCAGACTATGAGCAATCCTCGTCCGAGGCGGTGGAACCGGCCGAATCGTCGGCGCGGTCCCGCCTCACAGCTCGTTGCCGCAGATGATCGCGGTCGTCAGCCCCTCGGTGTCGGTGATCTCCCAGTAGTACTCGCCGCCGCAGGTGGCCTCTTCGAGCGCCTCCTCCTCGTCCAGGTCCTGCGGCTCGTCGAACACGACCGTGTCGACGACCTCGTAGATCGCCAGCTCGGAGTCGCAGGGCACCGTCCACCACTGGTCGCTGTCGTCGAAGCAGTCGCCGGTGTCCGGCGTGTACGGCAAGCGGCCCTCCGAGTCGGGGTTGCCGAGCGCCACGATGCAGTACAGCGAGTCGACCGTGCCCGAGGAGTACACCCAGTGCCAGTTGGTCCACAGCTCGCCGAGGTACGAGGTCCCGTAGTCCTCACCGCACAGCTCGTAGGCGACCTGGTTGTCCTCCAGGTTCCCGTCGCCGTCGACGGTCGCCTCGACGTCGTAGGACTGGTTCGTGATCTCCCAGAACGCCTCGGCGTCGTCGCAGGCCATCAACTCCAGGCCGTCGCCGGCGATCACCGGCTCGTACGGCAGGCACTGGCCGATCTCGCTCTCGTCCGGGGCCGGGCCGGTGGTCTCCTCGGCGGGGTCGGTGGTCGCTTCGGCCGGGCTGGTGGTCTCCTCCGCGGGCGTGTTGGAGTCGTCGGCGATCGGGTCGCCGTCGTCGCGGTTCGCCACGAACGTCAGCAGCAGGATCGATCCCAGCGCGAGCACGGTGCAGCCGACCACGATGGCGCCGATGAGGGCGTAGTTGCGGGGCTTGGGCTCCTCCGGGCGCGACGGACCTCCGTATTGCGGCTGGAACCCGTAGCCCGAGGGCTGCGGGCGCTCGGGCGGCATGCTGTAGTTCGGAGGAACGGTCATGTTGCCAAGCTATACAGCCGTGTCAACAGTGCCGAGGCGCCCCGTCGCTCAGTAGGAGAAGTCGCAGGCCTTCCACTCGCCGTCCTCGACGACCAGGTCGACCGTGCCGAACGGGGTCTCGATGCCGCTCACGACCATGGAGACCTCGACGGTCGCGCCCTCGCCGGTCTCGGTCGTGTCGCCGGCGACGACGTCGTCGATCAGCTCGGCCGTCTCCCCGAGCGTCTCGGCGACCGTCTCCCCCGTGGCCTCCGGGTCGGCCAGGTACATGCCCGGCTCCGAGCACAACAGCCCTTCGGAGCTCTCGTCGCTCATCCCCATCATGATCTCCACAATGGCCACGGCGACCTCTTCAGGGTCGCCGTCGGGCGTCTCGTCGGCGGCCTCCTCGGCTTCCGAGGTCGCATCGGCGCCCTCGCTCTCCGTGGCGGTGCCTTCGCCACCGTCCTGGTTCACCACGAACGTCACCAGCAGGATCGAGCCGAGCACCAGCGCGGTGCAGGCGGTGACGATGCCGCCGATGAGCGCCGTGTTCCGGCGCGGCGGGCCGCTCGGCGAGGCGTACGGGTGGTGGGGCGTATAAGGCGAATGCGAGGGGTGACTCATACGTCACAGGGTATCGGGCAGGATCAACACCCGCTCGGTCGTGTAGTCCGCCATGGCGGACGCGACGCCCTCGCGGCCCACTCCGGACCCCTTGACGCCGCCGTAGGGCATCTGGTCGGCCCGGAACGAGGGCACGTCGCCGATGACGACGCCGCCGACCTCCAGCTCCCGGTGCGCCCGCATGATCTGCGGCAGCCGCTCGGTGAACACCCCGGCCTGGAGCCCGTACCGCGAGTCGTTGATCGCCGCCAGGCCCGTCTCGAAGCTCTCGACGCTCTGGAGCACCAGCACCGGCCCGAACACCTCCTCGCGCAGCACCAGCGCGTCCTGGCGGACCTCCGAGAGCACCGTCGGCTCCAGGTTCGCGCCCGAGCGGGGCGAGCCGCCGGAGAGCACCTTCGCGCCGCCGTCGACCGCGTCGGCCACCCACGACTCGACCCGCGCGGCGGCCTCGGCGTTGATCATCGGCCCGACCTTGCACGCCGGGTCGTTCGGGTCGCCCGAGGGCAGCGCGCGGACGTGGTCGGTGATCCGCTCGGCCATGTCGGCGAACGCCCCCGCCTCGATGTAGACCCGCTGCACGGCGATGCACGACTGCCCCGCCTGGTAGTTCCCGAAGGTCGCGATCCGCTCGGCGGCCCAGTCCCGCCTCGGGTAGTCCGAGGCCACCAGCACCGCGCCGTTGCCGCCCAGCTCGAGCGTCACGTGCTTGTCCGGGACCTGCCGCAGGATCTGCGCGCCGACCGGGCCCGAGCCGGTGAACGACACCACCGGCAGCCGCGGGTCCTCGACCAGCTGCGAGGCCCGCTGGTTCGGCACCGGCAGCACCGACAGCATCGCCGGGGGCAGGTCGGTCTCGGAGAACAGCGCGCCCAGGTGCAGCGCCGACAGCGGCGTCGCCGGCGCCGGCTTGACCACGATCGGGCAGCCCGCGGCGATCGCGGGGCCGATCTTGTGCGCCACGAGGTTCAGCGGGAAGTTGAACGGCGAGATCCCCAGCACCGGGCCGCGCGGGAAGCGCCGCACGAGCGCCATGCGGCCCTCGGCGGACTCGTCGGTGTCGAGCCGCTGGAGCGTCCCGGAGAATCGCCTGGCCTCCTCGGCGGCCCAGCGGAACGTCGAGACCGCGCGCCGCACCTCGACCCTCGCCCACGCGATCGGCTTGCCGGATTCGGCGGTGATGAGCTCGGCGCACGTCTCGGCCTCTTCGTCGAGGCGGCGCCGGACGTGCTCGAGCGCCTCGGCGCGGACGTGGGCGGGCAGGGCGGCGGCCTCGGGCGCCACCCCGGCGGCGGCCGCGACGGCCGCCTCGACCTGGCCGGCGGTGGCCCAGGACGTGGCGCCGACCGGCGAGTCGTCGTAGGGGTGCGTGACGAAGAATTCCTCCTCGCCGTGCTGCGGCCGGCCGGCCACCCAAATAGGCGAAACGGGACGGAGACGTTGCGACATGGTTCAAGCCTACGGGTTCTCGCCCGCCTATGGCCGCATGAAGGCCGATCGCACCCACTTGCAGCGGATCTTGCCCCGGCAAGGCATGATGGGGCCATGAGTGAACAGCAATCAGGTGCGGGGTATCCGCAGCAGCCCACCTCCGGCCAACCGCAGCAGCAGGGGTACCCGCCCCAGTACGCCTCCCCGCAGGCGCAGTACCAGGCCCAGCAGCAGTACGCGGGCTACTCCCCTCAGGGACCGTCGTTGTTCGACCGCCTCGGCGTCCCCTCGATGCCGGCGATCCTCGGCCTGGCGGGCCTGGGCGCGCTGGTCTTGGCGGGGCTCATCGCCGGCACCAGCGACGGCACGGTGCTCGGCGAGAGCGTCGGCGGCTACCTCCGGGGCATCCAGACCGCCCTGGTCGCCACCGTCGTCATGTTCGCGTTGACGCTCTTCGCCGGTGAACGGCTTCGTCCGCTTTGGAAGACGCTGACGATTGCGGCCGTGTCGCTCTTCCTGGCGTCGTTCCTGTACGACGTGCTGTCGCTGCCCGACGGCGACAGCGGCTCCGACGCCTCGGCGTGGATCGCGGCGATCCTGCTGCTCGGCGCCATCGGCCTGTTCCTCGCCGGTGCGATCATGGCTCCCTCCAGCGCCGAGGCCGCCGCCGCGAAGGCGCAGCAGCAGGCCGCGGCCCAGCAGCAGGCGGCCGCGCAGCAGCAGGCCGGGTACGCCACCGGCCAGGCCGGCGCGCAGCAGACCCAGCAGAACCAGTGGCCCCAGGCCCCGCAGCAGTAGCGGCGACGAACGACGAGGCGGTCGCGACCTTCGGGTCGCGACCGCCTCGTCGTCGTGCTGTCTCGCTGGTCTCCGCCTCGCCTGGAAGGCCTGCGTCCGCCGCCATCGCTGCCCGGGCCCGCCGCTTCGCGACGCAAGGGTCGGCAGACCTGCGCGGGCGCGGAGGGCGGTGATGGCGACGGGTGACGTCGGATGGTGGATTGCAGGCGCCGGATCGGGCCGGGCCCGCGGCCGGTGGGCTCGCGGGCTTCGCCGAATCGGCTAACTTCTTGTCCGGCGGTACCCAGTCGTCCTCGCGGACTTCGTCGTCGTCCGGGTTGTACCGATCGGCATAAGCGGCGTATGGGTCCTCGTCGGGCTCGACGTCCCCGGCATCCTCACGACCGCCCGAGAGCTCGCGCTCGAGCGCGCGCAGGTCGGTGTTCGGAGCATGGTACTTGAGCTTCCGGGCCACTTTGGTCTGCTTTGCCTTAGCTCGGCCGCGCCCCATATGGCTCGACCCCCTCGCACAGAAATCATCGGGGCGGCCAATGCGGCGCCCCGGCATGCTTGCAATCTCTTCGTGGCTCCTACGGTACAACCTTGCGGCGCTCGACTGCATCCCGGCCCATGAGTTGGATGCCACAGAATCTCACCGATCGGACCGCCGATCGCCCTTCGGGAGGGACGCCGCCGGGGCGCGAACGACCGCTCACATCGTGGGACGAGTGACCACGATGTGAGCGGCCCGCGTGACCGTGCGCCACTGCGGTCAGCGGAAGACGCGCAGGCGCTGGAGCCGGCCGACCGCGGCCATCCGCTCCTCGGCGATCGCGTCGGCGGCGGTCACCGGCGTGACGCCCTCGCCCTTGGCCCGGTCGAGGATGCGCGCGGTGGTCTCGCCGATCCTGGCGGTGCGCCGCTCGGCGCGCTTGAAGTCGAACGGCCCGGCGTACTCCTCGGCGACCTGGATGACGCCGCCGGAGTTGACCACGTAGTCGGGGCAGTACAGGATCCCGGCCCGGTCGAGCTCGTCGGCGACGGAGGCATCGGCGAGCTGGTTGTTGGCGGCGCCGCAGACGATCTCGGCGTCGAGGAGCTTCAGCGAGTGCTCGTTCAGCGAGCCGCCGAGGGCGCAGGGGGCGTAGACGTGCAGCCCGGAGGCGATGAGCTCGTCGGTGTCGGCCACGAGCCGCACCTGCGGGAAGTGCTCGGCCGCCCAGGCGCGGGCGGCGTCGGAGACGTCGGTGGCGACGATCTCGGCGCCCGCCTCGACCAGATGCGGCAGCAGGTGGCGGCCGACCTTGCCGAGCCCGGCGACGCCGACGGTGCGGCCGGTGAGGTCCTCGGCGCCCCAGCGGTGGGCCGCGGCGGCCCGCATCGCCTGGAACACGCCGAAGGCGGTGAGGATCGAGGAGTCGCCGGCGCCGCCGTCCTCGGGGGAGCGGCCGGTGACATGGCGCGACTCGCGCGCCACGGTGTCCATGTCCTCCACATAGGTGCCGACGTCGCAGGCGGTCACGTAGCGGCCGTTCAGCGTCTCGACGAAGCGGCCGTAGGCGCGCAGCAGCGCCTCGCTCTTGGCCGTGGCCGGGTCCCCCCAGATGACGGCCTTGCCGCCGCCGTGGTCGAGCCCGGCGATCGCGTTCTTGTAGGACATGCCCTCCGACAGGTGCAGCACGTCGGTGAGGGCGGCCTCCTCGGATGCGTAGGGGTAGAACCGTGTGCCGCCGAGGGCGGGGCCGAGCGCGGTCGAGTGGATCGCGATGATGGCGCGCAGCCCGGAGTCGGGATCGTGGCAGAACACGACTTCCTCATGGCCGCATACGTCGAAGATGCTCATGGCTTGCTCCGTTCTGTGGGCGGCGGGGCCGATGCACGGCTCCGCGAGCGTCGCCGAGGGCCGCCGCCTATGGTCGGCCGGATCGCGGCCGGGGCGTTGTGACATAGCGCGGGTATGGCTATGCCTTCAGTCTAGGTCTGTGGAAGTATCTGCCTCGTGTACGCACCGAACGCGTCGTATCTGCGCGTCTACGAGCCGGCCGGGGCTTTCGCCGACGCCGACTACTGGCGCGCCTACGCCGCCTCGGGTCGCGCGCCCGAGCCCCACGAGGGCCCGAAACGGCGCCGGGAAGAACTCTACGAGCGCATCGGATGGCCCTGGCGGAGTGTCCCCTCCTTCGGGCGCGAGGCCTATGTCATCCAGCGGGGCGAGGACGCCGAGGCGCTGGTGTGCCCGTGGAACCTGCGCTACCGGATCGCCCAGGCCGCCCTGGAGCTGCGGCGCCTGACGCCCGAGCCGGTCGCCGAGGCGCTCGTCCCGCCCGACTTCCTGGCCTCGGCCGCCGAGGTCGTGGCCCACGACGACCTCACCGACCGGCACGAGGCGCCCGCGGACGCCCACGAGCAGGTGGCGTCCTGGTCGGTGCCGCTGCGCTGGTTCGCCTGCGTCCGGCCGGGGGACCGGCAGCTGGTCATCCACCCGCGGGCGACGTGGCTGCGCTACCGCACGCCGATGGCCAAGGCCCGCACGCAGCTGGTCGTGGCGCGCAACCTCATCCGCGCCGAGTTCGGCGAGGAGGCCGACTTCGGCGCGGCCATCGGGGAGACCGTCGAGTGGCTCGAGGGCTTCCACCACGACTCGGTCGTGGAGCTGGACTACGGCGGCCTGGTCACGCGCATGGACTACGAGGAGCTGCGCCGGGAGGACTCGGTCGACCTCACGTGGGAGGCCCTGGACCGGCTCGGCGCGAACGAGCCGGAGGCGGCGCAGGAATGCTATGCGCGCCTAGTGGACCGCTGGCGTGATCGTCGTCTCGGTGAACGCCTCAACTAGCCGTCCACAGTGAGGGGCGGGCCCTCCGAGCTCTGGATTCTCTAATGGAGTGATCACTCGTATGAGTGGCCCGCGCGGAAAGTCCAGTCAAAATCGGCCGTTCGGACTATGTCGGACATCTACGACAGCACGGACGATTGGAGAAGAACGAATCCAGGCTGCGGCAGCCGGTGATTCCAAGCCCGTCTGTGGAGGAGACTAACTATGACGACAGACCTGAACCTTCCGGTGGAAACAGAGGCCCTGCTCACGCCTTCTGAGGTCGCCGCGATGTTCCGTGTGGACCCCAAGACCGTCACCCGTTGGGCCAAGGCGGGGAAGATCTCGGCCATCCGCACCCTCGGCGGCCACCGCCGCTACCGCGAGTCGGAGATCCGTGCCCTGATCAACGGCGACATCCCCGGGCAGCGCGAGCCCGGCGAGTAGCGGGAGGGCCGGGCCACCCTGCCGGCCGCCCGAACGATTGGAAAGCGCGGGCCCTCCCTCAGGGCCCGCAAATCCCGACCGCCGCCGGATTCCGGCGGCGTTTTTTCGTGCCGGCGGGCCGGGAGCGGGCGGCACGGAGCATTGGAAAACGTTGGCCTGGGGAAACGTGACGGTGCCGCCGGGGTCTGAGCGCGCGGTACCTCGGCGGCATCGTCGTTGCCCGGTCGCGGACACCCTGTCCTGCGGTGTCCGCAGCCGCCCTGGTCGCTTTCAGGCGACCGGTCCGCGGTCGACGCGACGTTGTGATGGCGCGAGCCGCGTCGTCGTGTTCCTGGCCGGCCGCGCGGGGGCGGCCTGGGCGGCCGGTGTACCGGCTCTGGCACCGGCGGTGAGCACGGGCCTGACGGCCCGCCCGGCGCCCCGCTTGTGCGAGAAGCGGAGTTGGACCCAGAGCCGCCGATTCAGGTGAATCGGCACCAACCGAGCATCGTGAAGTTCTCTCAATTCTGAGGTTATCAGGGAGAACGCCCGATGTCATCAAGTCGGCAGTTCGAATCGCCCTTCCTCGTCGGTGCCCACGAGCCCGTCGGCGACGAGCTGGGCGACGGCCTCGTCGACCATGCGCCGATCGGGCCAGACCGCGTCGATCCGGTCCCTGCCGACCGGCCCGTCGGCCTCCCGCAGCACCGCCATGATCTCGCCCCGCACGTGCCGGTTCGTCCCCTGGTACCGCTGGCGCTTGCGGCTGGGACCGGCCGGGACCTCCCGGCCCGAGAAGCCGCACACGTCGCTGACCGGGCACGAGCCGCATTCGGCCTTGCGGGCCGTGCACACCAGCGCCCCCAGTTCCATCAGCGCCACCGAGACTCGGGCGGCCGTCTCCGCCTCGGCCGGGAGCAGGGCCTCGGCGGCGGCCAGATCGGCCTTGGTGGTGGCCGTCCCGGCGTCGGCCTCGCCGCCCAGGCGCGCGACGACCCGGCGGACGTTCGTGTCGACCACCGGATGGCGCCGCCCGTAGTGGAAGACGGCCACCGCCGCGGCGGTGTAGACGCCGATTCCCGGCAGCTTCTCGAGCTCGACCGGGTCCGAGGGGACGACGCCGCCGTGCTCCTCGGCGAGGATGCGGGCGCACTCCTGGAGCCGCAGCGCCCGCCTCGGGTAGCCCATGCGGCCCCAGGCGCGCAGCACCTCGGAGGTGGGCGCCTCGGCCAGGTCGGCGGGGGTCGGCCAGCGTTCCATCCACGCCTCCCACACCGGGGCGGCGCGCGCGACCTGCGTCTGCTGGCTCATGACCTCGGAGACGAGGACGCCCCAGGCGGTCGTGCCGGGGCGCCGCCACGGCAGCTCGGTGCGGCCCTGCGCGTCGAACCAGGGCAGGAGCCGCTCGGCGAGGTGGTCGGGTGCGAGCATGACGCCCATTGTCCGCGTGTAGTTCCCCGGTTCCGACTCCAGGGTGCGCTAGCGTCCCGACGTGCATCGTTTCCAGGGGAAGTTCGTGAAGGGCTCGGAGCCGGCGTCGGTGTACTGGCAGCGCCGGGCGATCGTGGCGGGCGCGGCGGTCGTCTTGATCCTGGTCGTCGTGTTCGGTCTCAAGGCGCTCGGCTCGGACAGCGGGGGCGCCACCGCCGAGGGCCAGGCCGAACCGCAGGAGTGGGTCGCCCCGTCCTCGTCCAGCACCCTCAACCGCCCCCAGGTGTCGCCGACGCCCAGTGCCGAGCCGAGCAGCGCCTCGCCGTCGCCGACGGTCCCGGCGTGCGCCGAGGACGAGTTGATGCTCCAGATCGTGGCCGCGTTCGACGAGGTCCGGTCCGGCTCGCCGGTGCCGGTGAGCGTCCTGGTCGCCAGCACCGCGGCCCAGACGTGCGCGGCCGACCTCGGCCAGGTCGCGGTCGAGCTCGCCGCCGGAGCGGACGTCGTCTACTCCACCGCGCACTGCCTGGAGGCGGAGCCGCGGGAGGTGGAGCTGGCCGAGGGCGCGGGCCAGACGGTGGAGTTCGAGCTCGACGGCCTCGCCTCGGAGCCCGGCTGCGCGGGGGACCGCAGGGAGCTGCCCGCGGGGGACTACGAGATGCGGGCGAGGTTCGGCGAGGCCGTCTCGCAGCCGACGACGCTGACGCTCACTTAGATGTACCGGTCGAGGATCGAGACCTCGGCCAGGCGGGTGAGGCTCTCGCGGATGTTCTGCGCCCGCCCCGGTCCGATGCCGTCGACGCCCTGGAGGTCCTCCACCGACACGCCGAGCAGCTCGGGCAGGGAGCGGAAGCGGGAGACGACGCGTTCGACCACGGGCTCGGGCAGGCGCGGCACCTTCGCGAGCATCCGGTACCCGCGCGGGCTCACCCGCCGGTCGAGGACGTCCGCGGCGGCCGGGTAGCCGAGCGCGCGCGCCACCGCGGCCAGGTCGAGGAGCTCGGCGGAGCTCATCTCGTCGACGGTGCGCAGCGCCTTGGGGAAGTCGGCGCCCTCGGGGAGGTAGTCGCGCACGACCAGCTCCCGGTCGGTGTCGACGCCCGCCATGAGCTCGTCCAGTTGGAGCGCGAGGAGGCGCCCGTCGGTGCCGAGCTCGATGACGTGCCCTTCGACCTCGTCGGCGATGTGGCGGGCCATCTCGAGCCGCTGGAGGACGGTGACGGCGTCGCGGACGGTGACGAGGTCCTCGATCTCCAGGCTCGACAGGTTCCCGGCGACCTCGTCGAGGCGCTGCTTGTACCGCTCCAGTGTCGCCAGGGCCTGGTTGGCGCGGGAGAGGATCTTCGTCGACGGCTCCAGGAGGTGGTGCACCGAGCCCATGTACAGGCCGATGGTGTGCATCGACTGGCTCACGGAGATGACCGGCAGGCCCGTCTGCTTCGCGACGCGCTCGGCGGTGCGGTGGCGGGTGCCCGACTCGGCCGAGAAGATCGAGGGGTCGGGCATGAGGTGGACGCCCGCGCGCACGATGCGGGAGCCGTCGGTGGTCAGCACCACCGCGCCGTCCATTTTGCACAATTCGCGCAGCCGGGTCGCAGAGAACTCGACGTCGAGCTCGAAGCCGCCGGTGCACATCGCCTCGACCTCGTCGTCGCAGCCGACGATGACGAGCGCGCCGGTGCGGCCGCGCAGGATCCTCTCCAGTCCGTCGCGCAGCGCCGTTCCGGGAGCCATCGTGGCCAGGGTCGCGCGTAGGCCTTCATCCGGGATCGCCGGCACGAGAACCCCCCATAAGTGGACTAGCTGATCCGGCGGTGCCGGCTGACAGTTCGGTGTCCGGAACCGCTCGGCGCGGCTCGGGGGCTTCGCCGGATCGGGAGGACGAAGCGGACACCGGGTTGATCCCAGTGTACGGAGGCGGCGGCCGGAGGCGGGACCCGGATTTCTCGGGGGCGCCTGAAATGTCCGTCCTTTTGCGCCGGTTCACCCCAATTGATCTGCGCCTTCAACGGTGATTGCCGTCTCAGGAACCGCAGCGGGACCGGCCGCCCCACCGCCCACGGCCGCCCCGCTCGCCGATGCTGGATACAGTTGTCGGGGGAGGTGAACCGGTGCGCAGAAGCTCGGAATGGACCGTCGTCGAACGCAGCTCCCCCACCCGCCGGATCTCCTCACTCGTCCTCTACGCCACCGTGTGCGCCGCCGTCGTGGGCGCGCTCGTGTGGCTCGTCCACACCGAGCCCGACACGCTCGACTCCGGCGAGGCGAACCCGGTGGTGGCCCTGCCGGGCTTCTTCGGCGTCATGGCCGGGGTGGGGGCGGTCTTCTTCCTGATGCCGCTCATCCGGCCGCCGCAGCTGCACGTCAACCACTTCGGGCTGCGCGTGCGCCCCGGCTACGGGAAGGTCCTGCTCATTCCCTGGAGCAACGTCGAGGAGCTGGCCGCGATCACCGTCGGATCGGGCCGCAGGGGCCACTCGTACCTCCTGCTGGCGACCGACGTGTACCTCGGGCGCGGCGGCTCGGACCGGCCCGGCTTCATCGACCGCTCGGTGCTGCGCGAGGCCACCCGCGCCACCGAGGGCCTCGTGGCCGGCTTCGACCTGGCCGTGCGCTGCGGCGACTTCAAGCCCGACGCGCAGCAGCTCCTCGCGAGCCTGACCTCCTTCGCCCCCGGCCACGTCCAGGTCGTCGACCGCCTCTGAGACGCCGAACCGGCCCGGCGGAGGCCGGGCCGGTCGCGAATGCGGCCCGAAGGCCGGTGGCGCTCAGAACTCGAACAGCTCCTCGATGCGCTCCACTGACGCGGCGCGCACCGCCCAGTAGGCGAGTGTGTCCAGGTTCGTGCAACCCATGATGCGTTTGCGGTCGGCATCGGTGTATTCGACGCCCCGCGCGTCGAGCAACATGATCACTATCTCGGCGCGACCCTTGATGCGGCCTTCTTCACGGCCTTCTTCACGGCCTTCTTCACGGCCTTCTTCGAGGCCCTCGGCTTTGAAGTCGTCGCGGAGCCTGGAGGCGTACGGGTAGGTCATGGTCATGATTATCCTCTTCCACGCGGTATAGGCGCAACCATCGCCGAGACCCACGGAGGTGAACTCGGCGAAGAATCGCGCGGTGGTCTCGTCCAGCCCGCCCAAGGCGATGGCGAGCGGATTCAGGGCCTTCTCGATGTCGGGGTCGAGTCGGTGGGTCAGGGCCGCGAACACCGCGAGCACGATGTCCTCGGCGGCGGTCTCGGGATCGGTGATGAACGGCGTGTTGTCCGGCCCCAGTACGAGCGGCAGCACTCGCAGCGAGGGTCTCCGCTTCGGGCCCAGGATGATGGGCCTCCTCGCCCAGTCGGCGGTCTTCGCGCAGGGCGTGACCACCATCAGGCTCACCGGCAGTTCGTACTTGTTCTCCAGGTAGGCGATGTAGTAGGCCCAGCTTCGGAGCTTCTTCTTCGAGGTTCCCGTCTGCGGCTCGATGACGATGATCTCGGCGCCCTCGTCGGTATCCACTTTGAGCACCGTGTCGGCGTACCGCGCCAGCGGCTTGATCTCGGTGAGGTCGCTGTTGAGCACGGCGACGCCGCGCACTTCGGGGAATTCCTCCTGGAGGATGTGGCTCATGGCCTTGGAGAACAGGGCCGGTTCTTCGCGGAATATGTGGTGGAGCGCTTCATGGGGGACATTCGCCATGCGCGTGAAGGTATCGACGGGAGTGTGAGCACTCGTGTATTTCGGCGGCGTGCCGTCGCGTGTCGCACACTGTTCGTAACTGACTTCACATCGTCGTCTCGCGCCGGGAGGCGTTCCCGTGCATGCCGATGGGGGCGCGGGCTTCGCCCGCGCCCCCATCGCGAGTCCGATCAGATCAGCGGGTGGCGGATGATGTTCTCGTCTCGGCCGGGGCCGACGCCGATGACGCTGACCCTCGCGCCGCACAGCTCCTCGAGCCGCTCGATGTAGGACTGCGCGGTGGCGGGCAGCTCCTCGAACTTGCGGCACTCGGAGACGTCCTCCCACCAGCCGTCGTGGTACTCGTAGACCGGCTTGGCGTGGTGGACGTCCGTCTGCGTCATCGGCATGTCGCGCACGACCTCGCCGTCGATCTCGTAGCCCACGCAGATCGGCACCCGCTTGAGCTCGGAGAGCACGTCGAGCTTGGTGACGAACAGGTCGGTGATCCCGTTGACGCGCACCGCGTAGCGGCCCAGGACCGCGTCGAACCAGCCGCAGCGGCGCCGCCTGCCGGTGGTGACGCCGTACTCGCCGCCCCGTTTGAGCAGGAACTCGCCGTGCTCGTCGTGCAGCTCGGTGGGGAAGGGCCCCGAGCCGACGCGGGTGGTGTAGGCCTTGATGATGCCGATGGCGGTGGTGATCTTGTTGGGCGCGATGCCGGTGCCGACGCACGCGCCGCCGGTGGTGGGGTTCGAGGACGTCACGAACGGGTAGGTGCCGTGGTCGACGTCGAGCATGGTGGCCTGCGCGCCTTCGAGGAGCACGTTCTTGCCGGCTTCGAGGGCCTGGTTGAGCAGCAGCCTCGTGTCGGCGATGTAGGGCTTGAGCCGCTCGGCGTAGCCCAGGTACTCCTCGGCCACGGCCGCCGGGTCGATCGCCTTGCGGTTGTAGACCTTCACCAGGATCTGGTTCTTCTCGCGCAGGATCGCCTCGAGCTTCTCGGTGAGGATGCCCGGGTCGAGCAGGTCCTGGACGCGGATGCCCATGCGCGCCACCTTGTCCGCGTAGGTCGGGCCGATGCCGCGGCCGGTGGTGCCGATCCGCGAGGAGCCCAGGTAGCGCTCGACGACGCGGTCGAGGGCCCGGTGGTGGGGCATGATGAGGTGGGCGTCCGCCGAGAGCTTCAGGTTCGAGACGTCGACACCGCCGGCGCTGAGCTCATCGAGCTCGGAGATGAGGAACTTGGGGTCCACCACGACGCCGCCGGCGATGACGGGGACGACCCCCGGGGTGAGGATGCCGACCGGGACGAGGTGGATGGCGTACTTCGTGCCGTCGGGCGTCACGACGGTGTGCCCGGCGTTGTTGCCGCCCTGATAGCGCACGACGTAGTCCATGTCGGCGCCGAGCAGGTCGGTGACCTTGCCTTTGCCTTCGTCGCCCCACTGCGTTCCGACGACCGCGATCGCTGGCATCTGCCCATCCTCCCGGGAACTTGATCACCCGATTACCGTGTAAGCCTACTGGCACGGAGTGACGCCGTGTCCCATCAGGGCCGAGCGCTATGAGTCGGGCCTCGGTCACACATTACCGTTGACGCTTGTGAACGTAGTCGTGCTGTCTCTCGTCGAGGCGAACTGTGCGGACACCGGGCCGCGCACGCAAGTGCTGCACCTGATCGACGAGCTGAAGCGGCTCGGCGCGGATGTGCGCACCGCCGAGGCCTCCACTCCACAGGAGATCGACCCGGTCGTGGAGGACGCGGCGTCCTCCGGCACGCGGATCGTGCTCGCCGCGGACACCGACGAGCAGGTCAACGCGGTGGCCGCGCGCATGGTGCGCCGCCTCGCGCCGGCGCCGAGCGAGCGGGGCGAGGATCTGCCCGCGGGGCGCACGGTCCCCGACCTGCCGCCGCTGGCGCTGCTGCCGCTGGGCTCCGCGCCCGGTCTGGTGGAGCGGTTCGACCTGCCGTCGAAGCCCGCCGAGGTCGCCCGGGCCGCGGTGGAGGGCGCCGTGCTGCGCACCGATCTGATGCGCCACGACGGCGGCGGCGTCTGCCTCGACGGGGTGCGCCTGGGCGGCGGCGACCGCCCGTGGCGCGGCGTGGTCAACCTGGACGACGCGGTGCTGACCGACGGCTCCGAGCAGATCCTGGCGTGCGTGGTGGCGAACGCCGACGGCTACGCCGCGGCCGACGACATGGTGCTCGCCGAGCCGGACCCGGCCGACGGGAGGATCGACGTCGCCGTGGCCATCCCGGTGCTGGTCGGCCGGTGGCGCAAGCGGGTCCGCATCGAGGTCCGCCGCGCCAGGGGCCGGGCCGTGGCCGTCCACCCGAACGACGGCGTGACGTTCATCTCGGACGGCCTGGTCGGCGAGCTCGGGCGCAAGCGCACCTGGTGGGTCGAGCCGGGCGCCGCCGCTTGGATGCGGTGAGTGATCTACTTCATGTAGGGGTGTGAAAAAGCTGGTCGCGGGGGTGGATACCGGCAATCGGTTGCCGTAGCCTTGGGGGCGCACCGACCCTCTTCCAGCAAAGGAGCCCCGCCATGGCGATCGTCTACGGCGGCGATTACAACCCCGAACAGTGGCCGCGTGAAGTCTGGGCCGAGGACATGCGCCTGATGCGCGAGGCCGGCGTCAACCGCGTCAGCCTCGGCATCTTCTCCTGGGCGAAGCTCGAACCCGAAGAAGGCCGCTTCGAATTCGACTGGTTCGACGAGGTCATCGACCTGTTGGCCGCGAACGGCGTCGAAATCTGCCTGGCCACGCCCACCGCCTCGCCGCCGCCGTGGTTCGCCGCCACCTACCCCGAGGCGCTCCCCGTCGACGCCGAGGGCCGCCGCCTCACCCACGGCTCCCGCCAGGGCTTCGACCCGTCGTCGGACGTCTACAAGACGGCTGCTCTGCGGATCACCGAGCAGGTCGGCCGCCGCTACCACGGCCACCCCGCCGTCAAGCTGTGGCACATCCACAACGAGTACGGCTGCCACAACGCCCGCTCCCACTCGCCTGCGGCCACCGCCAAGTTCCGCCTGTGGCTGCGCGAGCGCTACGGCGACCTCGACGGCCTCAACGAGGCCTGGGGCACCGCGTTCTGGTCGCAGGCCTACTCCTCCTGGGACCAGGTCTACACGCCGCTGCCGACGCCGACGATCCCGAATCCCGGCCACGTCCTCGACTTCAAGCGCTTCTCGTCCTGGCAGCTCCTCCAGCTCTACAAGGCCGAGGCCGAGCTGCTCCGCTCGATCGACCCCGACAAGCCGATGACGACGAACTTCATGACCGGCAACCACCCCGACATCGACCTGTGGGAGTTCGCCGAGGCCGTCGACGTCGTCTCCAACGACCACTACCTCGAAGGCCCCGCCGGGCACGTCAACCTCGGCTTCGCCGCCGACTACACCCGCTCCCTCGGCGGCGGCGCGCCGTGGATCCTCATGGAGCACTCCACCTCCGCGGTCAACTGGCAGGGCCGCAACCGTGCCAAGGCGCCCCGCGAGCTGCTGCGCAACTCCTTCGCGCACCTCGCGCGCGGCGCGGACGCCGTCATGTTCTTCCAGTGGCGCGCCTCTCGCCAGGGCGCCGAGAAGTGGCACTCGGGCATGGTGCCGCACGTCGGCACCGACTCCAAGATCTGGCGCGAGGTCCGCGAACTGGGCGCCCGCCTCGGCGAGCTCGACGAGATCGAGGGCTCCAGGGTCCACGCGGACGCGGCGATCCTGTGGGACTACCAGAACCTGTGGGCCCAGGAGCACGAGGCGAAGCCGACCGCCGACCTCGACGTCAAGGCCGTCCGGGAGTCCTGCTACGCGGCGCTGTGGCGCGCGGGCATCACCACCGACGTCGCCCACCCCGAAGGCGACCTCTCGGGGTACCGCCTGGTCGTCGTCCCGGCCGTCTACCTGATGTCCGAGGCCGCCGCGCGGAACCTCAAGCACTTCGTCGCCTCCGGCGGCACCGTGCTCGTCACGCCCTACTCGGGGATCGCCGACGAGACCGACACGGTCTACCTCGGCGGCTACCCGGGGGCGATCAGCGACCTCGTCGGCGTGCGGACCGAGGAGTTCTACCCGCTCATCGGCGAGACGGTCGCCCTCGCCTCCGGCGGCACCGGAAGCGTCTGGAGCGAAGCGGCCGAGGCGAAAGGCGCCGAGGTCCGCGACACGTATCTCGACGGCACGCCCGCCTGGACCGTGAACCGCTTCGGCGAGGGCACCGCGCACTACCTGACCACGTTCGTCGACGACGACACGCTCGACCGCGTCCTCGCCGCGGCGGCCTCCGACGCCCGGGTGGAGCCGGCCGCCGACGCCCCCGTCGGCGTCGAGGTCGTCCGCCGCTCCCACGACGACGGCCGGTCCTGGCTGTTCTGCATCAACCACACCGAGGCCGACACCCAGGTCAAGACCGACACGGCCACCGTCGACGTGCCGGCCGGAGAGGTCGTCGTCCACGCCGAGCACGCCTGAGGCGGTCCGAGCGCCCGAAGGCGCCGTTCCCTTCGGGCGCTCGGACGCTGTGGCCGTGCTCGCCACTGGATCGCAACCCGATCGTTATCTTTGTGAGGCATGCTGGGCTGCACTCGGACGGGTGGAGTCCGGAGATTCGATGCGGATTGAAGGTGGGGAGTGGGAGTGCCCGCGGCGTTCTCGAGTTTCGTGGCCATCGGCGACAGTTTCAGCGAAGGGCTCGGCGACCCGTACCCGGACGGCGACGGCCTCCGGGGCTGGGCGGACCTGTTCGCGCACCGCGCCGCCGAGTTCTGGCCCGACCTCGCCTACGCGAATCTCGCCGTCCGCGGCCGCCTGTTCGACCGCATCGTCGACGAGCAGGTCGTCCCGGCCATCAAGCAGAGCCCCGACCTGGTCTCCTTCGCCGCCGGCTTCAACGACGCCCTGCGCCCGAACTACAACCCGACGCGCCTGGCGACCCGCGCCCACGAGGTGGTCCGCCTGTTCAAGGCCTCCGGCGCCGAGGTCATCCTCTTCACCTGCGCCGACATCACCAGTCACATCCCGGGCACGAAGCTGCTGCGCAAGCGCTTCATCACCGCCAACGACGCCACCCGGCGCGTCGCCAAGCGCCACGACGCAATCCTGGTCGACCTGTGGGGAGACGACGCCTTCGCCGACCCGCGCCTGTGGGCCGAGGACCGGCTCCACATGAACGCCTACGGCCACCAGCGGGTCGCTGCGAACGTGTGCACCGCCCTCGGCGTCGAGCCCGACGAGGACTGGCTCAAGCCGATGCCGCAGCTCGCGAAGGTCCGCCGCGAGGTGAACGGCGCGGCCTGGGCCGGCAAGCACCTCGCGCCCTGGGTCAAGCGCCGCATCACCGGCAAGTCGAGCGGGGATACGGTGGAGCCCAAACGCCCCAAACTCACGCAGGTGAAATGATGCTCCTCTTCAAGCTCGTCGCCGTCCTGGTGATCATCCTGTTCTGCGCCTTCTGGTTCGGCATGCTCATCAAGAAGGGCCGCAAGGGCTGACCTCGCCTCACGCCGCTGCGCGGGGGACGAAGTCGATCGCCGGATCCACCTCCAGCGCACCGGCGAGCCGTTCGAGCAGCGGGATGGTGGGAGTGACGCCTCCGCCCTCGAGGCGCGACAGCTGCGGCTGGGACATGCCCGCGCGTGCGGCCAGCTCGGACTGGCTCATGCCGAGTTCACGGCGACGTTCATAGACCATCTTCCCCAGAAGGAAAGCGCGCCTAGCCGATTCATAGTCCTCGGAGTGCGCGCCGCTGCGGCGCCAGACGGTGTGGTCTCCAGATCCGGGCATTACATCTCCTCCTCGTCTCGATCGTGAATGGCGACCGCGTGCTCATGCCACTCTGTTCGCACTCGGCCTGTGCCCGCCGGGCCCGCTCGACCTCGGAGCGCTCGCGCGCCCGGGTCTTGCGGAAGACGGTCAGCAGCACGATGCGCCGTTTCGGCGCCTACGGCGAGGCTTCGTAGGTGCAGAGCGAGTCGATGGCGACCGCCAGTCGCCGTCCCAGCGGCGTCCATGCCGAACCGGGGACGGTGCGCTCGACCGCGAGCCGGAACGGCCGGTCCTCGTGCACGCCGGTCAGCTGCCAGACGTCGAGGTAATCGCCGTCCCCGGTGTCCTCCACCAGCGGCCGCGGGACGCCGAACGCACCCGCTTCCGCGAGCAGGCCGGGGACGGGGGCGAGCAGCTCGAGGGGTACCCGCTGCCAGGCGGCGCTCCAGGAGATCGTCATCGCGTCCATGGATTCGGATTGGACCAGGCAGCGCGCGGCGCCGTCCGATGAGGCGACGAACCACGCCAGGCGCGGCAAGCCGAAGGGCTCGCTCCGGTCTGAATAGCCGCCCCACCGCTCCGAGTAAAGGGTGAAGTCGGTGTACCGGCCCATCGCTCTCCTTCCTCGGGCTGAATCCCGTACACGATACATTCCGGCCACCGGCCCGCAAAGGCGAAGAGTCCGAACGCCTCCCGTCGACCGCCCGGCCGCCGCATCGTCCTTCGGCGGTGACTCCGCGCCGCGCCAACGAGCCGAACGAGGCGATGTCCCCTGAATCGCTTGTGGGCGAGTGGGAGCGGGACGGCCGGTGGCCCCGAACTCGGGGCGGCGGCTCTGTCCGCCGGCTCGGCGTCACGACCGTCGAACCTATCGGGCCGACGGGCGGCGCCTCCGGTGCGACTCGAGAGCGATGAGCGCGGCGAGGAGCACGATGCACGCGAGATCGAAGTAGACGCTGAACGCCGAGAGGTCCGTCCGCAGCCGTTCATCGGGAAGGATGAGCGCCAGGAAGACCGATTTGGTGGCGATCGCGGCGGCGGCCACCGGAATGCGCGCACGCGCGTCGAAGGCGGCCCAGGCGATCGCCGCGCCCAAGGCCAACTGGAGCGCTCCTCGGTGCTGGAGCAGGGCGATCACCATCGGATCGGTCTCGGTCACCTGGTAGGTCCATTCGAGCGTGTAGGCGTCGATGAGCGCCAGTGCCGGCAGTGCCGTGATGAGCCCCATGAGGAGCAGTGTCGTTCGAACCGCGTGGGACGGCAGTGCGGAGGTTCGCATGCGACTACCTTTCGTCAGTAGAACTGACGATCAGGTTAGCTGACAATATTCGGCCTCGCGCGCTCGGATCAGCATTCGGGTCGGCGATGGACGAACAGCTCCGCGAGCACGGCGTTGAGCGTGCGCCGCTGCGATTCCGACAGCGGAGAGAGGAACTCGGTCTCGGCCGCGGCCAGCGCGGCGGCCGCTTCGGTCAGTCGCCGCGCCCCCCGCTCGGTGCGCATGACCGACTGCTTGCGGCGGTCGGAAGGGTCGCGGCGGCGCTCGACGAGCCCGAGCGCCTCCAGCCGGTCCACGACGGCGACCATCGTGGTGCGGTCGAGCCCGGTCGCGTCGACCAGCTCGCGCTGCGAGCAGCCTTCCCCGCGAATGAAGCCGAGCACGCGCAGCTCCTTGGCGCGCAGGTCGAACGGCGACAGCGTCCGCTCGATGACCCGTTCCGCGCCGACGCCGAGCCGGTGCAGCAGGAATCCGGTCGACTGCCCGAAGATCTCTCCAGCGTCCACGATGCTCCTCCACTGCCGCCCGCCGACGTGCCCGAACGGTCTGCGATGCTACCGGACCGGCGGACTGTGATCCCGGCCCCGCGCACTGAGCCGTCCGGAGCGCGTTCCCGAGATGACGGCCGGGGGTTGCCGTGGCGTTCCGAACCGAGACAGGGCATCATGGATCGGGTGGGACTCCTCCAGCGTCTGTTGGGGCGCCGGGACACGCCTGATTCAGTGCCCGATCCCGCCGCCCAACAGGAACCGACAGCCGAGCCCGAGCCGCCGCCTGAAGAACCTCAGGTGTCCTCGGGTGCTCTCGACGACGCCGCGCCGAACGATGCCGCCCCCGAGACGCTCCAAGCGGAATCTCAGGAGGAGGACGGCATCGCACCGACCGCATCCGACACCACCGAGCCGAGGCCCCTGCTCGTGGCCGTGCCCGACCTCGAACCGGAACCCGAGCCCGAGTCCTGGGCGGCACCGGAGTCCAAGGCGGAGCCGCAGTCCGAGCCGAAGTCCGACGACATCTTCGTGCCCGAGCGCCCCAAACGGGAACTGCTCACCCTGGACAAGCCCGAGCCCCCTCAGCGCCCGCCCGGGACCGGCCGCGACGAGATGATGCCGCGCGAGGAGGACACCGACGCGCTCGACATCGCCGGATCCCCCCGCGCCGCCCTCAGAGAGGCCGGACTCGCCGTTCCCAAGATGCACCAGCTGGTGCGCCGCGAGGACACGACCATGTGGGCCTTCGGGGTCCGCGCCTCCGAGGCCCTCCACTGGTGGCTCGAGATCCGCCAGGCCGCCGAGGAGACCGGTTGGATGCCCGTCCTGCTCGGCGCTCCCGAGGAGTGGCGCGACTCCGGCGAGGCCATCATCCACGAAGGCGACGACGAGCTCGGCCGCGCCGACGGCATCGACGCCGCCGACCTCCTGCACGACAAGGCCGCCGAGGCCGGGGAACCCGCGCGCGGCGTCCCGATCCTGCCCAGGCGCGGCGACAGCGACTTCGCGACGCCGCAGCGCGACGGCCTGATGGGCCTGGTCGAGACCGACGCGGGCTGGAAGATCCCGGCGATGTTCCCGTGGAAGGGCTCGACGAACTGGGAGCTGTACGGCGCCGAGCACGCCGCGATCCTCAAGCGCTGGCACCACCGCTTCGACGCCGAGCTCGTGGCGATGACCTATGACGTGCTGGAGCTCTACGTCCCGCACCCGCCCGGCGCCGACGAGGCGCTCGGCGTGGCGAGCGAGGCCTACGCCTACTGCCCCGACCTCCTCGACTCCGGAGTGCCCACGCTGGAAGACCTCGCCGAGCACATGATCAGGTCCAAGGCGTGGTACTTCCGATGGACGTAGTCCCATCGGAATATGGGCGCAGCCGATGGGCGTAGTCCCGTCGGAACACGGGCGGACGTAGTGAGGTCCTTCGATACGGGCTCTGGGCCGGGTGGACGGTGGTCACTAGTATGCCGTGATGATGCCCATACATTTCACGCTTTCACGGCGTCTCATCGCGGCCACCCTGATATCGGCGACCGCCCTTGGCCTCGCGGCCTGCTCCGATGACGAAGGAGAACTGGACACGAACGGGTCCGAGGCGGCGGAGGAGCAGCCGCCGGCGCAGGCCATCCCCGTGGCGACGGACTTCTTCGAGGAGCAGCCGGAGTGGAGCGCCCCGGTCCCCGCGGACGCCTCCGTCTTCATCGTCGGCGAGCACGTCGTCTGGTACAGCCCCATCCCCGGCACCATCGGCTCGTACGACGCCTCCGGCGCCGAGGCCTGGACCGAGGACATCGAGCCGTTCGGGAACTTGAACGACGACGGCAGCGTCCGAGCCGACTTCAGGATCGTCGACGAGCAGACCGTCGCGGTGGTGCAGCGCGGCGAGTCCGAGGCGGACGGCCTGGACGCCGGATCGTACGTCTTCCGGGTCTGGCTGTACGACGTCGCCACCGGTCTGAGCGGCGAGCCGGTGGACGTCCCCGGTGAAGCCGCCGGGCCGGGAGAGTACGGTCTGGCGTTCCCCGGATCGGACGCCGACGGCGAGCCGTCGACCTACGAGACGGCCTACACGGTCTCGGCGACCGGTGAGGTCACCGAGCACGAGCCGATCGAGGACACCCTCGCGGGCACCCCGGTCCGGGAGGCGCCGAACATGACCGTCGGCGGCACTCCCGTCTTCGACATCGAGCCCTTCGTGACGTCCAGCGAAGACGGGTGGTCCGAGGAGCCGGAGGGCGACTTCGGCACCGGCTTCGGCGGGGACGGCTGGACCTCGATGGACGTCGCGCCGCCGTCGGTCGCGAACGGCGGAACGGCCGCCGAGATCATCGCGGTCGCCGGCGACCACCACGTCCTCGTCAGGTGGTTCGATTCCACCGCCACGACCGACGACGAGACGGCAGTGGAGGTCTTCGGCCTGGTCGACGTCGCCAGCGGCGAGCTCGTGACCGAGCTGGCCTGCGAGGGCGAGACCTACACGGACCACTTCACGGCCCCCGACGCCGGGACGGTCGACGTCAGCGCCGACGGCAGGTACTTCGTGACGCAGGACGCCGTCATCGACTCCCAGACCGGCCAGGTCCACTGCCCCGAGTCCGACCGCTCGGTGGTGCTCCGCGCCGTCGACAGCCAGGGCCGGGCGTTCGGCGACATCGACGTGGACGACGAGGACGCCGAGGCCGTCATGGTCGGTGTCGACGGCGAGGCGACCACGTCGCCGACCGCCGCGGGCGTCTACGCGCCGGTCGGGTTCCTGGAAGGCGACCTCGCCGTCCACTACGACCGCGACGCGGGCATCGTGGCCGCGAACCAGTTGAAGGTCTGACCGCGGCGGCCACATGTCGACGAGCCCGCCGGAGCGTCCGCTCCGGCGGGCTCAGTCCTTCACGCGGCGGGTCTCCTCCATGCGGGGGGCGATGCCGTCGAGATAGGCGTCGAGCGCGTGGCGCATGGCCTCCTGGGCGGTCATGTCCCATATGGTGTGGTCCTCGATGCGCGCGAGCCTGGGGAAGCGCCCAGATTCGACGGCCCGCATCAGGAAGGGCTCCTGTATCTCCCACCATTCCTCTTCGGTGGTGATGGGGCCGCCCCGTTCGGTCGGCGTGTCGTTGGTGAGGAAGGCCAAGGCCGTGCCGGTGACGATGTTCCAGACGGCGTTGATGATGAGGATGGCCTCTTTGTCGGTGACGTCGTGGTCGTCGAACGCGGCCAGTGCGAAATTGATGCCGCCCAGACCGCCGGGGCCGAGGGTGGGGCGGCGCTGGTTGATCTCCAGCATCCACGGGTGCAGGCGGTAGAACTCCAGGCTGTGGTCGGCGAGTTGTTCGAGGATGTGCCGCCAGCCGCGACGTTCGGTCTCGGTGGTGTCGGTGCCGGGCTCGCCGGCCTTGTCGACCATGAGGTCGAGCAGCTCGGCCTTGCCGGGGATGTAGCGGTAGATCGTCATGGTGCCCACGCCGAGCTCGGCGGCCACGCCCCGCATGCTGAAGCAGCTGCCCTCGCGGTCGGCGACGCGGATCGCGGCGTCCACGATCTCATCCACGCTCAGTTTCGGTTTCGGTCCCGGTCTGCTCGGTTGCGGTTCGAGATCGCGCCAGAGCAGCTCCAGGCTGCGCTTGGGGTCACCCGCCCCGGTCTGTGGTGTCGCCATCGGGCCTCATCATAACCCGGTTGCGAACCGGGTACATCGTACGCTATGTTTGAGTACACCGTACCCTATTAAGGGAGACCTTTCAAGGAGACCAGCAATGGCCACCACGACAGTCGAGGCCGAGAATCTCGGCAAACGATTCAAAGACACCACCGCCCTCGACGGGTTCGACGTCTCGGTCGAGTCCGGGACCGTCCTCGGCCTCCTCGGCCCCAACGGCGCCGGCAAGACCACCACCGTGCGCATCCTCACCACCCTGCTGCGCTTCGACACCGGCCGCGCCGCCGTCGCCGGCTTCGACGTCGCCCGCGACGCCCGCCAGGTGCGACGCCGCATCGGCCTCACCGGCCAGCAGACCGCCGTCGACGACCTGCTCTCGGCCCGCCAGAACCTCGTGCTCTTCGGGAAGCTGTTCCGGTTGAACAAGGCCGACGCGATCAAGCGCGCCGACCAGCTGCTCGACCAGTTCGGGCTCGCCGACGCCGCGGACAAGCAGCCCAAGAAGTTCTCCGGCGGCATGAAGCGGCGCCTCGACCTGGCCGCCAGCATGATCCTGGCCCCGCAGGTCCTGTTCCTCGACGAGCCCACCACCGGCCTCGACCCGGCCGGGCGGCGCGAAGTCTGGGAGACCGTCTCCGGCCTCGCCGCCGACGGCACCACCGTCGTGCTCACCACCCACTACCTCGACGAGGCCGACCGGCTGTGCGACCGCATCTCGGTCATCGACCACGGCCGCAACATCGCCGAGGACACGCCCATGGGCCTCAAGCGCCGCATGGGCGCCGACCGCCTCGAGATCGTCGCCGCCGACCCGGTCGACCTGCCCGCCCTGCGCTCCATCGTGGATGCCGTGGCGGGCGGCGGGGCCAAGGTCGACGAGACCTCCGGAAGCGTCTCGGCACCCGTCAGGAACCCCGTCGAGGCGCTCACCGCCGCCGCGAACGCCGTACAGGACAAGAAACTCGACGTCGCCGACATCGGGCTGCGGCGGCCCACGCTCGACGAGGCCTTCCTCGAGCTCATCGGCGAACCCACCGAGAAGGAGGGCGACCAGTGACCACCGCACCCACGCTGACCCCCGAGGAGTCCATCGGCTCCCGCATCAGGTGGACGCTCCACGACTACCGGGCCATCGTCGGCCAGGAGTTCGTCCACATGTACCGCCAGCCCGCCAACTTCCTGTGGGCGCTCGGCTTCCCGATCGTCATGGTCCTGCTGTTCGTCTACGTCTTCGGCTCGGCCATGGACGTCACCGGGCAGGGCGCCGGGGTCGACTACGTCGCCTTCGCCATGCCCGGCATGTTCGCCATGACCATGGCCTTCGGATTCATGAACACCGCCTTCGCCGTGGCCGACGCCAAGGAGAAGGGCTTCGTCGACCGCGTCCGCTCGATGCCGATGGCCTCCTCGGCCGTCGTCGTCGGCCGCAACATCGCCGACACGATCCACGCCGCGGTGGACCTGCTGGTGCTGTTCATCATCGCGGTGCTCATCGGCTGGAGCTCGGAGGGGACGGTCCTGGAGACCGTCGGCGCGTTCGCCCTGCTGCTGTGGCTGCGCTTCGCGCTCATCTGGGTCGGCGTCTGGATCGGCCTGCTGGTCAAGAACGTCGAGCAGGCGGGGAACCTCTTCGCCCTGGCCTTCCCGTTCGGGATGGTCTCCTCGGTGTTCACGCCGCCCGAGCTGATGCCGGACTGGCTGGGGACCATCGCCGTGTGGAACCCGGTCTCGGCCACCGCCACCGCCATCCGGGAGCTGTTCGGGAACCCGCTCCCGATCGGCGACGCCTGGCCCGAGCAGCACGCGCTGCTCGCGGCCATCGTCTGGCCGGTGGTCATCACCGCGATCTTCCTGCCGCTGGGCGTCCGCCGCTTCCGGAACCTCGGCCGTTAGGACCTGAAGGAAACAGGGAACGGGGCCGCGCCGCCACCCGAACAGCGGCGCGGCCCCCACCACCACGGCAAAGCCTCCGAGCCGTGTAACCCAGTCCCTACCAGGCGATCCATTCGCTGGTGGGGTAGTCGCCGCCGATCTCGCTCGCCATGAGCCCCCCGTAGGACAGCGTCCACAGCCGGTCGCCGATGACGAGGCTCCGCACGATCTCGTTGCCGTAGTAGGAGTCGTCCCCGCTCGGCATCTCGTGCTCGATCCAGGCCGCCTCGGTGACGGTGTCGTCGCCGACCTCGAGGACGATCGCGCCCGAGGCCGAGTCGTACCCGTCCCACGCCGGGAGCACCACGATGCCCTCCGGCTCCCAGTACAGGAAGCCGTGCGGGTCCCATTCGGCGGTCGCGCTCGCGCCGTAGAGCTCGTACTGGTCGAGCACGCTCGCCTCCTCCTCGGAGACGTCGAACAGGCTCACCTGGAGGCCGGTCGTCACGCCGTCCTCGGTGGCCTCCTGGCCGACGCCGAGCAGCCGGTCCTCGGCGACGGGGTGCAGGTACGCCGAGTAGCCGGTGATCTTCAGCTCGCCGGTCACGCGCGGGTCCGCCGGGTCGGACAGGTCCAGCGTGTACAGCGGGTCGGTCTCGCGGAACGTCACCACGTAGCCGGTGGGGCCGAGGAACCGGACCGCGTAGATCCGCTCGTCCAGCCCCAGGTCGTCGACCGAGCCGACCTCGGTCAGCTCGTCCTCGCCGATCTCCAGGACCGTCACCGTCGAGCTCGACGGCGCGGCCTCCTCCTCCGGCGCGGCCTCCTCCTCCGGCGCGACGTCCTCCTCGGGGACGCCCCACCACGAGGTGGCGTCCTCGGTGGTCGCCACGCGCAGGTGCCCGTCGTACTCGCTCATCGAGTACTGGTTGAGCAGCGACCCGGGCGCCGCCGACTCGCCCGCCAGGCGCGGCCGGTCCCCGTCGAACACGAAGCGGTAGATCTCGGTCTCCGCCCGCGGGTCCTCGGCGTTCCAGTCGTGGTCGGCGTGGGCGAGGTAGAGGCTCTCGGCGGTGCCGTGGACGGTGCCGCCGTCGGCCATCACCGTCACCGGGTGCACCTCGGACCACGCGCCGTCGGCGGCGAGCGCCAGCACCGACACCGTCGAGCCGCCCTCGAAGCGCTCGGGGTGGGCGATGTCCTCGCAGGAGGGCTCGCCCTCCACGCCGTTGACGCTCCAGCTCGGCAGCCAGTCCGCGAGCTCGGTGGAGCGCACGGCCTCGCGCAGTTCGGAGACCTCGCCGTCGGAGTCGTAGAGCTGCTCCCACAGCGGTTCGACCTGCGGCGAGGACTGCACCGCCAGCCGGACCTGGCCGTCGACCATGCGGGCGTCCAGCATGGAGCCCTCCAGGCTGAACGTGTCGAGCACCTCCAAGCTGTCGGGGTCGAGGCGGTCGATCGTGAACGCCGAGTAGTACTCGCCGCCCTGCTCGCGGTCCTGGGTGTACATGACCAGCAGTTCGTCGTCGCCGAGGAACAGCTGGTGGTTCCAGCTCTCCCAGCCGTACTCGTGCTCGGCGACGACCTCGGCGGTCTGCGCGTTCACCACGCGCACGACGGTGTCGACGACGCTGTAGACGAACTGCCCGTCGGTCTTGACCACGTCGGGCTCGTCGACGCCGGCGACGGCCGTGTTCGTCTCCGAATGGGGCTCGGTGGAGCCGCGGTCGCCGCCCGCGTCCGCGCCGTCGCCGGCGCTCTCGGGGGCCGCGGCGTTCTCCTCCGCCGTGAGGGCCTCGTCCTCGGCGAACTCGAGGCCGCCTTGTTCTTCCATGTTGTGACGCATGTCGACGAGGGTGTCGAGGACGGACTGCTGGATGCCTTCGAGGGCGGCCTCGCAGGTGTCGTAGGAGGCCAGCTGGGCGGAGGCCGGTATCCACGCGGAGTCGGGGTCGATCTGGGCATCGGGCGCCGAGGTGCACGCGCCGACCGCGAGCACGGCGACGGCGGCGCCGAGAGGTGCGAGTGGGTGTCTCATGTACCTTCCGACGCCGCCGTGCCCGAATCGGTTCCCCCCGGCGGCCTCACGAAACCGGAAGGGACCCGACGCCTGTCAGCCCTTGGTGCCTCCCGAGGTCAGGCCGCTGATCAGGTGCCGTTCGGCGAAGCCGTAGAACAGCAGCGCCGGGAGCATCGCCATCATGACGAAGGCGAGCACCTTCGCCGTGTCCGAGGCGTACTGGCCGGAGAACTGGTCCACGCCCAGCGGCAGCGTCCACAGGCTCGCGTCGTTCAACACCACCAGCGGCAGCAGGTAGTTGTTCCAACTGCCGACCAGCGCCAGCACCGAGACCGTCGCCAGCGCGGGCCGCGCCATCGGCAGCAGGATCGTCAGGAAGAACCGCCACGGGCCGGCGCCGTCGATCACCGCGGCCTCCTCGATCTCGCCGGGGATGGCGCGGAAGAAGCTGCGCAGGATGATGATCGTCAGCGGCAGGCCGAACGCGGCCTGCGGCAGTATCACGCCCAGCGGGCTGTCCAGCAGGCCCATCGTCCGCAGGATGATGAACAGCGGCAGCACCGCCACCGCGAAGGGGAACATCAGCCCCGTGGCGAAGAGCGTGAACAGCACCTCTCGGCCGCGGAAGGCGTAGCGGGCGAACGCGAACGCCACCATCGCCGAGGCGGCGACCACGATGAATGTGGTCGCCAGGGCGATCAGCGCCGAGTTGAACGCCTGGCGCCAGAACACGTCGGAGGCGAGCGTGTCGGTGTAGTTCTCGACGTTCCACGGGTTGGGCAGCCCGAGCGCGTTCTCCCGCAACTGCGCGTTGTCCTTGAAACCGCCGAGGAGGGCGAACAGGATCGGCGTGGCGACGAACGCGGTCGTGATGAACGCGGCGATGTAGAACCCGGTGTTGCGCAGCAGGTTGCCGCGCTTGGAGTTGACGACCGGCATCAGCGGTCCCCTCCGTTCGATCCGCCTCCGGTGAGGCCGCCCTGGAGGTCTCTCTTCAGCACATAGCGCTGGTAGAACAGGGCGAAGACGAAGCTGATGAGGAACATGGCGATCGACAGCGCCGAGGCGTAGCCGATCTGGTTGCGCTGGAAGCCCTGCTCGTACATCGTGATGGCCATGGTCTCGGAGGCGTGGAACGGGCCGCCCCCGGTGAGTACGAACACCAGGTCGAACAGTTGCACGGCGCCGATGATGGACAGGAAGATCGTGATGCGCAGGGTCGGGCCCATCAGCGGCAGCGTGATGCGGCTGAACATCTGCCGGTTGGTGGCGCCGTCGATGGCGGCGGCCTCGTAGAGCTCCTCGGGAATGTTCTGGCGCCCGGCCAGGTACAGGATCATGTAGAAGCCGAAGAACTTCCAGGTGAGGATCCCGAACACCACGAACAGCACCAGCGAGCGGTCCGAGAGCCAGCCGATGTCGCTCTCGACACCGAGGGAGGCCAGCAGCGAGTCGGCGAAGCCGCGCCGCTCGGAGAAGATCAGTCTGAACAGGACGCCGGTGACCGCCTCGGCGAGCACATACGGCACGAAGAACAGCAGCCGGAAGATCGTGCGGCCGGGGAAGCGCTGGTGCAGCAGCATCGCCAGGCCGAAGGCGAGCGGGAGCTGGATCACCAGCGACATGGCGATGATCAGGCCGACCCGCCACAGGTCCCCGAGGAAGACGGAGTCCTTGATCAGGTTGGCGAAGTTCTCGAAGCCGATGAAGTCGGTGGGCGGACCGCCCAGGCCGTTCCAGCGGAAGAAGCCCACATACGCCGCGAAGATGATCGGCGCGAGCACGAACAGCAGGAACAGGACCAGGCCGGGGGCTATGAACGCGGCGAGAGTCCCGGCCCCTGGCCGCCCGGCCGGCCGGCGACGGGAGGCTTTCCCGTCGCGGCCGGCCGGGCGCTCCACCGGGGGAACCGGAGAGGTCGTGGGGGCAGCACTCACTGCTCGGCCGCCCAGGCCTCATTGATCATCGCGACCATGTCCTCGGACGAGATCTGCCCCAGGATCACGCCTTCGGTGGCCTCGTTGATGACGCCGCCGATCGCCGGCGGATAGGCCTGGTCGAGGTAGAGCTGCGTGCCGGTGGCCGTGGCCATCGCGTCGACGACGGCCTGGGTGTTGGCGTCCATCTCGGGGGCGATGACCTCGGGGGTGGCCGAGACGGTGGTGAAGCCGCCGTCGGTGACCGCCCTGGTCTGGTTCTCGTCCTCCATCAGGTAGCACATGAAGTCGAAGATCTCCTCGGGCGCGTCGGAGCCGACGGCGAAGCCGTTGCCGCCGCCGAGGTACTCGGTGGGGGCGCCCGCGCCGCCCTCGACCTCCGGGAACGGGAAGAAGCCGAGCGCGTCGCCGAGGCCCCCCTCGATGCCCGAGGCGTCGGCCTGCGTGACCGGGGCCCACTGGCCCATGAGCTCCATGGCGGTCAGGCCCTCGCCCATGTGCGCGGCCTGGCCGTCGGCCTCGCCGTAGGCGGCGGACTCGAAGCCCTCCTGGAACGGCTCCATCTCGGCGAGCTCGGCGAGCATGTCGCCGGCCTGGACGAAGGCCTCGTCGGAGAAGTCCCCGGCCTCGGCCGCGGCGCTCATGCCGTCGAGGCCCGCCAGGCGCATCGCCAGGTAGGTCCAGTAGTAGTGGCCGGGCCACTGCTCGCCGCCGGCGAGCGCGATCGGCGCGATGCCGGCGTCCTTCAGCGCCTGGACGGCGTCGAGGAACTCGGTCCAGGTGGCCGGCGGCTGCTCGATGCCGGCCTCGGCGAAGAGGTCCTTGTTGTACCAGAATCCGACGACACCGGCGTCGAACGGCATGCCGTAGAGCTTGTCGTCGATGGTGTAGGGCTCCAAGGCGATCGGGTTGATCTTGTCGATGCAGTCGAGTTTGCCGGTGAGGTCCTGGACGAGGCCGGCCTCGACCTGCTCGGCGAGCACACCGCCGCCCCAGGTCTGGAAGAGGTCGGGGACTTCGCCGGACTGGGTCGAGGTGCCCATGCGCTCCTTGAACGCCTCGTTCTCGATGGGCTGGACGTCGAAGGTGAGGTCGGACTCCTCGGCCCATTCGTCGGCCATGGCCTGCCAAGTTGACATCATCGGGTCCTGGTTCTGGATGTGCCACCAGACGATGTCGGCGTCGCTTCCGGAATCTTCGCCGCAGGCCGCGGCGGTGGCCGCCAGCGTCACGGCGGCTCCGGCCGCCGCGAGCGCTCGGAACCCGTTAAGGGGTTTGCTCATCGGAGTTTGTTCCTTTCGAGGGATGAAGGGTGGACTCGACCGATGCTTGTTCCAGGCAGAGTGAGGGTACTGAACTCCGAAACTTTCAGAGCAAGTATCGGTAATTCTCGATTTGGTCATAGTACCCATGCGAAGAGAGATTGTGAAGAGGGTCTCCCTTTCCTAAAAAATGGGAAATTTTCATGGGCTATGCGATTGAACGCGCTACACGCCTGAGGCGAACGGGCACACCGGTTCATGCGGTGCGTGAGCGGCGAAACGGGACGCGGGTGACCGGTGCGGCCGGCGGTGCGGCGCTGGGACACGACACGAGGAGGGGCGTGGCGGATGCCGGTGGTGTCGGTCCGCTCCGGCAACCGAGCAGACGCGCACGCCGAGGCGCGGGAGCCGCTGAGGGCCTTGATCCGGGCGTCTGCGGCCGAAGACCCGGGCGTGGGGCGGCGCCGCGTTCGAACATTCGCGCCGGAGGCCGCCGGTGCGCCTCGGCCGCGCCGTCGCCGCGAATGGCTCCGATCCGAGTGCGGCCCGGCGGCCCAGGTGCGGTGCGGTCGCGCCGGAGTGCCGGCCTCGGTGCGGCGCCGCTTCGGGCAGGCGAAAACCTCCGGTGGAAGGCCGGAGGCGTCAGGTCGGGGTGTCGTGCGCTGTGGAGCGGGTGACGGGAATCGAACCCGCTTCTCAACCTTGGGAAGGTCGCATTCTACCAGTGAACTACACCCGCATGCCCCGCCGAACGGGGCCGTGACGAGTATACAAGGCGGGTGTTCTGATGCATGACCGGCCCGTCCGCCGCAACCGGATCGGGGCCGGGCGAAGCCCGGCCCCGATCCGGTTGCGGCGGCACTGGGTACCGGTGTCCTATGCGGTGATTCGCGAGGGCCTCCGCCGCCGTCGGCGGCGCCGATCGGCGAGGAGGCGCGTCCGAGAGACCTGCCCGGTCTCGGCGTGCGCCCCCGGCCCCGGCCGGGCGCCGTCGGAGTCCCGTCGCCGCCGGAGGCCCCGCGTCACCGGATCACCAGGTGGACAGCACCGCGTCGATGTCGTCGGCCAGCGCGCCCACGTTCGTGTACACGCCCGGATTCCCCGGCTCGGCGCAGCCGTAGCCCCAGCTGACGACGCCGACCTGCGCGGCCCGGCCGCCCTCGAGCGACATGAGCGGCCCGCCCGAGTCGCCCTGGCACGAGTCCACGCCGCCGTTCGCCAGGTCGCCGGCGCACAGCATCGACTCGGCGTCGAACTCCGACGGGTACGCCTCGGCGCAGTCCTCATCCGAGACGTGCGGGACCTGGGCGTACCGGAGCCCGGTCGGCGCCTGGCCGTCGTCGCTGATGCCCCAGCCGGCGATTTCGAGGGTGCCCCAGTCGGCCCGGTCCTCGGCGGCGAGCGTGATCGGCTCGGCGCCCGGGATCGGCTCGGCGAGCTTGAGCAGCGACCAGTCCTGGACCGTGGTCGTCTCGTCGTAGCCCTCGGCGACGTGGATGTCGGCGACCTCGTGCACCTGGGTCGCGGTGATGTCGACCGAGCCGTGCCGGACGACCACGTCGCCCGGGGCGCTGTCGGCGGTGCAGTGGGCGGCGGTGAGGACGACGTCGTCGTCGACCAGCGAGCCGCCGCAGTAGTTGTAGGACGGGTCGGCGGCGTCCGCCAGCGCCACCATCCACGGGTACTGGCCCTCGGCGGCCGGTTCGCCGCCGATGATCTGGGTGCTGAAGTCGCCCTGCGAGGGCTCCTCTTCGGCGAAGGCACCGGTCGAGGTCGCCGCCAGGACGGTCGCGGTGAGCCCGGCGGCCGCGAAGGCCCCGATGCGGATGAGTTTTCTGCTGTCGTCGTTCACTCGTGGTCCTTCCGAGTCGAGTGGGTCGAAAGCGGCGGTGTTCCGCGCTTCCGCCCGCAGCCTACGGGAAGTTACCGCTTAGTAGTAGATTTCGGGTGTAACGGCCTTTTTGGTGAATGCGTATGAATGCGCAATTGATACGCAATGCCGACAAAGCATCCTGAAAGGATGGATGTCGGCACTGCTCAGCTCAGCAGCGTGTTGGGCGTGGTGCGGCGGATGTGGACGATCGCGTCGAAGGTCTCGATGAGCGAGCCGGTCGTCATCGCGTGGTCGTCGGCGCTCTGGCCCTCCCCGTAGACGGGGTGGATCATGCGTGTCGTCGCCGGCGCCTCCCGCCATTCGCGGACCGGCCGCGGCGCGCGCGCGTGCAGGTCGATCAGGTAGTCCGCCTCGCGGGCCTCGCCGAGCACCGCGTCCAGCAGCCCTTCGCCGGGCGGGGCGACGTCGACCGGCGCGACCGGGTGCCATCCGCTGTTGACGGCGCCTTCGTGGGAGATCGTGCCGATCGAGACGTACCCGCCGCCCAGGCGCTCGCGCAGGTGCCCGCCCGCGTAGGTGAATTCCGTGGACTCCCCGGGGAGCTCGTAGGCGATCGACGGGGCGGCGCAGGTGTGGATGTTGGCCGCCCAGTAGGCGGTCCGGCCGCCGACGAGGCGCTGCCACCATTCGAGGGTGTCGGCGATGAAGCGCTCGCGGCCCGGGCGCGGTGCGGCGCCGAGGATCGCGTAGTACTCGTGCCAGCCGACGACGGTGCGGGCGTGCCGATCGGCGTACTCCCGCTCGAGCCCGTCGCCGGGGATTCCTTCGACGAGGTCGAGGGCGGCGTGGGCGTGGGCGATGAAGGCGGCGCGCTCGGCGTCGTCGAGCTCCTCCTGGTACCACCAGATGTGGCCGTCGCCGGTGGGACGGATCGGGTCGAGGTGCCCGGCGAGCTCCTCCAGGCGCTCGGGCGCGGCGGCCCCGACGTAGTCGGTCAGCGCGGTGAAGCTCGCTTCGCGCAGCGTCAGCAGGTCGGCCCCGAGGAAGCGCACCTCGTCGCCGGGGTGGGCCTCGTTGCGCTCGCGCATCCACTCGATGACGTCGAGGATCTCCTGGGTCTCCCACAGCTGCGACGACAGGTCCGTCGCCAGTTCGCGGGCGTCGCCCTCGCCGGTGAGGACGAAGCGGTCGATGGCGGCGCCCTGCGCGAAGTCCATTTCGAAGGCGAGCGTGCGGAACCCCATCCGCTCCACCAGGTAGCGCACCATCTTGTGCTTGACGAGGCACTGCTCGCGCGAGCCGTGGCTCCATTCGCCGAGGCCCACGACCTCGGCCCGGCGGGCGATGTGCCCCAAGGCGTCGAGGTCGTCGAGGGACGAGGCCGGGTCGATCGAGCCGATCGGGTCGGCGCGGTGGTCGAGCCAGGCGGTGACGGCGTGGCCGTCGGCGGGTTGCGCCGCGGCCGGGGCCGCGACCGTCGTGGCGGCGGCCGAGGCCGCCGCGAGTCCGAGGAGGTGCCTGCGGGTGAGCTTGCCGTGCGTCATGGTCCGACTCCCTGCCAGATCGAATGTCGTTGCCGTATCCGATCGTGGTGGAGGCCGGCGCGTGCGGGAATGCGCTGCGCGGCTGATTCGGACTACGCCCGCCGACGTAGCCCGCGAGGGAGCCGGGCGGCCTAGTGCTGCTCGCTGCGCAGTTCCTTGCCGAGGTGGAGCGAGCCGTCGGCCTCGGCGTAGTGCCCGAACGGCGTGACGGGCCGGTAGTCGAGGGCCCGGTACATGGCGATGGCCTCCGGCTGGCGCGGGCCCGTCTCCAGGACGATGCGTTTGCGGCCGGCCGCGGCGGCGGAGGCCTCGACCGCGGCGACGATCAGCCGCGCCAGGCCCTGGCGGCGGGCGCTCTCGCGCACGTAGACGCGCTTCATCTCGGCGTCGTCGTCGCCGTTGGCGCGCCAGCCGCCGCATCCGACCGCCTCGCCGTCGGCATCGAAGGCGACGATGAAGTCGCCGTTCGGCGGGTCGAAGTCGCCGATCTCGAGCCGCGTCTCGTCACCGGAGCCGTAGCGGCGGGTGTATTCGGCCTGGAGTTCTTCGCAGAGTGCTTGCGCCAATGCGCCGGTGAAGGGCGTCCTCTCAAGAGTGAACTGCACGCGCCAACTCTGACATGGCCGCGTGCGGCACGGCAACGGCCGCCGTCCGCATCGGAGCCGGTGCCCGCCGCGATTCGCGATCGGCCGCTCCCCCGAACGGCGGTCCGGTGGCCGGAACGCGCCGCCGCCACGGCCGGCACCGGCCGAACAGTCGATCCGCCGTCGTCCTTTTCGTCTTGCATGACTGTCCGAACGCACAGAGATCGAGACGCGCGGTGCGGTGGCCTCCTCCAGGAAGGGAACCAACTCGGCGACCATTACGATCTTCACATCGGAGATTCTCGCAATCAGGTGCGAGAATCTCGATTGACCCGGGCGGCCACGCGGCCCTCGCCGCGCGTCCCCACGGACCGGAACCCGCGGACGCCCGCCGATCGACTGCGGCCCGGAGAACGGCCCGGCAGGAAGGAGGGACTCACCGAGATGCGCGCACCGCTGCAACGCAGCCCCCGCACGGCGCCGGCGGACCAGCCGACCGGCTGGATGTCGCCCTCCGTGCGCTCGGTGTTCACCGTCTCCTTCGTGACCGTCGTCGTTCTGGTCGCCCTCCAACTGGCGGTGCGCGACCAGCTCCACGCGGTGCCGTGGCTGGCCCTGCCGCCGCTGGTCGCCTCGGCGTTCCTGGTCTGGCGCTGGGTCCTGGTCGTCGGCCTGGCGAGCTTCGCCGGCACCTTCGTCTACCTGTGGATCCTCAACGACTTCGACGTCCTGACCGCCTTCGACCATCCCGTCGACTTCCTCATGGTGGGCGCGGCGGTCGCCATCGCGGTGGCGGTGGCGATGGTCCGCGAGCACGACGACGCCCGCCTGCGGCGGCTGACGCAGCTGGCGCTGGTGGTGCAGCAGGCGATCCTGCGGCCCATCGACAGCCGGCTGGGGCCGTTCGACATCGCCGCCCGCTACGTCTCCGCCCGCTCGGGCGCCGAGATCGGCGGCGACCTGTACGAGGCGCTCGACACCAGGTACGGGGTGCGGATGATCATCGGCGACGTCCGCGGCAAGGGCCTGGACGCGGTGCGGCTGTCCTCGACCGTGCTCGGCTCCTTCCGGCACGTCGCCTTCGAGCGGGCCGACCAGCGGTGCATGGTCAACGACCTCGACCACGCCGTGGCCCGCAACGCCGACGACGAGGACTTCGTGACCGCGATCCTGCTCCAGGAGCGCGGCGGGACCCTGGAGATCGTCAACTGCGGGCATCCGCCGCCGATGCTGGTGCGCGACGGCGTGGCCTCCTATCTCGAGCCCGAGTCGATGGCGCCGCCGCTGGGCCTGGGCCCGGCGGCGCGGGAGCTGACGGTGCGGCTCCAGCCGGGCGACCGGATCTTCCTCTACACCGACGGCCTCGCCGAGGCGAGGCAGGACGGCGACTTCTTCCCGATCAAGGACCGCGCGTGGAGCCTCATCGGCCACGGCAACGTGGGCGACGGCCTGGCGTCGCTGGAGACGGCGCTGCGCCGCTGGGTCGGCGGTCCGCTGACCGACGACATCGCGTTGATGCTGCTCGACTACCGGCCGGAGTCCGACTGACGGCGCGGCGCCGCGGTCAGGCGGACGGCGCGGCGGGGCCGCCCGCGGCGACGGCCAGTTCCTCCTCCTCGGGGCGGCGGTCCTCGGCCGCCTGTTCGGTTTCGGCGGGCTGCGTCCGGAAGACCGCGGCCAGTTTCCTGGGCCGGGCGCGGCGGTGGCGGCCCCGGTAGCTCGGGCGGGTGCTCGATGCGATGCGATCGGCGACGGTTCGGATCATCGGGAGGCTCCTTGCGGTGGTCGGGGCACCGGCTCGCGGAGGCTCGCGAGCGGTTCGTCGGTGCCGCCGGGTGTGGCTGCGCTGCGGTGGTGTTCGTTCGGTGGTGTTCGCGGTGCGGCCGCGCGCGGGTGTGCTCGCGCGGACGCGGCCCGGCCGACGGAGCGGGCCCCCTGGCGGGGCCGGCCCGGCGGCTTCGGGCTGGTGCTGGTGTTCGGGCTGCTCAGGCGGTGTTTCCCAGGGCTGCCGGGCGGGACTGCGGTGATCGTTCGGCGGGCGTCGTACAGACGGTCTGTCTCCTAGTTCAACGAAGCACGTCTTTGCTGGTTACGGGACACCCCGAAAATTACAGAACACCTCCGACACGCCGGGTCCGCGCTGGTCGCGGGCGGTTTCCTGCGGGATACTCGACATACCTACTGACGGGTAATATGATGGTGGTTACCACTGAGTAATGGAGGACCCGCAATGACGCACTTCCGCCACAATCTTCGCGATCTCGAGTTCAACCTCTTCGAGGTCTTCGGCATCGACAAGACGCTGGACCACGAGGCCTTCGCCGACCTCGACGCCGCCACGGCCCGGGAGATCCTGGCCGAGCTCGCGCGACTGTCGGAGGAGGAGCTCGCGGCCAGCTACGTCGAAGGCGACCGCAACCCGCCCGTCTACGACACCGCGAAGCAGGCGGTGGCGCTCCCCGAGTCGTTCAAGAAGTCCTTCCGCTCGTTCATGGACTCCGAGTACTGGCGCCTCGACCTTCCCGAAGTGCTCGGCGGGACCCCCTCGCCGCGGATGCTCTGGTGGGCGATGGCCGAGCTCGTCCTCGGCGCCAACCCGGCCCTGTGGATGTACGCCGCCGGGCCCTCCTTCGCCCACAGCCTGTTCATCGAGGGCACCGACGAGCAGAAGGAATGGGCCAAGCTCTTCGTCGAGAAGCAGTGGGGCGCCACCATGGTCCTCACCGAGCCCGACGCGGGCTCCGACGTCGGCGCCGGCCGTGCCAAGGCCTACAGGCAGCCGGACGGCTCCTGGCACATCGAGGGCGTCAAGCGGTTCATCACCTCGGGCGACCAGGACATGACCGACAACATCATCCACTACGTCCTCGCCCGCCCGGTGGGCGAGGAGGGCGTCGGCGGGCCCGGCACCAAGGGCCTGAGCCTGTTCATCGTGCCCAAGTACGAGTTCGATCCTCGGACGGGCGAGCTCGGCGAGCGCAACGGCGTCGTCGCCACCAACATCGAGCACAAGATGGGCCTGAAGGTCTCGGCCACCGCCGAGCTCACCTTCGGCGAGAAGGCGCCCGCCAAGGGCTGGCTCCTGGGCGACCGGCACGAAGGCATCCGGCAGATGTTCCTCATCATCGAGTACGCCCGGATGATGGTGGGCACCAAGGCCATCGCCACGCTCTCGACGGGCTACCTGAACGCCCTCGACTACGCCAAGAGCCGCATCCAGGGCGCGGACCTGCTCCAGTCGAGCGACAAGACCGCGCCACGCGTCCCGATCATCAAGCACCCGGACGTGCGCCGCTCGCTCCTGCTCCAGAAGAGCTACGCCGAGGGCCTGCGCGCCCTGGTGGCCTACACCGGCTCCTGGCAGGACAGGGAGCGCCTCGCGGCGGCCGACGGCGACGAGGAGGCCGCCGAGACCGCCAAGCGCATCAACGACCTGCTGCTGCCGCTGGTCAAGGGCTGCGGCTCCGAGCGGGCCTTCGAGCTGCTGAGCTCGGAGTCGCTCCAGACCTTCGGCGGCTCGGGCTACCTCCAGGACTACCCTCTGGAGCAGTACCTGCGCGACGCGAAGATCGACACGCTCTACGAGGGCACCACCGCCATCCAGAGCATGGACTTCCTGTTCCGCAAGATCATCAAGGACAACGGTGAGGCGCTCATGGCCGTCGCCGCCGAGATCCTGGAGACCACCGCCGACGGGCACGAGGAGCTGGCCGAGGTCCGCGCCAAGGTCCAGCGCGCGCTCGGGGACGTGCAGGGGATCATCGAGGCGCTCCAGCCGGCCCTCATGGGTCCCATGGACGGCCGCCCGAGGGACCTGTACAAGGCCGGCCTGCACTCGCGGCGCCTGCTGCTGGCCGTCGGCGACCTCATGGTCGCCTGGCTGCTGCTGCGCCAGGCCGAGATCGCGCAGAACAAGCTCGACGGCGGCGCCGACGACGACTTCTACCGCGGCAAGGTGGCCGCCGCGAAGTTCTTCTCGCACGAGGTGCTGCCGCGCCTGACCGCGGACCGCAAGATCGTGGAGGCCGCGGACCTCACCGCGATGGACGTTCCCGACGAGGCCTTCTAGCCCCGGCCTCGGACAGGGCCCGGAGCCGCCGCGCGGCGGCTCCGGGCCCTGTCCTGTCAGGCGGTCTCGGCGGTGCCCTCGGTGTCGCCGATGGACATGAACTCCATGTACGCGAACGTGTCGGCCTCGTCGGTGCCGGCGGCGATGTCCGCGAGCGCCGCCGTCAGGCCGTGGAGCGTGCCGCGCACGTATTGGAGGTTCCGCCAGGTGGCGGCATGGAACTCCAGGTACTGGGGGAGGGCGTTCTCGGCCGCCCCCGGCGCGGACCCGAACGCCGGGGCCCGGCTCAAGGTGCCCTCGCGGAGCACCGGGATCACCTCGTTCTCCAGCTCCTCCAGCAGCCCCGCCAGGAACTGCCGGTACTCCTCGAGTGCGGCCGCGTCGAACATGCGCTCGGTCGACATCGTCTAGGTCCTTCCTCGTCTGCTCGCGACCCTCACGCGTACGGGTCGTCCTTGGGGCGCACGTAGCCCCAGATGTTGCCGGTCTCCCTGTTCAGCAGGCGGCCGTCGTCGTCCTTCTCGGCCTCGCCCCCGTCGTCGCCGCGGTTCGCCGCGCCCTTCGCGGGTGGCGCCCCCAGGGCGGAGCCCATCGCGACCGCCCTGGGGCCGCCCGTGCCGCCGGCGGCGGCCGGCGGAGCGGCCGGGGTGGAAGACGTGAAAGGGCTCGCGGTGGTCGTCGAGCCGGCGGGCACCGTCCCGCCGCCGCCCGCGGGCGCCCCGCCGGGGCCGCCGCCGAAGCCGCCGGAACCGCCGCTCGCCAGACCGCCCGGCTCCGACTCCTCGCCTCCGGACCAGGGCGAGTCGTCCGCTTCGGGCTCCTGCGCGGCCGTGGACCCGTCGCCGCTCGGCGGCACCGTGCTCGGGTTCTGCGTCGCCTCGGGGGAGGCCGGGGCGGCGGGGTGCTCGACCACCGGGTCCTGGACGTCCATATAAGACGTGTCGGCCGAGGTGGGGAACGGCCGGTCGTCCCCGGTGCTCTGGAACGCCTGGAGCTCGGCGCTCTGGTCGGTCCGCTTCTGCGCGATCGCCTCGTCGACCGCCGCCTGCCGCTCCAGGTACGCCGCCAGCTCGGCGTCGACGCGGGACCCGTACTGCTCCTTGGCGTCCTCGGCGGCCAGCAGCCGCACCGGCGAGACGAGCGCGCCGAGCCCGCTCAGACGCTCGCCCACCCGCTCCTCGATGAACTCGCGCACCTCGGTGGCCAGGTTCGGGTCGGCGCCGGCGAGCTCGAGGGCCTGCTCGGCCTCCTCGCAGCTCATCAGGATGCAGTCGCCGTGCCACCAGGCCGGGCGCACGTGGATCGCCACCAGATTGCTCCACTCGCCCTCGATGCCGACCATCGGCGCCGGGTAGGGGATCTCGCCCGAGTCGCCGCCCTGGAGCGTGTAGACGACCTCCTCGCGGTGCTGCAACTCGGCGGCGGTGGTCTCGATGTCGTCGAGCACGCCTTCGAGGAGCGACCGCGCCTGGTCCACCTGCGCGGCGAAGGAGTCGAAGTCGTCGCCCGCCCAATGCTCGGAGAGCGTCGCCAGTTTGGACTTGACCAGGCCGGGCCATTCGCCGATGCGTTCGGCCACTTCGCCGGTCCAGCCCTCGCGCAGCCGCTGGAGCGAGAACTCGTCGGCCGATTCGGGGCGCACCGCGCGGATCGCGGACCGGAAGTCCTCCTCGGTGGGGTAGGCCATGTCCTCGCAGCGCGGCTTGAACCGGTGGAGCTGGCCGGGGACCGGCACGGCCGACGCCAGCTGCTGCCAGTCGGCCTCGGCCGGGTGCGCGGTCGGATGCGGGCACGCGCCCGCCGAGCACCCGGCGCGGCTCCCGCCCGCGTCGACCGACGAGGTGTCGCCGAACGCGATCGTCGGCGCCTCGGGGATCTCCACGGCGCCGGTGAAGTCGAAGTCGAAATCGAAGTCGAACTGGCTGTCGCTCATGGCAGCGCACCTCCATCCGGGTTGTCTGGCTGCGGGCTCCAATGGAACGGCGCGCCGTCACGGATCCGTCATGGACGCGGCGGCGCGAGTCGGGGACCGGCCCGTGACGGGAGGGCGCACATTGCTCATGACGCCGCCGGGCGTCCGCCCGGCAAGGGCGCAGACCTCAGGGAGGCAGACCATGACCGTGCACATGGACGTGCCGAAGGTGCGGGCGAGCGGCACCACGCTGCGCACGCTCGCGCCGAGGGTGCGGGAGGCTTCGAGCCGAGTGGAGAGCCCGGCGGCCGCCGCCGCGGAGCAGAACGCCGGCTTCGCCACCGGCCCGGCCGGACGCGACTGGCAGGCCGCGTTCGCGACGGACGTCGCCAGTGTCGAGGAGCGCCAGCTCTGGCAGGGCGAGCAGGTCGTCGGGTGCGCCGACGACGCGGAGTCCAACGACGTCGAGATCGGCGGCCGCTTCAACACCATCGCCGGCGAGATGCCCGCCGGCCGTACGAAATAGGAGACCGCCATGCCCACGTACCGAGAAGCGCTCTCGGCGAACCCCGCGGCGTTCGTCGAGTACGCCGCGCAGATGACCACCGCGGGGTCCGACCTGACCGGGCACCGCCTCGCCTACGGCGAGGAGGTCGCCGCGCTCAACATGCACTGGCAGGACGAGGCCAACAACGCGTTCAACACCGAGGTGGACGGCGTCGGCGCCCACATCGACGGGCTGGTGACGCAGGTGGCCGGCACCGCCGGGCAGCTCAGCGGCGCCGGAGGCGCGATGGCGACGGCGGTGACGGCCCTCAAGACCGCCGACGCCGCGATCCACGCGGCCGGCTTCGACATCCAGCCCGCGCCGCAGGTGACGCTGGGAGCCGCCCAGCGGCTGGCGATCGCGCTGGCCGGGCCGTTCGGCTTCCAGCTCCAGGCGGCGCTCGAGACCGCGGCGCTCGCGGCGACGACGGGCCTCCAGGCCGTCCTCGCCACGCTGAACTCGACGGACGCCCAGACGGCGACCGCGCTGAGCACCGCGGCGGGCGCCTTGCAGCCCTTGGGCTCCAAGACCTCCCCGACAGGGGAGGACATGCAGCACATGACGGCCGAGGACCACTCCGACGCCGGCGGCCCCTCGGAGGAGGAGTCCGGCGGCGAAGAGGAGTCCGAAGAGGAGCAGAGCGGGGAGGAAGAGGAGGAGCAGCCCGCCGAGGAACCGCAGGACCAGCAGGCGCCGCAGGAGCCGCAGACCCCGCAGCAGCCGACGATGCCCGAGACGCCGCCGGGCATGGACGACTTCCAGCAGCCCGAGATGGACGACCCCTGGGCCGATTCCGAGATGCCCGACCCCGAGGACTACTCGGGCGGCCTGGCCTCCGGAGGCGGCCTCGGGGCCGGAGGCGGGCTCGGCGGGGGCGGCCTCGGCCCCACCGGGGGCCTTGCGACGGGCGCCGGTTCGGGCGCGTCCGTCGGCGCCGGTCTCGGCGCCATGGCGGGCGCCGCGCCGTCCGCGAGCGCCGGAGCTCCGGGCAGGAGCGGCATGGGGTCGTCCATGATGGGCGCCGGTGGCGGGCGCGGTGGCGCCGGTGCCGCCGACGACGAGCTGACCCGGGAGTCGAAGCTCCTCGAGGACCCGGAAGAGGACGTCTGGGGCATCGGCGGCGGCGACGACGACCCGTACGCCTGAGGGCGGGAGGCGGAGCGATGGGGAGATCTGAACCGATCACGCCCGGCGGCAGGGTGGTCGTGGCCTTGTTCGGCCTGGTCATCGTCGGTGTGTCGATCATGTGCTTCAGCGGATCCACGCAGGACGAGGACGCTGCCGGGGTCGAATGCGGCAGCCAGGTCATGGAAACCGAGGACACCTGCATCACCTGGGTCGACGGGGTGTCGACCGAGCGGTCCCTCACCGAGCAGGAGGAGCAGAACGGCCGGGAGAACCGGGGCACCGTGATCACGGCCGTGCTCGGCATGGTCGTCGGCGCCGTGGTCTTCTTCCTGTCGTTCGTTCCGGACCAGGGCGGGGGCCGGGCGGTCGCCGCCCCGCCGCCTCCGGTGCCGACGACGGCGAGCCCGCCGCTTGGGAGTCCTCCGCGCCCGGCGGCCGAACCGGTCCAGACCCCTTCGAAGCCGCCGCAGCCGAAACCGCCGCCGCCAGAACCTCCGAAACCGCCGGACCCGGCGAGGACCGTCTCGATATGCAACACCCGTGAGGGCGCCGAGATCGCCGCGAGACTGACCGGTCTCGTCGTGAGCGAGCGGTGGCGGCCGGGGAGCGGGCCCGAGCGCCGGGAGGTTCCGCTGGAGCTGCCGTGGGATGCGATCGCGGCGTTCGAGTTCGTTCGCGCCGGGGACGGCCCGGCGGTGCTGTACGCGCTTCGCGCGGACGGCCGCCCGCGCGAGCGCATCGCCGCGGTGGACCTCTTCTCGCCGGGAATGTGGTCGAAGCTGGGGAGCGCCGTCGAGGAGAAGACCGGCGGCCGGTTGCGCATCGACGCGCCGAAAGCCGACGGCCCGGGCGGGCGCCGCTGAGCTCCCGCCGCGCTTTCGCCGCGTTGTCGCTTGTCCGGGAACAGGTCTCGCGGTACCTCCGAAGTGGCGTCGATGTCGTACTCTCTGTAAGTATCGTTCATCTTCAATATGTCTGGAGGTACCGATGGACTTCCCTCCGATCGATCCGGCTTCGGCGCGGGCGCGGCTCGCGGACTGGAAGGAACGCACCGACCGGATGGCCGCCGACACGCAGGCGCTGGCCGCGCGGGCGCAGGAGCTGAAGGCCACGGCCACCGACCCCGACGAGATCGCCGAGGTCACTGTGGACCACACCGGCAGCCCGGTCGACCTCGTGTTCAGCACCAGGATCAAGCGCGTCCCCGAAGAGGTGGCGGCTCAGGCGGTGCTGGCGGCGATCCGAGCGGCGAAGATCAAGCTCGCCGAGCGTTCCAAGGAGCTCGTCGAGTCCACCGTCGGCGCCGACTCGGCCGCCGGGCAGGCCTTCGTGGCGGGCCTGAAGCGCCAGTTCGGCGAGGACGACCAGGAAGGGCAGCGGTAGATGACCGGTTACGTCGTAGACCCCGAGCAGTTGCGCGCCCATGCGAGCAACCTGGAGCAGTTCAAGACCCGCTTCGAGGCGGTGCAGTCCGCCAGCTCGCACATCGCCCAAGACGACGAGGCCTACGGGCTGCTGTGCGGGTGGATCGCCGGGCTGCTGGAGGAGCGCCACCAGCGCCAGGACGGCCTGGTCGCCCGCGCGGAGTCCAACATCGGCCTGCTCGCCGAGAGCATCCGCGCCGCGGCCGACGCCTATGAGGAGTCCGACAACGACGCCTCGGTGAGCTTCAGCGACTTCACCTCCCAGATCGGCGGGTAGCGATGAACGATTCGCTGGTCGCCGATGTGCAGTCCACGCGCCAGCCGTGGACCGGATCCAGCCTGGCCGACGGCATCGAAGGCCTGGTCACCTCCATTCAGAGCGGCAACTGGGTCTCGGGCACCCTCGCGGGGGTCGGGCTGGGGCTTGAAGTGGTCGGGTCGGTCATGGACCCCTTCAGTGCCCTGCTGGCCAACGGCATCGGCTGGGCCATGGAGTACTTTGAGCCGCTGCGGGAGATGCTCGACTGGCTGACCGGCAAGCCCGATGTGGTCATGTCCCACGCCCAGACCTGGTACAACATGGCCGAAGAGCTGTTCGCGATGTCCGGCGATCTCAAGACCTCGGTCGAGGGCGATGTCGACGAGTGGTCCGGTGCGGCCGCGGACGCCTACTACAACATGATGGGCCACAACGTTGAGGCCATCGGCGGGCTGGGCGCGATCGCCTCGGCGATCGGTTCGGCCACCGAGGGCGCCGGAGCACTGGTGCAGATGACCCGGGACCTGGTGCGGGATCTGATCGCCGACCTGGTCGCGCATGTGGTGGTGTGGGCGGTCGAAGCGATCTTCGTGGTCACGATCCCGGTCATCGCCGCGCAGATCGTGGCCGCGGTGGTCAAGTGGGTCGGGATCGCCATGGAGCTGATCTCCTCGCTGATCACCAGCCTCGAAGCGCTCTCCAAGCTCCTCAACGACTAAGGGCCGGCCATGCGACGAATCCTGAAACTCCTGCTGGTCATCGGTATCGGCCTGCTCACGCAGAAGAAGGGCGACGGCCCGCCCGGCAACACCGGCGGCGAAGGCGGGGACTCCCCACCTCCACAGCAATCCCCGTCCGGCAAGATCAAAACCAGCGAAGGCACCGAGAGCGCCTCGAAAGCCGTGGGAGAGGAGCTGGACAAGGGCGAGCCGTCCGCAGCCGCTTCTCAAAGCGATTCGGATTCGGCTCCGTTGACGGCGAGCTCGGTCTCCCGCGACTACGGAAACGAGGTGGCCTACCCCAGCACGGACCCTCTGGCTCAAGAGGCGCTCGCTTACCGCAGGGGGGTGAAAGGCAATTCCGGCGACAAGAACTTCGCGGCCGCCGAGTTGTCGGACGGCACCACTCTCAGGGGCATCAGCAGTCGCAGCGGCCATTCCGAGGACGACATCCTGAAGCAATTGGACGGCATCAATCAGGAAAGAGCGGAGAACGGCCAAGAGCCGTTGACGATCGATCGGCTGTTCACCGAGCGGCAGCCGTGCTGCAAGTGCGAGGCCACGTTGACCAGCAACGGCATCACGTCAGACCAGGTGGAATACGGCGTCGAGTACTTCGACAAACCGAATGCCACCGATGAAGAGCGGGAAAACTTGAATGCACTCAACGAAGGCATGAGGGCGGTGCTGGAACACAGGCTCAAAGGCGGGAACTTATGATGGACCGGTCGCAGACGACCACAGTCGCAGCAACTGCAAGGAGTGACGAGCATGCCAGCGGACGACCATGTGAACGATGACCTGCGAGCCATGGCGGCCACGGTCATCGATCGGCTGCGTCAATCGGGCATCCACGCGTTCCTGGAGACGGAAGACGAGGACGAACCCGGTGTGAAGGTTCAGATCGATGCTATGGACAATGCCGATCGCGGCGTCTACCTGGAGTGGAGTCCAGGAGCGCAGATCAAGTCCCAAGTCGTGGCGGCCATGATCGCGAAACGCTACACCGACCCGGTCGTCCACCGCTCCGCGCAGGAGAAGAAGACGAAGATCGCCGAGGCCGCCTCTGCGCTGCTGTCGGCCGGTGTCCGCACCGAAGACGCCCAGAACGACTACGCCCCCTATTCCTTGAAGGTCGTCAGCGTCTTATCGGTCGCAGGGTCGTAGGGGAACGTCGTCGTCCTGCGTGAAAACCGGAAGGAAGCTGCAAATGGCGAAGGCGCCCTTTCTCATCCTGCGGCTCACGGAGACGGAGTCCACCGTGACGTACGGATACGGCGAGGACCAGAGACATGTCGAAGGGACCGTGGGGTTCGATCGGGAATCAGGCAGGGTACTGAACAAATCCGACGAGGCCGCTTGCGCCGATATCGTGGCCGGGCTCGTTCCCCCCAAGATGAGGGCGCCAGGCGCAGTGGTGACGAGTGAAGACGTGGATTCCCGGGAAGTATCCGTGCCCGTGCTGCGGGCGCCTGGTGCACGACGCGCCCGGCGCGTTCGAGATCTGTCCGGCCTGCTTCTGGGAGGACGACCCCGTCCAACTGCGGTGGCCAAGGTATCGCGGGGGCGCCAACGAGCCGAGCCTCATCGAGGCCCAGCGCAACTTCCGGGTCTTCAACGCCTCCGAGGAGCGGGCTGCCCACTTGACGAGGCCCCCCGCCGACAACGAGCCCCTCGACCCTGGTTTCAGGCCCGCCGATCCGCAGGTCGACCGCTTCGAGTCACCGGACGACCCGGTGTCCGAATGGCCTTCGAGCCGCACCTCGCTCTACTGGTGGCGGCCCACCTATTGGCGCCGCTGAGGCGCGGCGGCCCGGAGGCGCCGGTCGCGGGGAGTGTCACCGCGTGCGGCAGCACAGCGAGAAGCGTTGTGGAGGCCGTGGACGGCGACAACCGCTGGCCGCCGCCACGCCTGAGTTCGGGACGCCCGGCCCGCAGCAGGACGAGATGACGACCGATCCGCAGATGAGTCCGCAGGACACCGTTCTTCAAGCAATCGAAGAGTACAGGCGGCAGCGAATCGGCCTGAACCGTTTGATTCAACGGATCGATCCGGTCATCGATGGCATACAGCCGGAATCGGTTTGGGATGAAGCCTCTGATCTATGCGCGGAGCTCGATGCGTTCTACGGCCTCGTGGCGACGGATACCGTGATCCGAGAGCATGGGCATGACTTCCCCCTCTCAGCGCAACAGGAGAGCAATGTGGATCGGATACTCGCCGAGTTGTCATCTGCTCTCCGACACGACACTGAACTCGCAAGAGGACTGGAGCACGGCCTTGGGCTCTTTCGGCGCGGCAATCGCCGCCAAGGGTGATCTGCGATGACCACGTACGGTTTTCTTTTCCTTGACCAGATACGGCTGCAAGATGTCGCGGCGGCGGTCGCTTCGGAGTTCGGCGTCCCCGCGGACCGCATCGAGCTCCTCTCCCGGGGAAGAGCGCAATCGCGAGCGGTCGGGCTTCCCGTCGTGCTCATCGAACACGATCCGGATCGCGATGGAGAGCACGTGTCATTCAGCGCCGGGGACGAATTCGCCTCAGCCGTCGGCGACCTTCCAGAGGTCGGCGTCGCCGCCAGGTTGTGCGCGGCTCTGAAGGTTCGCGCGATTCTCGGCGTGCCGAACGCCGCTTCGGACGCGATATGGACGCTTGTCGCCGCCGACGGCTCCTCTGGAATGGTGCTCGTCGACACCGGCGACCTAGATGACGCCCGCTACACCATCACCGGAAAGCTGCAAGAGATAAAAGGGGCGCCCGAGATTCCATTGGTTGAGCTTTCTGCGGATTACAATCCATTTTATACGTGATCCGTGAGTGCGGTCATGACTTTCCGTTGTCGGAGCAACCGGAGCAGAACGTGAACCGAATACTCGCCGAGATTCGTTCACGTCATGTCGTGACGGGTCTGGAGTGGCATGGGCGCCATGTCGACCGGGGTCGGCCGTCGGCAGCCCGGCGTCGTGGAGCGTTCACCTCCGCGAAAGCGAGCAGACAGCGGGCCGTCTGGGATATGACACCTGAGGTCGAGATTGTGTGCATATCACCTCTTCGACCTTTAGGAGGCATCATGGCTACCACTGCGACTCGGCTTCGGCCCGACCGGCGGAAGGTCCGGCGCTTGACGCGCGCCGTTGCCGCCGTCGCGATCGCCGCTGGTATCGGGCTGGGAGGCGGCGCGCTCTCCTCGGCACCGGCTTTCGCCGACGAGCCCACGGCAGCCGAGGACGGCACCGCGGGCATCCAGGCGTTCGCCGGGCCCTTCCTCACATGGAGCGATTGCAATTTCGACCGGGAGATCGCCGAGTACGTCTACGACTACGACACCACGCCGTGCTTCCGCGATCCCGATGGCTGGTACTACCAGTACTTCTGATCGATCGTCGAGGACGTAGTCCTGCACACTGTTGACCTTCCCGGCGGCATCCGGCCGGATGCCGCCGGGAAGGCGCGGATCGTCTCCGGTCATCCCGCGCGACCACCCAGGGCGCGCTCTGTCGCATCCCGAACGGCGGCGGGCGCGAGAATCGCAAGCCCAAGATCGCCATCGTGCGAAGGCTTCGAGCGGCAACCGCTGCACCGCATCGACAAGAACCCCTCTTGTGAAGTCGACACCATCGCCCGCGCCCGCCTCGCGCTCTTCGCAGCGCACAACCTCGCCGCCGCGGGGCGATCACTCAGAGCATATGGACCCTTGCCCGGCAGAAGGCTCGGTTCGACGGCGGTCATCCTCTCCAGTCTCTTGTAGACAATGTCTGCGAGGTGGAGAGTCCTTCACCACCGCGGCTCAGGCGATTCCGGAGCCGGCCTCGTCGAATGATCAGGTGTAGCTCTCCAACAGAGCGATCGTCTGGGCGCTGACGTCGGCGAGCATGGCGTCAGCCGCTTCGAGGTCGTGGTCCGCGGGCATGATCTCGGCGGATATGGAGACTTCGAGGGAGCCCTGGACGAAGCGGTACTCGATCTCCTCGAAGTCACCCGAGGTTCGAGAGGCACGGAAGCCCGCGTCGCCCATGTCGAGGTCGGTGACCGTGTACTCGGTGTCCGCCTCGTATTCCGAGCGGTCCATGTCGAACAGGTCCATCGCTGCCTGTTCCTCACGCCAGCCTGTGGCGGCGATGATGAGCTCGGCGTAGTCGTCGCCGTAGAAGCTGCAGTTCAGGAGCGCATAGCCCTCGTCGTCGTTCGAGGAGGCGGAGTTCTGAGTCGGATCGTGCGGGGCTCCGTAGGCCGTCTCGAAAGAAGTGAGGTCGTAGGCCTCGCAGGTCGCGTCGGTGAACCCTGCCGATGCACCGACTTCGCCCGAGGCGGACGTGGTCGGGTCCTCGGTGGGTTCGTCCGCAGTGGGCTCTTCCGTGGTCGTACTGCCGGTGGTCGGCGCCTCGGCCGCACCGTCGTCGTCCGAGTTCTGCTGGACCATGTAGAGCGCACCGCTCAGGAGGACCATCAGTATCAGGAAGATCGCCACACCGATGAACCACATCTGTTTTCGGCCGCGCACCGGAGGCTGGGGAAGGGGTTGTGGGGGTTGATAGGTCATAGGGGTACTCCGATTTCATCGATCGGTCGCCACCGATGGTAACCGGATCGTGCCAATCGACTCGGTGATCGTATCGAGTGGACGGTCTTGCGGTGAGCGCGGGCGAGCCCGCCGATCGTCTCGGCCCGACGGCCGGGGCAGGTTTGTCGAGAGCGTCCGCCGAGCATCGCCGTATCGACCGAGGACTAGCGGGCGATCGCGCCCGTCGGTCCTCGGGTTCGCGCGGCTGTCACGGTTCTGGTGAGCCGGTGAGCGCCTGCCGCATCAGTCGCTGTGCCTCGTCCACGACCGTGTCGAAGTCGTCGTGGATCTCGGCTTCGGTGTCGGTCAGGTACCGCAGCGCGAAGGCGAGCGCTTCGCGCAGCTGCTTGGGGCCGATCTCGTCGAGCAGGTGCTCTTCGCCGCGAAGGCCGCGGATCACCGCCTCCACTTCGAGGAGGTTCCGCGGCGGCGCGAACCCCGGTCCCGCGTGGCGCAGTTCGGCCATGAACCGGCCGAGCTCGGCGTGCGCGAGCGGCCCCGGCCGGTCGCCGAAACGCCGCCTCAGGCCCACGGACACCACCGCGTGCAGGTACTCGACCGCTCCCCGGTGGTCCCATTCGCTGAACCGTCCGTGCAGCTCGAAGAGCCGTTCGTGATCGCGGAACGCCGGCGCGCGGACAGCCGACTCGCGCATCTCGCCCACGCCGACCGACCGCCGCCCTTGGCCGCCACAGCCGCACGCAGAGCCTCCTCGAACCGCCGCGCGAGCGCGGCGGTCTCCTCTGCGGCCTGTTCATCGGCATCGATGGAGGTGGCCACGTCGTCTATCAAGCTCATTGCGGGGCAGGGCCTCTCAGGAGCCGATCACAGCTCGCCACCCGACCGCGCCGATACCTCCCGGCATGCCGGCAAGCAGTCAGTGTCCGAAGCGTTACTGGACCGGCACACGTCCCGCTGTCCCCGCCGCCCGTTCCGCCACCGCGTCGACGGGTGCGCGGACGCGCTCAGAGCGCCGCTTCGAGGCCGCTCCGGTGCTCCGCCACCCACTGGTGGTCCTCCCGGATCCAGACCGGCGCGCCCAGGTCCCGGATGCGGATCATCGCCGCATCGCCCGCCGCCGCGCCCGCCTCGATGCCGCGCCAGCAGCGGTCCTGCCACCACAGGACGGTCTCGACCAGCCGGGAACGCCGGTCCCGGTCGAGCCCGTAGGCGTCGCAGACCAGCCGCATCCGCCGCGCCGTCTCGGCCAGGTCGGTGACCGGCGAGCCGAGCCGGAGGTGCTGCCAGCACAGGTGCGCGATGTCGTGGATCCGCTCACCGGGCGCGGCCGTGTCCCAGTCGATGAACGCCACCGGCGGCGCGCCCTCGCCATCGTCGGCGTAGACAGTGTTCTTCGGCGACAGGTCGTTGTGGCACACCGTCTCGGCATCGCCCGAGAACGCCGGGTCGGCGGCGAGGTCGTGGAACTCCCGCACCATCACCGCCAACCGCTCCAGGCTCGCGTCCGACTCGGCGTAGGCGGAGCGGTTCTGCTCGATCGCGACATGCCCTTCGATGAAGCCCAGCATCTCCCGGCCGTCCTCGTCGATCCCCAGCAGGCGGGGCGCGCCGCCCCATCCGCGGCGCTCGAAGTGCTCGAGCAGGCGGTGGACGAACGCCGAATGCGGTCCGAGCGGGCGGCGCACGCTGCCGTCCTTCAACACCACTTCGTTGACGAAACCGCCGGACAGGGGATGCTCATCGGCCATCGGACCAGTCTCGCCCCGGAACGGCCCGGCCGCAAGGCACTTTCAGAGCCGTGGCAGGGCGACCGCCGCGCCGCCTCTGCTCCGAAGTGCCGGAGGACATCGCCGACCGCCCGGCCGCACCCGTGTCGAGGACCGCATCGACGGGTGTGCGGTCGCGACGGCTTCCGGCTGAACATCCCCCCGTCCGAGCGCCCCCAGAGGGCCCGGCCAGGCGAGCCGTTCGCGGCGCTCATGGCCCGGCCCCAGGGCCGGGCCATGAGCGCCGCCGATGGTCGGTACACTCCGCGCGTCCGGCCGTTTCACTCGATGTAGTAGCAGTCCTGATACGCGGTACCCGAATCCAGGCCCCACACGCCGTAGTACGGGATCACGTTCCCACTGGTCGTCCTGACGACCATCTCGTACTCGCCCGCCGGGAGCGTCAGTGTCTCCCACACGGCGACCCAGTCGCCGCACTGCGCCGCGCAGTCGCCACAGGCGCCGATGGTGATGCTGCCGGTCTCGGGCCCCGTATACAGCACCTCGAGCTGCAGGTTGGAGGCGTTGCCGATCTCGAGAGTGACCGAACCATCCCCAGTGGACCCGGACGGGCTCGGATCGGAGAGCTCGCCGCCGCTGGAGCGCGCATCGGCGATCGCGTCCAGGATCGCCTGCTCCGCGGCGGCCTCGGCCTCCGCTTCCGCGGCCTCTTCCGCGGCCTCCGCCGCTTCCTCGGCGGCCTCGGCCTCCGCGGCCTCCTCGGCGGCCTCCTCCGCGGCGATCTGATCGAGGAGGTCCTGCGCCGCGGCGGCGTTCGGATCGTCCGGGTAGTCGTCCACGAGCTCCCGCAGCAACGACTCGGCGGTCGAGAGGTTGTCCGAGTCGTAGGCGTCCACACCGCAGGTGAACAACAGACCCGGCAGTTCGGCCGCGGCCTCGGCCGCCACCGCCTCGGCCGTCTCCAGGGCTGCCGAGTCCTCCACCGAAGGCAGAGTCGGAGCGTCGATGAAGTACCGCACCGGCCCCCTCGAGTCGCATTCCTCACCCTCGGGGATCGCCTCCCTGTACGCCCGGTACCCGGCCAGCGCCGACTCCTCCACCAGTCCGGCCGCCTCGGAGTCCGGGAAGTCGGCCAGCACGATCCCATACTGCCCGAACGCGTCCGTGTAGGCCCGGAAGGGGGCGGTGGGAGGGTGCTCGCTCCATAGCGCCTCGGCGTAGTCGAGGTGGGCTCGGGCGAGTTCCTCCCGAACGGTGCCGACCGCGACCGCGTCCTCCTCGGCCAGATACTCCTCGTAGGCCGCGAACGACGCCTCGAAATCGCCTTCCGCCGCCACGCCGCGGGCCTCGGCCAGCAGCTCGCACTGCCGCTGCTGCTCGAGCGCCGTCGCCGAAGCCTCGCTGAAGGCGAGCCCGTACAGCGTCACCAGTCGCCCGTAATGCGAGCGGGCGGTCTCGCAGTCCCCGGCCTCGTGCGCGGCCAGGCCTTCGTCGAGCTCGGCCGCCGCGGCCCAGCGCAGGCTCGCGACGCCCGCAGCCAGGACGACCGGCACCATGGCGGCGGCCGCGATCACCGGCCACCGGGGCCGCCGGGAGTCCGACGGCGACCGCGACGCGAGGATCCAGGTGTGGACGGCCGTCCAGCACAGCCACAGGACGGCGACCGCCGCCCACAGCTGCGGTGCGCGGGCCACTGCGCCCGCGACGCACGCCACGAGGAGCGCCGCTGTGCCCGCGAGGTGCGCGAATCCGATCCTGAACCGCCGCAGGTAGTGATAGCCGAGGCCCAGGCCCGAGAGGTTGAGCAGTACGGCGGTGGCTCCCAGCCGAGTGGGCCGCCGGAGTGTGAAACGACCGTTCGTCATGCCGTCCCCTCCCCGAAGCACCGGGCGACGAGGTCGGCGACGACCGACTCGGCCCGGCGCTGGACGGCCGTGATCGCGGCCGCGGTCTCCGAGGCGAGCGTCTCGCAGTCGTAGTCCAGCGTCGCGTTCGGCACCAGGAACCTGCACGCGGTCAAGCGGCCCTCCAGGTCCGCCTCCACCGTGCACAGCTCGTCCTCGTCGGTGTACTCGATCCGCTCGCTCGCGCGGGCCTCCAGCTGCGCGCGCAGCACCGCGAACCCGGGGTTCTCGTCGCCGCCCTCGTACAAGGCCGCGCCGACCCGCTCCAGGCGGGCCGCCTCGCCGGCGCGCGCCGCCTCGGCCGCCGCCCACGCCTCCACCACCGCCTCGGCCACCACCGGATTGCTGAGCCGGTCGATCGTGGGGCTGAACGCCAGCGAGGTCAAACGCCCGGTGTAGTCCAGGCGCAGCCATACGACCCGCTCGGGGTCGGTACCGTCGAAGGCGGACCGCTGCAGCTCCTCGATCAGCGCCTCGGCCTTCTCGGCGCGCCGCCGCGTCTCCTCCACCGTCTCGCGCGAGGGCGCCAGCTCCAGCGCGCGCATCGCCGAGTCCCGGCTCGGGCCCTCCGGGAGGCGGGCGACCGCGCGCCGCCCGGCCGCCAGTCGCTCTTCGTAGTCGTCGGGGACGTCGAGACGGTCCATCGGTCTTTCCTCTCTCGTGCCTGCGGCGCCACGGCCGCCTCCGCATCGGATCAGGCGAATGCTCGCGCGCCGCCTCCCGGATCCGTCCCCGAACGATCATGGACGGCCCGAGCCGGGCGCCGAGGTCCCCGGCCGTTCACGGATCGGAGGATCCGGTCATCGACATCTATGTGGGACACTGGCAGTGGATGCCCCCAGCAGTAAGGCCGCCTCACATGCCAGTACTCGACGCCCGCCTGCTCGGGCCCTTCGAGGTCCGAGTCGACGGCGAACCGGTCACCATCCCGGGACGCAACACCCGCAAAGTGCTCGTCATGCTGCTCGACGAGGCGAACAAGCCGGTGCAGATCACCGGCCTCGCCCGGGGGCTGTGGGAGGACGCCGAACTCCCCGACAACCCGAAGAAGCAGATCCAGAACATCGTCGGCGAGATCCGCCGGGCCCACGGCCTGCTCAAAGAGCGCCTGAAGACCGTCAGCGAGGACGCCTACCAGTTCAACGTCGCCGACTCGGAGCTCGACGTGCTGCGCTGCAAGGCCGCCGAGCGGCACGCCCGCGCCCTCCGGGAGGCCGGCGACCTCGAAGCGGCCGGCGCGCGGCTGCGGGGCGCGCTCGCCGAATGGCGCGGCCCGGCCCTGGCAGGCATGTCCGGCCACATGGTCGAGTCGATCGCCCGCACCCTGGACGGGGACCGCCTCTCGCTGCTGGAGCAGCGCTTCGACGTCGAACTGGCGCTGGGCGGGCACCACCGGCTGCTCGGCGAGCTCCGCGAGACCGTCCGCCGCCACCCCACCCGCCAGCGCTTCGCCGCCCAGCTGATGCGCGCGCTCCACGCCTCGGGCCGCACCGGGGAGGCCCTGGAGTTCTTCGAGGCGGTCAAGGAGCGGCAGGCCGACAAGCTCGGCTTCGATCCCGACCGCGAACTGCGCGAGATCCACACCCGGATTCTCCAGGAGGACCTCGACACCGCCCCGGCCGCCGCCGAGCCCGTCGCGCCGCCGAAGCCGGCCCGCACCCCGTTCACGCTGCAGGCCGCCCCGCCCCGCTTCACCGGCCGCGGCCACGAGCTCAAGCTGCTCGACGCGGCCCTGGACGCCAGCGCCGACCGGGCCGGGCTCGCCGTCGTCAGCGGCATGGGCGGGGTCGGCAAGACCTCCCTGGCGCTGCAATGGGCCCACAAGGTCGCCGGACGCTTCCCCGACGGCTGCTTCTACTTCGACCTGCGCGGATTCGACCCGGTGGCGCCCGAGACCGGGCCGGGCCCGGCACTCGGCAAAGCCCTGCGCCGCCTCGGCGTCGACCAGCACCAGCTCCCCGGCGACATCGAGGAGCAGGCCGACCTCTACCGCACCATCCTGGCCGGGCGCCGCGTCCTCGTCGTGCTGGACAACGTGCGCGACGCCCAGCAGGTCCGGCCGCTCCTGCCCGCCTCCGCGGGCAGCTTCACCGTCGTCACCAGCCGCAACCCGCTCATGGGCCTGATCGGCCTGGACGGCGCCACCCCGGTCCCGCTCGACGTCCTCACCCACGAGGAGTCGACGGCGGTCCTGCGCCGCTTCGTCGCCGACGACCTCGCCGAGACCAGGGCCGCGAGGCGGATCATCGCGATCTGCGCCGGCCTGCCGCTCGCGCTGTGCCTGGTCGGGGCCTGGGCCGCGGCGAACCCCCGCCTGCCGCTCTCCTCGCTCGCCGACCGGCTCGAATCGACCGGGAACGTCCTCAGGGTCCTCTCCGCCGACGACCCGACCTCCGACCCCAGGACCGTGTTCTCCTGCTCCTACCAGGAACTCGGCTCGCGCGCGAGGAAGGCGTTCCGCCTGCTCGGGCTCCACCCCGGCCCCGACATCACCGCAGCGGCCATGGCCAGCCTCGCCGCCCTCGACCCCAGGCAGGCCGAGGAGGCCCTGCGTGAACTCGCCACCGTGCAGCTCGTCCACGAGCACAAGCCGGGCCGGTTCACCACGCACGACCTGCTGCGCGCCTTCGCCGCCGAACGCCTGGAGGCCGAGGCCGACGCGGCCGAGCGTTCACAGGCCGTCCGGCGGATGCTGAAGCACTATCTCCACACCGCCGATCGCGCCGACATGCACTTGGCGTCCTTCAGGGACCAGCTCGACCTCGACGAGCCGCTCCCGGAGGTGGCGCCCGAACCGATCCGCGATCTGCGGACGGCCCGCAACTGGCTGGCGGCCGAGTACCCGGTGCTGATGGCACTCGTGCGGTTCGAGGTCGACCCAGCGCTCGACAGGCACATCTGGCAGCTCGCATGGTGCCTGGCCGAGTACACCATGGTGCAGCATCGCCCGCAGGACATGATCGACTGCCAGGCGGCGGCGCTCGCCGCCGCCAGGCGGAGCCGCGACGTGTTCGCCGAGATCGTCTCGCTCGGGTACCTCTCAGCGGGCCTGTTCTACCTCGATGACCGCGACGCCGCCATGGCCCGGCTCGACCACGCGATGGCCCTGGCCGAAGAGCACACGATGCCCAGGGCGAAGGGCTTCGTGTTCCACGCGCTGTCGATCTACTCGGGCCGCAACGGGCTGGACAGGGAAGCGATCGACTACGCCACGCGCGCCGCCGAGTGCTTCCACGAGGCCGAAGACAGGGCGGGGGAGACACGGTCGGTGTACGTGATCGGCTGGCACAGCGCCCAGATCGGCGATCTCGACCGGGCGCGGACGTGTTTCCAGCAGCTGCTGTCCGCCTCACGGGACATCGACAGCGCCGTCGGCGTGGCGACCGCCTCGCTCGGGTTCGGCTACGTCGCTCACCGGGAGGGCCGGTTCGAGGACGCGCTGCGGTGCTACGGCGACGCCTGGCGCCTGTTCGGTGAGCACGGCATGGAGGCCGGCTTGGCCTACGTCGCCGAGCACGTCGGCGACACGCGTCTCGCCATGGGCGAGCCGGCCGCGGCCCGAGCCGAGTGGGAGAAGGCCCTGCGTCTCTATCGGGCCTACGGGAACGCCGTGTACGCCGACCAGGTCCAGCGCAAACTCGACGCCGGGGCCGAGGACGGCTGACGCGCGGCTCGGGCTCCGTGGCCCGTGACGTCTTCGGCACCGCCGAGTCGTCTCTTGCCGTGTGGCAAGGCTCGCAACCGCATAGGTGCAAATGAGAAGTATTCTCGTATCCGTGTGGGCACCGGCCCCCGATCGTCGGCGATGCAAGGAGTGATACACCATGGACAGACGTGTGCTCGGTGCCGATGACGCCGTCGCCAGACTCGAAGAGCGCCGGGCCGCCTACGAGCGGACGGCCGCCGCGACCCAGGAGATGGCGTCCCGGATGCAGGCGCTGACGGCGACCGCGAGCGACTCGAACGGGCTCGCCACGGTCACAGTGGACTCCGGCGGCGGCCTGCTCGAAGCCGAGTTCTCCGCGCGCATCCAGCGCGCCGTCCCCGAAGCCGTCTCCCGGGCGCTCATGGAGGCCCTGGCCGAGGCCAAGCGGCGGATCGCGGACCAGACCCAGGAGATCATCGCGGGCACCGTCGGCGCGGACTCCGAGACCGGCAGGGCCGTGGCCCAGAGCCTCCGGGAACGGCTCGGCCCCCCTGCGGAAGGCCGACCGTGAGCGGCGGCATCGAGGTCGACCCCGAGGAGCTGCGCACCCACGCGGGGCACGTCGAAAGTCTCATCCAGCGCTACGAGACCGTCAAGGCGGCCTCCGCGGAGATCACCGCCGCCCCCGACGCCTTCGGGCCCCTGTGCGAGTGGATGGCCGGGATCCTGGAGGAGAAGCACACCATGATCGAGCCCCTGTTCGACAAGGCCGCGCACAACCTCGGCACCCACGTCGACACGCTCAGGGAATGCGCCGACACCTACGAGGAGTCCGACACGACCGCCGCGGGCGATCTCGACAAGCTCTTCGAGGAGATGTAGATGGGCGACAACCCCCTGGTCGCGGACGTCGAGGACTCGCACCACTTCTGGAAGGGCGCGGGGATCGGCGAGGATATCGCCGACGTCGTGGCCGCGATCAAGTCCGAGTCGTGGGTGGACGCCTCGCTCGCCGGCCTCTCGACCGCGATGAGCGCCGTCGGGTTCCTCGACCCGCTCGGCGCCATCGTCTCCACCGGCGTGTCCTGGCTCATCGAGCTGATCGAGCCGCTGCGCGAACTCCTCGACGACCTCACCGGCGACGCCGACGTCCTCACCGCGCACGCCCAGACGTGGACCAACATGGCGAACGAGCTGATGGCCGTCAAAGACGAACTGAGCGGGTTCATCGACGCGGACATCACCGGCTGGAAGGACGATGCGGCCGACGCCTACAAGGCCAACATGGGCAACAACGTGGAGGGCACCGGCGGCCTGGCCCAGCTGTGCGCGGCGATGAGCGCCGCCACCACCGGCGCCGGGACCCTGGTGACCCTCACCCGCGAACTCGTGCGCGACATCATCGCGCAGCTCGTGGCGACCCTGCTCATCCGCCTGCCGGTGTGGCTGGGACTCTGCGCGACCGGCGTCGGCATCCCGGCCGTGGCCGCGCAGGCCGCGGGCATGATCGCGCAGGTCGTCGCGACGGTGATCGAGCTCGTGATCGCCCTCGTCACGAGCCTCCAGGCCCTCCAGCAGCTCCTCGGCAGTTAGGTCCTCATGCGCGCGCTCTTCAAGCTCATCGTCGTGGTCGCGATCGCCCTGGCGCTCGACAAGACCCCCGGGCCCAAACCCGGCCCCAGACCCGGCCCGCCCCGCGTCCGGCCGCATCCCAAAGGCGTCACGTCCGGCGTCGAGGCGACGCGGGCCGCGTTCGACCAGGGCGAGGCGGGCGGCGGGAGCAACCCGTCCGACCCCGGAAACGGAGGCAACAAGCCGAAGAACCCCTGGGACGACCCGGCCTACGAAGACGCGAGATACGACATGACGCGCTTCGGTGAGATGGGCGACGGGACGATGGACAAGGTCTGGGACGGCGACGGCCGCGGCAACGGCGACCACAAGCCCACCTCCACCGAGCCCGGCAAGACGAAGTTCCCGCCCGGCACCACCAAGCAGCAGGTCGAGGCCTGGTTCAAGAGCATCGCCACGAACCCGGACGGCCCGCCGCAGGCCCGCCCGCACGGCGACGGCTGGGTGGTCACCGGCACCCGCGACGGCATCACCTGCGTTGTTACGCTCGACAAGGACGGCAGCATCTCCGGCGGCCACCCGGTCAGCGGCGAAGGAGTCACCACCAACCCGCCCCCGCCGCCGAGGTAGCGGCCCCGATCATGGGAAGCAGCATGGAAGTCAACGATTTCTACCGGCTCAGCAGCCGCATCACCGACGAGCTCGCGCCGAGGATCGGCCCGAGGTACCGCGAGATGATCCTTGTCCACGGCAGGGCAGGGGCCTGGGCCGACGCGATCCCGACGCTCGTCGGCGCCCTCTCCGAGGAGGACGTCGCGATCACCACCGCCCAGAAGGAGGCGCTGCGCGAGCTCATGGTCTTCCGCGAGGAGCCCCTGACCTACCTGGAGCAGATCCGCACCAGCGACTGACGCGGCCGCGCGCCGGCGGCGACACCGGGAACACGGCGGTCAGGCTAGGCGACCGCCTGTCGATCCGATGGCACGGGTTCGGCGGCGGGTTCGCGGCGGCGCACGAGGACGAGCCCGTAGACGAGCAGGACGACGAACAGCGCGATCGACCCCACAGCCGATTCCACGGTCGCGGCGGCCTCCGCCTGCGTGTCGGCCGCGGCGGGCGGGCCGGACAGGCCGGTGTCGACGAAGTCGAAAGCCGCGTGCCACAGGATGCCGATCCAGAGCGTGTTGGTGCGGAGGACCAGCGCGGACAGGCCCACCCCGATCAGGAAGGCGTAGACGATCTGCGGCAGGGTGTCGCTCCACGGGGCGCTGCTTCCGAGCGAGTTGACGATGTGGGCGAGGCCGAACAGGGCCGAGGAGGCCAGCACGGCGGACACGACGCCATGCTCACGCTCACGCCAGGCGTACACCAGCAAGAACAGCACCACACCGCGGACCACGAGTTCTTCGAGGAACCCGACGAAGAACACGTTGACCGCCGCCAGCCCCAGCCACCCGGCGTCGGCGGCGCCCGCGGGGCTCGGATGGGCGGCCACGATCACGGGCAACAGGACGAGCGGCAGCCACCACAACCACATCGACCGCCACACCGGTCGGCTGGTCAGTCCGATCGCGTCGAGCAGGCCCGATCCGGCCACCAGCCACACCAGCACCGCGCACAGCGCCGCCCGCAGGCCCGCGCCGTAGAGCAGCTCCCCGTAGGCGCTCGACCCGGTGTACACGCGTTCGAGCTGCAATGCGGCCATCATCGCGACGACCACCAGCACCGCGATCGCCACCGGATGCCGTTCCAGCGCCCGCCAGCGCAACGGATGGGCCTCGGCCACCGCCCGCGCCCGCTCGGGCGCCATCCGGCCCGTCAAACCTTCGCACGGCCTCTCCACCATGTGGGGGACGCTATCCGAACCGCTCCGAAATGTCCGAAGACTTCATGAATCGAAGCATCCGGCGAGGGCGGCGAGACGCCACGGCGAAGCCGAGGACCGCGAGGCGTCGGCCCGCGATGCGGGGAGGACGCCTCGCGCGTCAGTGCGGGCCCGAGCGGCGGCTAAGCGGTCTCGCTCCCGAACGTCGTCGCCAGCAGCGCGTCCACGGCCGCCTGCCTGGCGTCGGTGCCGGACTCGGGGACGCTCGCCAGCCCGATGAAGCCGTTGACGCCGTCGACGTCGACCAGCACGACCGTGACGTCCTCGTACAGGTCCGTCGTGCTGTCGCTCGACGTCCACGACACGGTCGCCTCCGCCATCACCCCGGGAAGCCCGTCGACCTCGACATCGGTGACCGTCGGATCGGACACCTGGAAGCCCTCCGTGCTCGCGAACGCGTCGCTGTGGGTCCAGGTGTCGAGCGCCGCGATGGCGCTGCCCTGGAGGTCGGCGGGGTCGTACGGGGCGTACAGGTTGGTGGCCAGGCCGACCTCCAGGTACGAGATCCAGTTGGCTTCGTGCTGGATGTAGTGGGAGCTCGCGTCGTCGCTGATGTCGCCGGGCACGCCGGGGCCCTCGAAGTACGCCCACGGCTCGCCGGGCGCGGGCGTGACCGCGCCCAGGGACTCCACGATCAGGGAGTCGCCGTCGGGCGCGGGCGCCTCGCCGTCGTCCTCCTCGCCGCCGCCGCCGTCGGGCGACTCGCCGTCCCCTTCGGGGCTCTCCTCGGCGGGCTCGCTGGTGCTCTCATCGCCCGCGGTCGTGGTGCCCTCGTTGTCGTCGCCGCCCAGGAGCAGGTAGCCGGCGACGCCGCCGCCGACCATGAGGATGAGGACCACGACGATGAGCACGGCCGTGCCGGCCCCGCCCCTGCTGCTCGCCTGCACCGGCGGCGGCCCGTACTGCCCGTAGGCGTCGGGCTGGCCCGGCGGCGGCCCGTATCCGGGCGGCGGGGGAGGGGGGTATGCGCCCTGGCCCGCGTCCGGCTGCGTGTACTGCGGCTGGGGAGCACCGTAGCCCGGGCCGACCTGACCGGGCGCGTAGCCGTCGGCGGGCGGCTGGCTGTTCGGCTGGGGCTGCCCGTACGGGTCGCCCGGCTGGCCTTGCGGGGGGTATGTCATATCCGAATCGTATCCGGGTTTCCCCACGGACGCAGCCGCCGGTGCCGCGGCCATGAGCCGCGCTCCGGGTGAGGGACGACAAACCGGGACGGACGCCGACCGCCCGCCCCGGTTTCAGGGATCCAAAAGTACCCCTCAGTATTCCTGGCCTGTCAAGGCCCGAATCGTTAGCTACCGAGCAGATTCGGGCCGCCACTCGGCGGCACCGCCGCGGCCCCTCAGCTGACGAACACCGCCACCGTCCTGCCCGGGACCGTGAACGTCCCCGTCGCGTCGTCGAAGGCGGCGTCGGCGAACGCCTCGTCGGCCGAGTCGGTCAGCACCGGGTGCAGCTCGGCGCCCGTCCCGGCCAGGTCCTCCACGGTCTGGCCGACCGCCTCCGGCGTGGCGTTGAAGACCACCGTGACCTGCTCGAACGCGTCGCCGGTGCCGTCCATGTCGATCGTCATCGTGATGACGCCGGGCGTCTCGCCCTCGCCCGAGAGCGGGAACGAGACCCGCTCGGCCACCTCCTCGGCGTCGCCGAGGCTGAACGCCGAGGTCGAGGACGCGATCCGCAGCAGCTCCGCGTACCGCGCGCCCGCCAGCTCGATGTCCTCGCACGTCGGCTGCTCCACCTGCGCCAGGGCCTCCTCTGCGAACGGCCACTTGTCCTCGCTCGTCCACGCCGGCGGCAGCCCGGTGCCGAAGCCGTTGCTCGACGGCCCGAACGGCTCGGTGCCCTCGCAGTCCCAGCGGATCGCGTTGAACCAGTCGCCCGAGTCGTACGAGTCCCGGTCCAGCGACTTCGAGCGCAGCAGCTCCGAGCCGGCCGTGACGAAGCCGGTCCCCTGGCTCAGCACCGCCGTCGCCAGGCTCAGCACCTGCATCCGGGCCCGGTCGGTGCCGTCGACGCCGCCGTCGAGCTTGTAGGCGAGGGCGTCGAACAGGATCTCGTTGTCGTGCGCGTCGACGTAGTTCACCGCCTCGCCCGGCTCGGCCGTGTACCCGGCGCCCGCGCCGTTGTAGTCGAGCTCGGCGCCCGAGACGAGCCGCCCGTTCGAGGCGACGAAGGTGTAGTCCGCGAGGTTGCCCGCCAGGCCCAGCTTCGTCAGGTCCCCGGCGTGCAGCAGCGCGGCCAGCTGCTCGTCCTCCGAGCCGCTCGCGCCCGAGCCGTTGTCCCCGCTCCACAGCCCCGAGCCGAAGCCCTGGACCCGCGGGTCCTCGTCGAAGGGGCCGCCGCCGCGCACGGCGTCGCGCATCCGGTCGTTGAACGTCCCGACGCCGGTGCCCGCCATGTTCGCCTGTGTCGCCTGCTCGAACAGGGCGTCCCCGGCGACCTCGCCGAAGTCCCAGCCCTCGCCGTACATCATGATGTCCGGGTCGATCGCGTCGAGCGCCTCGCGGACGGCCAGGATGTTGTCCTTCGGGTGGTGGCCCATCAGGTCGAAGCGGAAGCCGTCGACCTTGTACGCCTCGGCCCACAGCGCGGCCGACTCCACGACGAACTTGCCGAACATCGCGTGCTCGGGCGCGGTGTTCTGGCAGCACGTCGAGGTGTAGACCTCGCCGTTCGGGTCGAGCCGGTGGTAGTAGCCGGGCACGATCCGGTCCAGCACGGACCGCTCGTCGACGCCGGAGGCCGAGGTGTGGTTGTAGACCACGTCGTTGACCACCCGCAGCCCGAGCCCGTTGAGCGCGGCGACCATCTGCCGGTACTCCAGGATTCGCCGCGCCCCGTCGGGCTCGGTCGCGTATGACCCTTCTGGAGCGTTGAAGTGGTACGGGTCGTAGCCCCAGTTGTAGCCGTCCTCGGCGCGGGCCTCGCCGACGCAGGCCTGCTGATCGGGCGAGTCCGGTGCGAAGGAGCCCAGGTCGCAGGCCGGTTCGGCCTGACCGGTCTCGGGGATCGTCGCGATGTCGAAGGTCGGCAGCAGGTGCACGTGGGTCAGACCGGCGTCGGCCAGCTCCGCGAGGTGCCGCACCGCGACCGAATCGGTCTCGGTGAACGCCGCGTACGTGCCGCGCAGCTCCTCGGGGACCGACTCGTCGGCGATCGAGAAGTCGCGGACGTGCACCTCCCACACCTGCGCCTCGGACGGCTCAACCGCCTCGGGCTTGGACAGCTCGTCCCAGCCCTCGGGTTTCAGGTCCTCGTCGTCGAGGTCGACGATCTGGCTGTGGGTGGAGTTCGCCGCCAAGGACACCGAGTACGGGTCGGTGACCGAGTAGGACTCGATCCGCTGCGTGGCCGGATGCCACACCTCGACGGCGAAGCGGTAGTACTTCCTGTCCCAGCTCTGCTTGCCCTTGACCGACCACACGCCGGTGTCCTCGTCGAAGGACATCTCGTGCGGCGTCGGCTCGGCGCCGGGGGTGTCGAACAGCTCCAACTGGACCGAGCGGGCCGTCGGCGCCCACACCGAGACGGTCGGCTTGTTCCCCTGCCACGTCAGGCCGAGCTCGGCGTCGAGCGCTTCGGCGTAGACCGCGTCGAGCGCCCCGGCGGTCTGCACGCCCGTGGCGTACCAGGCGTACCCGGTGTGGTCGCGTTCGACCGCGACGAGCTGCCCGCGCAGCGCCTCCTTCACGTCGGCGTCGACGGTGAAGGCCCGGTAGTCCCAGTACTGCGGGTTCGCTCGGCGCTGCGCTTCGGTCAGGCCGCCCGCGGGCGTCAGCGGGATCGTCTCGAAGTTCCCGGTCAGGGCGCCGTCCTCGACGGCGATGGAGCCGTCGTCACTGGCGAGCAGCTCGAAGACCTTGCCGTCGGTGTCCTCGACGTCCATGGCGACCGTGTCCTCGTCGAGCCAGATCGCGCGCTCGCTTCCCAGGTCGAGGTCCTGGCTCCGGGAGGCCGCCGCTCCCGCCGGGCGCACGTAGCCCTCGGTGGCGGCGGTGATCCACACTTCGTTGCCGTGCTCGGCGAACACGAGCCGCTGGTCGCTCGGGAGGTCCTTCTCCTCGCCGCGGTGGAGGATGTAGGACAGCGCCTCGGCGCCCTCGGCCAGGTCCACCTCGTACACGAGCCCGAAGCGGTCGGCGCCGACCGGTTCGAGTCCGGCGTTCCAGTCGGTCGGGTCCGACGCGCCCTCCCAGGTGTGCAGCACCCAGCCGTCGGTGTCGCCCTCGGGGCGCTGGTAGTGGATGACGGCCTTGCCGTCGGCGGCGGCCCGGCTGTCGTGGGCGCCCGCGGCGGTCACCCACGTCTCGCCGAGCGACGAGGGCGTGAGCACGACGTCGGACTCGTGCAGCCTCGTCTCTCCCGAGTGGACGACGAAGCCCATCTCGGCGTCGACGTCGTCGACCGGCACCTGCCAGTACCGGCCCCACTCGTCGGTCCCGTCGGGCGGTCTCGGTGCCTCCCAGTCGGTGGCGACGCCGTCGGCGAGCGCCTCGCCCCACAGGTGCAGCCCCCAGTCGGTGTCACCCGCGGGAGCGTGGACGGTGACGTGCCCTCTCGCCTCGGCCAGGGAGTGCGCGACCTCGCCGGATCCGGCGCTCAGCCAGATCTCGGAGTTCACGCTCGGGTCGAAGGTCCGGTCGCCGTCGAAGTCCTTGTTCCCCTCCCCGTCGACGACGATGTAGCCGACCTCGTCGGCGTCCTCGGCCAGCTTGAGTGGCGCGAAGCCGCCGTAGGAGGTCTCACCGCTGAACGCGTTCCCGTCGGGCCACACGGTGCTCGACTCCTCGGCGACGTCGCCCCACACGTACAGGCCCCACTGCCCGGGGTCGCCGTCGTAGTGGACGTTGGCCCACAGCGGCGAGTCGCTCCCGGAGTCGGGAGTGGCCACAGTGGTGCTCGCCTTGCCGGAGGCGGTGCGGCCCTCCCGGTCGAGGGCGACGGCCTTGAACTCGACGCTCGCGTTCCCGCTCAGGCCCTTGAGGTCGAGGGCGATCCGGTGGTCCGGTCCGGGCGAGGCGCCGATGTAGGCCCATTCGCCGCCGTCGACGGAGGCGGCGAAGGCGACGCGCGCGAGCGGGTCGCCGCTCACCTCGGCGGTGACGTGCGCGGTGGTGGCCGACTCCGCGGCGACCTCGACGGTCACGGCCGGCCCGTCCCCGGTGCCGATCGCGTCGTCGGCGCGGAAGACCACCGCCGACAGCGGCGGGACGGTGATGGACGCGGCGCCGTCCGCGGCCGTGATCGAGCCGTCCCCGTACACGGAGGTGAAGGCGTCCGAATAGGTCTCGACCTCGACGGTCTGCTCGGTCTCGGAGTTCGAGACCGCCACCAGGTACTCCACGCCCTCCTCGGAGTGGATGCGGGAGAAGGCGAACACGCCGTTCGCGCTCGAGCGCGTGAGCTGGACGCCGTCGCTGAGCGCCGGGTGGTCCTTTCGCAGCTGCCCGAGCTCGGCGATCGCCCGGTAGATCGGGTGCTCGGTGTCGTAGTTGTCCTCGGCGTGCGTGGCGTCGGTGCCGATGAGCTCGTCGTCGAGGTAGTCGGGGACCTGGGAGGCGAACAGGGACTGCCGCGAGTAGTCGTCCCGGCCCGAGCCGGTGAAGCCCTGCTCGTCGCCGTAGTAGACGACCGGCTGGCCGCGGGTGAGGAACATGAGCTCCTCGGCCAGGATCGCCCGGTCGAGCCAGGTGGCCTCGTCGGTGCCCGCGGTGATGGCGGTGCCGACGCGGCCCGAGTCGTGGTTGGACACGAACGTCGGCATGGTGAGCGCGTCGGTGCCCGGGGAGTTGAACAGCGGGTCGGACGCGTAGACGGCGGCGAGCCCCTCGGCTCCGGCCGAGCCGGTGACGAATCCGGTCGCGGCGCCGTTGAAGCCGAAGTCGAGCACGGCGTCGAGCCGGCCCTGGCGCACGTACTCGCTCGTCAGGTTCGCGTCGCCGGAGGAGACCTCGCCGAAGGTGAAGAAGTCGATCCCGCGCGCGTCGGCGGCCTCGCGGATGCCCGCCATGAACTGCGGCCAGAACTCCATGTTCACGTGCTTGGCGGTGTCGATGCGGAAGCCGTCGACGCCGGCCTCGGTGATCCAGTCGGCGTAGACCTCGGTCCAGCCCCGGACGACCTCGGGCCGCTCGGTCCACAGGTCGTCGAGCCCGGCGAAGTCGCCGTACTCGGAGGACTCGCCGGCGAAGGTGGACTCGCCGCGGTTGTGGTACATCGCCGGGTCGTTCAGCCAGTCGGGCTTCCTGGCCTGCTCCTCGCCCTCGGCGAGGACGGGCGTGTACGGGAACGTCTCCGCTCCGAGCTCGGGGAACTGATCGGAGGCGGCGTAGTTCGAGTCGTCGAAGGGCCGCCCTTCGGCGTCGAGGTACGGCTGGTCCTCTTTGGATACGTACGCGTCGCCGTCCTCGGCGTACCCGATGACGTCGGCGGTGTGGTTGACGACGATGTCGAGGTAGATCTTGATGCCGCGCTCGTGGGCGGCGCCGATGAGGCTCTGGAGCGCCTCGTCGTCGCCCAGGTGCGGGTCGACGGCGGTGAAGTCGGTGCCCCAGTAGCCGTGGTAGCCGGCGCCGGTCCAGGTGTCGGAGACCTGCACGGGCTGGTTGACCACGACGGGGGTCAGCCAGATCGCGGTGGTGCCCAGGCCCTCGATGTAGTCGAGGTTCTGCTCCACGCCCGCGAGGTCGCCGCCCTGGTAGAACTGCCGCTGCGTGGGGTCGAAGCCGTGGTCGAGCGCCTCACCGGTGATGCCGCCGGTGTTGTTGGACGCGTCGCCGTCGGCGAAGCGGTCGGTCAGGACGAAGTAGAACTGCTCGGCCGCATCGTCGGGGACGGCGGCGTGGGCCGCGAGCTGGGAGTCGGTGGGCTCGTCCTCCCAGGACGGCTCGTCCTCGGGCGGGTCGTCGGGGGCGGTGCAGGCGGAGAGTGCCAGTGCCGAGACCAGCACCCCCGCCGCGTATCGGGTGGTACGCCGCATTGCGTTTCTTCCTCCGGGGTCGAACGGGGGCACGGAGCCGGTCGGCGGTTCGCGGGCAGCGCCGAAAGCGCGCGACACTCCGTGTGCGCAAGAACATACCACCTATGAAATTTTCTTACAAGACTTCGGCAACGCGTTGCAAAGTCGCTGTGCCTCAGTGGCGCTCGTCCTCGAGGATGCGCTGCGGAATCGACTCGGGGTGCTCGTAGTGGATCGACCCGATCGGCAGCGGGAAGTCCGACCGGCCGAACGGCGCCGAGGCGCCGATGGTGCCGGAGGTGAACTCGCCGACCTCCACATGGCCGGGCTTCACCGCCCGGGCGCGGGTCTTGACATCCTGGTTGGCCTGCTTGCCGGTCTGCTTCACGTCGGTCATGGTCAGGAGTTTATCGGGGGCCTCCCGGCCCGGGCACCGGATCATGCGTGCCTGGCGTCACTCCGGGGCGGCAGCGGAGCACGCGCGCCGCGGCGAGGCGCCCGCCCGTCCACAGCCCGTAGCGGCTGACGGCCCGGTAGCCGTAGCCCGAGCAGGACGGGACGAACCTGCACTGCACCGACACCCGCGGGGAGAGCAGCCTCCGGTAGGCGGCGATGGCGCGCAGGCCGAGCCGCCGGGGGAGCGGGCGGTGGCTCCGCCGGGCCCGTTCGAGGCGCTCTGGGGTGAGCCGGGCGAAGCCGAAGACGGCGGCGATCGCGCCCGGAGCGGGCTCGGAGGCGCCGCCGCAGGCCCGGGAGCAGGTGTTGCAGGGGCCGCCGGGATTGCAGGCGGCCTCCAGCGGGGCGCCGCAGCCGGTGGAGCAACCCGGCTCGTACGCGTTCGAGCAGCCTGACAGATCCACAGGACCGTTCTACACGCTCGCCTCGGCGGCGTTCGCAGTCCAGTCCGGAGTTTCCGCCGCCCGGTGGTCTTCCCGGGCCGCTCGCCGCGTCAGCGGCGCGAATCAGTCCGAATCAGAGCAAAACGTCTGTCGATTGGGGAGTATTCGTCCCGGAAACCGTAAGGAAGTCGATTGCGAACCGTTATGCGGCAAATACACCTATGTCAGGGAATTGACAGGAATGGTTCAGGGCCCGCACAGTCTCGTGTCCCACGGTGAAAGCCTCGGGGAATGAGGGGTTCCCGAGGGGTTATGGACCCGGTGGGACGGTCGCTTCGGACTCATCCTCCACTGACGATCACCGCTGCCCCGTCCCACCGGGACCTTTCAACGACGGTCCCGAGTCTGCACCGCGCCCGCAACCCAGCGCCGTCCGCGCCCCCGTTTCGACCGCCGCCTTCGCGGCGGCATCGGGCCCGCCTCAGCGGTACCGCTCCGGGTCCGGCAGCAGCTCGTTCATCGCGCCCGAGCGGAATCCACGCTCGTCGAGCCGCACCTCCGCGAAGCCCTCGACGGCGGCGAGCACGTCCTTCCGCGCCGCCACGGCCGCCACCAGTTCCGAGTCGATCTCGACCTTCGCCGTGTCGTCGCCCAGGTCCCGCACCCGCAGGTTCCGCACCCGGATGCCCGCCGTCCGCAGCGCGCCGCGCAGCGCCGCCTCCGCGGCGGCCACGCGCTCCAGTCCCGAGGCGGTGACCTCGACGCCGTAGGCGATCCGGCTCGACAGGCACGCCGCGGCCGGCTTGTCCCACGTCGACAGGCCCCACTCCCGCGAGACCGCCCTGATCCGCTCCTTGCCCAGCCCGGCGTCGGCCAGCGGCGTGATCGCCCCGGCCGCGGCCGCGGCGCGGATGCCGGGCCGGAACCCGGCCACGACGTCGTCGGCGTTCGTGCCGGTGGCGACCGCCGCGATCCGGCGCCGCTCCGCCAGCGGCGCCAGGACGCTCATCAGCTCGGTCTTGCAGAAGAAGCAGCGGTCCCCCGCGTTCTGCCGGTAGCCTTCGCGCGCGAGCTCGTCGGTGGCCGGCGCGTGGTGGGCGACGCCCAGCCCGGCCGCGAAGCCGCGGGCGTGCTCGAGTTCACTGCCCGGCAGCGACGGCGAGACGGCGGTGGCGGCCTCGACCCGCTCGGGGCCGAGCGCGCGGACGGCGGCGGCCAGCAGGAACGCCGAGTCGGCGCCGCCGGAGAAGGCGACCAGCAGCGAAGGGAGCGAAGAGAGCCGGTCGAGCAGCGCGTCGACCTGGTCGGGCTGGGAGGTCACCTCACGAGACTACGTCGCGCCGCGCCGTCCGGCGGACGGCGAACCCCGCGATGAGACGCATTCGCGTCCGCCTCGCGGCGCCGATCTCCCGCCCGGCGGCCTCAGCCCAGATCGTCGGCGACGGCGCGGAGCATCTCGGCGATCTTCGCCCCGGTCTTGCGGTCGGGGCGCCGCCCGCGCGAGAGCGGCGGCATGATCTGCTGCTCCAGCACGCCGATCATGTCCTGCAAGAGGCTGTTGAGCTCCTCGGGCGAGCGCTTGGGCTTCTCGGCGGCCGGTGCGGCCGTGCCGGTCTGCGGCGCGGCGAGCACGTGGACGCCCATCGCCTGCACGCCGCGGCGGGTGTCGATGATGCTGTACTCGACCTTCTGGCCCTTGACGAGTTCTTCGGCGCCCTCTGGCAGGGCGTCGCGGTGGACGAACACGTCCTTGCCGCCGTCGTCGCGGGAGACGAAGCCGAACCCCTTGTCGGCGTCGAACCACTTCACTCGGCCACTAGGCACGGCTCAACCTCGAAATTCTCGTCTGGGTGGTACTGACAAGTCCGTCAACTCTAGCGTGGCCGAAGCCGGGGGAGTCAACCATCCGGGCGACTGCCCGCGCCCCGGCGCCTCGCCTCCGCCGCCCCGGGAACACCATCCCCATAGGAATTCTCACGCGGGAGACCTGGCGCCGGCCCGCGGCTACAGGCCCGCGATCCGCGTCTCGGGGACGAGCCCGAGCGCCGCCGCTCCCCCCAGCAGCCGCTCGACCGCCGCCCGGCCCTCCGCGCCCAGATCGCGCGAGAACTCGTTGACGTACAAGTCGATGTGCTGGCGGCACACCGCCTCGGACATCTCCTGCGCGTGCTCGGCGATGTAGTCGCGGCTCGCCTCCGGAGCGGCCCAGGCGTAGTCCAGCGAGGCCCGGATGGTCTCGGTGATCGCCTCGCCGTCGAGCCCGGCCTTGGCGACGATCGCGCCGAGCGGGATCGGCGCCCCCGTCGAGGCCTCCCACCACTCGCCGAGGTCGGCGAGGCACTGGAGCCCGTACTCGCGGTAGGTGAACCGGGCCTCGTGGATGACCAGGCCCGCGTCGAAGCGGCCCGACCGCACCGCGGGCATGATCCGGTCGAACGGCACGACCTCGACCTTGACGTCCTCGCCGCCCAGCTCGTCCATCCACAGCTTGAACAGCAGGAAGGCGGTGCTGCGGTCCGACGGGACGGCGACCGTCGCGCCGCTCAGATCGGACCGGCCGTTCGTGAGCACCAGCGGCCCGCATCCGCGTCCGAGCGCGCCGCCGGCCGGCAGCAGCCGCCACTCCTCGCCCAGGTACGGCAGCGCCGCGTAGGAGACCTTCGCGACGTCGAACTCGCCGTTCGCGCAAGCGGTGTTGGTGACGTCGATGTCGGCGAACGTCAAGCGCACCGGCGGCGCTCCGTCGAGGAGCCCGGCCGCCCAAGCGTGGTAGATGAACGTGTCGTTGGGGCACGGGGAATGCGCCAGGTGGATCTCGCTCACGGCCTCACAGCTCCCTGATCGCGCCGGTCAGCGCCTTGAGCGCCGCGGCCCAGTCCCACAGCTCGACGTCGCGCTCGCCGACGAAGTTGGAGACGGTGCGGATCTCGGCGAACGGCAGCCCGGCCTGCTGGGCGGCGGTGGCGACGCCGAAGCCCTCCATGGCCTCCCCGACCGCCTCGGGATAGCGGTGGGCGAGGTTCGCGGCCAGGCCGTCCGAGCCGGTGATCGAGGCGAGCGTGAGGATCTCCCCGCGGACCCCCTCGACGGCCACGGTCAGGACCGTGTTGCAGCCGATCCGGTTGGTGCCGAAGCCGAGCTCGTCGATCGGCTGGAACCGCCACGGGAGCGCCACGCCGAGCTCGGCGGCGACGGCGTCGGTGGCGATGAGGACGTCGCCGATCTTGGCGCGGCCCTTGAAGGCCCCGCAGATGCCCGCGTTGACGACCACGTCGTAGGCGCGGCCCATCTGGCCGTTCTCGGCGATGGCCCGCGCGGTGGCCGCCGCCGCGGCGGCGGGGCCGACACCGGCCACGAGGACGTCCAGTTCATGGCGGACCGTGCGGCCGGCCTCGATGGCCTCGGCCTCCTCGCTGACCGCGCACACGACGAGCATTCGCATGAGGTCAAACGTACCGGGTCCGCATCGCGGCCCGGGCCCCCGAGACGTGTGAGAAAGGACGGCGTACCGGGCCCCGTCCGGCGGGCGGGCCGCCGCCTTGGCCTATCCTTGAAGACGTGCCTGAGAGCTCAACCGCCACCGCAGCCGCGAAGACCCGCACCCGCAAACCGCGTCTCGACCGCGTGTGCGCCGACGCCGTCGAGCTCGCCAGAGAGGCCGCCGAGGAGGCCGGCGACGCCGTCGGCGAGCACCTGGCCGTCGAGGCCGAGGCCGAGCGGGTCGTCACCCACTACTTCGACTGCACGCTGTCCGGCTACCGCGGCTGGCGCTGGGCCGTCGTGGTCACCCGCGCCCCCCGCGCCAGGGCCGCCACGGTCTCCGAGACCGCGCTGCTGCCCGGCCCGGACGCGCTCCGCGCCCCCGCGTGGGTGCCGTGGGTCGAGCGGCTCGAGGCCGGCGAGGTCGGCACCGGCGAGGTCCTGCCGACCGGCGAGGACGACGACCGCCTCATGCCCGCCTACCTCTACTCCGAGGACGACGCCGTCGAGGACATCGCCTTCGAGCTGGGCCTCGGACGCGAGCGCGTGATGAACCGCGAAGGGCGCATGGAGACCGCGCAGCGCTGGTACGACGGCGACCGCGGCCCGGGCGCCCCGATCAGCGAGGCCGCCCCCGTGCCCGCCCGCTGCGGCACCTGCGGCTTCTACCTGCCGCTGGCGGGCTCGATGCGGGTGGCCTTCGGCGCGTGCGCGAACCTGTACTCCTCGGAGGACGGCAGGGTCGTCTCGGCCGACCACGGCTGCGGCGCCCACTCCCAGATCGCCGAATTCGTCGACACCACGCCGCAGGGCGTGGCCCAGTCCGAGACCATCTATGACGATGAGGGCTCGGAAGAACTCTGACCCCGTCCGCCTATGGCGACGAGGGCTCCGAGGAGCGCTGCGTCCGGAGCGGCCGGTTCACTCGCTCGGCGGCTCAGAGGCGCCGCCGTCGCGACGCGAGGAGAAATGGCGGCGGTCCATGACCACCATGACGGCCGTGCCGAGGAGTCCGAGCACCACGCCGCACAGCGCGCACGCCGCCCACCATTCGCGCCCCGAATCGGCCAGTTCGTCCCGGAACAATTGGGTCAGCGCCAAGGCGATCGTCCACAGTAGTGTCCCGCCCGCGGCGATCGGCGTCATGCGCATCTGCACCGCCTCGGGCGCCGGCAGCTCTGGCGAGCGCTTGACCCGCTCGAACGCGTCACGAGGCGTCGACGATGGCGTGGGCGAAGATCCGGAACTTCCGTCGGGCGACACTTCGCCAATGTACTCTGCGACAGACTCCGCGACAATCCGTAACTCCGACTCGAAAGCGTCGCATGTGCGAATATCGGCCCCCGGTGGTTGTGGTTCGCCGGTAGGGTTGGGCGTACGCTCGGGTGAGCTGGCAATGCGGCGCTGACGAAGAAGACGAGGGGTGGAAAGGCATGAGGCCGGTACGGTTCGTAGCCCTCTCAGAGGACGGTCATGCGCTGGTGCTCGCCGACGAGCTGGGGCGTCTGCTGGCGCTGCCGCTCGACGAGCGGGTCTCGGCGGCCGTCGACGTGCCCGACGGCGGAAAGCCGACGAAGGCCGACGGCGAGGGCCGGCCGGCCGCGAATCAGCCGAGTCCCCGCTCCGCGCCGCCGCGCGGCGCCACGCACGTCAACCTGTCCCCGCGCGACATCCAGACCCGCATCCGCGCCGGTGAGAGCGCCGAGGACATCGCCGCCTCCGCACAGGTCGCCGTCGACCGGGTGCTGCGCTACGCCGGCCCGGTCCTCCAGGAGCGGGCGATGCTCGCGCAGGCGGCCCGCCGGGCCCGTCTGGCCACTTCGGAGCGCGGCGAGCGCATGTCCAACGTGGTCGACGTGAAGCTCGGCGCGCACGGTGTCGATCCCGAGGCGGTCTCGTGGGACGCGTGGCGGACCGAGGACGGCTCGTGGATGGTCCAGGCCTCGTGGTCCTCGGGCAAGACGACGGCGCGGGCGCGCTGGAAGCTCGACCGGGCCCGCCAGACGGTGACGCCCGACGACGAGATGGCGCAGTTCCTCTCGACGCCGGCGCCCAAGCAGGTGCCCGAATCGCTGAACGAGCCCTCCGACCTGGGCATCAGGCCCGGCGAGCCGGTGCGTCCCTCGCGCGATCCGATGCACGGCCTGAGCGACGACGACTCGACCCGGCCCGACCCGCTGCGCCGCGACCGGCTCCGCGAGGTGCTCGAGCGCCCGCTCGACGAGCCGGCCGGGCGCGGCAAGCCGCACGCCGCGCAGCTGGGCCTGCCGGGCACGACCGCGCCGGAGCAGCGCGAGACGCCGGAGGTGCCGTCGCTGGCGGTGCTGCGTCCGGGCAAGCGCTCGGCGGCCGAGGACGACGTGCAGTCCCCGCCGCTGGCCGCGGCCGGCTCGAAGCCGCGCAACCAGCTCCCCGGCTGGGACGATGTGCTCTTCGGCGGAGCCGGAAAGAAGTAGCCCAGCGGCGGAGCCGGGAAGAAGCAGCTCGCGGCGGAGCCGGCGAAAGCGCAGTACAGCGGCGGCCGCCGAGCCGATACGGCGGGATGTTCCGGATATGCGGCCCTCGGTGGTCCCCCTTGTTCAAAGCCATGCCGAGACTGTGGCGGATTGCGATCGCTCGCTCTCGCGGTCCGGCGGCGCGGACGGGGCCGCGAGTCTCGATCGGCCGGGCGCGCTCTTCGGAGTGCGCCCGGCCTTGCCGTCGTCTCCGGGGTGCGCGGCGCGGGAGGGAATGCGACGCCGAGTTCCCGGATCGCTTGAGGGCGTCTCCGGCGTTCGCGGCGGGGAGGGCTTCGTCATATTCACTGGCTAGCCGGCCGGTAAGTAGATAGAATCGGGGACTGTTATGTCCCCCGTCATTGCTCGCCAGCTGCATGAGACGTTCCGCGCGCTCACCTTCCCCGCCTATCGCGTGTTCGCGATCGGGCAGCTGATGGGCACCCTCGGGTTCTGGCTCCAGACCACCGCCATCAACTGGCTCGTCCTCGAGCTCACCGGCGACTCCGGCACCGCCCTCGGGCTCTCCCTCGCCCTCCAGTTCGGCCCCTACCTCCTCTTCAGCCTCCAAGGCGGCAAGATCGCCGACGCCTTCGACAAGCGCGTCATCCTGCTCGCCTCCTCCCTGGCCAACGCGCTCGCCGCCACCGTGCTCGCCGTGGTCGTGCTCTCCGGCGCCGCCGAAGTGTGGATGGTCTACCTCGCCGTGTTCGTCTTCGGCTGCGTCTCCGTCATCGAGGGCCCGGCCCGCCAGGCCTTCTACTCCGAGCTCGTCGAGGGCGACGCACTGCCCAACGCCATCGCCCTCGGCTCGGCCATCTTCAACACCAGCCGCATCGCCGGCCCGGCGGTCGCGGGGCTCCTCATCGCCGTCACCTCCACCGGCACCGTCCTCGCCGTCAACGCCGCGTTCTTCCTCGGCCCGGCCGTCGCCTGCGCCGTCCTGCTGCGCCGCCGCCTGTCGAACCCGGTCGTCCGCGCGGCCGACACCAGCGGCGGCATCCGCGAGGCCCTCCGCTTCGTCGCCGGACGCCCCGACCTCCTCGGCGTCCTGGTCGTCGCCCTGTTCGTCTCGGGCTTCGCCTTCAACTTCCCGATCACGCTCTCGATGCTCGCCAAGACCGAGTTCGTCACCGGCGCCGACACCTTCGGCCTGCTGCTCACCGCCCTGGCCGTCGGCGCGCTCATCGGCTCGCTGGTCTCGGGCCGCAGGCGCGGGCGGCCGGGCGTGTACACCGTCCTCGCCTCCGGCCTGGCCCTCGGGGTCTTCACGACCGCGACCGGCTTCGGGCCCACCTTCGCCTCGGCGATGATCCTGCTGGTGCCCACCGGCTTCGCCATGGTCTACTTCGCGCAGGCCGCCAACCAGCGCGTCCAGATGGGCGTGCGCGGCGACTTCCGCGGACGCGTCCTGAGCCTGTACCTGCTGGTGTTCCTCGGCTCGACCGCCGTGTTCGCGCCGCTGGTCGGCTGGGTGTGCGAGGTCGCCGGGGCCAGGGCCGGACTGTGGCTCGGCGGCGGCGTGTCGATCGTGGCCGTCGTGCTCGCCTACGGAGCCAAGCACCTGCGGCTGCGCCGCCAACTGGCGTCCGCCGTCCCCAGCAAGGCCATGCCTTGACCGTGACCGCCCGCCGGCCGTGTGGGGTGCGTCTCGGCTCCCGCCGCCCCCGGCCGGGGCACGCCCTGAAAGCCCCTCCTGCCGCGGCCCGCCGCACCTGCCGCGACGCCGCGCCCGCGGCCCGCTACGCCGTTCGCGGAGCCGCCAGCTCCCCGCGCGCCGAGCGGACCGCCGTGTTACTTCCCGGAAATTACCGTCTCGTCTGTTGGGATTTCACTGAATTAACAGTCGGCGTTGCTGCGAGGATTAGACGCATCGCGACAACCCCGTCGCGCCGCCTCGACACATCCATCGAGCGCGGCGCGCGCCGATACCCCTAGCAGTTTCTGGAGGGAATCCAGTGAGTGCCACCGTCGCCACCGCAGTCGCCGCCGAGAACGGGACGCGGACGCAGCGCCTCTTCGCCGCGCTGCCGCTCCCGGACAACGCCGTGTCCGACCTCGCCGAAGTGGTGTCCGATCTCAACATCGCCCGCCGCACCGGCACCCCGTCCGGCCGAGGCGGCCGCCCCGGCGTGGGCACCCGGCGACCCGCCCAGTCGAACCGGCTCGTCCGCTCCGCGAACTGGCACCTGACCGTCGCCTACCTCGGCGACGTCGACACCGAGCGGCTCGGCGAGGCATCCGAGGTCCTCGCCGCCGCCTGCGGCGCCTTCGACCCCCTGCGGCTGTGCGTCTCCGGCGGCGGACGGTTCGGCCGCGGCCGCTACTCGGTCGTCTACGCCGGCCTCGACGGCGACGTCGCCCGCCTCGTCCAGCTGGTTCACCGCATCCGCGCCGGCCTCATCGCCGCCGAGCTCCCCGTCGACCAGAAGCAGTACCGCCCGCACGTCACCCTCGCCCGCCCCGGCGACCGCGTCACCAACCAGCAAGCGGCCCAAGACCTGCTGACCCTGCGCCGCTACCACGGCCCGAGCTGGACCGCCCACGACGTCGTACTGTACAAATCGGACTACGGCACGAAGCCCGGCGGCGAGCAGCCGAATTACACCGCTGTGGCGACGATGCCGCTCGGCACCCCCTGAGATCCCCGACCCGCTCGCGCGATCTGGGCGAAAGCCCGGCCCGGGGCCCCCGCGCCCGGTAGAAAGAGTGCATGTCCGCGAGCTCCTCTGCCCCTGTCCGGAACCGGCCCTCGCCCGGGGCGCACCGCCGCGTCGAGCCCGCCATGGGACGGCCAGTGGCCCGGGTCTTCGTGCGCACCGCCGGTCTGACCGCGATCGTCGCCTGGGCCGCGCTGCTCGTGTGGGCCTCCTTCGGCACCGGCGCCAGCACCGGCTCCTCCGGCGTCTACATGATCCTCGGCACCGTCGCCTCGGTCCTGTTCGCGGCGTTCCTCTTCATCACCGCCGCCACCCGCTCCGGCCTGCGCCTCATCATCGTCGCCCTGGTCGTGGCCGGGTGCGCCGCCGCCGCGGGCTGGGCGGTGTACTCGTCCATGCCCGATGCCGGACCGGACGCGTTCATCACCCACCGCTCGGGCGTCGCCGCCCTCGCCTACGGCTTCGGCGTCCTCGGCGGCGGCCTGCTCGCGCTCTCGGAGTTCATCGTCGAGGGCTACGCCGGCGGGCGCGTCGCCGTCCCCAAGACGCTGCGCCGCAAGATCGCCGTGCTCGCCGCCGCGATCGTCGTCCTCTCCGCCGCCGCGCTGGCCCCGGCGATGCAGCTGTGGACCGACCTGGCGAACCAGGACACCCGGGTCGGGGACGCGTCCGAGGCCAGCGCCAAGCCCGCCTTCGACGGCATGACCGAGCTGGCCGGCGTCGAGCAGTTCATCCAGACCCCGTACGGGATGCTCCGCGTCGACCACCCGGCCGAGCCCACGCCGCAGGCCGTCACCCTGCTCGACCCGGACACCGGCACGGCCGCGTGGTACCACCGCCGCTGGAACTGGCTCGCCGCGCAGGAGCCGGTGCTCTCCCACGCCCAGGATCTGGTCGGCCTCTCCGGTCCGCGCGCCGACAACCGCGACGACTACCAGACGCGCGTGCTGGACGCCCGCACCGGCGAGGAGGTCGCCACGGCCGAATTCGACGGCACGCCCGGCGTGCTGCTGGCCCTGGCCGACGACCGGCTCGTCTACACCGGCGTGCACTCCTCGACGTTCACCGCCTACGACTTCACCGGGGAGCGGCTGTGGTCGACCCGCCTGCCCGAGGGCTGCGAGGGCACCGCCGCCCAGATCACCGCCGACCGGCTGGTGATGCTCACCGACTGCGTGCCCGCGCCGAACCGGTTGCGGGCCCAGGACCACATGCTCGCGTTCGCCCTCGCCGACGGCGAGGCGGTCTGGGAGCTCCCCATCGACGAGGCCGCCGAGGTCGTGCCCGAGAGCTTCCTGGTCACCGAGGGCGCGGTGGTCATCGACAGCCGCATTGAGCAGCGCGTCTCCGACGGGCCGTTCTCCGCCAGGCGCTTCGACCACAACCTGATGGCGGTCGACGCCGACGACGGGACGGTGCTGTGGAGCAGCGAGGGCCAGCAGTTCGGCGCCACCCACACCTCGGCGTGCGGCGGGACGCTGCACCTGTCGTACCCGACCGCGCTGGCCGAGGCCACCGGCGGGAACGGCGAGGGCTCGCCGCCGAAGGCGAGCGTGGGCCAGGCCGAGCGGCGCACCGTGCAGCTGGTCGAGTGCTACTCGGGCGGGAACGACGGGGAGGGCGCCTGGCTCGGCGTCATGGCCTACGACCTGGAGAGCGGCGAGCGGCTCCACCGCCAGGCCGTGCACCTGGGCTTCACTCCGCTGGACCCGGAGGTCGCGCGCGGCTGGGCGACGGTGCTGCCCGACAACCGGGCGCTGCTCGCCACCGACCTGTCCCTGGACCCGACGGCCCCGGACTGCCGGCTCTACCAGATCGACGGCGGCGACCCCGTCGAGCTCGAGGCGGCCGAGCAGGGCCTGCCGGAGGCGTGGTGCCGCGACGCGCAGCTGACGACCGTGGCGGGCGGCGTGGCGATCAGCTACGTCAACGGCGAGGACGGGACCAGGGCCGTCGCCCTCATCTCGTAGCGCCCGCGTGGCGCCCGACACCGAAATGATCAAACGATGTGATCAATGACCCCCAATCCGCGCACAAGCCGTGCGCGAAACTGCTGTAAGGTTCTTCGCATGTGTGGAATCGTGGGATACGTAGGACAGCGCACGGCCGTCGACGTCGTGCTCGACGGGCTGCGGCGGCTCGAATACCGCGGCTATGACTCGGCCGGTGTCGCGCTCGTCGCCGACGGCGCGCTCGGTCTGGCCAAGAAGGCCGGCAAACTCGCCAATCTCGAATCGGCCCTCGGCGAGGCCGCCCTGCCGGACTCGACCTGCGGCATCGGGCACACCCGCTGGGCGACCCACGGCGTGCCCTCCGACCGCAACGCCCACCCGCACCTGTCCGCCGACGGGCGCGTCGCGCTCATCCACAACGGCATCATCGAGAACTTCGGGCAGCTGCGCGGCGAGCTCGAAGCCGAGGGCGTCCAGTTCGCCTCCGAGACCGACACCGAGGTCGCCGCGCAGCTCCTCGGCCGCGAGTACGCGCTCGACGGCGACCTGACCGGGGCCATGACCCGCGTGTGCGCCCGCCTCGAAGGCGCCTTCACGCTCCTGGCCGTCGCCTCCGACGACCCCGACACCGTCGTCGGCGCCCGCCGCAACTCCCCGCTCGTCGTCGGCGTCGGCACCGGCGACAGCGCGGGCGAGTACTTCCTGGCCTCGGACGTGGCCGCGTTCATCGCCTACACGACCGAGGCGATCGAGCTCGGCCAGGACCAGATCGTCACGATCGGCCGCGAAGGGCTCGCCATCCGCGACTTCGAGGGCAAGCCGTCCGAGGGCAGGCCCTACTCGGTCGACTGGGACATCACCGCCGCCGAGAAGGGCGGCTACGCCACGTTCATGCGCAAGGAGATCAACGAGCAGCCCGCCGCCGTCGCCGACACCCTCCGCGGGCGCATCGACGAGGCCGGGCAGATCGTCCTCGACGAGGTCCGCATGTCCGACCAGGACTTCCGCGACATCGACAAGGTCTTCATCATCGCCTGCGGCACCTCCTACCACGCCGGGCTCGTCACCAAGTACGCCATCGAGCACTGGACGCGCATCCCCTGCGAGGTCGAGCTGTCCTCGGAGTTCCGCTACCGGGACCCGGTCCTGGACCGCTCCACGCTCGTCGTCGCGATCTCCCAGTCCGGCGAGACCATGGACACGCTCATGGCCCTGCGCCACGCCAAGGACCAGAAGGCTCGCGTCCTGTCCATCTCCAACACCGTCGGCTCCACCATCCCGCGCGAGTCCGACGCGGTCCTGTACACGCGCGCGGGGATCGAGGTCGCCGTCGCCTCCACCAAGGCCTTCCTCACGCAGCTCGCCGCCTGCTACCTGGTGGGCCTCCACCTCGCCCAGACCAGGGGCATCATGTACGCCGACGAGGTGAAGGCCGTCCTCGACGAGCTCGTCGCCACGCCCGACAAGATCGCCTCGCTGCTGGAGGACATGGAGCCGGTGCGCGCGATCGCGCGCGATTCGGCCGCGTTCGGGCGGGTCCTGTTCATCGGCCGCCACGTCGGCTACCCCGTGGCCCTCGAAGGCGCCTTGAAACTCAAGGAGCTCGCCTACATCCACGCCGAGGGCTTCGCCGCAGGGGAGCTCAAGCACGGCCCGATCTCCCTGATCGAGGACGGCACGCCCGTCATCGCGATCGTGCCGAGCCCGCGGGGCCGGTCCCTGCTGCACGACAAGATCGTCTCCAACATCCAGGAGGTCAAGGCCCGCGGCGCGAAGGTCATCGCCGTGTGCGAGGCCGGAGACGACATCGCCGGCGTCCACGCCGACCACGTCATCGCGACCCCGGCCGCGCCGACGCTGCTGGCGCCGCTGCTGACCGCCGTCCCGCTTCAGGAGTTCGCCGCCGAACTGGCCACGGCCCTCGGCCGCGACATCGACCAGCCTCGGAACCTGGCCAAGTCGGTCACCGTGGAATAAGCGCGGCAAGCACTGTGGAATAGTTCCCCCTACGCCCGTCAAGCGGCGCGAGGCGCCCCGCCGCACCGGTGGGGCGCCTCGCGGCTGTCCGCGCCCGAACCGCCGCCTTCCATGCCCAAAGGCGGCGAACCGCGCATCGGGCGCGCAAGGCCCGTGGACGTGGATACACATCGATACACTCGATCCGTGAGAAAACGTACCCTGATCACCGGCGCGCTCGCCGTCACCGCCGCGACCGCCCTGGGCGTCGCGGGAACCGTTGTGGCGCAAGCGCAGGAAACCGGCGACGAAGCGCTCGCCGACGCCATCGACGCCATCCTCGCCGACCCCCGGCTCACCGACTCCCAGGCCGGCGTCGTCGTCGCGGACGCGAACACCGGCGACATCCTCTACGACCACGGCGGCGACCAGCGCGCCGTCCCCGCCTCCAACACCAAGCTCGCCACCTCCGCCGCGGCCCTGGAGCTCCTCGGCGAGGACTACACGTTCACCACTGAGGCCGTCGGCGCCGCCTCGCCCGAGGGCGGCGTCATTGACGGCGACCTTTACCTGCGCGGCACCGGCGACCCGACCATGCTCGCCGAGGACTACGACGCGCTCGCCGCCGAGCTCGCCGACGCGGGCGTGACCAGCGTCGACGGCGACCTGGTCGCCGACGACACCGCCTTCGACGACACGCGGCTCGGCACCGAGTGGGGCTGGAGCGACCTCCAGTACCTGTACGCCGCCGAAGTGTCGGCGCTGACCGTGGCCGCCAATGAGGACTACAACGCCGGTGCGGTCCGCGTCGACGTCGAACCCGGTGCGGCCGAAGGCGAGGCGGCCGAGATCACCATGACCCCCGCCAACGGCTACGTCACGATCGTCAACGAGGCCACCACCGTCGCCGCGGGCGGCGAGACCTCGGTCTCGATCGACCGGGACTTCCACAGCAACGAGATCCGCGTCTCGGGCACCATCGCCGCCGACAGCGCCGGCACCTACGGCACCCGCGCCGTGATCGACCCGGCCGGGCTGGCCGCGTCGGTGTTCGCCGACGCGTTGGCCGACCACGGCATCACCGTCACCGGCGAGGTCCGCCTCGGCGAGGCCGCGCCCGAGGACGGCGAGGTCCTGGCCGGGCACCACTCGATGCCGCTGTCCGAGCTCGTGGTCCACTTCCTGAAGCAGTCGAACAACTCCCACGCGGAGGCCCTGTTCAAGGCGCTCGGCTACGAGGCGACCGGCGAGGGCACCTTCGCCAGCGGCAAGGCCGCGGTCTACGAGGGCATCGAGAAGTACGGGGTCGACACCGGGCCGATCCGCCAGGTGGACGGCTCGGGGATGTCGCGGCACAACCTCATCACTCCGGCGATGGTCACCGATCTGCTGGTGGGCGCCAAGGACGCTCCGTGGTTCGACACGTGGTACGAGGCGCTGCCGATCGCGTGCGAGTCGGATCCGCTGGTGGGCGGGACGCTCGCGGGCCGGATGTGCGACACACCCGCCGCGGGCAACGTGCACGGCAAGACCGGGTCGATGACGAGCGTCTCGGCCCTGTCGGGGTACGTGACCGACGCCGACGGCCGCGAGCTCGTGTTCAGCGTGCTGATCAACGACTACCTGTACTCGACGGTCAAGGACCTCGAAGACCGGATCGCGGCGACCGTCGCGGGCCACAGCGAGGCCGCGACCGAAGCCGAGATCACCACCTTCAGCGAGGCCGACGAGATCGAGATGCCCGAAGAGGACGCGAACGCGCACCTCGAGTGCACCTGGGTCGAACCGGCCGTCTGCTAGCCGTTCCGGACACCGGCCCGGGCCCCGGCCGCTCTCGCGGCCGGGGCCCGCGGTCATCCCCCGGATTCGTGACCGCCGAGTCGGCGGTGACCGCACGGGTGCGGCGCCGACATCGACGATGGCGCCGTCAGAGCGCTGTGGCGACGGTGATGATCGAGCCTGAGGCTTCGGGGTCGAACGCGGTCTTGTCGAAGGCGCCGTAGCGTTGCTGGACGGCGAAACCGGCGGCGTCGAGGTGCCGGTCGAGGTGGTCGGGGCCGATGAAGCGCAGGCCGCAGGAGGCCTTGAGCGGTCGGTCCCAGTAGGAGGCGCTGAAGTACGTCTCGAGCGTGACCACGCCGTGCTCGTCCGGTTCGCTCGCCTTCTGGTGCACGCGCATGGGTTCACCGAGCGGGTCGACGAATTCGAAGGGATGGCCGGAGTTCCAGGTGCGCCATGCCGTCGCAGCCGGATTGCGGGTGTCGAAGACGAACCGGCCCCCGTCGGTGAGGGCTCGGCGGACGGCGGTGAGCGATTCGCGGGTGACGCGGTCATCGAGGAGGCATTGGAAGGCGTTGCCGCTCATGATCGCCAGGTCGAACTCGCCGTTCCAGGGGGCCTCGGCGGCAGCGGCGAGGAGCCATTCGGCCGCGTGGGAGGCGCGCGCTTGGTCGAGCATGGCGGGGTCGGGATCGAGGCCGCACAACCGGCCGTCGTGGCCTTCACCGCGGGCGCGACGCAGGATGGTGCCGGTACCGCACCCGATGTCGAGCACGGTTGCGGCGCTCATGACATGTTCGAGATAGAAGCCTTCACTGGGACCCCAGTGGTTGAGGTGGTCGTAGAGCAAGGCGTCGAGGGTCTCGCCATCGAGCGATGGCGGATCGTAAGCGATCGTCACCGCATCAGTGTGCTCGGCACGGTTTGGGCCCGCAATGACATTTGCGGTACAGCGGTTCAGGGAAGTGCCCAATGGTGGGTCTGCACGCGGGGAGCCACCGATGGTCGACCGCTCGAGGTGCAATTGGGGCGTCATCGAGACCGGCTCTCGATTCCCATGGATGGGTGGGTCCGTCGGCTTCCGATCTGTTTTTTGATTGCGCTTCGGGCGGGCAGCGACAACGAGGGAGGGGGCTTACCCCTTTGGTGTTGACACCGTCCTATGCGGCGATGGCGAGGCTAGCTTGCCGTTGTTCGTAGTCGATCGGTGAGATCTGGCCCAGAGACGAGTGTCTCCGGGTCGTGTTGTAATCGGTGATCCAGGACTCGACCTGGAAGCGAGCCTCCAATGCGTTCGCGAAGGTCCGGCGTCCTTGCAGGACTTCTCGTTTGAGCGTGGCGTTGAACGATTCGGCGAGGGCGTTGTCAGCCGAGGATCCGACCCGGGCCCGCGATTGCATGACGCCAA
>NZ_ATYW01000022.1 GCF_000427885.1 Glycomyces tenuis DSM 44171
CCTGCCAGGGGCTGCGCAGCGAGATCATCGACAGCACCGGATCGCGTGAGGCCCAAGTGATCGCGCCGATGCCCGGCACACACCTGTACTGGCCGAGCACCAGGCTCCCCGTGCTCAGAGGCGTCCTCGAACCAGGCCACCACGTTCTGAAATCACTGATATATATCGGCCAAGAGTTATTAATCACCGGTCACCTCACCGATGAGAGACCGGCCACAATCCCGAACCGGGCGTCACAGCGACGGCCCCGGCACACTCTCAGATCGGCGACCATCGAAACCGTCGATCCAGGAGGAGCCAGTGGCACCCGATTCGCAGCATCGCTCGGCGACCGACGTGTTCACCGAGCACCGCGAGCTGCTGTTCGCGATCGTCTACAACATGCTCGGGACCGTCGCCGACACCGAGGACGTGCTCCAGGAGACCTGGCTGTCGTGGGAGGCCCGCTCGCGCGGCGAACCGATCGGCCACCCGCGCGCCTACCTCGTGCGCGTCGCCGTCAACGCCGCGATCGCGCGGCAGCGCGACGTCAAACGGCGGCGCGAGACCTATATCGGTCCATGGTTGCCCGAGCCGCTGCCCGGCGGCCCCTCGACCGGCAATACGGCGGCCGACGGGGCCGAGCGCGTGCTCTTGTCCGAGTCCGTCTCCATGGCGCTGCTCGTCGTGCTCGAGTCCCTGACACCGGCCGAGCGCGCCGTGTTCGTGCTCGGGGAGGTTTTCGGGTTCGGGCAGAGGGAGATCGCCGAGATGCTCGAGCGGACTCCGGCCGCGGTCAGGCAGCTGGCCCACCGCGCCCGCTCCCATGTCCACTCGAGACGGCCGCGCTACCGGGTGGATCCGCGGGTCCACCGGGAGGTCACCGAGCGGTTCATGTCCGCCGTCGGCGGTGGCGACATGGAGGCGCTGCTGCGCCTGCTCTCGCCGGAGGTGTCCTTGACGTGCGACGGCGGCGGCAAGGCCCCGGCGGCCGGGCCCAGGCCCGTCCACGGCCCTGATCGCGTCGCCCGTCTGCTGGCCAAGCGCACGTTCCCGCGGTCCGATGGCCTCGAAATCGACTACCGGATCGTCAACGGCGCCCCGGCGGCGTTGCTCGTCCGCGACGGGGAGGTCGTCGGCGTCCTTCTGCTCGACCTCACCGCCGAGGGCGACCGTGTCCTGGGCGTCTACGCCGTCACCAATCCCGCCAAGCTTTCCCGCCTGCGCTGACCGCGCCTCAATCGCACAAGGAAGACCATGAAACTCACCGTCATCGCCGCGACGGGTGGGATCGGCAGTGCCGTGCTCGCCCAGGCCCTCGAAGCCGGCCACGAGGTCACCGCCGCCGTCCGCGATCCCGCCAAGGTCGACGCCGACGTCCGCGTCGTCGCCGTCGACATGGGCCGCCCCGATCCCGGCGCGCTGCGCTCGGCGGTCGAGGGCGCCGACGCCGTCCTGTCCGGGCTCGGGCCGCGCGGTCAGGCCGAGTTCGGCATCGTCTCCCGAGGCACCGCCGCCCTGGTGGAGGCGGTGCGAGCCGCCGGCGTGCGCCGCGTTCTGGCCATCACCGGGGTCGGTCTTTCCACCGTCGCCACGCCGATCCGTCCGAAGCCGTCGAGGCGCGAGCCCGGTGCGGGGGCGATCATGAACCTGATCACGCTGCCGCTGGCCAGGAGGGTTCTCGGTGGGCACATGCCCGATGCGGCCCTGGCGGAGCAGATCCTCGCCGACAGTGGCCTCGACTGGACCTCGGTCCGTGTGCCCTACCTGCTCGATAAGCCGCTGACCGGTGTCTACCAGGTGGCCTACGGCGTGAGTCTGCCTCGCGCGTTTCGGCTCGGCCGCGCCGACGCCGCCCACTTCATGCTCCGCGCGATCGGTGACGAGCGGTCTTTCGGCCGCTATGTCACCGTCGCCTACTGACCCGTCGCTCACTGATCTGGAGATCCCATGTCCACGCTGTACACCGTCATCGTCGCCATCGCCGCTGTGTTCAACCTCGGCTCGGGCATCCTCACGATGCTCAGGGTCCGGTTCATCTTTCCGCTGTTCGACGGTGCGGGCATACCGCACTCGTGGGCGGTGTTCCCCATCGGGACGTTCAAGGCCCTGGGAGGACTCGGTCTGGTCCTCGGCCTGCTGGGGGTGCCCTGGATCGGCTTGGCCGCCTCGATCGGGTTGGTGCTGTTCTGGACGTGCGCGATCTACACCCACTTCTTCACGAGGTTCTGGCCGCCGCAAAGCGTCTTCACCTTCGTGTTCTTCTCGCTGTCAGCCGGCTCGCTGTCATTGGGCCTGTTCGTCTGACCTCACAGGAGTCGGGCGGCGACGTCGAGTTTCTCGTGGCCCCAGTCGAGGCCGTGTTCGAGGACGTAGAGGCCCGTCGCCACCCGCTCGAGGAATCCCCACTCCCAGATCGCTTCGGGATCTGCTCCGGTGTGCTCGGCGAGCAGTGCGCAGTAGCGGCGGGCCAGTGACGGTGCGTCGCCGCTTGCGAGTTCCTTGTCCCAGTCGCGGAGTATGACGCCGAGGTCGTAGGCGGGTTCGGCGGCGAAGCCGTCGGGGTCGATGAACACGAAGCCGGATGCGGCTCCGGGCCGGTCGGCGGGGGCTCGGAGGGCGTTGCCGGGGTGGGGGTCGCCGTGGACGTGCACGCAGTGGTCGTCGCGGTGCGCCGCGGCTCGGCGGTCGGCGAGGCGCCTGGCGTGGTCGACGACCGCGGCGGGGCAGGGCCGGTCGAGTTCCCGCCAGAGTCGTTCGATGAGTTCGGCCAGTCCGTGGGCCTTCTGTCGGCCGTCGTGGGGTGCGGATTCGATCGGCAGGGTCCACGCTTCCCGGAGCGTGGCGCACAGGGTCGCGAGCATGCGCTCGACCGGCCAGCCGTGGTCGTCGAGTGCGGGGCCGAGCGCCTCCATGAGCATCGCGTCTTGGGGCGGGTCGGCGGCGAGGAGTCGCACGTACCCTCGGCCTTCGGCCCGTTCGATCGCGGCGCCGTGCCATTCGCGCCACGGCATCGGCATGGCGACTTTCAGAACGGCGGCTTGGCCGTCGGCGGTTGTCGCGGGGGCCACATAGCCTTCGTTGGCTCCCGGGAACGCCGGTCCGAGGGTGATCGACCACCGCTCGGTGAGTTCGGCGATGATGCCTTCCAGGTCGTCGAGCCAGCGTGTGCCGGTGTGGCCGAGCAGTGCTGCTCGGGTGCGGGCGGTGGGGGAGAGGTCGAAGGGGCGGTCGTTCATGGCCCGATCGTGCTCTGGTGCTGGCGAGTCGGTCAATCGGTTTTGACCGGGTCGGTCCAGTCGGGGTCGTGGTGGTGGCATTCGCCGGTGAAGACCTGTGCCAGGCCGTCTCGGAGGAGGTCTGCGGCGGTGGTGGCGAGTGGCCGTCCAGGGTCGTGGTAGAGCTGGTCGGCAAGGCCGTTCACCAGTGCCGAGAGGCCGACTGCCGCGGTCTCGGGGTCGGCGGTGAGGTCGACTTCGCCGCAGTGTTTGCCGTTGCCCACTGCTCGGGCGATCTGGGCGCGCAGGTTCGCGGCCGTCTTGCGGGCGACTGATGCGACGGTCGGGCTGTCGAGTGAGCGGGCGTGGAAGGCTCGGCCGATGCGGTATTCGGCGCGGCGTCGGTCGTCGAGCGGCCAGAGTTCTTGGAGGCCGGTGAGCATGATGTCGGCGATCGTCTGCTTCGCCGCCTCGCCTTCGGCCACCAGGCGCATGACGCGTTCGAGTTGGCCTTCGGTCGTGCGCCGGTAGACGAACAGCAGCAGTTCGTCTTTGGAGGGGAAGTAGTGCTGTACCAGGCCGACGGAGAAGCCGGCTTCGCGTGCGACGGCCGCCATCGTGGCCGTGTCGAGTCCGGTGTGGGCGATGAGGCGGTGTGCGGCTTCGGCGATCTGGGTGCGGCGGAGGTCGTGGTCTGCGGTCCTTGGCATTCAATAATCATATACGTGTATGGTTATCTTGAAACCATACGACCATATGGTTATGGTCGTCCCTTGAACACCCTGAGGAAACCATGCGAACCACCGCACTCACCTGTGCCGCCGTACTCGCCTGCATCGCTGCGGCGGCGACTCCCGCACACGCCCAAGAGGCGGCCGCGGCCCCGTATGCGGCCGTCGACGACTACCTCGCCGAGCGGTTGGCGTCCAACGGCGTTCCCGGCGCCGCCTACGCCGTCGTCTCCCCGGACGGCATCGAGCACACCGCCGCCTGGGGCGAGGACGGCGACGGCGAAGCGGTCACCGAGTCCACTCCGTTCCTGTGGGGCTCGGTCGCCAAGCCCGTGACCGCCACCGCCGTCATGACCCTCGTGGAGGACGGCAGGGTCGGCCTCGACGAGCCGGTCGCCGTCTACCTGCCGGGCTTCCGGCTCGCCGACGAGGACCACTCGGCGCGCATCACCGTGCGCCACCTGCTGGAGCAGACCAGCGGCATCCCCGAGGGCACCGGTGTCACCGACCGCTTCGAGGAGCGCGAGGACCCCTACGGCGAGGCCGTCGCCGACCTCGCCGATGCCGAACCCTTCGCCGAGCCCGGTGAGACCTTCGAATACGCCAGCGCCAACTACCTCGTCCTCGGCGCGATCGTCCAAGCCGTCAGCGGGCAGCCGTACGAGCAGTACCTGCGCGAGGCCGTCCTCGACCCGCTCGGCATGGACGGCGCGGTCGCCACCGCCGAAGACGCCGAGTCGGTTCCCGACGGCCACACCTACGTCTTCGGGCAGACCGTCGCCATCGACGCCCGCTTCGACCCGACCGGACCGAGCTACGGGTACCTCGGCGGCACGGTCACCGATCTCGCCCACTTCGCGATGGCGCACCTCGGCGGCGGATCGCCGGTACTGGAAGCGGCCTCGGTCGAGCAGATGCACACCGGCGCGGCGGAGATCTCCGAGACCAGCTCCTACGGACTCGGTTGGTACGCCAACTCGCGCCACGACGGTCTGGACACGTCGACGGTCTGGCACGTCGGTGCCACCCCCGGCTACAGCGCCAGCGTGATCCTGCTGCCCGAGCTCGACCGGGCGCTGGTGATGGCCCAGAACGCCTACGGCTACTTCCAGGACGGCCCCTTGATCGGCGCCATGTTCGACGCGGTCCGCCTCCTCGCGGGCGGTGAGGCGACCGACCCGGGAGGCGACTGGCTCTACCCCTCGCTCCTCGGCCTGCTCGTCGCGCTGACGGCCGCCGCCGTGGCCGTCGTGGCCCTCACGCTGCGGCGGCTCCGCCGCGGCGAGCGCCGTCCGGCGCCGCGGTGGCGCACCGCCGTCGGCATGGCGGCTTGGACGCTCGGCGGTCTGGCCGTGGCCTATGTCGCGGGCGTGGCGGTGCCGAGCATCGCGCCGAGCCGGACGGTGCTCCTGCTCTTGACGCCCGATCTCGGATGGGGACTGTACATGGTGTCCTTCAGTGCGCTCGCGGTGGTCGCGGTGCGGCTGTGGGCGGGCGTGCTCCGGCTGCGGGCCCCGAACTGAGGCGAATCGTCCACGCACCCGCACGGCCAGTGGTCGTGCGGGCTTTTTTACGGCCTGGAAACCACAGTTCATCGGCCTGTGCGCAACGGGCATTGGGGTGAAACATCGCGAACCTAGCGTGTACGCAACGCGGATACGCCGTTGTATACGCACCTGTGCACCGCCGCTGCCTGCGGCGGTGTCCCATGCAGACCCCGCCGTCCCGCCGGCGGGGCACTCCTCTGCGAAAGGTCGAGCCCGCATGCCACACCGCCCCGAACATCGCCCACGCCGCGCCGCCCGCGCGATCGCCGCCACAGCGGCCCTCATCGTCACCGCCGGCGCGGCTGCCGCGTGCGGTGCCCGCGCCGGCGAGGAGACCGACGCCTTCGAGCCCTGCCTGGACACCTCCGGCGACACCGTCAAGGTCGGTGCCCTCAACTCGCAGTCCGGCACCATGGCGATCTCCGAGACCACCGTCTTGGACGCGATCCTCCTCGCCGCCGATCAGATCAACGCCGCAGGCGGCGTCCTCGGCAAGCAGATCGAGGTCATCGACGAGGACGGCGCCTCCGAGCCGGTCGTCTTCGCCGAGAAGGCCGAGAAGCTCATCCGCGAGGACTGCGTCGCCGCGGTCTTCGGCGGTTGGACCTCCGCTTCCCGCAAGGCCATGCTGCCGGTCTTCGAGGACTACGACTCGCTGCTGTACTACCCGGTCCAGTACGAGGGCCTCGAAGCCTCGGAGAACATCTTCTACACCGGCGCGACCACCAACCAGCAGATCATCCCCGCTCTCGACTACCTCGCCGAGACCGGTGTCGAGTCGCTGTACCTGGTCGGGTCCGACTACGTCTTCCCGCGCACCGCGAATGCGATCATCAACGCCTACGCCGAGGCGCACGGCATCGAGATCCTCGGCGAGGACTACGTCCCGCTCGGCTCCACCGAGTTCTCCACCATCGTCAACCAGGTCTCGGCCGCCGGGGCCGACGCGGTCTTCAACACCCTCAACGGCGACTCCAATGTGGCCTTCTTCCGCGAGTACGCCAACGTCGGCCTCACCGCCGAGCAGATGCCGGTCATGAGCGTGTCCATCGCCGAAGAGGAGGTCGGCGGCATCGGCGTGGAGAACATCGTCGGCCAACTCGCCGCCTGGAACTACTACCAGACCGTCGAGTCCGAGGCCAACGCCGCGTTCGTCGAGGCGTTCAAGGCCGAGTACGGTGCCGACCGCGTCACCTCCGACCCCATGGAGGCCGCCTACAACGCCGTCCACCTGTGGGCCGCCACGGTCGAGAAGGCCGCCTCGTTCGCCGTCGACGACGTCCAGGAGGCCGCCGGCGGCGTCTCCTTCGAGGGCCCCGAGGGCACCGTCGTCATCGACGGGGAGAACAACCACGTGTCCAAGACCGCCAGGATCGGCGAGATCCGCTCGGACGGGCTGCTCTACACCGTGTGGGAATCGGAGGGGCCCATCGAACCCGACCCGTTCCTCGACGGCTACGAGTGGGCCGCCGATCTGGCCGTCGCCGAATAGCCGGCCGATCGGGAAGGAGACCGACTCGTGGACATCCTCGTCGGACAGCTGTTCACCGGGTTGAGCACCGGTTCGATCCTGCTGCTCGCCGCGCTGGGCCTGTCGCTCACGTTCGGGCAGATGGGCGTCGTCAACATGGCGCACGGCGAATTCATCATGGCCGGCTGCTACACCGCGTACGTCACCCAGCAGGTCGTCGGCGGCGCCGGCGTCTCCCTGCTGATCGCCCTCCCGATCGGTTTCGCCGTCGGCGGCGCGATGGGCCTGATCCTGGAGGTCCTGCTCATCCGCCGCCTCTACCACCGGCCCTTGGACACGCTGCTGGTGACCTTCGGTGTCGGATTGATCCTCCAGCAGGTGGCGCGGGACGTCTTCGGGGCCCCGGCGGTCAACGTGACCGTCCCGCAGTTCCTGCGCGGCGGCGTCGAGATCCTGGGCACGACGGTGCCGAAGACGCGCCTGTTCATCATGGCCTTGGCCGTCGTCGCCGTCGCCGCCCTCGCGCTGGTCCTGCGGTTCACTCCCGCGGGGCGGCGCATCAGGGCCGTGGTCGGCAACCGGGACCTGGCCGAGACGGCCGGGATCTCCTCGCGGGCGGTGGACGCGGGGACGTTCTTCATCGGCTCGGGCCTCGCCGGCGTCGCCGGTGTCGCCCTGACGCTCATCGGGTCGACCAGCCCCACCACCGGGCAGTCCTATCTGGTCGACGCGTTCCTCGTCGTCGTCGCCGGAGGCCTGGGCCGCATCAAGGGCGCGGTGGTCGCCGCCGTCGCGCTCGGGGCGCTCCAGTCGGTCTTCGAGACCTACTCGACCGCGTCGCTGGCGAAGGTCGGCGTCTTCGTCGTCATCGTCGTCTTCTTGCAACTGCGCCCCCAGGGGCTGTTCACGTTGCGGACAAGGAGCCTGGCATGAGCAAGTTCTGGGAGTCCCGGCTCGGCGTCTGGTCCGGGTTCGCCGCCGCCGCGGCCGTCCTGTTCGGTCTGGCGCCGCTGCTGCTGTCGGGTTTCCGGCTCGGCCTGTTCGCGCAGTTCATCTGCTATGCGATCGTCGCCGTCGGCATCGGTCTGGCGTGGGGGAGGGGCGGCATGCTCACGCTCGGGCAGGGCGTGTTCTTCGGGATGGGCGCCTACCTGATGGCCATGCACCTCAAGATGGCCGACGCCGAGTTCCGGGGCGGGCCCGGGGCCGTGCCCGACTTCATGGAGCTCGCCGGGGTGCGCGAGCTGCCCGCCTACTGGGTGCCGTTCGCCTCCCCGGTGTTCACCATCGCCGCGATCGTGCTGCTGCCCACCGGCCTGGCCGTCCTGCTCGGCCTGGCCGTGTTCAAGCGCCGCGTCAAGGGCGCCTACTTCGCGATCCTGTCCCAGGCGCTCGCCGGGGCCTTCGCGATCTTCCTGATCGGGCAGCAGAGCCTCGGCGGCTTCAACGGCCTGAGCTACTTCCGCTACTTCTTCGGGTTCACGCTCAACGACCCGGTCAACCAGCGGATGCTGTACTTCATCACCGCCGCGGCGCTCCTGGTCGTCGTCGCCGCCTCACTGCAACTGCGTCGCTCCCGGTACGGCGAGCTGCTGGTGGCCGTCCGCGACGCCGAAGAGCGCGTCCGCTTCCTCGGCTACGACGCCGCGGGCGTCAAAGTCGTCGCCTATGCCGTAGCGGCCCTGTTCGCCTCGATCGCCGGGGCCCTGTTCGTGCCGGTGGTCGGGATCATCTCCCCGGCCAGCATCGGCATCGTCCCCTCGATCATGTTCCTGCTCGGCGTGGCCATCGGCGGCCGGGGCACCCTGATCGGCCCGGTCGTCGGCGCGCTGGCCGTCGCCTTCGCCCAGACCGCCCTGTCCGAGCAGTTCCCTTCGGCGTGGACCTACGCCCAAGGGCTCCTGTTCGTCTGCGTCATCGCCCTGCTCCCGGGCGGGATCGCCTCGATCCCGGCTGTGGCCGGGCGCATCCGAGTCAAGCACCGCCCCGAAGCCGTGGAGGCGACCACATGAACGCTATCGCTTTGAGCTGCACCGATATTCGCGTCGACTTCGACGGTTTCACCGCCGTCGACGGCGTCGACCTGACCTTGCGCCGCGGCGAGGTCCACTTCCTCATCGGCCCCAACGGCGCCGGGAAGACCACCCTCGTCGACGCCGTCACCGGCCTGGTCAAGTACACCGGCTCGGTCGTCAAGGACGGCCGGGAGCTGCGCGGCAAGAAGGTCCACCACATCGCCCGCGCCGGCGTGGGCCGGACCTTCCAGACCGCCGCGGTCTTCGAGAACCTCACCGTCGCGCAGAACCTCGACATCGCCGCCGGGGCCGCCCGCTCGCCGTGGACCCTGCTGCGCCGCCGCACCTCGCTCCCGGCCGCCGTCGCCGACACCATGGAGCGCATCGGCCTGGCCGAGCGCGCCGGCGCGGCGGCGGGGACGCTCGCCCACGGCCAGAAGCAGTGGCTCGAGATCGGGATGCTCCTGGTCGGCGACGCCGACGTCCTCCTGCTCGACGAACCGATCGCAGGCATGGGCCAGGCCGAACGCGAGACCACCGGCAGGCTCCTCCACGACATCGCCGCCGAGCGGGCCGTGGCCGTGGTCGAGCACGACATGGACTTCATGCGCGCCAACGCCTCCCGTGTGACCGTCCTCCACGGCGGCGCGGTCCTCGCGGCCGGATCGGTCGACGAGGTCTCGGCCGACCCGAAGGTCCAGGAGGTCTACCTCGGGGCCGCCGAGCGCGAGGAGGCCGTCGATGCTGCGGCTGCGTGAGCTCACGTGCGGCTACGGCCGCTCCGCCGTCGTCCACGGCATCGACCTCGACGTCGGGGTCGACGAGGTCGTCGCCGTCATGGGCCACAACGGGGCCGGGAAGACCACCCTGCTCAGAGCCGTCGTCGGCCTCATCCCGGCCATGGGGCGCGGCACGATCGAGTTCGCCGACGCCGCCGGGAACTGGACCGACGTCACCGGCCGTCCCGCGAACCGGCGCGTCCGCTCGGGCATGGCCTACGTCCCCCAAGGCCAGCAGTGCTTCGCGCACCTGACCTGCGCCGAGAACCTCCGCCTGGTCGCCGACGGCCGCAAACGGGGCAAGGCCCTCATCGACGAGCAGCTCGACCTGTTCCCGGCCCTGCGCGGCCTCCTGACCCGCCAGGCCGGGCTCCTGTCGGGCGGACAGCGCCAGCAGCTGGCGATCGCCCGCGCCCTCATCGGCGAGCCGCGCCTGCTCATCCTCGACGAACCCACCGAGGGCATCCAGCCCACCGTCGTCGCCGAGATCGAGTCCACGATCGTCGCCCTCGCCGCCCGCGGCGGCCTGTCGGTCCTCCTGGTCGAACAGCATCTCGGCTTCGCCCTCCAGGCCGCGAGCCGCTACTACGTGCTCCGCTCGGGCCGCATCGCCTCCGAAGGCGAGACCGGCACCGGAGCCGAGGCCCGAGTCAGGGAGGCCATGGCCATATGAGCGACGCCTTCTCGCCGCTGGCCCCGACCGGCGAGCCGCTCGCCGCCCGCGTCTACATGGCGCTGCGCACCGACCTCATGGCCGGACGGTACGAGCCGGGCCGCAGGCTCGGCGAGGAGCGGCTCGCCGGGAACTACGGCGTCTCGCGCACCCCGGTGCGCGAGGCGCTCAGCCGATTGGCCGCCGACGGCCTGGTCGCCCGCGAAAGCGACGGCCTCTACCCCTACCGGCCCCGCATCGACCAGCTCAACGACCTCTACGAAGTCCGGCTCACCCTCGAATTGCGCGGCCTGGCCCGCGCCGCCGCCGACCCGGGAACCGCGCACGACCGCGACCTGCTCGGGCCCGAGCTCGACCGCTGGTACGCCCTGCGCAAGGCCCCGCCGGGCCCCGACGCCGGCTTCGTCGACGCCGACGAGCGCTACCACGTCACCCTCCTGGCCGCTGCGGGCAACCCGCAGCTGGCCGAAGCGCTCAAGGCCGTCAACAACCGCATCCGGCCCGCGCGCATGTTCGACTACTTCACCGACGAGCGCATGGCCTCCACCATCGCCGAGCACATCGCCATCGCCGAAGGCGCCCTCGACGGACGCTACGAGGAGGCGACGGCGATCCTCACCGGCCACATCGAAACCTCCCGGTCCATCGTGGTCGCCCGCGCCGAGGCGGCCCTGTCGTGGGCGCGCCTCGCCGGCGCCGTCCGGCCCTGACACCCCTGAAAGCGAGAGCCATCCGTGTTCGACCGCATCCTCATCGCCAACCGCGGCGAGATCTCCCGGCGGATCACCGGCACCGCCCACCGGCTCGGCATCGAGACCGTCGCCGTCTACTCCGAGGCCGACGCCGCCTCCCTGCACGTCAAGGACGCCGACGAGGCCGTGTGCATCGGCCCGGCCGCACCGGCCGAGTCGTACCTGAACGTCGATGCGATCCTGTCGGCCGCCAAGGACACCGGCGCGCAGGCCGTCCACCCCGGCTACGGCTTCCTCGCCGAGAACGCCGAGTTCGCCCGCCGCTGCGCAGCAGCCGGACTGGTGTTCATCGGCCCGACCCCCGAGCAGCTGGAACTGTTCGGCGACAAGGTGGCCGCGCGGGCCGCCGCCACCGAAGCGGGCGTTGCGCTCGCGGCCGGCACCGCGGCGCTCACCGACCTCGACCAGGCCACCGAGGCGGCCGCATCGATCGGCTACCCCGTCATCGTCAAGGCCTCGGCCGGCGGCGGCGGCATCGGCATGCGCGTCGCGGCCGACGCCGCCGAGCTCGCCGACGTCTTCGCCTCGGTCAGGCGCCTGGCCGCCGACAACTTCGGCGACGACGCGGTCTACCTCGAACGGTACGTACGCCGCGCCCGCCACATCGAAGTCCAGGTCTTCGGCGACGGCGCCGGCCGCGTCGTCAGCCTCGCCGACCGCGACTGCACCCTCCAGCGGCGCCACCAGAAAGTCATCGAAGAGGCCCCCGCGCCCGCCCTGCCCGGTCCCGTCCGAGCGGCCATGCACGCCTCGGCCCGCGCCCTGGCCGCCTCCGCGGCCTACCGCTCGGCCGGGACCGTCGAGTTCATCTACGACGCCGACCGCGGCGAGGCGTCCTTCCTGGAGTTCAACACCCGCCTCCAAGTCGAGCACCCGGTGACCGAGCGGATCCTCGGCATCGACCTGGTCGAGTGGATGATCCGCCACGCCGCCGGCGACACCGGCCTCCTCGACGGCGTCCCCGACGCCGGGCCGCCGCCCACCGGCTGCGCGGTCGAGGCCCGCGTCTACGCCGAAGACCCCGCCCGCGGCCACCTCCCCAGCGCCGGACTGCTCACCTGCGCCGACCTGCCCGCATCGGCCCGAGTGGACACCTGGATCGAACGCGGCGTGACGGTCCCGTCCGCCTACGACCCGATGCTCGCCAAGATCATCACCGCGGGCGAGGACCGCGAAGCCGCCTGGGCCGCCCTCGCCGAAGCCTTGGGCCAGACCAGGATCGAAGGCGTCCACACCAACCTCGGGCAGCTGGCCGCCGCCGCCCGCGACCGGCGCGTCGCCGCCTGCGAACACACCACCGCCACCATCGCCGACATCGCCGACGACTCGCCGCGCATCGACGTCATCGCACCAGGCGTGCTGACCACCGTCCAGGACTGGCCCGGCCGCATCGGCCACTGGCAGGTCGGCATCCCGCCCTCGGGCCCGATGGACGACTACTCGTTCCGCCTGGGCAACCGCGCCCTCGGCAACGACGAGGGCTCCCCCGGCCTCGAATGCACCATCACCGGCCCCACCCTGCGGTTCAGCGCCCCCGCCGTCGTCTGCGTCACCGGCGCCCCCGCACCGGTCACCCTCGACGGCGAGACGGTCGAGCAATGGGTCCCCCTCACCGTCCCCGCCGGCGGCGAACTCGCGATCGGCCAGATCGGCGACGCCGGCGCCCGCACCTACCTCCTCTTCCAAGGCGGCCTCGACGTCCCGACCTTCCTCGGCTCGGCCGCGACCTTCCCGCCGGCGCGGATCGGCGGCTACACCGGCGACCAGCTGCGATCCGGCGACCGCCTCCTCCCGGCCCCGGCCACCGGCGCCGCCGCCGCACCGGTGCCGGTCGCCGCCCGCCCGAGCTTCGGCCACGAATGGACCCTCACCGTCACCCCCGGGCCCCAGCCCGCCCCGCACTACTTCACCCGAGCGGACATGGCCGCCCTCTACGACGCGGCATGGACCGTCCAAGTCCACGCCGGACGCTCCGGCGTCCGCCTCGACGGGCCCCGCCCCGCCTGGGCCCGCACCGACGGGGGAGAAGCGGGCCTGCACCCCTCCAACCTCCACGACAACCCCTACTCGGTCGGCACCGTCAACTTCACCGGCGACACCCCCGCCCTGCTGGGCCCCGACGGGCCCAGCCTCGGCGGCTTCGCCTGCCCCTTCACCGTCACCACCGCCGACCGGTGGAAACTCGGGCAGCTGCGCCCCGGCGACACCGTCACCTTCGCGCCGGTCGACCAGACCGAGGCCGACCGGCTCCGCGCCGCACCCCTCGCCGCGCCCGCCCTCCTGGCGGGCGCGGCCGACGACGACGCCACCCTCGCCCGCATCGAAGCCGGCCCAGACCGGCCCGCCGTCGCCTACCGCCGCGCCGGCGACGACGCCGTCCTGGTCGAATACGGGCCCATGCGCCTCGATGTGGGGCTGCGGATGCGCATCGGCGCCCTCATGGACGCCCTCGCCGAGGCCGCGCCCGCAGGGCTCGTCGACACCACACCGGGCGTGCGGTCCCTGCACCTGCACGTCGACCCCGACGTGCTGCCGATCCGCGCCCTCACCGGCCTCCTGGTCGAACTCGAGGCCGAGCTGCCGGTCATCGACGACATGGTCGTGCCCTCCAGGCAGGTGCGCCTGCCGATCTGTTGGAACGACGCCGTGGTCGACGAGGCCATCGCCCGCTACACCACCAACGTCCGCGACGACGCGCTCTACAACCCGTCCAACATCGAGTTCATCCGCCGCATCAACGGCCTGGACTCGACCGAGGACGTCGCCCGGATCGCCACCGCCGCCGAATGGCTCGTCCTGGGCCTGGGCGACGTCTACCTCGGCGCGCCCGCCGCCGTCCCCGTCGATCCCCGCCACCGCCTGGTCACCACCAAGTACAACCCCGCCCGCACCTGGACCGCCGAAGGCACCGTCGGCATCGGAGGGTCCTATATGTGCATCTACGGCATGGACTCCCCGGGCGGCTACCAGCTCGTCGGCCGCACCGCCCCCATCTGGGCCGGGCTGCGGAACCTCGCCTCGTTCCACGGCGGCCTGCCCTGGCTCCTGCGGTTCTTCGACCGCGTCGTCTTCGAGCCCGTCGCCGAGGACGAACTGGCCGACATCCGCCGGGAACTGGCCGCCGGGCGGCGCGAGATCGACATCCGCCCCGGCTCCTTCGCCTACGCCGACTACCGGCGCCTGCTGGCCGACAACGCCGCCTCCATCGAAGCGTTCACCGCCCGCCAGGCCGCGGCGTTCGAAGCCGAACGGCTGCGCTGGGCCGAGGCCGGCGAATTCGACCGGGACGTGGCCGAGGAGGGCCCGGCCGCGGCCGCGGTCGACCTGGCCGAGGGCGAGACCATGGTGGAGGCGCCCATGGCCGCCAGCGTCTGGCGCGTCGCCGTCGCCGAAGGCGACCGCGTCGAAGCCGGCCAGACCGTCCTGGTTCTGGAGGCGATGAAACTCGAGATGCCCCTGGCCGCACCGGTGTCCGGGACCGTGCGGCGCGTGCTGGCCCGGCCCGGCGACCAGGCCGCGCCGGGCACACCCCTGCTCATCGTCGCCCGATAGCCTTGGAAGCAAAGGAGACACCCCAGCCCGTGAACACCACCGACCGCGCCCTGGCCGCCTACGCCCGCATCGCCGAGATCGACCGGCCCGAAGCCTGGATCGCCCTGCGCGACCAGGACGACGTGCTCGCCGAGGCCGCCCGCCTCGACGCCGCCCGCGCCGCCGGAGCGGACCTGCCCCTGGCCGGGAAGGTCTACGCCGCCAAGGACAACATCGACGTCGCCGGGCTGGCGACGAGTGCCGCGTGCCCCTCGTTCGCCTACGAACCCGACCGCGACGCGACCGCCGTCGCCCGGCTCCGAGCGGCCGGAGCGGTCTGCCTGGGCAAGACCAACCTCGACCAGTTCGCCACCGGCCTGGTCGGCACCCGCAGCCCCTACGGCGCGGTCCGGTCCGCCGCCGACCCCGCCCTGGTCGCCGGCGGGTCCTCCTCCGGCTCGGCCGTCCTGGTCGCCCTCGGCGCGGTCGACTTCGCGCTCGGCACCGACACCGCCGGATCGGGCCGCGTCCCCGCCGCGCTGGGCGGGATCGTCGGCGTCAAGGCCAGCCTCGGACTCGTGCCGGTCGACGGCGTGGTCCCCGCCTGCTTCTCCTACGACTGCGTGACCGCCTTCGCGCCCGACCTGGCCGGCGCGGTCGAGGCCATGCGGGTCATGACCGGCCCGGCCGAGACCGACCCCGCCTCACGGACCTGGCCCGCCGAGCTCCCGCTCGCCGCGCCGCCCGAGCCGCGCGTGGCCGTCCCGCGCCCCCAAGACCTCGCGCCGCTCGATCCGGACTTCCGGCCGCTGTTCGAGGCGGCCGCGGCCGCACTCGAAGCGGCCGGCGTCACCTGCGTCGAGACCGACGTCCGGCCGTTCCTCGACGCCGCGCTGCTGCTGTACGAGGGCGCGCTGGTCGCCGAACGGTTCGCGGCCTTCGGCGCGCACCTCGACGCCTGGCCCGAGGACGCCGACCCGGTCGTGGCCGAGATCGTGCGGGGCGCCGGCAAGTTCACCGGCGCCGAGCTCGCCGCCGACCAGCAGCGGCTGCGCCGCTCCCGCGCCGCCGCCCGGGCGGCCCTGGACGGCCTGGACGCGCTCCTGCTGCCCACCGCGCCGATGCACCCGGCGATCGCCGAGGTCCGGGCCGACCCGATCGCGACCAACGCCCGCATGGGCACCTACACCAACTTCGTGAACCTGCTCGACATGGCCGCCGTGGCCGTCCCCGCCGGCACGGCCGGGTCGAAGGGCTTCGGCGTCAGCCTCATCGTCCCGGCCTTCGCCGACCAGGTCGCGATCGACCTCGCCGCCCGCCTCCAAGGCGTCGAGGCGCCGCTGTACGCCCCGGCCGGGGCCGAACTGGTCGTCTTCGGCGCGCACCTGGCCGGCATGCCCCTCAACGGGCAGCTCACCGCCCTGGGCGCGCGATTCGCCGGCGAGGTCGCCACGGCACCGGCCTACCGGATGTACGAACTGGACACCGAACCGTCCAAGCCGCTCGTCGTCCGCTCCGGCGAGGGCGCGAGCCTGCCCGGCGAACGCTGGCTGCTGAGCCCGGCCGCGCTCGGCCGCTTCCTGTCCGCCCTGCCCGCGCCGATGAGCCTGGGGAAGGTCGAGCTGTCCGACGGCACCTGGGCCACCGGCTTCGTCGCCGCCGCGCCGGAGGGCGCCGACATCACCGCCGCGGGCGGCTGGCGCGCGCACCGCGGATGAGGCAATCGCCGCAAACGGTCACGAACCAGCTCGCCTCGCACGCCGGGTGCGGCATGAGCGGCCGACACGGTCGCGGGATTGCGCTACGGTGCGGTGATGACGGATACTCAGGAGCTCGCCGCGCTGGCCGACCAGCACCTCCCGGCCGAGGCCGCCGCGCGGTGGAAGAGCCTGCTCAGGCCGGCGATCCAGTTCGACTGGGCCGCCGGGAGCGACCCCGTTGCGGCGCAACTGGGCGGCGATCCCGAGCTGCCCGTCGGCCACGCCTGGCCCGAGTGGGACGGGCACGGCCCGCTGACGTTCATCGCCGCTTTCGACTGCGCGCGGCTGCGCATCGGCGGCTTCCCCCTGCCCGAGACCGGGCGGCTGCTGTTCTTCTACTTCGACGGGCAGATCGACGGCGGCATCGAGACCGCCGGGGCGTTCGAGCCCGGCACCCAGGGCGGGGCCCGCGTGCTGCACGTCCCCGCCGGCGCCCCGCTCGAGCGGCGGCCCGCCCCGAGCCCGCTCAAGGCCTACCCGCAGCAGCTGCTGCGGGCCGAGGCGGTGACGACCGCCCCCGAACCCGACGGGCCCCGCATCGCCGCCGCGTTCGGGGCCGAGGCGGGGCGGGGCCCGGGGCACCCGATCGACAACGCCGCCTTCCACGACGCGGTCTATGAGGAGGTCTCGGTCAGCGTGTGCCACCAGGTCGGGGGCTACCCGCTGTCGGTCCAGGGCGCGGTCGAGTACGAGGCCGCCGGCGCCGCCGCCGAGGTGCCCGGCGGCGGGGCCGCCTACGCCGACCCCGACCGGTGGCTCCTGCTCGCCCAGATCGACACCGACAGCGGCTCGAACATGATGTGGGGCGACGCGGGCATGCTCTACTGGCTCATCCAAGAACCCGACCTCGCCGCGGGCCGCTTCGACCGAGCCGTGTTCACCTGGCAGTGCGCCTGAACGGCGCCGGTGTGGCACCGGTGTGGAAGGATCGCGGGCATGGAATCCTCCTCCCTCAGGTCCCACCTCATCGACGAGGCCGCCCGACTCAAGACCGCCGTCGCCGGCGCCGGAGCGAACACGCCGGTGCCCACCTGCCCTGATTGGACCGTCGCCGAGCTGCTCGACCACGTCACCGAGGTCTACGACCACAAGATCCAGTGCATGCGGCTGCTCAGGGAGCCGGGCGAGGACGAGCTGCTGTCGCGCAAGGGCAGCCCCACCGAGCGTTTCGACGCGGCCCTGGCCGAGCTGCTCACCGAGTTCGACGACCGCGGCCCCGACAGCCTGGCCTTCACCTGGTACGGGCCCGACCAGACCGTCGGCTTCTGGATCAGGCGCATGGCCTGCGAGACCGTCGTCCACCGCGCCGACGCCGAACTGGCCGCCGGAGCGGACATCGGCCCGGTCGAGGCGGCGTTCGGCATCGACGCCGTCGAGGAGATGCTCACGGTCATGATCGCCTGGGGCAGCCGCGCCTACCGGCAGTGGCTCGCCGAGACCCTCGAGGCCAACGACGGCCTCACCGTCGCCGTCGACGCCGAGGAGCGGTCCTGGACGCTGCGGGTCGGCCGCGAGGGCGTCGCACTGAGCGACGGCGTCGCCGCCGACGCCCAGGCCACCGTCGCGGGCACGCCGCGCGAGATCCTCATGTGGCTGTGGCGCCGCCTGGGCGCCGGGGCCGTGGCCGTCCGCGGCGACCGCGCGAAGGCGAAGGCCCTCTACGGCATGATCGAGACCTTCGCCCAATAGCCGCATCGGACGCGGGCGGGCGGGGGCGATGCGCCCGGGCCCGCCCGCGACCGGTGTCTACTTCGGGTGGATGCGGATCGTGTTCCAGCTCATCGCGGGCAGTTCGACGGTGACCGTGCCGTCGGCGGCCCGCACGGTCTCGTTCGCCGCCGGGGCCACCCGGGTCTGGTCCTCGAGGGTGTTCTTCGCGTCGGGGTCCGCGTGGGTCAGCGTCGAGCACGTGACCTCGCCGATGCCGGCCATGGCGCCGGGGTCGACCTCGAGCGTCAGCGGCGCCTTCAGGTCGCGGTTGACCGCGAACACGGTCACCGAGCCGTCCTCGTTCGCCACCGCCACCGAGTGGAGCGCCTCCACGGGGCCGAACTTGGCGGTCGTGAACGACGGCGAGGCCGCGCCGAGCCGCAGGACCTTGCCGCGCCCGAACCGGCTGGCCTCGGCGAAGGGGAAGAACGTCGTCTGCCGCCACGCCGGGCCGCCCGGCTCGGTCATGATCGGGCCGATCACGTTGACCAGCTGCGCCAGGCACGCCGCCGTCACCCGGTCGCAGCGGCGCAGCAGCGTGACCAGCAGCGAGCCGAACACGACCGCGTCCATCGCCGAGTACTGGTCCTCGAGCTGGCGGGGCGCCTCGGACCAGCGCTCGGGCGGCTCGTAGCCCTCCGAGCTCTGGTACCACACGTTCCACTCGTCGAAGGAGATGTTGATCTTCTTGTCGCTTTTGAGTTTCGCGCCGACCGAGTCGGCGGTGGCGACGACGCCGTCGATGAACAGCTCCATGTCCTGGGCGCTGGCCATGAAGCTGTCGAGGTCGCCGTCGACGGGGTGGTAGTAGGCGTGCGCGGAGATGTAGTCGACCGACTCGTAGGAGTGCTCCAGCACCTCGGCCTCCCAGGCGCCGAAGGTGGGCATGCCGCGGCTGGAGGAGCCGCAGGCGACCAGGTCGAGCCCGGAGTCGAACATGCGCATCGCGCGGGCGGTCCGGTCGGCGAGGCGGCCGTACTCGGCGGCGGTGCGCTGGCCGATCTGCCAGGGGCCGTCCATCTCGTTGCCCAGGCACCACAGCCGGATGCCGTAGGGTTCCTCGTCGCCGTGGGAGCGGCGCAGGTCCGACCAGTGGGTGCCGCCGGGGTGGTTGGCGTACTCGAGCAGGTCGAGGGCCTCCTGAAGGCCGCGGGTGCCGAGGTTGACGGCCATGTTCGGTTCGACGCCGACGGTGCGGCAGAACTTGATGAACTCGCCGAGGCCGAACTGGTTGGTCTCGGTGACGCCCCAGGCCAGGTCCAGGCGGCGGGGCCGGTCTTCCTTGGGGCCGACGCCGTCCTCCCAGCGGTAGCCGGAGACGAAGTTGCCGCCGGGGTAGCGGATCATCGTCGGGCCGAGTTCGGCGACCAGGTCCAGCACGTCGCCGCGGAGGCCGTCGGCGTTCGCGGTGGGGTGGCCGGGCTCGTAGATCCCGGTGTAGACGCAGCGGCCCAGATGCTCCACGAAGGAGCCGAAGAGCCGCTCGGGCACCTCGGCGACGGTGAAGCGGGGGTCGAATTCGATGCGTGCTCGGCGGTGTTCGGCCATGGCTGCCTCCCGGGGACGGCGACCGCGTCGGCGGCGTCCACGGCGCGCCGATCACGGTACTTTATCGGTAAATACCCGCGTCATGTTACAGGTCGACGGCCGTCGACGCGCGGGCCACCAGCTCCGGCTGGAAGACCACGTTGCGGTGCGTGTGGCCCTTGCCCTCGGCGATCTCCTCGAACAGCAGCTGCGCGGCGGTGCGCCCCAGCTGCGCCCGCGGCTGGCGGACCGAGGAGAGCGGGACGGCCGCCGCCGCGGCGAAGTCGATGTCGTCGTAGCCGACGATCGCGCACTCCTCGGGCACCTTGACCCCGTGCATCGTCAAACCCTGGAGCGCGCCGAGCGCGACCAGGTCGTTGGCGCAGAAGACCGCCGTGGGCGCGTCCGGCAGCCGCAGCATCTGCTCGACGGCCTGCCTGCCGCCCCCGACGTTCAGACTCACCGAGGTGAACGTCTCCAGGCGGGTCCCGGACCGCTCGCAGACCTCCCGGCACCCGGCCAGGCGGTCGCGGACCTGCGGGATCGACAGCGGCCCGCCGATGAACGCGACCGAGGCGTGCCCCTGCTCGACCAGGTGCGCGGCGGCCAGGCGGCCGCCGTGGACGTCGTCGACCGCCACCGAGCAGTGCGGGTGGAGCCCGGCGCCGCGGTCGACCAGGACCACCGGGATGTCGTGGGCGGTCAGCCGCTCGAGCCGCTCGGCCGAGGTGTCGTCGACCGGCGTGATGAGCAGGCCCCGGACCCGCTGCTCCTCCAGGATCTCCAGGTGGCGCTGCTCGCGGCGCACGTCCTCGCCCGAATCGCAGACGGTGACCACGCCGCCGGCCGAGTCGACCAGGGGCTCGGCGCCGCGCACCACGTCGGTGAAGAAGGGGTTGGAGACGTCGAGGACCACGATCGCGACGTTGCGGCTGCGGCCGGCGCGCAGCTGCCGGGCCGAGTCGTTGCGGACGTAGCCGAGCGAGGCGATGGCGGCCAGCACGCGCCGCCTGGTCTCCTCGGCCACCGCGTCGGGCCGGTTGAGCACGTTGGAGACCGTGCCGACCGAGACGCCCGCGGCCCGCGCCACGTCTTTCATGCTGCTAGTGGTCATCGTCACCTCATGGAGTGTATCGAGGGGCACTGCGAGGGCCCCGGCCCCGGACGGCGCGCCGGGGCGCGCAGGTGTTGAAACGAATCAACACCGGATCGGGAGCACGCGGAATCATATCGCGAGTCTGTCACGGAATTGTCGCCGGACGGGTCTTGACAGCGCTGGCCAGCGCGTCTTATGTTAACGGGACCCCCGCGTGAAACGATTCAATTATTCCGGTGTAATAATCGTGACCACGACCTCAAGGAGGTACCCCCGTGACACAACGAGTGTGTTTCACCCTTCGCGTCCGGCGCGACCGACTCGGCGAATACCGCGAACGGCACGCCGCCGTCTGGCCCGACATGCTCCGCGCTCTGGCCGAGACCGGCTGGGGCAACTACTCGCTGTTCCTGTCCGACGACGGACTCCTCGTCGGCTATCTCGAGACCGAGGACTTCGAGGCCGCGAACGCCGCCATGGCCGAACGCGACGTCAACACCCGCTGGCAGACCGAGATGGCCCCCTTCTTCGAAGGCACCGACGGAGCCCCCGCCGACCAGTCGTTCAACGTGCTCACGGAGGTCTTCCACCTGGAGGACCAACTGGCGGCGGCAGAGGCGAAGGAGCCGAAATGAGTGACACAGTCGCGCACGCGAAGACGGTGCTGGCGAGTCAGAACATCGAGACGCCCTCGTGGGCGTTCGGGAACTCCGGCACCAGGTTCAAGGTGTTCGCCCAGCAGGGCATCCCCCGCGACCCCTACGAGAAGATCGCCGACGCGGCCCAGGTCCACCGCTTCACCGGAGCGGCCGGCACCGTCGCCCTCCACATCCCCTGGGACAAGACCGACGACTACGCGCACCTGGCCGCCTTCGCCGCCGACCAGGGCATGCGGATCGGGACGATCAACTCCAACACCTTCCAAGACGACGACTACATGCTCGGCAGCGTGTGCCACCCCGACCCCGGCGTGCGGCGCAAGGCCACCGACCACCTCCTCGAATGCGTCGACATCATGGACGCGACCGGCTCGGACTCGCTGAAGCTGTGGTTCGCCGACGGCACCAACTACCCCGGACAGGACTCCATCGCGGCCCGCCAGGACCGCCTCGCCGAAGTCCTGGCCGAGGTCTACGCCCGGCTCGGCGAGCACCAGCGGATGCTCCTGGAGTACAAGCTGTTCGAGCCGTCCTTCTACCACACCGACGTGCCCGACTGGGGCACCTCGTACGCCCACTGCGTCGAACTGGGCCCCAAAGCGCAGGTCGTCATCGACACCGGCCACCACGCGCCCGGCACGAACATCGAGTTCATCGTCGCGTTCCTGCTGCGCCAGGGCCGGCTCGGCGGCTTCGACTTCAACTCCCGGTTCTACGCCGACGACGACCTCATGGTCGGCGCGGCCGACCCGTTCCAGCTGTTCCGGATCATGCACGAGCTCGCGCTGCGCGAGGCCATCGGACCGGACTCGGGCATCGCCTACATGCTCGACCAGTGCCACAACCTGGAGCCGAAGATCCCCGCGGTCATCCGCTCGGTCCAGAACGCCCAGGAGGCCACCGCCAAGGCCCTCCTGGTCGACCACGCCGCGCTCGAAGCGGCCCAGACCGCCGGCGACGTCCTGGGCGCCAACGCCGTCCTGATGGACGCCTACAACACCGACGTGCGCCCGCTCCTGGCCGAGCTGCGCGAAGAGCGGGGCCTGCACCCCGACCCCTTCGCCGCCTACGGCGCCAGCGGCTACGCCGAGACGATCATCGCCGACCGCCAGGGCGGCCAGGCCGCCGGATGGGGGGCCTGATGAACCGGACGGTCGAGGACCTCATCGCCCGATCCAACCGGCTCGGCGCCGACAAGCGCAACACCAACTTCGCCGGCGGCAACACCTCCGCGAAAGGCACCGAGACCGACCCGGTCACCGGCGAGCCGGTCGAACTGCTGTGGGTCAAGGGCTCCGGCGGCGACCTGGGCACGTTGCGCCCGCAGGGCCTGGCCGTGCTCAGACTCGACCGGCTGCGCGCCATGACCGGCACCTACCCCGGCGTCGAGGCCGAAGACGTCATGGTCGAACGCTTCGACTACTGCCTCCACGGCCGCGGCGGCGCCGCACCGTCGATCGACACCGCCATGCACGGCCTGGTCGAGGCCGACCACGTCGACCACCTCCACCCCGACTCCGGGATCGCCTTCGCCACCGCCGCCGACGGCCCCGAACTCACCAAGGCATGCTTCGCAGACCGGGTCGTGTGGGTGCCGTGGCGCCGCCCCGGCTTCCAACTCGGCCTCGACATCGCCGAGATCAAACGCGCCAACCCGCAGGCCATCGGCTGCATCCTCGGCGGCCACGGCATCACCGCCTGGGGCGAGACCTCAGCGCAGTGCGAAGCCAACACGCTGGAGATCATCCGCGGCTGCGAGACGTTCATCGCCGAGCGCGGCAAGGCCGAGCCCTTCGGGGCCCGCGTCGACAAATGGACGAGCCTCGACGACGCTGCTCGCGTCGAGCGCGCCGCCGCCCTCGCACCCGTCATCCGCGGCCTGGTCTCCACCGACCGCCGCCAGGTCGGGCACTTCTGCGACGAGGACACCGTCCTCGACTTCCTCTCCACTGAGAAGATGCCCGACCTGGCGGCGCTCGGCACCTCCTGCCCCGATCACTTCCTGCGCACGAAGGTCCGGCCGCTGGTCCTGGAGACCGCGGCCGACGCTCCGCTCGACGAAGTGATCGCTCACTTGACCGAGCGCCACGCGGCCTACCGCGAGGAGTACCGCGCCTACTACGAACGCCACGCCGGGCCCGACTCGCCGCCCATGCGCGGCGCCGACCCCGCGATCGTCCTGGTGCCCGGCGTCGGCATGTTCTCCTTCGGACCCGACAAGAAGACCGCGAGGGTCGCCGGCGAGTTCTACGTCAACGCCATCGGCGTCATGCGCGGCGCCGAGGCGATCTCCTCGTACCGGCCCATCGACGAGTCCGAGAAGTTCCGCATCGAGTACTGGGCCCTCGAAGAAGCGAAACTCAAACGCCTCCCGGAGCCGAAGCCGCTGGCCGGCCGCATCGCCCTGATCACCGGCGCGGCCAGCGGCATCGGCAAGGCCACCGCCGAGCGGCTCGCCGCCGAGGGCGCCTGCGTGGTCATCGCCGACCTCGACGGCGACAAGGCCTCGGACGCCGCCGCCGACATCGCAGGCACCGATGTCGCCGTCGGCGTCGGGGCCGACGTGACCGACGAGGGCGCCATCGCCGCCGCGATCGCCCGCGCCGCCCTGGCCTTCGGCGGCGTCGACCTGGTGGTCAACAACGCCGGCCTGTCCCAGTCGAAACCGCTGGTCGAGACCACCGCCGCCGACTGGGACCTCCAGCACGACGTCATGGCCAAAGGCTCGTTCCTGGTCAGCCGCGAAGCGGCCAAGCTCATGATCGCCCAGGGCATCGGCGGCGACATCGTCTACATCGTCTCGAAGAACGCCGTGTTCGCCGGGCCGAAGAACATCGCCTACTCCGCCACCAAGGCCGACCAGGCCCACCAGGTGCGGCTGCTGGCGGCCGAACTCGGCGAGCACGGCATCCGCGTCAACGGCGTCAACCCCGACGGGGTCGTGCGCGGCTCGGGCATCTTCTCCGGCGGCTGGGGCGCCCAGCGGGCCGCCGTCTACGGCGTCAAAGAGGAGGAGCTCGGCCAGTACTACGCCGGGCGCACCCTGCTCAAGAAGGAGGTCCTCCCCGAATCCGTGGCCGACGCCGTCTACGCGCTCGTCGGGCCCGACCTCGGCCTGACCACCGGCGTCCACCTGCCCGTCGACTCGGGCAACCCGCAAGGATTCCTGCGATGACGACGACACTCGCGGCCGTCGACCTCGGGGCCTCCTCGGGCCGGGTCATGGCCGCCGCCGTCGAGCGGCACCGGGACGGGGACCGGATCGGCCTCACCGAGGCCGCCCGGTTCCCCAACCGCGCCGTCGCCGCCGCCGGGCGCCTGTACTGGGACGTCATCGGACTGTGGAACGGCGTCCTCGACGGCCTGCGCGCCGCATCGGGCGCCGCAGCGGTCGCCGTCGACTCCTGGGCGGTCGACTACGCCCTCCTCGACGCAGGCGGCGACCTGCTGGGCACTCCCGTGTGCTACCGCGACGCCCGCACCCGCGCCTCCCGCGAGACCGTCCTCGCCGCCACCGGCGCCGAAGCCCTGTTCGCCCGCACCGGCGTCCAGCACCAGCCGTTCAACACGATCTTCCAGCTCGCCGCCGAGCGGCCCGAGACCCTCGACGCCGCCGAGCGGATGCTGCTCATCCCGGACCTGTTCTCGTACTGGCTCTCGGGCGCCTTCGCGTGCGAGGCGAGCAATGCCTCCACCACCGGCCTGGTCGACCAGGCCACCGGCACCTGGTCGCCCGAGCTGTGCGATGTCGCCGGCGTACGGGGAGAACTGCTCGGCCAGATCACCGAGACCGGCACGGTCCTGGGCGGCCTGACCGACGCCGTGGCCGCCGAGACCGGCCTCGGCGGCGCTGTCAGCGTCATCGCCACCGCCAGCCACGACACCGCCTCCGCCGTCGCCGCCGTCCCCTACGAGACCGAGAACGCCGCCTACATCTCCTGCGGCACCTGGTCCCTGGTCGGCACCGAACGCACCGGCCCCGTCCTCGGCGTCGAAGCGCTGCAGGCGGGCTTCACCAACGAACGGGGCGCCGACGGCACGGTCCGCTTCCTGCGCAACGTCGCCGGACTGTGGCTCCTCCAGGAGTCCATGCGCGCCTGGCGCCGATCCGGCCTCGAAGTGGACCTCGCCGAACTGGTCAAGGAGGCCGCCGACGAGACGCGCCTGCGCTCGATCGTCGACCCCGACGCGCCGGTCTTCGCCGAACCCGGCGACATGCCCGAGCGCATCCGCGCCTACTGCGCCGAGACCGGCCAGCCGGTACCCCAGACGCCCGCCGCGATCGCCGCGTGCGTCCTCGACTCGCTCGCGCTGGCCCACCGCCGCGCCATCGACGACCTCGAACGGCTCGGCGGCACCGAGATCGACCTCGTCCACATCGTCGGCGGCGGCTCCAACAACGAACTGCTGTGCCAGCTGACCGCCGACGCCACCGGCAGGCCGGTCCTGGCCGGACCGGACGAGGCCACCGCCCTCGGCAACGCGCTCGTCGCCGCCCAGGCGCTCGGCCTCATCGCGCCCGGCCCCCAGGCCCGCCGCGAGGCCGCTCGCGCCTCGGCCGCGCCGCGGCGCCACCTCCCGGCCGGCGATTCCGCGCCGTGGCGGCGCGCCGTCGCCCGATTGGACGACTTCCCCGGTTGAGACTGGGGAGCAACTGAATAGATCCTGAAGGCCCGCGCGAGCGGGACCCCTCTGCAAGAAGGAGAGCATCAACGATGATCCGCCATCCATACCGCGCCAAGCGACGGACACTGCTGACCGGCGCCGCGGGCGCCGCCACACTCGGCGCAGCGGCCGCCTGCGGGGACGACGGACCCGCCGGGACCGCCGACGACCCGATCGAGATCAGCTTCGAATGGTGGGGCGACGACGTCCGCGCCGGGCTCTACACCGAAGCGATCGAGCTGTTCCAGCAGAAGAACGAGGGCATCACGGTCCAGACGAACTTCGCCGACTTCCCGGCCTACTGGGAGGGCCTGACCAGCCGCATGGCCTCGCGCGACCTGCCGGACGTGTTCCAGATGGACTACTCGCGGCTGCGCCAGTTCGGCTCGAACGGCCTGCTGCTCCCGCTCGAGGGCGTCGTCGACACCTCCGACTACCGGGAGGGCTTCCTCGAGACCGCGCAGCTCGACGGCGAACTCATCGCCGTCCCGATCTCGGGCAACACCCTCAGCCTGATCTACCGCTCCGACTGGTTCGAGGAGCACGGCATCCCGACCCCCGAGCCGGGGCAGTCCTGGGACGACTACAAGGCCACCATCGCCGAACTCACCCCCGCCCTGGGCGAGGGCAAGTGGGGCGGCGGCGACTGGTGCGGCCAGTACCACTTCATGGAGCTGTGGCTGCGCCAGCAGGGCGGCAGTTTCTACACCGAGGACGGCACCGCGCTCAACTTCGAGCCCGCGCAGCTCGCCGAGTGGTGGCAGCTCGCGGACGACCTCCACGCCGACGGCCTCGTGCCGCCGGTCGAGACGACGATCGAGTGGACGACCGGCGGCATCCCGCAGGACCTGCTCGGCTCGGAGATCGGCTGGGACAACTTCATGGCGAACTACTCGCCGTCGGTAGCCGAGTTCGGCGGCACCCTGGCGCTCGCCGCGCCGCCGACCCTCGACCCGAGCAACCTCGGCCTCTACCTGAAGCCGGGCATGCAGTTGGTCATCTCGGCCACCTCGGAGTACACCGAGGAGGGCGCCAAGCTCGTCGACTTCCTCCAGTCCGACCCCGAGGCCATCGCGATCCTCGGCACCAACCGCGGCATCCCGGCCACCAACACCGGCATGGAGAACGTCGAGGTCGACGAGTACGCGCAGGCCGTCCTCGACTACGAGGCCAGCGTCGAGCAGTACCTGACCACGCCGCCGCCGGCCCCGCCCGCGGCCACCGGTGCCATCGAGGTCAAGTTCGCGGAGCTCTACCAGCAGGTGCAGTACGCGGAGATGACGCCCGACGAGGCGGCCGAGCTGTTCTTCACCGAGGCCGAGACCCTCTTCGCCGCCGAGCAGTAGCTAGCCACCGAGACAAGGACCTTCACCGTGTCAGCTTCTCCCTCCACCGCCGCGCCCAGCGAGGCGGACGAGGCCGGAGCGCCGCCGACGCGCGGAAACCGGGGAGCGGCCAAGCGCCGCTCCTCGGCCATCCGCGGCGGTGAGCGATTCGCCGGCTATACCTTCATGTTGCCGTGGATTATCGGCACGGCGGTGTTCACCATCGGCCCGATGGTCTGGTCGCTGTACCTGTCGTTCACCGACTACCACCTCATCCGCGGCGGGGACTGGATCGGCCTCGACAACTACACCGCGATGTTCGACGATCCGATGTTCGCTCGCGCCGTGCGCGTCACGCTGATGTACGTGGTGTTCGCGGTGCCGATCAAGCTGGCCGCGTCGCTGGCGGTGGCGATGCTGCTGGTGCAGCGGCGCCGCGGCATCGGCTTCTACCGGGCGGCGTTCTACATGCCCTCCCTGATCGCGATGAGCGTGGGGATCGCGATCGTGTGGAAGGCGCTGTTCGCCAACGGCGGCCCCCAGGACCAGTTCATGTCCTGGTTCGGCTGGGAAGGCGGGGGATTCATCGGCAACCCCTCGGTGTCGATCCTGATGCTGGTGCTGTTGAGCGTGTGGACGTTCGGGGCGCCGATGGTGATCTTCATGGCCGGGCTGCTCCAGGTGCCCGGCGAGCTCTACGAGGCCGCCGAGGTCGACGGCGCCGGCAAGTGGCACCGCTTCGTGAAGATCACCTTGCCGATGCTCTCGCCGGTGATCTTCTTCAACGTGCTGATGGAGACGGTGGGGGCGTTCCAGTTGTTCGGCCCGGCCTACATCATCGGCGGCGAGGCCGGCGCCCCGGCGTGGTCGACGCTGTTCTACACCGTGCGGATCTACTCGCTGGCGTTCATCGACCTGCGCATGGGCTACGCCTCGGCGTGGGCGTGGGTGCTGGTGCTCGCGGTCGGTGTGGTCACCTTGATCATGTTCCGTGCCGCGAAGAGCCTGGTCTACTACGCCGGAGAGGACAACCGATGAGCATCACCACCACCGCCGACGGCCGAGTGGTCGAGCGGCGCAAGCGTCCGCCCCGCGAGCGCGCCAAGTCCGCGGTCTGGCACCTCAGCCTGCTGGCGGTCCTGGCGATCGTGCTGTACCCGGCGCTGTGGGTGCTGATCGCCTCGGTCAAACCGAACGCCGAGATCATCACCGACGCCTCGCTCATCCCCAGCACGATCACCTGGGAGCACTTCGCCTCCGCGTTCGACGGCCTGGCCGGGGTGCCGCTGTGGCGGTTCTTCTGGAACTCCACGCTCATCGCCGGCCTGTCGGTGATCGGGATCGTCCTGTCGTGCTCGATCACCGCCTACGCGCTGGGCCGGCTCTCCTTCCCCGGACGCAAGGCCATGTTCGGCATCGTCATCGCCACGCTGCTGCTGCCCGGGCAGGTCATGCTCATTCCGCAGTACCTGATCTTCTCCGAGATGGAAGTGGTCAACACGATCTTCCCTCTGGTGGTCGGCAAGTTCCTGGCCTTGGACGCGTTCTTCGTGTTCATGTACGTCCAGTTCCTGCGCGGCATCCCGCGCGAGCTCGACCACGCCGCGAAGATCGACGGCGCCGGGCACTTCCGGATCTTCTTCTCGATCATGCTGCCCCTGCTGCGCCCGGCGATCGTGACCTCGGCGATCTTCACCTTCATCTGGTCGTGGAACGACTTTCTGGGGCCGCTGATCTACCTGCACGAGATCGAGAAGTTCCCGCTGCCGCGGCTGCTCCAGTCCTATGAGAACACCGAGGCGGTCTCCAACTACGGCGGCATGATGGCCATGACGCTGCTGTCGCTGATCCCGGTAGTGCTGTTCTTCCTGGTCTTCCAGAAGTTCCTCATCAAAGGCATCGCCGCCTCGGGCATCAAGGGATGAGGCGGGCCGTGCGCAACGAGCGAGGAGGCTGAATGGCGGGGGAGCGGCCGAGGCGCCGCGCCGGGGCGCGCGGCGCGCGCGAGGGCGGCAGGGCCTTCGCCCTGTTCGCCGAGTGCCTGCTGACCGGCGTGTGGTTCACCGTGGCGGCGCTGCCGCTGGTGACCGTCCCGGCCGCGCTCGCCGCCTCGTCGCGGCATCTGGCCGGGCACCTCGACGGCACCCCCTCGTCCCTGGGCGATTTCGTCCGGGACGTGCGGAAGGCCTGGAGGGGCGGCTGGCTGGTCGGCCTGGCCTCGATCGGCGTGGCGCTGTTCCTCGCCGCCGACTTGGCGGTGCTGACCGTCGAGGGCGTCCCGGGCCGCTCGGTGACGGCGCTGCTGATCATGGTCGTCGCGGGCCTGGCGGCGACGGTGCTGCTGCGGGCCGCCGCCGCCTGGGAGCCCGGCGGATCGTGGAAGTCGCTGCTCGCCGGGGCCCTGGAGGACACCAGAAAGGACTTCGGCGGCACCGGCATCCTCCTGGGTGGACTGCTGGTGCTGGTCGTGTGCGCCTGGGCGCTGTGGATCCTCTTCGTTCCCATGAGCGGCTGCCTGATCGGCGCGGCGCTGGCGGTGCGCCGGCGCCGCCTCGAGGCGGCCGAGACCCCCTCCTAGAAGACGAGAGCCGAGTCGTGCTCAGGTAGGACAGGGGTTCCTTCCAGCGACGGTGGTCGATGATTGGTAGCTTGAGAGCACCTGACCATTGGAGGGAACCATGACCAAGCCATCCCCGCCCATGGAGAAGCAGCCACGCCCCGGCGCGGTGACCTTCGCTGTCGTGCTGCAACTGCTCCTGGCCGCGGCCATGGCCGCCACGGCCGTCCTCACCATGCTCTACGGCGCCGACGCGCAAGAGGCCTATGAGGCCGAGCTCAACGCGCAGGGCGTCGACGTGGACACCCTGCCCGCCGGATCGACGTCCTTCGGCGGCGGCTCGAACCTCGTCTTCCCGATCGTGGTGATCGTGATCCTGGTGGTGCTGGCGTTGCTCAACGCCGCCGGGAACCGCGTGGGGCGCATCCTGACGTGGGTCTTCCAGCCGCTGGTGCTCATCTGCGGCGGCTTCGTCTTCGCCAGTGCGCTGTTCGGCGAGCAGCTGACGCAGTGGGCCTTCGACAACTCCGGCGACGAGACGCTCGAGTCGCTGGACGCCGGACAGCTGCTGGAGGCGGCCTACAACGCCTATCCGGGCTGGAGCGTCGTCGTCGACTGGGCCACGGTCCTGTTGACGACGCTCGGCTCGCTGCTGGTCATCATCCTGCTGGCCGTGCCCGCCGCCAACGCCTACTTCCGCAAGGAGGCCCCGCCCACGTACATCCCCGGCGCTCCGACCCAGTAGCGCCGCCATCCGACAACCCGGGCCGCACGCGGCCCGGGTTGTTTCCTATCACTGTCCTGATCAAATATATATCGACACCGATAATTCTCGACCTCCCGCCAAGACTAGGAATTCGCACCTCAGGACCCCTATATCGCCGGGCTTCGCCCGTCAGCGACACATCGGCGGCGTCTGATTTCGGGAATACAGTGTCGTACCTCTGAGGCTAGAATCGGCCTACACCCACCGAACACCCGTCGACCACACGGCTCGCGATCGTCGCCGAGCGGAAGGAAACCCACGGCTCCCGGAGCCGTCGAGAGGACAGCCTTGAGCAAGTCAGCAGCGCCCACCGGCTGGGGAGTCTGGACGTGGCCGAACCTGGTCACGGCCGTGCGCCTGGCGGGGATCCCGCTGTTCTGCTATCTGCTGCTGGCCACCGAGCACTACTGGCAGGCCGCGGTCGTCCTCGCCGTCGGCGGCGGCACCGACTGGGTCGACGGCCAGTTGGCGCGCCGGCTCAATCAGGTCTCCAAGCTGGGGCGTCTGCTCGATCCGTTCGTGGACCGCCTGTACATCCTCACGGCGCTGCTGGCGTTGACCTACGTGCATCTGCTGCCGTGGCCGTTCACCTTGGCCGTGCTCGTGCGGGAGGCGACGATGGTGGGCCTGGTGATCGTGTTGCGCTGGCATGGCTACGCGCCGCCGCAGGTGCATTTCCTCGGCAAGAGCGCCACGTCGGTGGTGTTCATGTCCTTCCCGGTGCTCGTGGTGGCCGGTCTGGTGGAGAACGCGGATGTGTGGGCGGCGCCGCTGGGGTGGGCGCTGGCGTGGTGGGGTCTGGCGCTGTACTGGGCGGCGGCTCTGGTGTATCTGTGGCAGGCCGCGGGTTTGATGCGCGGTGGGCGCGCGAGAGCGCATGTGGTCGCGTAGGGAGACGCTTCGGGCGGGTCGTTCGGGTGCTTCGCGAGGCGTTTCGATCGGGATGATCACGCAATAGCGGCCCCGCCGTCGGCGCGATGCGGCTGGGCGATACGGTCATGTGCGTCCGACCCGCCGCCAGTGTTGGTGAATCGTGTGAGTTTTATTCGCATGGGCGGGCTTCTCAGAGAGGGGAGCACCAGGTGATTCCGGAGCAGTTGCGCTACACCGCGGAGCATGAGTGGGTCGAGCGGCGCGACGGTGACGTCGTGCGGGTCGGGATCACCGATTTCGCGCAGAATGCGCTCGGCGACGTCGTGTTCGTCCAGCTTCCGGAGGTCGGTGCCCAGGTGCGGGCGGGGGACGTGATCGGTGAGGTCGAGTCGACCAAGAGCGTCTCTGACGTGTACGCTCCGGTGACCGGTAAGATTCAGTCATGTAATGACGAACTGTCGGAATCCCCGGAATTGGTGAACGGCGACCCCTATCAGGCGGGCTGGATGTTCGACATCGCGGTCGAGGATTCCGGCTCGCTCGCTGCTTTGCTGGACGCGGGAGCGTATGCGAAGCTTACTGAGTGACCAGAGGGTCCAGATTTGTAGAAGGTGGCAATCCATGACGCGTTCGAATGATGAGTTCCCTCCGCCGGATGTGACGGCCACGATGAATCTCTCCGCTCTTCAGGAGAGCGGTGAGGTCGACGCGGAGTTGAATTCTGCGCGGCTGGCGGATTCCCTGCCGGCCGGGACCGCGCTGTTGGTGGTGCGCCGTGGTCCGAATGCCGGCGCGCGGTTTCTGTTGAATACTGAGGTGACGACGTCTGGTCGTCATCCGGATTCGGATATCTTCCTGGATGATGTGACGGTGTCGCGGCGTCATGCCGAGTTCCATCGTGATGCTTCGGGTTTCACGGTGCGTGATGTCGGCAGCCTGAACGGGACGTATGTCAACCGTGAGCGGGTGGAGACGGCGTCGCTGGGCAACGGTGACGAGGTGCAGATCGGGAAGTTCCGTTTGGTGTTCATCAGTGGGCCGGGTCCGGCCGCGGCTTGATGCCGGTTCGCGCTCGTGTCACGTTGTCGTGATTTGCGAGTAGGCTGAGGGCGTGGGGCCCGTCGCGGGTGCGGCTCGGGGCGGGTCCGGCGTCAGCGACGATGGCATTCGTTGGAGGCGAGCCGGTGCGGATGATGACCGTAGTCGGGGTCCGCGTGGAACTCCCGAGCAATCAGCCGGTGGTGTTGCTGAAGGAGTCCGATGGCAATCGGTATCTGCCGATTTGGATCGGGACGGTCGAGGCGGCGGCGATCGCGTATCAGCAGCAGGAGGTGCAGTTGTCGCGGCCGTTGACGCATGATCTGATGCGTGATGTGCTGGAGGCGCTGGAGGTGTCGCTGACGGCTGTGGAGATCACGGAGCTGCGGGAGACGGTGTATTTCGCGGAGCTGGTGTTGGACGGGCAGACGCGGGTGTCGTCGCGGTCGTCTGATGCGATCGCTCTGGCGTTGCGGGCGGATGCGCCGATCTGGTGTGCCGATGAGGTGCTCGATGAGGCGGGCGTGGTGCTTCCGGATACGCAGGAGGACGAGGTGGAGAAGTTCCGCGAGTTCCTCGAAGAGGTCAGTCCCGACGATTTCGGCTGAGCGGGCGATGTGCGGTCGCCGCGGCGTGTGGTGTGCGCGGTGGGGCCGTGACCTGGCGAGCAATATTCTGGTTCCGACCATTGTGTAGAGCCCGGGCGTTACTCTCGGTTTCCAGGAGCCTCTATGGTGCGGAGGGTGCGATGGATGCCCACAGTGGGGCGGGCGGGCGTGGTGCGGTGCCGGCGTCGCAGATTCGGGGTTGGCGCGGTACTGCGGCGTGCCGGGTGGTCGGCATTACGTACCGGCAGCTGGATTATTGGGCGCGTACGGGTCTGGTGGAGCCGAGTGTGCGTCGGGCGTCGGGGTCGGGTTCGAACCGCTTGTACTCGTTTCGCGACATCATCGTGTTGAAGGTGATCAAGCGGCTGCTGGATGCGGGTGTGTCGTTGCAGAACATCCGCATGGCGGTGGAGGCGCTGCGGTGCCGCGGGGTGAAGGATCTGGCGGAGATCACGTTGATGTCGGACGGGTCGCGGGTGTACGAGTGCCGGTCGGCCGGTGAGGTCATCGAGTTGCTGCGGGGCGGTCACGGGGTGTTCGGGATCGCGGTGCGGTCGACGGTGACCGAGGTGATGGGGCGCTTGGCGGCGTTGCCGGGGGCGGAGGCGCCGGTTCGGGCGCCGGAGCAGGCGCAGGGGCGTCTGGGGGCGGGTGAGGTGCCCACTCGACGGTAGTCGGCCTTCTGGCATACGATGTGCGCAGAGCCGGAAAACCGGGCAGGAGAGATCGTGGGCCACACTGGCTGCGCGGCACCGAAGGGGCAAGTCCCTCGCTTCAAACTCTCAGGTACCAGGACTGTTCGGGATTGGCCGCTCTGGAACCGGTGCTGAGGTTCAGTGGTTGGTGACAGACGAGGGGACTGCAACTGCCGTCGACTGTCACCGGAGGACCCTCGTGACTGACCGTTCTTTCTCTGATCGCCATATCGGTACCAGTGCCGCTGATCGCGACGCGATGCTCAAGGCGGTGGGGTTTTCGAGCCTTGAGGCGCTGATGGACGCCTGCATGCCGGATCTGATTCGTTCCGCGGGGCCGGTGGGCTTGCCGGCGGCGGTGTCGGAGGCCGAGGCGCAGGCGGAGCTGCGGGCGATCGCGGCGCAGAACCGGCCGATGCGGTCGATGATCGGGCTGGGGTATTACGGGACGCGCATGCCGGCGGTGATCCGGCGCAATGTGCTGGAGAATCCGTCGTGGTATACGGCGTATACGCCGTATCAGGCGGAGATCAGCCAGGGGCGTCTGGAGGCGCTGTTGAACTTCCAGACGATGGTCGCCGATCTGACGGGCCTGTCGGTGGCGGGGGCGAGCCTGTTGGACGAGGCGAGCGCGGCGGCCGAGGCGATGCTGCTGGCGCGGCGTGCGGCGCCGCGGGGCGCCGGCGAGGTGTTCGTGGTCGATTCGGGGGTGCTGCCGCAGACGCTCGCGGTGCTGCGGACGCGGGCGGAGCCGGTGGGCATCGAGCTGGTCGTGGCCGACTGCGCGGTCGAGGAGCTGCCGGAGGGCGTGTTCGGGGTGCTGTTGCAGTATCCGGGCGCTGATGGTGCGGTGCGGGACTGGGCCGGTGTGGTGGAGGCGGCGCATGCGGCCGGGGCGCGGGTGGCGGTGGCGGCCGATCTGCTGGCGCTGTCGTTGCTGGTGCCGCCCGGGGAGTTCGGTGCCGATATCGCGGTGGGGTCGGCGCAGCGGTTCGGGATGCCGGTGGGGTTCGGTGGCCCGCATGCGGGTTTCATGGCGGTGCGCGATGAGCTGCGGCGGCAGTTGCCGGGCCGGCTGGTCGGGGTGTCGCGGGACGCGGACGGCGCGGTGGCGTTGCGGCTGGCGTTGCAGGCGCGGGAGCAGCATATTCGTCGGGAGAAGGCGACGAGCAACATCTGCACGGCGCAGGTGCTGCCGGCGGTGATCGCCTCGTCGTATGCGGTGTGGCACGGCCCCGAGGGCCTGGAGCGGATCGCCGAGGGGGTCGCGGGCCGGGCGGCGCGGTTGGCGGCGTCGTTGGAGGCGGCCGGGGTCGGGGTCGTGCACGGCTCGTTGTTCGACACGGTGGTGGCGCGGGCGCCGGGCCGGGCCGATGCGGTGGTGGCCTCGGCCGCGGCGTACGGGGTGAACCTGCGGCGGGTCGATGGGGACCATGTGGCGGTGGCCTGTGATGAGACCACGTCGGAGGCGGATCTGCGCATCGTGTGCGACGCGTTCGGGGTCGATCTGGTGGATGAGGCGCCGGTGGCGGTGCCGGCACGGCTGCGGCGGCACGGCGGGTTCTTGACGCATCCGGTGTTCTCCCAGTACCGCTCGGAGACGGCGATGATGCGGTATCTCAAGCGGCTGGCGGACGCCGATTACGGGCTGGATCGGGGGATGATCCCGCTGGGGTCGTGCACGATGAAGCTGAACGCGGCCGCGGAGATGGAGCCGGTGTCGTGGCCGGAGCTGGCGGAGGTGCATCCGTTGGCGCCGGAGTCGCAGACGGCGGGGTGGCGGCGTCTGATCGGGCAGTTGGAGTCCTGGCTGGCCGAGGTGTGCGGCTATGCGGCGGTGAGTGTGCAGCCGAACGCGGGCTCGCAGGGCGAGTTGGCGGGTCTGCTGGCGATTCGGGCGTGGCAGGCCGACCGGGGCGAGGGCGGCCGTGACGTGTGTCTGATTCCGGCCTCGGCGCATGGGACGAACGCGGCGTCGGCGGTGCTGGCGGGGATGCGGGTGGTGGTGGTCGCGTGCGATGCGGCCGGGAACATCGATCTGGAGGACCTGGAGGCGAAGGTCGCGGCGAACGCGGATTCGCTGGCGGCGTTGATGGTGACGTATCCGTCGACGCACGGGGTGTACGAGTCTTCGATCGTGGAGGTGTGCGGGCGGGTCCATGACGCGGGCGGTCAGGTGTACGTCGACGGCGCGAATTTGAACGCGCTGGTGGGGTGGGCGAAGCCGGGCCGGTTCGGGGCGGATGTGTCGCATCTGAATTTGCACAAGACGTTCTGTATTCCGCACGGCGGGGGCGGGCCGGGGGTGGGTCCGGTGGCGGTGGCCGAGCATCTGGTGCCGTATCTGCCGTCCGATCCGATGGCCGAGGAGCCGGGGCGGGTGGGTCCGGTGTCGCAGGCGCGGTGGGGCAGTGCGGGGATCTTGCAGATCCCGTGGATGTATCTGCGGATGATGGGCCCCGAGGGGGTGGCTTCGGCGACGGCGTCGGCGGTGCTGGCGGCGAATTACGTCGCGGCGCGGCTGCGGGATTCGTTCCCGGTGCTGTACACCGGTGAGGGCGGTCTGGTGGCGCATGAGTGCGTGCTGGATCTGCGGGAGTTGACCCGGCGGTCGGGGGTGACGGTCGAGGATGTGGCGAAGCGGCTGATCGACTACGGCTTCCATGCGCCGACGATGTCGTTCCCGGTGGCGGGGACGTTGATGGTGGAGCCGACCGAGTCGGAGGATCTGGCCGAGTTGGACCGGTTCTGTGCGGCGATGATCGCGATCCGGGCCGAGATCGAGGCGGTCGCCTCGGGTGCGGTGGCGGTGGAGGACTCGGCGCTTCGCCGGGCGCCGCATACGGCGGCGGCGGTGACCGCCGAGGCGTGGGATCGGGCCTATTCGAGGAGTGAGGCGGCCTGGCCGGCGGGGATGACGTCTGCGAAGTACTGGCCGCCGGTGGGGCGGGTGGACAACGCGTGGGGGGATCGGAACCTGGCGTGCACGTGTCCGCCGATCGAGGCGTACGGGGCCGACTGAGCGGGCCTGGGGTGCGGTGGGTCGCCGGTGGCGTGTCCGGCGGGTTCTACACTGGGCGCCGACGCATCCCCCCAGGAGAGTAGCTGATGGTATTCGGGCATACGCGGACGGTGAAGTCCCATCGCACCGGTCGGCGGCGGAAGAAGGGCGGCGCGAAGCTGCCGGTGGCGCCGTGGATCGTGATCACCTTGGTGTCGGTGCTGGTGGCGTCGGCGCTGGTGGCGGGGTTTGTGACGCTGCTGCGGGCGGGTTGCTCGGATGCGCCCTACCGGGTGCCGGTCGCGGTGGCGCCGAATCTGTTCTCGACGATGGAGGATCTGGCCAGGGCGTGGGAGGCCGAGGAGCCGGAGGTCGACGGGAACTGCGTGGGCGTGGAGGTGTCCGACGTCGCGGCGGTGGACGCGGCGCAGAGCCTGACCGGTGAGTGGGACACGGTGTCGCTGGGGAAGCGGCCGATCGCGTGGGTGCCGGATTCGGATGTGTGGCCGCAGTGGGTGACCGGGACGGAGGTCACGGCCGATTACTTCTCGTCGGCGCCGGTGGTGCTGGGGCAGTCTTCGACGGTGCTGGCGGTGCCGGAGCCGGTCGCCGAGGAGCTGGGGTGGATCGGCGGGGAGCCGCCGTCGTGGAGCGAGGTGCTGGAGGCCTCGGAGGCCGGGGAGGTGACGATCGCGGCGGCCAATCCGCGGACCTCGACCGAGGGGCTCCAGTCGATGCTGAACGCGGTCAGTGACGGCGCCGGCGGGGTCGATGGGGAGGCGATGGTCCGCTACAGCGCCGCCTTGGACGCCGGGCGGGTCGGGGAGAGCGCCGAGGCGCTGTTCGCCGAGTATCTGGCCGCCGACGACCCGGCGGCGTTCGCGAACGTGTTCACGGCCCTGGACTACCAGGTGGAGGACTTCAACGCGGATTCGGGCCTGGACTACCAGCTGGTGCCGATCACGCCCAGCGGGGCGGTGCTGAACGCGGTGTACCCGTACATGGTGCTGGACGGGGCCGGGTGGGTCTCGGACAGTGACGCGCGGATCGCGGGCATGTTCGGTGATTACCTGCAGACGGGCGCGGCCGAGGAGGAGTTGGCGGACGCGGGTCTGGCTCCGGCGTCCAGCGAGGGGGCCTCGACCGAGGGCGTGATCACCGGTGAGACGGTGCAGGACGCGGTGCGGCAGTGGCAGGAGATGCGGCGGGACTTGAATCTGCTGATCGTGGTGGACCGGTCCGGGGTGGGCGAGGAGGAGACGGTCGAGTACGGCGGTGAGCAGGTCTCGGCCGCGATCGCGGAGATCCGGTTGGCGTTGGCGCTGGTCGATGAGCTGGGGTCGACGTCGCGGGCCGGGCTGTGGGAGTTCGGGGTGGGGGCGGTGGACGCCCAGACGCATTGGCGGGCGGTCACCGAGAGCGCGGAGTTGTCCAGTGAGCAGCGTCAGACCTTGACCGATGACTTGTACGCGCTGTCCGAGGAGGGCCTGTACGAGGGCGGGTCGCCGCTGTTCGACACGGTGACGGCGGCCTACGACTACATGGGTGAGCATGCGGTGGAGGGGGCCGACAACGTGGTCGTGGTGCTCACCAACGACGGGACCGATTCGGTGAGCGCGCCGACGATCGAGGAGACCGAGCAGTCGCTGGCGACCGTGGCCTCGGGGCAGGCGGTGCCGGTGTCGTTGTACACGGTCGGGTTCGGCTCGGCCGATGCGGACAATCTCGCGCGCTTGGCGGAGGCGACGCAGGGGGCCTATATCGAGGCGCCGGCCTCGGGCGGGGTGCTGGACCAGCTGCGGGGCGGCGGCGAGGGCTGAGGCCGTGAGGCGCGGCACTGGCGGGGGCCGGGCCGGTGGCGCCTCGGTCGAGGCTCGCTCACACTTGGGCGATGTCGATGTTCTCCGCTGTGGATGCGGCGCCGCCGGGGGTGCCGGCCGCGTGCCGGGGCCGCCTGGTCGAGGTCGACCGCATCGAGTGGCGCGTGGGCGAGGCCGGTGACCCGGCCGAGGCGGTGGCCGCGTTCTGCGACCGCTACGAGGGGGGCCACAGCGGGCTGTCCGGTTCGGTGTGCGGGGTGGCGGTGCTGGTGTCGGCTGCGGCGGGCGCGGTGATGGCCGGTGGGGCCGCGGGGGCGCCGACGCCGGTGCCGGCGGTGCCGGATGTCGCCGCGGTGGCCTATGCGCACGGGCCGGGTGCGGCCGGTGCGGTGCGGGGGCGGTTCGCGGTGGGGGCGTGGCGGCGGTCGTGGACCGCGGCCGATCATGCGAAGGCCGTGGCGGTGGTGCAGGAGGCGATCGGGCGCGGCGAGGTGTATCAGGCGTGCGTGGTCGGGCACCGGCAGGCGCCTTGGTCGGGTGATGCGGCCGGGGCTGCGGCGGCGGTGGCGGGCGTCGACGGCGCGCGGTGGGGCGGGGTCTTGGCCGGTGAGGACTGGATGGTCGCCTCGGGGTCGCCCGAATGCTTCCTGGCCGTCGATGGGGAGTCGGTGGCGACCTCGCCGATCAAGGGGACCGCGCCGGCGACCGCGGCGGGGCGGGACGCTCTGGTCGCTTCGGTGAAGGAGCGCGCCGAGCACGTCATGATCGTCGATCTGGAGCGCAACGACTTGGCGCGGGTGGCGGTGCCGGGGAGTGTGCGGGTGCCCGAGCTGTTCGGGGTGCGGCGCTGGGCGGATCTGTGGCAGGCCGAGTCGACGGTCACCGCGCGTCTGGCGGGCGGGGCGGGGGTGGCCGAGCTGCTGCGGGCGATGTGCCCGCCGGGGTCGGTGACGGGGACGCCGAAGCTGGCGGCGCTGGACCTGATCGGTGCGGTCGAGCCGGTGGGGCGGGGTCCGGCGATGGGCGCGTTCGGGTACCGGTGCGCGGGCAGGCTGCGGTTGGGTTTGACCATTCGCACGGTCGCCTTCGATGCCGATGCGGTCCATGTGTGGGCCGGCGGCGGGATCACGTGGCGTTCGGACGCGGCACGGGAGGTGGCCGAGGCCGAGGCGAAGGCCGCCGGTGTCATCGGGGCGTTGGGGTCGCTCTCAGGCGGGGCGTGAGGCCTGCCAGAGCGCGATGGTGCGTTCTTTGGCCTCCTCGCGGAGCGCGTCGGGCCATTCGGCGCGGTACAGGCGCAGTCGCGGTGTGGGCGTGTCGAGTTCGACGACGCAGCCGAGGGCCATGGGCGGGTCGGGGTGGACGCGTTCGAGCCAGACCGTGCCGCCGGTGCGGCCGTCGCCGCTGACTTGGATGGTGCGGTGTTCCAATTGGAACTGTCCCAAGATTTTCGGCTCGTTCATGCGCGAGTCCTCACCATTGCGTGCTCCCACCGTTGCGGCGCGGCGGCCAGTGTGTCAGCGTCTCGCCGGTCTCGCGCCAGATGTCAATCTTTGCGGCGCAGCGTGGCGATGTCAATACCCGCCTCGCCGCCTTGGCGGGTGAAACCGCAGGACAGGCTGGTTTTGGACGGTGAAGTGTCGGGTAAGCGTTAGTGCCGTGATCGGCCGGGCGGGGCGGGAGCGGTTGTGCCAAGCTGTCGGGCATGGGTGAGGACGAGGATTTCCGGCAGATCGCCGATGCGGCGTTCGATCTGGCCAGGCAGGGGGAGACGGCGCGGCTGCTGGCGTTCGTCGAGGCGGGGCTGCCGGTCGATCTGGTCAACGGTTCGGGTGATTCGCTGCTGATGCTGGCGGCCTACCACGGGCACGCCGACACGGTGCGGGCCTTGATCGGTCGCGGTGCCGATGTGGAGCGTCGCAACGACCGCGACCAGTCGCCGTTGGCCGGGGCGGTGTTCAAGGACTACGGCGAGGTGGTGACCGTCTTGTTGGCGGCGGGGGCCGACGCGGACGCGGGGACGCCGTCGGCGCGGCAGATCGCGGCCATGTTCGACCGCCGTCTCGGCGAAGCTCGCGAGCCGTGAATGAGCCTGGTCTCGGCGAAGCTCGCGAGCCGTAAATGTGCCCCGCCTCGGCGAAGCCGGCGAGCCGTGAGACGGGCCGGGTCTTAGACGGTGCGCATGCCTTCGGGCAGTCGCCCCCAGGCGTGCAGGTCGGTCAGGTGGGCCTGGAGGCAGTCGGCGAAGGCCTTGGCGGCCTTGGTGGGCGGGGCCTCGGATCGGGCGGTGAGCGCGATGGTGCGGCTGGCGCCGGGCGGGGCGATGGGCGTGGCGCGCAGGCCCGGGGAGGCGGCGGCGATCATGGCCGGCAGGAGCGCGATGCCCAGGCCGGCCTCGACGAGGCTGGCGACGGCGTCGGTGGCGCCGCCGTCGACGGCGACGATCGGGGTGAACCCGGCGGCCTCGCAGGTGGCGATGGTGAGCTTGCGCAGGTCGTAGCCGTGCGCGGGGAGCACGAACGGTTGTTCGCGCAGCTGCGCCAGGCCGATGTGGGCTTGGCGGGTGAGCGGGGGCAAGGCGGCGGCGGAGGCGACGACGAGCGCTTCGGACAGCAGCGGCTGGACGGCCAGGCCGGCCTCGGTGGGGGTGCCGCCGATGGTGAAGGCGAGGTCGAGGTCGCCGGCGGCGAGGCGTTCGCTCAACGGCTCGGAGCCGTCTTCGGTGAGGGTGACGGTGACGCCGGGATGGGCCTCGGCGTAGCGGACCAGGAGCGGGGCGATGAGCCAGGAGCACAGGCTCGGGGTGGCGCCGAGCCGAAGGCGTCCTTTGCGGACGGCGAGGACGTCGTCGATGTCGGCGCGGGCGGCCTCGTGGGCGGCGGTGATGCGGCGGGCGTGGCCCAGGAGGGTGCGGCCGATGTCGGTCAGTTCGATGCGGCCGCGGGCGCGGGTGAACACCGCGGCGCCCAGTTCGTGTTCGAGCGCTTGGATCTGCTTGCTCAATGACGGTTGTGTCACACCCAGGTTTTCGGCCGCCTGCGTGAAATGACGGGTTTGCGCGACGGCGAGGAACGCGTTCAACTGCTGCGGGCGCATGTCCATACCGTATCGGCATGGAAACTGCCGACACCATGAATTGGACTCGTGACATCGGTCGCGTTTAGCGTGTTCATGTGTCTACGGAACTCAAATCGCGCACCGCCGCGCCACCGGCGGGCGCGCCGGCGCGGCCCCTGCCCCGGTGGCGCTCCTCGATCGGGCTGAAGATCGTCATGGCCGTCTCCGGGGTGCTGATGGTGCTGTTCATCATCGCCCACATGGCCGGCAACCTCCACATCTTCGAAGGCCGCGAAGAGATGAACGACTACGCGCACGGCCTGCGCACCTTCGGTGAGCCGATCCTGCCGCACGAGTCGCTGCTGTGGGTGCTGCGCCTCGGATTGATCGCCTCGATCGGCGCCCACCTGTGGTCGGGCATCGTGCTCTCCAGGCGCGCCCACCTGGCCCGCCCGGTCAAGTACGCGCACCGCCACAAGGCCCGCGGCGAATCGCGGGGCGCCTACGGCGTCATGCGCTGGGGCGGGATCACCATCGCCGCGTTCGTCGTCTGGCACCTGCTGGACCTGACGTTCCGGACGGTCAACCCGGTCAAGGACGTCCCCGACGCCTACGGCGCCGTCGTCGCCACCTTCGCGCCCGAACGCTGGCCGGTGACCGTGTTCTACCTGCTGGCGCTGGTCGCCCTCGGGTTCCACCTGCGGCACGGCATCTGGTCGGCCGTGCAGACCATCGCCGGCCCCGGGCCGGTGTGGCGCCGCCGCTGGCAGGCCGTCGCCCTGACCGTGGCCGCCGTCGTCGTGGCCGGGTTCGCGATCGTGCCCCTGGCCGTCTCCTTCGGATTGGTGAGCTGACATGAGCACAGCCGAGTACTACACCGGCGGCGAGCCGATCGCCGACACCAAGGCCCCCGCCGGGCCCATCAACGAACGCTGGCAGACCCGCCGCTTCACCGGACGGCTGGTCAACCCCGCCAACCGGCGCAAACTCCGCGTCATCGTCGTCGGCACCGGCCTGGCCGGCGCCAGCGCCGCGGCCACCCTCGGCGAACTGGGCTACCGGGTGGCCAACTACTGCTTCCAGGACTCGCCCAGGCGGGCCCACTCCATCGCCGCCCAGGGCGGGATCAACGCCGCCAAGAACTACCGCAACGACGGTGACTCGGTCCACCGCCTGTTCTACGACACCGTCAAAGGCGGCGACTTCCGCTCCCGGGAGTCGAACGTGCACCGCCTCGCGGAGATCTCGACCGAGATCATCGACCAGTGCGTCGCCCAGGGCGTCCCCTTCGCCCGCGAATACGGCGGCCTGCTCGACAACCGGTCCTTCGGCGGCGCCCAGGTCTCGCGCACCTTCTACGCCCGCGGCCAGACCGGCCAGCAGCTCCTGCTCGGCGCCTACCAGGCCCTGGAGCGCCAGGTCGCGGCCGGCACGGTCGAGCTGCACACCCGCCACGAGATGCTCGAGCTGATCGTGACCGGCGGCAGGGCCCGCGGCATCGTCGTGCGCGACCTGGTCACCGGCGAGGTCGCCACCGAGATCGCCGACGCGGTCGTGCTGGCCACCGGCGGGTACGGGAACGTGTTCTTCCTGTCGACCAACGCCAAGGGCTGCAACGTCACCGCCTCGTGGCGGGCCCACCGGCAAGGCGCCTACTTCGCCAACCCGTGCTACACGCAGATCCACCCCACCTGCATCCCGCAGTCGGGGGACCACCAGTCGAAGCTGACGCTCATGTCCGAGAGCCTGCGCAACGACGGGCGCGTGTGGGTGCCCGCCGAGCGCGGCGACGACCGCGAGCCCGGCGACATCCCCGAGTCCGAACGCGACTACTACCTCGAGCGGCGCTACCCCGCGTTCGGGAACCTCGTGCCCCGCGACATCGCCTCCCGCGCGGCCAAGGCCGTGTGCGACGAAGGCCGCGGCGTCGGCCCCGGCGGGCTCGGGGTCTACCTCGACTTCGCCGACGCGATCGACCGGCTCGGCAAGGACGCCGTCGAAGCCAAATACGGGAACCTCTTCCAGATGTACGAGCGGATCACCGGCGAGAACCCGTACGAGCGGCCCATGCGGATCTACCCGGCCGTGCACTACACCATGGGCGGCCTGTGGGTCGACTACGACCTCCAGTCGAACATCCCGGGCCTGTTCGTGACCGGCGAGGCGAACTTCTCCGACCACGGCGCGAACCGGCTCGGCGCCTCGGCGCTCATGCAGGGCCTGTCCGACGGGTACTTCGTGCTGCCGAACACGATCTCGGACTACCTCGCCGACGGCCCGTTCGAGGCCGTGGACGAGGACCACGAATCGGTCGCCGCCGCCCTGGGCGCGGTGAACGAGCGCATCGAGTTCTTCTTGAACAACGACGGCGACCGCACCGTCGACTCCTTCCACCGCGAACTGGGCCGCATCATGTGGGAGTACTGCGGTATGGAGCGCACCGACGAGGGCCTGCGCAAGGCCATCGGGCTCATCCGCGACCTCAAGGCCGAGTTCTACAAGCGGGTCAAGGTCACCGGCAAGGCCGCCGAGCTCAACCAGCAGCTCGAGAAGGCCGGGCGCGTCGCCGACTTCTTCGAACTCGGCGAGCTGATGTGCATCGACGCGCTGCACCGCACCGAATCGTGCGGCGGGCACTTCCGCGCCGAGTCCCAGACCGAGGACGGCGAGGCCAAACGCGACGACGAGCACTTCTCGTACGTCGCGGCCTGGGAGTTCGCCGGCTCCGAGCCCGTGCTCCACAAGGAGCACCTGGAATTCGAATACGTCAAGCCCACCCAACGGAGCTACAAGTGAAACTACGCCTGCGTATCTGGCGCCAGAGCGACGCCGAGTCCAAGGGCAAGATGGTGTCCTATGTGATCGACGGCGTCTCGGAGGACGCGTCGTTCCTGGAGATGCTCGACGTGCTCAACGAGGAGCTCATCGCCGACGGCGAGGACCCGGTCGCGTTCGACCACGACTGTCGCGAAGGGATCTGCGGGGCCTGCTCGCTGGTCATCGACGGCCAGCCGCACGGCCCGCAGGCCGCCACGACGACCTGCCAGCTGCACATGCGCCAGTACTCCGACGGCGACACGATCGACATCGAGCCGTGGCGGGCCGGCGCGTTCCCGGTCGTCAAGGACCTCGTGGTCGACCGCTCGGCGTTCGACCGGATCATCCAGGCCGGCGGGTACATCTCGGCGCCGACCGGGACCGCCCCGGACGCGCACGCCGTCCCGGTCCCCAAGGCCGACGCCGACGCCGCGTTCAGCGCGGCGGCGTGCATCGGCTGCGGCGCGTGCGTCGCGGCCTGCCCGAACGGCTCGGGGATGCTGTTCATGGCCGCGAAGGTGGCGCACCTGGGGCTCATGCCGCAGGGCCAGCCCGAGCGGCACACCCGCGTGCTCGGCATGGTCGCCGCCCACGACGAGGCCGGTTTCGGCGGCTGCACCAACACCGGCGAGTGCTCGGCGGCGTGCCCCAAGGAGATCGGCCTGGACGTCATCGGCCGGCTCAACAAGGACTTCCGCAAGGCGGCGGCCCGCGCCGCCTAGGAGCCCAACGGACGTGTGGCCCCCGGCGAAGCCGGGGGCCACACGCACTTCAGCCCCGCGTGAACGGGGAGCACTCGCCGGGTCAGGCCGCGGCATACTGCGCCGACCGGCTCGCCCCGCCTGCGTGGGGAACATTCACCCTGAACAACGAACGAGACTCGCTCCAGTCGTGCCCCGAGCGAGTGATGCGCGTCTCTCGGATTCAGTCTTGCGGTTGACGTAGCGTCAGCTTCTAGCGTCGAAGGCACATCGACGAGAGAGGAAGCCGATGCGGACCTGGACGACCGCCGAGGTGTCGAAGATGGCCGGCATATCGCCGCGAACGCTGCGGCACTACGACGCGATCGGGTTGCTCGAACCCGCTGCCACCGGGCACGGGGGCATGCGCCACTACGGCCACCGCGAGCTGCTCAGGCTCCAGCAGATCCTGCTGCTGCGGCGCCTCGGCCTGGCGCTGGAGACCATCGGCGACATCCTCGACGGCGGCCTGGACACCGTCGCGGCCCTGCGCCGCCACGCCGAGCAGCTCGAGGGCGAACGCGAACGCCTCGACCGCCTGGCCGCCACCGTCGACGACACCATCCGACAACTCGAAGGAGGCCAGCCGATGGCACCCGAAACCTGGTTCGAAGGGCTCGACGCCGGGCGCCAGTCCGAATACGAGGCCGAAGCGCGGCGCCGCTGGGGCGACGCCGTCGTCGACGCGGGCGAGCGGGCCGTCAAGCAGATGAGCCCGGCCGAACGCGCCCGGATCCCCGCTCGCTTCGAGGAGATCCACCAGCGCCTCGCCGCCCGCATGGAGGCGGGCGACGGCTCCGGCGACGACGCCGTCCAGGCCATCGTCGCCGACCACTACCGGTTCATGGAGCGGCTGTGGGGCACCGCCCCCACCGCCGAGGCGTACAAGGGACTCGGCTCGCTCTACACCGACGACCCCGCCTTCACCGCCACGTACGACGCGGTCGCCCACGGCCTGGCCGCCTACCTGCGGGACGCCATGCACGCCTGGGCCGACCGGCACCTCGCCTGACGGCACGGACACGGCCGGGCCGCCGCGCTTCACCGCGCGGCGGCCCGGCCGCCGTCGCCTGTCACCGGCCCGGGTGGTGCAGTTCGATGAACTTCGCCGCCGAGGCGACCAGGGCCCCTTCGGCGGCGTGGCGGGACCGCAGCCGCTCCACCAGATCGGCCAGGACACCGGCCAGGTCCGCCGCCAGATCCCGCTGCCTGCGGACCGCGTCGGTCAAGGCCAACAGCATCGCCAGCCACACCGGGCCGTGATCGCGGAAGTTCAACCTGAGGTTCCGCTCGCCTTCCCGGTCGGCCGCGGCCAGCAGATAGTGGATCTCGGTCGCCATCCGCCACGCCAGGGCCGGATGGGACACCCGCAGCGCCTCGACCGCGCCGCCCACGGCGTGCAGCGCCACCGGCGCCAGGCCCGGGTCGCACCGCGCCGAGATCGCCGGCGGCGCATCGTGCGCGACCGGGTCGGGGCACAGGCGGTCGATCAGGTTCGCGTCGGCGAACACGCCGAGCCGCCCGGCGGCGACCAGTGCCGCCCGCAGCGTCAGCGGCGGCGCGGCCGAGCGGTGCGGCGCGGCGGGGTCGGCGCCGGGGAAGTGCTCGGCCAGCAGCCGGGCGGCCGAGCGGGCGTAGGCGTCCCGGCCGGCGGCGGCGTGCAGCTCGACCGCCAGACCGAGCACGTCGCGCAGGTAGTCGCGCCGGGCCGCCTCGTCGCCCTGGCCGGGGATGGCCAGGATCATGCGGGCGGCCTGGTCGGCGGCGCCGACGGCGAGATCGGGGTCGGCGGCGTGGTGCAGGATCCGGGCGTTGCGGGCCAGCGCCGCGGCCAGGGCCCAGAACGTCGGCCCCGACGGGTCGACCGCGTCCCGGCGGTCGTAGGAGCGGACGGCACTGTCGGCGGCCGTGGCGGCGGTCAACAGGTGCCCGGCCCGCAGGTGGGCCTCGGCCAGGTCGAGTTCGACCTCGGCGAGCTCAGTGCGGGGCCGGTCGAGTTCCCGCAGGTGACGCAGGCGCTCGGTCAGGGCCACGGCGGCGCGGCCGGGCTGTTTCAAGGCGTTCTCGGAGGCGGCGACCTGGGCGAGGAGCTCGGCCAGTTCGGTGCGGGCCGACTCGTCGTCGGACCGGGTGCGCAGATGGTCGCGGTATTCGGCGGCCGCGCGGTGGTAGCCGGTCAGCGCGGTCTGGTGATTGCCGGCCGAGGCCAGCCGCGCCGCGTCCCGGTGCGTCTTGCGGGCGTGACGCTTGTTGGGCATGACTACTCCTCGAAGGAGAGGGATCGCAGAGGTCTTAGATTGTCATGTGGCGCGTGGTGCGCGTCACTTGGGCGGCCGCGGTGGGCTGGTCGCGGCGCTCCGGCGTTGCCGGGTACCTCATCGTAGTCGGATGCTCTCGCCGCTCGGCGGCGGGCGATTTCAGACCCGGTCGATGACGATCTGCAAGGGCCGCTGGTGATCGAGGAACCGGTCGTGGGAGATCTCCCAGCCGTAGGCGCCGGCGTCGGCGAACAGGAGCCGGTCCCCGGCCGCGAGCGAGGCGACGCGCTGCCCGGCGTTGAGGACGTCGCGGGGCGTGCACAGCTCCCCGCACACGCGCACCTCGACGTCGTCGAGCCGCGGGCGCGGCCACGGGTGGGCCCAGTGGTCGACCGGGACGACGGTGAACGGATGCGAGTAGCCCCACGCCGCCGGGAGCCGGAAATGGTGGGTGCCGCCGCGCACGACCGCGAACGCCCGGCCGGCGACGGTCTTGACGTCGACGACTTCGGCCAGATACCAGCCGGCCGGGGCCGCGAGGTACCGGCCGGGCTCGAAGACGAGCTCGACGCCGCCGGCGTCGAGGCCCTCGAGGCCGGCCGCGAGGGCGGCCAGGTCGATCGTCTCGCCCCTGGGGTCGGCGCCGAGCCCGCCGCCGACGTTCACATAGCGCAGGTCGATGCGCGCCTCGGCCGCGGCCCCGCGCGCCCAGGCGAGGGCGCCGGTGACGTGGGCGGCGTAGGCGGCCGCGTCCAGGCAGTTCGAGACGGCGTGGAGGTGGAAGCCGACCACGTCCAGGCCGAGGGCGGCCGCGCGGGCCGCGGCGGCGGGCACCTCGGCCGCGTCGATGCCGAACGGGGTGGGCTCCCCGGCCATGCGGTGGCTGCCGGGCAGGGGCCGCCCGCGGTTGACGCGCAGCGCCACCGGCCCGCCGAAGCCGGCCTCGGCCAGGCCGTCGAGCTCGGCCAGGCGTTCGACGTGGACGCACAGGTCCGCTTCGGCCGCCGCGGCCCGGGCGAAGTCGCGGCCGGTCTTGGCCGGGCCCGAGAAGGCCAGGCGGGAGGCGCCGGCCTCCAGGGCCCGGCCGAGCTCGCCGGCCGAGGCGCATTCGATGCCGTCGGCGGCCTCGGTGGCGGCGGCCAGGATCGCCGGGTTCGCGCAGGCCTTCATGGCGTACAGGATCGTGTGCCCGGCGAGGGCCTCGCGGAGCGCGGCGAGGCGGGCGAGGAGGCGCTCGGGCGAGTAGATCCAGGCGCACGCCGGGGACGGCAGTCCCCGGGCGAGGTCGGTCACGGCGCTCGCCGGTGCAGGGGGTTGTCGACCCATGCCTCGACCTCCGTTCCGGGATGGAGCCGCATCGTCAGCAGCGCCTTGGTCGGCATCCGTTCGGCAAGGTAGCGGTCGCGGTCGCCCGGCGGCAGGTCGAGTCCGGCGACGAGGTCGGCCAGGTCGGCCCAGAAGCGGGCGGCGTCCAGGCCGCAGTCGCGCGCCAGGGCCTGGACGATCGCGGCCAGCTGGTTCTGGAACAGCGTATAGGCCACTTTCGCGATCACCTCGCCGTGTCCGGCGGCGCGGACGGGGCTGTCCGGCGGCAGGTCGATGGCGAACGGCAGCGCGGGAGGGTGGAGGCGGACGCCGCCGAGGTCGCGGGTGATCAGCCGGACCGGTTCGGGCCCGGCGAAGGCGATCAGGCTGTTCTGGAGGTGGGCCTCCAGGCCGATCCCGGCCTCCGAGGCCAGGCGCAGCACCGGCGGGACCACCAGGGACGCGTAGGAGCGGATCCACGCTTCGGCGCCGCCGGCCCAGTGGGCGTACTCGGCGGCGAGGGAGGCGCCGGTGACCGGGGAGGCCGTGCACAGTGCCGAGGCGGGCACCACGACGGTGCCGGGCGGGGCGGCCTCGGCCAGGGGGGCGCGGGCGATCGCCGTCAGGTCGCGCGAGCCCGGCAGCCAGGCGCCGGCCTGGTCGGCCGCGATCGCGTGGCGCTCGTCGGCCCCGACCAGGCGGGCGAGGGCGCCGGTCAGGGCGGGCGCGAGGCGCGCGGTCGCGGGGGAGATGTCGCGTCTGGTGGAGGTGATGTGGATGCCGAGGGCGAGTTTGAGGTGGCCGGGGCGCCCGGCGCCGCAGACGGTGCGGACCGCGGCGGTCGGCCAGGCCAGGACGGTCTGGTCGAGCAGGCGCAGGCGGCCGGTCGCGAACAGGTCCCGGTGGGCCGGGAGGATCCGGTGCTCGAGCTGCCAGGGGTGGACCGGCACGACGGGGTCGGGCAGGTCGAGGCCGGCCAGCATGGCGTGGTCGCGGAAGTCGCCGCCGGAGCGGGCCAGGAGCCCGGTCGGGTCGGCCAGGAGCCGGACGGGGACCGGGCGGGGCGTCTCGACGTCGAAGCGGGCGAAGTCGGACGGGCCCCAGCCCAGGCGGGTGCGGGCGCACGGGTGGAGCTGGTGGCCGTCGGTGGCGAGGGTCTCCAGCAGTCGGGCGGTGCCGTCGGCGTCTTTGGCGCAGCCGGCCAGCAGGGCCGCCAGTGAGGAGGCGCCGGCGCGGTCGGCCAGGGCGGCGAGGTGGCGGCGGCGCTCGGCGCCGCGGGCGGCGGCGATGGCGTGGCCGGTCTCGGCGGAGGCGAGTTCGGCGGCCAGGTGGGCCGGGGCGGGTGAGCCGAGGATCGCCTCGAGGGCCTCCAGCGGGGTGAGCTCGGGGGCGCTGGTGACGGTGAGCTGGTTGAACGGGCCCTCGTGGGCGGTGAACGGGATCGGCCGGGGGCGTTCGCGCAGGCCGTTGAGGTTCTCGCGCCAGGCGGCGGCCAGGATCTTCGAGGTGAGGTTCACGCGTCCGCCAGCGGGTTGTCGACTCCGGCCCACAGGTCGGCGAGCGGGTCGTCGGCCAGTCGCATCGCGGTGGTGGCCTTGATCGGCCAGGTCGGGGCGAACAGCGCCGATGTCAGCGCGGGCGAGGCGGCCGCGGCCGCCCGGGCGGGCCCGGCCAGGGTCTTCCACCACCGGCCGGGGGCGGTGCCGCTCCAGGCGGCGATGGCGTCGACGAGGGCGCCCAGGGTCGTCGGGAACAGGGCGGCCAGGAGTTTGCGGACGCGTTCGTCCTCGTCGTCGCACCTCAAGGCGCCGCGCAGGGACGGCCAGCCCGCGGAGGGGACGCGGATGCCGCCCAGGTCGCGGTAGACCAGGCCGGTCGCCCTGCCGACCGCGTCGAAGGCGACGAGGGTGTTCTGGCCGTGGGCTTCGAGGGCGGCGCCGGTCGCGGCGAACAGCCGCAGCGGTGCCGCGGCGGCCTCGGCGAGGGCGCTCCACCACCGGTCGAGCTCGGCTCCGGCGATGGCGGCGCCGATGGGGCGGCCGGTGGCCGGGCAGGGCTCGGCCAGGGCCGCGAGGGGGACGACGCGCGGTCCGGCGAGGGTGTGGGGGGCGGGGCGGATGATCGCGGCCAGGTCGGGCCGGGGCCCGTCCGGTCCGCGGGCGGCCGCGGCGCGCTCGGGCAGGATCGTGATGCCCGAGCGGCGGGCGGGCGCGGCGAGCCGCGCCGACACGATCGGTCCGTTGTGGATGGCAGCGGGGGTGACGTGGCGGACCGCCGAGGTCAGTTGGAGGTCGACGGCGCATTTGACGTGCCATCGGCCGGTCGAGACGGTGCGCAGGCTCATCAGCGGCGCGGCCCCCTCCCAGGCCCGCTCGGGCGCGGCCAGGCCGTGGCGGGCGGCCTGCCAGGGGTGGACCGGCAGCAGCGGCCCCTCTCGGCCCCGGGCCGGCCAGTCGGGGTCGGCGGCGAGGCCTGGGAGGCGGTGGAGGCCGAGGGCGATCCGGGGCCGGTGCTCGGGGGCCCACGCCCGGATCTCGGCCTCGGTCAAAGCGCCGCGGGAGCGGGCGAGGGGGTGGGTGGGGTGGCCGAGGACGACGGCCTGCTCGAACCAGACCGTCGGGTCGGCGTGGGCGGCGGCGGCGCCGACCCACACCTCGGCCGGGTGGGGCCTGGCGGCGTCGAGGGCGAGCGCGGTCCCGGCCACGGCCTGGGCGATCTCGGCGCGGAAGCGGGCCGCGTGGGGTGATGCGGCGCTGATCGCCTCGGCGGCCTCGGCGGCCGTGGCGCAGGCGGCGGGGCCGGGGAGCGCCTCACGCGCGGCGGCCTGGCGCAGACGGTCGGCCACCAGGGTGTCGGCGCGGCGGATGGCGTTCATCGCTTTGCACTGTACTCACTTCGGACCCAAGGCGACTCGTGCGTTCGGTCACGCGCGCACGGCGGGGGCGCGCGAGGTCGAGCGCTGCGCGGGGACCGCGGCCAGGCGCAGCCGCAGGGACTGGAGCACCGGCAGGTCGTAGTGGCCGCCGCCGGCGGCCAGCCACAGGCCGATGTCGGCCGCCGCGGCGTCGACGGCGACGTCGTCGACGCCGCCGTCGAGGGTGGTCGGGCCCTCTTCGGGCAGGGTCGGCCACAGCACCCAGCCGTGGACGTGGGCCTCCGGCAGGTCGGTGGCGATGCGTTCGACGGCCTCGGCGAGATTGGCGGCGTCGGCGTCGCCGACTTCGCGGCCGACCGGGGCGCACAGCAGCGCGAGGCGGTCGCCGCACACGATGGCATGCGGGACGCGGACGTCGTCGGTGGCAGGCAGGGAGACGAACAGCCGCGCCGCGGGCAGGTTCGTCAAGACCTCGCGCAGCAGCCGCCCGGTGGGGCGGTCGGCCCGGGGGCGGGTGCCGGCCGGGCCGAAGGCGTTGAACTCCCTCAGGGCCGCGCCGACCGAGCGGCGCAGCGCCCCGGCCCAGCGGACGCGGCGGACGGGCCAGATCAGGGCCGCCCCCGACAGGGCGTACAGGGCCAGCCACCAGCCCAGCCAGGAGCCGGGCCCGGCCGTCCAGACCGCGGCGGCGCCGAACAGGACGGCCAGGGCGAGGCGGCCTTTGGGGATCGGCGGGGCGGTCTGCTCGTTGGAGCGGCGGGTGCGGGCGACCTGGCCGAGGACGGCGATCGCTCCGGCGAGGGCGAGCGGGATCGCCAGGGCCCGGACCGGCAGCGGCGCGGCGGTGGCGAGTGCGGCGGCGACGAAGGCGAATCCCGCCCAGGCCCACAGGGCGAAGGCGGCCGCGCACACCCCCAATTCTGTCCACAGTGAAGGCTTGGAGGTGGCGCGGCGGCGTTGCAGCCGCGCGTGCCAGGGGACGGCGACGAGCGCGCCGGGCCCGGGCTCGGGGGGCGCCTCGGCCCGGCGGGCCGCGGCCTCGGGCTGGACGGTCCAGCCGCGGACCTTGCGGTGGGAGGGGCGCGCGGCGGCCCGCCCGTAGCGTTTGGCGGCGCGGCGACCGAACCGCAGCAGGTCGTACTCGCGGCGCAGCGACGCGTCCGAGAGGGTCTCCCAGGCCGCCTGGACCTGGTGGAAGGCGTCCTCGTCACCGCCGCGGTCGGGATGGGTCTCGCGCAGGCGCCGCCGGTAGGCGGCCTGGATCTCGCCACGCGGAGCCTTCGGGCTCACCCCGAGGATGCGGTAGTGGTCTGGTTCGTTCACCACACGGCTCCCGGTCGGTCGTACGGGGATGGGACGGCGCGCATATCGAGGGGGCCGGTCCCGTCCTGTGTGTCAGAACGGGCCGTATCCGCGCCGAGTTCGACGGTAATGGAGCCAATCTACCGCCGGTACGCCTTTTTTGGTGCCGCGAGGTCCGAGAAATTCACGCCACGGTGATCTTGACATTGTGGAGTCCGGTCGCGCCGGACGGTTTGGTGGGCGCGACCTCGTCGGTCTGCACCCGCCCGTCGCCGTCGGTGGCGCGGACGGTCAGGGTGTGCTCGCCGGAGGAGGCGTCCCAGTCGATGCGCCACTGCCGCCAGGTGTCGTCGGTGGCGACATCGGACAGTTCGCATTCGGTCCAGGGGCCGTCGTCGACTTTGAGTTCGACGGCGCTGATGCCCCGGTGCTGGGCCCAGGCGACGCCGGCGACGGTCACCGTCCCGGCGTCGGCGCCCGAGCGGGGCGTGTCGATGCGCGAGGCGGTGTGGACCGGTTCGGGCAGGCCCCAGTCGCGTTCGATCCAGTACGGGTCGTAGGCGTCGAAGGTGGTCAGTTCGAGTTCGGTGAGCCATTTGGTGGCCGAGACGTACCCGTACAGGCCGGGGACGACCAGGCGGGCGGGCCAGCCGTGGTCGACCGGGAGGGGCTCGCCGTTCATGCCGACGGCGATGAGCGCGTCGCGGCCGTCGAAGACCATCGCGGTGGGCGTGCCGGCGGTGAAGCCGTCGACCGAGCGCGACACGAGCTGGTCGGCGCCGGGGTCGGGTTCGGCCTCGGCGAGGAGCTCGGCCAGGGAGACGCCGAGCCAGCGGGCGTTGCCGACCAGGTCCCCGCCGACGGGGTTGGACACGCAGCACAGGGTGATGTCGCGTTCGACCAGTTCGCGGCCGAGGAGGTCGTCGAAGGTGTAGGTGCGTGTCCGTCCGACCATGCCGTGGACGCGCAGGCGCCAGGTGTCGACGTCGACGGCCGGGGAGGTGATGGCGGTGTCGATGCGGTAGAAGTCGGCGTTGGGGGTGCGCCACGGGGCGAGGCCCTCGACGTCGAGGTCGGCGCCGGGGCCCGGTTCGGCGGCCGGCAGGTCCGGCTCGGGCACGGTGAAGGCCTCCCGGTCGGCTTCGACCGAGCCGGGGCCGAAGCGGCGGGCCAGGAGCGAGGCGGCGACCGCACCCGCGCCGACGGCGACGGCCACGGCCAGGAAACGGCGCCGACCGCTCGCGTCGCGCTCGGGCCGGCGGGTGTCCCACCAATGGAGGCACCCCGCGGCCCACAGGCCGGCGGCCAGGGACGGGAGCGCGGCGGCCGGGCCGAGGTCGGGGCGGGTGACGGCGGCCGCGGCGCCGGCGAGCGCCAGGAGCGCGGCGACGGCCGCCCCGGCGGTGCGGGCGGCGCGCCAGGCGATGCCCGCCAGCATCCCGGCCACGGCGACGGCGACGATGATCCCGGCTTGCAGGAGCGGCTTGTCGGCGGTGCCGAAGGTCTCGATGCCCCATTGGGTCACCTGCGGCGGGGAGGCGGCGATGACGACGTCGCTGATCGCCGACAGCGGGGCGGCGCGAGGCGCGAACAGGGCGGCGGCGAGCTGGCCGACGGCCAGGCCGCTCAGGGCCGCGACGAGGCCGGCGAGGGCCCAGGCGCGGGCCGGGGCGCGCTCGGCCTCGGTGTCGGGGACGGTGTGGTCGGTCACGATTCCATCTTCCACGCGACCGGCGCTCGCGCCCCGCTTCAGCGGCTTACGCTTTGCTTACATCATTGTTCCCAGAACCGCGAGAGCGCCTCGGAGGCGACGTCGTCGAGGTCGGCGGCGACGTAGTCGGAGGAATCGACGGTGTTCACCCACGGCTCGGCCTCGGCCGAGCCGAGCGTGTCCAGGTCGACCCACGGGTAGCCGTCGACCGGTTCGGGCACGTCCAGGTCCAGCTCGGGCGGGAACGCGGCCGGGTTGTCGGCATCGGCGACGAGCACGTCCTCATAGGTCGAGGCGTAGGCCGACTCGTCGGCCGCGGCGGCCGGGGCCTCGTCGTCGTAGTCGGCCTCGACGTCGAAGGCGTCGTCGATCCCGTCCTCCAGGCCCGCCTCCTCGCCGTCGTCGCCGTAGCCGTAGGCGAGCGATTCGAGGTCGGTCTCGCCGGGAACCTCGTCGTCGTCGAAATCGTCGAAGGCGGAGGAGGGGTGCTCGTCGTCCATGCCGGCCTCGTCGAACCCGTCCGGCCCGCCGCCCGCGCCGTCGGCGAACTCGTCGAACTCATCCATCGGATTCCTCCTCGCCCGGCACGAGCGTGCGGGCCTTCGCCAGCACCTCGTCCAGCTGTTTCACCTTCTGCGCCATCGAATCACGACGCTGCTTGAGGGCGTCTTTCTTCTTCGCGCGGGCCGCCTGGTCGGCCTTGGCCGCCGATTCGGCCGCCGAGATCCGCGCGTCGTACTCGGCGCCGCGGCGCTCGAGCGCGTCGTCGAGCGTGGAGTTGAACACGAACTCGACCTCGGTGAAGCGGAACCCGATCTCCTCGTTGAGGTTCGCCCTCGCCTCGGCGACGACGCGCTGGATCCACTGCTTGGCGGCCTGCCGGTTGCCCTGGATCTTGCGGCGGTACAGCAGGAACGCCGCCGCCGCGAGCCCGACGCCGATGCCCGACGCCGACAGGGCGACCGCGCCGATGCCGCTCAGGGCGCCCAGGCCGACCGCGCCGGCGCCCATCGTGACCGCCCGCCCGGCCATCATCGCCACACCCGCCGAGGAGGCCATGAGCAGCGCTCCGTCGGTGTTCGCGTCCCGCCTGGCCCGCCCGGAGGCGGCCGCGCGGAGCCCGGCGGAGATCGAGCTGGTCGCCTGGCGCAGCTCGTCGTCGTTGAACACCTGCCGCAGCACCCGCTCGGCCAGGAGTACGAACCGCTGGTGCAGCTCGCCCGACAGGCGGGCGGCGATGCCCTGGAGTGCGATGTCGACGCGCTGCGGGAGGGATTCGAGCGCGGCCTTGTTGGCCTTCTCGACCTCGTCGAGCAGGGCCTCCTCAAGCTGCTGGAGGTGGGTTCTGAGGCGCCCCTGGACTTCGATCTTGGCCCGCTGGGTCTCCACGCGCAGCGCCAGGTTCGCCTTCTTCGTCTCGCCGCGGCGGGCCGCCAGGACCTGCTTCTTCTCCTCTTTCAAGCGGTCGGCGGCGGCCGGGTCGGGGTCGTAGGCCTTCATGTCGGCCTGCGCCGAGGAGGCCAGGCGCGCGAACTCGGTGCGCACGGCCCGGACCACGTTCGCCGCGACCAGGGCCTTCCCGGCCGTGGAGACGCGCACCAGCGCCCGCTGGAGCTTGCCGATGCCCGACTCCTTGGCCAGGGCCTGGCGGGTCGGGCCCTGGGAGGCCAGGGCGTGCTGGGCGAGCATGGCCGAGACCGGGAAGTGCGGGGCGTGCCGGAAGCGGGGCGCGTGCGCCTCGATCAGGGCCCGGTTCTCCTCCAGGACGGTGCGCCACCCGGGGAAGGTGTCGGTCTTGGTGAGCACGAACACCACGAAGTTGACCCGCCGGGACGCCTCGGACAGGAAGTCCAGTTCGGTCTTGGCCATCGGCGAGGACGCGTCGGTCACCATGATCAGGCACGTCGCCCGCGAGACCGCTTCGAGCGCGATCTGGGCGTGGTCGGGGTCGAGCCCGCCCGTCCCAGGAGTGTCGACGATGGACAGGTGTTTGAGCAGGGGCGCGGGGTGGCCGACGAGCATCCGCCGCGGCGGGACCATGCCCGGCGGCATGGTGCCCAGGCGCGTCGCCCAGTTGCGCAGGTCGCCCACGCCCAGCAGCATCGGGTCGGCCGCGCCGGGCTGCCAGGCGCGGACCGAGGCCTGCTCGGCGTGGGAGAACTCGAGGTAGGCGGTGGTGGCGACCGCGGCGTCCACCGGCGATAGGCCGGGCGTGCCCAGCAGCGCGTTCACCAGCGAGGACTTGCCCCTCTTGGTCTCGCCGACGACGACGGCGACGGGCTTGTCGGGCTGCCAGCGGGCGACTTCGTCGACTTCGGCGGCGGCCTTGGCGTCGACCGACCTGAGCGAGGCGGTCCCGGCCTTGGCGGCCTTGGCGCACAGTTTGTGGATCTGCGCGGCCGGGTTCGGCTTCGGTTTCGGCTTGGTCTCGGTGGCGGTGGTCATGCGCGCACCTGGCCGCGGTAGACGGTGACGACCGGGTGGCGCAGCAGGCGCCCGCGGTCGGAGTAGCCGACGGTCTCGGTGCGGGCGATGATGCCGTCCTCGGCCGGGCCGGGGGCGGCGACGGTGGCGCCGGCCTCGTGCACGGCGGGGTCGAAGCGCTGACCGGTCGCGTCCACGGCGGCGACGCCGACGCGCTGGAAGGTCTGGTCGAGCTGGGAGGCCAGGGCGGGCGAGGTGGCGCGGTCGCGCATCCAGATGCAGGCCTCCACGAGCGCGGCCCGGTCGGCGATGGTCTGGGCGGCCAGGGCCGGCTCGGCCAGCTGCGCGGTCGGGATCGGCCCTGAGTTCGCCCCCGGGGCCCGGCCCGGCGCGGGGCGGGCGGGCGGGGCGCTCGCGGGCGCGGTGAGGGACCGGCCGGTGGCGACGGCGACGACGGCGGCGATGACGACCGGCCCGCAGGCGATGGCGAAGGTCCGCCATGTCAGGTCGTCCGCGATGAACACGGCGCCGAGGCCGGCGGCGGCGAGGCCGACCAATGCCCCCACCAGGGGCCCGCCGAGTCGAAACGTCACAATATGCTCCTTAGTCGTTCTCAGCCGAGGCGTTGCGCCAGTAGATGGAAACCACGATGCACCACGTTCGCCACCCGCGCCTGGGCGGGCGTGGCGCCGCCGTTGGCGAACGCCCGCCAGCGCGCGGCGGCCTCGATCGCGGCGCGCCGCAGCTGGGGCCGGGCGGCGTCGGGGAGCCCCAGGACGACGCCGGCGTCGTCGGTCAGGGCCAGGCGGGCGACTTCGGCCTCCATCTCCTCGGGCAGGGCGACCTGCCCGGTGGTGACCGAAGCGGCCGCCTCCAACAGCGGCAGCCGGTGGTATTCGGGACGGGCCACGATCGATTCGACCGCGCCCCGCAGCAGGTCCCGGTCGCCGGGCGGCCCTGAGGCGGCCGCCGCGTCCAGGCGTGAGAGCGCCCAGCCGGCCTTGATGACGTCGGCGCGGACCCCGAAGATCTGGTGCAGTGTCGTGCGCAGCCTGGGGAACCCCGAGGCGGCGAACAGCAGGCGCACCAGCTCCCCGGTCGCCAGGTGCGGGTCGGCCTGGAGGTGCGCGATCGCGAAGTGGATGCCGTACAGGTCGAGCCGTTCGAGCAGGCGGCGGCGCTGGTCGACGTCGACCGGGCCTTCGGTGGAGGTGAACAGGCCCGCCGAGGCGAGCATGAGCGCCCGCTTCTCCTCGTCGAGACCGGCCAGGGTCCGCAGCGCCTCGCAGTCGGCCGCGGTCAGCAGGCCGGCCTCGGCGGTCTCGGCCAGCAGGCCCACCACCGGAACGACGTCGCACACGGCGCGGCGCAGGATCTGGGACTGGTCGGCGGCGATCGGCCCGGCGACCGGCCACGGGTCCTGGCCCGGCCCCGGCGCGAGCTTGTCGGCCTTGTTGTACAGGGCGAGGGAGTTCATCGGGGAGCTCGACAGCTGCTGGGAGGCCTTGGCGAAGGCCTCGAGCGCTTCGACGTCGTCGGCGCGGACCTGCTGGGTGAACACGTAGATGATCGCCTCGGCGCCGGCGACGGCCTCACGGGAGTCGTCGTCGACGTCGTCGGCCATGGGCGCGGCGAACAGCATCTCGCGGGCCGCGTCGGAGATGTCGGTGTTGATCGACTGGAGGCCGGGCGTGTCGACCACGATCAGGTCCCGCAGCCGGTCCGAGGACAGCTGCACGTCGATCATGGCCGCGTCGTCGGCCGGGATCGGCAGCGTCGTGGGGATCATGCCCGAGGCGTCCAGGGGCACCGCGTGCTTGCGGCCGCCGCGGTCGATCACGTCGACGCGGTCGGCCGGGCCGTAGCGGAACTGGGTGACCACCCTGGTGCACTCGCCCGCGGCCGTGGGGGCCACGCGGCGGCCGATGAGGGCGTTCACCAGTGTCGACTTCCCGGCCTTCAAGCGGCCGGCGACGGCGACGCGCAAGGGCTGCCCCAGCCGGGAGGCCACCTCCTCGACGACGGCGCGTGAGGAGTCGCTGACCTTCCCCGACAGCTCCTCGCACATGCTCGCCACACTCGTGGTGAGTTGCCCTGCCACCATACCGACGCGTCCGCCCTTTCGTCCGTCTCGCATGCCGAGCCGCCGACGCCGGTCTGCGGCATCGAAGCTTCCGCAATATCATGAGAGGCGTCGGCGATCCGTCGACTGACAACGACGATACAAACCGCAGGCGCCCCGCCGCCTCCCCCATTCGTGCCAGAGCGTAAGGAGCACACTTGGCCGCCCCGTCGTCTCCCGTCCCCGGCCTGCGTCCCAGGGCCGTCCCCGCCGAGCCGGCGAGCGCCGCCGGCCGAGACGACGCCCTGCGCCGCGCCGCCGAGGCCCTGACCGAGACCGGCCTGGTGATCTTCACCGGCCCACCCGGCTGCGGGCGCACCCGGCTGCTCGAGCGGCTCGCCGCGGCCTCGGCCCGCCCGGTCCACGCCGGCGGGGGACTGGCGATGCTCTCGGCCTCGCCGGCGCTCGCGCTCGAGCGGGCCACCCGCGCCCGCATGCCCGCCGGCGACCTGCCGCTGCTGGCCGAGGCGGTCTACTCGCGCACCAGAGGCGGCGTCCTGGTCATCGACGACCTGCAATGGTGCGACGCGGCCACGCTCGCCGTGCTTCCGGCCCTGGCCGAGCGCCTCCCGGTCGCCTCGGCGCTGCGCACCCCGAACCGGATCCCCGCCCCGGCACTCGAGCGCCTGTTCGCGGCCGCCACGGTCATCGAGGTGCCCGACCTGACCGACGCCGAGGCCGAAGCGCTCATCCGCGGCGCCGCCCCGACCCTGCCGACGCACCGCGTCGCCGCGCTCGCCGCCCGCGGCGGCCGCAATCCACTGGCGTTGACGGCCCTGGCCCGCCGCGCGGGCGACCCCGACGCCGAACTCGACTTCGACGCCGTCGCCGACCCGGCCGCGGCCGCCGCGGCCGCGATCGCCGACCTGCCCAGGCCGGGCCGCACCGCCTTGGCCGCGCTGGGGCTGCTGGGCCGCCCGGCCCACCCCAGCCTCCTCGGCGACGGCGCGCAGCTGCTGCTCGAGGCGGGCCTGGCCGTCGCCGACGGCCAGCATCTGCGCCCGGCCAGCCCGTGGATGGCCGAGATCGCCGCCGGCATCCTCGACGCCGAGGCCCGGACCGCGATGCACCTCCACCTGGCCGATGCCACGACCGGTCTCGAATCGGCCCGCCACGCCCGCGCCGCCGGCGCCGACGAGCGGGCCCTGGCCGCGGCGCTCGAGGCCGCCGAGGGGGCCGGGCCGTCGGTGCGGTCCGAGGCGCTCCTGCTCGCCGCCGGGCTCGACCCGGCCCACCGCCTCGCCGCGGCCCGCTCGGCGATCGAGGCGGGGCGACCCGGCGCGGCCCTCGAGGCCCTCGAGGGCGAGATGGGCCCCGGCGCGGCCCTCGCCCGCGCCTGGGCCCATCTGGCGACCGGTGAGACCGGCGCCGCCCGATCGGCCCTCGACGGGGCCGCCGAGGGGGCCGAGGCCGACCAGCTGCGGCTGCTGTGCGCCTCCGCCGCCGAGCGGCCCGCGCTCGCCTCGGCGGTGCGCGAGCGGTGGGGGGACCGGCCCGAGCATCCCGGGCTGGCCGCCGCGCTCGCCGGCGACGATCCCGAAGCGCTCGCGGCCGCCGAGGCGCTCGCCCGCGCCGCCGGTGACGCGACCTGCGCGAACTGGTGCGCCTGGAGCCGTGTCATCGCCCTGGCCGACGCGGCCCGGCTCCTGGAGGCCGAGGCCGCCGCCCGCGAGGCGGCCGCCCGCTGCGGCGAGGCCGGCGCCTACTCCTGGCAGACCCGGTTCCTCGCCGCCGCCGCCTGGTGCCTGGTCCTGTCCGGCACCGGCCTGGACCATCTGATCGCCACCGCGCAGTCCCTGGCCGACCACGCCCTGCCAGCGGTGGCCGACACCCTCATCGTCGCCGCGCTCGCCCTCGCCGAGGCCGACACCGGCGCGCTCGGCACCGCCCGCGCCCGCCTGGTCCGCCTGGCCGATGCGCCTGCCGCGCTCGAAGGCCTGGTCGAATGGCTCGAGCACGAGACGGCCTGGCTCGACGGCCAGCCCGGCCCCGAAGCGCCCGAGGGCGGCTTCGGCCTGGTCGGCGGCCTCGCCCACATCACCGGCCGCTGGATCGCCTACGACACCGGCACCGATCCGGCCGAGGCCGAGGCCGACGCCTGGCCCGCACCCGTGGAGGCCACGCTCACCGCCTGGGACTCGGCCCGCGGGGAGGCCTTCGACACCGCCGCGGCGGCCTGGGACGGCCTGGCCGCGCGCGAGCAGGTCCGCTGCCTGCTCGCGCTCGCCGCCCACGCGGGCGACACGGCCGGGGCCATCGCCGCCCTCGAGGCGGCCGAGCAGGTGGCCGAGCAGCACGGCCTGACGGTCCTGGCCGGACGCGCCCGCCGGTCCCTGCGCCGCCACGACGTGCGCCGCGACCGCCGCTCGGCGCGCGGCAGCGGCGGCCTGACCGACCGGGAGGTCGAAGTGCTCCGCCATGTCGCCTCGGGGCACCCGTCCCGGCGGATCGCCGAGATCCTGGGGATCACCGCCGAGACCGTCGAGACCCACATCCGTTCGGGGATGCGCAAACTCGGTGCCAAGACCCGCACCGAGGCGGCCGTCCTGCTCGACGCCCACGGCGGTGGGGCATGAGCGATGCGCTGCCGTTGCACGTCGTGCCCACCGGGTCCGACGCCGATGCGATCGTGCGCCGCTGCGCGGCGGCCGGGTGGAAGGCCCACCGCGGGTTCGCGCTGCTGGAGCCGGCCTGGGACCTGGCCGAGCGGCGCCTGGTCGCCCACGGCCCGGTCGCCGACGAGCACACCGCCTCGCAGGCGGTCCTGGCCGCCGCCAGGGGCGCGGGGGTCGTGGCCGTCGCCGGCGGCCGGATCGCGCTCGCGCTCGCCGCGGACCTGCGCCGCGTCGGCCCGCTCGGGCTGACCCCGGGCAAGGCCGAACCGGACGACGGCCTCGAACTCGACATGGAGCAGCGGGCGCTGCTCAACCGGCTCGCGGCCGGGTCGACGATCGCCGCCGCGGCCGAGGCCGAGTTCGTGTCCCTCAGGACGGCCAACCGGCGCATCGCCGCGGCCCGCTCGGCGCTCGGGGTCAAGACCACCCGCGAAGCGGTGATGATCTACATCAAGCACGCCCGCAGTTGACCCCCGGCTCCGTCATGTGGCCTGGTCGAGCTCGGCCAGGCGCGCTTCGGCCTCTTCGAGGCGCTTGCGCAGCGCCGCGGCCTCCTCGGCGGCCTCGGAGCGGATCCGGTCGACCACTTCGGTGACGAGCTCGTTGACTTCGGCGGATTCGGCGGCGGCGCACATCGACAGCGCCGCGGTGTGGCTGACGTGGACGCCTTTGACGAGCGTGCGCGCGCCCTTGGCGGCCGCGACGGCCCACTCGCCGTCCTCATAGGTCAACGTGACGGTCAGTTCGGGGTGCTTGTCCTTCGCGGCCCTGGCCCGGGTGGTCTTCTTGCGGGCCGGGGCGGCCTCCGGCTTGGTCTCGCTGGCGGGCTGGGACACGGTCTTCCTCTCGGCGGTCGGCGACGGTTCGGCGCCCTTGGCGGGCTTGTCTGGTGCGTCGGGCAGCAGGCCGGGCCCCGGCGGCGGGCCGGCGGCCGCGGTGGCGGCGCGCTGCCGGGGCGCCTTGGCGCGGGCGCTCTCGCCGCGCTGGGGCATGCGCAGCTCGGCCGGGGAGAACGGCAGCTCGTCCGAGCCGAACGCGACCAGGAGGAAGTCGCCCTCCCGGGCCGCGTCGAGCGCGACGACCTTCCCGGACTTGCCGGCGACCTGACCGGCCGACTCGGTGAACATGACCTTCGGTTTCTTCCCTTGCGCCAACACCGACTCCAAATGGGTGATGTCGGCACTCGACAGTGACATCGCGGGCTCCTTCGGCATCGTGCGAGCCTGTCAGGCTCTGCGGGCTTCGTGCATCCTCCAATACGTATCGCACACCTGTGACACCGCCCCGCGGCGGCGAGAGTGTCGGCAACGGTTCAAACCCGCGCCATGTCGCATTCGCACACCGGCCCAGCTGGGCCAATACATTGCGAGCATGAAAGTCGCCCTCGTCACCGAGTCGTTCCCGCCGCAGGTCAACGGCGTCGCCCGGTCGGTCGCCCGCACCACCGAGCACCTCCACGCCCGCGGACTCGAGCCCGTCGTCATCGCCCCCGCCCCCGGCCCGGGGCCGCGCCCGCACTTCCCCTGGCCGGTCGTGCGCGTGCCCTCGCTGCCCGTCCCGGCCTACCGCGGTTTCCGCGCCGGCCTGGCCACCCGCGCCCTCGACGAGGCGCTGGAGCACCACCGGCCCGACGTCATCCACCTCGCCTCGCCGTTCGGCTACACCGGCCGCGCCGCGGTCTGGGCCGAACGCACCGGCACGCCCGCCATCGCCGTGTGGCAGACCGACCTGCCCGCCTACACCCGCGCCTACCACCTGACCGCGTTCGAGCAGCTCGTGTGGCGCCGGCTGCGCCGCATCCACGCCCGCGCCCACGTCAACGTCGCGCTCACCCGCAGCTGCGCCCGGTCCCTGGCCGAGCAGGGCATCGGCGGCGTCACGGTCCTGCCGCACGGGGTCGACACCGACCGCTTCGAGCCCGGCCGGCGCGAGGCCGCCCTCCACGACACGCTCGCGCCCGACGGGGCGCTCCTGGTCGGCTACGTCGGCCGCCTGGCCCGCGAGAAGCACCTCCACCTGCTGCGGGCGACCAGTGAACTGCCCGGGGTGCGGGTGGTCGTCGTCGGCGACGGGCCCCGCCGCCGCTCGCTCGAGCGGCTCATGCCGCGCGCGGCGTTCCTGGGAAGCCTCCACGGCGAGGACCTCTCGCGCCTGTACGCCTCACTGGACCTGTTCGTCCACACCGGGCCGTTCGAGACGTTCGGGCAGACCGTGCAGGAGGCCCACGCCTCCGGCGTCGGCGTGGTGTGCGTCGACGCCGGAGGCGCGGCCGAGCTGGTCGACCCCGGCGTCGACGGCGCTCATTTCGCTCCCGGCGACGAGCGGGGCCTGGCGCGCCTGGTCGCGGCCCTGGCCGTCCAGCGGCCCCTGCTGCGCGAGTGGGGCCGCAGGGGCCGCTTGAAGGTGCTGGGCCGCACCTGGGAGGCCGAGGGCGATGCGATCATCGGCTACTACGAGCAGGCTCTGGCCGCCTCGCCTCGGGCCGTGCCGCTCGGCGCTCGACCGGGCGGCGCCGGGGCTTCCCGGCCGCTCCCCACGGCTTGACGTAGGACAGGGCGATCGCCGTGATGTAGACCGTCGAGGACACGATCGGGCCCATGATGACGCCCTGGTCGACGGCGATGAGCCGCGCCGGGTCGACCTCGGCGGCCAGGGCCGCCAGGCTCGGGCGCAGCAGCACGAGCGTGAGCGTGAAGGTCGCGCAGGTGGCGATGAGCTTGACCAGGACCCACCGGTAGCGCAGGCTCCAGCGCGTGCCCAGCGCCAAGACCAGGCCCGAGACGAGCGCGGTCGCGCCGATCGGGACGGCGATGGTGGAGGCGAGGATCGACATGGCCGTGGCCGAGGCGAACTGGACGCCGGCCTCGCCGGCGGACATGACCGTCAAGCCCAGGACGAGCAGCGCCAGGCTCAGGCCCAGCCAGGCCACCGAGGCGGCCACGTGGACGATGATCACGAACCGGTACATGCGACGTGAGAGATTCATGCCTCCACCCTCGCGGCCGCACCGTCGCCTCGCATCGAAGCGGAAGCGTATTCGCCGCTACGGCCAGGCGCTGACACCGCCCCGGGGGCCTAGGCCCACCGCCGCGAGTGGACCTACAGGCACTACCGGCCGGTAACGTCGGCGCGTATCGTCGTGGCATGGACACCGCCCTGGACCAGCGACCGGCAGCGGCGGTCAAGCCGCGGCTGCGCGGCTGGCTGCACCTGGCCGCCTTCCCGGCGGCGATCCTCGCCGGCCTCGTCCTGGTCGCCACCGGCCCCACCCAGACCGCGCGCCTGACCTCGGCGGTCTACGTCGCCGCCTCGGCGACCCTGTTCGGCGTCTCGGCCCTGTACCACCGCACCAACCTGGGCCCGATCGCCACGGCCCGGCTCAAGCGGGCCGACCACGCGGGCATCTACCTCATCATCGCCGGCACGTACACGCCGGTGGCCGCCCTCGCGCTCGAAGGCGCGGCCCGCACCGCGATCCTCCTCGCCGTCTGGGTCGGCGCCGCGGCCGGGATCGCCTTCCGCACCCTGTGGCTCTCGGCGCCCCGCTGGCTCTACACGGGCCTGTACATCGCCCTGGGCTGGATCGCCCTGGCCGTGCTGCCGCAGCTGAGCGCGGGAGCGGGCTGGCCGGCGACGGTCCTCATCGTCGCCGGAGGCCTGCTCTACACCGCCGGGGGCCTGGTCTACGCCCGCAAACGCCCCGACCCGGCGCCGGGCTGGTTCGGCTTCCACGAGGTCTTCCACGCCTTCACGCTGGCCGCCTACGCCACCCAGTTCGCCGCCGTCGCCATCGTCGTCCGGGCCGCCTGAACCGGCTAGCATGGGTGGCGGACACAAGGGAGGCGGCCATGAGCGACAGGCAGATCCGCGGCGTCGAGCGGGCCATCCGCGAAGCGGAGGCGCGCGGCGAGTTCGCCGACCTGCCAGGGGCGGGCAAACCGATCCCGGGCCTGGACCGCCCGGCCGGCGAGGACTGGTGGCTGCGCCAGCAGGCCGCCCGCGAGCAGATCGGCGATGAGGCCCTGCCGCTGTCGATCCGGCTCCGCAAGGAAGTCGACGGCCTGGCCGAAGCGCTCGACGCCCTCGACGGAGAGGCCGCCGTCCGGGACTTCCTGGCCGAGCTCAACGCCCGCATCCGAACAGCCCTCATCGGCCCGCCCGAGGGGCCCCCGCTCAACTTCGGGCCCATCGACGTCGAGCAGGCCGTCGCGGCCTGGCGGGAGCGCCGCGCCTGAAAACGGCTTGAAGCCGCCGGGCCCGGCGCCGACACTGGAGGACCGGGCCGAAGCGGTCGGCCCGCCAGACCGGAAGGACCGCCGTGACCGAGCAGTTGATCCACTTGAGCCAGACACCTGTCCTGTTCGCCGACGGGACGCCCGGTGAGGATCCGCTGGAGCTCATCGGCGCCGCCTTCGGACACGAGGCCACGTGGATCGCCGCCACCCACCAGCGGCTCGGCCCCGACTTCTTCGACCTGCGCTCGGGCGTCGCCGGCGAGCTGACGCAGAAATGCGTCCAATACCATCTCGGGCTGGCCGTCGTCGGCGACATCGCGCCCTACAGCGGCGGCAGCGAGGCCGTGCGCTCGTGGGTGGGCGAGGCGAACCGGGGCCGGCGCCTGTGGTTCGTGGCCGACCTCGATGAGCTCGAGCAGCGTCTCGGAGCGCCGGCCGGCCGGGGACGCTAGTCGACGGGGCGGCCCAGCGTCAGGTAGGCGAAGCCGAGCAGGCGCCGGTGCCCGCGCAGCCACCGGCCGCGGTGCTCATCGGCCCGGCGGCGGATCCGGTCGGCATCGGGCGATGCGGGGTGGGCGAGGAGCCACGTCTCCCAGTCGGCCAGGTAACCGGACTCGAAGTCGTCCCATTCGGACTGCTCGACCGCTTCGACGCGCAGCGGACGGAACCCGGCCGCGATCGCGGCGTCGACCAGCTCGGGCAGTTCCAGCATCTCCTCGACGCTCGTGCCCGGCCACATCCGCTCCAGCTGCGCCGCGGTGGGCACCCGCTCCCAGTACCCGTCGCCGAAGACGAGGCGCCCGCCGGGCTCGACGAGCCGGTAGAGCTCGCGCAGCGCCTGCGGGGCGTCGCCGAAGACATGGGAGGCGCCGATGCACACCACCGCCTCGGCCGACTCGGTCCACGCCCGCCCCTGGTGTTCGACGAACGACACCCGGCCGTCCAGCCCGCGCCGCTTCGCGGCGGCGCGGGCGCGGTCGAGCAGTTCGGCGTCGGCGTCGACGCCGGTGGCCCGCGCGAGCGGGGCGGCCTCGGCCAGGCGCAGGAGCAGTTCGCCCCAGCCGCATCCGATGTCGACGATCGTCGCCGGCCGCGCCGAGGCCAGGGCCGACACCAGGCGGTCGGCGCGCCAGGGCGCGATGGGGGAGTTGAAGTCGAGATGGCCGTATCGGGTCGGCTCTGGATTCGCAGTCACAGGGCCGCACCCTAGACGCCCCGCCCGCACCGGGCAAGCGGAAAACGACGGCCCGGGCGTAGCGTTGCGGCATGATCGTCGTCCACGTCTCCCTCTACAGCCGCCCCGAGCACCGCGCCTCGTTCGCCCGGGCGCTGCGGCGGTTGCAGGCCGCGACGCTCGAGCGGGACGCGGGGTGCCTGCGGTACGACTGCTCGGTCGACCTGGCCGATGCCGACCGGTTCACCTGCGTCGAGCAGTGGACCGACATGGACAGCGTCCGGGCCCACCTGGAGGCGCCCCATCACCTCGAGGCCGACGCGCTGCTCGACCGGTGGCGGGCCAGACCCGCCGAGGTGCGCCTCTTCACCGCCGAGCCGGCCGAGCTGTGAGCGCCGACGGCGCCTCAGGGCGCCAGGGCCCGGCGGCGCTCGGCGACGGCCCGGTCGGTCTCGGCCTCGATCAGGTCGAAGTTGATCATCGCCGCGGCCCGCACGCCCGACTCGGCCGCGCCGACGACCTGCGCCATCGGGTTCGCCACGTTCCCGGCCACCCACACACCCGGCACCGGCGTGGCGCCGGTCTGGTCGGACTCGATGTAGGTGCCGATCACGTGGCCTTCGCGCGTCATCTCGGTCGGCTTCAGCCCCAGGTCGGCCAGGACGGCGCCGGCGGCGGTGAACGTGGGAGCCACGGCCAGGGCCCGGCACGCCACCATCGAGCCGTCGGCCAAGGCGACGCCGACGAGCCGGTCGTCCTCGACGTCGAGGGCGGCCACCTCGCCGTCGACGACGGCGATGCCGCGCGCGGCCAGCCGCTCGGCGTCCTCGGCGCCGAACGGCGCCGCGGTGTGGCGCAGGACGGTCACCGTCTCGCTCCACTGCCGCCACAGCAGCGCCTGGTGAACGGCCATCGGACCGGTCGCCAGGACCGCGATCGGCTCGCCGCGGACCTCCCAGCCGTGGCAGTACGGGCAGTGCAGGGCGTCGCGGCCGAACCGCTCGGCCAGACCGGGCACCGGCGGCAGCTCGTCGACCAGCCCGGTGGTGACCAGGAGCCGGTCGGCGCTCACCCGCGTCCCGTCGGCGAGGGCCACGGTGAAGACCTCGCCGTCGCGTCCGATGCGGACGACCTCGCCGTCGCGGATCGCACCGCCGTAGCCGCGCACCTCCTCGCGGCCGACCGCGACGAGCTCGCCGGGGGGCATGCCGTCACGGGTCAGGTAGGAGTGGACGCCCTCGGCCCTGGCGTTGCGGGGACGCCCGGCGTCGATCACCAGGACGCGCCGCCTGGCCCGCGCGAGCACGACCGCGCCGCTCAGCCCGGCGGCGCCGCCGCCGACGACCACGACCTCGTAGTGCATGTCGGTCTGTTGCATGGTTCCTCCTCAATCGATGCACCACGATCATGGACTCCCGCCGACGCCGGTGGCAACTATCTTGCCGATATGGCAATAATTGGAGGATGGCACACGACGACTTCGCCGACGTCCTCACCGGCGTCGGACCGCGCCTCAAAGACCTGCGCCGCCGGCGGGGGACCACCCTGACGCAACTGGCCGAGCGCACCGGGATCTCCCTGAGCACGCTCTCGCGGCTCGAGTCGGGGCAGCGCAAACCCACCCTGGAGCTGCTGCTGCCCCTGGCCAAGGCCCACGGCGTGCAGCTCGACGACCTGGTCGGCGCGCCGACCACCGGCGATCCGCGCGTCCACCTGCGGCCGTTCAGCCGCTCGGGCCAGACCTTCGTCCCGCTCACCCGCCACCTGGGCGGCCTCCAGGCCTACAAGCAGATCCGCCCGCCCGACCACGACGTGCCCCAGCGCATCGAGCAGCGCGCCCACGAAGGCTACGAGTGGATCTACATGCTCTCAGGACGGCTGCGCCTGGCCCTGGGCCCGCACGACTTCCTCATCGGCCCCGGCGAGGCCGTCGAGTTCGACACGCGCGTGCCGCACGGCTTCGTCAACCCCGGGCCCGAACCGGCCGAGTTCATCAGCATCTTCGGCCCGCAGGGGGAGAAGATCCACGTCAAGGCCCGATCGACCGACCGCCGCGAGCAGGCGGGCGACGAGCGCACAACTTGACATAGAAGGGTGTAGATATATATGGAATGTCGGGTTTAAAATGTTCACGTGGAGTTCAACCTGAAGAAACCATGGCTGAGCGGCTCTGACTCCACCCTCACTAGGATCCTCACAGCCGACCCGGACCCCAACGTCCGAGGACTGATCAACCTGGCATGCCGACTCGAAGGCTGGCGCACCATCCCCGCAGGCGACGGCGCGACCGCACTGGCCCACCTCCGGGCACAGCGCCCCGACCTGCTCGTCACCGAACTGGCCATGCCCGACATCGACGGCATGGTCCTGCTCGGCCGGATCCGATCGGAGTTCCCCCGAACCCCCGTCCTGGTCCTCGCCGACGAAGACGGCACCCGAAGACGCATCGGATGCCTCGCCGCAGGCGCCGACGACTACGTCGCCAAACCGTTCAACCTCGAAGAGGTCATGCTGCGCCTCAAAAGCCTCCTGCGACGCAGCACCGCCCCACCCCAGACCGCCCCGCCCCGCCTCGTCGTCGGCGACCTCGAACTCGACGAGGAGGCCCGCGAAGTCAGCCGCAGGGGAGTGTCCATCGACCTGACCGACACCGAGTTCCGCCTCCTGCGCTACCTCATGCGCAACCCCCGCCGCGTCCTGAGCAAAAGCCAGATCCTCCACCAGGTCTGGAGCTACGACTTCCGCGGCCGGGCCAGCATCGTCGAGCTCTACATCTCCTACCTGCGCCGCAAGATCGGCCACCACGAAGCACCCCTGATCCACACCGTCCGCGGCGTCGGCTACGTCCTCAAACCCGAATGAGCGGACCCGGCTCCCAACCGAAATGCCGACGCAGCGTCCGATTCCACTTGTTCGCCGGCAGACCCGGACGCAGCAAGGCCATGCCCGTGCCGTACTTGCTCATCGCGCACGGCCGATACCCCGCCGCCCACAGACGCCGATCCAACGGCCCCGAACCGCGCGGACTCTTGACCTCGACCACCGCCAGATCCGGACGCAACGCCCCCGCACGGCCCTCGAAATCGGCGAACCGCAGACCGGTGTCACAGGTCAACCGCGCCCCGCTCGGCCGGTGCAGCACCGTGACACGCATATAACGCGTCACCAGCACCGGCCCGAGCTCCACGGCGGGCACCGGCACCTCACCGGCCCCCTCGATCCACACCAGCCCCTCGGCACTGAGCCGCCACCGGTCATCGAACGCGTAACCGAACCGGCGCTTGACCGTCACCGCACCGGACCGCGTCTTGATCTCCAGCATGCACGCACCCGAATCCAGATACGTGCGCGTGCGAACCTTGAACCGCCGCCGCCGCGACCGCGCCGTCCCCAGAAAACTCGGCAACTGCGGCGTGTCGAAATACACCGACTCATAGGCGAAACGCCGACACCGGTCGATCTCCAGCACCGCCAACTCACCGCCCGGATCCTCCAGCAGCCCACCCAGATCGTCCCGAGCGACCAGGTACTTGCGATCCACCCGCACCTGAAGCTCGGCGGCCTCCAGCAGCTCACCGAGCCCGACCGCCGGCAGCCACCGGTGCACCGACGCGCTCACCGCGCCAGCACCGGCGCCCGCACCGAAGCGGCCGCCACCCGGTAGGTGACCTCCACGGTCTGCGAATCGCGCACCAGATCGGTCTCCACCGTCTCGATCCGCACGATCGCCTCCGCGTCGAGCAGCTCGAACAGCCGCGCCTCCAACTCGGTGCGCGAATGGAACACCCGCTCCAGCACCACCCGCTCATGGCGCCACCGCCGATGCAGGAACGGCTGATCGATCACCGCCATCACCACCACCACGAGCAGACCCAGCAGCGGCCCCGTCCACGGCGAAGCGAGCGTCATACCGCACACCAGACCGATCGCCAGCGACGAGAAGTAATAGCACACATCGCCATGGCTGATCTCGGCAGACCGCAACCGGATGATCGACAAGACCCCGAACAGCCCGATCCCCACTCCCATGCCGACATCGGCGCCCAGCAACGCCGTCACCACCGCGTACACGCCCACATTCAAACCCACATAGGGGACCACCATGTGCCGCCGCCGATGGCGGCGGTAGTAGACCCCGAACACCAGCGCGCTGATGAGCAGCAGATCGGCGACCAGACCCGTCAATCCGAATTCGTCCATGCATCGAGTTATAAGGCCAGAACCTATGAGAATCGAATGAGCACACTATGCGGACCCTATGAGAAAGCAAACGTTTCCATAGGGTTTCCATAGCACCCGCTGCTACGGTACCGACCATTCACAAAGCACCGAACCCCCTTCCCCCGCCACGGAGGCACCACACATGCGACCCACCAGACGAACCCTCGCGGCCATCGCCACCGCCCTCACCCTCGCCGCAGGACTCGCCGCGACCACCACCGCCCGAGCCGACGAGACCACCCCGCAACAGACCGGCCTGTGGGACACCACCACCATCCACGACGTGCAATTCACCGTCGACCCCGACACCTACACCACCATGGTCCGGGAATACATCGACACCGGCGAGAAGCACTGGATCGAAGCCGACGTCACCATCGACGGCCGGACCTTCCCCCGATCCGGCGTCAAACTCAAAGGCCAATCGAGCCTGTTCGGCATCACCCCCGACACCGCGCCCACCACCCTCCCATGGCTCATCCGCCTCGACAAATACGTCGAACAGGACTTCGACGGCTACCAGCGCTTCGCCGTCCGCTCCAACTACACCGCCTCCTCACTCAACGAAGCCCTCTCCCTGCGCCTGCTCGAACAAGCCGGCCTTGCCACCACCAAAAGCTTCCCCACCGCATTCAGCGTCAACGGCGACACCGCCGAACTGCGACTGGTCGTCCAAGAACCCGACAAGACCTTCGACCACGAGCAATTCCCCGCCCCCGACGGCACCGAAGACGGCGGCACCCTCTACAAGAAACAATGGGACGTCGACTTCTCCTACCTCGGCGACGACCCCGAAGCCTACGACGGCGCCTGGGAACCCAAAGGCGGCGACGAAGACAACTGGCAGCCCCTGTTCGACTTCCTCGACTGGATGAACAACGCCACCGACGCCCAGTTCGCCGCCGAACTCGACACCAGAATCGACACCGACGCCTTCGCCGCATACCTCGCCGTCGAAGACCTCATCCTCAACTGGGACGACATCGACGGCCCCGGCCAGAACGGCTACTTCCGCTGGACCCCCTCCACCGGACGGATGACCATCGTCCCCTGGGACCACAACCTCGCCTTCGGCGTCTTCCCCGAACCGCCCCGACCCGGCACCGCCGAGCCGGGGGAGACGACCCCCCACAGCGACCTCGAAGCCGCCCAACGCACCACCTGGGGCTGCCCCTGCGTCGAACGCGCCCTGGCCGTACCGGCATTCCGCGACCTGTACGAGCAGACCTTCCACCAGCTCAAAACCGAACTGTACGACTCCGGCCTCGCCCAGACCGCCCTCGACGAACTCTCCGCACCACTGGCCCAGTCGAACCTGATCACCCCCGCCGAACTCGAACAAGACCGCGCCCGGATCCAAGCGGTGTTCACACAGGACATCCCCCCGCGCACCGAAGACCCCGGCGACCCCGACCGGCCCCCGACCGACCAAGGCTGCACCGCCCAGATCGCGACCGTCAGCCAATGGAGCTCAGGCTGGCAAGGCAACGTCAGCATCACCGCCCCGGACACCGACGTCAACGGCTGGACGCTCACCTGGACCTGGCCCGGCGGCCAAAGCCTGGCCAGCCACTGGAACGCCGAAGTGACCACCACAGGCACCACCGTCAACGCCACCGACATGGGCTGGAACGCCCACATCACCGCCGGCCAGACCCTCCAAGCCTGGGGCTTCGTCGGCTCCGGCACCCCCGCCACACCAGCGGTCACCTGCACCGCCGACTGAAACCCCCATCAACGCGGGCCCCGCACCCCCCGACCGGCGCGGGGCCCGCCCCATCAGACGGCGGGCTCACCGCACCAGCGGAACAGGCACTCCCGGCGACACCTACGTCACACGCCCGACCGTGACGCGAAGGGGGAGTAGCCACATCGATACAGCGTTCATGGGTCTCACCTCCTCAGACGACGTCACGGTCCGCCGCAGAACTACGCCGGCGCTTCGCCACGGCCGCGCTCCAGGCGGGCCTCGGCGGCCAGCGCCCGCCCACGCCACGCCTCCACCCCGCCCAGCGCCTCGGCGCGCTCTGCCTCAGCGGCCTCCAGGCGCGCGGCCAGCACCCGCTTGTCGGCCCGCAGCGACTCGGCCTCACCGGCCTTGCGCTCCAACGCCTCTCGCGCGGCGGCGGCCTCCTCGCCCGACCGCTCGGCGTCACGCCTGGCGACGGCCACCTCTGCCACGAGCGCCTCGACGCGACCGCGCTCGGCATCGCGCTCACGCATCAGGCCCGCGGCCCGCACATCGGCCCGCTCCAGCGCCTCCTCGGCGGCCCGGACCGCGGCAGCGGTTTCGGCGGCGACCTCATCGGCCCTGGAACGCGCCGCATCGGCCTCGCCGCTCGCCCGAACGGCAACGGCCTCGGCCGCGGCCTGCGCATCGAGTGCCCGGTCCCGCTCGGCCCGGGCCGCATCGGCCTCGCCCTGCGCGGCCTCGGCGTCGGCCAGTGCCGCCTGCCGGCCCGCCACCGCCGCTCGGGCCGCTTCCTGCGCCGCCGCGGCCGCCGCGTCGGCGTCCTCGGCTGCTTTGCGGGCCTCCAGGCGCGCCTCGACCGCCGCGTTCGCGCGCTCCTGGGCCGCCCGAGCGGTCTCGGCGCCCCGCTCGGCCTCGGCTCTGGCGGCGGCGAGTTCCTCGCCGAGCGTGGCGGCTCGGCCGGCGGCCTCGTCCCGCTCGGCTCTGGCGGCGGCGACTGCGGCGGCGGCCTCGGATCGGACCTCGGCGAGCCTGGCCTCGACCTCGGCCGGGTCGGTTTCGGCGCGCAGCGCCTCGGCCAGGGGTGCGAGCGCGCCGGCCATGGACTGCTCGATCTGCTCGTAGAGTTCCTCGGCCCGCGCCAGGGCGCCTTCGAGACCGGGGGTGGAGCGGCGCAGTTCCCGCTGCCGTTTGGCCTGAGTGGCGCAGTCGCCCTCGGCGCAGTACAGGCGCGGCCGCCCGCGCCCGCCGGCCTGCGGGATGGGCTTGCCGCAGCGCTTGCACAAGGTGGCCGTCTTCGTTGGCGGTGTTTTCGTCATGCCATACCCTAGCATTATTAATTTCCGTTTTTTAAAAACAAAAACTATAAAAACAAGCGTGTCCCGACCCGACATATAACTCACGAGAAGAGCCGTTCCCGCAAGTTATATACTGGAGAGCCCTGCCCACGGGGGTCCCGCGTCCCGCGAGTGTCGAGATCGGCCGCCGTCGCCGATGCGCGGGCCGCGCGGCCGCCGGTGTCCGGTCTTCGGCGAGGTCGGCGCCTGGGTCGCAGCTGCGGCGGGTGCGCCCGGCGTTGACCGGTGGGCGGGCCTCGGCGACGGGCTCGGTGAGGGGCCGGATAGCTTGGCCGGCATGTCATCACTCTCTGCGGTTCCGAACTGGCCGGCCACGATCACCACCGCCCGGCTCACCCTTCGCCCGGCGCACGAAGACGACATCGAGGTCTACCGGGCACTCTGGACCGACCCCGGTGTCCGCCGCTTCCTGGGCGGGCCGGTCGAAGGCGAACGCCTCACTGCTTACGAGCAGGGCTACACCCGCCAGCCCTGCGTCTTCAGCGTCGTTGCCGACGTTCGGAGGACCCGAGCATCATCGCGGTCACTCAGGAAGCCAACACCCGCTCCCGCCGTCTGCTCGAGACGGTCGGCATGGACCGGTTCGACGGCTTCGTCGAGTTCGGGGCGCCCCAGGCGGCGTATGCGATGAGCCGGGGTGAGGGCTCGGCCGCGTCCTGAACACCGTCTCATGGCCGCCGGGCCGTCACGGCTCCTCCGGTGTGCGCCGAGTCCGATCGGATCGTTCGATGCCGCTCCCCCGGCGGGCGTCTTGCGCCGTTCGGCTGCCGGTGGCGCCGGTCGCTGCCACGATGGCCTGGTAGGTACACCGATCCTCATGTAAGGAGCATGCGATGGCGTCGGTTCTCAACCCGTATCTGACCTTCGACGGGAACGCGCGGGAGGCGATGGAGTTCTACCGCGATGCGCTGGGCGGTGAGTTGACGCTCAACACGTACGGCGAGATGGGCGACCAGGGTCCGGCCAAGGACAAGATCATGCACGCCGGTCTGCGGACCAGGGCCGGGTTCACGCTCATGGGCGCCGACACGGCGCCGGGCATGGAGTACACGCCGGGGCAGAACATCTCGATCAGTATCAGCGGGGAGGTCGAGGACGCCGCGGAGCTGCACCGGTACTGGGAGCGGCTCTCGGAGTCGGCGACGGTGACGGTGCCGCTGGAGAAGCAGATGTGGGGTGACGAGTTCGGGGCGTGCGTCGACCGGTACGGCATCAGTTGGATGGTCGACATCGCCACTGAGGATTCGCAGCAGTCCTGACTCCCCCGCCGGGTCGTTTCCGCGGTGCACGCGGGCGCGGCGGCAAAACCGCCGCCGCGCCCGCGTGCCTGCTCAGTTGAGGCCGCGGGGGATCTTCCAGAACGCGACGCCGATCAGGATCGCGGTCAAGGCGAGGGCGAGGCCCAGTTCGATCCATTGGAACGTCCAGTACCGGTCGCCCGGCTGGTATTCGATGGTGAACTGGGCTCCCATGGATGTCAGGCATTCGTCGGGCATGGTGGTGCCGTCGGACTCGCATGCGCTCAGCTGCTCGTGGCTGATGGTGTTGCCTTCGCCGTCGACGACTTCGGCGGCGTCGGTGAGGACCCAGGCGCCCGGGACGGTGTATCCCTGGACGGTTCCGCCGTCCGGTCCGAAGCCGAGCATGTCGATGCGGCCTGCTTCGCGGGCCTCGGCGACGGTGACGGTGTCGGTTTCCGGTTCGAACATGTTGGGGCGCACCATGTTTGCCATGAGCACTTGGAAGGCGATGAGGGCGACCAGGGTGATCGCCATGGCGGCGAGCGTGCGGCGGGTGAGCAGGCCGACGGTGAGGCCGACGACGAATGCCAGGGCGGCGTAGCCGAGGGGGGCGAGGTTGCGCGCGGCGAAGGTCAGCGGGGTGAAGCGGTCGTCGACGAAGGTGTCGTAGGGGTGGGCGGCCCAGGTGAGCATGAGGCTGAGGGCGCCGACGGTGATGACGCTTGCTCCCCCGCCGACGGCGAGTTTGATCGTGAGCCAGCGTCTGCGGGTGACGGACTGGTTCCACACCAGGCGGTGGGTGCCGGTCTCGAGTTCGCGGGTGATCATGGGGGCGCCCCAGAAGGCGCCGATGAGGGCGGGGACGGCGATGAGGAAGCCGCCGAGGAGCATGAGGGTGAGGCCGAACTGGTCGGCGATGAGTTGGCGGGCCGCGCCTTCGTCGCAGGCGCTGGTGCAGTCGGTGACGTTGCGGTCGTAGACGGTGCGGATGGTGGTTCCGAGGACGGCGAGGTAGATCGCGGTGGCCGCGATCGCGGCGGCGCCGATGAGCGATTGGATTCGGAATTGGCGCAGGGTCAGCCAGATCATCGGGTCGCCTCCACGGGGGTTGTGGTCTCGCCGGTGATGCGGCCGGCTCGGTGCAGGTAGGTGAGGACCATGTCCTCGAGGTCGAGGTTCGGTGTCTCGCGCAGTGCTCGGGGGGTGTCGGGTCCGGTGTTGCGGACGATGAGGGTGGTCTGTCGTTCGGTGTGGTCGGCGCTGATGACTTCGACTCCGGCGGGGAGGTCGGGGAGGTCGCCGCGGGGGCCGACGAGGCGGTGGTGGCCTGCGATGAGGGTTTCGGTGTCGCCTGCTATCTGGACGCGGGATTCGGCCAGGACGATGAGGTGGTCGCAGACGCGTTCGACGTCGGAGAGCAGGTGGGAGGAGAGGATGACCGAGACGTCGAGGTCAGCGACGAATTCCATGAGGTTCTGGAGGAAGGCGCGTCTGGCGAGGGGGTCGAGGGCGGCGACGGGTTCGTCGAAGATGAGCAGTTCGGGTCGTTTGGCGGCGGCGATGGTGAGGGCGAGTTGGGCTTTCTGGCCGCCGGAGAGGCGTCCGGCTTTCTTGGTGGGGTCGAGGCCGATCTGTCTGATGCGGTCCGCGGCGAGGCGGGCGTCCCAGTGGGGGTTGAGGCGGCGGCCCATGCGGAGGTGTTCGTCGACGGTGAGGGCGGCGTAGACGGGGGTGTCTTGGGCGACGAAGCCGACGCGGGCGAGTTGGGCGGCGTCGGCGGCCGGTGGTGATCCGAGGACTTCGATGGTGCCGCTGGTGGGTCGGATGAGTCCGGAGGTGAGTGCGAGGAGGGTGCTTTTGCCGGCGCCGTTGGGGCCGACGAGGCCGACGATGCTGCCGGTGGGGAGGGTGAGGGTGACGTCGGTCAGGGCGGTGTGGTGGCCGTAGCGTTTGGTGAGTGCTTTGGTGTGCAGGATCGGTGGGTTCATGGTTTCCCCTGGTGTGTCTTTCTGAGGGTGGTGGTGATGAGCGCTTGGATGGCGTCGTGGTCGAGTCCGGCGGCTTCGGCTTTGGCGATCCAGTGTTCGAGTTCGGTGCGCAGGGCTTGGTGTGCGCTCAGTGAGTCGTCGGCGAGGGTGGCGGTGATGAAGGTGCCGCGGCCGGGCTTGGGTGCGACGAGTCCTTGGCGTTCGAGTTCGCGGTAGGCCTTGAGGACGGTGTTGGGGTTGATGGCGATCTTGGCGACGACGTGTTTGACGGTGGGGAGCTGGTCCCCCACTTTGAGCATGCCGAGGCGCAGGGCTTGTTGGACTTGTTGGACCAGTTGCATGTAGGGGGCGACGCCGGATTTCGGGTCGAGGTGGAAGTCGATCATGCCTCCTATTCTACTATTGAACTATGATGTTAGCACTATAGTGGTGTGGAGGTGGGGTCGTCGGCCGGGGGCGGCGGGCATGGGAAGAGCCCGGCTCGCACAGGCCGGGCTCTGGTGGTGTCGCTCCCCTATCGGCGCTGGTTGCGGGGGTGGTGTTTGGCGGTGCGTTCGTTGCCGAGTTTGTAGGAGCCGGTCCAGCGGGCCATGATCTGCTGTGGGTCGCCGGTGGCGATCTCGGCGAGGAACTTGGCGGCTCTGGCGCCGCGGAGGGTGGCGGCGGCTTTGCCGCGGTGGACGATGACGACGGTGCCGTCGCCGCGCTGGCGGTAGGAGAATCCCGAGGGCGGGGCCATGGTGCCGCTCCCCTATCCGAGGGGTGTGGTGGTCGTGGGGCGGCGGGCGAGGGCGAAGGCGGTGGCGAGGCCGCCGAGGAAGCCGAACAGGTGGGCCTGCCAGGAGATGTGAGGTTGGGAGGGGAAGACGCCCCAGATCATGGAGCCGTAGACGAGGATGAGCAGGACGCCGATGGCGATGTCGCCGAAGCGGCGGACGAACAGGCCGCGGCCGAGGAGGTAGCCGAACAGGCCGAAGACGAGGCCGGAGGCGCCGACGGTGACCGAGCCGGCCGGTGAGGTGAGCCAGACGCCGAGGCCGGAGACGACGGTGATGGCGGCCAGGGCGATCCAGCAGGCGCGCCAGTCGCGCAGGGCGGCGATGGTGCCCATGACGGCCAGGGGCACCATGTTGGAGATCAGGTGGCCGGCGCCGGCGTGGAGGAAGGGTGCGGCGACCAGGCCGGGGACGAGGCCGTCGAGGCTGCGGGGGGTGATGCCCCAGTCGGTGAGGGCGCCGGGGGTGGTCCAGTCGGCGAGCAGGAGCAGCCACATGGCGGCGATGAGGGCGCCCCACAGGGTCAGGGCTCGTCTGAGGGGGTGGATCGGTCGGGCCTGGGGGGCGGTCATGGCGCTCCTCGGTCGGCGGGTGGTCGGCTGTTGTGTAGCGTAGCGGCGCCGTGCCCGCGGTGGCGAGGGCGGCGATGCGGCGGGTGTGCGAACCGCAGATATTATGGTTCTCGTAATATTTGTGGTTGGGAGGCCTCATGCGACTCGTCATCATCGCCGCGACCGGTGCGACCGGCCGTCATGTCCTCGATCAGGCGCTCGACGCCGGGCACGAGGTGACCGCTCTGGTGCGCAGCCCCGGCGCCCTCGCCGCCGAGGTCAAGGCCGTCCGGGTCGACTTCGCCGATCCGGATCCGGTGGCGCTCGCCGAGGCCGTGCGCGGCGCCGACGCGGTCGTCTCGGCGCTGGGCGCCACCTCGAAGGCCGAGGCCGGGATCGCCGAGGCCGGCACGCGGGCCCTCGTCGAGGCCATGCGAGCGGGCGAGGTCCGGCGCCTGGTCGTGCTCAGTGCCGCCCCGATCGGGACCGTCCCGACCGCGGCCAGGCCCGACAAGCCGCGGCACGAGCCGGGCGAGGGGTGGTTCATGCGCCGCGTCTCGGGGGTGCTCAAACGCGTCCTGCGTGAGCACTATGCCGACCTGGCGGCCATGGAGGACGTGGTGCGCGACAGCGGTCTGGACTGGACGATCGTGCGTCCGCCGCGGCTGACCGACAAGCCGGCCGCGGGCCGCTACCGCACCGCCGTCGACGGCCTGCCGCGGGGCGGGTGGCGGATCGCCAGGGCCGATCTGGGGCACGCGATGCTGCGCGCGGCCACCTCGCCGGTGCCGAGTCGGCAGGTGTTGGGCGTGGCGGATTAGCGGTCGGCGACTTCGGCGGTGGTGGCCCGGCCCGCTTCGGTGGCGCGGCGCAGGAAGTCGGCGACGGTGGCCAGTTCGGTGTCGGTGAAGTCGGCGCAGATCTCGCCGAGTCTGGTGATCATCGGCCCGTACAGGGCGAGGATCTCTTCGTCGCCGCGGCCGGGGACGGCCTGCACGTGCACGGCCCGCCGGTCGCTGGGGACGCGTTCGCGGCGGACCCGTCCGGCGCGTTCGAGCCGGTCGAGGACGCCGGTCGTGGTCGCGGGGTGGAGTCCGGCCTGGCGGGCCAGTGTGCCGGGGGTGAGCGGGCCTTCGCGGCTGATGATGTCGAGGCAGTCCAGGTCGACGTCCTGGAGGCCGAGCAGTCCGGCGATCTGGTGGTTGAGCAGGGACAGCTGCACGGTCAGTTCGCGGAGCCGGTCGGTCACCTCGCCGGCCACTGCCGGGGCCTGGGGTGTCTCGCCTGGGGTCATCGTCCTGCTCTCTGTGTGGTCGGGCCCGGTCCAGGATAGGTCACGGCCGCGTCGATCGGGTGCGGTGGCGGGCCGGGTGGTAGGTTCCCTCGGTGGCGGCGGGGGGAAGGCCTCGGTGCCGGGAGTGACAAGGAGTCTGGTGTGGTGGAGATCAGTGCGGGCTGCGAAGTCGAGGTGTCGGCCGATACGGCGGCCAAGCCGGTGGTGGAGGTGCCCGACTGCGCGCCGCCGAGCGATCTGGTGACCGCCGAGATCGTCGCCGGCGCGGGCGGCGGGGCCGCGGCCGGAGACGCGGTGTCGGTGCGGTACGCGGGGTTCAACTGGTCGACCGGGGCGCAGTTCGACGCGTCGTGGGACCGGGGCGCGGCGCCGTTCGACGTCTCGCCGCTGGGGTCGGCGCCGGTGATCCAGGGCTGGAACGACGGCCTGGTGGGCGCGAAGGTCGGTGAGCGGCGGCTGATCGTGATCCCGCCGGGGCTCGGGTACGGTGCGGCCGGCGCCGGGGGCGTCATCGGTCCGAACGAGACGCTCGTGTTCGTCGTCGATGTGGTCGCGATCAACGGGCGGTCCTAGCGACGAGGCGGTTCGGACAGGGGCGTCCCGCCGGGGCGCCCCCATCCGGTGTTCAGGCGCCCCCGGCGATGGAGGGCAGGATCTGGACGCTCTGGCCGGGACCGATGGCGGCGTCCAGGCCCCCGAGTCCGCGGCATTCCTCGTCGCCGATGTAGACGTTGACGAAGCGGCGGATCTGCCCTGCCTCGTCTCGCAGCCGCCGGGCCAGGCGCGGGTGGGCCTGGCCGAGGCGGTCGAGGACCGCGGCGAGGTCGGCGCCGTCGGCGACGGTGACGGTCAGGTGGCGGGCCCCGCCGCATTCGCTGGCGAGCGCGGCGGGGATCTTGACGTCGACGTCCATGGTCAGCGGGTCTCCATGGCCCTGACGCACAGCACGTCGGGCAGGTGGGCGGCGACGGGATGCCACTGGCCGTCGGAGTCGGCCGCGGCCCACACGTCGCCGCAGCGGGTGCCGAAGTACCAGGCCGGGTCGGCGGTGCCGTCGTGGCAGGCGGCGTCGCGCAGCACGATCCCGAAGTAGTCCTCCTCGGGCAGGCCCCTCCCCCACGGCCGCCAGGTGTCGCCGGCGTCGTCGGTGCGCCAGGCGCGGATGCGGTGGTCGGGCGGGAAGCGGTCCATGGCCTCGGAGACGGGGTAGGCCATGGCGACGCCGGGCCGGGCCGGGTGGGCGGTGATGTGGAAGCCGAAGTTCGACGGCAGCTGCGCGGAGATGTTCGTCCATCCCGAGGCGGGGTCGGTGCTGCGGTAGGCGGGGCCGTGGCTTTGGACGAAGAAGGCGCCTTCGGCGTCGCGGGCGACTTTGTGGATGCATTGGCCCGAGGCCGGTTCGGGGTCGGGCCCGTAGTCGACGGTGATGCCTTGGGTGACGCCGTTCCAGGTGCGGCCGTCGTCGCGGCTCTGGTAGATGCCGCCGGCGGACATGGCGATGGTGAGCGTCTGGGGATCGTCGGGGTCGGGGACGATGGTGTGGACGGCCGCGCCGCCGCCGCCGGGGCCCCAGGTGTCGTGGTCGGGGTGTTCCCATAGGGCGCGGTTGAAGGTGAAGGTCTGGCCGCCGTCGTCGCTTCGCCACAGCGAGGTCGGTTCGACCCCGGCCCAGACGCGGCCGTCTTGGGGCCCGAAGGCGAGCTGCCAGATGCGTTTGACGGTGTTCGTGCGGTCGGAGTCGGGTTGGTCGACGCCGGGCGCTTCGGAGGAGAAGTCCAGGGGCCGGTAGGGCAGGTCCTGGGGGAAGGCCAGCGGGGCGGCCTCGGGTTCGTGCCAGGTGGCGGCGAGGTCGTCCGAGCGCCAGATGCTGGGCCCGAAGTGCGGTGATTCGGCGCCGACGAGGATGCGGCCCGAGGCGGGGTCGCAGGCGAGGGCGTAGATCTCGGAGACGGCGGTGAAGCCGTCGGCGTCGAGGGCGTGCGGGCCTTTGAGGACCCAGCTGCGCCGGTCGTCGCTGGTGGCGGTGAACAGGCCTTTCTTGGTGCCTATGAGGGCGAGGTATCCCATGGTCCTGGCCTCCTTGCCGGGAATGCGGACAGTGTCGTTCTCATCCTCGCGCGCCGGTGTGACGTTTCTGGTCCTGTCCGGGGTTTTCCGGTCGGCGAGTCGGGGCCGTTTCGGTGGGCCGGTGGGCCCCGCGGGGGCGGTGATCGTGCTACGTTGCCCTCGCCGGTCGTACTGGTGTCCCTTACTCGGCAGACAGGATGGCTCCCATGCTGACCTTCTCCCGCTTCGCGGCGGCCGTCGCCTCGGCGGCGGTGCTGCTGTCGGCCGTCTCGTGCGGGTCGGCCGACGACGTGCTCGCGCCGACCGACCCGGAGGCGTCGGGCCGGTTCAGTGATCTCGCGCCGTTCGCCGCCGAGGTCGACGCCGCGGCGCTGACCTCGGCGATCGAGGCCTTGCCGGTGGCCGAGGAGTCCGGGGCCGGCTATGACCGGTCGCTGTTCCCGCATTGGAGCGACGCCGACGGCAACGGCTGCGACGCCCGCGACGACGTCTTGATCGCGCAGGACCGGTCGGGGGCTTTGAGCGAGGCCGACTGCGATGCGGCCATGGCCGGCGAGTGGGTCTCGATGTACGACGGCGTGACCGTCACCGAATCAGGTGAACTCGACATCGATCATTTCGTGCCGTTGAAGGAGGCGTGGGATTCGGGGGCCGGCGACTGGTCCACCGCCGACCGCGAGGCGTTCGCGAACGCGCTCGAGCCGCCGTGGCATCTGGTCGCGGTGACCGCCTCGTCGAACCGGTCGAAGTCCGATCAGGACCCCGCGGAGTGGATGCCCGAGGTCCGCGAGGTCTGGTGCGTGTATGTGTGGGCGTGGGTGCAGGTCAAGACCGAGTGGGGCTTGAGCGTCGACGAGGCCGAGGCCGAGGCGCTGCTGGGGTACGCCGCCGAATGCTGAAGCGGCCGGTCAGGACAGGGTCAGCCAGGTGATGCCCAGGGAGGTGACGCGGTCGCGTTCGGCGTCGGTCATGGCTTCGCGGCCGGTCGCTTTGGCGATGAACGCGACCGGGTCCCAGCCGAGGGTGGCCAGCGCGTCGGGCTGGTCGAGCAGCAGGTCGACGATGAGGCGGGCGGTCTCGGGCATGGTCCAGCGGGGCAGGCCCACCGCGTCGGCCAGGTCGATGCCGTGGACGGCGACCTCGACCACGCGGGTGGTGAGGAAGTCGTCGAGGGTCATCGCGTCGCCGTAGCGGGTGGTGACCAGCCGGTCCTCGCGCTCGGCCTGGCAGCGGTCGGCGGCGGCTCGCCAGGTCGCGTCGAACGCCTCGGCCAGCGCCGGGCCGCCGGCCTCGGCGGCCGCGACCGCTTCGTCGATGCGGTCGGCGGTGGCTTCGGGTGAGAATCGGGTATCCGGGCGGTAGTAGTCGGCGGCGGTCACCGTCGCCGAGGCCGGGGGTTCGGCCTCGAGCATCCAGGACAGGCGGCTGACGGTGCCGGTGATGTGGGCGAGCAGTTCGGCGGCGTTCCACGGCTCGCAGCGGGTGGGCCGCTTCCACTGGTCGTCGGTGAGGGCCGAGGCGGCGCTGGAGAGTCGGGCGCATTCGGCGCTGAGCGCCGACAGGGGGGATGAAACCATGAGCGAATCCTATTCGGCGAAGCGGGGGAAGGGAACACGGTGCGCTACGCGGGACTGATCCGGCCGGTGATCGACCGGGTGTACGTGGGGGTGCGTCACGCCGCGAGGGATCGCGTCCGGGCGCTGTACGACCAGTGGGAGCTCGATCCGGGTATCGAGTCGGACTATTACTTCGCGCTGCTGGACCATCCGGTGCCGACCGGCGCGGTCGAGGCGGCGATGACCTACCGGCGCTTCGAGCCCAGCCGCGAGATCGCCCGGGGCGTCGCGGTGATCGAGGACGGCTCGTGGCGCCTGACGGCCGAGGGCCTCGAGCTGGCCGGGGCTTTGCGGCACGCGATCGGGGCCGCGGCTGCGGAGCTGTGGGGGCTGCGGCCGATCGCGACGATGCCGGGCCTGGCGGGCCTGGAGCGGCTGTGCGGTCTGGTCGGGCGGTGCCTGGAGGCCGGGCAGGCGAGCGGCGGTCCGGCGTTCGGCGGGCTCACGCCGGTGTTCGAGCCGGCGGAAGCGGCGGCGGCGGAGGTGCTGTCGTCCAGGTTGGGGGCGCTTCGCCATCACCGGGGCGATGCGCACCGGGCCGCGTGGCACGGTGCCGGGTACAGTCTCGCCGATCTGGAGGCCATGGGCCCGGGGCCGCAGCGGCGGGCGATCGAGGAGGACACCGACCGGCTCGACGAGCCGGTCTACGCCTCGCTGTCGGACGGTGAGCGGCTGGAGCTGCTGGCCGGTCTGGGGGCGCTGGCCGACGGGCTGGGCACGTGAGGATCCGGTGTAGGTTCCAGGCATGACGACACCGGATTGGGAGCGGCGGTGCGCCGCGCTGTGGGAGTCCTTCGACGAGGTCGAGCCGGCCGCGTTCGTCGAGGCGATGCGGGCCTTGGCCGATGAGTGCCCCACCGATCCGGTGGCGCTGTTCGAGCTTGGCGGCGCGCACGATTCGACCGGGCGGACCGGTGAGGCGGTCGGCTACTACCGGCGGGCCATCGAGGGGGGCTTGGACACCTCGCGGCGGCGGCAGGCGACGATCCAGATGGCCTCGTCGCTGCGGGAGACCGGGAGCCCGGTCGAGGCGCTGGAGCTGATCGAGGCCGAGCAGTCGGCCGTGAGCGACGAGTACGACGGGGCGGTGGCGATGTGCCGGGCGCTCACGCTCGCCAAGTTGGGGCGCGACCGGGAGGGCCTGTCGGCGGCACTGATCGCCTTGGCCCCGCACCTGCCGCGCTATCGGCGTTCGACGGTGAACTACGCGCTCGGTCTGCTGGAGGACCGTTTAGGCCCCGTGGCGTGCCGCGAGGCGGCAGGCGGTCGCGACGACCGGCCGCTGCGTCTCGTCCAGGGCTTCGTCGACGCGGGCGGCGGCGATGCGGTAGAGCCGCAGGGCGGCCCGGCACGAGGCCGCCGGGTCGGTCCCGGTCAGGCCGGCCGCTGAGTCCCAGGCGTCGGTCCAGGCCTCGCCTTCGGCCCGGCAGATCAGGTCCCACAGTTCGTTCTCGCTGCGGTAGAGGATCCGGTCGGCCGCGGCCAGGAGGCCGGGCAGCCGCAGTGTGAGGATGGCGCGGTTGGCGGCGGCGGCGCGCGCGTTGTCGGCGGTGAGCATGCCGCAGACTTTGTGGACCTCTTCGGCGAGTCCGGTGACGCCCGCGGCGGCCCACCGGTCGGCCTGGTCGGCGATGAGCAGCCAGTCCCATGCGGCGGCTCGGGCCTTGACGTGTTCGAGCAGCCCTTCGGGGTCGGCCAGGAGGCGGGCGTCCCGCCAGGCGGGGACGGCGGCGGGGGCCTCCCAGGGGCAGTGGAGGGCCGCTTCGATCTCGTCGATGGTCTTCCAGCCGATGGTGACCATGCGGCCTTCGACGGACCGGATCTGGTCTTCGCGGGCGGTCTCGGCCACGGCGACGAGGTCGATGTCGGAGTCGGGGTGGTCGGTGCCGGTGGCGATCGAGCCGGTCAGGGCGACGCCGCGGGCGGTGAGTTCGCCGGCGAGGGCCTCGGCGAGCCGGCGGGCGTGTCGGGTGTGGTCCACGCTGTGAGTATGTGCGGGCCCGGCCCGGGCCGCCACCGGTTTAGGAGGCGGACCGGTAGTAGTCGATCTTGCCGATGAGGTAGCGGCGTTTGGCCTCGAAGTCGGCGATGCGTTCGTCGACGGCCCGCCGGTGGTCTTCGAGCAGTCGGATGCGTTCGGCCATGGTGTGGTCGCCCGAGCGCACCAGGGCGGCGAAGCGGCACATCTGCTCGACGGGCATGCCGGTGTCGCGCAGGCATTTGAGGGTGCCGAGCCAGGCGAGGTGGTCATCGCTGAAGCGCCGCTGGCCGGTGGTGGTGCGCGCGACGCCGTCGATGAGGCCGAGGCGTTCGTAGTAGCGCAGGGTGTCCATGGTGAATCCGGTCCGGCGGGCGCATTCGCCGATCGTGTACGGGGCTGCGGGGCTGGTGTTGACGGCCACGCCTCTGAGGATACCCGCCGCCGCCACCTGCCGCTGGGCGACTGCTGCCTGCGGGTTTGCCTTGGAGTCCACTCCAGGTCCTAGCGTCGGAGGCGATTTCGAACACGAGAAGGGAGGTCCGCTGTGGAGCGGATCGAATTGGGGCCGGACCGCATCGGGGTCTCTCGGCTGTGCTTGGGCGCGATGGCGCTCGGCGCGGTTCAGGACGAGGCGACCAGTTTCGCGATCCTGGACCGGTTCCGGGAGTTGGGCGGGAACTTCATCGACACGGCCAACTGCTACATGTTCTGGGTGCCCGGCGGGACCGGGGACGAGTCGGAGCTGCTGCTGGGCCGGTGGCTGGCCGCGCGGGGCGGGCGCGAGGACCTGGTGATCGCGACCAAGGCCGGGCGGCGCCCGACGGTGCCCGGCGGGGGCCTGGAGGCGTCCGAGCCGCTGAGCCGGGAGCGGATCGTCCAGGCCCTGGAGGAATCCCTGGAGCGGCTCGGGACCGACTATGTGGACCTGTTCTGGTCGCACCGCGACGACCGGGAGACGCCGCTGGAGGCGACCGTGGCCGGTTTCGAGGAGACGGTGCGGGCCGGGAAGGCCCGCATGGTCGGGGCCTCCAACCACGTCGCGTGGCGCGTGGAGCGGGCCAGGGCCGTCGCCGACCGCGGCGGGGCGGCGGCGTACACGGCGATGCAGAACCGCTACTCGTATGTGCAGCCGCGTCCCGGGACGCACCTGCCCGAGGGCGGGCACGTGCACGCTTCGGCGGCCGATCTCGACTATGTCGCCTCGACGCCGGGGATGGCGCTGCTGGCGTACTCCTCGCTGCTGTCGGGGGCGTACACGAACCGGGCCAAGCCGCTCGGAGAGCACTACGACCACCCGGGCACCGAGGCACGGCTGCGGGTGCTCGACGAGGTCGCCGCCGAGTGCGGGGCGACGCGCAACCAGGTGGTGCTGGCCTGGCTGATCGGCCACGAGGCGCCGGTGGTGCCGCTGGTGGGCGTCTCGTCGGTGGCGCAGCTCGAGGAGGTGTGCGCCGGGGTCGATCTCAAGTTGGATCCCGAGCAGTGGCGGCGGCTCTCCGAGGCCGCTTAGCCGAGGAAGCTCAGCCGGACGGTCCGGTCGGGGTTGTCCCGATTGGTGTCCACCAGCACGATCGACTGCCATGTGCCCAGCGCGGCCGACCCGGCGGTGACCGGGACGGTCGCGTGGGGCGCGACCAGGCCGGGCAGGACGTGGTCGCGGCCGTGGCCGGTCGAGCCGTGCTGGTGGCGCCACCGGTCGGTGCGGGGCAGCAGCTCGCCGAGGGCGTCGAGGAGGTCGTCGTCGGAGCCGGCGCCGGTCTCGATGATGGCGACGCCGGCGGTGGCGTGCGGGACGAACACGTTGAGCAGGCCGTCGCGGGCGCCGATCTCGTGGAGGAACGCGGCGCATTCGCCGGTCAGGTCGCGGATGGTCTCCCTGTGGCCGGTGGTCAGGCGCAGGGTCGTGGTGTGGAATGCAGAGCCCATGGGGATCGATCCTGCCATGGTCGCCTCGGGCCGGGGCGCACTCGGGGTGCGCGTGGAGGGGCGGTGTCGGTGCGGTGGACTATCGTGTGGTGCATGTCGTCTGCTGAGATCGCCGGGGTGTCGTGGGGGCCTGAGCCGGTCGTGGTCGGGCCGGGCGCCGATCCGTACCGGGCCTATCTGGACTCGTTGGGCTCGGCCGAGTCGCGGCGGACGATGCGCGGGTGCCTGGACCGGATCGCGCAGCTGCTGTCGGGGGACGAGGAGGTCAGCGGCGAGGGCCAGCCGTGGCATCTGCTGCGCTATGAGCACACCTCGCGGCTGCGGGCGGCGATGATCGACCGGGGCTGGTCGGGCGCGTACGTCAACAAGCATCTGGCGGCGCTGCGGCGGGTGCTCAAGGAGGCGTGGCGGCTGGATCTGATGGCCGCCGAGGACTATCAGCGGGCTTGTGATCTGGCGCCGGTCAAGGCGACCCGCCTCCCAGTCGGTTCGCAAGTGGACGGTGAGGCGTTGGGGGCGGCGCTGTACGCGTGCGACATGGACCCCTCGCCGGCCGGGGCGAGGGACGCGGCGGTCCTGGCGACCTTGTACTCGACCGGGTGCCGCCGCTCGGAGCTGGCCGGGATGCGGCTGGTCGACTACGACTCGGGCGAGCGGTCGATCCGCATCGTCGGCAAAGGGAACAAGGAGCGCCTGGTGTACCTGACCGAGGCCGCCGCGGCCCGCGTGGAGCGGTGGATGGCGGTGCGGGGCTCGGACGCGGGGGCGCTGTTCTGCCCGGTGAACAAGGCCGGGCGGCTGCGCCGCAGTGGGACGCGCCTGGCGGGCATGACCGGGCAGGCCGTGGCCGACCTGCTCACCAAGCGCCTGGTCGAGGCCGGGCAGCGCCGGCACACCCCGCACGATTTCCGTCGCACGTTCATCGGGGAGCTGCTGGACGCGGGCGTGGACTTGGCGATCACGCAGTCGCTGGTGGGGCACGCCTCGCCTGCGACGACGGCCCGCTACGACCGGCGTCCGGCCCGCCGCAGCCGCGAAGCGGTCGACCGGCTCCGCCTGCCCGAAGCGTGATGTCGAATTCTGGCTAGCCGATGTCGGGCCCGGCGGGCACGCTTAGAGGCATGACCTTGACTGTGATAGCCGAGAACGAGGAGCGGCTCGCCGCGGCCGTGGCCGGGCGCGACGCCCGTTTCGACGGCTGGGTGTTCCTGGCGGTCACCTCGACGGGGATCTACTGCCGTCCCTCGTGTCCGGCGGTGAAGCCCAAACGCGCGCACATGCGGTTCTACGCTTCGGCGGCGGCTGCCCAGGAGGCCGGGTACCGGGCGTGCAAGCGGTGCCGGCCCGACGCGGCGCCGGGTTCGCCGGCCTGGGACTGGCGCTCGGACGTCACCTCGCGGGCGATGCGGTTGATCGGGGAGGGTGTGGTCGACCGCGAGGGCGCCGCGGGCCTGGCCGCTCGCCTGGGCTATTCGCTGCGGCAGCTCGAGCGGCTCTTGATCGCCGAGGTCGGGGCCGGGCCGGCGGCGCTGGCCCGCGCGCAGCGGGCCCAGTGCGCGCGCGTCTTGATCGAGTCGACCGATATGCCGATGGGCAGGGTCGCCTTCGCGGCCGGGTTCGCCTCGATCCGGGCGTTCAACCGGGTCGTCGCCGAGGTGTACGCCTGCTCCCCCACCGAGCTGCGCCGCAAGGCCGCCGCCCGGGGCGCCGCGGCCTGCTCGACCGGCGGGGTGATCGGGCTGCGCCTGGCCTACCGGGAGCCGTTCGAGCCTTCGAACCTGTTCGGGCACCTCGCCGCCGCGGCGGCGAGCGGGGTCGAGGAGTGGCGGCAGGGCGCCTACCGGCGCACGCTGTCGCTGCCGCACGGGCCCGGGATCGCCTCGCTGCGGCCGGCCGAGGGCTACATCGAGTGCCGGCTGCGCCTGGCCGACGTCCGCGACGTGATCGCCGCGGTGGCCCGCTGCCGCCGGGCGCTGGATCTGGACGCCGACCCGCTCGCGGCGGCCGAGGTCCTCGAGGCCGATCCGCTGCTGGGGCCTTCGGCGCGGAAGACGCCGGGCCGCAGGGTGCCGCGCAAGGCCGACGGCGAGGAGTACGCGCTGCGGGCGGTGATCGGCCAGCAGGTCTCGACCGCGGCGGCGGCGACGATCGCCGCGCGGCTGGCCGAGCGGTACGGCGAGGCCGTGGCCGACCCCGAAGGGGGCCTGGGGCGGCTGTTCCCCGCTCCGGCCCGGATCGCCGAGATCGACCCGGCCGAGCTGCCGATGCCCGCGCGGCGGGCGCGGACGCTGCTGGCCTTGGCCTCGGCGCTGGCCGAGGGCCGGGTCGAGGTGGGTCCGGGCGCGGACTGGGAGCAGTCCCGGGCCGATCTGGCGCGGGTGCCGGGGGTGGGGCCGTGGACGGTCGAGATGATCGCCATGCGGGCACTGGGCGACCCCGATGCCTTCCCGGCCGGTGACCTGGGCGTGGTCAGGGGCGCCGAGCGCCTCGGGCTCGCGTCCTCGCCGAAGGCGCTCGCGGCCGCGGCCGAGGCGTGGCGGCCGTGGCGGGCCTATGCCACGCAGTACCTGTGGGCGAGCGATGACCATCCGACGAACCGACTGCCGGGCGAGCAGAGAGAAGATGAGGGACGATGACGCGCACCAAGGCGCCGAGGGACGGCGCGAAGCACATGACGATGGACTCCCCGTTGGGGCCGATCGCGGTCTCGGCGGTGGACGAGGGCCTGACGTACGTCCACATGGGCGCCGAGGAGATCGACCGGGCCTGGGGGCCCGAGGGGGCGACGCCGGTGCTGGAAGCGGCCCTGGAGCAGCTGGAGGCGTATTTCGCCGGCGAGTTGACCGAGTTCGATCTGCCCTTGGCCGCCGCCGGCACCGATTTCCAGCATCGGGTGTGGGCGGCGCTGCGGGCGATCCCGTACGGCACAACGGTCTCCTATGGGGACATCGCGCGCCGGATCGGCAATCCGGCGGCGGTGCGGGCGGTGGGTCTGGCCAACGGGCAGAATCCGATCGCGGTCGTCGTGCCGTGCCATCGGGTGATCGGCTCGAACGGGAAGCTGACCGGTTACGCCGGCGGGGTGTGGCGCAAGGAGCGCCTGCTCGCGCTCGAGCGCGGTGAGACGGGCCTGTTCGCGGCCTAGGACCGCTGCTCGCGCGGGGCTGCCGGACACCGGTGTCCGGCAGCCCCGCGCGAGCGGGCGGGGACCGGGCCGGGTGCTAGAGGAGGGTGACGAGCAGTTCGACGGTGACGGTCTGGTCGTCGACGATGATCGTGGCCGAGTAGCAGACCTGGTCGGTGCAGCCGGCGGGGATGATGCCGGTGGCCGTCCCGGCCGGGGTGGTGCCCGAGAGCAGGGGCGCCTCCATGGCGTTGTCGGCGATGAACGACCCGAATTCGTCGGCGGGGATGTCGACGGTCGCCTCGCCTCGGGAGCCGGGGGTGGGGGTGTGCATCTGGGACAGGTCGGCTTCGACGACGTCGGTGCCGCTGGGGTATTCGAGGTGGGTGGCCTCGGCGACGGTGGACAGGCTCGGCGGGGCCGATCCGGACAGGGCCCAGCCGATGGCCCAGACGGCGCCGATGAGGCCGCTGAACGCGGCGGCGAGCCAGGCTGCGGCGATGAGGGCGCGTCGGCCGGAGGGCGGCGGTGGCGAGACCATCCGGCGACCTTACACGAGCGCGGACACCTGTCCGATTCGCGCGGCCGCCCGGTCTGCCTCCATTGGTTTCGCAAACACCCTAAATGAAGTAATATATAAATACTTCAATGTCTATGTGGGGAGGTATTCCCATGAACGCAACCGCCGCAACCGGCATGCGGCGCCGAACGGCCGTCATCCTCGCCGCCGTGATCGCGGCCGCGGCCGCCGCGGCCTCGGCCCTGTTCTTCGCTCCGTCATCCGATGCCCACGGCACGGCCATCGGCCCGCCCTCGCGCAACTACTCCTGCTGGGAGCGCTGGGGCCACGACTTCCAGAACCCGGACATGGCCACCGAGGACCCGATGTGCTGGCAGGCCTGGCAGGCCGACCCGAACGCCATGTGGAACTGGAACGGCAACTACCTCGAGCAGGTCGGCGGCGACCACGAGGGCGCCATCCCCGACGGGCAGCTGTGCTCCTCGGGCCAGGACCGCTACGCCGCGCTCGATGCGCCGGGCCGGTGGCAGACCACGCCAGTGGACCAGGACTTCACCTTCACCAACCACGACCAGGCCGACCACGGCGCCGACTACTACCGGATCTACGTCACCGAACAAGGATTCGATCCGACGACGCAGGCCCTGGGCTGGGACGACCTGGAACTGGTCGCCGAGACCGGCGTCATCGCCCCCGGTGAGGGCGAACCGTCCGACACCGTCGGGACGCTGGTGAACATCGACGTCTCGGCGCCGGGGCGCACCGGCCACCACATCGTGTACATGATCTGGCAGGCCAGCCACTTCGACCAGTCGTTCTACTCCTGCTCGGACGTGTACTTCCAGTAGACGACCGGGCCGCGGACGCACGAGCGCGGGCGGGCCCGGGGACGGCGTCCCCGGGCCCGCCCGCGCTCGTGCGTCACAGGGCGCTGATGTCGCCGCCGGCGCGCTCGGAGCGGGCCAGGGCGCGCACCAGCGCGGCCTGGCCGTGGCGCTGCGCGGCCAGGCGGGTCAGCACCCACGCGGCGGTGTCGAAGGCGTCGGCGTCGAACTCAGGGGTCGCGATGCCGACCGAGACGGCCAGGTCGTCGGCGTGGACGACGAGCTCCATGATGCGCGTGACCAGGAAGTCGTCGAAGCTGGTCGCGTACGTCCAGCGGCGGGCCCCGCCGAGGGCGTCGTCGCCGAGGCCCGGGAGCCGGTCGTGGAGGGTCTTCAGGGCCGCTTCGGTCTCGGCGAGGACGGCGCCGGGCCCGGCCGCGGCCTCGTCGTTGCCGCGGTCGCGGATGGCGGTGTTGTAGTCGTTGGCGACATCGGCGGCCAGCCAGGAGGCCCGGGCCCGCTCGTAGTGGTCGAGGACGCCGACGACGTCCTTGCCGCCGAAGTCGGCCCCGAGCGCCTCGGCGCCGGAGCCGATCTGGGAGGCCAGGTGGGCGGCCAGGCCGCCGACGGTGAAGCCCTCCAAGGCCGAGGGGGCCTCCCACGCCTCGGCGACGGCGTCCTCGCCGAGCAGCGCGAGCACGGTTTCGGCGGCGGTGAGGTACTGCTTCCTGATCGGTGTCATCGCGGGTTCCTTACTAGCGCACGGAGACGTGGACGTGGTTGGTGTGGTCGCCCGCCGGCGTCCCGTTGGCCCCCGAGTAGGACCGCCACCCCGACGAGGGCGACCAGAACTGGCGGTACCAGATGACGTATTCGACCGCGAGCGCATCGGCGTTGTTGACGTACCAGGCGGCGAGCTGGTCGCCGTAGGTCTTGTCCGAGCCGCTCGCGTCGGAGTTCTGGAAGCCGCTCTCGTCGGCGGCGAAGTCGCAGGCGCGGCCCTGCGGGTGCTCGCCCGAGCCGCCGGAGCGGTAGCAGGAGACGTAGTGGTCGAAGTCGGCTTCGCGGGTCTCGTTGTAGACGTGGAGGGTCCTGGGGGTCAGGCAGCCGCCGGTGGTGGGGTCGTCCTCGGTGCACGACTCGGACGGCAGGGACCCGTCGCCGTTGCGCGGGACGGGGTCGGCCGCGGGAGCGCCGCCGTCCGAGCCGGGCCCGGCGGCCTGGTCGGCTCTGAGCTCTTCGAGCTGGTCTTCGAGCTCGGCGGCGGCGTCTTCGGCGTCGGCCAGGGCCTGCTCGGCGGCCTCGACTTCGGCGGTGTGCGCCTCGGTCTGGGCCTCGAGATCGGCCAGCAGCGTCTCGGCCTCCTGGACGAGCGCGGCCCGCTCGTCGGCGAGATAGCCGGTGAAGGTGAGCGCGTCCACCATCTGGTCGGGGCTCTGGGCCGACAGCAGTGCGGCGGTGGTGCGCAGGTCGCCTTCGGTGTGGAGGTAGACGGCGTATTCGTCGAGGTCGCCGGACAGCTCGTCGAGCAGCGCCTGGGTCTCGGTGATCTGGACGGACAGTTCCTCGGCCCGGTGCTCGGCGGCGGCCACCGCTTCTTCGGCGTCGGCGACGGCCTCGATGGCGTCGGCAAGGTCCGATTCGAGGGTCTCCTCGTCGGGGTCGGCGTTCGCCGCGGTGGTGGGCATCAGCGCCACGAGGGCGGCGATGCACACCATGGGGAGGATTCGGTGGCGCACGTGTGTCTCTTCGCTTTCCGGGAAGGGGCAGTCGGTTACAGGTCGAGGTCGAGCACGACGGGGGCGTGGTCGGAGGCGCCTTTGCCTTTGCGTTCCTCACGGTCGACGTAGGCGTCTGCGACGGCGCCGGTCCAGGCCGCGTTGGCCAGGGCCAGGTCGATGCGCATGCCGCGGTTCTTGGGGAAGTCGAGGTTGCGGTAGTCCCAGAACGTGAACGGCCAGGCGTGTTTGAGGGCGCGGGGGAACACGTCGGACAGGCCGGCGCTCTCGACGTCGGCGAGGGCGGCCCGTTCGGCTTCGGTGACGTGGGTGGTGCCGCTCCAGGCCTGCGCGTCCCACAGGTCGTCGTCGGTGGGGCAGATGTTGAAGTCGCCCAGGACGGCGAACGGGCGCTCGGCGGCGGCGTCGGCGGCGACGGTGGTCTTCAGCGCCTCCAGGAAGGCGAGCTTGTACGGGTAGTGCAGGTCGGCGACGTCGCGGCCGTTGGGGACGTACACCGACCACACGCGGACCGGCCCGCAGGTCGCGGCGATGGCCCGCGGTTCGAGGGCCCCGTCGAAGACCGGCTGGTCGTCCAGGTCGCGGACGACCTCGCCGATGCCGACCTTCGAGAGGATCGCGACGCCGTTCCAGCGGCCGTCGCCGTGGGCGGCGATCTCGTAGCCGGCCGCGGCGAGGGCCTCGGCGGGGGCGTCGGCGGCGGCGCATTTGAGCTCTTGGAGGCACACCACGTCGGGCCGGGCGGCATCGAGCCAGGCCAAGAGCCTGGCCAGGCGGGCGTTGATCGAGTTGATGTTCCACGTCGCGACGCGCATGGGCCTCACGATACCGCCCGGTCCGTCCCGGCGGCGCGGCCCTGGCCGGGCCGGGGCCCTCACGCCTCGCCGCGGGCGGTGCCGGCGGTCTCGGTCCGGGCGGGCGCCTCGGGGCCGGGCGGCTCGGGCCGGGGCCCGACGGCGATGGCCAGGAGGCCGAAGCCGACGGCGGTGGCGAAACCGGGGACGGCGATACCGGAGTCGTTGACGCTGAAGCCGATGACGGCGACGGCGACCAGGCCGACGGTGGCCGCTTCGGTCGAGGCCGAGCGGATGGGCGAGCGGCGTCGCCAGATGAGCCAGGCGCCGACGGCGGCGGCGGCGACGAGGTAGGTCAGGGGGGTGCCGATGGAGCTGATCGCCGAGTCGGCCTTGCGCAGCAGGACGCCGCCGGCGCTGCCTTCGAGGACGGCGCCGACGAAGCGGCCCAGGTGGGTCTGGTCGGCTTCGGGCCGCAGGTAGTCGAGGACGCCGGCGGCGACGAACACGGCCGCGGCCAGGCCGCCGGCCCAGGCGAGGCCGCCGATCGAGAGCCGGCGGCCCCACAGGCTCAGGCAGGCCAGGACGAGGGCGGCGACGATGGTGAGCATGCCGCCGACGTCGCCGCCGAGGGAGGGGGCGCCGACCAGGACGGTCGCGGCGGCGCCGAGGACGACCGGCCCGATGTGGCGGGCGCGGCCCCGCCAGGGGGTGAGGGCGATGATGAGGACGACGGCGGCGGCGAACACGGCGAAGGAGTAGTTGCCGAGCCCGGAGAACCGGGCCCCGGCCTGCGCGGTGTACCCCAGGGGGGTGTGGAGGGGCCAGGTGGCGCCGGTGAACTGGTCGACGGCGATGAGCCCGGCGGTCACGCCCGCGACCATGAGCGCGGCCCGCCTGCCCGCCCGCAGGCCCGGCAGCCACGCGGCGGCGGTGAGCACGGTCACGCCCGCGGCGATGACGAGCCAGAACGCGAGCTCGGGGTTGTCGGCCCGCCACCACGGCGGGATGCCGGCGGCGACACCGGCGACGGGGATCGCCGAGACCGCGACGCACACCGTCCGGGCCAGCGGCCGGAGCCGGTCGGGGCCGATCAGCAGCCACACCGCGGCGGCGACGGCGGCGACGCCGAGGGCGGCGAGGGTGCCGTAGAACTTCCAGCCGACCTCGGCCACGGCCGCCGAGGCCTGTGTCTCGTCGACGCCGGCCGCGACGGCCGCCTCGGAGCTGTGGGCGGGGTCGGCTTCGACGCTGGCGGGCCGCCCGGACATGGCGGCGGGGACGTCGGCGCCGACGACGTCGAGAGCGGTGGGGGCGAGGTCGACGAGCTGGACGTAGCCGTCGCGGCCGGTCGTCGCCGAGGTCAGCGACCCGGCCTCGATGCCGTGCCCGGCGTAGAGGACGGGGTGGAGCGAGGAGGGGGCGGCGGAGTCGGCGATGCCGGCGACCATGAGCCGCCACCGCTCGGGCAGGGCGGCGGCGACATCGCCGATGGCCTCGTCGGCTTCGGAGGCGGCGGCGACGCGGATCGGGTCGGGCTCGGTCTCCTCGCCGGCGGCGGTGTCCTCCTCGTCGAGGGGGACGTCGGCGTCGTCTTCGCCGAGCGCGTCGTAGTCGGTGGTGGTGTCCTCGGCATCGCCGGCGTCGTCGCCGACGATGACGCCGGGATCGACGATGACGATGTCGCAGGCGGCCATCGCCTCGGGCAGGGCGTCGAGGTCCTCGCCCCAGAACGCGAGGTTCCCTTCGGGGTCGGCGGCGGCCAGGGCCGCGCCGACGCCGATCGCGGCCACGCACAGTCCCTCGCGGACCTCGACCGGTTCCTCCCCTGCCGCGGCGGCCTCCTCGGCGGCCTCGGCCTGCTCGACCGCGAGCTGGTCGACCGCCTCGGCGAGCGAGCCGAGCCGGGCCCCGTAGTTGTAGGCGGCGTTGGCCTCTTCGAGCTCGTCGAAGTGCGGGACGGTCCACTCGCCGCCGGCGGAGACCGGCGCAGGGATGCGCGACTGGGCCATGCAGTGGGCGTCGCGGGGCGCGGCCCCGCCGGCCCGCTCGCCGGCGCCCAGGCTCACCCAGCCGGCCTCGGCGCACGTCCACGACCCGATGGTGCGCACGCTCATCGACGCGGTGGCGCCGGCCCCGGCCAGGTCCCACAGGGCCGGCGTCTCCGAGGCGGAGATGTCCGACCAGGTCAGGCCGGGCACGCCGACGACGACGACGCCGCCGGGCTGGTCGAGCGCCTCGGCGTCGGGCTCGTCTTGCGCCCGGGCCGGCGTCAGGGCCGCGAGGGCGGCGATCATGGAGGCGAAGGAGGCGACCAGCGCCCGCGTCCACCACGTCCGGCCCGCTGCCGGGCCTTGTGCCGCCGAAGTCATCCTTGCAGTCTATTGGGTCAGCGCCCGGCCTCGGGCCTGTCCCCGCCCCGGGGACGACGCATCTCACCGCATCGCCTCCGGGCCGGTCCGGAGGCCGCGGGTTAGGGTGGGCCCATGCGCACCATCGCCACCGTCAATGTCAACGGGATCCGGGCCGCATCGAAGAAAGGCCTGGTCGCATGGCTGGCCGGCACCGAGGCCGACGTCGTGCTCCTCCAGGAGGTCCGGGCCACCGCCGATCAGGTGCCCGCCGCGGTCACCGACGTCCCCGGCTGGCACTGGCTGCTGGCCCCGGCCGAGAACGACGGCGCCAAGGGCCGCGCCGGGGTCGCCGTCCTCACCCGGCAAGCGCCCGAAGGGCAGCGGATCGGCTTCGGTTCGGCCGAGTTCGACACGTGCGGGCGCTACGCCGAGGTCGACCTGCCGGGCCTGACCGTCGGCAGCCTCTACCTGCCCTCCGGTGAGGCCGGGACGCCCCGCCAGGACGAGAAGGAGCGGTTCATGGCCGCCTTCGCCGACTACCTCACCGACGCGGCGAAACGCTGCGCCGAGGACGGGCGCGAGCTGCTGGTCGGCGGCGATTTCAACATCGCCCACACCGAGGCCGACCTGAAGAACTGGCGCGGCAACAAGAAGAGCGCCGGGTTCCTCCCGGGCGAGCGGGCCTGGCTGACCGAGTTGTACGAGCAGCGCGGCTTCGTCGACGTCTTCCGCTCCCTCCACCCCGACGTCGAGGGCCCCTACTCGTGGTGGTCGGTCCGCGGGCGGGCCTTCGACAACGACACCGGCTGGCGCATCGACCTCCAGGTCACCACGCCCGGCTTGGCGCGGGCGGCCCGGCGCGCCTGGATCGAGCGCGCCGCCTCCCACGCCGAGCGCTGGTCCGACCACGCCCCGGTCCTGGTCGCCTACGACCACTGACCCGCCCTGGCCGCCCGAGAGCGGCCGGGGCACCATTGACCGTTGTGAGCCTCATCGACTACCTGCCCGCCACCGACCGGCCCGACGCCGACGACGTCTACACCGCCTTCGCCTCCTGGGCCGCGGATGAGGGCATCGACCTGTACGAGCACCAGGAGGAGGCGCTGCTGGCGATCTGCTCGGGCGCCAACGTCGTCGTGAACACCCCCACCGGCTCGGGCAAGTCGCTCATCGCGGCCGCCGCGCACTTCAACGCCCTGGCGAACCAGCGCACCTCCTTCTACACCGCGCCGATCAAGGCACTGGTGTCCGAGAAGTTCTTCGAGCTGTGCGCCCAGTTCGGCCACGACAACGTCGGCATGCTCACCGGCGACGCCTCGGTCAACCCCGATGCGCCGCTGATCTGCTGCACCGCCGAGATCCTCGCCAACCTCGCCTTGCGCGAGGGCGCCGACCTGGACTGCGACTCGGTCGTGGCCGACGAGTTCCACTTCTACGCCGAGCCGGACCGCGGCTGGGCCTGGCAGGTGCCCCTGCTCGAATTGCGGCGGGCCCAGTTCACGCTCATGTCGGCGACCCTGGGCGACACGGCGTTCTTCGAACGGGACCTGACCGAGCGCACCGGCCGCGAGACCGTGCTGGTCGCCGGCGCCACCCGCCCGGTCCCCCTCGACTACGAATACCGCAAGACCACGCTGCACGAGACGGTCGAGAACCTGGTGAACCACCACCGGGCGCCGGCCTACATCGTGCATTTCACGCAGGCCGCGGCCTTGGAGACCGCGCAGGCGCTGGCGAGCCTCAGACTGGTCGACAAGGACGCCAAGGCCCAGATCGCGGCCGCGCTGGGCGGGTTCCGCTTCACGACCAAGTTCGGGCAGACCCTCGCCCGGCTGGTGCGCTCGGGGATCGGGGTGCACCACGCGGGGATGCTCCCGAAGTACCGGCGCCTGGTCGAGCGGTTGGCGCAGCAGGGCCTGCTGACGGTCATCTGCGGCACCGACACGCTCGGGGTCGGCATCAACGTGCCGATCCGCACGGTCGTGTTCACCGGCCTGGCCAAGTACGACGGCAGGCGCACCCGGCGCCTGCGGGCCCGGGAGTTCCACCAGATCGCCGGCCGGGCCGGCCGGGCCGGGTTCGACACGGAGGGCTTCGTGGTCTGCCAGGCCCCCGAGCACGTCATCGAGAACACCAAGGCCGAGGCCAAGTTCGGTCTGGATCCGAAGAAGCGCAAGAAGATGGCGAAGAAGAAGCCCCCGGAGGGCTTCGTCGGCTGGACCGAGGAGACCTTCGGTTCCCTGGCCGAGGCCGAACCGGAGGCGTTGACCAGCCGCATGCGCATGAGCCACGCCATGCTCGTGAACGTCCTGGCCAGGGGCGGGAACGCCTTCGATCACGTCCGGGGCCTCATCGAGGGCTCGCACGCCGACCGGGCCGAGCAGTTGCGCATGGCCCGCACGGCGCTGCGGATCGCGCGGACGCTGCGCGATGCGGGCATCATCGTCATCGACGGCAGCAAGGTCAAGCTCACCGTCGACCTGCCGGACCATTTCGCGCTCAATCAGCCGCTGGCGCCGTTCGCGCTGGCCGCGCTCGACCTGCTCGACCCCGACGGCGAGGAGTACGCCATGGAGGTCGTCTCGGTGGTCGAGGCGACCTTGGAGGGGCCCGGTCAGATCCTGGCCGCGCAGCGCAACAAGGCCAAGGGCGAGGCGATCGAGGCGATGAAGGCCGACGGGGTGGACTACTTCGACCGGATGAACCGGCTCGACGAGGACCAGATCGACTACCCCAAGCCGCTGGCCGAGCTGCTGGAGGAGGCCTTCGAGGTCTACAAGACCAGTCACCCGTGGGCGGCGGACTACGCCTTGGAGCCCAAGTCGATCCTGCGGGAGATCTGGGAGGGCCACATGAGCTTCGGGGAGTACATCGGCGTCTACGGCCTGCCCAGGGCCGAGGGCCTGCTGCTGCGGTACCTCTCGAGTGCCTACAAGGCGTTGATCCAGACGCTCCCGGAGGGCGCGGGCGGGCCGGAGCTCGACGATCTGACCGCGTGGCTGGGCGAGACGATCCGCCAGACCGACTCCTCGCTGATCAATGAGTGGGAGCAGTTGACCAATCCGGTCGACGACGAGGGCGAGATCGATGTCGGCCGGCCGGCCAGGGCGTTCACCGACAATGAGCGGGCGTTCGCGATCGCGGTCCGCAACCTGGTCTTCCGGCACGTCGAGTTGGCCGCCGCGGACCGGCCCGCCGCTTTGGCATCGCTGGAGACGGGGTGGACGGAGTCGGCGTGGGATGCGGCCCTGGAGCGGTATTTCGACGCCCATGACGACATCGGCACCGCCACGGGGGCGCGTTCGGACGAGTTCTTGGACATCGGGCGGGAAGGCCGCACCTGGCGGGTGCGGCAGACCATCGACGATCCGGCCGGCGACCGGGACTGGGCGATGGTCTTCACCGTGGACTTGGACGCCTGCGACGAGGCCGGGACCGTAGTGATGTCCATCGAGGACTTCACCGATTAGGTCGTGACCACAAGGGAGAAGCGGGGGTTGGTAGCATCGCCCGATGCCCCCGCTCCTCCCCCGAGGCGCCCTCGAGGTGCCGTCGCTGAAGGCCCGCTGGGCCGCTTTGGCCGCTTTGGCCGCACTCGCGGCCCCATTCGCGATCAGCGCCGCTCACGACGCCCTGCCCGCCGCGCTCACGCAGCAGACCACCGAATTCACCTGGGACGCCGACGCCATCGCGGCCGCGGACGCACCGGTCGACACCCGTCTCACCGCGCTCTTGGCCGACCCCGAATCGCCCCGTGGCGCGAAGGTGCGCGGCAGTGCCGATGGCGATGCGTTCACCGTCACCGCCGTCTGGGAGCCCGGTGTGACCGTCACCGAAATCCGCCTGGACCACTACACCGACCTCCACGGCGAAGGGCTCCGCATCGGCTTGGCCGCTGAGACCACCACCCATACCGGCGAGCACTGCCTTGCCGTCGCCGTGACCGGTCTGGACACCGCCATCGGCGACACCAGTCTGCGTACCTGCGCCCGCACCGATGCACAAACGCAGAACGACACCTATCCTGGCCGCGGCGAGAATTTCGACAACGGCAAATGGCACCCAGGGCACCTTTTCCTCACCCAGACCGCCCAGGTCACACCCGCTACGACCAGTGAGCATCTCGTCGAGTACCTCGGCATCGGCGCCAATCCCGGCGATGCCTACGAGAGCGGCCTGTGGGGACCGAACTGGTGGCAGCCGATGGACTACAGCCCCTACAACGAGCTCTGGCGTTGGTCGTGCGACCAGCCAGACCCCACCGTCGCGCTCGACGACGACCCGACCTACGGCGAGCAGTACGCCCCGCCCCTGGCCGAAACCGAACCGCCTGCCCTGCCGATTCCCGCGTGTGCACCGATCAACCACGAAGGCAGCATGAACCCGCAGTCGTTCGTCAGCTTCTCCACCGCTCCGTTCACCGCCACCGCGCCCAGTCCGCTCTCGGCCTGGGCGCGCTACAACGACGCCGGAGGCCGATCGCAGCCGTTGCGTATCGCAACCGCTGCCGATCTGCGCACCTGCGATGCCGCCATGGACCGCTGCCACACTGACACCGGAGCCGATTGGCTCGACGCCATGCTCGGTATCGACTGCACTCACGCCATCGGCAGCCCGTGTCCCGGCGTCGGGCCGGGCGACTGACACAATCGAGGCGTGCTCCACGATCTCGTCTGCTCCCCCGTCGGTGTCCCGTCCGGTTGGGAGCCGCTGCAACACAATGCCGCCAATGAGGCCACCGGCGGCATCTGGCGCGTCACCGGCCCCGGCGGCACCGCCGTCCTCAAGCACGCGACGCCCGGCGAGGGCGGGAGCGGGCATTGGGCGCCCAGTGACGATGCGCGGCACTGGAACTACTGGAAGCGCGAATACCTCGCTTACACCACCGGCGCGGCCGAACGCTACGGCGAGGGCGCCGGTCTGCTTGCGCCGCGGCTGCTGACCGCGGGCGAGCGGCCCGACGGCTCGGCCGAGTTGTGGCTCGAGGACGTCCAGGGCGCATCGGGCGGCCGGTGGGCGGTCGAGCAGTTCGCGCTGTTCGCCCGCCGGCTCGGCGCCGCCCAGGCCCGGCACGCGGCATCGCCCGAGCAGCCGTGGCATTCGCGGCGGTGGCTGCGCCAGTACGCCAGCTCCCGCACCTTCGGCGACATCGACTGGGACCATCCGGTCGCGGCCCGGCACTGGCCCGATGAGCTGCGCGAGGGGCTGCGCGTGATCTGGAAGCGCCGCGGCGACCTGTTCGACCGGGCCGAGGCCCTCCCGCAGACGCTGTGCCACTTGGACGTGTGGCCGATGAACCTGCTGATGCGCGGCGCGGATCCGGTGCTGCTCGATTGGGCGTTCGTAGGGCGCGGCGCGGTCGGTGAGGACGTCGCGAACCTCATCGCCGACACCTTCCTCGACGGTCTGCAGCCGGTCGATCGGCTCGATGAGATCCGGGGGGCGCTCGTCGACGCCTACCGTGCCGGGCTCGTCGAGGCCGGCGGGAGGAGCGAGGGGCTCGAGACGGCCGTCGCGGTCACCGGCGCGGCCAAGTACTGCTGGCTGGCCCCGTCGATACTGACGCGGCTCGCGCAGGGCAGACCGCTCGATGCGGGCGCGTATGAGGCCGAGGCGGGCGTGGGCGATGACGCCGTGCTGGTCCGGTGCCGGCCGATCATGGCCATGTTCGTCGCTTGGGCGCAGGCCGCGCTCGACTACTGAGGAAGGGCTCGCCGTGCCTGTGCGCGTCACCGACGAGATCGTCATTCCCGACAGCGAGTTGACCTGGCGGTTCTCGCGGTCGTCGGGGCCGGGCGGGCAGGGGGTCAACACGACCGATTCGCGCGTCGAGCTCGTGTTCGATCTGGTTTCGACCAGGGCGATTCCCGAGCCGCTGGTCGAGCGGGCGCGCTCGCGCCTGGCGGGCCGCCTGGTCGATGGGACGGTGGTGGTCGCGGCCTCGCAGTTCCGGTCGCAGTTGCGCAACCGGCAGGCCGCGGCCGAGCGGCTCGGTGAGCTGCTGCGGCGTTCGATCGCGGCGCCGCCGCCGTCGCGCAAGGCGACCCGGCCGTCGAAGGGCGCCAAGCGGCGGCGTCTCGAGGAGAAGCGGCGCCGTTCGGAGACCAAGCGGCTGCGCCGGGACACCTCCGATTAGGGCACGGTGATGACGATGTTGCCGCTGGCCCGGTGGCTGAGCATGTGGGCGACGGCTTTCGGGGTCTCCTCGAGTGGGTAGGCGTGGTCGACCACAGCCCGGATCGCGCCGGATTCGAGGAGCCGGGCGAGGGCGGTGAGCGCCTCGCGGTGGTATTCGGTGGTGACGAATCGGACGTCGGCGCGGCGCAGGCGTCCGAGCAGGTTCGCTCTGGCCATGCGGCCGAGGCCGGCGAGCAGGCCGCCGGTGTTGCCGACGCTGTTGGGCATGAGGACGCCGCCTTCGGCCAGGGCGCGGATGGTGCGGCTGGGCGGGTGGTTGAGGACGTTGTCGAGGATGGCGTCGTAGCGTTCGGTGCCTGCGGTGAAGTCGTCGGTGGTGTGGTCGATGGCGGCCGCGGCGCCGAGGGAGCGGACGAGGTCGAGGTTGCCCGGGCCGCAGACGCCGGTGACGTGGGCGCCGTCGTGGGCGGCGATCTGGACGGCGAAGGTGCCGACGCCGCCGGAGGCGCCGTTGACGAGGACGCGCATGCCGTCGTGGACGGGGGTGGTCGCTCGCCAGGCGTGCAGGGCGGTCAGGCCGGACATGACCGAGGCGGCGGCGGTTTCGAAGCTGAGGGCGGCGGGTTTGCCGATGAGCTGGGCGGCCGGGGCGAGGGCGTATTCGGCGAAGGTGCCGGTGGTGGTCATGCCGCCGGTCCAGGCCGATCCGAAGACGTCTTGGCCCGGCCGCAGGTCGGTGACGTCGTCCCCGACGGCTTCGACGGTGCCGGCGAGGTCGGTGCCGCGGACGGCGCCGCGGCGCATCTCGCCGGCTCTGGCGCGCAGGAGGTAGGGGGTGCCGGTGACGGCGATCCAGTCGGGGGTGTTGACGCCGGTGGCCTTGACGCGGACGAGGACTTGGCCGGGGCCGGGTTCGGGCCGTTCGATGTCGGTGAGGGCGAGGACCTGTTCGGGTGCGCCGTAGCGGTGGTGGACGACGGCTTTCATGCTGGCTCCAAGGGGTGTTCTTACAACGTAAGGACAACGATAGGCTTACAAAGTAAGGCTGTCAAGGGGCGCGCGGTGCCCCGGACCCATACGGGACGGGGTTCAGGATCCGGCGCGGAGCCGTTCGAGGCCCTCGAGGATCAGATCGAGCCCGAACTCGAACTCGGCCTGGTAGTCGCACCAGCCCAGCCGCCCCGACGAGCCGTGGGCGGCCTCGGCGACCATCGCGGCCAGATGCGGGACCTGTTCGGCCATGGCCGCCACCGCCTCCTGGGGCATCGCCTCGCCTCCGCCGGCCGGCTCGAACAGCTCCTGCGAGAAGCCCAGGGCCCGGCTCCCCAGGGCGTGCAGCGCCCGATGCCCCAGGTCGTAGCTGAAGCCGCCGCGCAGCATCAGCGCCAGCAGGCCGTCGTAGTAGCGGGCCACCGGCAGACTCCCCCCCGTGCGCGTCTCGAACACGCCGGGCGCCCACGGGTGGCGCAGCAGCACCTGCCGGGCGGTGAGCACGCGCCGGCGCATCGCCGCCCGCCAGTCGAGGCCGTCCTCGTCCAATGCGTCCACCGCCGCGGTGATCTCGGCCATGACGACCTCCACGAGCCCGTCGAGGACGGCCTCCTTGTTCGCCACGTGGTGGTACAGCGACATCGCCTCCACGCCGAGCGACTCGGCGAGGCCGCGCATCGTCACCGCCCCGACCCCGCCCGCATCGGCCAGCGCCGCGGCGGCCCGCAGGACGCGCTCCCGGCTCAGACGGGCCCCGGTCCCGCTCCCCGTTCCGCCGCCCATCGCCGCACTCCCTCTCCCTGGTCGCGAAGCCACCGTACAGCCCGCTGCCGGGCCGCCTCGCCCCTACCGCCGCTCGGGCAGCGGCTCGCCGAACACCGGCAGGCCCGCCTCCGACCAGTCGAACCGTTGGAGACGGCAGTGCCGGTCGGGGTTGTCGAGCGGGTCGCCCTCGATCTCGGCGTAGGCGCGGGCGTGGAAGACCAGCACGTCGCGCCCGTCCTCGTCGACGGTGAACGCGTTGTGGCCGGGCCCGTAGATCCCGTTCGCCTCGCTGGTGGCGAAGACCGGCTCGTCGTGCTTGGTCCACGAGGCGGGGTCGAGCAGATCGGATCCGACCTCGGCGCTGAGCAGGCCGACGCAGTACTCGGCGCCGGTCCCCGAGGCGGAGTAGGTGATCAGGACGCGCCCGTCGCGGACGATGGCGTAGGGGCCCTCGTTGACGGCGAAGCGGATCGTCTCCCACGCCGCCTCGGGCCGCGAGAGCTCGACCGGCTCGCCGGCGAGGGTCCAGGGGTCGGCCAGTTCGGCGAGGTAGAGGCTGGTGTTGGTCTCCGGCAGGGCCGGGTTGTGCTGGGCCCAGCACAGGTAGCGGCGCCCGGCGCAGGCGAAGGTGGTCGCGTCCAGGGAGAACGAGTCGATCGGGGTCCGGATCCGCCCGCGCTCGGTCCAGGTGCCCTCCAAGGGGTTCGCTCCGGTGTTCTCCAGGACGTACATGCGGATGCGCCAGACGTCGGCGGTCTCGTCGCCGGCCTCGCCGGCGGCGAAGTAGACGTACCAGGCGCCGTCGATCCAGTGGAGTTCGGGCGCCCAGATGTGCGAGCCCATCGGGCCGGACTCGTGGGCGGTCCAGATCGTCACCTCCTCGGCCTCCCGGAGTCCGGCGAGGGACTCCGAGGCGCGCAGCACGATCCGGTCGAAGGACGGGACGGTGGCGGTGAAGTAGTAGCGGCCGTCGCTGTGGCGGACGATCTGGGGGTCGGCCCGCTGCTCGATGAACGGGTTCGGGAACCGCCCCGCCGTAGAGTTATCGTTCACATCATGGTCGGTCATCACATGCCCCATCTCTCGGAAAGCAACAGCTTACAACTCCACCCGCACCGACCCCGCCGGCTCGACCTCAGCGGCCCCCGCCGTCTGCGACGCCAACCACGCCACGAACACCTCCACATCGGCACAGGCCACATCGAAGACCACCACCGAAGCGAAATCCACCCCGCACAACCGCACATCCTCCCGCAACCGCAACAGCCCCTCCAGACTCCCGGCCCGCCCGTAGTCGAGCCGCACCCGCAGCCGCGACCACACCGCCACCACCACCGTCCCGGCCCCCTCGACCGCCCGCGACACCGCCCCGCCATAGGCCCGCACCAAACCACCAGCACCCAGCTTCACCCCACCGAAATACCGCGACACCACCGCCAACACCTCACTGAGACCACGCCCCCGCAACACCTCCAGCATCGGCGCCCCCGCCGTCCCCCCAGGCTCCCCGTCATCACCCGACCGCTCGACCGCACCACCACCGAGAATGTAAGCCGTGCAATGATGCGAAGCACCCCACATCGCCCGCCGCCGCTCGGCGATCCGCTCCCGCACCGCCGCCTCATCGGCCACCCGGTACACCGTGCAGACGAACCGCGACCGCATCACCACCGACTCGGCAGTGAACTCCGGCACCGCCAAGGTCCGCACCGGATCAGCCGACGACACCGTGCTCCCACGCCCAGATCGCGATCTCCGTGCGATTGCGCGCCCCCAACTTCATCCGCACCGCCTCCAGATGCGTCTTCACCGTCGAGACCGACACGAACAACGCCCCCGCGATCTCCGCGTTCGTCCGACCCCGCGCCACATGCTCGACCACGTCCAGCTCACGCTCGGTCAACACCTCCTCGGCCTTCGGACCCCGCGCCACCGGCTCGGCCAGACGCTGCAACAGCCGCACCGTCACCGACGGCGACACCAGCGACTCCCCGTCAGAAGCCGCCCGCACCGCCTCCACCAGCAGCGTCGGACCCGAATCCTTCAACAAGAACCCCGTCGCACCCGACCGCAACGCCCCGTACACGTACTCATCGGTATCGAACGTGGTCACCACCACGATCCGCGGACCCGAACCACCCGCCAGCAACGTCCGCGTCGCCTCCAAGCCGTCCAACCGCGGCATCCGGATATCGAACAGACACACGTCCGGGCGATGCCGACGCGCCTGCGCCACCGCCTCCACACCGTCGGCGGCATCGGCCACGACCTCCATGTCGCTCTGCGCATCGATAATCGCCCGGAACCCGGCCCGCACCATCTCCTGATCGTCGGCGATCAGCACTCGGATTGTCACACGTGCAGACTAGCGGCCCGCACCGACCAGCTCGAGCTCACCGGTGTTCCCCATGTCGAACACCGCGGCAGGCGCCTCCACCGACCCGACCGGCGCCGACTCACCACTCGCCTCCGCGCCCGCCGCAGCGGTCGCCACCGCCTCACGATGCCGCACGACCAAGGTCACCGACACCATGACCAGCCACGACACCTCCAAGATGATCAGGCCCCAGTCGGCGCCCATGATCGCCGAAGCGAGCAGAATGACCCCACCAGAGGCCACGATCAGCAGCGACGTCGGCTGCGTCGCCGTGATACGACGAGTCTGAATGAGCAGATAGTTGGCCACGCACAGCAGCGCCCCGGCGATCTGGAGCACCATGCGCAGGTCGAAGTCCAGCATTGCAGCGAAATCCTTCTCAGTCACAGGTTCAAGACACGAACGCACGCCAACACCGCCGCACCGCGGCGACGTGCAAAAAAGAGAGGTGAGAAAAGTAGGGGGACCTCGGGAGGGGCAGCCCCGATCAGACGGCGGCGGCCCGCGCACTCGGACGGCTCCGCGCCGTCACCACGGCCGTCGCACCGCGAAGCACCCTGGTCTGAAGCGACCCACAAGCGCACCGCGTCCACATCGTGACGCCCGACGGTGTCGGATGCACAGAGACAGTCGTCACCGGATCGTCATCAGGCCAACCACAAAACGGGCAGCACAGCATGAGCCTTCCTCCTCACAGGATGTCTGAAAACATGAGATCGTCGCGGGTCGACGCCCGCACATCGAATGTAAGACCTCATTCGCCCGGGGCACAACACACCGGCAGCCTGAGTTTGCGAAACTCACTGTGAAGCGAAGGCTTAAGCGTCAAGGAGGCCCACACCGTGATCGATCTGCGCCGACTCCACGTCCTGCGCGCCATCGCCCACCACGGCACCGTCTCCGGCGCCGCCAAATCCCTGCACATGTCCACCTCCGCCGCCTCACAGCAGATCCGCCTCCTCTCCAAAGAACTCGGCGTCCCCCTCCTCGAACCCCACGGCCGCCGCGTCCGCCTCTCCTCCGCCGCCCAGATCCTCCTCGCCCACATCGACGCCATCGAAGCCATGTGGCGCCTCGCCGAAGCCGAACTCCAAGCCACCGAAGGCGAACCCTCCGGCCTCCTGCGCCTGTGCGGATTCCCCACCGCCATCGCCACCCTCCTCGCCCCCCTCGTCGACCGCGCCCGCACCCGCCACCCCGCCCTCGAACTGCGCCTCCGCGAAACCGAAGCCTCCGAAAGCTTCGACCTCCTCTTCGCCGGCGAAGCCGACCTCGCCCTCGTCGAAGCCACCCCCGACAACCCGCCCCCCGAAGACATCCGCTTCGACTCCCAAACCGTCTTCAACGACCCCTTCGACCTCGTCGTCCCCGCAGACCACCACCTCACCGACACCACCACCATCGACCTGCGCTCACTCGAACGCGAACCCTGGGTCATCGGCGTCCCCGGCTCCATCCACCGCCGCCACGTCCTCACCGCCTGCTCCAACGCCGGATTCCGCCCCACCGTCATCGGCGAAGCCCGCGAATGGAACGTCATCGCCATCATGGTCGCCCACGGACTCGGCGTCGCCCTCGTCCCCCGCCTCGTCGACCTCCCACCCCACCTCGACCTCACCCGCATCCCCGTCTCCGGCCCCTTCACCCCATTCCGCCACTTCCGCGCCGTCACCCTCCGCGGCGCCGCCCGCCGCCCCGCCGTCGCCGCCGTCATGGAAATCCTCGACGAACTCCTCCGCGAAGCCGAAGGCATCGGCCCCGCCCCAGACCCCTACCCCCAAACCCCCTAGGGCCGGTGCCCCCGAACCCCACAGAAACACCCCCGACTCCGCTAGTCTGACGCCATGCTCGAGACCGAAGCCGGCACGCGCCCCACCTCAACGGCCCCCATCCACCTGCGCGTCCGCGGCGGCGTCACCCTCTCCGGCTCCATCGACGTCAAAACCTCCAAGAACGCCGGCGTCGCACTCCTATGCGCCAGCCTCCTCAACAAAGGCACCACCACCCTCCGCCGCGTCGCCCGCATCGAAGAGGTCAACCGCATCCTCCGCGTCCTCGCCAGCATGGGCGTCCGCTACCGCTGGCTCGGCCCCGACGGCGACCTCGAAATCGACCCACCCGACCACCTCGACCTCACCCGCATCGACGCCGACGCCGCCCGCCGCACCCGATCCATCATCATGTTCCTCGGCCCCCTCCTCCACGAATACCCCGAATTCGAACTCCCCTTCGCCGGCGGCTGCGAACTCGGCGACCGCACCGTCGAACCCCACATGGTCGCCCTCCGCCGCTTCGGCCTCTCCGTCGAAACCTCCCACGGCTGCTACCACGCCTCCGTCAAAGAGAAGACCGAACCCCCCGGCACCATCGTCCTGACCGAACGCGGCGACACCGTCACCGAAAACGCCATCATGGCCGCCGCACGCCACCCCGCACCCACCACCATCCGCAACGCCTCATGCAACTACATGGTCCAAGACCTCTGCTTCTACCTCGAACGACTCGGCGTCCGCATCGACGGCATCGGCACCACCACCATCACCGTCCACGGCCGCGAGACCATCGACGTCGACATCGACTACGCCCCCTCCGAAGACCCCATCGAAGCCTGGAGCCTCATCACCGCCGGCATCGTCACCCAATCCGAGATCACCGTCCGCCGCGTCCCCATCGAATTCGTCGAAATCGAACTCGCCCTCGCCGAAGAAATGGGCCTGCGCTACACCTGCGACACCGAATACCTCGCCGCCAACGGCCGCACCCGCCTGCTCGACCTCACCGTCCACCCCTCCGAGCTCCACGCCCCCATCGACAAGATCCACCCCATGCCCTTCCCCGGCCTCAACATCGACAACCTCCCCTTCTTCGCCCTCATCGCCTCCTGCGCCGAGGGCTCCACACTCATCCACGACTGGGTCTACGAGAACCGGGCGATCTACCTCACCGAACTGAACCGACTCGGCGGACGCGTCCGCCTCCTCGACCCACACCGGATCTATGTGGACGGACCGATCCGCTGGTCCGGCACCGAAGTCGTCTGCCCACCCGCCCTGCGCCCCGCCGTCGTCCTCCTCCTCGCCATGCTCTGCGCCAAAGGCACCTCAGTGCTGCGCCACGTCAACGTCATCCACCGCGGCTACGAACGACTCACCGAACGACTCAAAAAACTCGGCGCCGAGATCGAGGTCTTCTGGGGCGACTGAACTCGCACCGATATGTGAAACTGCACCGTATGAACCTCGTCCCCGACCTCGCACCCGACAACTACGCGCTGCTGCGCCTGATGCTCGCCCACCTGCGGCATCTAGAGAAGAAGAACGGCGAAAGGCTGTCCGCCCCGCAGTGGACCATCGCCGCGCAATCGGCCAAGACGGTCGCGGCCGCCAAATTCCCCGGCCACGTGATCGACCCCGACGACATCCCCATGATCATCGGCACCGGCGCACCCGGACGCCACCGGCACCTGTACACCTCGATGCCGTGCCCGCCGAGCGTGGCCGCCGCGGCCGACGAGTCCGATGTCGCGATCTTCATCTACAACCGGCGCGGCCGAATCCAGCCGGCGAACCGCACCGCCACCGCCCGGCAGCCCCGCCCCTGGTACCCGCCGGCCAAGGCAGACGTCCCCATGGGCATGATGAGCGACGCCGCCTGGGGACCGGTCGAACAGGCCATCGGCGAGACGGACACGATGGGCGACGAGACCGGACGTCCGGGCGTCTTCGAGGCCGCCGCCGGCTGGCTCGTCCTCCTGGTCTTCCTGGTCTTCCTCGCCGGATCGGCCTACCTCGCCCTGTGGTTCTTCGACATCGTCTGACCCACGGAGCCGCTCTGTTCTCGGTGAGCGCGCGGGCGAAGCCCGCGCTCCTCATTTTCGAATGGGTTCGGTCCGGAGCACCGGAGAGGTTCTTTACCTCGAATCCGATATATATCTGTTAAGAACGGAAGCTGTACCGCCATGCGCTCGCCCGGCCCGCTTTCGCTTGGCGTGGGGGTTTTCGGGCGCGGCCGCGCTGGGATCGGTCAAGAAAATCCGCGGAAAGCTCTGTCTCGTAGTCGAGATATATTGTTGAATCTGCAATGATATGGGCATGTTGAAGATGGCCATACTCGGATTCCTGCGGGACTTCCCGCTCCACGGCTACGACCTCAAGAACCGGGTCGCCGCCCTGGCCGGCCACGTCCGGCCCATCGCCGACGGCACGCTCTATCCGACCATCAAGAAGCTCGAAGAGGCCGGCTGCCTCACCAGGCGCACCGCGCCCGGCTCGGTGGCCGCGCCCCGCCACATGCTCGAGATCACCCAGGAGGGCACCGACCAGCTGCGCCGCTGGCTGCGCAACCCCGAACCGGTCTTCATCACCGACGACAACAAGTGGTACGTGCTCCTGGCGTTCCTCCACCACCTGGACAACCCGCGCGAGCAGTCGATCGTGCTGGCCCGCAGGCGCGAATACCTCGACCAGCCGACGCAGCTGTTCTACGACGAGCAGGGGCGCCCCGTGCCGCCCGAACAGCTCGACTCACCGTTCCGCAAGGGCCTCATGCAGATCCACCGCTCGGTCAACCTGAACGAGATCGACTGGCTCGACGGCCAGATCGCCGAACTCGACCGCCGCGCCGGCTACACCGTCGCCCACGGCGCGGCGGAGCGGTCTTGAACCGGTCTGGCGGCACGGCGCCGGTCAGTTGAGGATGTTGGCGAGCAGCACGAAGAAGACCACGAACAGGACCACCACCGCCGTGCCGGTCACCAGCACCGCCGGCTCCTGGTGCAGCGGGCGCTTGCCCGCCGCGGGCTGCTGCTGCGCCGAGGGCTGGGGGTGGAGGATCGGGTTCTGCGGAGGCAGCATCTGCGGCGCCTGCACCGGAGGCCGGGGGCCCGAGGGCATCCCGCCCGACGGCGAGACGGGGCCGCCCGAGGTCGGGCCGGTCGGCGGCAGCTCGGTCGGGGCCGGCCCGGTCGAGGCGCGCACGGCGCCCTCGACGACGACGGTCTCGGGCTGCTCGAAGGTCTGCGGCGGCACCCCCAGCTTGGTGTGGATGAGCTGGGAGATCATCGGGATGCGCGAAGAGCCGCCGACGAGGAAGATCCCCACCAGGTCGGCCGGGTTCAGCCGCGCCGAGCCGATGGCCTTCTGCAGGCAGTCGACGGTGCGCTCCAGCGGCGGGCGGGCGATGTCCTCGAACTCCGCCCGCGTCAGGTGCGCGTCGACCTCGAGCGCCGGCAGGTGGATGTCGGCGCTGGCGGTGCGCGAGAGCGTCTCCTTGGCGCCGCGGACGTCCTCGTACAGCATGCGCCGGTAGCGGCGGTCGCGGTCGTCTGAGGGATTGAGCAGCCGCCGCCAGTCCTCGGGGTGGGAGACGCCGTAGGTCTTGCCGAGATGCTCGACGATGCCGTGGTCGAAGTCGAGGCCGCCGACGTCGCCGACGCCTTCCTCGGCGAGCACTTCGAAGCCGGTCTGGGTGCGGCGCACCACGGTCGCGTCGAAGGTGCCGCCGCCGAGGTCGTAGATCGCCAGGCTGCGCCCGGGCGGGACGGCGGTGCCGAGCACGGAGGTGAAGTAGGACGCCGCCGCCACCGGTTCGGGGATGAGCTGGGGCGCGGGCAGCCCGGCCAGGCGGGCCGCGTCGACCAGGATCGAGCGCCGCCGCTCGCCCCACCGCGCCGGGTGGGTCAGGCGGACCTGTCCGGGCATCTGACCGGCCTGCCGCTGGGCTTCGAGGGCGACCTGCTGGAGGACATAGGCGAACACCTGCGGCACCGGGATCTCGGAGGTGCCGAGGAACACCGAGCCGTCGTCGATGCGGCGCTTCGGGTTCGGCTCGAAGCGGGCGGGGTCCATGCGGGCGTTGCGCTCGGCGTCGCGTCCGACGAGCATGCGGCCGTCGGAGTTGTAGTAGACCGCCGAGGGCAGGATCGGGGCGCCGTCGAACAGCAGCGGGCGGACTCGGCCGTCGGCCGAGCGCAGCACGGCGACGGTGTTCGAGGTTCCGAAATCGATTCCAAGCACGTGCATGTGAGAACTCCTTGTCTGACCACACCTTACTAAGCTCGCCCACCCCGGCTGTGACCCTGGGGGCGCTTTCACCGGGCGTCGGCGAGCGTTTGCGCCGCGGCCGGCGTCGGCCGTCCGAGAGGAGGCGTCCGAGCTCGGCGCCGTCTCCCCCGTCCGCCCGAGCGCGAACGCATCGGATGCTACCTGCGGGCGGATGCGGCGGCTGCGGCGGCGCTGGCCGCGGTCGAGTATGGTGCTGTTGGCCTTCACGGGAGCGGCGGGCCTCCAGGAGCCGCGGCGGCGGTGCGCACTCGGCCGTGGCGGAATTGTGACGGTGTTGTGTCACACTTCAAGGGGAGGTCCGTGGCATCCGGACGCCCGTCGCGTCACACTTGGGGGTCGACGTCGGGAAACATTCAGCCGGGCCACGGTGTTGAGAACAGTGGAACTCCGCAATTCGGCGTGATCGGCGGAGAGCGCTGACTGGCCGGTCAAGCGTTGTTCAGGGCAAGTGCTCAAGAAAGTGCAGGGGAACATGGGCGACAGAATGCTGAGGGGCTCTCGTCTCGGCGCCGTCAGCTACGAATCCGACCGGAACACGGAGCTGGCCCCGCGCCAGACCCGCGATTACGTGTGCCCGCAGGGCCACCGCTTCGAGGTGCCCTTCGCCGTCGAGGCCGAGATCCCGCTGACGTGGGAGTGCCGGCTCGACGGGTCGACGGCCAAGCTCGTCGACGGCGAAGAGCCCGAGACGAAGAAGACGAAGCCGCCGCGCACGCACTGGGACATGCTGCTGGAGCGCCGCTCGATGGAGGAGCTCGAGGACATCCTCGACGAGCGTCTCCAGGAGATGCGCGCCCGCCGCGGCGAGAGCTGACCCACGGCTCGCGAATCGCTTCGACGCGTCTCGCGCACGAGAAAGGCTCGCACGCCTCGCTTGAGAGGCCTGCGAGCCGTATTTTTTGCCTTCTTGCGGGTGTTTCAGCACTGTTCGCGCGGTGTGGGGGCTTCGGGTCATTCGATGGGGCGGGGGCCATCGCCGTCGCGTCGGGGCTCGGGGCCGTCCTCGTCGAGCACCTCCCCTTCGATGACGTCGCCGCCGCTCCCGAACCGCACCGGAGGTGTCCTGGAGGCGATGGTGCGGCCCAGGCCGCGGAACAGCAGCCTCGAGGGCGGGAAGAGCAGGAGCAGGCCGATCAGGTCGGTCACGAAGCCGGGGGCGATGAGGCACACCGCTCCGGCCACCGCGTAGCCGTTCGGCATCTCGCGCGAGGGGTCGCCGCCGGAGTTGAGGTAGTCGCGCGCGGCCCGGAAGGACTTGGCGCCGACGTACTGGATGAGCACCACGCCGATGACGCTGGTGCCGAAGAAGATCAGCAGCGTGTAGAGGATGCCGATGAGGTAGACCAGTCCGATGAACGCCGCGGCCTCGGCGATGATCCAGGCCGCCAGGGCGACCCGGAGGGGATAGGGGGCCCTGGCGGGCGCGTTCGGCTCTCGGCGTTGCGTCACGCCTCAATCCTGCCACGCCGGAACGCGTTCCGCAGTTGCCGCGAACGGTGGACGAGGCCCCAGCGGGTCACATTGCGCAGCGCCTCGACGGTGATCGACCGGTTCATCTTGGAGGCCCCGGCGCGCCGCTCGGTGAAGGTGATGGGCACTTCGGTGATAGTGAACCCCGCCTTGACCGCCCGCCAGGTCAGGTCGATCTGGAAGCAGTAGCCGACCGAGGTGACCGTGCCCAGGTCGAGTTTGTCGAGCGCGTCCAGGCGGTAGGCGCGGTAGCCGGCGGTGACGTCCTGGACGTCGAGGCCGAGCATGAGGCGGGTGTACATGCCCGCGCCGCGGGAGAGCGCGAGCCGGTGGAGGGGCCAGTTGCGGACCCGGCCGCCGGGGATGTAGCGCGAGCCGATGGCGACCTCGGCGTCTCCGAGGGCGGCCAGGAGGCGCGGCAGGTCGGCCGGGTCGTGGGAGCCGTCGGCGTCCATCTCGACGACGGTCCGGTAGCCGCGCTCCGCGGCCCAGTCGAACGCGGCGAGATAGGCCGCGCCCAGGCCCCGCTTCTCGGGCCTGTGGAGGACGTGGACGCGGTCGTCGCCCGCCGCGAGGGCGTCGGCGAGCTCGCCGGTGCCGTCGGGCGAGTTGTCGTCGACGACGAGGATGTCGATCTCCGGGCACGAGCGGCGGGCGGCCTCGACGGTGTGCTCGAGGTTGTCGCGTTCGTTGAAGGTGGGGACGGCGACGAGCGCCGGGCCGGGCGCGGAGGGGCCTGGCCGGTCCGGTGTGGTGCTCATGACGTGCTTTCTGTGCTAATCCGCGGGTGTCGCCGTGGCCTCGGCCCGGCGGCTGCGGAGGTTGAGCGCGATCGCGGCGGCCAGGGCCACCAGCGCGGCGGCGGTGAGGACCGCTTCGGGCAGGATACCGGCCCGGGTGGCCGGAGTGGACTCCGTGGAACGAGTGAGTTCCTTCTGGATGACGGCGGCGGTGTTGTACTCGGTCGCCTGGGAGGTCGCTCCCGTGTGGTCGGTGAAGGCGGAGATGCCGACGGTGGAGGCCATCAGGCCGTCCCTGCCGTGCTCGATGGAGCGCAGCTGGACCATGGCGAGCTGCTGGGCGGCCTCCTTCTCGTCGAAGGTCGCGTTGTTGGTCTGGACGGCGAGGATCTCCGCGCCGTCGCGGACCGAGTCGGCCGTCTCGGCGTCGAAGGCGATCTCGAAGCAGATCAGACCGGCGAGGGTGACGTCCCCGACGGGGACGATGCCGGGCTCGGTACCGGCCTCGAAGCCGGCGACGGAGTCGATGCCCTCGGCCATGCGCGGGTCGATCCATCCGGCGACGGTGCGGAAGAAGTCCTTATAGGGCACGTATTCGGCGAAGGGCACGGGGTGGCGCTTGGCGTACATGAAGACCGGCCCGTCCTCGGGGTCCCACACGATGACCATGTTGTAGCGGGTGCCGTCGTCCTCGTGGACGATGCCGCCCAAGGCGATGGGCGCGCCGACGGCGGCGGCGGCCTGGCTGATGAGCGCGTGGGCGTCGGCGTTGTTGAGCGGGTCGATGTCGGAGGCGTTCTCGGGCCACACGACGATGTCGGGCCGTTCGGCGGTGCCCTCGTTGACGGCGTCGGCGAGGTCGAGGGTGGCCTGGACGTGGTTGTCGAGGACGGCGCGGCGCTGCTCGTTGAAATCGAGGCCGAGGCGGGGCACGTTGCCTTGGACGACGGCGACGTTGACCGTCTGCCCGGCCGGGGCGGTGGCGTCGATCGGCAGGGCGGCCGGGGCGACGGTGAGGACGGCCGCGGCGGCGACGAACGCGGCGCCCTTGCGCCAGTCGGGCCTGCGGTACAGGGCGGTCAGCAGCAGGCCGCCGGCGAGGGCGACGACGAAGGAGACCAGGGGCGCGCCGCCGAGCCAGGCGGCGGCCGCGGCGGGCGACTCGGCCTGGCTGAAGGCCAGGCGGCCCCAGGTGAAGCCGCCGAAGGGCTGGCGGGAGCGCAGGGCCTCCTGGGCGACCCAGGCGACGCCGGTCAGCGGCGCCCAGGCCCAGCGGTAGCGGTCGATCAGGCGCGAGCAGACGGCGAGGCCGGCGCCGAGGATGCCGGTGGCGAGCGCTTGGAGCGCGGACAGGAAGAGCCACGGCCACTGGCCGACCTGCGTCGAGGACCAGGCCAGGAGCGGCATGAAGAACGCCAGGCCGTAGACGAAGCCGATGCCCAGGCCGCCGCGCAGGCGCCTGCGGTGGACGGCGGTGCCGAGGCCGGCGACGGAGACCGCGGCCAGCGGCCACCAGCCGTAGGGCGGGAACGCGAGCACGGCCAAGCCGCCGGAGGCGAGGGCGAGGACCAGCGCGGCGGGGAGGGACAGGCGTCGGCCGCACGGCGAGTCGGCGAAGACGGCGAGCCTTCGCCGCTCGCGCCGGTCGGCCGGGGTCGGCTGCTCGTCCGCTTCGCGGTCCATGACGGTGCTCAAGAGGCGCTCCTTGTCAGTGGGGCTCGTCGGCCCTCAGGGCGGCGCCGGCGAGCCTTGAGCGGGCACTGCCGCGAGGGGGTCGCTCAAGCCTACCCGCGGGCATGGCAAAGGGGCGTAGCCGTGTCTTGCTACGCCCCTCGCACGGGTTTCTCCCAGTCCCTGTACGGCCGGTGTCCCCGGCGGCGTCGGCTGGTGATCTTCGGACCAACTGGCAGCCCTCTGGCTGAGCGGCGGCGAGTTGTTGTCTAGGGATCACCTACGTCTGCTGCGGGTCCACCACCGGCGACCGGCTCGCCTTCCTCCGCCGACCCCCGCGATCTGGACCTGGCCGCCGACGGCAATGCGGCCGCGTTGCCGTCTTGTCCAGTCTGCGTGGGAGCAAAGCAAGTCGAGTCGCCCCCGACGTTCGGCGAGCTTCCCTCTCGGGTCGTTCGCCGAGGACCAGACCACCGTAAGCCAATCAGTGCCGCTGGCGTCAACCGGGTCGGAATATTGATCGAGTATTTTTTCTCGCATTCGCGGAGGCGGTCTCGTCGGCGCTGGTCAGCCGCGTCGGTAGATCAGGTGTCCTGCGGCGACGGTCATGTCGCACTGCGGATCGGGCGCCTCGGGGTCGCCCAGATCGGGCAGGCCCGGGTCCGTGCGGTCCCACACGGCGAAGTCGGCGCTCATGCCGGGGCTGAGCGCTCCGGCGTCGTCGACGCCCAGGGCTCGCCAGCCGCCTCTGGTGGCGGCGGTGAACGCCGTGGTGGGTGCCAGCCGCATGGCGGGGTTGTGGTGGTGCACGGCGGCTCTGACGCCGCCCCAGGGGTCGAGCGGGGTCACCGGCGCGTCGGAGCCGAACGCGAGGGGCACGCCGACGCCGGACAGGCGGGCGAAGGGGTTGGCCGCCAGGGCGGCCTCGCGGCCGAGGCGGGCGTTGTACATGCCGTCGGGCCCGCCCCAGGCGGCGTCGAAGGCGGGCTGGACGGAGGCGTGGACGCCGTGGTGGACCATGCGGGCGATCATGGCGGCGTCGAGCAGTTCGGCGTGCTCGATGCGGTGGCGGGCGTGGCGGATCTCATCGATGCCGACGGTCCGCTCGGCGAGGTCGAGGCCGTCGAGGACGGTGGCGATGGCGGCGTCGCCGATGGCGTGGAACGCGGCGCTCAGGCCGACGCGGTGGCAGTCGGCGAGGTGGTCGCGGACCTGGTCGGCGGTGAGGTACGGGGTGCCGCGGGTGGACTCGTCGTCGCGGTAGGGGCCGCTGAGGTAGGCGGTGCGGGCGCCGAGGGAGCCGTCGGCGGACAGGTCGCCGCCGCAGCCGTGGGCGCCGAGGTCGCGGGCCCGTTCGGCGGCGCACAGCTCGCCCCACCAGCCGTGGACGGCGGGGTTGCCCGGCCGGGAGCCGAGCTCGATCAGGCCGGTGAACTCGGCTTCGGTGCGGGAGTCGGAGGCGACGGGGACGGTGTGCTCGACGACGGCGGCGATGCCCAGGCTCGCGGCGCGGTCCAGGGCGGCCTGGGCGAGGGCGAGGCGCTGGCTCACAGGGGCGGCCGCGGCCAGGTAGCCGCGGGCGGCGCGGTGGGCCATGCGCTTGAGCGGGCCGTCGCCGACGGCGTGGTCGAGGGTGTAGAGCTCGGGGTAGGCGTCGAGCACGCGGGGCCCGGCGATGCCGACGTGCCCGCAGGCGCGCGAGAGGTAGGCGAGCCGCCCTCCGGCGGCGCGCTCGACCTCCTCGCCGGTGGGCGGGGTCGGATCGTCCCAGGCGGTCTCGTCCCAGCCGCCGGCGAGGACGATCGCGTCGGGCGGGAGCGAGGCCGCGAAGCTCGCGACCTTGTCGAGCACCGCCCGGGCCGAGCCGAGCCCGGCCAGGTGGAGGCCGACCAGGGACGAGCCGGTGCCGGTGAGGTGGACGTGGGAGTCGACGAAGGCCGGGGTCACCAGGGCCCCGTCGAGGTCGACGGTCTCGTCGGCGCGGGGGGCTTCGGCGTCGGGGCCGACCCAGGCGATCCGGGCGCCCTCGACGAGCACCGCGGTCGCGTCCGGGCTGGTCGGGCTCAGGACGCGACCGCCGCGCCACAATGTGGTCAGGAGACTCATGCCTCCCAGTGTCTCAGTCGACCGGGTGCAGCACGCGGTGGAGGAAGCCCTGGGCGCGTTCGGTCTTGGGTTCGGAGAGCATCTGGGCGGGCGGGCCCTGCTCGACGATGACGCCGCCGTCGAGGAAGACGACGCGGTCGGCGACCTCGCGGGCGAAGCTCATCTCGTGGGTGACCACGAGCATCGTCATGCCGTCGGCGGCCAGGCCCTTCATGACCGACAGGACCTCGCCGACCAGTTCGGGGTCGAGCGCGGAGGTCGGTTCGTCGAACAGCATCAGGGCCGGGCCCATGGCCAGGGCGCGGGCGATGGCGACGCGCTGCTGCTGCCCGCCCGACAGCTGCGAGGGCCTGGCCCGCTCCTTGCCTTCGACGCCGACCTGGGCCAGCAGGCGGCGCGCCTCGGCTTCGGCCTCGGCCTTGGGGCGGCCGAGGACGCGCCGCTGCGCGATGGCGATGTTGTCGAGGATGGACAGGTGGCTGAAGAGGTTGAACTGCTGGAAGACCATGCCGATGTCGCGCCTGGCGGCGTCGAGGTCGACGTCGGGGTGGGTCATGTCGTGCCCGGCGGCGTGGACGGTGCCGGCGGTGGGCTCCTCGAGCAGGTTGACGCAGCGCAGGAGCGTGGACTTGCCCGAGCCGGAGGGCCCGATGAGGCACACCACTTCGCCTTCGTCGATGTCGAGGTCGATGCCGCGCAGGACTTCGTTGTCGCCGAAGCGCTTGTGGAGTCCGCTGATGGTCACGAGACGGTTGCTCAACGGTGGTCCCCCTTGTTCTCGAGGCGGCGGGCCAGTGCCGAGAGCGGCACGGTCAGCAGCAGATAGAGCAGGCCGCCGACGAGCAGCGGGGTGGCGTTGGCGGTGTCGGTCAGCTCGGAGCGGGCGAACTTCGTCAGCTCCATGGTGGAGGCGGTGACGCCCAGGACGTACACCAGGGAGGAGTCCTTGGTGAGCATGACCAGTTCATTGGTCAGGGGCGGGATGACGATGCGCAGCGCCTGCGGGAGCACGACGCTGACCATGGTGCGGGTGTGGCTCATGCCGAGGGACCTGGCGGCCTCGACCTGGCCGCGCGGTACGGCCTGGATGCCGGCGCGGACGCTCTCGGCGATGTAGGCCGAGGAGGTCAGGCCGAGGCCGATGGCGACCTGCCCGTAGACGCCGCCGGGCCAGGTGATGCCGGGGAACGCCTGCGGGACGGCGAAGCCGACCAGGAACAGCACGAGCAGGGCGGGCAGGCCGCGGAAGATCTCGACGTATACGGCGGCGAACCACCGGTAGGGGCCGAAGCCGGAGACGCGCATGAGCGCGATGAGGACGCCGACGATCATGCCGAACACGAACGCGAGGAGCGTGTAGGCGATGGTGTTGCCGAAGGAGGCCCACACTTCGGGGAACATGTCGGCGGCGATGTCGAGCCGGAGGAAGGAGTCGGCGATGCGGCCCCAGTCGGCCAGCGCCGCGACGAGGGCGACGACGGCGATGGCGACGGCGTACTGGACGGCGCGGGAGAGACGGCGCTTCTGGCGCACCGTCATCCCGCTGCGTTCGGTGGCGGCCACTACTCGATGTCGCCTTCGGTGTAGGGCTCGTGGAACCACTTCTCGTAGAGCTCGGCGTAGGTGTCGTCGGCGAAGGCCTCGTCGATCATGGCGTTGACCTCGTCGAGCAGTTCGGTGTCGTCCTTCTGGACGGCGAAGCCGTAGTACTCGTCGGTCTCGATGGACTCGGTGAGCTCGAGGTTGTCGGCGACCTTGATCATCTCGGTCCAGGTGGCGAGGTCGGCGATGGAGGCCTGGGCGGCGCCGGAGGTCAGGGACGAGACGATGTCGCCCATGGTCTCGAAGGACTTGACCTCGAAGCCGTACTGGTCCTTGATGGAGTCGGCGTAGGCCTCGCCGGTGGTGGCCGACTGGACGGCGACGGTGGCGCCGTCGAGGTCGTCGAGGCTGGCGACGCCGGAGCCGGCGACGGTCACGAAGGCCTGGTCGGCGCGGAAGTAGGGCTGGGACAGGCCGAGGGCTTCCTCGCGTTCGGGCGTGATGGAGATGCCGGCGGCGGCGATGTCGCAGGTGCCGGCGTTGAGCGCGGAACCGGACTGGATCGAGTCGAAGTCGATCTCGACGACCTCGACGGTCTGGTCGAGGCGCTCGGCGAGCAGGTTCATCAGGTCGATGTCGAAGCCGACGACGTTCCCCTCGTCGTCGCGGAACTCGAACGGTTCGAACGGGACGTTCGTGCAGACGGTGAGGGTGTCGTCGTTCTCGCCGCCACCGCCGCCGGTGCCGGACGAGCATGCGGCGGCGAGGCCGGTCCCGATCAGGGCCAGGGCCGCGGCGGCGCTGCGAGCAATGGTGTTCACCAGGATGCTCCTTCATATGTGTTGTGGACGGGTGCCGATCTTCCAGGGCAGGTACTTCCATGGTTGTGCCACCTGACCGGAATTGTGGCAGGTTTCGCATTGTGGGGCGACGCGAAACGGTGTTCGCGTTCATCGTCGCAGGGCCGTGAGACAGTGTGTGGATGCTGATGCTCATCGACGCCGCGTCCCTTTGGTATCGGGCGTATTACGGACTGCCTTCTTCGATCAAGTCGCCCGGCGGGGCGCGCTCGGGGGCGGTGCGCGGCTTCTTCGACGGCCTGTCCACGCTGGTCAGGCGATTCTCCCCCACTGAGCTGGTGTGCTGCCTGGAGGGCAATTGGCGGCCCGAGTGGCGCACGGACCTGATCGGCGGCTACAAGGCGGCCAGGGCTCGCGAGGACGGCTCGGAGGACACGCCGGAGGGGCTGGACGCGCAGGTGGCGGCGATCGAGGCGCTGCTGCCGGCGCTGGGCTTGGCCACGGCGGTCCACCCGGAGTTCGAGGCCGACGACGTGATCGCGACGCTGGCCGCCCGCACGGCCGAGCCGGTGCTGGTGGTGACCGGTGACCGGGATCTGTTCCAACTCGTCGACGACGAGCGGGACCGCAAAGTCGTATACCTCGCTCGCGGGATATCCAAGGCGGAATTGTTCGGCGGCGAGGCGGTGGCGACGAAGTTCGGCGTCGCCCCCGACCACTACGTGGACTTCGCGGTGCTGCGCGGCGACCCTTCGGACGGCTTGCCCGGCGTCAAGGGCATCGGCGCGAAGACGGCGATCAGCCTCGTGAACACCTACGGCGGCATCAGCGGCATCCGCGCCGCCGCCCTGGAGGACGGCTCGGAGCTGCCGGCCCGCCAGCGGCAGGCGATCCTCGACGCCGCCGACTACCTGGAGCGGGCCCTGAAGGTCTCCACGGTCGCCGCCGACGTCGAGCTGCCGCTGATCGACTCGGGCCTCCCGGCCGGACCGGCCGACGCGGCCGCGGTCGAGGCGCTGACGGCCGAGTGGGGCATCGCCTCGGCGATGCGCCGCTTGGGCGAGGCCCTGGCGTGGCAGGACCGGGTGCCGTAGCCCGTCCGGCTCAGATGTCGGCGACGACGCCGCGCCTGATGGCGTCGACCGCCTCGAACGCGGCGTCGGCCAGCTTGTGCGAGGAGTCGGTGCCGATCTGACGCGCGGCCGTGCCCATCTGGTGCAGCAGGTCGGCGGTGCGCCGCGCCCAGCGCACGAAGTCGCCGCCGGGCATCGGCCACGGCCCGTCGGAGGCGGCCAGGGCCTTGGACAGCTCCTCGCCCCTGGTCCAGCGGTAGATCGGCCAGGCCAGGCCCAGCTGCGGCTTCGCCGTCAGCGACAGGCCGCGCTGGTTCTCGGCGCGCCTGATGGCCTCCCAGCGACGGCCGGTCTTCGCCACGGGCTCGCTGATCGGGCCGGGCACGGCCACGAAGAACTCGTCCTCCTCGAAGCGGGAGTCGTAGATGACCGTGGAGGCGATCGCCGCCAGCGCGGGCGCGTCCAGGCCCTCCCAGATCCCGTCCCGCAGGCACTGGGCGACGAGCAGATCGGTCTCCACGAACAGGTTCCGCAGCAGCCGGCCCGATTCGGTGACGGTCTCGCCGTCGAGGTAGCCGAACTCGGTGAGGACTTCGCGGACGGCGGCGAACTGGCGGGCCAGGGAGTGCTCGCGTCGGCCGGCGCGGCGCCTCAGCTGCTCCTCCTCGCGGTGCAGGCGCATCCACCGGGAGGCGTGCACGGTGTGCTGGTGGGCGTCGGGGCACGAGCGGCACGGGTGCGCCTTGGCCTCCTCGCGCAGCTTCGCGATCTCGGGGGTCTCCGGGGCCCCGCCGCGCCGCACGGGCCTCGGCATGTCGCGGGTGGCCTCGCGCAGCCTCGAGGCCATGTCGGCCCGCTCCCTGGCGTCCTTGCGGTTGAAGTGCTTGGGGATGCGGATGCGGGTGGCGACCTCGACGCCGCCGTCGAACGCGGAGGTGTCCAGGCTCCCGGTCCAGGCGTCGGCGGTGACCACGGCCCAGCGCGGATCGTGCCCGGCCTTGCGGTGGCTGGTGGGGCGCAGGAACACCGCCCATCCGGCGTGCTTGCCGCGCGTGATCCACACGACGTCGCCGCCGCGCAGCTCCCCCAGCGTGGTGCGGGCGGCGTCGCGGCGGGCGCCCTTGCGGCGCTTCTGGGCGCCGCGCTCGGCCTGCGAGAGCCGCTGGGTGAGCTCGTAGTACTCCAGGAAGTCGCCGAAGTCGCAGGCGGCGGCCTCGGCCGACTCGGCGGCCTTGCGGCCGAGGGCGCGGGCCTGCTCGGCGATGTGGACGGCCTCAGTGTCGGACTGGAACTGCGCGAACGAGGAGGCCAGGACCTCGGAGGCGCGGTCGACGCCGGCGGCGCCGATGAGGTTGACGGCCATGTTGTAGGAGGGCGCGAACGAGGAGTTCAGCGGGTAGGTGCGCTTCGAGGCGAGCCCGGCGACCTCCTTGGGGCGCACGTCCTCGGCCCAGACGGTGACCGCGTGGCCCTCGACGTCGATGCCGCGCCGCCCGGCGCGGCCGGTCAGCTGCGTGTACTGGCCGGGGGTGAGCATGACGTGGTCGGAGCCGTCGTATTTGATGAGCCGTTCGAGCACGACCGAGCGGGCGGGCATGTTGATGCCCAGCGCGAGCGTCTCGGTGGCGAACACGGCCTTGAGCAGGCCGCGCTCGAACAGCTTCTCGACGACCTCCTTGAACACCGGCAGCAGCCCCGCGTGGTGGGCGGCGATCCCGGCGGCGAGCCCGTCGAGCCACCGCTCGAAGCCGACCGCCTCCAGGTCGCGGGCGTCGATGTGGGCGGTGGCGGCCGTGGCGTGGTCGATGATGAGCTGCCGCTCGGCGGAGCCGGTCAACTGGAGGCCGGCGCGGACGCACTCGTCGACGGCGGCGTCGCATCCGGCGCGGGAGAAGATGAAGTAGATCGCCGGGAGCAGCGCGGCCCGGTCGAGGCGCTCGACGACCCGGCCGCGGTCGACGTGCGGCCTGCCGCGCCGTCGGCCGCCGCCGCGTTCGGAGCGCTCGCGGGCGCGGGCGTCCTTCTTGAGCAGTTCCTTGGAGACGTGGTCGCCGTCGGGTTCGAACAGGTCGAGCAGGGCGCCGCCGACCATCATGTGCTGCCACAGCGGCACCGGGCGGGTCTCGGAGACGACGACCTCGGTGGAGCCGCGCACGCTCTTGAGCCAGTCGCCGAACTCCTCGGCGTTGGAGACCGTCGCCGACAGGCTCACCACCCGCACCTGCTGGGGCAGTTCGATGATGATCTCCTCCCACACCGCGCCGCGGAAGCGGTCGGCGAGGTAGTGGACCTCGTCCATGACCACATAGCGCAGTCCCTTGAGGGTGGGAGAGCCGGCGTAGATCATGTTGCGCAGGACCTCGGTGGTCATGACCACGATGGGGGCCTCGCCGTTGATGACGGTGTCGCCGGTCAGGAGCCCGACGTTCTCGGCGCCGTGCGTCTCGACCAGGTCGTTGAACTTCTGGTTCGACAGCGCCTTGATCGGGGTGGTGTAGAAGCATTTGGCGTCCTCGGCGAGCGCGAGGTGGACGGCGAACTCCCCCACCACGGTCTTGCCGGCGCCGGTGGGCGCGCACACCAGGACGCCGTGGCCGTCCTCCAGGACGCGGCAGGCCTGGATCTGGAAGTCGTCGAGGTCGAACGGGTACTCCTCCGCGAAGGAGGCCAGTTCGGGCCACGTCCGTCGTGCCTTGGCGGCGGCGTGGCGCCTGGCCGGGGAGCGGTCGTCGGCGTAGTGCACGTCGCCGGTGGAAGACACCATGTCCCCAAGGGTAGTGCCCTTCTGTGACAGCGGCAGCGGCATGCCCCGGGCGGGCCGCCGATGCTCACCCGGTTGTGACGACGCCTACACGGCCAGGTATCGTCCGGTTGTGCACCAGGATTCCTCACCAGGCGACGATGAGGGGGGCCGTGGCAGTATCGAAGCGGTCCTGTTCGATTTCCACGGCACGTTGGCGCAGCTCGAACCCCTGACACGATCGGTGTCCCTCGCCGCGGAGGCGTGCGGGCGGAGCCTGTCGCCGCTGAGCGTCACCGCACTCGCCGACGCGATCGGCGCGCAGGGCTGGCTGGGCTCGGGCATGGAGCCACGGGTGCGCCCGCATTTCGCCGACGCCTGGGCCGACCGCGATCTCGACGAGGAGTCCCACCGCGAGGCGTTCACCGCGCTCGCCGCGCAGGCGCACGGCGTGTTCGAGGGCCTCGCCGAGGCCCTGTACGACCGGCTGGCCTCTCCGCAGGGGTGGGTGGCCTTCGCCGACACGCTCTCGACGCTGGTCGCGCTCAAGGCGCAGGGCTACCCGATCGCGCTGGTCAGCAACATCGGCTTCGACGCCCGCCCGGTGCTGCGGCACCTTGGCATCGACCGGTTCATCGACGAGTGGGTCCTGTCCTACGAGGTCGGTTTCTGCAAACCGGACGAGAAGATCTTCTACGCCGCCTGCCACGCGCTCGACGTCGAGCCGTCCAGGGTGCTCATGGTCGGCGACTCGATAGCCGACGCCGGCGCCGGCCGGATCGGGGCGCGCTGCTACCTGCTGCCGCACTCCGAGGCCGGGCGCACCGTGGGCCTCGAGGCGGTCCTGAGACTGGTGCGGGCCGGAGTCTGAGACCCCGGCCCGTCTTGTCCGCGCATCCGTCGTCCCCTGGCGGGGATCAGGTGATGTCGTCGAATCCGTCGACGCGGCGGCCCAGGCGGTTGCGCCGCTCGGGCTGGGAGTCGTCGTCGACGTCGTCGACGCCGACCGCGGTCGCGGCGCCCACGTCGCTCGCCTCGCCGATGTCGCCGGCCTCGTCGTCGGACCACTCGTCCTCGTCGAGGTAGCCGCGCCGTTTGTCGTTCATGTGCGCGATGACGAGCGCCACGCCGTACAGCAGGAGCATGCACGCCGCGAGAGCGGTCATGCCGAACGGGTCGGGCGTGGGCGTGAAGATCGCGGTGAACAGGAAGCTGACGAACACCACGATTCGCCACCAGCCGCGCATGCGCTTGGCCCTGACCAGGCCCATGACATTCAGCATGAGCAGGATCAGCGGGAACTCGAAGCCGATGCCGAACACCAACATCACGGAGATGTAGAAGTTGATGTACGACTCCAAGTTCAAGGCGATTGAAATGCCTTCTTCTTGGAGGATCATGATGAACTGCATGCCGTGGCTGACCACGAAGTAAGCCAGCACGGCACCGGCCAGGAACAGTGGCGCGGCGATCCCGATGAACAGGTAGGCGTAGCGGCGCTCGTTGCGGTGCAGGCCCGGGGCGATGAACGCCCACAGCTGGTAGAGCCAGATCGGTGAAGTGCCGATCAGCGCCATGTAGAGCGAGACCTTCAGGTACAGCCCGATGTGCGAAATGGGCGATTCCAGGGTGAAGCCGCAGTTCGCGCCGTCGTCAGTCTCGACGATGACGGCTTCGCAGTAGGGTTCTTGCAGGACGTGGATGATGTCCCTGGAGAAGACCATGGCGATCGCGGTGCCGGCCAGGATGACCAGGACCGCGATGAGCAGGCGGGTCCGCAGGTCCTGGAGGTGCTCCATGAGGGTCATGGAGCCGTCGGCGGCGCGCTGGAACTTGGTCTTGCGTTTGCCTTCGCGCCGGGGTTTGACAGCCATATTCGTGTGCGGCGGCGTCCGGCCTAGCGCGTCTTCTTGCGGTCGGAATTCACCGACTCGCCGTCGATGACCGTCTCATCGACCGACTGCGGCGGCTCGAGCGGCTCACGCGAGTGCCTGGGCTCGGCGCGGTCGTCACCGTCGGCCTCGGGGTTCGAGCCTTCCTTCTTCATCTGCTCGGTCTCGGACTTGAGGATGCGCATGGAGCGGCCCAGACCCCTGGCCATGTCCGGAAGCTTCCTGGAGCCGAACAGCAGCAGGATCACAATGACGAGAACGATGATGTGCCAGGGTTTCAATGCGCCCATTGTTCGGTCCCTCCGGATGTATGTCAGTGACGTTAACCATCGTATGCCCATCGATCGCCATCGGCCACGGAGCCTGGTGCACGGCGATCGGCCGGTGGGCCGGGAGGCCCGCAGATGGGTGTGCAAGCCGTTTCCAATGTTGGCGAGCCGGACAAGCATGACCGACGGTTGACACTTCCGTCAACACAGGAGGCTTCGAGTTCGCTGATCTTTATCAGAATGTGGCTCCCAGGAGGGGGGAGCGTCACTTCTTGGGCATGGATTCCGCGACGCGCTGGGCCTCGGCCATGGTCGCGTTCAGGCGTTCTTGCAGCTCCCCCGCCTGCGAGGCCCGTTCTTGGAGGCGGCTGACGCCGACGTCGAGTTCGCGGACCCCGCTCAGCAGCTTCACGGCGGCCACCGCCAGGAGCACGAGCCCGGCGAGCGCCAGAGCGCCCGATATCGCCCAGATCATGGCGACAGTCTAGCGATCGGCCCGCTTCGCCGCCGGGCGGCGTCAGCGCCCGTCGGCCCCAGCGGCCTCGCCGTAGCGGTCGAGGGCGGCCCGGGCGGCGGACCTGACGGACTCGCGCAGCTCCGCAGGGGCGATGACCTGGGCTTCTCCCCCGAGGCTGAGGACGAAGCGCCGCGCCCACTCCAGGTCGCGGGCGCGCATCTTGACCCTGCGGTAGCCGTCGGCCTCGCCGATGATCTCCTCGCACGGGTGGGAGTCGGTGATCGCCTGCCCGACGGGGCTCAGGCGCAGCTCGATGAGCGGCAGCTCACGTTCCAGGAACGCGGTCGGGGCGGGCTCGGCGGCGCCGGTCAGGGAGCGACCCGCCGAGCCCGCGACGGCCGGGGGCCGGGCGGGCTCGTCGATGGGCGCGCAGGCGTCGATGCGGTCGAGCCGGAACTGGCGGACCTCGTTCGCGGTGCGGCACCAGGCGCGCAGGTAGGCGTGGCCGTCGGCGGCGACGACCTCGATGGGGTCGATGACCCGTTCGGAGGTGGTGTCGCGGCTGGCCGAGTAGTAGGTGATGCGGGCGGCGTTGCCGGATTCGACCAAGGCCGCGTACCGCTCGACGTCGCTTTCGACGACGGTGTCGCGGACGGGCACCTCAGCGGCCTCCACTCCGGCGGCCGCGGCGAGCTTGTCGAGCGCCGAGGCGATCGCGGCGCGGTCGCCGACGCCGGGGGTGTCGGCCAGGACCCGCAGGGCCACCGACAGAGCCAGCGCCTCGTGGCCGGCCAGGCGCACCGGCCGGTCCATGCCGGCGGCGAAGTTGACGCGGACGGTGTCGGCGTCGAAGGCGATGTCGATGAGGTCGCCGGGCCCGTAGCCGGGCAGGCCGCACATCCACAGCAGCGTCAGGTCGGCGCGCACCTGCGCGATCGAGACGCCGAAGTCGTCGGCGAGCTCGCGGATCGGCACGCCTTCGGGGCGGGCGACCAGGTAGGGCACCAGGTTCAGCAGTCTGGCCAGGCGGACGCTCATCGGGGGGCCTCCGCGAGGTTCTGGAGGCACGCGACGGTCTCCTTGACCAGTTCGGGGGGTTCGAGGACGATGACGTCGGCGCCGAAGGAGGCGAGCCAGGAGGCGGTGACGGGGGTGTCGGTGTACGAGAAGCAGACCTCGTCGCCTTCGGCGCGGCGGGGCCCGATCTGGTCGGCGCGGCGGCGCACGCCCCAGGCGGCGCGCGGGCGGACGAGGACCCTGGCGCGGGAGGGCGGCTGCTGTGCTTCGGCTTCGGAGGCGAAGGCGAGCACGTCGACGTCCTCGGGGATGGTGTAGGCGTCCTCGGGGCCGACCAGGCGCACCCGGCTGGTGATGCGGGTGAGCCTGAAGCAGCGCTGCGCGTCCCTGTCGAGGTCCTGGCCGGCGACGTACCAGCGGCCGCGCCAGGCGGCGCAGCCCCACGGCTGGAGGCGGCGGCGCTGCGCGGTCTCGTCGCGGGAGCCGAGGTAGTCGAAGGCGACCGCGCGGCGGGAGGCGATGGCCTCCAGCAGCGGCGAGAGCGCCGCCTCGGTGCCGGGCAGGGCCTTGACCGGGAAGGCGGCGGCGTGGGACTCGACGTCGATGCCCGCGGCGCGGAGCTTGCGCAGGGCCTGGGCGGTGCCGGACTGGAGCTCGGGCTGGTGCCAGAGGCGGGCCGCGGCGGCGACGGCGGCGGCCTCGGCGTCGGTGAACTCGATCTGGGGCAGTTCGAAGTCGGATCTGGCGATGCGGTAGCCGGGCTCGGTGTCGAAGTAGGGGTCGGTGCCGGACTGGAGGGGGACGCCGATGCGGCGCAGCTCGGCCTTGTCGCGCTCGAACTTGCGCTGGAACGCCTCGTGGGCGCGCTTGTCGTCCGGGTCGTGCTCGTAGCCGGGGACGGTCCTGGCGATCTTGCTCGCCGTCTGGAAGCGCCGCGACGACAGCAGGCACAACACCAGGTTCACCAACCGTTCAGTGCGATCGTTCGACACCCGCCAAGATTATGCCCTCGGGTGAGTGCCCGCCACGCAGGCCGCCCCTTCCCGGCGGATGCCTTCGGGCCGTGAGCAGGCCGGTCGAGCCTGCCGGGCGCGAATGCGGTTCTGCTACTGTCCGGTCGTGATCAGATGGCGATACGGTACCGTTCGCGCAGTTCGCGGCGGCTGGAGCGGCTGCACCGAGTTCGAGGTCGACGTCGAGGCCCGCGAGGGCGAGGAGGCGTTCTCGTGCCGGGGCCTGGCCTATGACGAGCTCGTCGGCGTCCCTGAAGAGGGCGACCGGGTCCTGCTCAACTGCAACGCCATCGCGAAGGGCCTGGGGACCGGCGGGTACGCGCTGGTCGTGGCCGTGCCGGAGCGGCTGCCTGCCGACGTCGACGGGCCGGGGCACATCGTCAAGGCCCGCTACACGCCGATGCAGGCGATGCGTCTGGCCGTCGACGAGGACGACTCGCCCCACCGGGCCGCGGTCGAGGCGTGCGAGGACCTCGAAGGCATGCCGGTGGTGGTCGCCGATCTGCACTCGGCGCTCGCGCCGATCCTCGCGGGCGTCCACGCCACCGTCCCGGGCGCGAAGGTCGCCTACGTCATGACCGACGGCGGCTCGCTACCGGCGTGGTTCTCCCGCCAGCTCGACCTGCTCTCCGACCGGCTGTGCACGGTCGTCACCGCCGGGCAGTGCTTCGGCGGCGACCTGGAGGCCACGAACGTGCACAACGCGCTCATCGCCGCGAAGGTCGTCGGCGGCGCCGACATCGCCGTCGTCGCGCAGGGGCCGGGGAACCTCGGCACGGGCACGGTGTGGGGCTTCTCGGGCACCGCCGCGGGGGAGGCGGTCAACGCCGCCGCGGTCCTGGGCGGCAGGCCAGTCGCTTCCCTGCGGATCTCCGAGGGCGACGCGCGCGAGCGGCACCGCGGGATCTCGCACCATTCGATGACGGCCTACGGGAAGGTCGCGCTGGCCTCGGCCGATGTTCCAGTGCCGGACGAGCTGCCGGCCGAGCTGGAGGGCAGGATCGCCGCGCAGCTGGCCGAGCTGCCCGAGCGGCACCGGCAGGTGCGGGTGGACTCCTCCGGGCTGGTCGAGGCGATGGAGGCGCTGCCGGTGCGGCTGTCGACGATGGGCCGGGGTCTGGACAGCGACCGGGTGTACTTCGTGGCCGAGGCCGTGGCCGGCCGCCATGCCGCGTTCCTGGCGAAGCGGCCGGGCAGCGCCCCGAGCTGATCGGGGCGGGTGCCGAGTCGCGCTCAGAGCACGAACAGGACGAGGATCCACAGGGCGATGACGGCCGCCAGGGCGAGCGCGAGCACCCAGGTGGGCACGGTGTACTCGCCGCGGCGGTTGCGGGCGATCTCCTCGCGGATCCGCTCGGTCCTGCGGTAGTAGGCCTCGACCGGGTCGAAGCGGCGGCGTGCGGGTTCGCGGCCCGGGGTCTGCTGGGAGTCCTCGTGACTCAAGGGTGTCCTCACATGCTGGCGATGAGCTTGTCGACTCGCTCGTCGCGGGAGCGGAACGGGTCTTTGCAGAGCACCGTACGCTGCGCCTGGTCGTTGAGTTTCAGGTGGACCCAGTCGACGGTGAAGTCGCGGCGCCGCTCCTGGGCCTTGCGGATGAACTCGCCGCGCAGGCGGGCCCTGGTGGTCTGCGGCGGGACCTCTTTGGCCTCGAAGACCTCGATGTCGTGGGTGAGGCGCTCGGCCTCGCCGCGCTGCTCCATCAGGTGGTGCAGGCCGCGGCCGCGGCGGATGTCGTGGTAGGCCAGGTCGAGCTGGGCGACGCGCGGGCTGGACAGGGCCAGGCCGCGCTTCTCGCGGTAGCGCTCGATGAGTTTGAGTTTGGCGACCCAGTCGATCTCGCGGGCCACCGATTCGAGGTCGCCGGTCTCGACGGCCTGGAGGACGCGGCCCCACAGTTCGATGACGCGCTTGGTGACCGCGTCGGCGCCCCGCTGGTCGACGAAGTCGATGGCCTTCTCGAGGTACTCGCGCTGGATGTCCAGGGCGGAGGCCTCGCGGCCCGAGGCCAGGCGCACCAGGCGCTTGCCGGTGGTGTCGTGGCTGATCTCGCGGATGGCCCGGATCGGGTTCTCCAGGGTGAGGTCCCGCATCGTCACGCCGGTCTCGATCATGCGCAGCACGAGGTCGGCCGAGCCGAGCTTGAGCATCGTGGTGATCTCGTTGATGTTGGAGTCGCCGACGATGACGTGGAGGCGCCGGTAGCGTTCGGCGTCGGCGTGCGGCTCGTCGCGGGTGTTGATGATGGGCCTCGAGCGCGTGGTGGCCGAGGAGACGCCCTCCCAGATGTGCTCGGCGCGCTGGGACAGGCAGTAGCGCGCGCCTCTGGGGGTCTGGAGGACCTTTCCGGCGCCGCAGATGAGCTGGCGCGTCACCAGGAACGGGATGAGGACCTCGGCGAGGCGCCCGAATTCGCCGTGGCGGCTGACCAGGTAGTTCTCGTGGCAGCCGTAGGAGTTGCCGGCGGAGTCGGTGTTGTTCTTGAACAGGTAGATGTCGCCGGCGATGCCTTCGTCGTGGAGGCGCTTCTCGGCGTCGATCATGAGGCCTTCGAGGATCCGCTCCCCGGCGCGGTCGTGCTTGACGAGGTCTTCGACCGAGTCGCATTCGGGGGTGGCGTACTCGGGGTGGGAGCCCACGTCCAGGTACAGGCGGGCGCCGTTGCGGAGGAAGACGTTCGAGGAGCGCCCCCAGCTGACCACGCGCCTGAAGAGATAACGGGCCACCTCGTCCGGGGAGAGGCGGCGCTGTCCCCTAAAAGTACAAGTGACCCCGTATTCGGTCTCTAGTCCGAAAATGCGCCTGTCCATGTCGAAACCCTACCCCGATTCGATTGAGGAGAACACCCCTCGCGATCAAACGATTCCAGAACGCGATGGGCACTATGGAAATGTGCTGTGTCGGTTCGGCGGTGTTCGCGCTCCGCCGCTCGGGCGGGGCCCGTGCGGGGCCGCGGCCCGGTTCGGCGTCGGCGATTGCGGGCCGCCGCCTGGTTCGGCGGGGTCTGCGGTGTCGTGTGCCGCCGCCACGGGCGGGCCGTGTCGGCGGGCCGCACGAAACGGCGACGACCGTCCACTTGAGTGGGAGCGATCCGCGTCGTGCCGGGATCGGCTCGGCCGTCCGAAGACGGTGACCGCGCCTTTCCCGGCTCCCATGGCGGCCGTCGCCGCCCTCCAGTGGTTCCCCGTCGCCGGGCCCGGAAACCCCGGTCCGGCGGTGGAGTCCGGTGTCGTCGGCCGCGGCCGCTCGGCGTCTGCCGCCGGGCCGGTTCGCGGCTCGGCGGCGGCGCCTCGCGGCGCGGCTGCGCGTCGAACTGAAGCTACCGCCCGGCGGGCGGCGTTTCGCGTCGACGTGCCGGTCGGGGAGCCTCGCTCTCGCGTGGCCCGCGGCGCCGTGTGCGGGCCTGGTCGACCCGCACACGGCGTCTTCTTGTCAGGACTCGGTCGAGTCGGGGCCCTCCTCGTCGGCCCCCGCCTCTTCGGTTTCGTCACTCGAGGCGCTCGGCATGAGCGCCTCGAGCGCGGTGCCCCTGATGCGGCGGAACACCCGCCCGGGGCGGGCCCGCTCGAGCATCGCGACCTCCAGCACGTCGGTGGTCAGCTCCCGCTGCGAGCCGTTCTCACCGCCGGAGGTGAGCGCCCTGAGCGCCAGAGCGAAGGCGTCGGCCAGGGGCGCTTCGAAGTCGTGCCCGTCGCGGAGGATCTCGACCAGCTGCTCGGCCTGACCGCCCATGGCCAGGTAGCCGGGCTCGTCGTAGATCGAGCCGTCGAAGGTGAGCCGGTAGAGCTCGTCGCCCTTCGCGTCCCCTCCGACGCCGGCGACGCAGATCTCGACCTCGAACGGCTTGGTCTGCTCCGAGAAGATCGCCCCGAGCGTCTGGGCGTAGGCCTTGGCGAGGCTGGCGGCGGTGACGTCGCGGCGGTCGTAGGAGTAGCCGCGGAGGTCGGCCATCCGGACGCCGGCGGTGCGCAGGTTCTCCAGCTCGTTGTACTTGCCGACCGCGGCGAAGCCGATGCGGTCGTAGAGTTCGTAGAGCTTGTGCAGCGCGGTGGAGACGTTCTCCGCGACGAAGAGGACGCCGTCGGCGCAGGACAGCACGACGACATTGCGGCCGCGCGCGATGTTCTTGCGGGCGTACTCGGCCCGGTCCCGCATGATCTGCTCGGGACTGGTGTAGAACTGCATACCCATGTCCGTGCTCCTCTCAGCCGTAGGGGTTCTCGGTGCGGGATCCGATGACCTCGCGGGCCACCTCGGCCACTGTGGCCTCGTCGACGCGTCTGGAGCCGTCGGCCGTGGCGGTCATGACCACCGGGTAGAGGTCGCGGGTGGGGTCGGGTCCGCCGGTGGCGGAGTCGTCGTCCGCGGCGTCGTAGAGCGATTCGACGGCGAGCTTGACGGCGTCCTCGGTGGAGACGCCCCGCTGGAAGCGCTTCTTCAAGGCGCTCTTGGCGAAGATCGAGCCCGAGCCGATCGAGTCGAAGTCGCGTTCCTCGTAGATGCCGCCCACGACGTCGAAGCTGTAGATCTTGCCGGCCTGGGAGAGCTCGGGGGCGTCTTCGTCGAATCCGGCGAACAGCGGGACGACGGCGAGCCCCTGGAGCGCGATGCCGAGGTTGCCCCTGAGCATCGTGGCGAGGCGGTTGGCCTTGCCGCTCAAGGTCAGCGGTTCGCCTTCGATCTTCTCGTAGTGTTCGAGTTCGAGCTGGTAGAGCTTGACCAGCTCGATGCCGAGCCCGGCCGTTCCCGCGATGCCGATGAGCGAGTAGCCGTCGGCGGGGAAGACCTTCTCGATGTCCCGGCTGGAGATGTAATTGCCCATTGTGGCCCGGCGGTCGCCCGCCATCACGACGCCGTCGGCGGTCTTCAGCGCGACGATCGTGGTGGCGTGGGCACTGACCTGGGCGAAATCCCCCGGGGGCAGTGGACGCCGCCCCGGGAGCAGTTCCGGGGCGACCTGTGTCAGGAACTCCGAGAATGAGGAGGTTCCAGCCGTCATATACGCGTTCGGTAGCTTGCCTGGGAATCCTTCACCTGTCACGACTTGACCTCCCTATTTCTATTTCAATAGCGCGGCCCGCACTGCGGGGCCTCTCGGGCCGCAGGGCCGTCGATGGTTATAGAGCACCTGGTGCGCCGCACCTGACCGTGGGCCGCGGATCCGCTCGTCGAGACTCGCGGGGCGTCCACTGGTTCAGCCGGTGCCGCACACCAGGTAACCCTATGTCCATTGGCAGGGGGCCTTCTACTGGCCGCCCTTTTGCACGAACGAACGAACGAATTCCTCGGAGTTGGTCTCCAGGACTTCGTCAATCTCGTCGAGCAGGTCGTCTACTTCCTCGGTGATCTCTTCGTGACGCTCGGCAATCTCGGGGTCGACAGCGGCCTCGGTGGCCTCGGCATCGGCGTCCTGCCGTGACCGCTGTGACTGCGACTGCCCGCCGGAGTCCTTCGCTGCCATCGCTTTTCCCTTCTACCTTCGACCGACGGTGCCTAAACGGTACCGCGTAGGTACGACACCATGCCAGATACGACGCTGTACTGCCCCGTAATATTCCGTTTCCGGCATGGCCGCCCCCATGTCCCATCCGGCACGGAGTGCGACCGGAAGACTACGGTTGACCAGGCGCGCGGGCGCGGACGGTCGCCTCATGCGACTCGTGGGCCGCAGGGGCAACGCGGTGGAGACGTGCGGCGCTACGCCCAGGGCGAACAAGCGGGACGCGGACGATGGGCGGTGAAAGCGCGTTCGGCGGTTCGGGCGCGGCGGCCACGGGCTGCTCGAGCGCCGCGGGATCCCGCCGCTGTCGGCCGCGTCGGCGTCGGACTTCGCACAGGAGGCCTGATTCCGTTCGGACGTCGCGGGCCCGCCTCACTCGGCGGTGATGACGTCGAGCAGGTCCTTGGCGGCCTCGCAGCGGTCGAACAGCTCCCCCACGTGCGCCTTGGTGCCCTTCTCCGGTTCCATCATGGGCACCCGCACCAGCGAGTCCGCGCCGACGTCGAAGATGACCGAGTCCCACGACGCCGCAACGACCTCGGAGGGGTATCGGGCCAGGCACCGCCCCCTGAAGAACGCCCTGGTGTCCGCCGGCGGCTCCACCATGGCGTCCATGACCTCGGCGTCGGTCAGCAGCCGCTGCATCTTGCCTCGGGCCACCAGGCGGTGGTACAGGCCCTTCTCGGGCCGCACGTCGTGGTACTGGAGGTCGATGGCCTGGAGCTTCGCCGAACCCCAGTCGAGGTTCTCGCGGTCCCGGTAGCGTTCGAGCAGCGCCAGCTTCGCGGGCCAGTCGAGCATGTCGTCCAGCTCGGACGGATCGCGCGCCAGAGCGTCGAGCACGAACGCCCATTTGTCGAGCACTTCGCGCGTGTCGGGGTCGCAGTCGCTGCCGCAGTAGTCCTCGGCCTGCTCCAGGATCGACTGTTGCAACTCGACGGCGGTCATCCGCTTGCCGCCGCGCAGCTCGATCTTGTGCGTCAGGCTCGGGTCGTGGCTGACCGCGCGCAGCTCGGCGACCGGCTCGCTGATGGCCAGGGAGCCGTCGAAGACGCCGGCCTCGATCATCGCCAGCACGATCGAGGCGGTCCCGACCTTGAGGAACGTGGCGTTCTCGGCGAGGTTGGCGTCGCCGATGATGACGTGGAGGCGCCTGTACCGCTCGGCGTCGGCGTGCGGCTCGTCGCGGGTGTTGATGATCGGACGCTTCAAGGTGGTCTCCAGGCCCACCTCGACTTCGAAGAAGTCGGCGCGCTGCGAGACCTGGAAGCCCGACTCGGCGGCGTCCTGGCCGATGCCGATGCGCCCGGCTCCGCAGAAGACCTGGCGGGTGACCAGGAACGGCGTGAAATGGGCGACGATGTCGGCGAACGGCGTCTGGCGCGACATGAGGTAGTTCTCGTGCGCACCGTACGAGGCGCCCTTGTTGTCGGTGTTGTTCTTGTACAGGTTGATCGGCCCGATGCCCGGCGTGTGGGCGGCCCGGTGGGCGGCCTCGGCCATGGTCATCTCGCCGGCCTTGTCGAACAGGACGGCCTCGCGCGGGTTGGTGACCTCGGGCGTGGAGTACTCGGGGTGGGCGTGGTCGACGTACAGCCGGGCGCCGTTGGTGAGGATGACGTTGGCGAGGCCGGTGTCCTCGTCGGCCAGGTTCTCGGCCGGGTCGTACAGCGCCCCGGTGTAGGTGAAGCCGCGCGCGTCGCGCAGGGGCGTCTCCTCCTCGTAGTCCCACCGCGCCCGTCCGCCTTTCGACAGCTCCGGGCGGGCGGCGTAGGCGTTGACGATCTGGGAGGAGGTCACCATCGGGTTGGCCCCCGGCTGGCCGGGCACGCTGATCCCGTATTCGATCTCAGTGCCCATGATGCGGCGTACGGTCATATCTTCGAGCGTAGTCGGTTCTTCGGCGCATCCGCCCCTTCCAGCGGCTTCCAATCGAATTTGTGCCCTCCATGCGGGCCCGCAGTGCCTGCGAACTGCGGTATTCCCGTTCCGGCCATTCGATCCTCCTATGCCGCATACGATCAGCCCGATGGGCAGAAGTGGCGAACCGCAGGCGGACCAGGGGGCGACCAGGTCCTACCTGAAGAGCGGAAACCTGTTGAACCGCATGACCGGCGGCGACCCGAGCGCAGTGCTCTGGCTGCGGCTGCTGCCCCTGGTCGCGCTCGTGCCGGTGCCGCTGATGCTGCTCGATCCGGTCTTGCTGCGCTACGCCTACCTGATCTTCGCGTTCCCGGCGCTGACGGCGCTGGTCAACGGGCCGGTCCCGACCGCGGTGGCCGCTGTCGCGGTGTGCCTGTTCGTCGCCTCGGGCGCGGAAGCGCTCGGCCTACTGCCGATCACGGCCAGCGGCTGGCCGGACGTCGGCGCGGCGGTCGCCGTGGGCGGCCTGTCGGTGGGACTGGCGTGGATCAGGGACCGGGTCGTCCTGCGCCTGCTGGACATGACCAGCGTCGCCGAGACGACGCAGCGCGCGATCATGCCGGAGCTGCCCGAGCGGATCGGGACCTTCGAGGTCGCCTCGGTCTACCGGACGCCTGAGGGCAGTCCGGGCCTGGTCGGCGGGGACTTCTTCGACGTCCAGTGCACCGAGTACGGCCTCAGGGCGGTCGTCGGCGACGTCCAGGGGCACGATCTGACCACAGTGAGGGTCACCGAGGCGCTGCTGGGGAGCTTCCGCGAGGGCGTCCTCGACGACGCCGACCTGTGGTCGCTGTCGGGCCGCCTGGAGCGACGGGTCGGCCTGGACAACCGGGACCGCGGCGAGTGGGACCAGACCTTCGCCACGGCCGCGCTCATCGAGATCCCGCCTGGCGAGGCGGTGGTGCGGGTCGTGCTGTGCGGGCACCCGGCCCCGCTGCTGGTCCACCACACGGCGAAGCCGCTGGAGGTCAAGCCGCGACCGCCGCTGGGGCTGGCGACGCTCGGGCCCCCCTCGGCGGAGGTACTGGAGGTGCCGCTGTCCCCCGGCGACCTGGTCGTGGCCTTCACCGACGGGCTGGTCGAGGCCCGCGACAAGGGCGGCCGGGCGTTCCCGCTGACGTCGTACCTCAACGGGCACGTCGCCGCCGGGCACCGCGAGCCGCACCGGCTCCGGGCGCTGCTGCGCGCGGACTTCAACAAGGGCGGCTTCCAGCGCGTCGACGACCTGTCCCTGGTGATCCTGCGGGTCCCCGGGGACGCCGACGGGGCGGCGGGATAGCCCGCCGCCCCGTCGGCTCACTCGGTCGGTGCTTACAGGTACTGCCCCGTGTTCGACACGGTGTCGATGCTGCGTCCGGAGTCGGAGCCCTTGCCGGAGACGAGCGTGCGGATGTAGACGATCCGCTCGCCCTTCTTGCCGGAGATCCGCGCCCAGTCGTCGGGGTTGGTGGTGTTCGGCAGGTCCTCGTTCTCGCGGAACTCGTCGACGGTGGCGTCGATCAGGTGGGTGAGCCGCAGGCCCTTGGACTGCGAGGTCAGGAAGTCCTTGATCGCCATCTTCTTGGCCCGGGCCACGATGTTCTCGATCATGGCGCCGGAGTTGAAGTCCTTGAAGTACAGGACCTCCTTGTCGCCGTCGGCGTAGGTGACCTCCAGGAAGCGGTTCTCCTCGACCTCGGAGTACATCCGCTCGACCACCGCCTGGATCATCGACGAGACCGTCGCGTCGCGGTCCTTGTCGTGCTCGGCGAGGTCGTCGGCGTGCAGCGGCAGCTTGGCGGTGATGTACTTCGAGAAGATGTCCTTGGCCGACTCGGCGTCGGGCCGCTCGATCTTGATCTTGACGTCGAGGCGGCCGGGCCGCAGGATCGCCGGGTCGATCATGTCCTCGCGGTTCGAGGCCCCGATGACGATGACGTTCTCCAGGCCCTCGACGCCGTCGATCTCCGAGAGCAGCTGCGGGACGATGGTGTTCTCCACGTCCGAGGAGACCCCGGATCCGCGGGTGCGGAAGATGGAGTCCATCTCGTCGAAGAACACGATGACCGGCATGCCCTCGGAGGCCTTCTCGCGGGCGCGCTGGAAGACCAGGCGGATGTGCCGCTCGGTCTCGCCGACGTACTTGTTCAGCAGCTCGGGGCCCTTGATGTTGAGGAAGTAGCTCTTCGTCGAGGCCTCCTCGCCGCGCATCTCGGCGACCTTCTTGGCCAGCGAGTTGGCGACGGCCTTGGCGATGAGCGTCTTGCCGCAGCCGGGGGGGCCGTACAGCAGCACGCCCTTGGGGGCGCGCAGCTCGTGCTCGCGGAACAGGTCGGCGTGCAGGAACGGCAGCTCGACGGCGTCCCGGATGAGCTCGATCTGGCCGTCGAGGCCGCCGATGTCGTAGTAGTCGACGTCGGGGACCTCTTCGAGTACGAGCTCTTCGACCTCGCTCTTCTGGATGCGCTCGTAGGCGTAGCCGGCGCGCGGCTCGATCATGATCGAGTCGCCGGCGCGCAGCGGCTGGTTCATCAGCGCGTCCGACAGGAGCACGACCCGCTCCTCGTCGGCGTGGCTGGTCACCAGCGCCCGGTCCGGCGGACCGCCGTCGGCGGTCTCGATCAGCTCCTTGAGCGTCACGACCTCGCCGATGCGCTCGTACTGGAGCACCTCGACGACGTTCATGGCGTCGTTGAGCAGGACTTCCTGCCCGCGTTCGAGCTCGTCGGCGTCGATGGACGGAGCGAGCGCCACACGGAACTTCCTCCCGGACGTGAAGACGTCGACGGTGCCGTCCTCACGGGCTCCCAAGAACACGCCGTAACCGGACGGCGGCTGTGCGAGCCGGTCGATTTCCTCTTTCAGCGAGACGATCTGCTCGCGGGCCTCTTTGAGGGTCGCCACGAGCCGCTCGTTCTGCTCCGACAGCCGGTCGATCTGGGATTGGGCGGCTGCGAGCCGCTCTTCCAGAATGTGGACGTGTCGGGGCGTTTCGGTGAGTCGACGGCGAGCCGCGGCCAGTTCCTCTTGGAGCTCTTCGACCTGTCCTGACAGTTCGTCGTGCTCTGAGTCCCGGCCCAGTCCCTGTCGACGGTCATCATTGCTTCGTGCCACGGATCACACCTCCCGAGTGAGGTTCCTACTCCAACCGTAGCTGGCTGGGGACGCCAATAGTAAGACTCGACACCGACATTGCGCCAGGTTCTTCGCGGCAATTAATGTGGGGGACATGGCTGAGGCTGAACACATCGACGCTTCCGCAGGCGTCAGCGAAAGTGAACTCGAGGTGTCGATCGACCAGGATGCCTGCACAGGCGACGGTTTGTGCGTCCAGTACGCGCCCGACGTCTTCGAATTCGACATCGACGGCCTGGCTTATGTGAAGAACGCTCAGGGTGACCTGTTGACCACGGAGGGTTCGCAAGCGGCCGTGCCGGAGCACCGCCGTCTGGACATTGTGAACGCGGCTCACGACTGCCCCGGTGAGTGCATCTACGTTCGCGACCGCGCCGACCGGACGCCCGTGGCCGGGCCGGGCGCCGAATAGGACCGGTCTCAGACTCCGGGAGCGTCGCCCTCGGTCCCGGCGCGGCGGGCGTTGCGCTCGCGCAGGGCCTGCTGGCCCTTGGAGGGCTTGTACTTCCGCGCCGGGGCGACGGTGCCGGGCGCGAGCCTCCTGGCGCAGACCAGGAACGCGGTGTGGGCGACCATGCGGTGGTCCGGGCGCACGGCCAGGCCCTCGAGGTGCCATCCGCGCAGGAGCGTCTCCCAGGCCTCGGGCTCGGTGAAGGTCTTGCGTTCGCGCAGGGCCTCGACGAGCTCCGACATCTGCGTGGTGGTCGCGATGTAGCCGACGAACACGCCGCCGGGCCGCAGAATCCGCTCCACAGTGTCCAGTGCTTCCCACGGGCTGAGCATGTCGAGCACGACGCGGTCGACCGGCTCGACGTCGGCCTCGGCGACGTCGCCGACGGTCAGCGTCCAGTTGTCGGGCTGCTTCCCGTACCAGCCGGCGACGTTCTGGCGGGCGATCTCGGCGAAGTCCTCGCGCAGCTCCCAGGAGTGGACGTGGCCCTCGGGGCCCACCGAGCGCAGCAGCCAGTTGGTCAGCGCGCCGGAGCCCGCGCCGGCCTCGACGACGCGCGCGCCGGGGTAGATGTCGCCGAAGGTGATGATCTGGGCGATGTCCTTGGGGTAGATGACCTGCGCCCCGCGCCGCATCGAGAGCCCGTAGTCGGGCAGGAGCGGGCGCAGCGCCAGGTAGGAGGTGCCGCCCGAGGAGGTCGCGGTGACGCCGTCGGGCCGGCCGATGAGGTCGTCGTGGAGGATCTGGCCCCGATGGGTGTGGTATACGCCACCTTCGGCGAGGGTGATGGTGGCCTTGCGGCCCTTCGCGTCGGTCAGTTGGACGCGGTCGCCCGCCTTGAGCACGTCTTGCACAGTCTCTCCTTCGGATAGGCCCGAAGCATCTTAGCGAAGGGCCCGGACCACGTCGGCGGTGTAGAGCAGTCCTGTCAGGCGGCCCTCGTCGAGGACGAAGTACTCCTCGGCGCGGCCTCGCCCGATGGCGTCGACCAGGGCCTGGCCGCGCAGGCCCGCGTCGATGGCGGGGACGCCCCCCGCCGAGCGCAGCAGCCCCGCCAGCGGCATCGAGGGGATCTTGTCCTCGGGGACGGCCTCGGCTGCGGCGCGGTCGAGGACGCCGACCGGCTGCTCGGCGACGGCCACGACCTCGCGGCCCGCGGCGGCGGCGAGGGCCGCGCCGAGAGTGGCGTCGGCGGGCACGACGGCCACCGGGCGGGCCAGCGCGGCGGCGTCGAGGCCGCTGATCTTCGGGCCCATGGCGCCGGCCCGGATCGCCGCCGTGGCGCCCCGCCACAGCTCGAAGGCGACCAGGGCGAGCAGGATGAGACCGAGCCAGCTGAACCAGCGGCCCGCGAAGAGCCAGAGCCCGACGCCGGCGGTGGCGACGGCGACGCCCCGCCCGGCCCACCCGGCGAAGCGGTAGCCGGTCCACCTGTCGCCGGTGGCCGCCCAGATGGCCGCCTGGAGGGCCTTGCCGCCGTCGAGCGGCAGGCCGGGCAGGAGGTTGTAGGCGGCGACCAGGAGGTTGGCGACGCACACCTGGAAGGCCAGCTGCCAGGGCAGGGAACCGGGCTCGGTCACGGCGAGGGCGGCCAGGCCGGCGAGGCCGAGGACGGCCGAGACGGCCGGTCCGGCCAGGGCGATGGCCGCGGCGGTGCCCGGGCGATGGGACTCGCGGTCCATCTCGGTGAAGCCGCCGAGGGCGTCGAGGTTGATCTGGCGCACCCCTATCCCCGAGCGCAGGCTCACCAGGGCGTGGCCGAGCTCGTGGAGGAAGACCGAGGCGAGCAGCGTGAGCGCGAAGAGCGCGGCGACGAGGTAGGAGGTGCCCTCGCCGATGCCGGGGACCGAGCGGCGCACGATCGGCGCGTAGACGGCGATGACCATGGCGGCGAGCAGCAGCCAGGTGTAGCCGAGCACGATGGGGATGCCGCGGAGGCGGCACAGGGTGAACCCGGAGCGGCGGAACGGCGGCACGCCTTGCTTGGAACGCATGAATCCCCTGGTCGACCCGATGACGTCGTGATGAGCGCTATGAAGGCTACCGGGGAGGCCGGCCCCGCCGGGCCCGGGACGATGCCGCGTCGCTCACAGGCGGCCGCCGTCGGCGCTCAGACGGCGCGGACCTGGCCGTGCGGCCTCCGACCGGCTTGAGGCGCTGGGCATGCGGGGTGCGCCGAGGCCCTCGGTCGTGACGAGACGCAAGGCCGTGTTCCCATCATGCAGGAATTCCTATTATTCCGATGGGAATACTGCTATCGTTGTCCCCATGAAGCCCGCCAGCGAACTCACGCGGCGGCGCGAGATCGATCAGATGCGCGCCGCGAGCGCCATCTGTCGTCGCCGTTCCATGCGCTAGCCCGGCCGCCTCGCGGCATCGCCGCCGCTCCGAGCCGTCGACGCGCCTTCGCAGCCCAGGCCAGGGCCGCCTTCTCCGATTCCCCGCCGCCGCGGCAGGTCCGCACCTGCCGCGTGGACGCCGCACGTGAATCCGAACACACACCGCAAGGGCACCAACGTGAACGCCATCATCACAGTGACCACATTGGTCGGCAATCCGCGACGCCTCTCCAGGACGCTCTCAGCATCCGAGACGCTTGCGGGGGCGATCGCCGACGGACTCGACACCCCGAGGGACGCCTCCTCGATCGACCTCGCCGAGCTCTACCGCCACGGCATCGAACCGCCGCACGACGGCCTCGAGCGCGCCGTCGTCCAGGTCGGCGCCAGCGACATCCTCGTCGTCGGCACACCGGTCTACAAGGCCAGCTACACCGGCCTGCTCAAGCTCTTCCTCGACCAGCTGCCGCCCGCCTCCCTGGCGGGCACCGCGGTCGTCCCGGTGACGATCGCCGGCTCGGCCCCGCACCGGCTGCTGGCCGATCTGCATCTGCGGCCCGTCCTGGCCGAACTGGGCGGGCGACTGCCCGTCCCCTCCCTCGTGCTCGAGGAGTCGCAGTACGGCGACCTGCCGCGGCTGGTCCGGCAGTGGGTCGAGCGCCACCTGCCCGACCTGGCCCTCGCGCTCGGCCGCTCGTCGGTGGAGGCACGGGTATGACCGCGCCGACCGAGACCGCGCCGCTCCCCGAGGCACCGGGTGTCGCCGCCGACGACTTCCGCGCGCTCTTCCGCACCCACCCTGCGGGCGTCGCCGTCGTGTGCGCCGACGCCGGAGCGGGCCCCGCCGGCTTCACCGCCACGTCCCTGACATCGCTGTCGATGCGGCCGCCGCTGATCTCCTTCGCGATCGCCACCGGCTCGTCGGCCTGGCCGACCTTCCGCGAGGCCTCCAGCGTCACGGTCAACCTCCTGGCCGCCGGGCAGCACGCCATCGCCGACCGGTTCGCCACCAGCGGCATCGACCGCTTCGCCCACCCGACACTGTGGTCGCGGCTGGAGACCGGGGAGCCGGTCCTGGACGAGGCCCCGGCGCACCTGCGGGCACTCGTCCGCGAGCGCATCGAGGCCGGTGACCACCGCCTGATCATCGCGCTGGTCACCGACGTCGAAGCAGGTATCCGCGACCCGCTGGTCTACCACGCGGGCGCCTACTGCGCCGCCGCCCCCATCGACTGACACCCCACCCCGCCTCCACGAAAGGCCGTATCCAATGCAAGCCGAACTGAGCCGCCGAACGCTGCTCACCGTCCCACCCGTCCTCGCCGCGGCGTCCTTGGCCGCATGCGCCGAGGAGGACACCGGGCCGACGCTCGCGCTCGACGCGGCGCTGCCGCAAGAGGTCCCCGACGGGACGCGCCTTATCGTCGGCGACCCGCAGACGCAGGTCGCCCTCGAGCTGTCGGGGCTGATCGACGAACTCACCTTCGAAGTCCAGTTCGCCAACATCTCCGGCGGACCCAAGACGCAGGAGGCGTTCCGGGCCGGAGCGCTCGACCTCGGCGCGGTGGCCGACATCCCGCCGCTCCAGGCGAACTGGACCGGACTGCCGAGCAAGATCGTCGCCACCTCGTACCGCGTCGACCCCCTCGAGCACCCGGTCTACGACCTGGGCATCGCCCCCGGCGTCGACGTCACCGAACTGGCCGACCTGGAGGGCAAGCGGATCGCGTTCTCCCCCGGCCAGGCGCAGGGGGCGCTGATCCTGCGAGTGCTGGACAAGGCCGGGCTCACCCAGGACGACGTCGAACTGGTCGAGCTGCCCTCCAACAGCGACGCGTACTCCAACGCGCTGGCCGGCGGCGAGATCGACGTCGCCCCCATCGGCGGCACCCAGGTGCGGTCCTACCTCAACAAGTTCGCCTCCGACGGCGCGAGCACGATCCCGCACGGCCTGCGAGACGACCCGTGGCTGCTCTACTCCGAGACCGAGACGCTCCAGAACGCCGACAAAGCCGCCGCGATCGCCGAGTACGTCTCGCTGTGGGGCGTCGCCAAGGTCTGGGCCTGGGAGCACCGCGAGGAGTGGATCCAGGGCTACTACGTCGAGCGCGAGGGGCTGCCCTACGAGGACGGCGAATACCTCTTCGACCGCACCGGCGAACCCGACGTCCCCGCCGACTGGACCGAGGGCATCGCGCGCCACGAGGAGACGATCGCCATCGTCGCCGAGGGCACCGACCGGCCCGTGCTGGACACCGACGAGCTCTACGACCGCCGCTTCGAGACGCTCGCGGCCGACGGCATCGCATCGCGAGCCGGTGCGGAGGCCGCGCAATGACCGCACTGAAACCCGCGGAGACGGAGCACCGCGGAGCCGGAGCCGAGGCGGAGCCGGGGGACGTCGGGCGCCCGCGGCCCGCGGAAGGACGGGCCCGCGCCCGGCGCCGCCTCGGTCCCGGCACACCGATCCCGGCCGGATTCCTCATCGGGCCGCTGCTGCTGCTCGGCATCTGGTTCCTCGGTTCGGCCCAGGGCTGGATCGATCCGCGATTCCTGCCCGCGCCGTGGACCATCGCCCAGACCGCCGCCGAGCTGATCTCCTCCGGGCGGCTCGGCGCCGATCTGCTGGTCTCGGCCCAGCGCTTCGCGATCGGCCTGGTCTTCGGCGTCGCCGCCGGAGTGGCGCTGGCCCTCGTGTCGGGCCTGAGCCGTATCGGCGAGGCGATCGTCGACGGCCCCGTCCAGATCAAGCGGTCCATCCCCAACCTCGCGCTCCTGCCGCTGCTGCTGCTGTGGTTCGGCATCGACGAGCGCATGAAGATCATCACCATCGCCTTGGGCGTGCTCATCCCGATCTACATCCACACGCACAACGGCCTGCGCAGTATCGACAGCCGCTACGCCGAGCTGTCGGAGACCGTGCGGCTGGGCCACGGCGCGTTCATCGGCAGGGTGATCCTGCCCGGGGCGCTCCCGGGATTCCTGCTGGGCATGCGATTCGCCGTCACCTCCGCCTGGCTGTCGCTGGTCGTGGTCGAACAGGTCAACGCCACCAACGGCATCGGCTACATGATGCAGCTGGCCGGCTCCTACGGACAGACCGACGTCATCATCGTCGGCCTGGTCCTGTACGGCCTGCTCGGCCTGATATCCGACGGCATCGTCCGCATCGTGCAGAGGAGGGCCCTGTCATGGCGACGCACACTCGAGGACTGACCGAGACGACCAGCGTGCGCACCAGGGGCCTGACGCGCTCCTTCGAGGGCCGCGCGGTGCTCGACGGCCTCGATCTGGAGGTCGAGCCGGGCGAGTTCGTGGTCCTGCTGGGCCGCAGCGGCTCGGGGAAGTCCACCCTGCTGCGCGCGCTCGCCGGGCTCGACGACGGCGTCGCCGGCTCGGGCGAGATCGACGTGCCCGAGCAGATCTCGGTCGTCTTCCAGGACTCGCGGCTGCTGCCGTGGCAGCGCGTCCTCACCAATGTCGTCCTCGGCCTGCGCGGCGGCGGCGCTCGCACCAAGGGCCGTGAAGCGCTGGCCGAGGTCGGCCTGGCCGGGCGTGAGCGCGCCTGGCCGGGCCGGCTCTCCGGCGGCGAGCAGCAGCGGGTCGCACTGGCCCGCTCGCTGGTCAGGGAGCCGCAGCTGCTGCTCGCCGACGAGCCGTTCGGCGCGCTCGACGCGCTGACCCGCATCAGGATGCACGGCCTGCTGCGGGCCCTGCACGAACGGCACCGGCCCGCGATCGTGCTGGTCACCCACGACGTCGACGAGGCCGTCGTGCTCGCCGACCGCGTCCTGGTCCTCGACGCCGGACGCATCGGCACCGAACTGCGGATCGACATCGAGGCCCCCAGGGACCCGTCCGATCCGCGCTTCGCCGCGATCCGAACCGAACTGCTCGCCGCGCTCGGCGTCGGCGGGCCGCGATCCGATGAGGAGGCAGCATGAGCCGCCCACGTCAACTGCATCTCAACGCGTTCTTGATGAGCACCGGCCACCACGAGGCGTCGTGGCGGCTGCCCGAGTCCGACCCGTACGCGACGACCTCGATCGAGCACTACCGGAACCTGGCGCGCATCGCCGAGCGCGGCCGGCTCGACTCGGTGTTCTTCGCCGACTCGCCCGCGCTGTGGGGCGACATCGGCAGGCGGCCCTCCGGTTCGCTGGAGCCGACCGTGGTGCTCACCGCGCTCGCCGCCGCCACGACGCGCATCGGCCTGATCGCGACGGCGTCGACGACGTACAACGACCCCTACAACCTCGCGCGACGCTTCGCCTCGGTCGACCACGTCTCGGGCGGCCGGGCGGGGTGGAACATCGTCACCACCGCCACGCTGGCCGCGGCGCAGAACTTCAACCGCGACACGCTGCCGAGCCACGCCGAGCGCTACGCGCGGGCCGAGGAGTTCCTGGAGGTGTCCAAGAAGCTCTGGGACTCCTGGGACGACGAGGCCGTCCTGGCCGACAAGGCCTCCGGCACGTGGGGCGACCAGCGCCTGCTCTATCCGGCGGCGCACGAGGGTGAGCACTTCCAGGTGGCGGGGGCGCTCAACGTGCCCCGCTCGCCGCAGGGCCACCCGGTCCTGGTCCAGGCGGGCTCCTCGGAGGACGGCAGGGCGTTCGCGGCCGCGCACGCCGAGGCGGTCTTCACCGCCCAGCAGACCCTCGCGGACGCGAAGGCGTTCTACGCCGACGTCAAGCAGCGGGCGCGCCGGGCCGGAAGGGACCCCGGCGGTGTGCTGGTCCTGCCGGGAATCGTCCCGGTCCTGGGCGCCACCGAGGCGGAGGCTCGGGAGCTGGAGGCCGAGCTCGACCGGCTCATCGTCCCCGAGTACGCCAAGGACCAGCTGGCCCGGCAGCTCGGCCTCGACCCCTCGGAACTGCGGCTCGACGCCGAGCTGCCGGAGCACCTGCCGAGCGAGGACGAGATCGAGGGCGCCAAGAGCCGCTTCACGCTGATCGTGGAGCTGGCCCGACGCGAGCGCCTGACCGTCCGCGAGCTGATCGGGCGCCTCGGCGGCGGGCGGGGCCACCGGACCTTCACCGGCACCGCCGAGCAGGTCGCCGACGCCGTCGTCGAGTGGTTCGACGCGGGCGCGGCCGACGGGTTCAACATCATGCCCGCGGTCCTGCCGTCGGGCCTGGCGGCCTTCGTCGACCAGGTCGTGCCGATCCTGCAGGCGCGCGGCCTGTTCCGCACCGAGTACACCGGTACGACCCTGCGCGACCACTACGGGCTGGCCCGGCCGGCGAACCGGCACGGGCGCTCGCGGGTGGACGTGTAGGGCGCCGCGGAGGAATGTCGCGGCTCGTGATGCGCCGGCGGCTCGCCACGCTCAGTCGAGCGGAGGCGGGCCGCCGGCGCCTGTCCGTCAGGAGGAGAGGCGGACGCGGAAGGCCTGGGTCTCGTACGGCATCGCGAAGACGTCCCGGCCGGCGAGCTGCGGGTGGTTCGCGATGAGGTCTTCGATCCCGGCGAGCAGCTCGCGGCGGCGCCGGTCGTCGGCGGTGAGGTAGTAGGAGCGGGACTGGACGAGGCGGATGAGGCCGGGGCCGTCGAAGGGCTTCTCGTAGCGGAAGGTCCGGGTCTCCGGCTCGGCGAAGAGCGGACCGAAGTAGTCCGGATCGGCGGGTCCCCGCGCGGCGATCTCGCCTTTGGAGGAGCCGACGATCTCCGAGAGCGCCGCCACCCACGGGACCGACTCGTCGCGGACGTTCCAGATCGGGGCGAGCACGCCGCCGGGCCGCAGGACGCGGCGGAGCTCGGGCAGAGCCCGTTCGCGGTCGAACCAGTGGAAGGACTGCCCGGCCGTGATCGCGTCGGCCGAGGCGTCGGGGAGCGGGAGGGCCTCGGCCTCGCCGCGGTGCCCGGCGGCGAGGCCGAGGCTGGCGGCGATGAGCTTGTCGAGCATCTGCGGGTCGGGTTCGACGGCGGTGACGCGGTGCCCGGCGGCGATGAGGCCCCTGGTGAGCAGTCCGGTGCCGGCGCCGACGTCGACGACGTCGCGGGGCCGGTCGCCGAGCATCCACTCGATCGCGTCGGCGGGATAGGAGGGGCGGATGGAATCGTAGAGATCGGCGGCCTGACCGAAGGACCTGGACGGCTCGGTCGGCGATGCGGAGTCGGCGGTCATGAATCAAACAGTACACGCGTTATGTTTCTTGTCTGCGGCGGGACGCCGCCTCGCGGCGCCGAGTGCGCGCGACCTATGCTCGAAAGATGCCGCAGGCCACTCGCCCGACCCAGTTGTCGCCCTCGCGCGCCCTCGACTTCCAGCAGTGTCCGCTGCTGTACCGGTTCCGCGCGGTCGACCGGTTGCCCGAGCCGCCCTCGAAGGCGCAGGTGCAGGGGACGCTGGTCCACTCGGTCCTGGAGCGCCTCTACGAGGTCGAGGCGGGCAGGCGCACCCCCGAGGAGGCGCTGGCCCTGATCGAGCCCGAATGGGCGAAGCTCCAGGCCGGCGAGGACGTCTCCGAGCTGTTCAGCGGTCTGGACGACGAGTCGTCGTGGCTGCGGGGCGTGCGGCGCCTGGTCGAGACCTACTTCAGCATGGAGGACCCGACCCGGCTGGAGCCACACCGCACCGAGTGCCTGGTGACGACCACGCTCGACGACGGCACCCAGCTCAAGGGCTTCATCGACCGCGCCGACGTCAACGGGGACGGCCTGGTGCGCCTGGTCGACTACAAGACCGGTCGGCGCCCGCCCGAGCGGTACTCCGAGAAGCCGATCTTCCAGATGAAGTTCTACGCGCTGGTGTGGTGGCGCACGCGGGGGACGATCCCGAAGCTGCTGCGGCTGATGTACCTCGGCGACGGCCGCTTCCTCGACTACTCCCCCACGCAGGACGAGCTCGAGGGCTTCGAGAAGGGCCTCAAGGCGCTGTGGGCGACGATGCGCGAGGCGATCGCCACCGGTCAGTTCCGGCCCCAGCAGTCGAAGCTGTGCGGCTGGTGCGCCCACCAGAAGCTGTGCCCCGAGTTCGGCGGCGAGCCGCCGAACTATCCGCTGCCGACGGTCCTGCCCGGCCTGGAGATGCCTCCTACTTGAGGCGGAGACGGTTGTCGTCCTCGCGTTCGATGAGGACGGGGCGCTGAGCCGATACCGTGGGAACGTGCAAGTCGCCACTCGATTCCAACGTCTGCGTCGCTGGCTCCAGCAGCGCCCGCTGCTCGCCGACTCACTGTTCGCGGCGGCCCTGGCCGTCACCTACATCATGTCGTACGGGGTCGGCACGCAGATCACTCCGGAGCTTCACTTCCGCTGGATCGACGCGGCGCTGCTGGCGGTTCCCTTCTCCCCGATCGCGATCCGGCGCAAATGGCCGTGGGGCGCCATCCTGCTGTCCCTGGCGATCTTGTTGGCCGCGGTCGTCACCGACCAGTGGATACTGACGGCCGACGCCGGGATCGGCTTCTTCGTCCTGACCTACACCGTCGCGGCCCACCTGCCCTTCCATCGCGCGGTCGCGGCCGCCGCGGCCATGTGGTTTCCGGTGCACCTGCTCGTCTACTTCGTCTCGGCCGCCGACGCCGCCCCGGCGACCCGCTCGATCCTGGTCCTGCTGAACACGGTCATGGCCGCCACGGTGTTCTGGATCGGATTCGTGATGCGCAACCGGCGGCTGAAGTTCGAGGAGCTCGCCGACCGGGCCCGCGTCGCGGAGGAGAGCCGGGAGGCGCTCGCGGCGCAGGCCGTGGCCGACGAGCAGCGCCGGATCGCCCGCGAGCTGCATGACGTGGTGGCCCATCACATCTCGGTCATCGGCGTCATGTCCGAGGGCGCCAAGCGGGTCCTGCGCACGAACCCCGACGCGGCAGAGGAGGCGCTGGCGACGGTCAACCAGACCGCCCGCACCGCCCTGCGGGAGATGCGCGACATCCTCACCGTGCTGCGCAGCGGCCAGGAGGAGCCCGACAGCGCCGATCTCGAGCCGCAGCCGACGGTCGACTCGCTGCGGGCGCTGGTCGCGCAGACCAAGGACGCCGGGCTGCCGGTGCGCTACAGCGTCCGCGGCGAGGAGTACCCGCTGCCGACCGGGGTGAGCCTGGCGGTCTACCGGATCGTGCAGGAGGCGCTGACCAACACGATCAAGCACGCCGGACCGAAGGCGAAGGCGGGCGTCGTGGTCGACTACGGGCAGGAGGAGTTCCGCGTCTCGATCGGCGACTCCGGCCGGGGGGCGCCGGTGATCACGCACTTCAGCGGCGGGCACGGACTGATCGGCATGCGCGAGCGCGCCACGCTGTACGGGGGCTCGCTCCAGGCGGGGCCGCAACCGGGCGGAGGCTACCTTGTGGAGGCCAGATTCCCCAAGAACGCCCATCTGCAGGGAGCGAGTCAATGAGCGAACGTCCCATCCGACTGCTGCTGGTCGACGACCAGCAGCTGCTGCGCGCCGGATTCAAGATGGTGCTCGGCGCCGAGCCGGACATCGACATCGTCGGGGAGGCCTCCGACGGGGTCGAGGCGTTCGAGCTCACGCGGCGCCTGGTGCCCGACGTCGTGCTCATGGACATCCGCATGCCGCGGCGCGACGGCGTGGCCGCCACATCCGACATCGTCGAGGCGTCACTCAAGACCAGAGTGCTGGTATTGACCACATTCGACCTTGACGAGTACGTGGTCGGGGCGCTCCGTGCGGGTGCGGCCGGGTTCCTCACCAAGGACGCTCCGGCGGCCGACCTGGTCGAGGCCATCCGCACCGTCCACCGCGGCGGGGCCGTGGTGGCACCCCACATCCTCTCGACCCTGCTCGGCCGCTTCGCCGAGCACCACCGGCCGGAGAACGACGGGACTCCCGCGGTGCTCGAGGCGCTGACCGCCCGCGAGCGCGAGGTGCTGATGCTGCTGGCCAAGGGGCTCACCAACGCCGAGATCGCCGACTCCCTCACCGTCGGCGAGACGACCGTCAAGACCCACGTGGGGCACCTGCTGACGAAGCTGGGCGTGCGCGACCGGGTCCAGGCGGTCGTGCTGGCCTACGAGAGCGGCCTGGTCAGACCGGGGCAGTAAGGGATCCGGGGTTCCTCGCCGGTGCGCCGCTCGCCGAGCGGCGCACCGGCTTTTCCGATTGCCGCCCTTCGGCCTCGTCCGACGGGTCGTACTCGGGTACCCCTGCCTCCGACTCAGGTCGGAGAACAAGACCGTTCTCAAAGCGGATGCACGGGTTCGGCCGGTCCCATAGGGTCGAGCCATGATCAGATGAGTACCACGATGCTATTTGACATCATGTATGATGTCATAATCTGATGCATCGATGTCACTTAACTTCATCCTACGGAACACCGCCACCATCATCGAAAGAGAGAGCGTCGTGTCCACCGCATCCCCTGTCAAGACCACCGCCGTCTCAGCCCAAGGCGTCTGGAAAGCCTACGGTTCGGGCGAGGCGCAGGTCGTCGCGCTCCGCGACGTCTCAGTCGAGTTCAGCTCCGGCGCGTTCACCGCCATCATGGGCCCCTCGGGCTCGGGCAAGTCGACGCTCATGCACTGCCTGGCCGGCCTCGACACCACCGACCGCGGCACCGTCGCCATCGGCGGCACCACCATCACCGGCCTGGGCGACAAGGCCCTCACCAAGCTCCGCCGCGACAAGATCGGCTTCATCTTCCAGCAGTTCAACCTGCTGCCGACGCTGACGGCCGAGGAGAACATCACGCTCCCGGCGGCCATCGCCGGCACCAAGGCCGACCCGGAGTGGCTGCGCCGCATCATCGACGTGCTGAACCTGCGTGACCGGCTCGGCCACAAGCCGACCGAGCTGTCCGGCGGCCAGCAGCAGCGCGTCGCCTGCGCCCGCGCCCTGGCCTCCCGGCCCGAGGTCGTCTTCGCCGACGAGCCCACCGGCAACCTCGACACGCGGTCGAGCGCCGAGGTGCTGCGCTTCCTGCGCACCAGCGTCGACGACTTCGGTCAGACGATCGTCATGGTCACCCACGACCCGAATGCCGCCGCCTACGCCGACCGCGTCGTCTTCCTGGCCGACGGCCAGATCGTCGACGACCTTCCCGCGCCCACCGCGGACGCCGTCATCGACAAGATGCGCGGCTTCGAGAAGCTCGCCTACGACCTGGGCGGGATCGCCTGACCATGCTGCGCGCCACCCTCAAGGGCATGGCCGCCCGCAAGGCCCGCCTCGCCCTCACCAGCCTGGCCGTCGTGCTCGGATCGGCGTTCATCGCCGCCGCGCTGGTGCTCACCGCCTCGATCGAGGCCACGGTCAACGATCTCAGCGGGGACTCCTACGACGGCGTCGACGTCCTCGTCCAGCCTCTCGAACCCGAGACCCGCGGCGAGCGGCTGGTGCGCGAGGGCGTCACGGCCGAGACGCTCGCGGCCGTCGAAGACGTCGACGGCGTCGCCTCGACCAGCACCACCGTCTCGTGGATGATCAACGCCATCGGCGAGAACGGGAAGATCGTCGGCGCCCTCGCCCCGACCATGGCCGTCAACTGGAGCGACGAATCGGCCGCCCGGGAGCTGCGCGAAGGCCGCGAGCCGTCCGCCGACGGCGAGGTCGCCGTCTCGGCCAAGTTCGTCACCGACTCCGGGCTCGGCCTCGGCGACACCGTCACCGCCTACTCCCTGACCACCGACCAGACCGAATACGAGATCGTCGGCGTCTACGGCTACGCGGGCGGGCGCGACTCGAACAACGGCAACACCGAGCTGGCCTTCACCACCGCCGAGGCCCAACGGCTCGTCTTCGAGGGCCAGGACGTGTACTCCGCGGTCGCCGTCCACGCCGCCGTCGGCGTCGACGCCGACGAGCTCCTCGCCGAGGTGGAAGCCGTCGTCGGCGCCGAAGCCCAGGTGATCACCAAGGCCGAGTACGACGAGGAGACCAGTGCCGAGACCGCCGAGGCGACGAGCCTCATCGGGAACTTCCTGCTCGGCTTCGGCGGGGTCGCCGTGTTCGTCTCGGTCTTCCTCATCGCCAACACGTTCACGATCGTGATCGCCGGACGCCTCAAGGAGATCGCGATGATGCGGGCCATCGGCGCCGGGCGCGACCAGATCGTCCGCTCCGTGCTGACCGAGGCGCTCGTCCTAGGGTCGATCGGCGCCGTCGTCGGCACCGCGGTCGGCATCGGCGGCGGCGCCGCGCTGACCAGCGCGGCCTCGAACTTCATGCTCGACACCGCCGATGTCGCCGTGTCGGTGCCGATCACCGCCGTCATCGCCGCGCTCGCGGTCGGCATCGGCGTGACGATCCTGTCGGCACTCGTCCCGGCCGTCCGGGCCTCGCGGATCCCGCCGGTGGAGGCGATGCGCGAGGCGGCCAAGGCGGACAAGCCGATCACCGGCCTCACCGTCACCGGCGCGGTCCTCACGCTCATCGGTGCGGCGCTGATCGCCCTCGGCCTCACCGAGAACCTCGGCGAGCAGAACCTGCTGGGCGCGGGCGTCGGGGCCGGGCTGGTCTTCATCGGGGTGACGCTCCTGACCGCGTGGCTCGCGCGGCCGCTCGTGGCGGCCCTGGGCCTGCTGTGGTCGGGGTCGTTCGCGGGCAGGCTCGGACGGCGCAACGCGGCCCGCAACCCGCGGCGCACGGCCGTCACCGCCGCCGCGCTCATGATCGGCGTGGCCCTGGTGACCGCGACGGCCACGCTGCTGACGAGCGTCAAGGCGAGCCTGTCCCAGGTCTATGAGGACACCGTGGCGGCCGAGCTGTTCGTGACCGGGCCGGTGACCTCGGCGGTCCCCGCCTCGTTCGACCCGGCGCTCATGGACGAGATCCGAGGCGTCGACGGCGTCGAGGCCGCCGCCGAGCTGTACTACGACGTCGCCGACATCGACGGCACCGAGCAGCGGGTCAACGCTTCCACCGATCTCACCGGCGTCGTCGAGCTGTTCGGCGGCGAAGTCGCCGAGGGATCGATCGCGGATCTCGCCGGCGACGAGATCGCCATGAACGCGACGGCCGCGTCATCGGTCGGCGTCGCGGTGGGCGATACGGTCGCCGTGACGTTCAGCCGCGGCACCGAGGCGCACGAGTTCACGGTCGCGGCGATCCTGGAGGACAACGAGAACACCGACGGCTGGTACGTCTCCCCGGCCTACGCCGAGGAGTTCTACACGCCGAAGCCGACGACGGCGCTGGTCGACGTGGTCGACGGCGGCGACGTCGACGCGGTCGCCTCGGAGGTGGAGACGATCCTCGCCGACGAGCCGACGGTGAGCGTCCAGAACCACGAGGAGTTCACCGCGCAGGTGACGGTGTTCTACGACTTCGCGATCATCGCGATCCAGCTGCTGCTGGGCCTGGCGATGGTGGTGGCGGTCATCGGGGTGATCAACACGCTGGTCCTGTCGGTCCTCGAACGCACCAGGGAGCTGGGCATGCTCCGCGCGATCGGCATGACCAGGGGCCAGACGACCAGGATGGTCACCGTCGAGAGCGTCACGATCGCCCTGTTCGGCGCGCTGCTGGGCATCGGCGTCGGCCTGGGCCTGGGCTGGGCGCTCCAGCAGGCGCTCGCCGAGACCGGAGTGGACGTCTTCGCGGTGCCGACGTGGCTGATCATCGGCTACCTCGCGGCGGCCGTGCTCGTGGGCCTGCTGGCGGCCATCGCTCCGGCGGTGCGGGCCTCCAAGGTCGACATCCTTGGCGCGATCGCCTACGACTAGGGGGACCGGGGAAGGCGGAGGGGCGGCCCGGCCGGGCCGCCCCTCCGCGTCGCGTCAGGAGGACGGTTTCTCCGCGCCGAGCGCTTCGAGCCGTTCCATGTCCTCGAGCTCGACGTTCTTGGTCTCGGGGACCGCTCGGTACACGAAGAGGATCGATATCAGCGCGAACAGCGCGTAGAGCCCGTACGCCAGGCCGAGGCCGGCCTCGGCGAGCTCGGGGAAGGTGGTCGTGATGAGCCAGTTCGATATCCACTGCGCGGCCGCCGCCACGCCCAGTGCCGAGGCGCGGATCCGGTTGGGGAACATCTCCCCCAGCAGCACCCACACCACCGGGCCCCAGGTGAAGGCGAAGCCGAACACGTACAGGTTCGCGGCGATGAGCGCCAGGACGCCGGCGCTGTCGCTCAGGAGCGGGCCGCCCTCGGCGTCGCGCGGCGCGGTGGCGAAGATGATGGACATCGTGCCGAGCGTGATGAGCATGACCGTCGAGCCCCAGAGCAGGAGCTTTTTGCGGCCGAGCCGGTCGATCAGCACGATGGCGAGGATGGTGCCGGCGATGTTGACGGCCGAGTTGAGGACGCTGGTGCCGAAGGCGTTGTTCTCGCTGAAGCCGACCGACCGCCACAGGCTCGTGGAGTAGTAGAAGATGACGTTGATGCCGACGAACTGCTGGAACATCGACAGCAGGATGCCGATCCACACGATCGGCAAGAGACCGAACTTCGGTCCCCGCACATCGGAGAACCGGAGGGGCTTGTCGGAGTGCAGGGACTCCTCGATCTCGTGGACGCGGTGGTCGACGTCTCCGCCGACGTACTTCCTCAGGACGGCCTTGGCCGTCTTGGTCTGATGCTTGGCGACGAGGTACCGCGGGGATTCGGGAATCTGCAAGGCGACGATGAAGTAGGCGAACGCGGGGATCGCTTCGGCGGCGAACATCCACCGCCACGCGGTGCCGCCCCAGGGGGCCGCCTCACTGGCGCCTCCCGAGATGTCCTGGAGGATGTAGTTCACCACCAGCGAGGTGAAGATGCCGAGCACGATCGCGAACTGCTGCAACGAACCGAGCCGTCCACGCAGATGCGCGGGAGCCATCTCGGCGATATAGGCGGGCGCGATGACGCTCGCCGCGCCGACGGCGAGGCCGCCGAGCACGCGCCACACGGTCAGGTCGAAGGGGCCGACCGCCATGGCGCTGCCGAGCGCGGAGACGAAGAAGAAGCCCGCGGCCAGCATCATGACCCTGACCCGTCCGAAGCGGTCCGCGAGCGCCCCGCCGAACCAGGCGCCGACCGCGCAGCCGAGCAGCGCCGAGGAGACGACGAAGCCGATCGCGATCGAGGAGATCCCGAACTGGGTCTGGAGGGCGTCCACGGCGCCGTTGATGACGGCGGTGTCGTATCCGAACAGGAACCCGCCGAGAGCCGCCGCGACAGAGACGAAGATGACGGCCCGGGAGCCCGTGTCGGCGTCGCCGTTCAGCAGAGGTTCCTTGTCCGCTTCCATACCTTCTCCCCTACCCGACCGAACGAAACCGCAGGTGCGCAGATCGTAAGCCTGTATTGCATTGGTACGTCACCGAATGGCGCAAACACTCGATATGCGGAGAAGGTTGTCCCGTACGACGTTCGCCAAACCCGAGGCGGGCGCGGGTTTCTCAGGAGCAGTGCTCGTCGATTTCGACATCAAGGGCGCGAAGGATTCTCGCTACTGCTATGTAGGCGGCGCCGGCGACGGTGAGCTCGGCCTGCTCGGCGGGGCTGAAGTGTGCGGCGAGCGCTTCGTCGTCGCGTTCGACGCCGGCGCCGAGGTGTTCGGCGTACCCGAGCACCGCCTGCTCGACCGGCGTGAAGCAGTCGGCTTCCCGCCAGTGCTCGAGCCGGTCGAGCTGCTCTTGGCGCACGCCTGCGGCCAGGGCCATCGGCAGGTGGTGGGCGAGCTCGTAGGCCGACCGTTCGAGCTGGGCGATCCTGCAGATGAGCAGCTCTCGCAGCGCGCGTGGCACCTCGGACTCGTAGCGGACGGCATGGATGAGGTCGAGCATCGGTGCGAGCATCGCGGGGGCGTGCGCGAGCGAGCGGTGCAGGTTGATCGGATCGCGGTCGACGGCCCGCAGCCGCCGCAGAGCGGACTCGGGCAGCGGGACGGACGGGAGGCGAGCGATTGATTCACTGTTCACTAATGTGACCTGTCTAACTTGTGATGCGGATTACGAGCTATGCATCGATGTGCGACAATCCTTGTAAGGACAAACCCGTCCACCGAGCCTGCAACGGAGGAGGCCAAGTGAGCACGTTCTTCAGTGTCGCTGGAGCTGTCGGAGTCGCGATCCTACTCGTCAGTGTGTCCCTGATGGCATTCCTGGTGGTGGGCGCCATCTTCGGAGTCGGCGCCGGCATCTACAAGCTCAGAGACGCTCTGTCCTCATCCTCTTAACACCCGCAAAGGCAAACGCCAAGGGCCGCAACCTTAACCGGTTGCGGCCCTTGGCGTTCGAGTCAAAATGCCAGCCCGTTCGAATACATGAGGTTGCCTCAGGCTCACGGACGGGGCGTGGCTGGTGCACGATTGCCTCTGCCATTGGCGGCGAATGAAGCGAGTGCGCCGACGAGGGCAGCGACCAACAGCGCCGATACAGCCGGATTGACCCATGCGGGCACAAGTTGGATCGTTCGGTCGGTGCACTCGAGGGCGCCGCTGACCGGGAAAAGGCTCTCGTGGAAGTCGATGAACTCACCGGCGCCACGGCTCAGACACTGTTCCTCGACCATGAAGTCGAACATGGTCATCTGGCCATAGGAGTGGACGAGAATCGCCAGGCTGAGTGACCCGAGTGCCGCCGCGGAGCAGACGAGGTGTCCTGCAGGCCGACTCTGGCAGCGGGCGCGCGCAGCCGCATGCACCACCATCACACAGGCGGTCAATACCGCTGAAGTGATGATGAGAGAGAGGACGAACACGGAGCGACTGTAGCCGACGGCATCGCCTCGCAGGATACGGCGAAGGGCCCGCCGGTGTGGCCGGCGGGCCCTTGCGTCATGTCAATGTTTGGCGGTGTCCTGCTCTCCCACACCCCCTCGGGTGCAGTACCATCGGCGCTGGAAGCCGTAACGACCGGGTTCGGAATGGGACCGGGTGTGCCACTTCCGCTCTCACCACCAAACAAACCAGTGAGACCACATACACAAGCCCGCAGAACCTCGACCAGACCCTCGATGACGAAGGCCGACCGGATTCTGGGCGTGTTGCCTCAGAATCGCATAGCGTGCGTGAATGTCATTCGCTTCTGCTCGACCGGCAGGAAAATCTTGTGGTTGTTGTTGTGTTAAGTTCTCGGCGGTTAGTACCCGTCCACTCCACGCATTGCTGCGCTTCCATGTCAGGCCTATCAACCCGGTCATCTCCCGGGCGCCTCACCAGCATCACTGCTGACGGAGATCTCATCTCGGAGCACGCTTCCCGCTTAGATGCTTTCAGCGGTTATCGCTCCCGAACGTAGCCAACCAGCCATGCCCCTGGCGGGACAACTGGCACACCAGCGGTTCGTCCATCCCGGTCCTCTCGTACTAGGGACAGCCCTCCACCAAATCTCCTACGC
>NZ_ATYW01000023.1 GCF_000427885.1 Glycomyces tenuis DSM 44171
AAGTGCTGCAACGAACTTGGCGTCATGCAATCGCGGGCCCGGGTCGGATCCTCGGCTGACAACGCCCTCGCCGAATCGTTCAACGCCACGCTCAAACGAGAAGTCCTGCAAGGACGCCGGACCTTCGCGAACGCATTGGAGGCTCGCTTCCAGGTCGAGTCCTGGATCACCGATTACAACACGACCCGGAGACACTCGTCTCTGGGCCAGATCTCACCGATCGACTACGAACAACGGCAAGCTAGCCTCGCCATCGCCGCATAGGACGGTGTCAACACCAAAGGGGTAAGCCCCGGGCTTGCCGAGCAGACCGAGCCCAGCAACGACGGCCGTACCGGTACCCCAGACCGCGACCGGCGGGGCGGCCAGTGCGAGGGCCGTACCGGTAGCGGCCAGGCCCAGGCCGGTGGCGGCGCATACGATGCCGCGCCAGCGGACTCGCCGATCCCGCAGCCGGGCCAAGCTCTGGTACGCCTGCCAGTCGTGACCGGCAACGGCGTCGGCGCGGGCGGGGCGGCCCTCGGCATCCGACGCCCAGTGCCAGACCGCACCAGTGAGGCGGGCCGTACCGACCGGCGCCCACGCGAGCAGTCGGGCGCTGTAGAGCGGGAACCGCACCGCGTGGTAGGCGCACCGGTACGCCGCGAGACGCCCGTACCGGGCGGCCTGGTCGAGCAGACCGGTACGGGACGTGGCCCACGCCGGAAGGATCGGCGCGCGCTTGTCGGTGGTCGGCGCGTCCCATGCCGCGTGCGCGACCGCATCGTCGACCAGGACCGCGCCAGCGTCGGCGTAGTCGTCGTCGGGGGTGATGGTCTCGATTTCGGGCTTGCGGCCGTTGACGTCGTCCTCGGCGGCCTGCCAGTCGAAGTTTTCAATCGTCATAGTGGTTGGCTCCCTTCCCTCTCAGGGGGTGGTGGGTGTGGCGCGGTCGAGCAGCGATGCCGCGCCACACCCGTGGCGGTACGTCAGTTGGCGGACGGGACGGTGGTGGGCTCGGCGGCGAGCGCGAGGACGCGGCGGGCCCGGTCGGTGCCGATGCCCAGATCGGTGCGGGCCCGGTTGATCGACACCGGTCGGCCGGTGTCGGCCTCGATAGCGCGGATGCGGTCGACCAAGGCGGCATCGGTCGGGCCCTTGCCCTTGCCGCGCTTGGCGGTACCGGTACGGGCCTTGCGATGCGGCTTAGCGGGAACCTCGGCGTTGGTCCGGTTAGTGGTTGTGTCCTTGGCGGCGCGGTCGGTCTGCTTGGTGGCCTTGCGCTCGGCGCGGGTCAGTTTCGCGGCGTCGCGGCGTGCGGCCTTCTCAGCGGTCTTCGCGTCACGCTCGGCAGTGCGGGCGGCATCGGCCTTAGCGGCGGCCCGCTCGGTCCGGTCGGCGTCGACCCGGGCGAGCAGCTCGGCGGCGCCGGTGCCGACACGCGAGCGCACATCCAGGCTCCAGGCGGCGAAGGTCGAGCGCGGGTAGCGGACCCAGCGGCGCCACCCGAACCGCTCGGGCGGGTCGGGGATGAGCCCGAGGCGGCGCAGCGCGTCACGATGCTTGGCGCCGGAGCGGACCTCCCACACCACGATCGCGGCCAGGGATGAGGCGCCGAGGACGGCGGCCATGACCAGGTCGTCGGCGTGCGCGCCGAAGTTGATCGCGGCCGCGAAAGACGCGGCGACCCAGGTCATGATGCGCGGGGTGAGCGCGCGTTCGCCCTTGAGGCGCTGCTGGTGGGCCGTCAGCGCCATCGACAGGGCGGTGCCTTCCAGGAACGCGGCCATGCCGATCCCGATCGCGACCGGCCAGCCGCGCTCGGTGGCGACCGAGATCTGGCCCGAGACGGCCACGTACAGGGCCATGCCGTAGATCCCAGCGGAGTACACGGCTGGGGCGTTGCCGCGCGCGTAGCCGATGACCGAGGCGAACGCCTCGGAGTGGCGGGCCGCGCGGGCCTCGCGCCGCTGGGCGCGCCGCTGCGCCTTCCGAGCCGCCTCGGCGTCCCGAGCGGCGGCCTTGGCCTCACGCTCAGCCAGGGCGGCTTCGGCGCGCTTGCGCGCCAGCTCGGCTTCAGCCTCCTTGGCGCGGATCTTGCGCTCGGTCTCAGCGTCAGCCGCGGCGATCTTCGCGTCGGTGGTCGCGGCGATCCGGTGTGCCTTGGCCCGAGCGTCCGCCTCGGCGTACGTGGTCACTGGAGCGGTCATCGCTGGTCCTCCTTTGCGGGCAGGGCCGTCGCGACAGCGGCGGCAAGCTCGTTGGCGGGGGTCCACAGGCCCAGTTGGCCTCGGGCCGGGATCGGGTCGAGGAGCGGGCGGACATTGGCCAGGACCCAGTGCCAGGTCTCGGGGCCGTGGTCGCCCCAGCGGGCACATGCGCCGCTGTTGCAGCGCCAGGGCCAGCCCGAACCGTGGCACTCGGTCAGGTCGGCGACGGCGACCACGGCCCCGAGCGGCAGCGCCTCACGCTCGGGAACCGCCGATTGCCCGAACCGCCCCCGGGCCCGGGCCCACTGGGCGACCGGGAGGGTCTTGGCGGCGTGGATCAGAACCGGGCCGCGCCAGTGCGTGCGGCGAGTGCGGTTCTCGACGGTCTTGCCGCCACGGGCGATCAGATGCGCCCAGGGCTGGCGAACGGTCAGCGCCCGGATGACGGTGACGGTCATGCCGCCACCTCCACAGCGTCCGCACGGGCGGCCTCGATCGCCTTGGCGACCAGGGCCTCGGCGGCCTCGGCATTGACTTCCCAGGGCCAGAAGAACAGGCGCAGGGTCACCGCCAAGCCCGCCAGGTGCACCCGCACGGCGAACATGGTTGGGCCGGGCTCGCTCTCGGCGACCTTGACGGTGTAGTCCTCAACGCCTTGGTCGACCAGCCAGGCCGCGAACGCTTCGGCTTGGGCCTCGGTACCCCTCGGCGTACGGGATTTCACCGGGGAGGCACTGAGCCGGGGGTTGCCTGCGCAGTCGGTGAGGCAGTTCAGCCGCAGCGGCGGCAGGTGCGCGGGCAGGTGCGGGCCGAACAGGTCGGCCAGCGCAGCCGAGCGCGCACGGTTGCGGAGCTGCGCGATTTCATCCTCGACGCTCATATCGGCGGCGAACATCTCGGCAGCGAGGTCGGCGGTGGTGATCGCTTCGGTCACGGCAGCCTCCTACGACAGTGAGAAGTCGACGCCGGAGGCGTCGAGGTCGTCGAGCGCGCCGATGGCGTCGAACTCGACCAAGCGGTCAAGGACAGAGATCTCAGCGGCGATGACAGGCCACTCGGCCTCGATCGCGGCCAGCTCAGATGCGGTCGGCTCGGAATCGAACCAGTCGAGCGCGGTCTTAGTGGTGGTCACAGGTGCCTCCCAGGCAGTGTCTTGGCGGACGGGATTGGCTTGGCTCATCAGCGGGCCGGGAGCCACCCGACACCGGACCAGGCGTGCCGCCTGGTTTCGCCCTAGACGTTGGCGCCAGCGGCGATCAGCACGGACGCGACGAACAGGCATCCGGCGTGAAATGACTGGTCGAGCAGGTACGGGCCGTTGATGCCGCCGCCCTTGACCTCGGTGAACTCGCCATGACCAGTGGCGCGGGCCAGCCACAGCAGCGGAGCCCGACGATCAGCGAAGTAGTGCGTGACAGCGGAGAACACCAACCCAGCGACGGTGAACGGCACCGACAGCGGCAGGCCGACCACGAACACCAAGGCCAGCAGCGCCGCAAGCGCCGTGGCCGTATAAGTGACGACGTGAGCGATGCAGTGCAGGCGGCCAGACCATCCGGACTCAGCCTTGGCCTGGCTCTGGTGGTGGCTCTGCACCCAGTGGTCCCCCACCTGGTGCGCGGCCCACAGCGCGCCATACACGGCTCCGAACGACGCGATAGCAAGGGTGTTCATCAGCAACTCCAGGTCTTTCATGACGGACGAAATCGGCTTGGCTCATCAGCACCCCGGAAGCCACCCGGAATGGACCAGACCCGCCCCCGTAGCACGGGCCTGGTTTCGCCTAGCGGCTCCTGCGAGAAGGCCAGCGAGACTCGCTCCAGCCGCGCTCGTCTTCCTGGCGCGACTGCTCCAAGGCGGTCTCGGCCTTGCGGACCTCACGCATGATGCGGTTGGTTTCCTTGCGGTCGCCTCGCTCGTCAGCGGCCATCGCGCCATCGAGCAGGCGGTTGTACTCGTTGCGGTAGTGGTTGGTGTGTCGGCTCCACATGGCGTTGCTCCTTATGCAGGTTCGGCTTGGCTCATCAGCGGGCCGGGAGCCACCCGGGCCCGGACGCTCGACCCCTATGCGGGGCCGGGCGTTTCGCCGGTCAAACGGTGAGCTGGGCGAACTGGTCACGCAACAGGCCGACATGGGCGGCGAAGAGCTCCCCGCCCCGATCGGCGACCGCGACGGCCAACTGGGCGTAGGAGGCGGCAGGCAGCCAGGCCGCCCGGCGCGCGTCGTCGCGGCCGTCCACCTCGGGCAGAGCGGGCGTGTGGAGCACGGCGACGCCGGGAACGGTGACCATCCACGCGGCCCGGCCCGCACGCGGGTCCGGGACGTACCGGCCCGGGAGCATGGCGAACGCCTCGGCGTCGAGGACGAGCCCGGTCTCTTCGGCCAGCTCACGCGCGGCAGCGGTCTGGGGCGTCTCGCCGGAGTCGAGCATCCCGCCCGGCAGTGCCCAGCCGTGGTCGTCGCCTCGCTCGACCATCAGCAGGTGCCGGGCGCCGACGGCGTCGAAGGCGAACACGATCGCGTCGGCCGCGACGGCCTCACCCCAGTGCCACAGGCCGCCCCGACCGGCGGGCAGGGACGGCTCGACCGGGTTGATCGGCAGGCCATCGACGTCCACGTTGAACGGGACCACCGCGCGCTCCTGCCGCACCGGCCAGTCGATGACGCGCGGGTCGGTGGCATCCGGGCCACCCGAAACGGTGATGTTGAAAGACATGCATTGCTCCTGTCGTGTCTTGGCGGACGGGAAGGACACCGGACGGTGGCCTCGTGTCGCTGGCCACTTGCCGTGACCGGCGATACATAGAAGTTATCAGTTGATAAGTTTCAGAGTCAACTGATACCTAGAAAGTTCCCGAATGTTGGGAATGTTGGATTAATGCCGCTGGTAGATGCTGTTCACCTACAGAACGCAGCTGATAGGCTTGCTCTCAACTGAGAGGATGTGGGATGACCGACGAACGAATGCTGGTTACCGGAGGCTCCAAACACGAGCAGATCGCCAGGATCATCAGGAACGACATTGAGTCGGGCAAGCTCCGCCACGGCCAGAAGCTCCCATCCGACCGAGAGCAGGCGGTGCAGTTCGGCGTCAGCTCCCCCGTCGTCGCCAAGGCAATGAGCAAGCTGACCGATGAAGGTCTCGTCATATCGAAGCCGCGCGCGGGACGGGTCGTCCACGCTCCCGACCAGGCGGAAACCCGAGAGGTGGAGACCTCAATGCCCCATCTCATCCTCATCGGTGGTTACGCAGGCAGCGGAAAGTCAGAACTTGGCAGAACGCTGGCACGTCTGACAAGCTGGGCGATGGTCGACAAGGACACGACCACGCGCCCCGTCGTCGAGACGGCCCTTGAGGTGATGGGCACTTCGCCCAACGACCGCGAGTCGGACATCTACCTCAACCAGGTCCGACCGCGCGAGTACGAAGCGGTAATGGCCACCATCACTGAAAACCTCACCTCTGGAAGCAACGTCATTGCCACAGCTCCCTTCATCAGGGAGTTGAAGGACGAAGCCTGGATTCAGCGCCTCCAGTCTCTCTGTGACGCAACCGGAGCCCGGCTGATGGTCATCTGGGTTTACTGCGACGCCGAGTCGATGCACACATACCTACGCGGTCGAGGTGCCGCGCGGGATGCGACCAAGCTCGCAAACTGGAGTCAGTACCTGGCCAACATCGACCTTGACTACCGCCCCGCCATAGACCATTTCGTGGTCGACAACTCTCTGAGCGGTTCGCCGCTGCTCGATCAAGCCAAGGAACTGGTGGCCAAGCTCCGCCAGTGAGCTGAAGCTCTGAGTCCTTGGCCAATATGGCCAATATGGCCAGAATTTCAAAACGTCGCTTCTGAGCTGGGGAAATGTCCTGAACTCCGGCATGGCCAGAATTCGGACAGAAATGGAGGAGGCATGGCCAGAATTCCACGGGCAGGCCGCGCCGGACTGAATTCTGGCCATGTCCGGTTGATTTCTGTCCGAATTCTGGCCATGCCGACGCATCGGGTATTTCCGCAGGTCAACCCGCACAAGCTGGAATTCTGGCCATATTGGCCATTTTGGCCAGGGGTCTTACGTCTGGGGTAGCGGATAGAGCCGTGGCCATCGCTTGGGGTCGGCGTCCGGGCATGGCCAGGTTCGGCGGCAGCACTGGCAGATGCACATATGGCGGGTCGGTATGTGGAAGGCGGCTGAGTTGCGGGCCGCTTGCGGCGCGTTGGTCGGCGCGGAGGGCTGCTCGTGGTCACGGTCGGCGGACATCGGGCCGTGCGCCTCCTCGCAGTCGTAGAGCGTCGAGCCTGGAAGGACCTCAGTCTACGATAAGACGTCTATAGTCGTCTAGATACGTTGATCCTGCTAGGTGGGCGCGCCTTCACGTCTAGCGTCAGGCTCATGGACCCAGACGCCGAGATCGACCACGAGGGCCCGGTGCCGGTCTTCCGGCAACTCGTCGAAATCCTTCGCGCCCGCATCGACCGTGGCGACTGGCAACCCAACCGCCCGATCCCCTCCGAGGCCCAACTCGTGCAGACCTACGGCATCGCCCGTGAGACCGTCCGCAAGGCCATCCGCGTTCTCGTCGACGACGGCGTCGTGTTCGTCGTTCACGGCCGAGGCACGTTCGTGTCCCATCCCGATATCCAAGGCGAACAAGCCGATTGACCTCGAAAAACGGTCCGCTCAGCGCGCTTCAGGCGATCCGGCCCTATATCTAAGCAGGGACAGCGTCTAAAAGTCGCTTAGAATGCCCCTCAGAGGGTTGCATTTCCGCAGGTCAGAGCCTATACTAAGCATTTCTGGCGCTTGGCTTGGGCGCGAGCACTCTCGCTGAGCATCGGGTGTCAACTACCGACCCCAAGGGCCGGGTTCAGGGTCGAATCTGGGGCCGCAAGTCAGAATGTGGTCAGATTTTCGGGGGGATCTTGCCTAGGCAGCAGGTCACGGCGGGTTCGTTCGTCGGTTTCCTAAACCGTGCGTCGCAGGTTCGAATCCTGCCTGGGGCACCCATGGACACAGGTCAGGGCCGGGTATGCACCCGGCCCTCAGCCTTTCCCGCACCCCTGGAACGGATCCGGAACGGATGGGATCGGCCGGCCGGTCGACGCGAGCGCGGACGCGCGGCGAGGCTTCGGCGCCGCCGCGGGTGATGGCGAGGGCAGAGGTCGGGCGCCTGGACGTCCTCGACGGCGGCGGCCTCAAGAGCACGGCCGCGAGGACGGCGGGCCGGGGGCCCCGGCGGATTTCATGCCTCGGCACGGCCGTGACAGCGCGGGGACGGGCCTCTGACAGGACGGCGGGCGATCGTTGCTTCAACACAGCAACGACCTGGAGGAAGACCATGACCCGCCACCTCAGGATCCCCGTCGCCGACACCGTCCTGGACGCCAACGACACCGGCGGCCCCGGCCGCCCCGTCGTCTACCTGAACGGCGGCTACGCCGGACAGCGGCCCTGGCGGCCCGTGCTCGCCGAGCTCGGCGCCGACTACCGGCACATCACCTTCGACCCGCGGGCCCGAGGCAAGTCGGGGCGCTCGGCGGACAACTCCTTCGAGGCGTGCCTCAGCGACATCGACGCCGTCCTCGAAGCCACCGGCGTGGAACGCCCGCTGCTCGTCGGCTGGTCCTACGGCGCGACGCTCGGAGCCCACTGGGCCGAGCGGAACCCGGACCGCGTCGCCGGAGTGGTGTCCGTGGACGGCGCCATGCCGTACGGTCTGACCGGCGAGGAGGGCCGCGAGCGGATCCGCAGGCTGTTCCACAGGATGCGGTGGCTGCTGCCGCTGGTGCGCCCGCTGGGCCTGTCCGCGAAGATGACCGCCGCCGAGCACGCCGAGAACAACATCGAGGTCAACGAGATCACGGCCGCGATGGCCCCGGTCCTCGAGCGCATCGCCTGCCCGGTGCGGTACGTCCTGGCCACCAGCGGCAACCTCGGCGCGGGCGACGAGGAAATGGAAGCGGTGCGGGCCTCGCTCGACCCGGTGCTCGCCCGGAACCCGAACCTCCAGATCAGCGCGAAGGTCGACAGCAACCACTCCCAGATCCTGCGCAAGGACTTCCGGGCCGTCGCCCGGGCCGTGCGCGAGACCGAGGCGGCCGTTGTCGGGCAGCGCTGACCGCACCGTCCATCGACAACGACTCAGGAGGGCGCCATCATGCCTGCTTTCGACACTCCCGCTCCGATCTCCGCCGTCGTCGACATCGTCCTCGGGGACGTCCGCTTCATCGCCTCGGACCGCGCCGACACCGTCGTCGAGGTCCACCCGCTCGACCCGTCCCGGCGGCTGGACGTCGAGGCCGCCGAACGGCTCGGCGTCGAGTTCGCCGACGGGAGGCTGACGGTCGCGCCGCGCGCGGCGTCCGCCGGCAAGCACGGCTCGGTCAGGGTGCTGGTCGAGCTGCCGACCGGCTCGGACGTGCGCGGCCAGACCGAGCAGGGCGAGCACCTCGTCCGAGGCGCGGTCGGCTCGTGCCGGCTGACGACCGCCATCGGGGACATCCGGGTCGGTCGGGCCGCCGAGGCGCGATTGCGGGTCGGCGACGGCAAGGTGATCGTGGACCACGTGACCGGCCGGGCCGAGGTCCGCGGCAACGGGGACGTCCGGATCCGCCGGGCCGACGGCGGCGCGACGGTCGAGAACGCGGGCGGCGACATCGTCGTCCACCGCGCCCGGCCCGAGCTCACCGGGCGAGCGTGACCTCGGCCAGCTCGCGCCAGTCCGAGCCCTGCCCGTCGCGGACCGCCTCGGCGAACGCCGTTTCGCCGAGGCGGCTTCGCGCGTCCTCGGCGATCCGGTCGGCGTCGGGCTGGGAGCGGTCCGGCGTGCCGCGCACGCCGTCGCTCGCCGCGAGCAACCGCACGGCCTGCTCCTCGTCTCCTCGGCGCATCGCGAGGTCCGCGATCCCCACCAGCGCCTGCGCGATCATCGGCGGATAGCCCAACTCGACGGCGGCGCGGAGCGCCTCGGCCCGGTGGGCGCCGGACCGGTCGAGGTCCTCGGCGAGGTAGCCGCGCAGGTGCTCGGCCATGACGTGGATGCCGCTGCGTTCGCCGCCGGAGTTCTCGACCGTCGCCAGCTGCTCGCGCGCCGCTTCGGGCTCGCCGCGCCACAGCGCCAGCTGCGCCCTCGCGAACGCCAGCTCGGCGAGCGTGTCCGGCCAGGTGATCCCCTCGGCGAACCGCCGCGCCCGCGCCATGGCGGCGTCGCAGGACCGCTCGTCGCCGAGCATCCAGTACAGCCGGGCCTGCCGCGTCCGCAGCCCGACCACCTCTTCGGTGGAGCCCAGCGCGGTCAGCGCCGCGATCGCCTCCTCGTAGTGCTCGCACGCGGACGCGAACTCGCCGCGCGCGGCGAGCCGGTCGGCGAGGAAGGTCAGCGCCGAGGAGACGCCCCACCGGTCGCCCAGCGCGCGGAACTCGGCGAGGGCGGTCTCGATGTCGTCGTCCACATCGGTCTCGTCGCGGCCGAGCGAGAGCCGCAGCCGGCCGCGGGCGAGCCTGGCCTGCGCGCGCACCCACGGGTCGGCGTCGGCGACGAGCGGGTCGAACGCGGGCAGGAAGTTCTCCGGTTCCCGCAGCATCCGCTCCAGCGGCCGGACGAAGCCGAGCATCGGGTGGTGGTACCCGCTGCGCTCGGCGGACCGGTGCGCCTTCTCGATCCACTCCCGCGCCCGGTACTGGTCGCCGCCGTACCCGGAGGACAGGAACAGCGCCACGAGGTTGTACACCAGCGCCCGCACCTCGTCGGGCACCTCGCCTTCGAGGGAGGCGGCGGCGACGGCCAGCTCGGTGCCCTCGGCCCGGTGCCCGCCGAGGTACCAGTACCAGCCCGCGGCCCCGGCCAGCCGCATCGCCTCCTCGGCCCGCCCTTCGGCGACGGCGCCGCGCAGGGCTGCGCCGATGTCGTCGTGCTCGGCTTCGAGCGCGGCCAGCCATTCCAGCTGCTCGGCGCGGCGCAGGTGCGGGTCGGCGGTCTCGGCCAGCTCGGTGACGTGGGCCAGGCGCGCCTGGCGCGCCGACTCGGCCTCTCCGGCCTCGGCGAGCCGCTGCGCCGCGTACTCCCTGATGGTGCCCAGCATCCGGTACCGCGGCGCGCCTTCGCCGTAGGAGCGCAGCAGCGACTTCTCGGTCAAGGAGGTCAGCAGGTCGAGCGCGTACTCCCCTTCGGGGCACACCCGTTCGGCCGCTTCCAGGCTCACTCCGCCGGTGAACACCGACAGCCGCCGCAGCAACCGGCGTTCGGCCTCGCTCAGCAGGTCCCAGCTCCAGTCCACGACGGCGCGCAGCGTCCTGTGGTGGGGCAGCGCCGTGCGGCTGCCGCCGGTCAGGAGCTGGAAGCGGTCGTCGAGCCGGTCGGCCAGCTGCTCGACGGACATGGTGCGCAGGCGGGCCGCGGCCAGTTCGATCGCCAGCGGCATCCCGTCGAGCGCCCGGCAGATCCGCGCCATCGTGGCCACGGTCCGCTCGTCGGAGCCGATGTTCCTGCGCACCGCCTCGGCCCGGTCCCGCAGCAGCCGCACCGCGGGCGAGGAGCCGGCCTCCGCCGGGTCCGCGTCCTCGGCGGGCACGGCGAGCGGCTCGACCTGCCACAGCGCCTCTCCGGTGATGCCGAGCGGTTCCCGGCTCGTGGCGATGATCCGCAGGTTCCGGCATTCCCCGAGGAGCCGGTCGGCGAAGACCGAGACCTCCTCGATCATGTGCTCGCAGTTGTCCAGGACCAGCAGCATCACGCGCTCGCGGACGGCGGCGACGAGCCGGTCCGTCGCGTCCCCGGCCGCGGCCCCGCCGGACGGGGCCTGGTCGCGCAGGCCGATCGCGGTCAGCGCGGCCTGCGCGAGCTCGCCGCCCGCCCGCAGCGGGGCCAGTTCCACCAGCCACGCCCCGTCCGGCAGCTCGCCGAGCATCCTCCGCGCGGTCTCGGTGGCCGTTCTGGTCTTGCCGGAGCCGCCGGCGCCGGTCAAGGTGACCAGGCGGTGCCCGGCGGCGAGCGCGGCGACGGCGGCGACGCCGTCCTCCTTGCCGACGAAGGCGGTCAGCTCGGCGCGCAGGTTCGTCCTGCGGTTCTCCGCCCGCCCGCCGATCTCGCCGCGCAGCAGCGCGGTGTGCAGCGCCGACAGTTCGGCGGAGGGGTCCGCTCCCAGTTCGTCGGCCAGCCGCTCGGACAGCTCCCGGTAGACCGTCAGGGCCTCGGCGCCCCGGCCGGAGTCGGCGAGGGCGCGCATCAGGGCCGCGACGAAGCCTTCCCGCAGCGGGTACCTCGCCACCAGATCGGTCAGTTCGGGGACCAGGTCCGCGCCTCGGCCGAGGCGGATCTCCGCGTCCACCCGGTCCCCGAGCACGGCGAGGCGGCGCTCGCCCAGCCCGGCGACCTCGGCGTCGAAGGCCCTGCTGCCGAGCAGCGCGATGCCTTCCATGGGGCTTCCGCGCCACAGGTCCAGGGCCGAGCGCAGCAGCTCCACCCGCTCGGGGTCCTCGGCGGAGCGGGAGCGGGCGAGCAGCGACTCGAAGCGGCTCACGTCCACTTCGTCGGAGTCGACGACGAGCCGGTACCCGCCGGACTTCGCCTCGACCGAGCCGTCCGGCAGGACCTTGCGCAGCCTGGAGACCAGGACCTGCAGGGCGTTCACCTCGTCGGCGGGCGGCTCCTCGCCCCAGATCCAGTCGACCAGTCTCGCCCGCTGGACGATCCGGCCGGGTTCGAGCGCGAGCGCCGCCAGCAGCGCGCGCAGGCGGGCGCCGGGGACCTCCACCGCGGCCCCGTCGCCGGTCTGGACTTCGAACGGGCCGAGTATTCCGATTCGCACGTCGGCAATCTTGCCGCATCGGCGGCCGTGGCATCCAGGCCGCGTGCCCGGCTGTGTCGACCACTCGGTGGACAGCCGGATTCGGCCGCGCGGTCGTCGCGGCGGCGAGCGCGGCGGGCCACGCTGGACCACATGAACGACACAGCGATCCGAGTGCGCGGCCTGCGCAAGCGCTACGGGGGAACCCCCGCGGTCGACGGCCTCGACCTCGACGTCACCAGAGGCGAGACCCTCGCCGTCCTCGGCCCCAACGGCGCCGGCAAGTCCACCACCGTGCAGATCCTCTCCGCCCAGCTGCCTCGGGACGGCGGCGAGGTCGCCGTGCTCGGCACCGACCCCGCGCAGGCCGACCGGCGCTTCCGCTCCCGCCTGGGCATCGTCTCCCAGACTGCGGGCGACCTGCTCGAACTCACCGTCGCGGAGGTCGTCAGGCACTTCGCCGGCTACTACCCGCGCCCCCGCGACCCGGGCCGCGTGATCGCCGAGGTCGGCCTCGCCGAGCAGGCGAAGCGGAAGATCCGTCAGCTCTCCGGCGGCCAGCGCCGCCGCGTCGACGTCGCGCTCGGCGTCGTCGGCAACCCCGAGCTGCTGTTCCTCGACGAGCCCACCACCGGCTTCGACCCCGAAGCGCGCCGCCGGTTCTGGGACCTCGTCCGCTCCCTGGCCGCCGACGGCACCACCATCCTGCTCACCACCCATTACCTCGACGAGGCCGAGGCGCTGGCCGACCGGATCGCCGTCATCGCGTCGGGCCGCATCCGCGCCTGCGGCACCGTCGCCGAGCTGGTCGACGACCGCGAGGTCACCGTCTCCTGGCGGGACGGCGGCAAGACCACCGACACGCCGGCCGCGCTGATCGCCGAACTGAGCGCGGGCTACGCCGGCGAGGTCCCCGGACTCACCGTCACCCGCCCGTCCCTCGAAGACGCGTATCTGCGCCTGACCGGTCAGGAGGCGATCGCATGACCATGCCGAACGCCCTGAGCATCGGGGCCGCCCGCGGCGCCGTCGAGCTCAAGCAGTTCTTCCGCGAGCGCAGCTCCGTGGTCTTCACCTTCACCTTCCCGGCCGTGCTGCTGGCCCTGGTGGGCTCCATCTTCGACAGCGACGCCCTCACCGGGGCCGTCGGCGGCGGCCAGGTCCTCACCGCCAGCTTCGCCGCCGCCGGGATCGTCTCCACCTCGTTCGTCAACCTCGGCACCGCTCTGGCCGTCGAGCGCGACGACGGCACCCTGAAGCGGCTGCGCTCCCTGCCCATGCCGCCGGTCTCGTTCTTCCTGGGCAAGATCGTGCTGGTCGTCGTGGCCAGCGTCGCCGAACTGGTGCTGCTGCTGGCCATCGGCGTGCTGATGTTCGACGTCGCCCTGCCGAGCGAGGCGAGCGCCTGGCTGACGGTGGCGTGGCTGTTCGCCCTCGGGATCACCGCCTGCTCCCTGCTGGGCATCGCCGCCTCCAGCCTGGCGCGCAGCGCCCGCAGCGCCGGGGTGATGACGACGCTGCCGTACACGGTGCTGCTGTTCATCTCCGGGGTCTACACCCCGATCCAGACGCTCCCGGACTGGATGGCCGGCATCGGCTCGGTCTTCCCCGTCAAATGGCTCGCCCAGGGCTTCCGGGCCGCGCTCCTGCCCGAGCACATGGCCGCCCAAGAGCCGGCCGGGCAGTGGGAGCTGGGGAAGGTCGCCGTTGTCCTGGCGCTGTGGTGTGTTGGAGGATTGGTGCTGTGCCTGACGACCTTTCGCTGGCGGAGCAGTCTCACCCGATGAGGCAGCACGCGTGGAGCCGGAGCTTCCGCTACTGGGAGTGGTTCTTCGCGCTGTCCACCGCGGCCGTGACGGCGCTGGTGTGGAACGCCGCCGACTCGGTCGGCGGCGGCCTGGCCGCCTCGGCGTGGATCGCCGCGCTGGTGCTGTGGTACCTGGTGCTGGGGCGGCGGCTCATCACCGTCGACCTCAGCGTCGCCGAGCCCGACACCCGGCTCGCGCACCTCTACCGCCTCGGGGTGACGGCGCTGTTCATCCCCTTGGCGCTGACCGAGCGCGAGGCCCTGCTGCTGCTGGTGCCGCTCATCTCGCATCTGTTCTGGCTCGTCCCATGGCGGCCGACCGTCCCGGTGGTGGTGGCGCTCAACTTCGTCCAGGTGCTGGTGCTCGCCGTCGACGGCGAGCCCCTCGGCACCGTACTGGAGGCGGTGCCGTTCTGCGCCGCCGGTGCGGCCCTGTCGGTCGCCTTCGGCGTGTTCATCCACCGCGTCATCGACCAGAGCGTCGACCGCTTCGAGCTGATCGAGGAGCTCAAGGACAGCCGCGCCGAAGTGGAGCGGCTGTCCCACGAGGCCGGGGTCGCCGCCGAGCGGCGGCGCCTGGCCGCCGAACTCCACGACACCGTCACGCAGGGGCTGAGCAGCATCGTCATGCTGGCCCAGGCCTCGCGCGCGGCCGTCGACGAACGGCGGCGCGAGGAGCATCTGGACCTGATCGAGCGGACCGCCCGCGCGAATCTGGCCGAGGCCAGGGCGATGGTGGAGGCGCTGGCGACCGACGACGCCGGGCCGGTCCAGGCCGAGGCCTCGCTCGCCGAGCTGGCCGAGACGGCGGGCGCGGCGTTCGTCGTGGACGGCGAGCCGCGGCACCTGGCGCCCGCGACGGCGGTGGCGCTGGTGCGGGCCGTGCAGGAGGCGCTGCGCAACGTCGACAAGCACGCCGCGGGCGCGAGCGTGCGGGTGCGGCTCGCCTATCGCGAGTCCGATGTGGCAGTGTCGGTCGCCGACGACGGCCCCGGTTTCGACCCCGAGGCCCCCGCTTCCGGCTTCGGGCTGCTCGGCACCCGCAACCGGGTGCTCGGCCTCGGCGGGAGATTCGAAGTGGACTCGGCTCCGGGCCGAGGAGCGACGGTGCGACTGGAGGTGCCCGCGTGATCAGGGTGATGCTGGTGGACGACCATCCGGTGGTGCGGGCGGGCCTGCGCGGCATGCTGTCCGGCGAGCCGGACATCGAGGTCGTCGGCGAGGCCGCCTCGGGCGCCGAGGCGCGGACGACGGCGGCCGCTCTGGCGCCGGACGTCGTCCTCATGGACCTGCGCATGCCCGGCGGCGACGGCGTCACCGCCACCGGGCACCTCGCGAAGACCGCGAACGTGGTGGTGCTGACCACCTACGAGACCGACGCCGACATCGTCCGCGCCGTGGCGGCCGGGGCGGTCGGCTATCTGCTCAAGGACACGCCGATCGCCGAACTGGTGCGGGCGATCCGGGCCGCGGCGCGCGGCGAGACGGTCCTGGCCCCGTCGGTGGCGGCGCGGCTGGTCGGCACGGTGCGGTCCCCGCGCGGCCACGAGCTGTCCGAACGCGAGCTCGAGGTGCTGCGCCTGGTGGCCGACGGCGCCTCGAACGCCGAGATCGGCAGGCGGCTGCACATCAGCGAGGCCACGGTCAAGACGCATCTGCTGCGCAGTTACCAGAAGCTGGGCGTGGGCGACCGCACGGCGGCGGTGACGTCCGCGATCAGGCGCGGGCTGCTCGAGCTGTGAGCGGACGGGACGGAAGCCCCTTGAGGCTCAGGGGTTCTCGGATGTATCGCCTGGCAGACGGGAGTGTTTCGACTTCAAGGCATTCCTGGTAAAATGGCCGGTCAAGCCGCCATGGCGATGCCGGGGCGGCCGCGGTGACGCTTCCGCGGACGCGTCCGCTTGCCGTCGCGCTGACGCTTGCGGAAGCGCACATTTGCCGTCGCGCTGACGCTTGCGGAAGCGCACATTTGCCTTGCCCCTGTGGAGCTCGGGGAGGCCCCCACCGGCCTCCCCGAGTCTCTTCCCACCAAACAGAGCAAAGTCTGCGTCCGCGCCGGGCTTCCGCGCCTAGCGGAAGCGGGCGGTGTAAATGTCGCCGTCGCGCACCCATGCCAGTTGGAGCGCGTCGAACATCTCCTCCACGATCTCCTCGTCCGGCAGCCCGTAGAGCTTGCCGACGCTGCGGCCGCGGTAGTGCCACAGCAGCCCCGCCTGCACTTGTCGCGCGTCGGCGAAGTGCTTGCCGCACGACATGGCGCAGCGGTATATCGCCTGGCCGTTCCTGTCGTACTCGATCGCCATGACCTGCTGGCACATAGAGCTCCGCAGCTTGCCTGCCGCGGCCGCCTGTAGCAACGTCTGGGTCTGTAGACGCTCCACCATGGCACCCAACCCCTCTCCGGGCGACGATCAAGACCTGCCGGGGTGCGGCCCGACGAGGTACTGCCAAACGACTCGATCCGGTTGTGCGATGTGGGTCGCCGCGTTGCGATGGCGGTTGCCGTCCAAGGAGTCGCATCACACGGCCCCTTGGACGGGTCCCCACCGAGCATCGCGCCGAAGCCGGTTGTTGCCTGAGTCTGCGATCACGATCGCATGCCCCAGACGAAAATGTCTATGTGCAGTATCACATTCATCCTAGCATGCATTCACACGGGGCAGATGCACGTGCAGATGCCCGCGAATAGGATCGTGCAGACTACCGTGCGTAGTGTGCGACACTGTGCATGACAGCACAGGGAACGACGGAAACACCCGGTAAGCGGCCTTTCGGCCGCGGACGGCCACCGCCGGTGCTCGCTGCGCATGTCATTTGAAAGATCGAGATACCGGCCGGTTCGCCGGCCACTGGTGGAAGGAATTTCGATGGACAAGGCACGCAACGGAATCCCCGCGGGAGAGCTTCCCGCGTCGATCACGTGGCAGAAGAGCAGCCGCAGCGGCCCCAACGGCGGCAACTGCGTCGAACTGGCCGCCCTGCCCGGCGACCAGGGCGTCGCCGTCCGCAACTCCCGCGACCCGGAGGGCCCGGCCCTCGTCTACACGGTCGCGGAGATCAAGGCGCTCATCGAGGGCGCCAAGGACGGCGAGTTCGACAACCTGATCGCCTGACGACCGGTCGGACGCGCGTCACCCGCGCTCCACTCTCACCCTGACAAGGGGATACTCTCCGGTTACCCTGTCAGGGTGAGCTATTCGTCCTTGGCCGCCTCTCCATCGAGACCCCAGGAGGTGAGAGGCATATGAGCATGACCCCTCCGACCGGAGGAAGTCCGGGCGGCCCCACCGCCCTGCGCATGATCATGGGCGGCTACCTCCGCCGACTGCGAGAGGCGAAGGGCATCACACGCGAGGACGCGGGCTACGAGATCCGCTCCTCGGAGTCGAAGATCAGCCGCATGGAACTCGGCCGCGTGGGCTTCAAGGTCCGCGACGTCGAGGACCTGCTGCGCATGTACGGCATCACCGACGAGGCCGAGGTCGAGCGCCTCATCGCGCTGATCAAGCAGGCCAACCAGCCCGGCTGGTGGCACCGCTACGGCGACGCCCTGCCGAACTGGTTCAGCGCCTATCTGGACCTGGAGGGCGCCGCCTCGATGATCCGCACCTACGAGGTGCAGCTCATCCCCGGCCTGCTCCAGACCCGCGAGTACGCGCGGGCGCTGCTCATGCTCGGCTTCGGGCACACGCCGCTGCAAGAGATCGACGACCGCGTCAACGTGCGCCTGTCGCGCCAGGACATCCTCACCAAGGACGACCCGCCCACGCTGTGGACGGTGATCGACGAGGCGGCGCTACACCGGCCGTTCGGCGGCAGAGAGGTCATGCGCCAGCAGCTCCAGTCGCTCATCGAGGCGTGCGACAAGCCGAACGTGCGCATCCAGATCGTCCGCTTCTCCTCCGGCGCGCACTCCGGCGCCGGCGCCCCGTTCACCTGGCTGCGGTTCGGCTCCGAGGACCTCAAGGACGTCATCTACATCGAACACCTCACCAGCGGCCTGTACCTCGACCGCGACGACGAGGTCGACGCCTACCAGGCGGCCATGGAGCACCTGTGCGTGCAGGCCGCCCAGCCCGCGCAGACTCCCGACATCCTGCGCGAGATCCTCAACGATCACTACTGAGCATGACGTCGCACAGATCTGTGCGACGAATGAGTTTCACTCTTTCGGCGGACATGAAAAAGGCGCGTGGCCGAGCCACGCGCCTTGCCTATGGGGACGTCAGGCCTTGTAGGCGACGCCGGCCATCATGATCCGCTGATGGTCTTCGAGGTCCTCGACGGCGGGAACCTCCCGGTCCGGGTCCTCGGGGAACCAGCGCGAGATGAAGTCCAGTCCGGGCGGCTGGAGCGGCAGCCCCTGGAAGTGCGCCTCGATCTCCTCCGGGGTGCGGCTCCACCCGTTGCCGAGGGCCTGGAGGCAGGAGCGCTGGAACGCGTCCTGCTCCGGGCGGCCGGTGTCGACGAAGTCGGTGATGTGCAGGTACGAGCCGCTCGGCAGGGCGTCGACCAGTTCGCGGATCCAGTTGCCGGGCTGCTCGTCGACGTGGAAGTGCATGATCAGGCCGATGATCATCAAGCCGATCGGGCGGTCGAAGTCGAGCATCTTCAGCACGTCCGGGTGGTTCAGGATGCTCGGCGGGTCCCGCAGGTCGGCCGTGGCGATGGAGGTCGACTCGTTCTTGGCCAGCAGCGCCCGGCCGTGCGCGAGCACGATCGGGTCGTTGTCGACGTACATCACCTTCGCGTCGGGGTTGATCTCCTGCGCCACTTCGTGAGTGTTCCGCACGGTCGGCAGCCCGGCGCCGATGTCGAGGAACTGGTCGATGCCCTGCTTGGCCATGTAGGCGACGCCCCTTTCGAGGCCGGCGCGGTTGTCGAGGCCGGCCTCGCGCGCCCCGGGGAGGTACTTCAGCATGATGGCCGCGCCTTCGCGGTCGACCGCGAAGTTGTCCTTGCCACCGAGGACCGCGTCGTAGACACGCGCGATGGTGGGCTTGCTGATGTCGAAATCGGGAGTGTACGGCGGGTCTTCGCCGGGGACGGTGACGGCTTCTTCGCTCATCGGCACACCTCTTCCTCGAAGGAACGTTGCGATCATCGTACGACCGATGAAGCCGCAGGCCAAGAGCGGGATACTTCCGCACGCACGTACGGATCCGTTGGGACACAAAGAGGTCAATCACCACAGTGGCAACATCGGTCGCTCTGGTGACGATGTGGACGGCGCCTGGCGGCCCGGCCGCCGAGGGCGGCCGGGCCGGGCGTCACTCCTCTTCCTCTTCGCCCTGTCCGGCGGCCTCGGGGTTCTCCGCGACCCACTGGCCCACGGTGTCGTCCTTCAGCGCCTCCCACAGGCCCGGGGCGTGCTCCTCGTCGGGGGCGACCCCGGAGGGCCCGCCGCCGACCGTCGGCATGGTCATGAAGACGATGTCGTCGCTGCGCAGGTGCATGAACTCGATGCCGGTCTCGACGACGTTGAACTCGGTGTCGACCTTGATCGCGTCCGAGACCGAGTCGATGAACGAGGTCAGCTTCGACTGCGAGGTGAGGACCTCGGCGGTGACCGCCGCGTCCATGATGGCCTTGATGAGCTCCTGCTGGTGCCGCATGCGGGCGAAGTCGCCCTCGGCGTACTGGTAGCGCTGGCGGACGTAGTCGAGCGCCTCTTCGCCGTTCAGGGTGTTCATGCCCGCCTCGAAATAGCGGTAGGGCGGGTGGATCGACTCCACGCCGCCCTCGTCGTAGTAGTCCGGGGCGTCGGCGTGCTCGACGTTCATCTGGACGCCGCCGAGGGCGTCGACGACCTGGACCAGGCCCGCGAAGTCGATCTCCACGATGTGGTCCATGCGAACGCCGGTGAGCTCCTCGATGGTCTGGACCGTCAGGCTGGCCCCGCCCCAGCCGTAGGCGGAGTTGAACTTGTCCTCGGCGCCGGTGTAGTCGGCGTACTCCGCGTCGGGGTCCTCGGGGATGTAGACCCACGTGTCGCGGGGGATCGAGATGCCGTAGGCCTCGTCGCCCGCCTCGTTGACGTGCATGATGATGCAGGTGTCGCTGCGGGCGTCGTCGCCCTCTTCGCGGGCGTCCGAACCGAGGACGACGACGTTCATCGCGCCGGTGGTCTTCTCGGGGCGGTCGTCGAGGCCGCCCAGGTCGAAGGCCCGGTCGAGGTCGTCGTTGGCGCCGTTGGCGGTCGCCCACACGGCGGCACCGCCGCCCGCGGCGGCGACGGAGGCCACCAGTCCGACGGCCGAGCCGATCAGGCCGCGCCGCGTCGGGCCGCCGCCGGTCGGCGCCGGCGGGGCGACGCGCGCGCCGCCACGGGCGCTGCCGCCGCCCGGCACCGAGGCGCTGCCCCGGTAGTTGGAACCGGAATAGGTCATGGCCCCAGCTTACGCAATGGCGACATCATGGCGCTGACCACGCTTGTTCACGGCTCGCGCGCGTCGCCGCGGGCGCTGACGCACGGCTTCTCGTCCTCGCGGGGACGGCTCACCTGCCGCCGGTGAGCGCGGCCGCGTCCTCCCCTTTCGAGGCGGCGGCGAAGTAGTCGATGGTGGTCTTCAGGCCGGCCTCGTAGTGGACCTGCGGCTCGTAGCCGAGCAGTTCGCGGGCCGCGGTCAGGTCGGGGCGGCGGCGCTCGGGGTCGTCCGAGGGGCGGTCGGTGTACTCGATGGTCGAGGCCGAGCCGGTGAGGCGGATGATGAGCTCGGCGGTCTCGCGGACCGTCAGCTCGTACTCGGTGCCCAGGTTGACCGGGCCGTACTCGCCGGACTCCAGGAGCATGACCAGGCCGCGGACGAGGTCGTCGATGTAGCACAGGGAGCGGGTCTGGGAGCCGTCGCCGTGGACGGTCAGGGGCTCACCGGCGAGGGCCTGTGTGATGAAGGTCGGCACGAAGCGGCCGTCGTCGGGGCGCATCCGCGGGCCGTAGGTGTTGAAGATCCGCACGATGGCCCCGTCCAGGCCCTTGTGGCGCTGGTAGGCGGCGACGGCGGCCTCGCTGAAGCGCTTGGCCTCGTCGTAGCAGGAGCGCACGCCGATGGGGTTGACGTTGCCCCAGTAGGTCTCCGCCTGCGGGTGGACGAGCGGGTCGCCGTAGACCTCGGAGGTGGAGGCGAGCAGGAAGCGGGCGCCGTCGGCCAGGGCGCGGTCGAGCGCGTGGAGGGTGCCCACGGAGTCGACGCGGAGGATCTCGACCGGGAGGGTGGCGAAGTCCACGGGGCTGGCGGGGCACGCGAAGTGCAGGACGGCGTCGAACGGCTCGTCCCCGACGGGGAGGCCCTCGGTGACGTCGGCCTCGACCACCGTGAGCTTCGGGTGGTCGGCGAGGTTGTCGCGGGAGCCGGTCGAGAAGTTGTCGACGGCCGTCACGTCGCAGCCGCGCATGAGGAACGCGTCGACGAGGTGGGAGCCGACGAGGCCCGCACCGCCGGTGACGAGTATCCGGCTGCCTGTTCCGTAAGAAGTCATCAATTCCCCAGATTATCAGGGTTCCCTGATTGTTCACCTGCTCGTAACCGGTCAGTAGGCGCCTTGCCGGCGCAACACTACCGCCACGGTGCGGAAGAGAATCTGCAGGTCGGTCGTGAGGGACCAGTTGTCGACGTAGTAGAGGTCCAGGCGGACGGCGTCGTCCCAGGACAGGTCCGAGCGTCCCGAGACCTGCCACAGGCCGGTGATGCCGGGCCGCACGAGCAGGCGGCGGCGGACGTCCCCGAGGAAGTCGCCGTTCTCGGCGGGCAGCGGGCGGGGGCCGACGAGGCTCATCTCGCCGCGGACGACATTGATGAGCTGGGCGAACTCGTCGATGGAGGTGCGGCGCAGGAAGCGGCCGACGCGGGTGATGCGCGGGTCGTCCTTCATCTTGAACAGCAGGCCGTCGGTCTCGTTGTGCATCATGAGCGCGGCCTGGCGTTCCTCCGCGTCGATGTACATCGTGCGGAACTTCCAGCAGCGGAAGGTCTCGCCGTCGCGGCCGACGCGCGCCTGGCGGAAGAAGACCGGGCCGGGGCTGTCGACCTTGATGGCGATGGCCACGGCCAGGAACAGCGGGGACAGGACGACCAGGCCGATCACCGAGGAGGAGATGTCGAGGATGTTCTTGATGAGCCAGCCGACGCCGGAGATCTTGGGCTCCTCGACGTGGAGGAGCGGGAGGCCCTCGACGGGGCGGATGTGGACGCGGGGCCCGGCGATGTCGGTGAGCTGGGGGGCGACGACGAGGTCGCGGCCGGTGCCCTCGAGCTGCCAGGCGAGGCGGCGCAGGTCGCCGGCGTCGGCGGAGGCGGTGCCGCAGACGGCGAGGGTGTCGGCCTCGAGCTGCTCGGCGCAGGTGACGACGTCGGTGCCCGCGAAGACGGGGACGGGCGTGTCGAGGTTGCGCACCGAGGAGGCGCCCTCGGTGACGTAGATCCCGACGGGGACGAGCCCGGCGGCGGGGGCGCGGCGCACGGTGCGGTAGACCTCGAGGGCCTCGGGGTAGGAGCCGATGAGCAGGACGCGCTGGACGGCGCGGCCCGCGTCGCGCATCTTGTGCAGGCCGATGCGGGCGGCGTAGCGGCAGGCGGCGATGAGCAGCGAGGCCGAGAGCAGGATGACGGCGACGGCGACACGCGAGACGTCGGCCTTGAAGGTCAGGGCCAGGAACGAGACCAGGGCGAGCATGAACATCGAGGCGCGCACGACGCGCTTGAACTCGTCGTTGCCCAGGCCGAGGTAGCGGCGGTCGTAGGCGCCGGTGCCCCACAGTGACAGCAGCCACGCCAGCGGCAGCAGCAGCCATACCAGGAAGTAGAAGAAGCCCATCTGGCCGTCTTCGAAGCCGGCGTCGGCGTGGGGGGTGAGGTTGACGGCGATGGCGGAGCCGACGAGGGCGGCGGCGAAGTCGACGCCCACGAGTGCGGCCTGGTAGGAGCGGTGCCAGTTGGAGGCGCGGACGAGCCTGCGCCATGCCGAACGGGTGACGCCGTTGGTGACAAGCTGCGGATCACCGTCCTTCTGCTTGCCAGCCACGTAGGTCCCCGTCCGTTCGTACTTCCCGGCTGGGTATTGCTTCGGGCGTTCCAGGCTAGTCGCCACTGCACATCCCTGCGGTCGTCAGCTTACGGTGGAGGTGAGTGTCCGCGGGGGAGATCGAATCCACCGACCTCTACCGGGGGCCCGCCGACACGGTACCCGACAACCTACACCTATTCGCGGTCTGAGGTATCTTCGGCCGAGCTGAAAGCCGTGCACGCCACCCGGAGGCTCTGTGAAGATCGTCATCGCTCACAACCGGTATTCGTCGGCGCAGCCGTCGGGTGAGAACGTGATCGTGGATTACGAGATCGGGGCGCTCCGGGAGGCGGGCGTGGAGGTCGTGCCGTTCCTGCGCTCGTCCGACGAGATCGGCGGTCTTGCGCCGCATAAGAAAGCGATGCTCGCGATTTCCCCAGTGCACGCGGCGGGAACGCAGCGGGAGCTGGCGGCGCTGCTGGAGCGCGAGCGCCCGGACATTCTCCACCTCCACAATCCGTATCCGCTGCTCTCACCCTCGGTGGTGACGACGGCGCACCGCGCCGGGGTGAAAGTGGTGCAGACCATTCACAACTATCGGCACGACTGCGTGAACGGGCTGTACTTCCGCGACGGGCACGACTGCCGCGACTGCCACGGGAAGCGCTGGAACGGCCCGGGTGTGCTGCACGCCTGCTACCGGGGGTCGCGGCCGCAGAGCGCGATCATGGCCGCGGCGCTCGGGGTCCACCAGGGGACGTGGAAGACGGTGGACAGGTATATAGCACTGACGGACGCGATCGCGGACTTCCTGCGAAGCATCGGCATCGGGGGCGAGCGGATCCGGGTCAAGCCGAACGCGACAGCCGACCCCGGTCGGGTGCCGCTGGGCGAGGGCTTCCTGTTCGGGGCGCGACTGGTGCCGGAGAAGGGCGTGGAGCTGCTCCTCGACGCCTGGCGGCGGGCCGATCTGCCGGGCGGGACGCTGCGCGTCGCGGGCGACGGGCCGCTGCGCCCGCTCGTGGAGGAGGCCGCGGGCGAGAGCGGCGTCGAATACCTGGGCCGGCTCGACGCGGAGGGCATGCGGGCGGCCGTGGCCGCTTCGGCGGCGATGGTGATCCCCTCGATCTGGCAGGACATCCTCCCGACCACGGGCCTCGAGGCGCTCGCGAGCGGCAGGGCGATCGTCGCCACCCGCATGGGCGGGGCGCCTTTCATAGCCGGAGCCGACACCGACGCCCCGGCGGGAGTGGCGGTGGAGCCGACTCCGGAGGCGTTGGCGAGCGCACTGGAGACGGTGGCGAAGGACCCGACATATGCGGCGAACGCGAGGGGAAGATACGAGTCGACCTTCTCCCCCGGCGTGGTCCTGGACCGGCTCATCGCCATATATGAGGAGCTGCTGCACTGAAGGCGGGCCCGCGGGCCCGGCCGATGGCGTCGCCCGCCGCGAGAAGCGCCGCGCGGGCGACCCGGCCCGGCGCCTCAGCGCAGGGTGGTCCGGCTCGCGGCGGCGATGCTCGCCAGGAGGAACAGGCCGTTGACCGCGCCGAAGCACAGCATGACCGCGGCCATCGCCTCCGGCCACAGCAGGGCGAGGGCGATCACGATGATGACGAAGCCGTAGTCGCGCACCAGTTTGACCAGGCGCACCGCCAGGCCGGTCGACTTGACGAGCGAGACGCCGTCGTCCTCTTTGGCCATCACCGAGGTGACGAGGTTGGTCATCCACAGCGCCGCGAAGGCCGCGCCGCACCACGCCGGGACGCCGGGCGCGTACGCGTCGGTCACGGCCACGACGACCGCGACCACCGAGGTCTGGATCGCCACGTCGCACAGGATGTCGACGCGCGCGCCCGCCTCGGAGCCGGTCTTCGTGACGCGGGCGAGCTGGCCGTCGGCGCAGTCGAGCATGTAGGCGATCTTCCAGAGCACCAGCGCCGCGAGCGCCACCGGCCACCATGGAGCGCCGTCCCGCGCGGCCGGGATGTACGCGATGACGCCCGCCGAGGCGGCCAGGCCGAGGAGCAGGTTGAGCAGCGTCAGATGGGTCGGCTTCAGGCCGAAGCGGTATGCGAGGGAAGCGAACACGGCTCCGCCTCGCTGGTCGAGCATGGTGATCATGCCGCCGCCCCGGTTGGCGGCGAGGAAGTCGGCCGGCCCCGGCCGGGATGGGCGCTCTTCGGTCACGCGCTGATACTACTCGTCCGCTGGTAGCGCACCCACCGTTGCCAAGTGAGACCCGATTGTGTCAGTCTTCTGACACCACTGGGAGTAACCGATCCCTAATATGTGCGTGAACCGATCATTTGGGATGAAACGGTATTCCCTCTGGTAGCCGTGAAGTGACCTACCGCTTAATGTTGATGGACCATCGATTCCTGGGGAGGAAACATGGGCGACGAGGTGAGCGGTCCTGCCTTGGCGCGTTGGGATCAATCCGCATACCAGGCGAAACTCCAAGCAGGACGAGAGGCCCTCGCGCAGCTCCTGGCCGATCGGCGTCTCGACCGAGGACGGCCCCTCACCGGCATCGAACTGGAACTCGACCTCCTTGAGCGCAACGGGGATCCGGCGTTCGCGAACGAGACCGTCCTGCAGTACCTGCACACCGAGGGCGACGAAGAGGCCCTCTACAGCGCGCAGCACGAACTGGGCGCCTTCAACATCGAGCTGAACCTCCCTCCCAGGCTGCTCGACGGCGCCGGGATCTCCTGGTACGAGAGCGACCTGGCCGTCGTCCTCTCCGAGGTGCGCGAGGCCGCGGGCAAGGCCGGCGTCTACTGCTGCCCCATCGGCACCATGCCGACCCTGTTCACCGACCACATGGGAGTCAACACGCTCTCCAGCGCCAAGCGCTACCGGGTCCTCAACGACGAGATCATGGCCGCGCGCGGCGAGGACGTCCACATCGACATCGCCGGAGCCGAGGCGGTCGACTTCTCGTGCCCCAACATCGCCCCCGAGTCGGCCAACACCTCCGTGCAGTTCCACCTCCAGGTCACCCCCGAGGACTTCCACCGCTACTGGAACACCGCGCAGGCCCTGGCGGGGATCCAGATCGCGCTCGGGGCCAACTCCCCCTACCTGTTCGGGCGGCAGCTGTGGGCCGAGACCCGCATCATCCTGTTCGAGCAGGGCACCGACACGCGCCACGCCGCCGAGCGCGCGGCCGGGGCGATGCCGCGGGCCTGGTTCGGCGAGCGCTGGATCGACAGCGTCCTGGACCTGTTCGACGAGAACTACCGTCACTTCGCGCCTCTTTTACCACTGTGCGACGCCGAGGACCCGCTCGCGGTCGTCACCGGCGGCGGTGTGCCGAGCCTCCAGGAGCTGCGCTTCCACAACGGCACCATCTACCGCTGGAACCGCCCGGTCTACGACATCAGGTCGGGCCGCCCGCACCTGCGCGTGGAGAACCGGGTGCTCCCGGCCGGGCCGACCCCGATCGACATCTGCGCGAACATGGCGCTGTTCTACGGACTCACCGTGTACTTCGCCGACCGCGACGAGCAGCTGGCCGACCGGCTCGACTTCGCCGAGGCCGCGGCGAACTTCCGCACCGCCGCCAGGCACGGCATCCACGCCGACCAGGTCTGGCCGGGACGCGGCCGCGTCCCGGCCCGCGAGCTCGTCGTGGAGCTGCTGCCGCTGGCCGCCGAGGGGCTCGCGTCCCTGGGCGTGGTCCGCCGCGACGCCGAGCGCTTCCTCGCGGTGATCGAGCAGCGGTGCCGCCGCGGGGTCAACGGCGCGTCCTGGCAGGTCGCGAGGGTCCGGGTGGCCGAGCACCGCGAGCGCCTGGAGCGGGCCGACGCCCTGCGGGCGATGGTGCTCGACTACGCGGCCCAGTCGGCCGACGGCCGCCCCGTCCACGAGTGGGAGGTCTAGGACTCCTCTTTCTCGGCGTCGGGCTCGGCGTCGGCGAGCTTGCGGCGGGTCCGCTTCGCGGCCTTCCTGGTCCGCTTCGGCTTGGTCTTCGTCTCGGTCCTGGTCTCCGCCTCGGCGGTGACGGTGCCGCCCTCGCCGACCGGCTTGAGCTCCTGGACCCAGTCGACGTCGGGGTCCGAGGGGGCCTCGGTGCCGGAGGCGGGCAGGTCCTTCGTGTCGCCGCGCTTCGTGTCCGAGTAGGCCGAGCCGGGCGCCTCGGGCACGGTCCAGCCCGGCGCGGTCTGCACGAGCGACTCGGTCCGCTCGCGCTGCTCCTCGGCGGTGTCGTCGATCTGCCCGCCCGCACGGGGGATGGCCGAGACGATCAGCGAGCCGAGGAGTCCGGCGATGGCCGCGTAGGGGCCGACGAGCATGACCGCCATCGACTCGGGGTCGTCGGCGCTCCACGGGTTGGCGACGAGGTGGGCGACGGTGACGATGAGCGGCCCGGCGATCCCGGAGGCCGCGGCGATGCGGTAGCCGGAGTTGGTGATGGGGCCGCGCCGGGCCAGGGCGGCGACGACGGCGCCGATGAGGGCCGAGCCGACCACGAACGGGACCGCGATCGAGAAGCCGCGGCGGCCCAGCATCGAGTCGGGGCTCGCCCACGAGCCCCACACGGCCAGGTCGATGACGGACGCCGAGGACGTGGCGGGCTCGCCGATGTCGGTGAACCGCGCCAGGATCGCGAAGACCCAGATCAGGACGACCGAGGCGCCGACGTTGACCGCGACGGAGCGCGAGCTGAGGCCGATGAGGGTCAGCACGAAGCCGACAGCGGCGCCGACGCCGGAGGCGATCAGCGGCTCGGTGGGGAACGAGGAGGACACGGCGTTCTGCTCGGCGGACAGGGCCACGAGCGGGCCGACGGCGAAGGCGCCGACCGCGGCGGCGAAGACCGCGCCGAAGCGCACGCCCGGTGAGCCGGACGCGGCGCCGCGTCCGCCGATGACGCCCGAGGCGAGGCCGCCGACCACGCAGGAGGCGGCCGCGAACCAGGCGACCCAGGCGAGGTTGGCGTTCCAGCGGTAGTCGAGGACGGGATCGGTGGAGCCGGGGGAGGCGTCGGCCCAGGACAGCAAGCCGAAGCCGTAGGCGAGGCCGAGCTGGGCCAGCGCGGCGCCCGCGGCGACGGCGAAGCCGAGGCCGAGCGCGCTGCTCGCTGATTTAGGTGACATACATCGCACGGTACTGCGTGTACGCAATGGAGTCTCGCACGGCCGATCGCGTCACCTCGGACCGGCCTCACAGGCGGCAAACGCAGGTGAGCGAAGACGCGGGCGCCGGTTATGCTCGGGGTGCCAAGGCCACCTGCCCGGTCGCCGTGCTCAGACCATGCCGATCGACAAGGAGCATCAATGACCGACGCCTATGAGGCACTCACCGCGAACCTCGCGGCCGCCGACCCGGAGATCGAGCGGCTCATCGAGGCCGAGGGACGCCGCGAGTCGGAGAAGATCCGGCTCATCGCCTCCGAGAACTACGTCTCCGAGGCGGTCATGCAGGCCACCGGGTCCATCCTGACGAACAAGTACTCCGAGGGCTACTCCCGCAAGCGCTACTACGAGGGCCAGCAGCTCGTCGACGAGGTCGAGGAGCTGGCGATCGCCCGCGCCAAGGAGCTGTTCGGCGTCGAGCACGCCAACGTGCAGCCCTACTCCGGGAGCCCCGCGAACCTCGCCGTCTACCTGGCGTTCCTCAAGCCGGGCGACACCGTGATGGGCATGGGCCTGCCGATGGGCGGGCACCTGACCCACGGCTGGAGCGTCTCGGCGACGGGCAAGTGGTTCAACGCCGTGCACTACGGGGTCCGCGAGGACACCGGCCGGATCGACCTCGACGAGGTCGCCGAGATCGCCCGCCGAGAGCGCCCGAAGCTCATGATCTGCGGCGGGACCGCGATCCCGCGCACGATCGACTTCGAGGGCTTCGCGGCGATCGCCGCCGAGGTGGACGCGGTGCTCATGGCCGACATCGCCCACATCGCGGGGCTCGTGGCCGGCGGCGCGCACCCGAGCCCGGTGGGCCACGCGCCGGTCATCACGACCACGACGCACAAGACGCTGCGCGGCCCGCGCGGGGCGATGATCATGACCGACGCCGAGCACGCGAAGGCCATCGACAAGGCGGTCTTCCCCGGCCTCCAGGGCGGCCCGCACAACCACACGACCGCGGCGATCGCGGTGGCGCTGCGCGAGGCGGCCCGCGAGTCGTTCCGCGCCTACGCGCACCAGATCGTGGCGAACGCGAAGGCGCTGGCCTCGGCCCTGAACGACCGCGGCTACGACCTGGTCTCGGGCGGCACGGACAACCACCTGATCCTGGTCGACCTGAGCGGCAAGGAGATCGGCGGGAAGCCCGCGGCGAAGGCCCTGGACGTGGCCGGGATCGAGCTGAACTTCAACACGGTGCCGTTCGACAAGCGCAAGCCGTTCGACCCGTCGGGGCTGCGCATCGGCACCGCCGCCGTGACCACCCGCGGCATGACCGAGGGCGACATGGAACTGGTGGCGAACTGGATCGACCGGGCGATCGGCGCGGCGAAGGCGGAGAAGGACGCCGAGCTGGACGTGATCGCGGGCGAGATCCGCGAGTTCTGCAGGGCCTATCCGATTCCGGGCTGGCGCGCCTAGGCGGCACAAGCGCATGAGCGAGGGCGCCCGGTTCTTTCGGAACCGGGCGCCCTCACCGTGTCCCCGAAGGCCGAGGGACCTCAGCGGCCCGCGAGGAAGGCGGTCCTGAGGAAGTCGCGGTAGACCGCTGCCGAGGCGCGGAGGGCGACGGTGGCGTTCGGCGGTTCCGGGCACCAGGGCCGGGTGTCCACCACGAGCTCGCCGAGTGTCCGGCCGCCGGTCGTCTCGACGCTCACGAAGGCCTTGACCTGCTCGGTGATGGCCTCCGGTCGCACCAGGTAGGCGAGGCACAGGGGGTCGTGCACGGGTGAGGCCGCTTCGCCCTCGCCTTCGACGGCGGCCTGGTCGTGCCGGATTCGGTGGCGGATGAGCTTCGCGGCCCCCGCTGCGGCGGGGGTGCCGATCTCGTCGAACTCGTCGCAGTCGGCGAGGGACAGCGGCGCGCTGTGCGTGGCGTCGAGGGTGACGATGACGACGTCGCGGATACCGGCGGCGAGGACCGCTTCGGCCGCCTCCGGGTCCACCCAGAAGTTGAACTCGGCGGCCGCCGTCACGTTGCCGTTGGCGTGCGCCCCTCCCATGATCACGAGCCGGGGGATCCGCTCGGCGAGGCGCGGTTCCGCCGCGAGCGCGAGTGCGACGTTGGTCAGCGGCCCGGTGGCCACGAGTGTCACATCGGCGTTGGCGTCGTCCATGTACGCGTCGACGAGGAAGGCGGCCGCGGACCGCTCCGTCTCGGCGGTCGACACCGCGTCGGGGAAGTCGAGGCGGGCCGACTGGAAGTCGCTGCCCTCGTTCAGGACGTCTCGCGGGATCGGGAGGTCGGGCCGCGCGAAGGGCCGGGCGGCGCCCCGATAGACGGGGACCTCGGCGCCGACGTGGTCGAGCGCGCGCAGCGTGTTGTCGGTGACGTGTTCGAGCGCGACGTTGCCGTTGACGGTGGTGATGGCGATCGCTTCGAGCTCGGGGTGCGCCGCGGCCGCGAAGATCGCGATCGCGTCGTCCGAGCCGGTGTCGCAGTCGAGTATGAATCTCGTGGGCAACGGTGGCTCCTTTTCTCGACGGGCCGGTGCGGCGGTGGGGATGGCGAAACGCGCTGGCCTCGGTGGGCTCAGCGCGTCGCGTGTGTGTTCTTCGGATTGTGCTGTCAGGCCGGCACCTTGTGGGTGCGCTCGTGCCTTCGCCTCGCTAGGCGGCGCGGGTCAGCGAACCGCGCTCGACGCGGTTGGCCATCCGGCGGAGGGCGGCGGCGGTGGAGACGCGGACCTTGTCCTGGGCGGTGACGCCGGGGACGTAAGGCTTGTTCGCGCGACCGTCGTCGACGACCGGAGCGTTCGGCAGCGCCGAGAGCGCTTCGGTGTTGGAGGCGTCGACTGCGAGGTAAGCACCTACGAGCTCGTTCATTGCTCTTCCTTCCCGGCAGGGTGTGCCGGATAGTGATTTCTGGGGGGATGACCGCTCGTCGATGACGCCATTGTCGACGGCGGCGGGCCGATGCTTCGGCATCGGGACCGGGGGGCTTGAGGCCAGATCGGGATTGCCGCGTCTTCGCTGTGCCTCCCGGCTTCGATACCCATCATATGAGGTGCTTTACCGAGAAATCCAGGGATTTCGCGTGGGTCACATGTATCGCGCACCACTGTCTACAAAGATCTGAGTTACCGTTCGGTTATCGAATTCGACGGGCTCGTCACGCGCGGGTGGCGGTAATCTGGCGCCATGCGGGACTTGGGCGTCCGAGTGGGCCATTGGACGGGCGAGCGCACCGGTTGCACGGTGCTGCTGTTCGCCGAGCCGACCCTGGCCTCGGGCGAGGTGCGGGGCGGGGCCCCGGCCTCCCGCGAGATCGAGCTGCTCGACCCGGTCCGCTCGAACGCCGGGATCGACGCGGTCCTGCTCACCGGCGGTTCGGCGTTCGGGCTCGCCGCCGCCGACGGGGTGGTGCGGTGGCTCGCCGAGCGCGGCCACGGGGTCGCCACGCCCGGCGGGGTGGTGCCGATCGTGCCGACCCTGGGCCTGTACGACCTCGACGGCTCCGGTGTCGTTCCGCAAGCGGCCCAAGGCTATGCCGCGTGCGAGGCCGCGGACGGCGAGGCGGCGCTCACCGGGCCGGTGGGCGCCGGGCGCGGGGCGACGGTCGGGCAGTGGCGCGGGGCGGCGCTGCCTTCCGGCCTGGCGTCGGCCACGCTGCGGCTCGGGGAGCTGGTCGTGAGCGCCGTGGCGGCGGTCAACGCCTTCGGCGAGCCGGGCCCGCTCGACCGCGGGCTGCTCGAACCCGAGGGCTTCCCCGTCGGTTTCGGCCGCAACACCACGATCGGGCTCGTCGCCACGAACGCGCGGCTGGGCAAGGTCGAGTGCCACCTGCTCGCGCAGGGCGCGCACGACGGCCTGGCCAGGGCGATCAGCCCGGTCCACACCCGGATGGACGGCGACGCCTTCGTCGCGGCCGCGACGGGGAAGGTGGAGGCCTCGCCCGACGTCGTCCGGGCGCTGGTGGTGGAGGCGGTCGCCGAGGCGATCGGCACGATGGGGCCGGCCTCGCGGTCGTGAACCGGCCACGTCGCCTCGGTCGAGCTCGACGCGATCGGACCACCTGCGGCCGCCCGTAGCGAGGGCCGCTCGGAGAACGATGGCGAACAACGGTTCCATCGCAGTGCGAACCGCAATATGATCGGGGTCACTGCCCGAAACGCCTTCGATTGTGAGGTGCTCACATGATCGAGCTCTCCGGTCCGATCGTCACGACCTTCGTCGCCTACCTGCTGCTCATGGTCCTGATCGGCGTCTGGGTCTACAACCGCACCAAGACCCTCGCCGACTTCGCCCTCGGCGGCCGCCGCCTCAACGCGCCCACCGCCGCGCTCTCCGCGCAGGCCTCCGACATGTCCGGCTGGCTGCTCATGGGCCTGCCCGGCGCCATCTACGCCTTCGGCCTCGGCGAGGCCTGGATCGCCGTCAGCCTCGCCGTCGGCACCTACCTCAACTGGCTGTTCGTCGCCCCGCGCCTGCGCACCTACACCGAACGCGCGCACAACGCCATCAGCCTCTCCGCCTACCTCGAATCGCGCTTCGAGGACCGCACCCACCTGCTGCGCGTCGTCTCGGCGCTCATCATCGGCGTGTTCTTCACGATCTACGTCGCCTCCGGCCTCGTGGCGGGCGGCCTGCTGTTCGAAGAGATCTTCGGCGTCGACCCGACGCTGGCCATCACCGTGGCCGTCGTCGTCATCGTCGCCTACACCTTCCTCGGCGGCTTCCTGGCCGTGTCCTTCACCGACTTCATCCAGGGCCTGCTCATATTCCTGGCCCTGGTCGTCGTCCCGCTCATGGTCATCGGGACGCTCGGCGGCTTCGACGCGCTCTTCGGCGGCGTCGAGGAGACCCATCCGGACCTGCTCAACTGGTTCGCCGAGCCCACGTTCGAGAACGGGGCCTGGGGCGACGGCTCGGCGCTGTCGTTCGTCTACATCGCCGGGCTGCTCGCGTGGGGCCTGGGCTACTTCGGCCAGCCGCACATCCTCGCGCGGTTCATGGGCATCCGCTCGGCGCGGGACGTGCCCGTCGCCCGCCGCATCGCCACGACCTGGGTGCTGATCACCCTCTCCGCGACCGTCGTCATCGGCCTGGCGGGCATCGCCTACTTCGAGGAGCCGCTCGACAACCCCGAGACGGTGTTCCTCTCGCTCACGCAGGAGCTGTTCAACCCGTGGATCGCGGGCATCCTGCTCTCGGCCGTGCTGGCCGCGATCATGTCCACCGCGGACTCCCAGTTGCTGGTGGCCTCGACCGCCGTCACCGAGGACTTCTACCGCCGGTACCTCCGGCGCGAGGCCCGCGACGCGGAACTGGTGTGGATCGGGCGCGGCGCCGTCGTCGTGGTGGCCGTGATCGCCTACGCGCTGGCGCTCCAGGGCGGCACCGTGCTCGACATCGTGGCCTACGCCTGGGCCGGATTCGGCGCGGCCTTCGGGCCGATCATCCTGCTGTCGCTGTACTGGTCGCGCATGACCTGGCTCGGCGCCCTCGCCGGGATGATCGCCGGCGCGGGGACCGTGATCGTGTGGGAGGCGCTCGCGTCGCCGGGCGGGGTGTACTCGCTGCTGCCGGGCTTCGCCGCCGGTCTCCTCGCCGCCTGGGGGTTCGGCATGGCGGGCCGCCGCCCCGAACGCGAATGGATCGGCGCCTACCACGAGGAGGACGAGGCCGAGACGGCCGCTCAGTAGGACTTGCGGGCCCGTTTCATCTGGTACATCGCCTGGTCGGCGGCCCACAGCGTCTGCGCGGGGTTGCCGCCGGGCACCAGCCGGGCCCAGCCGATCGAGACGTCGACCGGCGTGCCGGGGACCGAGTACTCCCAGTTCTCGGCGGCCACCGCCACGCGGATGCGCTCCGAGACCGCGTCGGCGTCGACCTCGTTCGCGCCGGGCAGCACCAGGATGAACTCGTCGCCTCCGGTGCGCGCCAACAGGTCTCCTGAGCGCACGACGCTCGACAGCAGCGCCGCCACCCGCTGGAGGATCGCGTCGCCCGCCTGGTGGCCGTGCGTGTCGTTGACGGCCTTGAAGCCGTCCAGGTCCAGCACCGCGATCATGCCGTCGCCTTCGACGTCGGCGAGGAAGGAGTCGAGCCGGCGCCGGTTCGGCAGCCCGGTCAGGTCGTCGGTGTTGGCCCGGTCGGCCCAGCCGGCGGCGGCCTGGCGCAGCTGGTCGTGGTCCACCAGCGCCGCGGCCGAGTCCAGGTAGATGGTGTGGAACTCGTTGATCTGCTTGTACAGCGCGTACGTGGTGGCGTGGGCGGCCAGGATCGACTCGGCGTGGTCGCCCTTGGCGACCAGCGCGAGGGAGCGCAGGTGCTCGGGCTCCATGACGCCGACCGTCTCGTCGCCGATCTCGCGCTCCTCGAGCGTCGACAGGGCCTCGGGCCCGCGGCCCTGGGCGATGAGCCGCGAGGCCCGCGCCAGCGCGCGCAGGTCGAGCGCCTCGGCCGAGGAGGTCGTGGGGGACAGCATCTGCTCGACGGTCCACCGCTCGGAGAAGCCGAGCAGGCTGAGGCGGGCGAGCGCGTAGTGGATCCACTCGAGTTCGCGCTTGTCGAGCTCGTGCAGGTGGGGCTTGACGCGGCGCAGCTCCTTGCCGAGCAGGCCGATGCAGGCGTGCGGGTCGCCGCTGTAGTAGCACAGCAGGGCTTCGCGGACGCGGATCTCGACGCCCTCGACCGAGGAGCGCGGGATGCCGATGCGCTCGGCGAGCATGTGGCACTGGTCGAGGGCCTCGGTGGACTGCTGCTGGTAGCCGCAGTTGCTCATGACGACGGCGAGGTCGTACCAGGCGTCGACGGCGGCCTGGCTGGCCTCGTTCATCGAGCGCAGGGCGCGGCGGGCGAGCACGAGGTGCTGGGCGGTGAAATGGAGCGACTTGACGTGGTGGTGGTGGTACCAGGCGGCGAGGGCGTGGAACTTGCCGGTCAGCCGGTAGTCGCGGCAGCGGCGGACGGCGGAGTTCGACTGGTCGAGGGTCGTGGGGATCTTGGCGATGGCGCGCTGGTCGATCTGGCCTTGGAGGATGAACAGCCAGGCCTGGGCCCGGCGCTGCGCGGTCGATGCGTTGTAGGCGATGGTGGTGGCGCTGTCGACGGCCTCGGACACCCGCCCCGATCCCATCAGCGTGCGCAGGCGACGGTATTCCTCGACATAATCACGCGCAGGTGTGGTCTCCCTCCATGGCGTCACAGCCCTATCCTGCCACCCTGAGGCGGATATAGCTAGTGCACTGCTCGCTTTCGCGGAGGGCGCGGCCCGATGCGCATGGGCACGAATCGATCCGCGCGCGGCCGGGGTGCGACCGGGGCGCCGTGCGCTGGGCCTTCACGTCTCAGACCGGCCATGTGAGGACCGTTTCGGCGTTAGAGTGAGGCGGAACGCACCTGTGGCGAGGGGAGGTGTGGGCCTTGTTCTCGAGGCTCCGCGGCGACTTCGTGGACATCGTCGAGCGGCCCGAGGAGGCGCTCGGCGCCCGCGTCTGGCGGTTCCCCAGGTACGACAACGAGATCAAGACGGGCGCGCGGCTGATCGTGCGCGAATGCGAGGCGGCCGTGCTCGTGGCCGAGGGGCGGGTCGCGGACGTCTTCGGCCCCGGCGCCCACACGCTCGAGCCCGATCGCCTGCCGCGGCTCTCCTCGCTCCAGGACTGGCCGCGCGGCCGCAATGCGCCGTTCCGGGCTGAGGTGTACTTCGTGGCCTCGGGGCCCTTCGCCGACCTCGAGTGGGCCGCGCCGGAGCCGGTGCGGGTGCACGACCCCGAGTTCGGGCGGCTCGGCGTGCACGCGGCGGGGGTCTGCGAGGCGCGGGTGGCGAACGCGGCGCGGCTGCTGCGCGAGAGCGCCGCCGCCGAGGAGGCCGACCCGGCCGAGGCGCTCGGGGCGTGGCTGCGCGGGCGGATCGGGGCGGCGTTCGCCGCGGCGGCGGCGTCGGCGGACGTGTCGGCGCGGGACATGGCGGCCGGGTGCGGCGCGCTCGGGGAGCTGCTGCGCGGGACGGTGGCGAGGCAGTTGGCCTCGGCCGGGCTCGACGTCGTCTCGTTCACGGTCGCGGAGCTGACGCTGCCGCCCGAGGTGGAGGCGGCGCTCGAGGAGCGCGCCGCCAAGGGCTCGATCGGCGACGCGTACACCGAGACCGGGTCCAGGGAGGCGGGCGGGCACCGCGCCGGACGGCCGTCGGCCGAGTGGTACCTCGGGCTGGACGGGCACCAGGTGGGCCCCTTCGGCGAGGAGGAGCTGCGGGAGCGGGCCGCCTCGGGAGAGCTGACGCCGCAGACCCTGGTGCGGCGCTCGGGGCGGGAGGAGTGGTCGGCGGCGGGCGAGCTCCCGGAGCTGGCCGACGTCGTCGACTCGGCGCCGCGGTAGGAGGGGCCGTGGTCGAGCGGATCGCCGCGCCGGGCGCCTGCCGGTGCACCACGTGCAGCGCGGCGCTGGCGGCGAGGGCCGCAGAGACGCTGCTCGCCTGCCCGTATTGCGGCACCGAGCAGCACATGCGGCGGGGGCGGCGCCTCGTCGACCGCGACTGGGCGGCGCTGGAGGCCGAGGCGCGGCGGCCGCAGGAGCTGGTGGTGCCGTTCGCAGTCGACCGGGAGGGCGCGCGGCTGGCGCTGCGGGCGTGGGCGCGGGGGCGGCGCTTCGCGCCGCGGCGGCTCCGGCGGCTCGACCGGGCCGAGACGCTCACGAGCGTCTATCTGCCGCATTGGATGTGGGGGGCGCGGACGTGTTCGCACTACACCGGCGGCCGCGGGCGGCACCACTGGTCGGTGGACGGCCGGGGGAACCGCTTCCGGCGCACGAGCTGGGATCCGGTGCGGGGGACGGTGTCGCGCTCGTTCGCCGAGGTGGCGGTGCCTGCGACGAGGAGCGTGCCGGGGCGGCTGCTGTGGGGTCTGGCGGCCGGGCCCGCGGTGCCGTCGCGGCCGGAGCTCTTGGCCGGGCACCGCGTGGCGGACTGCGACGTGGACCCGGCGACGGGCCTGGCGGAGGCGAAGCTGAAGATGGACGAGCTGGTGCGGCGCGAGGTGCGGCGCGACATCGGCGGGGACGCGCAGCGGGTCCGCGCCGTCGACACGGAGTACGCGGACCTCAACTGCCGTCTGCTGCTGCTGCCGGTGTGGTCGGTGGAGTACACGGCGGGCGGTCGGCCGCGGCAGGTGCTGGTGGACGGCCGGACGGGCGCGGTGAGCGGGGTGCGATCGTGGAGCGCGTGGAAGCTCGGCTTCGTCCTCGCCCTGCCGTTCATTGTGACGGCCGTCGCGTCGGTTATCCTTGCGATTGCGGATTAGTCTCGGATTAGTCTCGATCGGTCCCCACCGCGAGCGGAGCCGGCCTCCCCCGGCGCGGCGACTTGCTCTAAGGTGCTGGACCAATGCAACCCCACCATTGGTCTGCGCGTGTACCCCGCACAGATACCGGATACCCCTGGGAGTAGTAGTGAGCGAGCCGATCAAGCATGCGGCCCGGGCGTCGTCCCCCTGGTGGGCGAAGGCGATGGTGATCGCCGGTGCGATAGTGATGGTCATCTCCGGCGGCGGCGCGCTCGCCACGCAGATCAGCCTGAACCTCGTGAACAACTCCGTGGAGACCCAGGATCTCCTCGGCGACCAGCGCGTCGACAGCGAGGAGGGCGCGGACATCGAAGGGCCGCTCAACTTCCTGGTGCTGGGCACGGACGCGCGGGTGGGCGACGAGGGCGTGGCCCGCACCGACGCCGACATCATCGTCCACATCAACGAGGACCTCACCGAGGTCAGCCTCATCTCGCTGCCGCGCGACCTGCTGGTGGAGATCCCCAGCGGCGTCCCCGCCGATGAGACGAAGCTCACTGAGGCGTTCGCCTACTCCGAGGACTGGGGCGAGTCGTTCCAGAACACCGCCGAGACGATCACGCACCTCACCGACATCCAATTCGACGGCGGCGCGATCGCGAACTTCGAGGGCTTCCTGGACCTGGTCGACGAACTGGGCACGATCGAGCTGTGCCTGTGGCACGAGATCACCTCGATCCACACCGACATCACCTACGACGAGGGCTGCAACCGCTACGACAAGGACGCCGCGCTCGACATCGTCCGCCAGCGCTACGTCTGGGACTGGCCCGAGGACTACGAGAACGGCACCTGGGGCGACTTCGGCCGCCAGAAGATGCAGCAGCACGCCATCAAGCAGCTCCTGGTCGAGGCCAAGGCGCAGGGCTACCACACGAACCCCACCAAGGCCGTCGACCTGCTCAACAGCTTCGGCGAGTCCCTCACGATCGACCTGGGCGGCTACAAGCTCACCGACATGATCACGCAGATGGCCGACGTCGACCCGAACTCGATGATCTCGATCGGCGTGCCGTCCACGGCCGAGGAGATCAACGGCACCTCCTATGTGGTCACACACGAGGGCGAGGAGCAGATCGCGGCCGAGGCGCTGTACCAGGCGGTCCGCGACGACACGATCGCCGAGTGGATCTGCCAGTACCCCGAGTGGACCAGCGGCGACACGAAGCCCGACTGCGGCGGCACGGACGCGCCGAGCGGCGGGGCCACCGAATCGGCGGGCGCGGAGGAGGACGCCGCCGAGGACGCCGGGAATTGATCGGCCGCGTCTGCAACTCCAGTCGGCCGTCAGGGCGTTATACATACCGGACGGCGCCTGTCGACCGATGGAGGGCAGATGGCGATCAAGCGGGCACCCTGGTGGGCGCATGTGATGCTGTACGGGGGCGGCCTGACCATGGTCGTCGCCGGCGGCGCGGCGGCGGTGACCCAGTACGGGGTGCACACGGCGAACACGGCGGTCGAGCAGGAGAACATCCTCGGCGACAACCAGGCCGAGATCGACGCGGACAACATGGAAGGGCCGCTTGACATCCTGGTGCTCGGCGTCGACGAGCAGGGCGGTTCGACCAGATCGGACACCATGATCATGGTGCACGTCAACCGGGAGCTGACCGAGGCCACCATGATCTCGCTGCCGCGGGACCTGTGGGTGGAGATCCCCGACTGCGGGCCCGGCTGGGGCAACAACCCCTGCGAGTTCAAGCTCAACCACGCCGCCTCCATCAGCGACGACTGGGAGGTGACCCGCGCGAACGTCGTGGAGACGATCGACGACCTCACCGGCGTCGAGTTCCACATGGCCGCGACGGCCAACTTCAACGGCTTCCTCGAGATGGTGGACCTGGTCGGCGAGATCGAGCTGTGCCCCTGGCACGAGATCACCTCGATCCACACCGACACGGTCTTTCCCGAAGGCTGCGCCTACTACGACAAGGAGGAGGCGCTGGACCTGGTGCGGCAGCGCAAGGGCTGGAGCTGGGAATCGGACTGGGACGAGGGCCGCGGCGGCGACTTCGGCCGCCAGGAGATGCAGCAGCAGGCCATCAAGTCGCTCCTGGTCGAGGCGAAGGCCCAGGGCCTCCACACGGACCCGGCGGCCCTGACCGAGCTGCTCGACGGCTTCGGCGACTCGCTCACGCTCCACCTGCCGCAGGACGTGACGGTGACGGACCTGGTGGTGAACCTGCGCGACATCGACCCGAACGCCATCAACACGATCCAGGTGCCGTCGAGCGCCGAGACCATCGACCACAACGGGGAGCCGCTGTCGATCGTGCGGACCCACGAGGGCGAGCAGCAGGTCGCCGCCGACGCGCTGTGGGAGGCGGTCGACAACGACACGATCGACCAGTGGATGGCCCAGTATCCCGAGTGGGTCAAGGGCGGCTCATGAGGCCCGTCCGGTCAGCCGTTCGGGAGGATGACCGCCCGCCCGTTGATCTGCCCGTGGTGCAGCCGCTCGTAGGCGCGCGGCGCCTCGTCCAGTGAGTACGTCTCCACGTGCACGTCGACCAGTCCGCTCCGGGCCAGCTCGAAGACCTCGATGAGCTCGTCCCGGCTGCCCCAGTAGGGGGCTCTGACCGTCGCCTCGTAGGGGAGCTCGCCGAAGCCGACCGGCAGCATGCCGCCGCCGATGCCGACGATCACCACGTCGGACTCCACGCCGGCGCAGGCGCCCGCGATGGCGACGGTCGGCTCGGCGCCGACGAAGTCGAACACCGCCTGCGCGCCGACCCCGCCGGTCAGCTCCTTGACGCGCTGGGCGGCGTGCTCGTCGGACATGACCGCGTCGTGCGCGCCGACCTTCCGCGCGAGGTCGAGCTTGTCCTCGTTCACGTCCAGGGCGATCACGCGCGCGGCCGTCAGCGCCCGCAGCAGCTGGACGGCCACGTGCCCGAGGCCGCCGGTGCCGATGACCACGGCGGTGCTGCCGGGCGTCAGCTTCGGCAGCGAGCCCTTGACGGCGTGGTAGGGCGTCAGGCCCGCGTCGGTGAGCGAGACGGTGCTCACCGGGTCGAGGTCCATCAGCTGCACCAGGTGCCGGGCGTCGTCGACGATCATGTACTCGGCGATCGCCCCGGGCGAGCCCAGGCCGGGCGGCCAGATGCCGAGTTCGGCGGCGCGCAGGCAGTAGTTCTCCTCCCCCGCGGCGCATTTGATGCAGCGCCCGCAGCCCCACGGGCCGTAGACGGCGACCGAGTCGCCGACCTCCACGCCCTTGACGCCGGCGCCGACCGCGGCGACCGTGCCGGCGCCCTCGTGGCCGAGGGTGAGCGGCAGCTCGTACGGCATCTGCTCGGCGGGCCAGGACATGACGGCGATGTCGGAGTGGCACACGCCCGCGGCGGTGACCTTGAGCAGCACTTCGCCGGCCCCGGGGCCGGGCGTGGGGACGTCGACGACGACCGGGGCGGAGCCGATCTCGCGGTATTGCAGCGCCTTCATGACGGGTGCCTCCTCGTGGCGTCTCCGATCCGGTCACGGTAGCAACGGGCGTGGCCCTGATGAGGGAAGTTCGCGAAGTCGGGGTGCACCGTCCTGCCTGAAAGCGGCGTTCGGACCCGGCGGCGGACTTTAAGCTCGGAGGCGTGGGCGACGAGACGGGGGCGGTGAAGTCGGAGAGCGTGATCACCGTCGTGGTGGCCGCGCTGATGAACCTCGCCATCGCCGTCGCCAAGCTCGTCGCGGGCCTGCTCAGCGGCTCGGCCGCGATGGTCTCCGAGGCCGCGCACTCGGCGGCCGACACCGTCACCCAGATCATGCTGTACGCGGCGCTGCGCAACAGCGCCCGACCGGCCGATGAGGTGCATCCGTTCGGGTACGGGCGCACCGCGTACCTGTGGGCGGTGCTGGCGGCGGCGTGCACCTTCGTGGCGGGCGGGCTGTTCTCCATCACCCACGGCGTGCACTCGATGAGCGAGGAGGCCGAGACCGGCTTCCTGGTCTCGTACATCGTGCTCGCGATCGCCTTCGTGCTCGAAGGCGTCTCCTTCCTGCGCACGATCCGCCAGCTCCGCTCGGAGTCGAGCCGGTGGTCCACGCGGCCGCTCAGGCTGCTGCGCGTCACGCCCGACACGACGCTCAAGGCGGTCTTCCTGGAGGACTCGGCGGCGCTGATCGGGCTGCTGCTGGCCGCGCTCGGCCTGGCGCTGACCGAGATCACCGGGAACGCGTTCTTCGACGGGGCCGCGTCGGTCCTCATCGGCGTCCTGCTGCTGATCGTGGCGGTGAGCCTGGGGCGGGCGAACATCTCGCTGCTGGTCGGGCGCTCGGTGCCGCCGAGGCTGCGGGAGGTGATCCGCGCCGAGCTGGAGGCGCACGACGACATCACGGGCGTCGGGGAGCTGCTCACCCTCTACCTCGGACCGACCGAGGTGCTCGTGGCCGCCCGGGTCGACTTCCGCGACGCCGCCGGCGGCGCGGCGATCGAGCGGACGGGCCGCTCGGCTGAGGCGCGGCTGCGCGAGCGCTTCCCTTCGATCCGGTACGTCTTCCTCAGCCCGTACGGGCCGTCCGACGGGGACCGGGACGGCTGAGGCGCGGCCGGGAGGCGATCCCGGCCGCGCGCCGTCAGGAGACGTAGCGGACCTCCAGGTTGCCGGTGGTGGTGGTCACGTCGATGACCTGTCCGTTCGTTTCGGAGGGGTCGGTGGCGATGCCGATCTCCTCCGCACCGGTGGTGGAGTCGTACCGCACCTCGTAGGCGGTGCCGTCGTCGGGCACGAGGACGGTCACGTTGCCGGTGGTCGTGGAGATGTCGACGCCGCCGGTCAGCTCGGCGAAGGAGACGGTCACGTCGGCGGTGGTCGAGGTGATCGAGGTGTCGCTCGTGCGGAGGTTCCGGGCGTCGACCTCGCCGGTGGTGGTCTCGATGTCGAGCTCGCCGTCGAGGCCGTCGACGTCGATGTCGGCGACGCTCGTCCGCACCAGCGCAGGGGTGCCGGAGGGCACGGCGGCCGAGTAGTCGACCTCGCACTGGGCGCCGAGCAGCCAGAACAGGTAGTCCTCCCCGCACTGGGCGCGGGCCTCGAAGACGCCGTCGGCGGTCAGCTCCTCTTCGACCTGCGGCTCGGGGCCCTTCCAGTGCATGTCGCTCTCGACGCTCAGCTCCGCGCCGTCGCCGCCGGTCAGGCTCACGCTCCCCACCGCCACGTCCAGGTCCACGCCGGCGACGGACTCGTAGGTCTGGGCGCGGGAGTCGGTCTCGCGCGGCGAAGAGGCGCTCCAGATCAGCACGCCGGCCACGGCGACGACGAACAGCAGGATCACCGCGGTGAGGGCGCCGCCGACGACCAGCCAGGCCTTGCGGCGGGGCTGCTTCGCGGGCGCCTCGGTCGGGGCATCGTTCTCGATGGTGGTCATTCGTTCAGTCCTTCTCGTTCTCGCGCAGGTACTTCAAGATGGCGAGCACCCTGCGGTTGTGGCTGTCGGTGGGCGGGAGCCCGAGTTTGGTGAAGATGCTGTGGATGTGCTTCGAGACGGCGCCGTCGCTCAGGTACAGGGCCTCGGCGATGCCGCCGTTGGAGCGGCCCTCGGCCATGTGGGACAGGACCTCCCGTTCGCGGGGCGTCAGTCGCTCGACCTCGCTGCCTTCGCGGCGGACGAGGAGCTGGGAGACGACCTCGGGGTCGAGCGCGGTCCCGCCCTCGGCGACCCGCTTGACGGAGTCGAGGAACTCCGGGACGTCGGCGACCCGGTCCTTGAGGAGGTAGCCGACGCCGCGGGTCCGTCCGGTGAGGAGCTCGACGGCGTAGCGCTCCTCGACGTACTGGGAGAGCATGAGGACGGCGAGCCCGGGGTAGCGGCGGCGCAGCACCAGCGCGGCCCTCAGGCCCTCGTCGCTCTGGTCGGGCGGCATCCGCACGTCGACCACGACCAGGTCGGGGCAGTCGGCCTCGACGGAGCGGAGCAGCTGCTCGGCGTCCCCGACGGTGTCGAGGACCTCGATGCCGCCGAGTTCCATGAGACGGGCGAGCCCTTCCCGCAGCAGGACCGAGTCCTCGGCTATGACGACGCGCATGGCAGCTCCACTTCGATGGCGGTCGGTCCCCCTGCGGGACTGGCGAGGGTGAAGGTCCCGTCGACCGAGCGCACCCGGTCGGCCAGGCCGCGCAGGCCGGTGCCGTCCGCCGGGTCGGCGCCGCCGGTCCCGTCGTCGGTGACGACGAGGCGGAGGCGGTCGTCCCGCAGTGCGACGTCGACGGCGGCGCGGGAGGCGCCGGAGTGCCTGGCGACGTTGGCGAGCGCCTCGGAGACCACGAAGTAGGCCACCGCCTCGACGTCGCGGCCCGCGCGGCGGTCCATGTCGACGTGGACGCGCACCGGCACCGGGGAGCGGGCGGCGACGGCCGAGAGGGCCGCGTCGAGCCCGCGGTCCTCCAGCACCGCCGGGTGCAGGCCGCGGACGAGGTCGCGCAGTTCGGTGAGGGCCTGCTTGGCCTCCTCGTGCGCCTGCTCCAGGGCGCGGGCGCCGGGTTCGGGCAGGTCGGTGAGGGTGGCGCGGGCGATGCCGAGGTTCATCGCCAGGGAGGTGATGCGCTGCTGGGCGCCGTCGTGGAGGTCGCGTTCGATGCGCCTGCGCTCGGCGTCGGCCGCGTCGACGGTGGAGTCGCGGCTGGCGGCCAGGTCGCCGATGCGCTGTTCGAGCTCCTCGCTGCGGGTGACGCCGAGCATCAGGCGCGCCATCTGCGCGTCGAGGGCCGCGAGCCCGCGGGTGAGCCAGGGGGCCGCCAGCAGCAGGGCGAGGCCGAGGAGGGCGAACAGGAACGGCTCGGCCCCCGGGTCGGGGCCGCCCCAGTAGAGCGGGGCGGGCAGCAGCGCCGCGCCGACGCACCAGGTCGCGATGGCGATCGTCGCGGCGAGGGGCCCGTAGACGAACGCCAGGAGGTGGTAGGCCAGGCGTCCCCAGACCTTGCCGGTGCTCAGGAGGTCGAGCAGGACGCGGGGGCGGAGCGTGAAGCCCCGCTCGGGCCGTTCGCCGGGGAGGCTCAGACCGAGGTAGGCGGCGTGGCGGGAGCGCTGGAGGGCGGTCAGGCCCCGGTTCAGGGCGACGATCGCGCCGCAGGCCGCGAGCGCGAGGATGATCGTGGGCGCGCCGGCGATCGCGACGATCATCAGGCACAGGAGCGCGAGGCCGCCGAAGAGGCCGATGAACAGGCCGGTGACGAGGTGGGTGAGCGAGCGCCACGTCCGCGCCGCCCACAGCGCCCCGATCAGGCCGAGTGCTCCGGGCGGCCGCGGAGCGGCCGAGTCGGTGGTGGTGTCCATGCCTGAACCCTATTTTCGCAGGACGTGGGGCGCATTGCCGCTGGCCTCCGGCTTCGCGGTGGAGTTTTCTCCCGTACCCCCGGGCGTTGAGGCCGGGATACGTTCGCGCGCTGATGCCCCTTCGGCCCGCCGCGCCGACGATGGGGTCATGGACGACGACATCGTGTCGACCGACCGGTTGACGAAACGCTACGGCGACCGCGCGGCCGCCGACCGGGTCAGCCTGACCGTTCGCCGCGGCGAGGTCTACGGCTTCCTCGGCCCCAACGGGGCGGGCAAGACCACGACCCTGCGGATGCTGCTGGGGCTGGTCGAGCCCAGCGGCGGCTCGGCGCTCGTGCACGGCCTGCCTCCGGGCAGCCCCGGGGCGCTGCGCCGCACCGGCTCCCTCATCGAGGGGCCCGGCTTCTACCCCTACCTGTCCGGCCTGGAGAACCTCCGGGTCGTCGCCCGCTACCGCGGGCTGGGCCGGCGCGAGGCCGAGGAGGCCCTCGAGCGGGTCGACCTCGCCGAGCGCGGGAAGGACCGCTTCCGGACCTACTCGCTGGGGATGAAGCAGCGGCTCGGCGTCGCCGCGGCCCTCATGGGCCGCCCCGACCTGCTCGTGCTCGACGAGCCCACCAACGGCCTCGACCCGGCGGGCATGGCCTCGATGCGGCGCCTGATCCAGGACCTGAGCGGCGACGGGCAGACCGTCCTGCTCTCCAGCCACCTGCTCGCGGAGGTGCAGCAGTGCTGCCACCGCGTCGGCGTCATCGTCGACGGCCGAATGTCCTTCGAGGGCACCGTGGCCGACCTGCGCGGCGCCCGGGTGCTCCAGGTCGGCGCCGAGCCCGCCGAGCGGGCGGCGCCGATCGTGAAGGGAGCGGCGAGGGCCGAGGTCGAACAGGCCCGCGACGAGGACGGGCGCACGGTCCTCACCACCGAGGCTTCGGGCGTCGACGTCCCGGCCATGGTCCGCGAGCTCGTGGCCGACGGCGTGGACGTCCACTCGGTGGCGGTGCGCGAACGCTCGCTCGAAGACGTGTTCCTGACGATGACGGAGGCGCAGCGATGAACGCATGGATCGACAGCACCCGGGCCGAGCTGCGCAGGCTGATGCTCTGGCCGGCCACGTGGGTGCTCGGAGGCATCTGGATCACGCTCCTGTTCGCCTTCGTGTTCGCCTTCCCCTACATCGCCTACCGCTCGGGCGACCAGGACGCCTTCCAGGGCGGGCCGACGTCCGAGCTCCTGGCCTCGATGCTGCCGCAGGCGGCCCCGGCGTCGCTGATCCAGGGCACGCCGATGTTCGGCGGCGCCGTGGCCATGATCTTCGCGGCGCTCGTCGTGGGCAACGCCTACGGCTGGGGGACGTGGAAGACGGTCCTGACGCAGGGGCCCGGCCGCCTCGCCGCCACCGGCGGCACGCTCGCGGCGATCGGGGCGTGCGTGCTCGGGCTCGTGCTCTTCAGCACCGTGTTCGTCCTCGGCATGTCGAGCCTGGTCGCCGCGGTCGAGTCGCAGGACCTGGTGTGGCCCGACTGGGGCGAGACGGCGGCCTCGATGGGCGGGACGGCGCTGGTGCTCGGCATGTGGGCGTCCGGCGGCGCGTTCCTCGGGGCGCTGACGCGGGGCCCGGCGCTGAGCGTCGGCCTGGGCCTGCTGTGGACGCTGGTGGTGGAGAACCTGCTGCGGGGCGTGGCGCAGCTGATCGACGGCCTCCCGGCCGTGGTCGACCGGCTGCCCGGCTCCAGCGCGGGCTCCCTGGCCGGGGCGCTCAGCTCGGCGTCGGGCGACGCGGAGGGCACGCCGGGCGTGCTCGACGCCCTGTCCGGCCCGGTCGCGGCGGGCATGCTGGGCGGCTACGTGGTGGTCTTCCTGGTGCTCGCCTTCGCCCTGGTCGAACGGCGGGACGTGGCCTGAGGACGCGGCGCGGGGGCGGTCGGTCAGACCGCCCCCGCGTCGTGCGCCAGGAGCGCGATCTGCGTGCGGTTGTCGAGGCCGAGCTTGGCCAGGATGCTGGAGACGTGGGCCTTCGCGGTGGTGACGCTCATGGCGAGCTCGGAGGCGAGCTCGGCGTTGGAGCGGCCGCGCGCGATCGCGAGCGCCACCTCCCGCTCGCGCGGGGTGAGCGCGTCGAGCGCGGCCCGCGCCCGGTCGTAGGCGCCGGACTGGGCGACGGTGCGCTCCATCAGCCGCCGGGTGACGCTCGGGGAGAGGATCGGCTCCCCGGCGGCGACGCGGGTGACCGCGGCGACGATCTGCTCGGGCGGGGTGTCCTTGAGCAGGAAGCCGCTCGCGCCGACGCGCAGCGCCCGCAGGACGTTCTCGTCGGAGTCGAAGGTGGTCAGCACGATCACCTCGGGCGGGCGGGCGAGGGCGCGCAGCCGCCGGGTGGCGTCGATGCCGTCCACTCGCGGCATGCGCAGGTCCATGAGGACCACGTCGGGCGAGTGGGCGTCGGCGGCGGTGAGGGCCTCGCGGCCGTCGGCCGCCTCGGCGACCACGCTGATCCCCGCGGCACCATCGAGCATCATGGACAGTCCGGCGCGGACGAGGGCGTCGTCGTCGACCAGGAGCACGCGGATCACGCGGGCCATGGTAGCCGGGCCCGCAGGCGGAAGCGCCGCTCGGCGACGCCGTGGTCCAGTTCCCCTCCGGCGAGCTTGACCCGCTCGGCGAGCCCGACCAGGCCGAGGCCGGAGCCGCTGCCGTTCCCGGCGGGGACGGGCGGCAGCGGGTTGCGCAGCTCGATGAGCAGGCGGCCGCCGGGCTCGCCGCGGAGCACCGCCTCGACCGGGAGGCCGGGGGCGTGCTTGCGGGCGTTGGTCAGGCCCTCCTGGAGCACGCGGAAGGCCGTGCGGCCGATCGAGACCGGGGGCGCGGCCTCGGCGCGCTCGTCGACGAGGCGGATCGACTGGCCGACGCGGCGGGCCTCCTCCAGCAGCCGCGGCAGGTCGGCGAGGGTCGGCACGAAGCCGTCGTCGTCGGCCGTGTCGTTCTCCCGCAGCAGGCCGATGACCTGCCGCAGTTCGTCGAGCGCCTCGTGGATGCCCTGGCGGACGATGCCCGCGGCGGTGGCGAGCTGCTCGGGCGGGGCGTCGGGGCGGTACTCCAGCGCCCCGGCGTAGGTCGACACCAGCGACAGGCGGTGGGCCAGCACGTCGTGCATCTCCCGGGCGAGCTCGCGCCGCTCGGCGGCGCGGGCCTCGGCGACGCGGCGGCCCTGCTCGGCCTCGGCGCGGTGGGCGCGCTCGCGCAGCGAGGCGAGCAGTTCGCGGCGGGAGCGGGTCAGCGCTCCCCAGCCGAGCAGCGCGCCGTACACGGCGACGTCCAGCAGCAGCCACCATTCGTAGGAGATGGCCGGGTTCGGGTCCACCAGTCCCTGCACGGCGTGCGCGGCGACCCCGAGCGCCGCGACGGCCGCCGCGGGCGGCAGTCTCCGGTGCTGCGCCACCTGGACCACCCCGGCCGTCGCGGCCGGGGTCGCGATCGGCGTGAACGCGGCGAGGACCGTGGCGGCGATTGTGCCGCCGATCGGCCGCCACAGCTGCGCGAGCGCGGCGGCCACGCTCGCGACGGCGGCGGCGACGTCCCAGGCGGTGACGGGGTCGCGCGCCCACAGCGCGAGCGCGGTCAGCCCTCCGACGCCCACGAACATGACGGTCGCGGCCGCGAGCACGGGCTTCAGTCGCATCAGCATCGGGCCAGGCTAGCGCCGGGCGCGGAGGGCCGGACACCTACGGAAGTAGGGGGCGCCCGCCACCCGAGGAGGAGCGGCGGCGTTTCGCGGGCCGCGTCCGGGGAACCCGGCGGCGACGTCCGCAGGAGGGGGAACGCGATGAAGGCCGTGGTGTGGCACGGGACCGGGGACATCCGCTTGGACGAGGTGCCCGATCCGAAGATCGAGGAGGCGACCGACGCGATCGTGCGCATCACGCGCAGCGCGATCTGCGGCACGGACCTGCACATGGTGCGCGGCACGCTGCCGGGCATGGTCGAGGGCACGATCCTGGGCCACGAGGCCGTGGGCGTGGTCGAGGAGGTCGGGCCGGCGGTGCGCGGCTTCGTCCCCGGCGACCGGGTGGTGGTGCCCTCCACGGTGGGGTGCGGCACGTGCTCGTACTGCCGGGCCGGCTACTACGCGCAGTGCGACACCGCCAATCCGAACGGGCCCTCGGCGGGCACGTGCTTCTTCGGCGGGCCGAAGTCGACCGGGCCGGTCGACGGCCTCCAGGCCGAGTACGCGCGCGTGCCGTACGCGATGACGGGCCTGGTGCGCGTCCCGGACTCGGTGAGCGACGACCAGGCGATCCTGCTCTCGGACATCTTCCCCACCTCGTGGTTCGGCGCGAAGCTCGCCGAGGTCGGCAGGGGGGACACCGTGCTGGTGCTGGGCGCGGGCGTGGTGGGCCAGTTCGCGATCGCCTCGGCCAAGCGGCAGGGCGCCGGGCGGGTGCTCGTCGTCGACGGCATCGCCTCCCGGTTGGACAAGGCTCGCGAGCAGAACGCCGAGCCGATCGACTTCAACCGCGAGGACCCGGTCGACGCGGTCAAGGAGCTCACCGGCGGCATCGGCGTCGACCGCGTCATCGAGGCCGTGGGCGTGGACGCCCAGCGCCCGAAGTCCGGGCCCGCCGCCGAGCGGGCCGGGAGGATGGCCGAGCGCTTCGAGGCCGAGCGGCGGCAGGCCGCCCCCGAGGCGAACCCGAGCGGCGACCAGTGGGTGCCGGGCGACGCGCCGAGCCTCGCCTTCGAATGGGCCGTGGAGGCCGTGGCCAAGGCGGGCAGCATCGGCGTCATCGGCGTCTACCCGCCCGGCTTCAACAGCTTCCCCATCGGCACGGCGATGAACAAGAACCTCACCGTCCAGATGGGCAACTGCAACCACCGCCGCTATCTGCCCGCGCTGCTCGACCTCGTGGTCTCCGGCACGGTCGACCCGACCGCGTTCATCACGCGGCACGAGCGGCCCACGAACGCCGTCGAGGCCTACGAGACCTTCGACCGGCGCGAGGACGGCTGGCTCAAGACCGTTCTGGACGTCGCCTGAGCGCCGGTGTCGCAGGCGGCCGGTAGTGTCCGGTCTCCTACGAGAGGAGGCCCGCATGGCGACGAGGATCGATCTGACGCTCGACTGCGCGGACGCGGTGCTGCTGGGCGAGTTCTGGAAGCTGGCGCTGGGGTATGTGGACGAGCCGCCTCCGGCGCCGTTCGCCACCCGCGAGGAGTGGCTGCGGCACCACGGGGTGACCGAGGTCGACCCGCGCGAGGGCGCCTGGCTCTGCGACCCTGACGGGCTCGGCCCGCGGCTGTCGATCCTGCGCGTCCCCGAGCCGAAGACGGCGAAGAACCGGCTCCACATCGACGTCCGCGTCGGCGGCAGCGGCGACGACCGGTGGGAGCGGATCACCGCCGAGGTCGAGCGGCTGCGGGCGGCCGGGGCGGGCGTGCTGTGGGAGGAGGCGGGCCATCACGTGGTCATGGCCGACCCGGAGGGCAACGAGTTCTGCGTCGCCTGAGCCCGGGGCCTGGTCGACAGATCCGACCGGGCGCCGTCCGGCCCGTCCGCGCCCGCTCGCCGCGTTGCCGGGGCGCCCGGATCCGACACCGTCTCCCTGCCGCATACTGCCGCCTCCTGACGTTAAATGCGTTGATTCTCGCCCCGCGATCCCGGAGGATGTGTCTCGCGACGAGGCCCGTTGTCCCCCAGTCACTCAAGCGAGAGGAGTCTTGCCGTGCCATTCACCACCCTCGAGACCAAGGCGGCTCCGATCCGCCTGTGGGGCGATGTCGACGCGGTCGAGCCGCAGGCGCGCGGGCAGCTGTACAACATCGCGAAGCTGCCGTGGGTCCACGGCGTCGCGGTCATGCCCGACGTCCACTACGGCATCGGCGCCACCGTCGGCTCGGTCATCGCCATGCGCGGCGCGGTCTCGCCCGCCGCCGTCGGCGTCGACATCGGCTGCGGCATGACCGCGCAGCGCACCTCCCTGACCGCCTCGGACCTGCCCGACGACCTGGGCCGTCTGCGCTCGGACATCGAGGCGGCCGTCCCGGTCGGACAGTCGATGCACAAGAACTCGGTCGACACCAAGAGCCTGGGGACCGGCCTGCACGGCTGGCACGAGTTCTGGTCGGGCCTCGACGAGCTCGCCGGGCCGGTGGCCCGGCGCGTCCAGGGCAAGGCCATGAAGCAGCTGGGCACGCTCGGCGGCGGCAACCACTTCATCGAGGTGTGCCTGTCCGACGACGACCAGGTCTGGCTCATGCTGCACTCCGGTTCGCGGTTCGTCGGCAACGCCTTGGCGCAGCACCACATCGAACGCGCCAAGTCCCTGCCGCACAACGCGGACCTGCCGGACCCGGACCTGGCGGTCTTCGTGGCCGACACGCCGCAGATGGAGGCCTACCGGCGCGACCTGTACTGGGCGCAGGACTACGCCCGCCGCAACCGGGCGGTCATGATGGCGCTGCTGCGCAAGGTCGTGAAGAAGCGGTTCGCCAAGGCGCGCTTCGACACCGAGATCTCCGCGCACCACAACTACGTGGCCGAGGAGACCCACGACGGCCAGGACCTGCTGGTCACCCGGAAGGGCGCGATCCGCGCCGGGAAGGGCGACATGGGGATCATCCCCGGCTCGATGGGCGCCTCCAGCTTCATCGTGCGCGGCCTGGGGAACGGGGCGGCCTTCGAGTCGGCCTCGCACGGGGCCGGCCGGAAGATGAGCCGCAACGCCGCCAAGCGACGGTTCACCGCCGCGGACCTCGCCGCCCAGACCGAGGGCGTCGAATGCCGCAAGGACGCCGGGGTCGTCGACGAGATCCCGGCCGCCTACAAGGACATCGAGGAGGTCATGGCCGCCCAGGCCGACCTGGTCGAGGTCGTGGCCCGGCTCCGCCAGGTCGTCTGCGTCAAGGGCTGAACCGCGTGCACCGCCCGCGGCCCGCACGGGCCGCGGGCGGTCGCGTCTCCGGCCGCTTCATCGCTCTCCCACTCGGAACCCCGACGGTCTCGTGACCTGCGACACAGCATGTCACGGGGATCGGCGGGGCGGTGTCTTGAGACGAACCCGAGAAACCGAAGGAGACACGATGAGCGAGACATGCAAGGTGGTGGTGGTCGGCGGCGGATACGCCGGAGCCATGGCCGCCAACCGCCTGACCCAGCGCGACGACGTCGCGGTGACGCTGGTCAACCCGCGCCCGCACTTCGTCGAGCGGCTCCGGCTGCACCAGCTGGTGGGCGGGTCGCACAAGGCGGTCGTCGACTTCCAGGAGATCCTGTCGCCGAAGGTCCGTCTGGTGGTCGACACCGTGGAGCGGATCGACGCCGCCGGACGCCGGGTCGCTCTGAAAGAGGGCGGCGCGCTCGGCTACGACTATCTGATCTACGCGGTGGGCAGCGGCAGCGCCGACCCGAGCGTGCCGGGGGCGGCCGAGTTCTCCTACCCGATCGCCTCCCTGGAGGAGGCGCAGCTGCTGCGCTCGGCCATGGACGAGCTGCCCCGGGCCGCGGCCGTGGTCGTGGTCGGCGGCGGCCCGACCGGCATCGAAGTCGCCTCCGAACTGGCCGAGCAGGGCCGCGCCGTGACCATGGTTTGCGGCGGCGTGCTCGGGCCGTACCTGCACCCGCAGGGCCGCCGCACCGTCGCCAAGAAGCTCGCCGCGCTCGGCGTGACCGTGCGCGAAGGCGGGGACACGAGGGTCACGGAGGTCATGAGCGACGCGGTGCGGCTCGCGGGCGGCCGGGAGCTGCCGAGCGCGCTGACCATCTGGACCACCGGCTTCGGCGTGCCGAAGCTGGCCATGGAGAGCGGGCTGCGCACCGACGCCCTGGGGCGCCTGCTCACTGACGAGACGCTGACCAGTGTCGACGACGACCGCATTCTCGCCGCCGGGGACTCGGCCGCGCCTTCGGGCATGCCGCTGCGCATGAGCTGCCAGGCCGCGGCCAGGGTCGGCGCGCACGCCGCCGACACGGTGCTCAACCGGCTCGCCGGCGCGCGGCCCGGCCCGCTCGACGTCGGCTTCTTCGGCCAGTGCCTCAGCCTGGGCCGGCGCGACGGCGTCTTCCAGTTCGCCTCCAAGGACGACAACGCGATCAGGTGGCACCTGCGCGGCTCCTTCGCGGCGAAGGTCAAGGAGACCACCTGCCAGAAGTCCGTCGAGCACATGGCGCAGGAGGGGCGCAAACCCGGCTCGATGACCTGGCGCAGGGACGACGAGCGCCAGCAGCGGCTGCGGGACGCCTCGCACGCGGGGAAACAGGCCGCCTGACGAGGGCGGGCGCGCCGTCGGCGCGGCTGAGGCCCCGCCGACGGCGATCATTGAGGCGACGGCGAAGAAGGGAACCGAGACATGAGCGACCAGTCCACCGATCCGGCGACGGAGGCGTTCGTCGCCTACCGCAATCTGCTGTTCACCGTCGCCTACGAGATCCTCGGCTCGGCCGCCGACGCCGAGGACGTCCTCCAGGAGACGTGGCTGCGATGGGTCAATGTGGACCTGGCGGAGGTGCGCGACCAGCGCGCCTACCTGGTCCGCATCACCACCCGGCAGTCGCTGAACCGGCTGCGCGCCATGCAGCGCCGCAAGGAGGCCTACATCGGGCCGTGGCTGCCCGAGCCGCTGCTCACCTCGCCGGACGTGGCCGAGGACGTAGAGCTCGCCGAGAACGTGTCGATGGCGCTCATGGTCGTCCTCGAAGCGCTCTCACCGACCGAGCGCGCCGTCTTCGTGCTGCGGGAGGCCTTCGACGTCGGCTACGACGAGATCGCGGCCACCCTCGGCAAGACACCGGAGGCCGTCCGGCAGATCGCCCACCGCGCCCGCGCCCACGTCGAGGAGCGCCGCCCCCGCAAGGCGGTCTCCCCCACGAGCGAGACCCGCGCGACGGTGGACTTCATCGTCCGCGCGCTCCACGAAGGGGAGCCGCACCGGCTCCTCGAAGTGCTCGCCCCCGAGGTCGTCCTCATCACCGACGGCGGCGGCATCAAGCAGGCCACGCTGCGGCCGATCACCGGCGCCGAGCGGGTGACCCGGATGGCCGCGGGCCGCCTCGCCAAGCTGTCCTCCGCCGTCACCGTGGAGGCCACCGTGGTCAACGGCAGCCCGGGGATTCTCCTGCGCCTCAACGGGGAGATCGACGGCGTCCTGGCGCTCCGCGTCGACGACGCCCGCGTCACCGGCCTCTACTACGTCCGCAACCCCGAGAAGCTCGCTCGCCTCGGCGCCGAGACGGTGCTGACCCTGCGCTGAGTCTGTGCCCTGCCTCGAACCGCGGCTCAGTCGATGCCCTACATGGATCGAGTGGGCCCGGGCTCGCGAGCGCGGCAGGAATCGGAGAGGACGCATCGGCAGTCAGGGGACGCCTTCAAGATCGCAAGGCGCGGGACCTTCCGTGAAGGACCCGCGCCTTGCGAACGACCATCAGGCCGAGGCGCCGCCGTCGATGACCAGATCGTGGCCGACCACGTAGCTGGACTGGTCACTGGCCAGCCACAGCACCGCGTCCGCGACCTCCTCGGTGCGGCCGACGCGGCCGATCGGGATCGTCTCGGTCATGCGGGCGTCGCGGTCGGCGCTGGTCTCACCCGGGCCGAACGACAGGCGGGTGTCGATCGGGCCGGGGCTGACGGCGTTGACGCGCACGCCCTCGCGGATGTATTCGCGTCCCGCGGTGCGGGTCAGCAGGCTGATCGCGCCATTGGACGCGGTGTAGGGGGCGTATCCGACCGGGCGGGCATGGACGCCGAACACCGAGGCGTTGTTGACGATGGCGCCGCCGCCGTTGGCGCGCATGTGCGCGATCTCGTGCTTCATCGCCAGCCAGGTCCCCTTGGCGTTGACGTCCAGCACCTGCGAGAAGTCCTCAAAGGTCTGCTCGGCGGAGGGGCCGACGGTGCCCACGACGCCCGCGTTGTTGAAGGCGATGTGCAGGCCGCCGTGGCGCTCGACCACGGTCGCGACCAGGGCCTCGACCTGGGCCGGGTCGGCGACGTCGGCCGTGGTCGCCGAGGCCCGGCCGCCCTCGGCCTCGATCAGCTTCACGGTCTCCTCCAGGCTCGCCAAAGTGCGGCCCGCCACTGCGACGACGGCCCCGGCCCTGGCGAAGGCGAGCGCGACGGCGCGTCCGATGCCTGCCCCGCCGCCGGTCACGAGGGCCACTTTGCCGTTGAAGCGGTCGTCGATCTGCGTGCTCATGCGTGTTTCCTCTACTGCGTGAATGTGACTACTTGGCGTGCTCCAACCTTGCGCCCGAACCGAATTGGCATCAAGCACCGATCGCGCTACGGTCGTTTAGCCGGACTCAACAATGCCGTTCTCAACGATGGGGGTCACATGCTGGAGCGCCACGAGATCGAGACCTTTCTGATCCTGGCGGAGGAGCTGCACTTCGGGCGCACCGCGACCAGGCTGCGAGTGACCACCGGACGAGTGAGCCAGACGGTCAAGAAGATCGAGCGCCGCATCGGCGCGGCGCTGTTCGAGCGCACCAGCCGCACCGTGAACCTGACCCCCATCGGGCGGCAGCTGGCGGCCGACTTGGGCCCCATCGTGTCCGACATGGAGAAAGCGCTCCGGCGGGCCGTCACCGCCGGACGCGGCGTGGAGGGCGTGCTGCGCGTCGGCTTCATGGGCGCCGCCGCCGGGCAGCTGGTCAGCAAGGCCCTCAACGTGTTCGGCCCCCGCCACCCCGAGTGCGCTCCGCAGCTTGTCGAGGTCGGCAACGCCGACGTCGGGACGTTGATGCGGGAGGGCGAGGTCGACGTCCTCGTGGCCGCTCGCCCGTTCCCCGGGGTGGTGCTGGGCCCGGTCCTGATGACCGAGCCGCGGGTCCTGGCGGTGCCCGCGGCCGGACCGCTTGCGGCCGAGGAGTTCGTGCCGGTGGCGGCCCTGACCGAGCACCCGGTGCTCCAGTTGTCCACTCAGGCCCTGCACGGGGTGGGCGTGACCCGACAGTCCAGTTGCATCCCCGAGGGCGAGGAGCTGCTGATCGGGCCCAGCGTCAGCACCTTCAGCGAGATGCTGACCATGGTCGGGGCCGGGCGGGGCGTGGTCCCCGTGGGGGCTCACGTCGCCTCCTACCACCCGCGGCCCGATATCGCCTACGTGCCGTTCTGCGATTCCAGCCCGGTCGAGTGGGGCCCGGTGTGGCTGGAGGCCAACGAGACAGAGCGGGTGCGCGCGTTCGTACGCGCCGCCGTCGATGCCAACGCGCCGGTGCCGGAGCCGGTGGGAGCAGACCGGGCCGCGCGGCCGACGAGCTGAGGCACCGGCCGGTTCGCAGAGCATGCGGCGGCCCGATTCGAAGTCGCGGAAACCGTCCCTCGGCGGTGCCGCGACCGGCCGCGTCGACTCCTCGAAACCGCACCCGCTCATCAGGTCTGCGAGCCTGCCGATCGACAGCCGCCACGCCGGGGCCCCGCCGCGTCGACGACGCCCTCGTCACCGGCCTCTACTACGTCCGCAACCCCGAGAAGCTCGCCCACCTCGGCGCCGAGACGGTCCTGACCCTGCGCTGAGCGCCCGCACCTTGTCCAGAGTGGAACCGCAGCTAGGCCGGTGCCGGGCCGGAGGCGCTCGGCGACGATGATGCGCTGCTCCACCGGGATCGAATCGTCGTCGAGCGGGACCGGGCAGATGTGGACGGTGCCGACGGCCATGCCATCGGCCGAGGCATAGGGTCGGGCCTGACTACGCCTTGAGGGCGGACGGTGGCGCCTCGTCCGATATCGACGGGGCGTCGAGGAGGAACCGCTGAAGTGCTCCATGACGGAACTCGTATGCCGCGCCGACCCGGCGCAGCACTCCGAGCCGATGTGAGTCTTCGAGGAAGTCCATGAGATGCCGCGGCAACTTCGACTCCCGTCGGGAAAGGCGGAAGTGTGTGAGGCGGTAGCGAACCCAGTCCTCGCGGCTGAGCGCGCCCGCCAGCCCGGCCATCAACACGCCCATCAGCACACCCACCAGCCCGGCCACCAGCCCGAGCACCGGCCCGACCTCCAGCCCGGCCATCAGCCCGCTCATCAGCCCGCTCATCAGCCCGGTTGCCAGCCAAAGTCCAATCAGTGTATTGCGGGAGCCGAGCAGAACCTGCCTGGCCGTAAATGTCTGCAACTGCGACTGAGTATGCGTGTCTGTTGTCAGCCCGTACACCAGCACGGTCAGGGAACCGACTACCGGCCCGGCCATCAGCCCAGCCACTGGCCCAATCTCCCGCCCGAACGTCAGCCCGAACATCAGCCCGAACATCAGCCCGAGCACCGACCCGAACACGACCCCCCGGCGGCCGAGTCTGAGGCGTACGGGCAGGAGTACTTGTTCCGAGGCGCGGCGAGGGTTCGTTTCGGCCAGTTGCCACCATTCGAACTGCGAGGTCTGGAGCAGGTCCATGTGGGCGGCGATGAACTTCAACCACCTTGTGGCGTCAGCGGGATCGTACTTGCGACTGATCGCCGCCATGTCGCTCGCGCCGGGAGACCGCCGCGACGAAGCGGTGGCTTGAGCCTTTGCGGCTGCGGTGCCACGTGTGTACCGAGAGGAGATGAACCGGCTGATCAGATCGTGTTCGACCGCGTCTCGATCCTTGTACTGCGCGAGCCGATCCAGTTCAGGGCGGTCGTCTTCACTCTTATACGCCTCACGGCAGAGGAAGACCATCAGCGGCGTGGTCAGCGCCTGCGCGATAGGGCTGCCGTCCTTCCGCAGCTGTCCGATCACCGCATCCCAGTGGCCCTCGTCCTGGTGTCCCGATTTCAGGAACAGTTCGGCCTTATCCTGAGTGATCGGCCGCAGGGTCACCGTGGCTGTGACCCCCAGGCGATCGCCGAAGGCGCTCATGGCCTCGGTGAACTGTTCGATGCGCGAGGTGAGCACGACCGGGCACGGCAGGGTCGTCAGCGTCTGGCGCAGCGCGCGCAAGGCGTCCTGGGAGCGAGAGGCCGCGATCTCGTCGAACCCGTCGAGCACGAGGACCAGATGACCACCGGCCAAGAGCCGACCGGCGATGTCCGACTCGCGGTCACCGCTTGTCTTCGGCAGGTCATAGTGTTTGACCAGTTCGTCTTCGATCCATGCTTGCAGGTCATGGCCGGGGTTCCACTCGCCGATGCGGAACAGCACTGGCACCGGACCGGCGTCTTCTCGGTCGGTCCGCCCTGTGAGGAGCTGGTGTGTCAGCAGCATCGCGGCCGTGGATTTCCCGGCTCCCTTGTGGCCGAGAATCACCGTGAGCTGCGGACGGTGTTTCCGCCAATCATCGGCGAGTGTCGAGAGACCGCGTGGCGTCGTCGCCTTGGGAACATGGCCGTCTCCGATGAATTTCTGACGAGTCTCAGCGGTGCTGAACCGGGGATTGAACGTCCAATCGACCTCGATGTAATCGCTTCCGGCCAGGCCGAGCAGGTCAATCTCACTGCCGACCTCTTTGACGACCAGTTCGGCAAGCCGATCTCCGTAGTCTTGTGGTTCTGCTGTCGTGTTCTGCGCCGCTCGGCGATAGTTGAGCACGTTGACAACCGCAGAGACGGCGGCCCCGAGCCCGCTCATGATGGAAGACGCCTTCGCCACATCTGCCACGAAATCGTGACCGGCGCGTTCGCCGAGCCACCATGACAGGACGGCCAACGCACACAGAACGAGGGCAAGGACGGTCCATATCCATCCTCGTTGTCGACGACGCCGAGAGGGGGAGGGTCTGGGCATGCCGTTGATGATATTGCGGTGCTACCGCATTGGTTGCACCGCAGCAATCGGAATATCGGTTGGCCGAAGCAGGGTTACTGGTCTTCCCGCTCCCACTCGGCTACCAGCTCCTCAGCATCATCAAGGATGCGGTCGAGGTCGGGACGCACCGAAGTACCCTGAACACCAAGCCTTCCAATGATCATGATCTGCGTGGTCACGATGTCTTCCCTGGTCAGGTCCTCGAAGAGAGAGACCTCCCCGGCGCTCGCCCGGATGACCGCTTCAGCGGTCAGCGGTTTGAACTCATCGGCGCCGCTGTAGTCTTCCCGCAGCCTTCTGACGAACCCGGCGATCGCATCTCGGGTGAGGTTGTCCCCGAAGGAATCTTCGAGAATTGCGGCGAAAACCGCAGCCAGGAGCCAGAGACCTGGATCAAGGCCGCCCAAGTCAGCGGCATCGCCCCCTTGGCGAGCTTCGCGACCGGGCTCTACAAGGACTGGGACGCGGTCGTCAACGGACGCACCTTGCCCTACAGCTCCGGCGTCGTCGAAGGACATGCCAAGCGCGTCAAGATGATCAAGCGGTAGATGCATGGTGGGGTCGGATTCCACCTGCTGCGCAAGCGAATCCTCTACCCCAACTGAGCACTGCGATCGCGACGATTCCGCAGTGCCAGCGTTTCCTCTCCGCTGGCACTGGAGTTGATTCCAGGACGCGGCAACGGCCCGGGCGCTTACACGCTCGGGCCGTTCGGCTTGCACAGCCCCGGAAGCGTCAGGAACTCTCCCGCACCACACGATCCCTGTAGGCCTGCCAGGAGTCAAACGACTCGTCAGCAGACTCGGAAGTCAGCCACTCGCCACTGCCGGAATCGAGCGCCCGCGCTTCGAATGCCCGCGCCACCGCGAGTGCCGCGGCACCGGCCTCGCCGCCGCCCCGGATGTACAGCGACACTGTCCCAACCTCATCGGAACTGTTCGGGTACAGGGACGCCTCCATGGAGAATCCGGGCCCTTCAAACTGCCCCCAGCCGAGGGCGTCGAAGGTGATGCCGGGCAGTTGCCCGGCCAGGACCTCGCGGACCTCGGCGACGGAACCCAGGCTCGGCGGCTCCCAGTCGTCCGGGAGGTCGTTGAACTCCTCGAATTCGCGAGGCGCCCGCATGATGGTCACGTCCCAGCTCATGCCGCGACTATATACGTCGCTGGAGACAATCCCGCCGGGTCGTTCCAGCACCGGAATCGTCAGGCGCGCTTGGCGGCCTCGGCGGCGGTGCGGGCCTGCTCGATCTGGTCCTTCGCGGACTGGAGCGCGGCCACGACGCCACCCGCTCCCAGTGATTGAGCGGAGGAGACGAGCTCCTCGGCCATCTGCTTGCTCGCCTCGATCTGGGCGGTGAGTTCTTCGGCGGCTTGCTTGTTCGCATCGAGCACGGTGACAAGTTCGTCGATTGAGGCCACGGGGGTGTGATCCGTTCTACTGCGTTCAGTACGGGGTGAGTTACCCACCGAACGCTATCGCATTACGGCAAACCGGTGGGTTCCGGTCGTGGCCAACGGCACTCGTCATATCGGAAGATCGCGCGTGTTGGGGGTTAAATTTCCGGAACTGATGTGCAAAGATGCTCGCACGCGCAGTGCGCGATTCCTAAATCTCAACTGAATATGGCCCGGTGGGCCGCCTCCGTAGCTACCAACTTCATTGGCGGCCCACCTCCAAACCCTGGAAGGAAACCTCCCATGGTTGGTGTCAGCCTACGCCAGAAACCGCTGAACGCAACAGATCAAAACGCTCACATCTCCCTTCGACCCGTCTCCGGTACACCCGTCTGGGCGAGGAACGACCTCGACCCCGACACACCGCGCCCGGCCTCGCCCTGGGACCGGTGGACCATCCCACCGAAACCGGCCGTCCTCACCGACAGCCGCAAACCCAGCCCGCACCCGACCGAACCCGCCGATCTCACCAAGACCACCCCGACCGCCAAGACCACAGCACCCACCGCACCCACCGCACCCACCGCACCCACCACGACAGCAGCGATCCCCACGGTTTCCGCGACCGCCGCAGTCCCCACGACCACCACCGTCTCAGCGACCACCGAATCCTCGCCACCGTTCCGACCCTGGCGTATCGACTTCACGCAACCCGACCTCGTCGAATACCCCAAGCGCCCGGAACAACTGCTCACTGAATCACCCGATTCCGCGACCGTCACCCGGCGGCTGCTCCTGCTCTTCGGCCTCGCCTACCTCGTCCTCGCAGCCCTGGTCTCCGGCCTGGCCTACACCGGTTACTTCGCCGTCGCCTCCGGCGGCGACGGCGACCGCGACCGAGACGGCGGTGCGGACAGCGGCGAGGAACCGGTGGAAGGCGCCCTACCACCACGGCCACCGACCCCGCGTCCACCATCGCGTGATCCGCACGCCCCCGGCCTGCACACCCGCCCCGACGGCACCCGCTACCTCGTCATGCCGTTGCCGTCCGACATCGCCGACCGCTTCCGCGGCCAGGCCAACGCCGCCCGCGCCGCCCACGCCATCCACACCACCCGCGCCACCCACATGGCTCCGGCGATGGGCGGTGCCGCGCTGTGAGCCTCTCCCGCTACGCACCACACCGCCTCCGCGTCAACTATCTGCGGGCACTGAGAACCCTGCCGATCCCGGCACCACAAACCGAACCGATCGACCCCGAGCGCCTGACCGTCCTCGGGCGGGCCTGGATCGACCGGCGCCGCGTCGTCTTCGGCACCGCCACCGACGCCCCGCGCCTCTGGGTGGCCTTCAACGAGTCCGACACCGAGCCCTCGCTGCTCGGCTACATGACCGGCCTGGCCTGCGGCGAACCGGACCTGTGGGTCTGCAACGACGCCCACCGGGCCTGGACGCTCGAAGGCGACAACACCGCGAACCTGAAGCGGGCCGCCGCCCGCGTCTGGTCCGACTGCCAACGCGACTGCGAGGGGTGAGCCGCATGCACGCCATGGACTACCGCGAACGCCACACGCTCTTCCGCGCCCACGCCACCGCCCTCCTCAACGGCGACGCCGCCGAGACCGATCGCACCCAACGGCTGATCTACCCCGATCACGCCCTGGCCCACCACGTCTTCGCGCTCGCGCTGTTCGCCACGTGCGTCGACGACCACTTCGGCGACTACCTCGACTGGGCGAGGCTGGACGTCCTCATCGAACGCGTGCGCCGAGCCGCCCCGGGCGTCTCGCCGCTGAAGACCGAGGCGCTCATCCGCGCCTGCTACGACGAACCGCATCTGCTGCTGGAGGTCTCGCAGTCCGAGCAGCTCGCCTCGATCTGGGTCGTCTGCCGCCTCATCGTCGGCGGCGAGCCCACCGAAGCGGCACTGGCCGAGCTGTACGAACAGGCCGAGGAGGTCGGCCGCGACACGGTGCGAGGCGTCTTCGCCGCCTCGCAACTGCACGCATGGCGGGTCACGTTCGGAGACGGCGACACCGAAGAGGAGCCGGAGTAACGCCCGAAGCGCTGCACCGGGCGGTGCTGACGGCCAACGCCTTCGGCGACGACGAGCAGTACGCGAAGCTGCGCGGGCGCTTCGGCCCGCACGACCACCGGGGCGAGTTCGAGCACCTCGAAGGAGCGGCCGCCGCCTGCCTCGCCTACCGGCTCGGCAAAGCGGCCCAGTGGGACCGGACATCGTCCGCCGACCGCGCCGAACTCGCCCGCTTCATGGCCGAGCTGCGCGCCGCCGGTCCGGGGCACTGGTCCGAACCGGGGCCGCCGAGCAGCCTCCTCGAAGTCGAGGGCGTCATCCGAGGTCTGCGCGGCGAGCGCCACCTGATGGGCGAGATCGGCGGCGACCGGATGCGCTTCGCCTTCCGCTTCCTGGTCCGCTACCTGACCGCCACCGTCCCCGAGATCCGCGACGACTTCGATGCGGTCGTCGACAAGGCCCGCGAGCACATCATGCGCCGCCTCATGGGCTGAACCGGGCGACCCGAGGCGGTCGCGGCACCGGACGGTTCGGCGCCCGGAGAGCAAGACGCCGCCCGCCGGAGCGGCGGGCGGCGTCTCTCAGTCGTACGAGCTATGGCAGGTTCTCGACGACGAAGGGCGCATGCCCGTGGAGGTGGTTGTCCCAACCTCCCGTGACGGGCGCGCCGCTGGAGAGCAGGTTCGTGGTGTCGGTGCCGACGTCCAGTTTCCAAGCCGTCCAGGAGATGCCGTTCGACGCCATCCAGTCGATCCAGCGCTGCGCCTCGTCGAGGCAGGCGCGGCCGTCGAGCCCGCCGTCGGCGGCGCTCGCGCCCCATTCGGTGACGAACAGGGCCAGCCCCGCGTCGATCGCGGTGTCGGCCTTGGCGCGCAGCCAGTCGGTGTGCGTGCACGAGTAGAAGTGCAGCGTGTACATCAGGTTCGTGCCCGAGACCGGGTCGGCGGCGGCCACGTCGACGTCCTGCGACCAGGTCGGGCTGCCGAGCACGATGATGTTGTCCGGGTCGTGCTCGCGGATCGTCGAGACGACGGCCTCGTGGTACGGCTTGACCGTGCCGCTCCACGACACGTCCGTCGGCTCGTTGTACGGCTCCCAGATGACGTTCGGCAGGTCCCCGTAGCGCTCGGCCAGGTCGTCGAAGAACGCAACCGCCTCGGACTGGTGCTGGTGCGCCTCGTGCGCGTGGAAGTCGACGATGACGTAGACGCCCGCGGTGGCGGCGTTGTTGATGACGGTCTCGACCTCGGCCTTCCAGCGGGCGGAGTCGGAGAGGTAGGCGCCTTCGGGCTCGACGCCCATGGCGACCCGGAACACCTCGATGTTCCAGTTGTCCCGCATCCACTCCAGCGCCTGGAGGTTCTGGGCGTAGGGCTGGGTCTGCCAGTGCAGCCACATGCTCGAGACGCCGCGCAGCTGGACCTGCTCGCCCTGCTCATTGCACATGGCGGCGCCGCAGACGCTCAGCTGCCCGTGCCGCTCGACGGGCGTGCCCCCCTGGTCGGGGTCGCCGGTCGGGTCGTCGGTCGGGTCCGGCCCGGGGTCGGTCGTCTGCTCGCCGCCGCCTTCGCCGCCGCAGCTGACGCCGTTGACGGCGACGTCGGTGATCTCGCCGGGAGTGCCGCTGGCGGTGAAGCCGAAGACCTCGCGGGTCTGGCCGGAGGCGACCGAGCCGTTCCAGCCCGCGTCGGAGGCGGTGAAGTGCGATCCGCTCAAGGACTGGTCGGTGACGTTCCAAGCGCTGATGCCGGAGACGGCGCTGGTGAAGTCCCACTCGATCGTCCAGCCGTCGATCGCCTCACCGGCGGTGATGCTGACGTTGGCCTGGAAGCCCGAGCCCCATTCGCTCACGACGTCGTATCGGACCTCGCAGCCCTCTTCGGCACCGGCGACCTGTGCCGAGACGATCGTCAGCGCGCTCGCGGCGAGCGCGGCGACGGCCGCGGCGATGATCGCCAGTCTCTTTCGTCTTCGGTCTGTTCGCATGATTCGATGTCCTTCGCTGGTGCGGCGCGTAGCCGACCGGTCGGTGTCGGTGCGCGGAGCGCCTCGGGGAGGAAGCGCTCCCAAACGATACATCGAAGTCTGCCAATATGTTGTCGCCGAGTCAAGCCCCCCGGTCTGATCGTCACCGGCGGCGCCGCGACCTCGCGGCCCGGCTCGTTCGCGGCCGCCTCGGCTCGGCGCACTTCGGATTCGCAGGTCGCGCCCGGCGGCCCCTGCGGCTGAGCGAACGCCCGCGGGCCCGGTGCGCGGGCCCGCGGGCGAGCGGGAGGACCGACGTGGGAGGCGACCGGTCCTCCCGCGTCTCACCGGCGACCCGACTGCATCGCGAAGATCTCGTCGTAGGTGCCGTCGACCTCGGCCCAGCGCTGCCGCTTGACGCGCTCGACGAGGATCTGCCGAGCCTCGGGCTCCGATTCGAGCAGGCCCATCACCTCCGAGGCGAACTCGTCGAGCGGCATGGCCCGGTCGTTGTCGGTGCCCTCGCCCATCAGCCGCGTCCGCGTCAGCGGCGGCGCGATCTCGATGACCTGCACCGAGGTCTCGCGCAGCTGCTCGCGCAGCGACTCGGTGTAGGAGTGGACCGCGGCCTTGGTGGCGCTGTAGGTCGGCGTCGCCGCCAGCGGCACGTACGCCAGCCCGGAGGTGACGGTCAGGATCGCCGCGTGCGGCCGATCGGTGAGGAACGGCGCGAACGCGTGGACGAGGCGGATCGTGCCCAGCAGGTTCGTCTCGACCGTCCGCTCGGCGGTCTCCAGCGAGCCGGAGTCCAGGACCGGTTCGGGCCGCATGATCCCGGCCATCGCCACGAGCGCGTTGAGGCGCGGGTGCTTCGCGGTGACGGTCTCGAACAGCCGCCGGATCGAGGCGTTGTCGGTGATGTCGAACTGCTCGGTCTCGATCCCGCGGTGCTCGGCGGCGATCGCGTCGAGGGCCTCGCGGCGCCTGCCGGCGACGATGACCTTGTTGCCCGCCTGGTGGAATCGGAGCGCCAGTTCGAGGCCGATGCCGGAGGTGCCCCCGGCGATCAGGACGGTGTTCCCGGTGATCTTCATGTCAGTGCTCCTTGCGGTGGATGGTGTCGTTACTCGGGTGGAAGGAGTTCGACGCGCAGGATGCGGTCGTCTCCCTGTCGTGGTTCGGTGCCGCCCCAGGTGGCCTCGTCGGTGTTGGAGGTGACGATCCACAGTGATCCGTCCGGGGCGAGCTCGACGGTGCGGATGCGTCCGTAGTCGCCGACGAAGTGGTCGATCGGGTCGCCGGCCGACTCGGGGCCGTCGACCGGCAGCTGCCACAGGCGCTGCCCGCCGAGGGCGCCCATCCACAGCGATCCCTCGGCGTAGGCGATGCCCGAGGGCGAGGCCTCGTCGGGATGGATGGTGAAGATCGGCGGCTCGCCGGTGTCGCCTTCGATGCCCTCGGTCTCGGGCCAGCCGTAGTCGCGGCCGGCTTCGAGGACGTTCACCTCGTCCCAGGTGCGGTGGCCCAGTTCGGAGGCGTAGACGGTGCCGTCGGGGCCGAACGCGATGCCCTGGACGTTGCGGTGCCCGCTGGAGTAGATCGCGGTGCCGGACGGGTTGTCCTCGGGGATCGAGCCGTCGAGGCCGATGCGCAGGATCTTGCCGTTGAACGAGTCGTCGTCGGCCGCGTTCACCGGCTCGAAGGCGTCGCCGGTGCCGATCCACAGGTGCCCGTCCGGTCCGATGACGATGCGGCCGCCGTGGTGCCGGTTGGCGGTCTCGATGCCGTCGAGCAGCACCCGCTCCTCGGTGACCGAGTCGAACGCCTCGCCGATCCGCAGGGCCACGACCCGGTTCGTCGGCGATGCGGAGACGTAGGCGAACACGGTCCGGTCGGTCGCGAAGTCCGGCGAGGCCGCCAGGCCGAGGAGGCCGCCTTCGGCGCTGGTCTCCACGCCGGGCACGACCCCGACGAGCTCGGCGTCCCCGCCCGTGGCGGGCACGCGCCGGATCTCGGCGGTCAGCCGCGACGAGACCAGCGCCGAACCGTCCGGCAGGAACGCCAGGCCCCACGGCGAGTCGAGCCCGGTCGTGAGCTCGACGGGCTCGCCGGGCGCGTGCAGGCCCGCCCCGCTCCGCTCCGCGTCGTCTCCGGTGCTGGGACTGTAGCTCGGCGCGGGATCCTGCCCGGCGGTGCAGGCGCTCAAGGCGAGGGCCGCGACGAGGGCCGCGGCCACGGCCGCCGGTCTGATGATGCTCATAACCCCTCCTTGTTATCAACGATAACTGTACTACGTTTTCAGTGATATGCAAATTGGTATCGAAATTCTGTTATCGTTGATCAATGAGCGAGCGAGAGGAAGTGCGCCGCCGCATCGTCGACGCCGCCACCCGGCTCCTGGAGTCCGAGGGCCGCGACGCGGTGACCACGCGGGCGGTGAGCGCGGCCGCCGGGGTGCAGCCGCCGACCATCTACCGCCTGTTCACCGACATGCGCGGGCTCCTGGACGCCGTGGCCGAGAGCGGCTTCGACGACTACCTGGCGCGCAAGCACAGTCAGCGCCTGACCGACGACCCGGTCGCGGACCTGGCGGCCGGCTGGGACCTCCACGTCCAATTCGGCCTCGACTGCCCGGCCCAGTACCTGCTCATGTACGGCCATGGGGACACCCGACCGCCCCCGCCCGCGGTGAAGGAGGGCGCGGCGCGGCTGCGCATGCTCGTCGAGCGCATCGCCGCGGCCGGGCGGCTCACGGTCGGCGTCGACACCGCCATCGGCGTCGTCCACGCCGCCTGCGTCGGCACCACGCTCAATCTCATCGGAACCCCTCCCGAGGAACGCGACCTCGAGCGGTCCCGGCGGCTGCGCGACGCCGCGATCGGCTCCTTCACCGGCCGAGCGGCCGCGGAGAGCCCCGACTACGCCCAGCGGGCGGTCGGCCTGAAGGCAGTGCTGGACCGAGCGGAGGGCCTGCTCACCCCCGGTGAGCGCGCGCTCCTCGACGAACTGCTCGACCGCCTCGCCGATGCCCGCCCGAGCGGGCGACGGGCCGCGAGCGGCGAAGTCGCCTGAACGGCGGCCGGGAGGCGCTCGCCCGACCGCGAAGCCGGTCTCAGGCTGCGGGCGGCGTCTCGCTCGGCGATTCGAGGAGGTTCCGGAGGACCACCATGGCGGCGCCGACGGCGGGGGCGCCGGCGGGATTCTCGGCGACCTGCACCTGGACGCTGTGGACGTGGCGCATGAAGACCGCCTCGTCGAGGAACTCCTGGAGCGCGTCGCGGTACATGTCGCCGACCTCCGCGAACGCCGCGCCCACCAGGACCACCCGGCTCACGTCGAACAGGTTCACCAGGGTGAGGGTCGCGATCGACAGCCGCTGCGTCGAGATCCCGATCAGCTCCTTCGCGTCCGGGTCCCCTTCCAGGGCGGCGCGGCCGACCCTCATGAAGTTGTCCAGCACATCCGAGCCGATCGCGAAGCGGGACGTCAGCGCCGGGCTCTTGCGCACCAGCTCGGTGATCCCGATCGGGCCCGCGACGGTGTCGAGGCAGCCCCGGTTCCCGCAGTTGCACCGCGGCCCGAGGGCGTCGACGGAGATGTGCCCGAGCTCCACGCCGTTCGAGGTCGCGCCGCGGTACGGGTAGCCGTCGATGATGACCCCCGCGCCGATGCCGCCGGACATGAAGACGACGGCGAAGTTCGACGCCGCGTCGCCCCGCACCTGCAGGCCGATGCCCGCGGCCGTGGCGTCGTTCTCCAGGGCGACCGACAGTCCCGTCGCCTCGGACAGCTTCTCCGCCAAGGGGTAGTCGAGCCATGCGGCGGTCGGCTGCACGACCTGGAGGACGCCCGCCTCCCGGTCCTGGGGGCCGTAGGTCGCCACGCCGATGCCGAGCACCTTCTCGCGGGCGAGCCCGGCCTCCTTCAGCATGCCGTCGACCGCCTCGGCGAGCTCGGCTATGACCTCCTCCGGCGCCCGGTCCCCGGCCCCCGCGAGCTCCCGCTCGACCAGGACGCGGCCCGCCAGGTCCACGACCACGCCGACCGAGTGGTACCGGTCGAACTGGAAGCCCACCATGCAGCAGGCGTCCGGCACCAGGCCGAGCAGCCGCCGCGGGGTCCCGCGGGCGGAGCGGACCGTGCCGACCTCGCGCACGAAGCCCAGCGCGGTCAGCTTCCGGACGGCGTGCGTCATGGTGGCCTGGGTGAGGCCCGTGGCCTCTGCCAGCTCCACCCGGCTGACCGGCGCTCGTTCGCGGACGATGTCGAGCACCGCCGCCAGCGTGGGTACGCGGGTGCCCGAGCCGAACGATCTCAATGCGGCCTCCTAGCGCGGGTCTGCGGTGCGACAACCTTACTGGAACGGGCTCACGCGGCGGCGCCTCGATCCTCCGACGTGCTCAGATGCAGCACCAGCGCCTGGACCGGCCACAGCGTCGGCAGCTGGAGCCCGACCTCGGCGAGCACGCGCCCGGGGACCGTCACCGGCTCGCCGGAGAGCCAGCCGGGGGTGGTCCAGCCCCACGCGGAGGGGCCGATCTCCTCGCGCACGCGCACGGTGTAGCGGCGGTCCGAATCGAGGCCTGGCATGCGGAGCCGTTCGGCCAGCGCGTCCTCCAGCGAGGCGACCGTGGCGACGGTGAAGACCGCCTCCGAGGCGTCGGGCGCGACGACGCCGCGGACGCGCAGCGCCGGGTCCATCGCGTCGGGGTGGACGACCGTGCCGCCGTGCAGCAGGCCCCGCAGCTCCTTGTACAGCGCGGCGAAGGACTTCACCTGCTCGGTCTCGGCCTCGGTGCAGGACATGACGTCCCATTCGAAACCGGCCGAGCCCTGGAGGGAGGTCGCGATCCGGTAGGACAGGGCGGTCGCCCGGCCCGAGGAGTGGGCGGGCGAGGGCCCGACGTGCGCGCCGATCAGCTCCGGCGGGAGCACCAGCTCGGTCCAGCGCTGGATGTCCTGGCGCTCGACCGGGTCGTTGGAGTCCGAGGCCCACACCCGGTCGGCGTGCTCCAGGACGCCGAGGTCGGTGCGGGCGCCGCCCGAGGAGCACGACTCGATCTCCAGGCCGGGATGGTCGGCCTTGAGCGCCGCCATCAGGCGGTAGGCGGCGAGCGTCTGGACGTGGGTGCCGGGCGATCCGTCGTGGACCGGCTCGACCAGGTCGCGGTTGTGGTCCCACTTGACGAAGTCGACGCCGAGCCGCTTGATCAGGGCGGACATGCGCGAGCGGACGTGGTCGAAGGCCTCGGGCCGGGCCAGGTCCAGCACGTACTGGCCGCGGAAGGACAGCCCTTCGGGCGAGGGCACGGAGGCCGGGTTCGCGAGCAGCCAGTCCGGGTGGGCGCGGGCGAGATCCGAGTCGAGGTTGACCATCTCGGGCTCGAACCAGAGCCCGAACTGCATGCCGAGGGAGTGGACGAGGTCGGCGAGCGGTTCGAGGCCGTCGGGCCAGACCGCCGGGTCGACCTCCCAGTCGCCCAGGCCCGCCGTGTCGTCGCGGCGGGCGGGGAACCAGCCGTCGTCGAGCACGAAGCGCTCGACGCCGACCTCGGCCGCCCGGCGGGCGAGCGACGCCAGCCGGACCGGGTCGTGGTCGAAGTAGACGGCCTCCCAGGTGTTGAGCACCAGCGGGCGGGGCGTGCGGGGGTGGTGCGGCCGGGCCCGCGCCCAGGTGTGGAACCGCTCGGCGATCCCGTCGAGACCCGAAGCGGACCAGGAGAAGTAGGCGGTGGGGCTGCGGTAGGCCTCGCCGGGGGCGAGCCGGATCTCGCCGGGTCGGAGCAGTTCGCCGGCGCCGATCAGGGTGAGGTGCTCGCCGATGCGGTCGGTGCGGTGGCGCATGTCGGCGCTCCAGCCGAGGTGCACCGCCCAGACCTCGCCGTCGCGGTTGCGCGGCGCGCCGACCGAGGCGAGCGTGACCCAGGGGGCGTCGTGGCCGGAGCGGCCCCGGTGGGATTCGCGGGTGGTGGCGCCGCGGGGCATCGGGGTCGTCAGCGGGGTCTTCTCGCGGGTCCAGCGGCCGCCGAAGGCGGTGAGGCGGTCGGCGGCCTTCGGCACGGGCAGGACCGCCTCCAGCCACTGCACATCCACTGCGGCGTCTCCGGTGTTGGTGAGCTCGTGGTCGAGCAGCACCAGTCCGCCCGCGCCGATCTCGATCCGGGTGCGCAGGGTCAGGCCCTCGCTCGCGGCGGTGACGAGCGCCCGCGCCTCGCCGGTGCGCTCGACCGTCGAAGTCCAGCGCGGGTACAGCGGCACGCCGCCGGAGGTGGCGAGCAGGCCGGGCCGTCCCGACCAGCCGTCGGAGTCCTGCGGCACGAGCGGGAGCCGCCAGGCGGCGTCGAGGGTGCCCGGCGGGGTCTGGCGGCTGGTCGCGCGGTCGAGCCCGGCGAGGTCGGCCGCGTCGAGGGGGCCGAGGTCGCGTCCCCAGTGGACCACCGCGGGGAGGCCGGAGGCCGGGCCCGCGAGGATGAGGGACACGCCGTCGCGGCGCAGGGTCGTCCAGGTTTCGGTGTTCACTGTGCTCCTTCTGGGGTGGCGGCGGGCGGCTCGGGGTCGATCGGCATGGCGCGCAGCACGTGCAGCGCTCCGCCGAGGGCGGCGGCGGTCTCGGTGCTGGCGGAGAGGCGCACCTGGGGGCGGCTGAGGGCGCGGCTGAGCGCGCGCTCTTCAAGCTCGGCGGCGATGCGGGCGCGGTACAGCTCCCCGGCGGTCGCGAACGCCGGGCCGGCCAGCACGACGGTGTCGAGGTCGAAGAGGTTGACGAGGGTGACCGCGGCGCGGCCGATCCAGCGCGCCGAGCACTCCAGGATCGCCTCGGCGTCCGCGTCGCCCGAGCGCCAGGCCTTCGCGATGCGCTCGAAGTCGCCGAGGGTGTGGTCCGGGGTGCCGCGGACGCCGAGACGGGCGGCGAGACCGTCGTCGGCGAGGGCCCGCTCCACGACCGCGTGCGGCCCCGCTTCGGCCTGCGCGCAGCCGCGGTTGCCGCAGACGCAGGAGGCGTTCCCGCCGTTGAGGGCCACGTGGCCGATCTCGACGGCGTTGGAGGCGCGCCCGCGGTAGTTCTCGCCGTCGACCACGACGGCGCCGCCGACGCCGGAGGCCATGTAGACCAGGCCGAAGGTGTCGGTGGGCAGCGCCCCGGCCCACTGCTCGCCGAAGGCCGCGGCCGTGGCGTCGTTCTCCAGCAGCACCGGGACGCCGAGGCGCTCGGCGAGCGCGTCGGTCAGCGGGAACTCGAGCCATTCGGGGGCGGGCTGGGCCGTCAGCAGCACCCCCCGCTCCCGGTCCTGGGGGCCGTGGGTCACCAGGCCCGCGCCCAGCACCCGCTCGACGGGCACGCCGCTGCCGCGCAGCAGCTCCGAGACGTGCTCGGCGAGCGCCGCGACGGTCGCCTCCGGGCCGCCGGAGCCCGAGCCGCGCAGGCCGACGCCGGCGATCCGCTCGCCGGCGAAGTCGAGCACGACGATCGTCGTGGTGGTCCGGTCGACCTGGATGCCGACGGCGTACCACGCGTCCGCGTTGAGTTCGAGCAGCCGCCGGGGCTGGCCGCGGCCCCGCCGCCGCCCGGGCCCGATCTCGTCGACCAGCCCCGCGCCGATGAGGCGGCGGACGGTGTGCGTGACGGTCGCGGGCGTCAGGCCGGTCCGCTCGGCGAGCTCGACGCGGCTGAGGGTTCCGTTGGCGCGCAGGAGGTCGAGCATGCGCCCCGCCGTCGTGCCACGGCCCGGTCCGGGTTGCGGCATGGGACCTCCCTCCTCGGAATGCGCCGAAGCTTCTTCTTGACACATTAAATTTAACAAGTTAATAATAAACCTGGCGTCCGGAGCGGGCGCCACCCCTCCAGTTCCGCGGGCAAGGCGGCCCCGGACGCGAAAGGACGAAGATGTCACCCACCAAAGGAACGCGGCGCCGCGCCGCGGCCGCCCTCGCGGGCACCGCCGCGCTCGGCCTGCTCATGAGCGCCTGCTCTGGATCGGGCGGCGACGGCGGCTCGGCGGAGGCCGACACGCTGATCGTCACCAGCCAGGCCGGCGACATGCAGATCAACTTCAACCCCTTCTCCCTCTCGCGGATCGGGGGCCTCGGCACGATCTACGAGCCCCTGTTCTTCTTCAACAAGGCCCAGGTCTCCGATCCGGTCCCGCTGCTGGGCACCGAGCAGGCCTGGAACGAGGACGGCACCGAGCTCGCCGTCACGCTCCGCGAGGGCGTCACCTGGAGCGACGACGAGGCGTTCACCGCCGACGACGTCGCCTTCACCTTCGACATGATCAAGAACAACCCCTCGATCAACAACAGCGGCTACGACGGCGTGGTCGAGGTCGTCGACGACACCCACGTCGTCTTCAGCTTCGAAGAGCCCGCCTTCGTCAAGGGCCCCGACCTGCTGAGCACGCCGATCGTCCCCGAACACCTCTGGCAGGACGTCAACCCCGCCGAGGACGTCATGGAGAACCCGATCGGCACCGGCGCCTACACCTTCAAGGACTTCAAGCCGCAGGCGTTCACCATCGAGGCCAACCCCGACTACTGGGGCGGCGAGCCCGAGGTCAAGGAGGTCCGCACCATCGCGCTCTCGGGCAACCAGGCCGGCGCCGACGCGATCGCGGCCGGAACCGCCGACTGGATCACCAGCCCGATCCCGGACATCCAGAACACGAACGAGAACTTCCCCAACTACGAGCACTACACGCAGTGGCAGAGCCAGATGGTGCTCTCCACCTGCTCCAGCGCCGAGATGGGCTGCGAAGGGCCGCAGACCGATCCGGCCGTGCGGCACGCGCTCTACTACGCGATCGACCGCTCGCAGCTCAACAGCCTGGCCTTCCAGGAGACCGCCGCGGAGATGTCGCCGACGTTCGCGCTGACGCCCAGCCAGGACGAGTTCGTCTCCGACTCCGTCAGCGAGCCGGTCGCCCCCATGGAGCCCGACCCGGCCCAGGCCGGGCAGATCCTCGAAGCGGCCGGCTGGGCCAAGGGCGAGGACGGTATCTACGCCAAGGACGGCGAGCGACTGACGCTCACCGTCGAGCTCGTGAGCGGCTGGACCGACTACATCACCGCGGTCGACACCATCGCCTCGCAGGCCGCCGAGGCCGGCATCGAGATCGAGGCCGCCCAGTCCTCCTGGAACGAGTGGACCGAGAAGAAGGGCACGGGCGAGTTCCAGCTCGCCATCGACTCGCTGTGGCAGGGACCGGCGCCCGACCCGTACTACCTGTACACGTACTTCTTCGCCTCGGCCGCCGGCGCGCCCGTCGGCGAGACGGCGGGCAACAACTACTCGCGGTACTCCAACCCCGTGGTCGACGAGGCCCTCGACGCGATCGCGCAGCTGCCGACCGACGACGCCGAGGCGCGCCAGCCGTACTTCGACACGATCCACGCCGAGATCGTGCGCGACATGCCGTACATCCCGGTCATGACCGGCGGCACGACGAGCATCTGGAACATCACCAAGTTCTCCGGCTGGCCGTCCGATGAGGACCTCTACGCCTACCCGGCCGTCTGGTCGGCCTTCGACATGGCCGAGATCCTCAAGCACCTCGAGCCGAACGGCTGACGGGCCGCGCCGTCGCCCCCGAAGGAGACTCTGTGAGCTACTTCCTGCGCAAACTCGGCTTCTACGCGATCGCCCTGTGGGCCGCGCTGACGCTGAACTTCGCGATTCCACGCATGCTGCCGGGCAATCCGGTCGACATCCTGCTGGCCAAGCTGCAACAGCGCGGCGGCACGGTGAGTCCGGAGACCAGGGAGGCCTACGCGTTGCTCCTCGGGGGCGACGACTCGTCGCCGCTGTGGAAGCAGTACTTCGACTACCTGGGCAACCTGGCCCGAGGCGACCTGGGCGTCTCGGTCAGCTACTACCCGGCGAACGTGTCCGACGTGATCAGCCAGTCGCTGCCGTGGACGGTGGTGCTCGTCGGCCTCTCGACGATCATCGCCGCCGTCCTCGGCGTGGCCCTCGGCGCCTTCGTCGGGTGGAAGCCGGGCACCTGGCTCGACTCGCTGGTCCCGGCCACCACCCTGCTCGCGGCCGTGCCGTACTTCTGGCTGGCCCTCATCCTCACCTACCTGCTGGCGCGCGTCCTGGGCTGGTTCCCGCTCCAGGGCGGCTACGACGTCACCCTCACCCCCGGGTGGAACGCCGAGTTCATCGGCTCGGCGATCCACTACGGATTCCTGCCCGCGCTGACGATCGTGCTGGCCTCCATAGGCGGCTGGCTGATGGGGATGCGCAACATGATGGTCTCGACGCTCTCGGAGGACTACATCCTCACCGCGGAGGCGAAGGGACTCAGCCCGCGGAAGATCATGCGCTCCTACGCCTCCCGCAACGCGGTCCTGCCCTCGGTGGCCGGATTCGCGATCTCGCTCGGCTTCGTGGTCTCGGGCTCGGTGATCACCGAGCAGGTGTTCTCCTATCCGGGCATCGGCAGCCGGCTCCTGAGCGCGGTGCAGAACAACGACTTCGCGCTGATGCAGGGCGTCTTCCTGTTCATCACCCTGGCCGTCCTGGGCGCCAACCTGGTGGTCGACATGCTCTACGGCGTCATCGATCCGCGCACCCGCGCCCGGTCCTGAGAAGAGGTGCGAATCATGACGAACCCGAATCCCGCCGCCGCGCCCGCAGCCGACGAGGCCGCCGAGCGGCTCGCCGCGACCTCGGCCGAGGACGGCCGCCCCATCCGCTCCGGCTGGCGGATGCTCCTGCCCACCATGACGCCCTGGCTCGCCGTCGGCCTGAGCCTGGTCGTCGGCATCACCCTGTTCGGCCTCATCGGGCCGTTCCTCGTCGGCGACCCCGAGCAGATCCGCGACCAGGGCCTCACCGGCCCCTCCGGCGAGTTCTGGCTCGGCACCACGCAGACCGGCCAGGACGTGCTGGCGCAGCTGGCCCACGCCACCCGCGGATCGCTCCAGATCGGCTTCCTGGTCGGCGTCCTCGCCACCCTGCTCTCGGCCTTCTTCGGCATCTACGGCGCCTACAAGGGGCGCTTCGTCGACGAGGCGTTCTCGCTGCTGTCCAACGTGTTCCTGGTGATCCCGGGCCTGCCGCTCATCATCGTGATCTCCGGCTTCGTCCCGCGCGAGAGCCGTGGACTGTGGACGATCGCCGTGGTCCTGGCCGTCACCGGCTGGGCGGCCTCGGCGCGCGTGCTGCGGGCGCAGACGCTGTCGGTGCGCAACCGCGACTACGTGGCCGCCTCACAGGTCGCCGGGGAGCGGCCGTGGCGCGTCATCATGGTCGAGATCCTCCCCAACCTGCTGCCGGTCATCGCCTCCCAGTTCGTCTTCGCCGTCATCGCGGCGATCCTGGGCGAGGCCGGGCTGTCGTTCATCGGCCTGGGCGCCTCGAACTCCTCGACCCTGGGGACGATGCTCTACTACGCGCAGAACGGCTTCGCGCTCTCGCTCGGCGCCTGGTGGTGGTTCATCCCGCCGGGGCTGATCATCGCCATGTTCGGCACCGGGCTGTCCATCGTCAACTTCTCGATCGACGAGATCATCAACCCCAAGCTCAAGAACCTGCGCCTGCACCGCAAACGCGCGCGCCGGGCCGCCCGCCTCGAGCGCCAGCTCACGCGGACCGCGAGCGCCGACCCGGAGGTGTCCGACCGATGACCGACGCGATTCCCGAGCCGCGCGGGGCCGAGGCCAGGCCCGTGCTGACCGTCGAGGACCTCACCGTCGTCTACGAAGTGGACGAGCCGGTCACCGCCGTCCGCGGCGCCGACCTCGTCCTCCACAGAGGCGAGATCCTCGGCCTGGCGGGCGAGTCCGGCTGCGGCAAGACCACCCTCGCCTACGCGGTCAACCGGCTGCACCGGCCCCCGGCGCGCATCGCCTCGGGGCGCATCACCTTCCACGACCGCTCCGGCGACGACATCGACATCCTGGCGCTGGAGGACGCCGAGCTGCGGGCCTTCCGCTGGGAGAAGCTGTCGATGGTCTTCCAGGGCGCCATGAACGCCCTGAACCCGGTCGCCACCGTGCGCGCGCAGCTGCGGGACACGCTGCTCGCCCACCGGCCCGGCATGTCCAAAGGAGCGATCCGCGCCCGCTCGCGGGAGGTGCTCGAACGCGTCGGCGTCGACCCGGCCAGGCTCGGCTCCTACCCGCACGAGCTGTCCGGCGGCATGCGCCAGCGGGTCATGATCGCCATGGCGATGCTGCTGGAGCCGCAGATCATGGTCATGGACGAGCCGACCACGGCGCTCGACGTGGTGGTGCAGCGCGACATCCTCCGCGAGATCGTCCGGCTGCGCGACGAACTCGACTTCGCCGTCGTCTTCATCACGCACGACCTGCCGCTGCTGCTGGAGATCTCGGACCGGATCGCGGTCATGCTCGAAGGCGAGATCGTCGAGTTCGAAGCGGCCGACCGGCTCTACCGCGAAGCGCGGCACCCCTACACGCGCAGGCTCCTCGGCTCCTTCCCGAGCCTGTCGGGCACGCGCGGCGCCTTCATCCGCGACGGCGGCGAGCCGTCCGAGACGACCGAGGAGCAGGTATGACCAGCGTCCACGTGACCGACCTGGTGAAGGACTACAAGCTGCGCGAGGGCCTCAAGCGGACCCGGCTGCGGGCGGTCGACCACGTCAGCCTCGAACTGACCCCCGGCCGGACCGTCGCTCTGGTGGGCGAGTCGGGCTCGGGCAAGTCGACCATCGCGAAGATCCTCACCAGGATGGAGCGCCCCAGCTCCGGCGAGGTCGAGGTCCGCCTCGACGACGGCACCGCCGTCGACGGGAAGGCCTACCGCCGCGAGGTGCAGATGGTCTTCCAGGACCCCTTCGCCTCGCTCAACCCGTTCCACTCGATCGAGCACCACATCGCCCGCCCGCTGCTCATCCACAAGCGCACGCGCACCAAGCAGGAGACGCGCGAGCGGGTGCTGGAGATGCTCGAACGGGTCAACCTGACCCCGGCCGAGCGGATCGCGCCCAGGCGCCCCCACGAGCTGTCGGGCGGGCAGCGGCAGCGCGTCGCCATCGCCCGGGCGCTCGCGCCCGGCGCGCAGGTCCTCATCGCCGACGAACCGGTGTCCATGCTGGACGTCTCGATCCGCCTCGGCGTGCTCAACCTGCTGGGGCGGCTGCAACGCGAGGACCGGCTCGCCGTCCTCTACATCACCCACGACCTGGCGACCGCCCGCCACTTCTCGGACGAGATCGTGGTGCTCTACCGCGGCCGCGTCGTCGAGCGGGGACCGGCCGACGCGGTCATCCTCGACCCGCACCACGACTACACGAAACTGCTGGCGCTCGCGGCGCCCGACCCCGAGCGGCCGGGCGGCGTCGCCGCCGACACCGGGTCGATCGACCGCGACTCGATCGACAACGGCGTCTGCTACGACCACTACACCGGGCAGTGGCGCGAGACCGGCGTCCCGGCGAGCGAGGCTCGGGAGAGGAGCATCTGATGGAGCGCGTCCGACTGGCGGACGGCCTCGTCTACGGCGGGGACTACAACCCCGAGCAGTGGCCGAGGGAGACCTGGGACGAGGACGTCCGCCTCATGCGGGAGGCGGGCGTCAACCTGGTGACCCTGGGTGTCTTCGCCTGGGGCACCGTGGAACTCGCCGACGGCGAACGGGACTGGTCCTGGCTGGACGAAGCGGTGCTGCTGCTGTACGAGAACGGCATCGGCGTCGACCTGGCGACGCCGACCGCCGCGCCGCCGCAGTGGCTGCTGACCGCCCACCCCGACATCGCGCCGGTCCTCGCCGACGGCTACCGCGAACCGGCCGGGGGCCGCAACGCCTGGTGCCCGGCCTCGGAGGTCTACCGCCGCTACGCGCTGCGCCACGTCGCAGCGCTCGCCGAACGCTACGGCGCCCACCCGGCCGTGCGGCTGTGGCACGTCGGCAACGAACTCGGCGGCGGCAACGCCCGCTGCCACTGCGATCGCTCGGCCGCGGACTTCCGGACGTGGCTCCAGAAGCAGCGCGGCTCGCTGGAGGCGGTCAACGCCGCCTGGGGCACCGCCCAATGGGGACACCGGTACGGGAGCTGGGACGAGATCATGCCGCCGCGAGGCAGGCACGGCGCCCCCAACCCCGGGCTGCACCTCGACTTCGAGCGCTACTCCTCGGACGCGCTGCTCGCCCACTACCTGGCCGAGAAGGAGGTCCTGGAGCGGCACTCGGCGGCGCCGGTCACGACCAACATGATGGTCGGCGCCGGAGCGCAGGTCGTCGACTACGCCTCCTGGGCCCCGCACACCGCGATCGCCGCGAACGACCACTACACGGGCGTGAACGACCCGCTGCGGGAGCAGGACCTCGCCTTCGCCGCCGACCGCATGCGCGGCATGTCCCCCGACCGCCGCCCCTGGCTGCTCATGGAGAGCTCCACCGGCGGCCCCAGCTGGCAGCGGCGCAACCGGGCCAAGGACCCCGGCGAGATCGTCCGGCACTCGCTCGGCCACGTCGCGCGCGGCTCCGACGGGGCGATGTTCTTCCAATGGCGCGCTTCGACATCGGGCGCCGAGCAGTTCCACTCGGCGATGCTGCCGCACTCGGGCACCCGCTCGCGCGTCTGGAAGGAGGTCGTCGAACTCGGCCGCCACCTCGCGAAGCTGGCCGAGGTGCGCGGCACCGCCGTCGAAGGGGCGAAGGCCGCGATCGTGGTCGACGACGCCGCCGGATGGGCGCTCCAGCACGGCCTCAAACCGCACCGCGGGCTCTCCTACGGGCGCGAGCCGCGCACCTGGCACCGGGCGCTGTGGCGGCGGCAGGTGCTGTGCGACGTCGTGCCGCCCGGCAGCGACTTCGACGCCTACGACCTGGTCATCGTGCCGACGCTGCTGGTGGTCGGCGAGGCCGACGCCGAACGGCTCCGGGCCGTGCCCGAGCGGGGCGGCACGCTCCTGGTCACCTATCTCTCAGGCGTGTGCGACGCCGACAACCAGGTGCTCACCGGCGGCTTCCCGGGCGCGTTCCGCGAGGTCCTCGGCGCCTGGAGCGACGAGTTCTACCCGCTCCAGGAAGGCGAGAGGGTCGCGCTCGACGACGGCTCGGTGGTCGAGGACTGGACCGAGCGGGTCCATCTCGACGGCGCCGAAGCGGTCTGCGGCTACGCCGCCAGTTCGCTGGCGGGCGGCCCGGCCGTCACCCGCCGCGTGATCGGCGACGGCGCGGCCTGGTACGTCTCGGCGGCCCTGCCGCCCGAGGCCGTCGACCGCCTGGCGGACCGGCTGGCCGCCGAGGCCGGACTGCCGCGCGCCGTCGAGGCCGAACCGGGACTCGAAGCCGTCCGCCGCGTCGGCGACGACCACTCGTACCTGTTCCTGCTCAACCACACCGACACCGACCAGAACGTCACCGCCGCCGGGCGCGACCTGCTCACCGGCGAGGACGCCGGCCCGGCGCTCACCGTTCCCGCCGGAGGCGTCCGCGTCATCCGCGAATCCGTCAACCGTTAGGACTCACCATGACCTACCTGCCCGCGAGCTTCCGCGCCCTCCACGGGGAGTGGACCCTCACCGCCGCCGCGCTCCCCGCCGAGGCCCCCGCGTCCGCGGCCAGCGCGATCGCAGGCGGCGTGCCCGCCGTCGTCCCCGGCGAAGCCCACCTCGACCTGCACCGCGCCGGGCTCATCGCCGAGCCGTTCGACGGCGACAACGAGGCCGCGCAGCAGTGGATCGGCGACACCTCGTGGCGCTACTCCACGACGTTCGTGTGGAGCGACGACGGATCGGACCGCCACGACCTCGTCGCCCACGGCCTCGACACCGTGGCCGCTGTGGAGCTCAACGGGATCGAGGTGGGACGCGCCGAGAACATGTTCCGCAGCCACCGCTGGGACGTGCGGCGGGCGCTGCGCGAGGGCGAGAACACGCTCACCGTCACCTTCGCGGCGCCGGTCCCCGAGGCGGCGGCCCGCGCCGAGCGGGACGGGGCCATGCCGCACACCAACCACCACGACTACAACCAGCTGCGCAAGATGGCCTGCTCCTTCGGCTGGGACTGGGGCATCGACGTCGCGGGCGCCGGGATCTGGAAGCCGATCGGGCTCGACTCGTGGTCGGGCGCGCGCATCGCGGCGGTGCGGCCCCTGGTCGACGTGGTCGAGCGGGCCGACGGCGGGCACGACGGCGTATTGAACGCCCATGTGGACATCGAGCGCGACGGTGCCGCGGACGTGCCGCTCGTCGTCACCGTCACCGGCCCCGACGGCACGGCGCTGCGGGCGGCCGGCGCGGTCCCCGCCGGCGAGGACTCCGCGGTCGTCCGCGTCGACGTGCCGGACGTGCGGCGCTGGTGGCCGGTGGGCCACGGCGAGCAGCCGCTCTACAGTGTCTCGGTCGAGGCCGGGACCGCCGAATGGAGCGGCCGGGTCGGCTTCCGCACCGTCGAGCTCGACACCGACGCCGACGAGGCCGGTGCGCCGTTCCTGTTGAAGGTCAACGGCGAACGCGTCCTCGTGCGCGGCGCCAACTGGATCCCCGACCACGCCTTCCTCACCGAGATCGACCGCGACCGCTACGCCCGGCGCGTGGACGACGCGCTGGAGGCGAACATCAACCTGCTGCGCGTGTGGGGCGGCGGGATCTACGAATCGGACGACCTCTACGAGCTGGCCGACGAGCGCGGCCTGCTCATGTGGCAGGACTTCCCGTTCTCCTGCGCCGCCTACGCGGAGGACGAGCCGCTCCGGAGCGAGGTCGAGGCCGAGGTCCGAGACAACGTCACCCGGCTGTGCCCCCACCCTTCGCTGGTGCTGTGGAACGGCAACAACGAGAACATGATGGGCTGGCTCGACTGGGGCTGGGCGCACCGCGTCGGCGACCGCGGCTGGGGTGACGCCTACTACTCCGAGCTGATCCCGCGCCTCGTCGCCGAGCTCGACGGCACCCGCCCCTACGCGCCCGCGAGCCCGTTCTCCTTCGGCGACTACCGGAACCCGAACGACGAGCGCTACGGCAGCGTGCACATCTGGGACGTGTGGAACCGCGTGGACTACACCGTCTACGGCGATTACAAGCCGCGCTTCGTCGCCGAGTTCGGCTTCCAGGCGCCGCCCGCGTGGTCGACCCTCACCGGCGTCGTCCACGACGAGCCGCTGGACCCCTTCGGGCACCAGATGCTGGTCCACCAGAAGGCCAACCGGGGCAACGAGAAGCTCCAGCGCGGCTGGGCCGGGCACCTGCCCGACCCGGAGTCCATCAAGGACTGGCACTGGACGACGCAGCTGAACCAGGCCCACGCGATCCGCTTCGGCGTCGAGCACTTCCGCTCGCTCACGCCGCACAACACCGGCACGGTCCTGTGGCAGCTCAACGACAACTGGCCGGTGGTCTCCTGGGCCGCCGTCGACTTCAACGAGCACCGCAAGCCGCTGTGGCACGCCCTGCGCGACGCCTACGCGCCGCGGCTGGCCACACTCCAGCCGCGCGCCTCCGCCGAGGCCCGCGAGCAGGCATGGGAGGGCCTCGAACCGGAACCCGACACACTGGCGCTCGTGGTCGTGAACGACACCGGCGAGGACTTCTCCGGCTCCTTCACCGTGACCCGCGAGGGCCTCGACGGCACCGTGCTCGCCAAGGCGAGCGTGCACGTGGCGGCGGGCGCGCGCGACGCCGGACTGGTCACCGTGCCCGCCGAGGTCGCCGCGTTCGGCGAGGCGGGCGCCGAGTACGTCCGCGCCGTCGCCGACGACGCGGACGCCGGATTCGCCCCGGCCTACCGATACGGCGCCGAAGTGGTCGACCAGCGCCTCGCCCCCGAGCCGCTGCGCGTCGAGGCCGAGGCCGTCGACGGCGGCTGCGAACTGCGCCTGACGGCGAGCTCGCTGGCCAGGGACGTGTTCTGCCACGCCGACACCGTCGACCCCGGCGCGCGCGCCGACTCGGGCATGATCACCTTGCGCGCCGGGGAGACCGCGACGATCCGGATCGACTCGCCCGCGGGCGGCGAGCCCGAGGCCTTCGCCGCGGCGCTGCGCTGCGCCAACGACCTGCTCTGAGTGGGAGACGATGTGACGATTCGCTGGACCACCGGCGGCCTGGCCGTCGAGCTCGCGACCGGGCCCGAGGCCCCGGTCACGCTGCTGACGCTGACTCCGTCGGACGAACCGGCCCGCGGCCCCGAGCAGGTGCCGGAGCCCGCGCCGAGCGCGGGCACCCCGCCGCTGGTGGAGGTGCAGGCGCTCGGGCACGGGCGCTTCCCCGGCAGCCACCGGTACAGCTCGACCGCCGTCGGGGCGCGCCTGCGCTGCATAGGACACGAGACCGTCGGCGGCGATCTCCACGTCCACCAGCACGACGAGGTCACCGACCTGCGCGTCACCAGCGTGCTGAGCCCGCTCGGCGGGGCGCTGCGCGCCTGGACGGTCCTGCGCGCCGGATCGGCGCCGGTCACCGTCCAGGCCGTCACCTCCCTGGTGCTCGGCACCTTCCTCGGCGACAGCGGTTCTGACGTCGACGGGCTCGACGTGCTGTGGGGCGACAACGACTGGGTCGCCGAGTCCCGCTGGCACCGCGCGCCGCTGCGCGAGGTCGGCCTGCCCGCGATGGACCCGGCCGTGCACCACCACATGAACCGGGCGCGGATGGCCGTCACCACCCGCAGCTCGTGGTCCACCGGCGAGCGGCTCCCCACCGGTCTGATCGTCGAACGCGACGGCGGCTACGGCCTGGCCTTCCAGATCGAGCACAACGGCGCCTGGCACTGGGAGATCGGCGAGGACCGGACCGGCGCCTCGCTCGCGCTCCTGGGCCCCGCCGACGCCGAGCACCAGTGGACGGTCGAACTCGCTCCACAGGAGACCTTCACGTCCGTGCCCGTGGCGGTCGCGGTCGCCCGCGGCGGCGACCCGGTCGACTCGGCCCTGGCCGCGCTGACCGGCTACCGACGCGAGCTCGTGGCCCGCACCGGCACCGCCCGCCACGAGCGCCCGCTGCCGGTGGTCTTCAACGACTACATGAACACCCTCATGGGCGACCCGACCACGGCGAAGATCCTCCCGCTGGCCGAGGCCGCCGCCCGCGCGGGCGCGGACTGCTACTGCATCGACGCGGGCTGGTACGACGACGACGCGGGCGGCTGGTGGGACGCGGTCGGCGAGTGGGAGCCGAGCGCCTCGCGCTTCCCCGGCGGCCTCGCGGAGGTGCTCGACCGCATCCGCGACCTCGGCATGGTCCCCGGGATCTGGCTCGAACCCGAGGTCGTCGGCGTGCGGTCCCCGCTCGCCGGGCGCCTGCCGGAGGAGGCGTTCTTCCAGCGGCGCGGGCGGCGCGTCGTCGAGCACGGGCGGTACCACCTCGACCTGCGCCACCCGGCCGCCCGCGCCCACCTGGACGCGGTCGTCGACCGCCTCGTCGGCATGGGCGTGGGCTACTTCAAGTTCGACTACAACATCATGCCGGGGCCGGGCACCGATGCGGACGGTCTCGCGCCCGGCGCGGGGCTGCTGGAGCACTGCCGCGCCACCCTCGCCTGGCTCGACGGCGTGCTCGCCCGCCACGGCGGCCTGCTGATCGAGAACTGCGCCTCGGGCGGGATGCGGGCCGACTACGCGACCCTCTCGCGCCTGCACCTCCAGTCCACCTCCGACCAGCAGGACCCGCTGCTGTACCCGCCGATCGCGGCGGCCACGCCCGCGTCGATCCTCCCCGAGCAGGCCGGGCACTGGGGCTACGCGCAGCCCGAGATGAGCGCCGAGGAGTCGGCGTTCACCCTCGTCGCGGGGATCACCGGGCGGCTCTACCTCAGCGGCCACCTCGCGTCCATGGACGAGGCGCGGCTGGCGCTCGTCGGCGACGCGGTCGAGGCGCACCGCGGGCTCCTGCCGTTCCTCGCGCGGGCCGTGCCGTCCTGGCCGCTCGGGCTCGAGCACCGCGGCCCCTGGCAGGCCATGGCGCTGCACGGCGGCGACGAGGCGGTCCTGACCGTGTGGCGCCTGCCGGGCGCGGGCGACCGCGTCGAGCTGCCGCTGCCCGCGCTGCGCGGACGGAACGTCACGATCGAGCGGTGCTTCCCCGCGCCGGAGACCCCGGGTGTCGGATCATGGGAGTGGACGTGGGAGGCCGCCGACGGCGTGCTCCGCGTCCGGACCGAGACCGCGGCCCCGACCGCGCGCGTCCTGCGCCTCACCGCGGCCGACGACAACGCAACGAAGGAGCGCCCGTGACATCCCTGCCCAGACCGGACGAGCGGAGGCTCGCGGCGGAATGCGAGCGGCTGCTGGCGTTCGGCGCGAAGCTCGCACTGCCCGAGGGCGGCGCCGCCTACCTCGACGCCGAGGGCGAACCGGACCCCGCCCAGGGCGTGCACACGTGGATCACGGCGCGGACCGCCCACGTGTACTCGCTCGCCTCCCTGCTCGGCGCCTCCGGCGGCGAGGCGATCGCGGACGCGGCGCTGGCCGGCCTGAGCGGGCGGCTGCGCGACGGCGAGCGCGGCGGCTGGTTCCACGCCCTCGACGCCGACGGCAAACCGGACCGGGCCGGAGGGAAGTCCTGCTACGACCACGCCTTCGTGCTGCTCGCGGCCTCCTCGGCGCTGCTCGCCGGGCGCCCCGGCGCGGCGCCGCTCCTCGCCGACGCCGCCGAGGTCTACCTCGAGCGGTTCTGGGACGAGCGGGCCGGGCTGCCCCTCGACGCCTGGGACGCGGACTTCGAGCGGGCCGAGGACTACCGGGGGCTCAACTCCACCATGCACTCGGTCGAGGCCTTCCTCGCCGTCGCCGACGCCCTGGAGGCGACCGGAGAGCCCGGGGCGGCCGCGTGGCGGGACCGCGCGGCGAGTGCGGCCCGCTTCGCCGCGGGCCTCGCCGCCTCCCACGGCGACCGCCTGCCGGAGCACTTCGGCCCGGACTGGACTCCCGACCTCGAACTCAACCGCGAGCGGCCGGAGGACCGCTTCAAGCCCTTCGGCTCGACGCCCGGGCACGGCCTGGAGTGGTCCCGGCTGATGCTGCACGTGGAGGCGGCCGTCGGCGGGGACGAGGCCTTGGCCGCGGCGGCGGCGCGCCTGTTCGACAGGGCCGCCGCCGACGGCTGGGACGCGGACGGGGCCGAGGGCTTCGTCTACACGGTCGACTGGGACGGTGTCCCCGTGGTGCGCAGGCGGATGCACTGGGTCCTGGCCGAGGGGATCGCGGCGGCCGCGGCGCTGCACCGCCGCACCGGCGAGGACCGCTACGCCGACCGGTACGCCACGTGGTGGGACTACGCCGAGCGGCGCCTGATCGACCGCGACGGCGGCTCGTGGTGGCACGAGCTCGACCAGCGGAACCGTCCGAGCGCCTCGGTGTGGGACGGCAAACCCGATCTCTACCACGCGGTCCAGGCGACACTGCTGCCTCGCCTGCCGCTCGCGCCGACGCTGGCGCGGGCCCTGCGCGAAGGCCTGATCGGAGGCCGGGCATGAGCGCCGACGACGGCACCGTGACGGTGATCGGCGAGGCCCTCGTCGACATCCTGCGCACCGAGGACGGCTCGCGCGAGACGCCGGGCGGCAGCTCGGCCAACGTGGCGGTCGCGCTCGGCAGGCTCGGCCGCGAAGCGGTGCTCGCCACCGTCCTGGCCGACGACGCGAACGGCGCGACCGTGCGCCGCTGGCTGGAGGAGTCCGGGGTGCGCGTGGTGGCGGAGCCGCCGTCGACCGGGCGCACCTCCACCGCCCTGGTCGACCTGGCCGAGGACGGTTCGGCCGCATACGAGTTCGACCTGGCCTGGAACCTGACGGCGGAGCGGATCGCGGAGGCGGCGGACGGCGACCCGGCCGCCCTCCACGCCGGGTCCATCGCGACGGTGCTCGCGCCCGGGGCCGACGCCGTCGAGACCGCGATGCGGGCCGCGCGCGGGCGCTCGCTGGTGACCTTCGACCCCAACGCGCGTCCGGCGATCACCCCGGAGCTCGGACCGGCGCTGCGGCGGGTCGAGCGGCTGATCGCCCTGAGCGACGTCGTCAAGGTCTCCGACGAGGACCTGGCCTGGTACCACCCGGGAGCCGACCCGGTCGAGGTGGCGCGTTCGTGGGCCGGGCGGGGCCCGCTCCTGGTCGTGGTGACACTCGGGGCCGAGGGCAGCGTGCTGGTGCGCGGCGAGGCCGTCATCGACGTGCCCGGCGTCCCGGTGGCCGTGGCCGACACGATCGGCGCCGGGGACACCTTCATGGGCGCGCTGATCGACGCGCTCATGGGCTTCGGGGCGCGCGGCAAGGAGGCGCGCGGCGTCCTGGCCGCCCTGAGCCTCGAGCAGTTGCGGCTGGCGGGGGCCGAGGCCGCCAGGGCCGCCGCGATCACCGTCTCGCGCCCGGGCGCCGACCCGCCGACCAGGGACGAACTCGTCCGGTCGCCGGAGCGCGCCTGAGAGCGCCGCCTGCGGGGCGGTCCTGCCGGCGGGGTCAAGACCTCGGCGGGGCCGCCCCGTAGAGCGCCCGGTCGACCAGGCGCGGGCGAGGTCGGCGTCCGCCTGCGCGGTGCCGACGGATTCAGACGTGGAGGGCGGGCCGGTAGACGAGCTCTTGGCTGCGGCCGTCGAAGGTCCGGCTCTCGAGCAGCTCCAGGTCGAAGTCGGCCGCGCCCTCGAAGAGCGGGTCGGTTCCGGTCCGGCCGCTGACCACGGGGAAGATCGTCACCTGGACGCGGTCGACGAGCCCGGCGGCCATCAGCGCCCGGTTCAGCGACAGGCTGCCGTGCGAGCGCAGCGGCGTCTCGGACTCCTCTTTGAGCCGGGCGACGACGTCGACGGCGTCACCGCTGAGGACGGTCGCGTCCGGCCAGTCGAGCGGCCCTTCGAGCGTGTTCGACACCACCGTCGTCGGCATGCTCCGCATCCGGGAGTTCACCGGGTCGAGCTCGGCCTCGGGGATGGGGCCCAGCAGCTCCGTGAACTGCCGGAAGGTGGTGGCGCCGAGCACCATCCGCTGCTCCCCGCCGAGCACGGCGAGGCGGTTGCCGAGGAACTCGGGGCCTTCCTTGCCCCAGTAGCCGCCCCAGTCGCCGTCCGGGCCATAGGAGCCGTAGCCGTCGAGTGTGGTGAAGACGTCCCAGGTGTACGTGGCGGTCATGGCGCGCTCCTCGAATGCGAGTGGTCGGCTGTCGCAGATACGGACGAGACACCGCGGCGAAACTCATCGCCGCCGGTTCCGATGCCCGGACTAGTAGTCTTCTACGCGGGCCAGAAGGCCGAACGGGCGCGAAATGAGGAGCCGACATCCCCACACGATTCGAAGAACTCGACTACCAGGCCACCGCCATGGGCGAGGTGAGCCTGCGGCGCCGCCACGATCCGGTCGCGGACGCCGAGGTCTACGAGGTCAAACTCGGCGACGAGTACCTCATGTCCAGCCTGTTCACCGCCGCCGAGACCGAGCTCGCCCGCCTGGGGCTGGCCGCGGCCCGCGCCGATCGGCTCGCGGTCATGGTCGGCGGCCTGGGCCTGGGCTACACCGCCCGCACCGCCCTGGCCGACCCCCGCGTCACCGAGCTGACCGTGGTCGAGGCCCTCGAGCCCGTCATCGACTGGCACCGGCGCGGCCTGGTCCCCCACGCGGCCGAGCTCACCGGCGACGAGCGGACCCGCATCGTCCACGGCGACTTCTTCGCCTCGGCGCTGGCTCCGCCGGAACCGCGCCCGGCGGGCCACCGCCACGACGTGATCCTGCTCGACATCGACCACTCGCCGCGCCACCTCCTCCACCCGGCCCACGCCGCCTTCTACACTCCGGCCGGCCTCGGGCGCCTCGCCGCGCACCTGCGGCCGGGCGGCGTGTTCGGCATGTGGTCCGACGACCCGGCCGACGACGACTTCCTCGAGCTGCTGTCCGAGGTCTTCGACGGCACCGAGGCCCACCGCATCGCCTTCCCCAACCCGTTCCAGGACGAGGAGTCGGCCAACACCGTCTATATCGGGCGAATCCCGGCCCAGGGCCGGTGAGCCGCGCCGAACCGGCGGCGCCGCGGGGCCGCCGCGAGTGGCGGCGGCCTGAGGGATCGGGCATATTGGAGGTCGACACGAAGGGGCCGACCATCAGTTCCGAGACCGACCGCATGGCCGCGTTCGGCGGCCAGCTGCGCGCCGTCCACCAGCGGCTCCGGCAGGCGCTGGAGCTCGCCCGGCGGTCGATCGACGGCGAGGTCGACATCCCCGAAGGGCTGGATCTGCTGGTGTTCTGCCGCGGGTTCTGCTCCGCGCTCAGCGGCCACCACCGCAGCGAGGACACCGGCCTGTTCCCCGAGATCCTCGCGGCGCGTCCCGACCTGAAGCCGGTCGTCGACGATCTGGTGCGCGACCACAACATGCTCGAGCACCTCCTCGGCGAGTTCTCGGCCGCGCTGTCGTCCGAGGCGGATCCCGAGGCGCTGCATCGGCATCTCGACGGCATCGGCGCGATCATGGAGTCGCACTTCGGCTACGAGGAGCGCCGGCTCATCGAGGTGCTGGACGCCGTCGCGCCCGACGGCGACCCGCGCACGCTCCTGGGCGAGCTCGCCTGACCGGCCGGGCCGACGACACCGGCGGGTTCGGCGCGAGCAGGCACCCGTATAGATCCCGAACACCGCCGACCGCACACCGACCGAGGTCGATCGGCGGGTCGCCGGGGCGGAGCCACCGGGAGTCCGTCACCGGCGGTCGCGGTACCCGCTCGTACGGCCCTCGGGCCGGAACGGTCGAAGCGGCGGGTCCTGCTGCCGCTTCGACCGTTCGAACCCGGTCAGAGCGGCCGGATGTTGGTGGCCTGAGGGCCTTTCTGGCCCTGCTCGATGTCGAACTCGACCTGTTGGGATTCCTCCAGGTCGCGACGACCGGAGCCCTGGATCGCCGAGAAGTGCGCGAACACGTCCGCGGAGCCGTCGTCGGGGGCGATGAATCCGAAACCCTTGTCGCCGTTGAACCATTTGACGGTGCCTGTTGCCATGGAAATCACTCCTGTTTTCGTTGTGGATCGCGAAGCGGTCCTTCTTCGGTCCGCGCCGACGGCGCCGGCGCGGAAGATCATGATGCGCTCGAGAAGGCGCTCGGCGGCTCGGACGCCGCCGATTCCAGGTCGAGGGCGGCGCGGGCCTCGTCGAGCGTCCAGTAGACGCCGAGGACCTGCGAGTGAGGGCCGTAAAGGATGTGGTGGGGTCCGCTGACCGCGATGAATCCGGCGAACTCGCCGTCGAGTGTCGCGGCGTGGACGTCCTCGGCGGCCCGCCTCCAGCGGATACGGCTCTGCGAGGCGGTGTGTGTTGCGATTGAAGAGATGTCGACCTGATTCGTTGGAAGTACAGAAACGTCGTCTCGTCACATGACCGGCGACGTTGAGAGTGCCCGAAGGATTTCAGCAACGATGTGCGGAAAGGGCACATTGACCACGAGTAGTGGTTGAAATTCAGCGGTGGCTGCGGGTTTCGATACCGCACGCCTCGGCCAACAGTACACCATCGGAAGGCCGCGTCGTCCCGAAGTGAGATCGGAACGCCGGCGACACGGGTACTCGCGCTCGCCGGACCGCGGTGAGCGCGTCGGGTGCCGATTCGAGGGTGCGCCTAGCGACGCGCCATCCGCCGCAGAGCCGCACGGCCTCGTTCCGGCATCTCGGCGGTCGCCGCGATCAGCGCGTCCCTGGCGTCCTCCAGTTGATGGACCACCTGCTTGTAGCCCTTGGCGGACCTGCGACGGTCGTAGGCGATCTTGGCGCCGATCACGGCGGCCGCCGTCACACCCGCCACGACCGCCGCGATGACGACCGGTCGGGGCCGGGCCACGCCGACCAGGTCCGGGGCCACCGCTTCGGGACCGGCCGCGACCTCGAGAGGCAACTCCTGCTCGGCTCCGGCGTCCAGGTCTTCGCCCGGAGCTTCCTCATCTGAAGCCATGGCCGTCCCCTTCCGTTCCTGCCGAACACTGGACATCGACCTTAACGCCTCCGGGGCGGCTTCGGAGCGGTCGAACGGCATCAGATTGCGGCCTGGTCGGCGGACGCCTCGCGGGGGGCGCCGGGTCGTCGGTGCTCCGCAGGGCGGACTTCGCGAAGAAGGCGGCGAAGCGCGCGGCGGCGCGCAGGCGGCGGGCGCGGGTGAAGCCCTGCCCGCGAATCGAGGCGCCCAGGCTCAGCAGCTCGGGAAGACCGATCGTCACCACCGCGGTGACGCCCTCCTCGGGCCCGCCTTCCGCGGGTCGGATCCGGGTGTGCAGTGTGGTCAGTCCGCGCAGGAGCGCGACCGGCGTGCGGGAGCGGACGGTCTTCTCACCGGAGAGCTTCCAATCGCGGCCGTCGCCGTCGCGGAACGTCAGCGCGTAGGACATGGCCTCGGGCCGGCCCTCGGGGAACAGCGACAGGGTTCCGGCGACGTCCGCGCCGGTGACGACGCCCTCGACGTCGATCCGGCCCCGCACGGCGATCGGATGGGCCGGGTCGGCGAGGAAGCGGTCCATGCTCCGGATCCGGGCGCTCAGCCTCAGGTCCGCCACCGGTGCCCGTCGTCTCGGCGTGCGCATCCGCTCGCCGAACCCGACGCCGTCGCCCGCGGTGGCGGCCCGCCGCTCGGCCATGAAGTCGAACGCCGCGTCCTCCGGCACGGGGGCGGGCGCCACGTCGTCCCATTCCGGTGCGCGCCATCCCGTCCGGCCCGAGCGCCGGATCATCGCCTCGACCGAGCGCTCCGCGACGGCGAGGATGCTCGCCGAAGGGTTCACTCCGGTGGCGGCGGGAAGCCTGGACCCGTCCATGACGAACAGTCCCGGATGGCCGTGCACCTCGCCGTATTCGTCGACGACGCCCGTCTCGGGGCCCTCGCCCTCGGGCACCCCTCCCAAGGCGTGCACCGTGACCGTCCGGCGCAGCAGCGACCACGTCGGCGGATTGCTCATGCGGGCGCCGAACTGGCGGGCCAGCAGCGGCCCCACGCGGGACTGCGAGCGGTGCAGCTTCGCCTGCCACCGCGTGCGCCATGACAGCACGGCGTTCCCGTCGTCGCCGAGCCGCAGCACGCCGTCGGAGGAGTCCCGGCCCATGGCGAGGACGGCGAAGCCCCGGCGCCGGTCGGTGCCGCGGATCCGCCTCCACCGCGCGCGCAGCCGACGGCCGGGGATGACCGAATCGATCAGCTCGCGCAGCGGCATCGGGACGGCGCCGTCCTGGACCTGGTACCAGACCGATTCCCGCCCTTCGGGCACGTCCAGCACCGTCGTGGTGGTGATGGTGGGCCCGGTGGTCATGTCTCCGGTGTCGGCCGCATCGCCGGTGCGGCGGCGCAGTTCGGCCATCGTGAGGAAGTCGCCGTTGCCGGAGAAGCCGTGCCCGAGCCTCCGTGAGAGTCCGGGCAGGGTCCGGTGCACGTCTCGGGCGCGCAGCAGGAGCTCGGTGGTCGCGATCGCGCCGGCGGCCAGCACGACCTTCCCCGCCCGCCACCGCCGTTCGGGCGCCTCGGGGTCGGAGGGCGTCGAGGCGTGGACGTCGTAGCCGCCGTCGCACGGCTCGATGCGCTCCGCCTGCGCGTCGGTGACCGCCCGGGCGCCGGCGGCCTCGGCCACGGCGAGGTAGTTGTGGTCGAGTGTGTTCTTCGCCCCGTGGTTGCAGCCGAGCACGCATTCGCCGACGAAGGCGCAGCCCCGGCGCGGGACGCCGTGGCGATTCGGCCGCCACTGCTCGGGATCGCCGAAGGTCACCGCGAGGTTGGGGCGCATCGTGGCCTCGACGATGTCGCTCCGCGCCGCGAGGTCCTCGACGAGCGCCGTGCGCTCGGGGACGCGGCCGGTCCGCGGGTCGGGGCCGGTCGGGGCGACCTCCAGCATGTGGGCCGCGAGGTCGTAGTAGGGGTCGAGCGCTTCGCGGCGCAGGTGCGCGGGCCAGCGGGGGTCGAGCGCCCCGTCCGCGGGGCGGGCGAACACGTTGGCGTAGACGAGCGATCCGCCTCCCCATCCGGCGGCCTGCACGCTGGCCATGCGGTCGAGCCAGCGGATGTCGTAGAGCCCGCCGCCCGCCTGCCAGAGCCATCCCTTGCGCAGGTCCGGATCCCGGGGGAAGTCGCCGGGCCTCCATCTCCCGCCGCGTTCGAGGACCAGCACGGCGTGGCCGGCCTGGGCGAGCCGCGCGGCGGCCACGGCGCCCCCGAATCCGCTGCCGATCACGATCACGTCGGCGTCCATGCGCTCGGTCATGGTGTTCCCCTCCCCGGGTGCGTGTCTCGGGGACAAGGTCGCACGGTCCCGGCGGGGTTCGCGTCGGTGAGAATTACCTAGATCCGGTGCGCGTCAGTGGAGCTCGGGCATGTTCCGCAGCTGGCGGCGCGAGGTGATGCCGAGTTTGCGGAAGATGTTGTGCAGGTGCGCGTCCACTGTGCGCGGGCTGATGAACAGGCGCGTGGCGACCTCCTTCGACGTCGCGCCCGTGGCGACCTGCCGCGCGATGTGCATCTCCTGCATGGTCAGCCGGTTGTGAGCGTGTTCGGAGCGGCTGCGGGCCGCCTCCCCGGTCGCGCGCAGTTCGTCCGCGGCCCGCCGGGCGAAGGCCTCCATGCCGATCGCCGAGAGCTGCTCGTGCGCGGTGCGCAGGTGGTCGCGCGCGTCGCGGCGGCGGCCCTCGCGGCGCAGCCATTCCCCGTACCGCAGGTGCGCCCGCGCGAGGTCCGGCGCCAGCGGGGTGCCCGTCAGGTGCTCGACGGCCTCCCGGTGGTCGTCCTCGGCGCCGTGGACGAGTGCCCTCGCGCCCGCCGCGACGCCGCGGGCATAGGCGGTTCCGGCGGGCTCGGTGCGCCGGAGCAGGGACTCCAGCGCCTCCTCCGCGGCGGCGCGCTCGCCGCACCGGACCGCGGCCTCGACCAGTTCGGGCAGGACGAGGCCGGTGAGCAGGCCGCCGCCTTCGGCGGCGCGCGCGGCGGCCTCCAGCGCGGCAGGGTACTCGGCCAGTCCGTTGTAGAGCACGGCCGCGGGGCCGGGGGCGTGCGCGACCAGCTGGCCGATGCCCCGGTTCGTCGCGTCGGCGAACAGCTCGACGGCTTCGCGGCGGCGGCCGCGCATCGCCGCCAGGTGCACTCTCGGGTACATCTGCGGCACGTCGCCGAGGGCCTCGGCGATCGCCTCCTCCTCGGCGATCGCGGCCATCGCCTTCCCGAAGTCGCCGGTGAGCACCGCGGCCATCGCCACCTGTGAGAGGCCGAGCCGGGCGGTGAGCGGCGATCCGGTGTCCCGCCCGGTCCGCACCAGCCAGTCGACGACCTCCGTGTGCAGGTCCATGTCCCACAGTTCGCCCGCGACCATGGTGGCCAGGGCGGGCACCCGGGTCCAGTCGGCGTCGTCGCCGGTGAGGGCCTTCCGCAGCGCGGGCAGGCCGGAGCGGTGCCCTTCGGCGCTCAGCAGCACCAGCGCGTCGAGCAGATCCGGTTTCGGCGCGGGCGGCGCCGTGCGGGCCGCGTCGAGGACCCGGTCCATCACCCCGGCGGCCCTGCTGACGACGAGCCCCGTCTCCAGTGCGGTCACGAAGTGCTCGCGGGACCGCTCCGGGTCGACGGAGGCGAGCCGCCGGGCCGCTCTCAGGATGAACTCCGGCCCGCTGGCGGCCCCGTCCTCGCCGGAGACGAAGGCGATCTGCCCGCGCAGCAGGTCGATCGAGGCGTGCCGCTCGTCGTCGAGGGTCTCGGTGTCGATGCCGGACAGCAGGTCCGCCGCCGCGTCCGCCCGCCCCGCCTCGACGGTGGCCTTCGCGGCGGCGATGGTGCGCTCGACCAGTCTGTCGGGGTCGAGCGACAGCGCCGCCGCGCGTTCCAGGAACGCGGCCGCGGCCGCGACTCCGCCGCGCGCCTGGGCGCGCGAGGCCGAGGACTCCAGCTCGGCCGCGACGTCCTCGTCCGGTCCGGCGGTGGCCTGGGCGCGGTGCCAGGCCCGCCGGTCCGGTGCGGCCTCCGGGTCGGTGGCCTCGGCCAGTGCCCGGTGCGCCGCGCGCCGCCGGTCCGGTTCGGCCGCGCGGTATGCGGCCGAGCGCGCCAGCGGGTGGCAGAACCGGGCGCGCGTGCCGAACCGCACCAGCCCGGACGCCTCCGCCGCGGCGCGCGCGGCGGGCACGTCGATGCCGAGCGCTTCCGCCGCGCTCCACAGCAGGCTCGGGTCGCCGGTGGGGTCGGCGCTCGCGAGGGCCAGCAGCAGCCGCGCGCCGGGGGGCAGTTCGGCGATCCTGGCCCGGAAGCTCCGCTCGATCCGGCTCGCGACGGGCGAGGGCGTCGGCAGCTCGAAACCGCCGGCCTTCGGCAGCTCGATCAGGGCCAGCGGGTTGCCGCTCGCCTCGGCGAGGACGCGCTGGCGCACCCGTTCGTCGAGCGTCACGGCCTTGGCCTCGGCCAGCAGCGCCCGCGCTTCGGCCTCGCTCAGACCGCCGACGGCCAGCCCGGGAAGGTCGTCCAGCCCGCCGGCGGCCCCGGTGTCGCGGGCGGCGAGGACCATCGCGATCGGCTCGGCGGCGATGCGCCGGGCCAGGAACACCAGGGCCCTCACCGAGGCGTCGTCCAGCCAGTGGGCGTCGTCGACGAGGCACAGCAGCGGCCGTTCCGCGGCCGCGGCCGCCAGCAGCTCCAGCGCGGCCAGGCCGACGCGGAACGGCTCGGGCGCGCCCTCGGCCAGCCCGAACGCCACCTGGAGGGAATGGCGGTAGGGGGCCGGAAGCGCATCGAGGTTCGCCAGCACCGGCACGCACAGTTGGTGCAGCGCCGCGAACGGCAGCTCTCCTTCGAACTCCGCCCCGGACGCGCGGATGATCTGGAACCGCTCGGGGGCCGCGTGTTCGACGTGGTCCAGCAGTGCGCTCTTGCCGATGCCCGGCTCGCCGCGGAGGACGAGCACGCCGCCCTCGCCCCGGTCGGCGGCGCCGACCAGGGACAGGAGGCGCTCGGTCTCGTCGCGCCTGCCGACGAGCGAGCCCGGTGTCCTCGTGCGCATGGTGCCAACCATAAGTGAGAGGCCGTCATCGCGACGCACCGGCGCACAGCGGCGGCGGCCCGGAACTAAGTGGTTTTCACCGATGCGAGCGGGGACGCCTCCGCGCGAGGGTGGAGCCATGCGGGAGCGGACAGCGCCCGCCCGTTCGAGGAGAGGACGCACAACGATGAACACGCCCACCGTCCTGGTGACCGGCGCGACCGGAACCGTCGGCGCCGCGCTGGTGCCCGCCCTGCGGGCCCGCGGCGTCGATGTCCGCGCCATGACCCGCGGCCGCGCCGTTCCGGGCGCCGCGAACGTCGTCGCCGACCTGCGGGATCCCGAATCGGTCGCCGAGGCGCTCGAAGGCGTCGACGCGGCCTTCCTCAACAGCCCTTCGGCCGAGGACGCCGCGGCGCTCCAGATCCGGTTCGCCGACCTCGCCCGCGACGCCGGCGTGGGGCGGCTCGTGGTGCTGTCGCAGTACGCGGCCCGCGCCGACTCGCCGGTGCGGTTCCTGCGCTGGCACGCCGAAGTCGAAGCCCATGTGGGCGGCCTCGGCCTCGATCACACCGTGCTGCGCCCCAACCTGTACATGCAGGGGCTGCTCGCGTTCGCCCCCGCCATCGCCCAGGGCCGGTTCGCCGCGCCCATCGGCGAGGCCGCCGTCAGCCTCGTCGACACCAGGGACATCGCGGACGCCGCCGCGGCCGTGCTGACCGGCGCCGGGCACGCCGGCCGGACCTACACGCTGACGGGGCCCCGCGCGGTGACCCACGGCCAGATCGCGCAGGCGCTCACCGCCGCCACCGGGCGGGACATCGCCTTCCACGAGGCGACTCCGGAGCGGTTCGCCGCCTCGCTGGCCGGGATGCTGCCGCCTTGGCAGCTCGAAGGCCTGGTCGAGGACTACGCCCACTACGCCCGCGGTGAAGCCGCCGAGGTGCACACGTCCGTCGCCGACCTCACCGGGCGCCCCGCGCGCGACATCGCCGACTTCGCCCGCGACCACACGGCCGCGTTCGCCGCGGCCGACGGACACGCGAGCTGACGGCCCCGACCCTCCAGAGGGGAGAGCAGAACAAGCCGGGAATATTGCTCGTTCTCTCGCCTCCGCCTGTCGGATTTTCGACAATCGGCGGTATCGGAACCGATGGCGGCGGCCTCACAGCCGTGGTCCACTGTGTCGGGGCCAGGGCGGTCCACTTGCGGCAGCGCCTCCGTTCGCCGATTCAGGCCTGCACCACGGCTGAGAGGCCCCGAGGAATCGACCTGACCTCCAGTGTCCACCGCCGGCGGACGGCCGCACGGCCGTACCGGCACGCCTTGCACACGAGAGGAATCGCCATGAGCGCAGGCAATGCACGTCTCGCCGTCGACCAAGTGCCGCGGGAACGCCACGTGACGTTCCTCGGCCCCAGCGGCCGCGCGGCCTCGATGCGGGAGGGTGGCAGATGACGGGAATGCGAATGCGCAAGTCGTCGGCGCTGGTGTGGGCGACGGGCGCGGTCGTCGCATTTCTCGGTGCGCTGCTCGCCGTTCCGTCGGCGGCCCTCGCCGAGGAGGCCGCCCCGACGCGCGCCAAGGAACCGGCCGTCATCTCCCTCGGCGACAGCTTCATCTCGGGGGAGGCGGGCCGCTGGCGGGGCAACGGCAACACCGTGTTCGGCAGCCGGTACGGCACCGACCTCGCCGCATACGACTGCAAACTGTGGGAGACCTCGTGCTCCTACGACGCGACCAGGGTCTACGGATCGTCGTACGCCAACGGATGCAACCGCTCCGCCGGAGCGGAGATCCACCACCTGAGCACCGTCCGCGTCAACGGGCAGTCCTTCGACATCGCTGAGGACAACCGCCTCAACATCGCCTGCTCGGGAGCGACGACCGCCGACATCCTCCGCACGTCGTTCAAAGGCGAGCGGCCGCAGATCGAGCAGCTCGCGGACCATGCCGCCGCCAAGGACATCAAACTCATCGTGCTGTCCATCGGCGGCAACGACATCGGCTTCAGCAAGGTCATCGCGGACTGCGCCAGGGTATTCAGCGTCGTGCCCGAAGGGCAGCACTGCAACGAAACCGTGGGGCCGCAGATGCCGGACCGGATCGACACCATGAGGACCAAGGTCGAACAGGTCCTCATGGCCGTCCAGGACACCATGGGCGACGCCGGCTACAACGACTCGGACTATCGCCTGGTCCTCCAGAGCTATCCCTCGCCGATCCCGAGGGGAGAGGACAACCGGTACGGGGAGAAGTACTCTCGGCTCTACACCGGCGGATGCCCCTTCTTCAACGACGACTCGGACTGGGCCCGCGACGCCCTCATACCCGCGCTCGCCGAGTCGCACGAGCAGGCGGCGGCGAGCGTCGGCGGGGTGGACTTCCTCGATCTCCAAGACGCCCTCGAGGGCCATGAGGTCTGCGCCAAGGGCGTCAAGCAGTCCGCCAGCGGCAACACGCTCCAGAACCCGCTGCCCAAGGCCGAGAGCGAATGGGCGCGGTTCATCGTGTCGGGTCTCGCCCAGGGCCAGCAGCAGGAGTCCATGCACCCGAACTTCTACGGACAGCAGAAGATGGGCGAGTGCCTGGACGCCATGGCGGAGACCGCCGCGCGCGCCTTCGCCTGCGACAGTCCGGTGTGAGGAGATCGGCTTTAGGAGCACCGGAGGCCGGGCGGCGCTCGCCGCCCGGCCTCCGTTCGCGTCGGTTGAGGGCTACAGGCCCTTGACGACGCCGCGGCTCACCGCCGCGTCCGTGCCGTGCTCACCTGCCTGCGCGACGTCGCGGGCGACTGACTCCCAGGCCCGGCACCGCACCGGCCTGCGGCGCGTCGAGCAGGACCTCGCGCCTCAGTCGTGATGGGTCTGCCCGCGGTGCACCAGTCCGGTCTCGTAAGCGAGGATCGCCAGTTGGACCCGGTCGCGGAGGCCCAGCTTGGCGAGAATCCTGCCGATGTGGATCTTCACCGTGCCCGGCGCGATGTCCAGGCGCTCCGCGATCTCGGCGTTGGTGAACCCGCGTGCGACCTGGATCGCGACCTGGCGTTCCCGGTCGGTCATCGCCCGCAGCCGCCGGTCTTCTCGGACGCCGGTCGCCGGGTCGGGCAAGTGGGCCGCGAAGGTGTCCAGGAGCCGCCGGGTCAGGCTGGGGGCCACGACGGCGTTCCCTTGGTGGACGGCGTGGACGGCGTCGAAGAGCTCGGTGGGCCGGGCGTTCTTCAGCAGGAAGCCGCTGGCCCCGGCCCGCAGCGCGGCGTAGACGTTCTCGTCGTTGTCGAACACGGTCAGCACGAGCACCCGGATGCCGGGATCGGCGGCCACGATCGACGCGGTGGCCCCGATCCCGTCGAGGACGGGCATGCGGACGTCCATGAGCACGACGTCCGGGCGGCACCGCCCGGCGACGTCGATCGCCTCGGCGCCGTCGGAGGCCTCGGCCACCACTTCGACGTCCGTTCGGGTCTCCAGGATCATTCGGAACGCCTGGCGCAGCAGCGGCTGGTCGTCCACCAGCATGACGCGGACCGTCATGCGGACCTCCGGTCCACGATGAGCAGTCTGGTGCGGACTTCCCAGCCGCCGTCCGGCAGCGGTCCGGCCTCGAGACGGCCCCCGTAGGCGGCGGCGCGCTCGGCCATGCCCGTGAGCCCGCGGCCCCGCCCGTGCGGGGCGGGGCCCGGCGGCCGGCCGCCGCGGTCGGTGACCCTCAGATCGATGTGCCCCTCGCCGTATTCGAGCCGCACGGTGGCCGAGGCCGAGGGCCCGGCGTGCGCGAGAGTGTTGGTCAGTGCCTCCTGCACGAGCCGGTAGACCGTCAGGCTCAGACCGGCGCCGCACCGGACCGGGGTGCCGCCGCGTTCGAGGCGCACCCGCAATCCGGTGTCGCCCACGCGCTCCAGCAGCTCGTCGAGCTGGTCGACACCGGGCTGGGGCGCCAGCGTCGTCTCACTGTCGGTCTCGTCGCCGCGGAGCACCGTCACCAAGCGGTGCATCTCGTCCAGGCACTGCCTGCCGGTGTCGGCGATCGTGCCCAGCGTCTCGGCGGCGCGCTTCGGCGAGTCGGCGGCGGTGAGCCCGGCGCCGTCGGCGAGGGCGACCATCACCGCCATGTTGTGGGAGATGATGTCGTGCAGTTCGGCGGCGATCCGGTTGCGCTCCGCGGCGAGGGCGAGGCCGGCCCGCTGCCGGTCGCGTTCGGCCAGGTCCGCCCGGTGGGCATAGTGCGACCGGAGCGCCGTGCCCGACAAGGCGACCGCGGCGAGCGCGAAGGAGAGCGCCACCAGGTCGGTCCGGCCGAGATCGCCCTGGAGGGCGGCGGCCACGAAGGCGGCTTCGAGGGCCGCGACGCCTGCCCACCACCGTTTCCAGGGACGGAACCGGGCGGCGGCGTACACGGCGGCCAGCGCGACGACCACCGGGTAGGTGAGGCCGCCCGGCCCTGCGAACCAAGCCGCCGCGACGAGCGCCAAGACCGTCCACAATGCTGCTGTAGGCGCCCGTCGCCGCCACAGCAGCGGCAGGTGGACCGCGGCGAACCACAGCCAACCGCCCGCCGCGACGTCGGCGCCGACCGTCTGCGGCACGTTCGCCGCGGCGACCGCGACCGCGATCCCCGCGTCCGTCGCCATCGGGTGACGCGCGGTCATTGCCCGAACCGCTTGCATGACTCGCACTCTAGAGCGCGGTTCGGGCCGACAGGCCGCTGCGGCCTCCCAGGCGGACCATCGCGAACGCCGCGGCGGCGGCGACCACCGCCCCCGTCGCCAGGGACTGCGCGTCTCCGGCGAGGATCCCCTGCACGAAGAGCGGAATCACCGCGGCCTCCAGGGCGAGGCAGCCGAGCGTGAAGGCCAGCACCGTGGAGCGCTTGACCTCTCGCACGCGGGTCGAGGCCCACACGACGGCGAGCACGGCCGCGACGCCGTAAGCCACCGGCAGGAGCCAGGGGGCTCCCGCGGAGGCCAGGAACACCATGCCGAGGAAGCCGGCCGCGTAGAGCCCGGCTCCGACCGCGAAGGACCGCCACAGCCGCGCCCGACCGTCCTGCCCGGGCGTCATTCGCGGGGTCCGCGGCAGCCGCACCGCGGCCACGGACAGGGCGGCCGCCAGCAGGCACAGGACGGCCAGATGGAAGGCGAATACCGATCCGCTGTGGACGGTTATGTCCTCGCCGTTCAGGATGAACCTCGCCAGGCCGAGCGCGGCCGTCACCGCCGTGAGGACCACTGTGGTCTTCGCGGAGAACCACGGCCTTCCGCTGCGGCGCGGGAAGAGCCGGTCGACCACCATCACCGGCAGCAGCACCGAGAACAGGCCGTGCCAGGGGAGGATGTAGGTCATCCACGGCACCTGGAGGTCCCCCACCAGTCCGTAGCCGGCGAATTCGGGGAGCGAGCTCTCCAGCGGGTAGTAGAAGGTCTCGGAGAACAGCCCTTCGTTGAAGACGCCGTAGACCATGCCCAGGACCCACAGGCCGGTGGCGCCGAGGCCGAGCCGCGCGGCGATCTCGCGCAGCGCCAGCACCGGCAGGCCGTACACCACGATCGTGAAGGGGAAGAAGATCATCGGCGAAAGGAAGTCGGTGGGCCGCATGGCGCCGCTGGGGAGCTCCGCCAGCATCGGCGACAGCACCATCAGCGCCGCCACCGGCGCCGCGGCGCCCATGCCGCGCCCGCGTTTCGTACTCGTTGTGGTCATGGTCCCGAACGTATTGGCGAGCGGCGCCGATCTCGACCCTCCACGGTCGGATCTTCGGCAGCGGCCACTATGCCCGGAGGCATACTCGGAAGCGCTCTTGCCGAGCGAAACCCATTCGCGCCCCCGGCGAGATCGGCTTCCACGACTGGACGCCGACGAGTGGTTCAAGTCCAATGGAGCCGTTCTTGGAGCAGGGTCCGCTCGGCGGGGTTGGCGGTGAGGGCCAGCGCGCGTTCGTCGGCGGCCTCGGCGGCGCGTGCATCGCCGAGGGCGCGGAGCAGTTCGGCGCGGGTGGCGTGGAGGAGATGGTGGCCTTCGAGGTCGTCGGCGATCGTGTCGACCTCGGCCAAGGCCGCTCGGGGCCCCTTGGTGTACCGCAGGGCGATGCCCCGGTGGAGCCGGACGACGGGCGAGGGGGCGAGATGGAGCAGCATGTCGTAGAGCAGGACGATCTGCTCCCAGTCGGTGGAGGCCCAGTCCGCGGCCTCGGCGTGACAGGCGACGATGGCGGCTTGGAGCTGATACGGGCCGGGGGCTCGGCGCCCGGCGGCGCGGGCGAGCAGGGCGGTCGCCTCCGCGATGGCGGTCTGGTCCCACTGCGAGCGGTCTTGGTCGGCCAGGACCACGATGCGGCCTTCGGAGGTGAAGCGGGCCCCTGTGCGTGCCCGGTGCAGGCGGACGAGGGCGAGCAGGCCCGCCGTCTCGGGGTCGTCGGGGACCAGTTCGTGCAGGAGGGCGGCGAGCCAGGCGGCGTCCTCGACCAGGCGGTGCGAGTGGGCGTGGTCGGCGGTGGCGAGGTAGCCCTCGTTGAGCAGGAGGTAGATGACGGTGCGGACCTCGCCGATACGGCTGGTGAGGTCCTCGTCCGCGGGGAGGCGGTAGGGGATGGCCGCGTCGGCGATCTTGCGTTTGGCGCGCGTGATGCGCTGGGCGACGGTCGATTCGGGGACGAGAAAGGCCCGGGCGATCTGGGCGGTGGTCAGGCCGCAGACGACCCGGAGGGTGAGCGCGACCTGCGCGGCGCGGGGCAGGGCCGGGTGGCAGCAGGTGACGATCAGGCGGAGGCGGTCGTCGGGCTCGGTGCGGACCGGCCATTGCAGTTGGGCGAGTTTGGCGCGGTGATTGCCTTCACGGCGCAGCAGGTCGAGTCCGCGGTTGCGGGCGACGGTGAACAGCCAGGCGTCCGGACGGTCGGGCACGCCTTCGACCGGCCAGCGCTGGAGAGCGGTGAGGACGGCGTCCTGGACGAGGTCTTCGGCGGTGGCGAAGTCGCCGATCAGGCGCACGAGGACGGCGGCGAGCCGGCCCGCGTGCTCGCGCACGGCGCGGGCCAGCTCGTCGCGGGCCGGGTCGGTCACGACTCGAGCGGCCGGATCTCGACGGTCGGGCAGCCGGGCCAGGACCGGGCCATGCCCAAGGCTTCGTCGAGGTCGGCGACGTCGACCTCGACGAAGCCGCTGACGACTTCCTTGCCTTCGACGAAGGGCCCGTCGGTCACGACCGGAGTCGCCCGGTCGAGGCGGACGGTGGTGGCGGTGTGCGCGGGCATGAGTTTGCGGTGCTCTCGGATCTTGTCGGCATGCTCGTCCATCCACCGGCCGACCAGGGCGTAGGCGCGGTCGCGGTCGTCCGGCGCCATGGCCTCGAGCTCGGCGGCGTACTGCTCGGTCTCGACGAACATCAGCACGTACTTCATGTGCTTCCTCCTAGTCCTGCAGCTCGGCGAGCCGACGCGTCATCTCGTCGTCGTCGACGTCCTCGACATGGGTCGCCACGGTCCAGGCGTGCCCCCAGGGATCGACGATGGATCCGGTGCGGTCGCCGTAGAAGTGGTCCTCGACCGCGCCGAGGAGCGTCGCGCCGCGTTCGACGGCCCGCGCGACGACGCGGTCGACGTCCTCAACGTAGACGAACAGCGAACACGGCGTGCCGCTGATCCCGCCCGGAGGCGGGGCCTGGGTGCCGACGGCCGGAGAGGCATCGTCGACCATGACCACGGATTCCCCGATCTGGATCTCGGCGTGGGCGAGGGTGCCGCCGGGGCCGGGGACGCGCATGCGCTCGGCGGCGCCGAAGGCCTCGCGGTAGAACTCGAGCGCCTTCGCCGCGCCGTCCACGACCAGGGCGGGCGTCACGCGCGGATAGGTGGATGGAATCGGGTCGGGATCGGCTGTCGGTGACATGGGTCTGCTCCTTCGCTGGAATGGTCTCTCATAGTCGAGACGAATGGGCGGGCCCCGGTTTCGACAACGCCGCGACACGAAATTCCGTCCTCTCCGGGAGCGCTCGGCGCCGGCGTTCGGGCCGGACCGCACCCCGGGGTCAGGCGCGTTCGTAGGCGCGGGTGGCGAGCGGTGCGAACACCGCCACGAGTGCCGCGGACCAGGCGAGGGTCCACAGGATGTCGCCGGTGACGGTGTGGCCCGCCGGGAGTGCGTCGGGGCCGAGCATGAGGCCGCGCATGGCGCCCGCGACGACGGTGACCGGCTGGTGGGCGGCGAAGGTCTGGAGCCAGCCGGGCATGGTCTCGACCGGGACGAACACGGCGCTGGTGAAGCCGAGGGGGAACACGAGCATGTAGACCGCGGCCTGGACGGCTTCGGCGGAGCGGATCAGCAGGCCGACGGTGACCATCATCCAGGCGACGCTGAAGGCGAAGGCGAGCACGAGCCCGATGGCGGCCAGGACGTGGAGAAGGTCGGTCTGCCAGCGGAAGCCGATGAGCGCGCCGACGCCGAGCATCACGAGCACGGTGAACAGGGCGCGGGTGAGGTCGGCGACGGTGCGGCCGGCGGGGACGGCGAGGCGGGCCATGGGCAGCGACCGGAACCGGTCGACCGAGCCCTTCTGGAGGTCGTCGGCCATGCCCGCGGCGGTGTTGGCGCCTGAGAAGAGCGCGAACTGGGCGATCAGGCCGGGGATGAGCCAGTTGACGTAGGCGTCCTCGGCGCCGGGCGGGAGCGAGGCGGTGACCGCGCCGCCGAAGACGTAGGTGAACATGAGGATGAAGATGACCGGCATGACCGCCGAGAGCGGCAGGACGCCGGGGATTCTGAGGGTGTGGCGCAGGTTGCGGCGGGTGATGACGGCGGTGTCGGTGATCAGGCGGGTCAGGCCCGGGCGTGCGGGTGCGGCGATGGCGGTCATGGCGGGGCCTTTCAGCGTGCGGCGGCGGTGAGTTCGAGGAAGACGTCGTCGAGGGTCGGCTTGCGCAGCGCGACGGCGGTCGGTTCGATGCCTTGGGCGACAAGGGCATCGACGGTGGTGCGCAGGTCGGCGTAGCCGTTCGGGGCGGGGATGTGGAGGCCGGTGTCGCCCTCGGGGACGGCGCCGGTGAGTGTCGCGGCGGCTTTGTCGCGGTCGGCGGCGGCGAGGCCGAGGGCGATGACGGCGCCTCCGGTGCGGTCCTTGAGTTCGTCGGCGGTGCCCTCGGAGACGATGCGGCCCCGGTCGATGACGGCGATGCGGTCGGCGAGACGGTCGGCTTCTTCGAGGTACTGCGTGGTGAGCAGGACGGTCGTGCCGCCGTCTACGAGGCGCTCGATCATGTCCCATACATCGCGGCGGCTGGCGGGGTCGATGCCGGTGGTCGGCTCGTCGAGGATCAGCAGCGCTGGGCGGCCGACGAGCGAGGCGGCGAGGTCGAGGCGGCGGCGCATGCCGCCGGAGTAGGTCTTCGCGTAGCGGCCCGCGGCCTCGGCCAGGCCGAACCGTTCGAGGACCTCCTCGCCGCGTCGCCGGGCTTCACGGCGGCCGAGCCCGTAGAGGCGGCCGACCATCTCGAGGTTCTCGGCGCCGGTGAGGTACTCGTCCACCGCGGCGTACTGCCCGGCCAGGCCGATCGCGGCGCGGACCGCGGCCGGCTCGGCCGCGACGTCGGCACCTGCGACGCGGGCGGTGCCCGAGTCGGCCTCGATGAGTGTGGCGAGCACCCGGATGAGGGTGGTCTTGCCCGCGCCGTTCGGACCCAGCAACGCGAACACGCCGCCCGCCGGGACGTCGAGATCGACGCCGCCGAGCGCGGTCACCTCCTTGCCGAAGCGTTTTCGCAGCTCAGCAACCTGAACTATTGAGGCCATGGCGACTTCCCCTTTAGTGAACTTTATCAAGTACATCTCAGAGTATACAAATGAGAGTACTAGAATCAAGGCCCAGGCAAGGAGCATGAGGAGGCGCGGTGGCTGAGGACGTGCGCGCGGAGCCGGTCCGCAGGCTCAAGCGGGCCGAGCGGCGCGAGCAGATCCTGGACGCGGCGACGGCCGCGTTCTCGCGTGCGGGCTACGCGGCGACGAGCCTGGACGACGTGGCGGCCTCGGCGGGGGTCAGCCGGGCGATCCTCTACCGCCACTTCGATTCCAAGGCCGAGCTCTACCAGCAGGTCCTCGACCGGGTGTGCGACCGGCTCGACGCCGAGACCGGACGGGGCCGCTACGACGAGGCCGCGATCGAGGGCCTGGTGCGCGCGGCCGCCGCAGACCCCGACGGGTTCCGGCTGCTGTTCGACCACGCGATGCGCGAGAGCGAGTTCGCCGAGCGGATGCTCGCCTTCCGGCAGACCATGACCGACACCGCCCACCGGTACATGACCGACGTCGTTCCCGATCCGGCGTGGGCGCGGTGGGCCGCGCAGATGGCCTCGACGACCGCGATCGGCGCGGTCATGGCCTGGCTCGACGCCGGACGACCCGACCCCGACCTGATCGCCGACCGCATCCGCGCCACCGTCGAAGGCATCATCCACGCCGCCCAGGCGAAGCGCTGAGCCGACGGAAACGGTCAGTCCCCAGCGGCGCGCCGATCGCACGTGTGGGTCTCGGGCGACCGTGAGGCCGGAGGCGAGGCTGAGCGCAGGTCCCACAGATCGGCCCGGCCGGCCGAGGACAGCGCCGGCTCGGCCCAGCTGGCGCGGCGGAACACCTCGCGGTCGCTGACCGCTGAGAACTTTCCATACACCTTCAAGGCGGCCTATCGGCCGCGTGCCTGCCGCGGGACGGGGCCCCTCGCGCCGGGGCCACGTCCCCGCCCCGCGGCAGGCACAGCCAAACAAGGACGCCTTGAGGATGAAATGAAAGTTCCGGCCGGAACCCTTGGCCGGGGACCCCGCCGGGCGCGCACCCAGGGCGGTTGAGGGCGGGCCCCTGCGGTGCCGCCCTGTCGCGGGTCAAGCGTAATGCGCGCCCGACCCCGGCCAATGAACCCGGCCTCAAGCTCAGATCCACAAGAGACTGCACCGCTAGTGCACCGCAAGCAAGGGACAACAACGGTCACGAACGGGTGAGATCGGAAAAAGAGAAAAGCCCGTCAACTCAGCACTGACGCTGGTCAACGGGCTGTTTGGCGGAGGATGGGGGATTCGAACCCCCGACCGGCTATCAACCGGAACCCGCTTAGCAGGCGGGCGCACTAGGCCACTATGCGAATCCTCCGAGACGCGGGCGAGGCCGGGAACCGGCCTTGGCACGTACCGAGAAACGAGCATACCGGCAAGCGAGCCTGTGTGAGAAGCGGGTTCCCGTCGGTCAGAGCCAGCTCACGTGCGGGGCGACCAGCAGGTATCCGACGAAGGCCACGATGTCGAGGAGTGTGTGGGCCACCACCAGCGGGCCGGTGCGCTTCCAGCGCAGGAACGCGAGGGCGAACACCGCGCCCATCACGGCGTTGCCGATGAAGCCGCCGAAGCCCTGGTAGAGGTGGTAGGTGCCGCGCAGCAGGGAATGGGAGACGACGATCGCGACGGGGCCCCAGGCCAGTTGGCGCAGGCGCGTCACGAGGTAGCCGACGCCGATGACCTCTTCGAGGATCGCGTTCTTCAGCGCGGCGAGGACGAGGATCGGGACCGCCCACCACACGTCGTTGAGGTTCGCGGCGCTGATCGTGGCGTTCAGGCCGAGCGCGCGGGCCGCGAAGTACAGGCCAAGGCCGGGGATGCCGATCGCCGCGGCGAGGACGGCGCCGCCGAGCAGGTCGAAGGCCGGGCGCCTGCCGTCGAGGCCGATGAGGCGGAAGGGGTCGCCCCGGTCGAGGGCCAGGAAGTGGAGGGCGAGCGCCACCGGCGCCATCGCGAGCACCAGGCTCAGCAGCTGCCGGGAGAGGTCCAGCCAGGGGCGCTCCTCTTCGGCGCGGGCGCTGTTCATGGATTGGACGGAGTCGGCCAGTCCGCCGGGCTCGGTGAGGGTGGCCACGATGTCCACGACGGCCCAGAGCGCCGAGGCGCCGAGGGAGAGGGCGAGGACGATGACGAGCTCGCGCCGTATGACGGGGGCGGGGAGGGCCTGGTTCGACATAAGAGCCAAGCGTGCCAGAGCCGGGCGGGATTCCCGCTGGTGGTCGCACGTCGTGTGCGACGGGGCGCGGGTTCGGCGGCGCAGAATCGGAGAGGTAGAGGCGAGGTGCTGTGAAACTCATCCCACTCGGCGACGCTCACTATCGCGGCACCACGCTTTTCTACCACCGACCTGCCGCCCCGTCTGTCGGCTCCTTGACACTCGAGAGTGCGAGTCGAGTAAGGTTAGCGCAGCCTTACCTGAGAGGGGTCGACGATGGGATTCGCATGCGTGGAGGGACTCACATGCTGAGTGCCGCCGCCGTGGATCTCCAACGCTCCGATGTGCGGGAGTTCGTCCCGCAGCATCCCTCGTTCCCCAAGCTGGCCGCGCCCCTGCGCACCGCCGCCGACCACGTCGAGCGCCGATGCGGGCCCCACCCGCTGCGAGGCCTGCGCCCCTGGCTCGACGGCACGGCGGCCCCCGAAGGGGTCGACCTGCCCGGCTCCGCGCTCGCGGACGGCAGCCGCATCGGCGAGCTGCTGGCCGACTCGGCCCGCCTGTGGGGCGGCTCGCCCCACGCCTCGGCCGCGCTCGCGTGGAAGACCTACTGCTACTGGGTGCTCGTGCCGGCCGTCCTCGGCTACGTCTCGGCGCGGCGCGTCCCGCTGCTGGAGGCCGACAACTTCGTCTTCACCATCAGCGAGGACGAGCCGATGTTCTCGGGCCGGCAGATCCGGCCCCGGTTCACGGCACTCAGCGACGACCCGATGGCGGGCACGCCCGGCGTCGAGACCGTCGCGGGCGAGGACGCCCTGCTGGAGCGGATGCGCGCCTCGCTGTTCGACGAGCACCTCGACCCGGTGCTGGAGGCGATCCGGCGCGAGGTCCGCATCGGGCGACGCACGCTGCTGGGCTCGCTGGCGTCGGGCATCGCCTATGCCACCGCGAACTGCTCGAGCGCGGGCCGCGAGCCCGCGGAGGTGGTCGCGAAGAACCTGCTGGAGACCTTCGGCGTCGCCGAGCTGGTGGATGTCGCCACCGACGAGCACGGCCGCCTCGTCTACCAGCGCCACACCTGCTGCCTGGCGTTCACCATCGACGGCTGCGGCACCTGCTCCACCTGCTGCGTGCAGACCGAGCACCGCTGACCGAGCCACGGGCCGCGCACCGAACCCACCCCCGACCACCTTCAGGCGGCGCGAGCCGCGCTCATCGGCCCTGCCCCGAGCACTCCCGCGATCGCGGTCCCACGTCCCAGCCCTGCGCCCGCAGGCGCCGGCGAGCACAGCGGCCTTATACCCATCGCGCTCCTTGCAGGCGGAGCGCCGTAGGCCGTTTGGTAGATTTGCGGATGCCCTGAGGGCCTGGAGGGGTCGCATAGTGGACTAGTGCAGCGGTCTTGAAAACCGCCAAGTCGGTAGCCCCGGCTTCGTGGGTTCGAATCCCACCCTCTCCGCGTGGTAATTCCTCAAGACATCCGAAACGGTCCGACCCCGCCTGGGGTCGGGCCGTTTCGTTTGTTCAGCGGGCGGTGTCGTCGGCTCGGTTCTGAGGCCGGTGGTCGAGGGTGAGAGCTTGAATCGGCTCGCCGGTGGCGGCGACGCGGCCGCCGGTCCGGGGCACGCTCTCCGGGGATTCGCCGCGGGCCGCGCCCTCCGTCGGTTCCGATGGCCGGTTCGGGGCCGTGCTCGCTCGGGCGTCCTGCCGCGGGCCGCGTTCCCCATCCGTCCCGATGGATTCGGCCCTGCGCACGAAAAAGGACTCAGCACCCCGGCACGGTGCTGAGTCCAGGCACCTAGAGTAGCTGAATGCCGCAACATGCTTCACTCTCGGGTCGAGATATTCACAAGATCGTTACCCTTGCACACCGGTGCACCCAGGTCGACGGGATCGAACCGTTCAACGAGCAGACGATGCTCGCGCTCTCCAGGCCGCCCGTGCCGTACCGACGGCATTTCATTGTGCCCCATGGTGAAACGATCATCGGATACGCCCAGATCGAGACCGTCGGCGAGGCCGCGAGCGCCGAGTTGGCGGTCGATCCGGACCACCGGCGGCGCGGCGTGGGCCGCGCGCTGCTGCGAGAGGTCCTCACCTCACTTGAGGCGGAGATCACGAAATTCAAGGTGTGGGCGCACGGCGACCTGCCGCCCGCCGCGGCTCTGGCCACTTCGGAGGGACTCGAACGGGAACGGGTGCTGTTCAAGCTCAGCCGAGGAATGGAGGGCTTCGAGTGGCCCTCGGCGTGGCCGCCCGGGACGCCGGACGACTGGCCGAGCGGCGAAGGGCCCGCGTTGACGCTGCCCGAAGGGGTGTCGTTGCGGGCCTTCGAGGCCGGGGAGGACGACGAGGAGTGGCTCCGGGTCAACGCCGCGGCCTTCGCCGAGCACCCGGAGCAGGGCCGGTGGACGGCCGTGGATCTGCGGGAGCGCGAGAACGAGGCGTGGTTCGACCCGGAGGGCCTCATCGTCGCCGAGGACGCCGACGGCATGCTCGGCTTCCACTGGACGAAGGTCGAGGACGGCGTCGGTGAGATCTACGTGCTCGGCGTCGACCCGCGCGCGCAGAGCACCGGCCTTGGGAAGACTCTGACGCTGGCCGGGCTCGCCCACTTGGCGGCGCACGGCGTCCGGCAGGTCGACCTCTACGTCGACGAGTCCAACGCCCGCGCGGTCCAGCTATACCGCTCGCAGGGCTTCGAACTCGCCCGCTCCGACGTCCAATGGGCGAAGCGGACGCCGTGGCCCTCCAAGTCGTAGGAGCATGGAGTCAGAAATCCTATATTGTATGACTTCATATGGATTATGAATTAAATGCGAGGCTTCCGGCGGTCGGCAGTGGGTTCGCGGTGATTCGTACTCGCGTTCCACTCTGTGCGAGCGCCGCGTTCCACCGCGTGGGTGGCCCGTGCCCGAGGCGGTGGGGCCGATGTCGATCGCGGCGGCATCCTCCGTGTGGGCGAGCCTGCGGCCGAGCCGCCTTCCGCTCTGCGTGAGAGCCGCATACGGGGCCGGTCTCCCGGCCCCTCCTCAGGCGTGCGAGAGGGCCGCCGCCGGGTAGCCGTCTTCGCCGGGAAGGATCAGCCGCGGGCGGTCGCCCTCCATGTTCAGGCGCGGCAGGATCGGCGACATGTCGCGCTGCTCGGCGGCGGCGAACACCTCGCCGACGGTCGAGTAGCGGCTCAGTTCCGCGAGCGTCGTCGCCTCCTGCATCGACATCTGCCCGCCGTACTGGCACACGGCCTGCTCGGGGCCGATCCACGTCGCGTACTCCGGCTCCCTCACCCGGACGCGCGGCTGGAAGCCCTCGGCGAGCGTCGCCACGTAGATCCAGGCGTCGAAGCGCACCGGCTCGTACTCCGGCGTGATCCAGCGCGACCAGGCGCGCTGGAGCGCGACCATCGCGCCGGTCTCCTCCTCGACCTCGCGGACCCCGGTCATCGCCACGTCCGGGTCGTCGGGCTTGTGCCGCCCGCCGGGGAAGCCGTAGCGGCCGGTCCGCGGGCGCCGCTCGCCCTCGCGCTCGACGTCGTCCGCCCACCGCTCGCGCACCGGCTCGAGCGGCTCGCCCCCGCGCTCCGTGGCCGAGCCGAACGGCTCCTTCGCGGTGTGCCGCAGCAGGAAGACCCGCAACGGCGCCTCACGCAGCAGCACGACGGCCGCCGCACGCTCGGGTTCCGCCGGGGCGCCCTGATCCCTGAGGCGGGCCCGGGCTCGGGCGGCCGAGGAGCGGTCGACCGCTCTGAAGTCCCACTTCCCGTAGCGCTGGATGGACATAGACCCCACGCTAGCCGAAGCGCGGGGCCGGGCCCAGTGCAATCAGCGAAACTAGAAGATCCAGCTGATCGGGTAGTACATGATCGCTCCCACCAGCCCGGCGACCGGGAAGGTGAGGATCCACGCCATGACGATCTGCCGCGCCACGCCCCATCTGACGGCGCGCTTGCCGCCGGTGGAGCCGACGCCCATGATCGACGAGGTGATGATGTGGGTGGTCGAGATCGGGGCGCCGATCTGGGTGTTGGCGAACAGCACCACGGAGGCGACGGTCTCGGCGGCGAAGCCCTGCGGCGGATGCAGGTCGATGATCCTGCGGCCGAGCGTCTTGATGATGCGCCAGCCGCCCTGGTAGGTGCCGAGCGCGAGCGCGAGAGCCGCGGCGATGTAGACCCACCACTGGATGTGGGTCGCGCTGTCCTGGTAGCCGCCGACGTAGAGGGCCAGGACGATGATGCCGATGGTCTTGGCCGCGTCCTGCATGCCGTGGCCGACGGCCATGGCGGCGGCCGAGATCGTCTGCGCGTGGCGGAAGCCGCGGTTGAGCTTGTCGGGGCGGCCCTTGCGGAAGAGCCAGTAGACCGCGAGCATCACCACGAAGCCGGCGCCGAAGCCGATCAGCGGCGAGACGACGGTGGGCAGGGCGACCTTGGCGAGCAGCCCGCCCCAGAGGACGGTCGCTCCTCCGACGAGGGTGGCGCCGGCGACACCTCCGAGCAGCGAATGCGAGGCCGAGATGGGCCAGCCGAACCACCAGGCGATGTAGTTCCAGCCGATCGAGCCGAGCACGCCGGCCAAGACGATGATCAGGCCGTTGTCGGAGACCGGCAGTTCCACCAGCCCGTCGGCGACGGTCTTGGCGACCTCGCCGCCGAGATAGGCGCCGACGAAGTTGCCGACGGCGGCCATCGCCAGGGCGGTGCGGGGTTTGAGCGCGCGGGTGGAGATGGAGGTGGCGATCGCGTTGGCCGAGTCGTGGAAACCGTTGGTGAAGGCGAAGAGCAGCGCCGCGGCCACGGCCGCCGATACCGCTATGAGGTTGGCGTCCAAGTCAGGATTCCTTGACGTACACGGCTTCGATCACGTTGCTGACGTGCTCGAAGGAGTCGCAGGCGGCCTCGAGCTCGTCGGCGACCTCTTTGAGCTTCATGACGGTGAGGGCCTCGTACTCGCCGGAGTACAGGCGCACCAGGAGCATCCGGTAGGCCCGGTCGCCGTCGTTCTCGAGCCGGTTGCACTCGACCCAGTACTCGGTCATGGTCCGGCTGAGGCCCTTGAGCTTCGGCATGTACTGGGTGAGCAGGTCGGCCTGGGAGTCGAGCACGGAGATCTGCTCGATCATCTCGCGCGGGAGGGCCGGGAGCTCGGAGAGGCCGTAGAGGTAGACGAGGTTGGAGGCGGCCTCGATGTGGTCGAGGACGTCGTCGAGCTTGCCCGCCAGGTGGTGCATGTCGGTGCGGTCCATCGGGGTGACGAACGTCGAGTTGATCTTGTTGAAGAGGCGGTGGGTGAGCAGGTCGTTGTCGTGCTCGACGTCGACGAGGCGCTCGGAGATCGATTGGAAGTCGGGCTTGTCGTCGCCCAACTCGGAGAGGATCGAGACGCCGCGCTTGATGTTCTCGGCAGCCTCGGAGAAGAAGGCGTAGAACGCGTCGTCTTGAGGTTTCAGCGAGAAACGCACTGGGCACCTCGGTCTTTCGTCGTCGGGCTGTCCTCACTGTACCGATTTGGCATGAGGACGGCGGGAAATCATCCAGCCGAAGGTAACACCTAGGTGAACTGGTTCCAATAGGCCGAATACAGCTGTGTGCAGGTACACGTAACCGCTCTAAGCTGGGGTTACACACGAATTCACCGTGAATTCACCACATGTTCATCTTCAGGGACGGCGCGTCTCCGATATGGCCGGGCATTGCCTGTCAGGTGACCTTATGAAGGCTCCGAACCACTCTCCGCGAGCCTGCTGAGCGCTCCGGCGACGGCGTCGGACTTCGTCGTGTACCACATGGGCGGCAGCGAGTCCCGCAGGAAGCGACCGTAGGACCGGCTGGTCTCCAGCCGCGAGTCGAGGATCGCGACCACGCCCCGGTCGGTGGTGCGGCGGATGAGCCGCCCGGCGCCCTGGGCGAGCCGGATCGCCGCGGCGGGCACCGAGACCTCGGTGAAGCCCGAGCGCCCCGCCTTGTCGGCGGCCTCGGAGCGCGCCGCGGTCAGCGGCTCGTTCGGGCGCGGGAACGGGATCCGGTCCATCACCACCAGGCGGCACGTCATGCCCGGCACGTCGACGCCCTGCCACAGGCTCATGACGCCGAGCAGACACGTCGACTCCTCTTCCTTGAAGCGCTTGACCAGGCTCCCGAGCGTCTCCTCGCCTTGGAGGAGGACGTCGTAGTCGACGTGCGAGCGCAGCAGCTCCGCGGCGGCCTCGGCGGCGCGCTTGGAGGAGAACAGGCCGAGCGTCGCGCCCCGGCTGGCCTCGACCAGGCGCAGCAGCTCCTTGCCGGCCTCTTCGGACAGACCCGAGGCGGACGGCCGCGGCAGGCTCGAGGCGACGTAGAGGATGCCCTGCCTGCGGTACTCGAACGGCGAGCCGACGTCGAGCGAGGACCAGTCAGATTGATCGGCGGCCAGGCCGAGGCCACGGGCGACGGTGTCGAACTTCCCGCCGAGCGTGAGCGTCGCCGAAGTGGCGATGACGGTCCGGTCCTCGTACAGCATCGCCGAGAGCAGCCCGCCCACCGACAGCGGCGCGGCCACCAGCTGCGGCCCGTTCGGCTCGGACCAGATCACGTCCTCGGGCGAGGGCGCGACGCAGCGCCCGGCGGTCTCCACGGTCTCGACGATCCCTGCCTTGAGCTGCTGGGCGCTGAGCTGCTTCCTCGTCTCGGAGTCGAGCGTGCCCATCAGCGTCGTCGCCTTCACGCAGGCCGAATTGACCAGGTGCAGCGCCTCGGTCAGCGGCCCCGGGAGCTCACCGGAGAAGCGGCGCTCCCCCACCAGGTTCAACGCGTTCTCCAGCGAGTCGGCGGCCTCGCGGATCTGGTCGGCCGCGTCGGCGTCGATCAGGCGCCGCCCGCGCTGCGCGAGCCAGCGCAGCCGGGCCGGGGTGAGCTCGGCGCGCGCCGCCGAGGTCACGCGGTCCACCAGCTCGTGCGCCTCGTCGACGATCAGGACGGTGTGCTCGGGCAGGACGCCACGCTCCTTCATCATGTCGATCGACAGCAGCGCGTGGTTGGTGACGATGATGTCGGCCTCGCGGGCCCTCGCCCGGGCGGCCTCGGCGAAGCAGTCGGGCCCCTGCGCGCAGTCCTTCACGCCGATGCACTCCGAGGACGTCGTCGACGCCTGTCGCCAGGCCCGGTCGCTCACGCCGGGGTCGAGGTCGTCCCGGTCACCGGTGTCGGTGTCGTTCGCCCAGTCGAACAGCCGCTGCACCTGCTTGGCGAAGGAGCGCTGCCGCCCGGCCCACTTGAGCTCCTCGGTGCCTTCGAGGGTCCCGTCGTCCTCCTCTTCCTCACCGGCCATCTTGCGTTTGCAGATGTAGTTGTGACGGCCCTTGAGCAGCGCGAACGTCGGCGTGCGGCCCAGGACGGGCGCGACGGCCTCCACCAGGCGCGGCAGGTCGACGGCCACGAGCTGGTGCTGGAGCGCCAGCGTCGCCGTCGAGACCACGACGGTCTCGCCCGCCGCGAGCGCGGCGCACAGGTACGCCAGGGACTTGCCGGTGCCGGTCCCGGCCTGCACGAGCAGGTGGCGGCCGGAGTCGATGGCCTCGGCCACCGCCTCGGACATGCGGCGCTGGCCGTCCCGGGTCAGGCCGCCGGGCGTGGCGGCCACGGCCGCGTCGAGGACCGCCAGGGCCTCCTGCCCGACCTTCGACCCCGCGGTCTCCTCGGTTCGTGCGGTCATCGCTGCTCCACCGGCTCCTCGTCGACGTCCTCGGGGGTCTCCTCGTCGGCCGTCTCCTCGGCCTCGGCCTCGCGCTGTCTGACGCGGTAGCGGTGGAGGGCCCGCACCGTGCCGTTGACGATGGCCAGCAGGGGGACGGCGACGAGCGCGCCGATGATGCCGAAGGTGAAGCCGCCGCCGGTGACGGCCAGGACGATCGCGAGCGGGTGGAGCTTGACGGCCCGGCTCATCAGGACCGGCTGGAGCAGGTTCGACTCCAGCTGCTGGACGGCGAGCACGACGCCGAGCACGATCAGGGCCGTGATGAGGCCGTTGGGGTGGCCGATCAGGGCGACGACGACGGCGACGGCACCCGAGACCGTGGCGCCGACGATCGGGATGAACGCGCCGAGGAAGATCAGCGTCGTCAGCGGCAGCCACAGCGGGACGTCCAGCACCCACAGCCAGAAGCCGATGGCGATCGCGTCGACGGCCGCGACGATGATCATGGTGCGCATGTACTGCACGAGCGTCGACCACCCGGCGGCGCCGGCGTAGCGCATGGGCTCGCGCCCGGCGGCCGGGATCATGCCGGTCACGAACTGCCAGATCCCCCGGCCGTCGCGCATGAAGAAGTAGGTGGTGAACAGGACCAGGAACAGGCCGGTGAAGAAGTTGCCGAGCCCCGAGGCGGTGGATCCGGCGATGGAGAGGCCGTTCTGGACGAGCATCTCCTGGTTGTTCTGGAGCCACTCGACGATGTTGCCCTCGGCGTCGTCGAGGGCGTTGGCCACGAACTCGTCGTCGAGGCCGAGCGGGCCGGTCTCCAGCCAGTCGCGGGCGCTGGTGAGCCCCTCCGTCACCTGCTCGGCGAACCGGGGGATGCCGTCGATGAACTGCACCACCACGAAGTAGACGACGGCGACCACGACACCGAGCCCGCCGATGAGCACCAGGAGCGAGGCGATCGACTTGTTCCAGCCGTGGCGGATCATCCACGCCGAGACGGGCTGGAACATGGCCGCCAGCAGGAACGAGATCGCGACCGGGATGACCACGACGGTGACCTGGCTGAGCAGCCAGAACACGCCGGCCACCGCGGCGGCGATGATCAGCAGCCGCCAAGACCAGGACGCGCCGACGGTCAGGGACAGGGGGACGTAGCGGTGCTCCGGGGAGCCCTCGTCGGCCTCCTCTGCGGGCGGCTCCTCGGCGTCGCCCGCCTCGAGCGCGCCGCCGTTCCCGTCGCCGTTCCCCGCGCGCTGGACGTGGGGGTTGAAGCGCAAGCCGATCCACAGTTGCCTGGCACGTGCGGTGGTGCGACGGAATCGGCTCACGATGTCTCCAAACGACACTGGATTACGGCTCCGCGAACGTTGCCGAGGGTGCGGGTGTGACGTCTTCAGTACGGTACCGCCTGAGTGCGAGAGCGGAAAGGCTGACCGCGCCCGGGCGGGCGTGATCGCCGCCGCTCAGCGCGCCGCGCGGGCCCGGGTGGGGCGCGGCGGTGGCGGTAGGCTCGTTCGCTGTGACCGATACTCCGCTGGACGCCCACACCGGGCTGCCGATCCGCCTGCTGCACGACCGGCTCCTGGCGCGACAGGACCCCGACGCCGAGCGCCGCTCCTCGGGCGGCATCGTCATCCCCGCGACCGCCGCGATGGGGCGGCGGCTGGCCTGGGCCGAGGCCGTCGGCGTCGGGCCGCTCGTCCGCTCGGTCGAGGCGGGCGACCGGGTCCTGTTCGACCCCGAGGACAAGGCCGAGGTCGAACTCCAGGGCCGCACCTACCTGCTCATGCGCGAGCGCGACATCCACGCCGTCGCCGCCAAGCGCGTCGACGAGGACGCCACGGGGCTCTACCTCTGATGCGCGTCGCGGTCCTCGGTCTGGGGCTCATCGGCGGCTCCGCCGCGCTCGCCCTGGCCGAGGCCGGGCACGAGGTGATCGGCTACGACACCTCCGCGCGCACCCGCGAGGCGGCCGCGGAGCGCTTCGCGGTCGCCGACGACCCGGCCGCGTTGCGCGAGGCCGACATCGCCGTCGTGGCTGTGCCGATGGACTCGGTGGCCGCGGCCGCCGAGGACTTCGCCCCCGGTCGCTTCGAGGGCATCGTCACCGACGCGGCCTCCATCAAGGGGTTCGTGCGGCGGTCGCTCGGCGGCCACCGTTTCGTCGGCGGGCATCCCATGGCGGGCAAGGCGACCGCGGGCTTCGACGAGGCCGAGGCGGACCTGTTCCGCGGACGCGCGTGGGCGCTGTGCCTCGACGAGGACACGGCGCTGGCCGACTGGACGGCCGTGGCGAGGCTGTGGCTGTCCGTCGGCGCGCGCGTGGTGCCGACGACGTCCGCCGCCCACGACCGGGCCGCGGCGCGGATCTCGCACCTGGAGCACCTCGTGGCCGCCGCCTTGGCGCTGGTCGCCGACGATCCGCTGTCGCGGACGCTGGCGGCCGGGTCGTTCCGCGACGCCACCCGCGTCGCGGCGAGCCCGGCCCGGCTGGTCGAGGGCATGGTCGTGCACAACCGGGCCGAGCTGCTGTCCGCGCTCGACGGGCTCGGCCGCGAGCTCGGAACGGCGCGGGAGCTGGTCGAATCGCGTCCCGGCGAGACCGGAGCGTGGCTCGAGCGGCCCCGGCGCCTGCGCGAGACCTGGCCGCCCGAGCCGGGCGAGGCCGAGCCGCTGCCGCTCACCCGGGCGGACCTCTTGGCGCTCGGCGAGACGGGCGGCTGGCTCGAATCGATCGAGGACATTGATGTCGCCACAGTCCGTCGGCCTCGCGTAAAGTCCACCCCATGAGAAAAATCGATCAGATCGCCGACCAGTACGTCGACGACATGCTGGCGCTCAGCCCGATGACGGCCACCTACATGGGAGTGCCCGGCTCCGACCACCTGCTCGACGACCTCTCTCCCGAAGGCAACGACGCACAGGCCGAACTCGCCCGCAAGGCGATCGCCGACGTCGAAGCGGTCGAACCGGTGGACGAGCGCGAGCGCGTCGCCAAGGAGGCCATGCTCGAGCGGCTGCGGCTCCAGGTCGAGCGCCACGACGAGGGTGACGCCTACCTGAGCTTGAACGTGCTGACCTCCGGCGTCCACGACGTGCGCCAGATCTTCGACCTGATGCCCCATGAGGGTGAAGAGGCCGCGGCGAACATCGCGGCGCGCCTGGCGGCCGTCCCCGAGGCATTCAAGCAGTACACCGAGACGCTGCGCGCCGAGGCCGCCGAGGGCCGCGTGGCCGCGAAGCGGCAGGTCCTGGAGGTCGCCAAGCACTGCGACAACTGGAACGGCGCGGGCGGCGACGACTTCTGGTCCGGCCTGATCGAGCGCGTGACCGTCGACGGCGAGCCGATCACCAAGGGCAAGTTGAAGATCGACTTGGGCGACGGCGCCAGTTACGCGCGGTGGGCGACCACGAAGTTCGCCGAGTTCCTGCGCAGCGAGCTGGCGCCGCAGGCCCCCGAGAAGGACGCGGTGGGCCTGGACCGCTACTCGCGGGCCTCGCGCTACTTCATCGGCGCCGAGATCGACCTCGCCGAGACGTACGAGTGGGGCTGGAAGGAGCTGGCGCGCATCGAGGGCGAGATGGCGGCCGTGGCCGAGGCGATCAAGCCGGGCGCGACCGTCGAGGAGGCCATCGCGCACCTCGACGACGACTCGGAGCAGAACGTCGCCGACAAGGAGGCGTTCCGCGAGTGGATGCAGGAGCTGGCCGACCGCACCATCGCCGAGCTGGCCGACACGCACTTCGACATCCCCGAGCCGGTCCGGCGCATCGAGTGCATGATCGCGCCGACCGAGGACGGGGCGATCTACTACACCGGACCGAGTGAGGACTTCTCTCGTCCGGGCCGGATGTGGTGGTCGGTGCCGGGCGGCCAGAAGACGTTCTCGAAGTGGCGCGAGGTCACGACCGTCTACCACGAGGGCGTGCCGGGCCACCACCTCCAGATCGGGCAGATGCAGACCCGCTCGGAGCTGCTCAACCGCTTCCAGCGCAACCTGCTCTTCTCCTCGGGCCACGCCGAGGGCTGGGCGCTGTACTCCGAGCGCCTCATGGACGAGCTGGGCTACTACGACGACGACCCGGCCGGGAAGCTCGGCATGCTCGACGGGCAGGCCTTCCGCGCCGCCCGCGTGGTCGTCGACATCGGACTCCACTGCGAGTTCACGATCCCCGAGGACAACCCGTTCGGGTGGCGCCCGGGAGAGGCGTGGGACGCGGACAAGATGTTCGAGTTCATGCGGGCCCACTGCCGCATCGAGGACGACATGCTCCAGTTCGAGTGCAACCGCTACCTCGGCTGGCCCGGGCAGGCGCCGTCGTACAAAGTCGGCGAGCGCCTGTGGATGGCCGCCCGCAACGACTACGCGGCCCGCCAGGGTGAGGACTTCAGCCTCAAGCAGTTCCACACCGACGCGTTGAACCTCGGCTCGATGGGCCTGGCGCCGTTCGCCGAGGCGCTCAAGCGGATCTGATCCGGCGACACCAGACGCGATCGCGCAGGAGAGGGGCGGCGGGCGAACCCGCCACCCCTCTCCCATGCGGACCGGCCCTCGCGCGGCGGGACCTCAGTTGGCGTGCTCGAGGCCGAGCTCCATCTCGTCCTTGCCGTACCAGGCGCGGAGCCGATCGGCGCCGCGGCGCATCGCCGCGATCTCGGCGGCGGTGAAGCCGCGGTGGCGGTAGGAGTCGATGACGACCCTGTCGGCCTTCAGCGTCGCCTTCCAGTGGCCGACGAGCTGGCCGTCCAGCAGGATCACCGAGTTGAAGCGCGGCCGCTCCCCGGCCTTGGCGAGCGGCAGCGTGTGGTGCAGCACCCAGTCCTTGGTGTCGGTGTAGGAGCACAGCATCTCGTCGAAGCCCTGCACGAAGTCCACCACGGGGCCGCCGTCCCTCGGCTCGGGCCGCTCGGTCTCGAAGTAGCAGGTGCGCCCGCCGATCTCGATCGACTTGAGGTCGAGCTCGGCGACCGCGGCCTTCGCGTCGGCGACCTTGAGGCTCGACCAGCGCGTGAAGTCCTTCAGCGTCGCCGGCCCCCGCGAGGTGTAGAAGCGCCGGGCCAGCTCCCTGACGGCGTCCTCGCGGTCGATCGCCCCCGGCGGCACCCGCTCGTCGAAGTTGGCGTAGGTCTGCTTCCCGCCCCTGGGGGTGCCCGAGCAGATCGCCTCGGTCAGCTCGGCGTGCATGAGGATGTGGATGAGCCGCTGACCGGTCGGGTCGCTGATCCCGGCCTCGGCCAGCGCTTCGGAGGCCTCCTCGCGCGTCAGGTGGCGTCCGCGCGTGGCCTCGGCGAGGATCTCGTCGCAGCGCACCAGCGCGGCCTGGTCGATGCCGAGGGACTTCGTCATCGAGGCGTGGACCTGGAGGACGCGGTCGGCGGTGGCGGCGAGCATCATGCGCAGGTCGACGGCGGGGACGGTGTGCCAGGTCGTGCGCAGGACGTGGGTGCGCAGGACCGTGCCGTCCTCGATCAGGGCGTCGACCGCCTTGAGCGGGGCGTACGGCACGGCGGCGTCGGAGGAGGCGGCGCGCATCGCCGGGGTGAGCTTGTAGGCGATGACCTCCTGGGACTGGACGGCCCCGAGGTGCGCGAACGCCTCCATCGGCGTGGCGTGCTTCTCACCCCACAGCCGCTGGGAGTGGGCGCGCCAGGCGGCTACGTCGCCGGGCTCGAGATCACGGGTTCGGCGGGTGGGTGGCTCCATGGGCACATGCTATACGCGACAGGCGACGCGAGCCTCCTACTGAATCGGTGCGATCCGGTGGACAAACGTTGCAAAGAGCAGCCACACTGGTGGTATGTCGCTTCCCCAAGCGGTCTTGAGGCTCTCGACCGACGTGCTCGCCGATATGAACGACGACGAGCGGCTGGCGTTCGCCTATGCTCACGGCCCCGCCCTCTCCGGTTTCGGCGACGACGCCGAACTCGTGTGCGTCTGGGAGACCGAGACCGTCCCCGAGGAGGCCAGCGACGAGGCGGTGCACCTGACCGTCGCCAGGTTCGAGGAGCTGCTGGACTCGCTCATGCTCGGCGAGGGCTGGTACGAGCCGAGTGCGGAGGCCTTGCACGTCATCGCCCGCTTCGCCGACGGGACGCTGCTGGCCGACGACTCCGAATGGGGCTCGCGGGCGCGCGCCGAGGTGACCGAGTTCCCGCAGGCGCTCGCGGACGCCTCGCGGACGGCCGTCGAGCGCGAGGCCGAGGAGATCGCGAAGCGCTTGAGCGACGCGCAGGATCCGTGGGACGTGGCCGAGACGCTCACCGGCGGGCTGCACCGGGCGTACGTGGCGCTGTTCGCGGCGGCCGGGCACTTCTTCCCCGGCCGGGAGCACCGCAGGGAGTACGTCGAGCGCTACCTGCTGGGCGACGAGGTGCCGGAGGCCGAGGCGGCCGTGTGGGCGGCGGCCGAGGCGCCCGCGGCCGAGCGGGGCGACGCGCTGGCCGAGGCGTGGCGGGCGCTTGCCAAGACCGTCCTGGACAACTGCTAAGCGGCGCTGCCTGGCGGCCTCGTAGAGCGCGATCGAGCCGGCCGCGGCGGCGTTGAGCGATGAGGCGGCGCCGCCGATCGGGATCCTGGCCGTGGCGTCGACGGTCTCCCGCCAGGCGCGCGACATACCGTCGGCTTCACGTCCGATGACCAGCAGCGTGGATCCCGTCAGGTCCTCCTCGGCCAGGTCACGCTCGCCGTGCTCGTCGGTGCCGACCATGCGCACGGGCTCGGCCTGCGCGGCGACCCATGCCGCCACGTCGGCGGGCCGCTCGGCGTGGGCGACGCGCATGGAGAACAGCGAGCCGGTGGAGGCGCGCACGGTGCGCGGGTCGAACAGGTCGGCCCCGTGACCGGTGGTGACGACCAGGTCGGCCTCGAAGGCGTCGGCCGAGCGGATCAGCGAACCGAGGTTCCCCGGGCTCCCGGGCCGGTCGAAGACGACGCCCAGGAACCTCTCCCCCGCCTCGACCCGCTTCAGGGATGTGTCAGGCATCGAGACGACGGCGAGCAGCTCGGGAACATCAACGTCCTTCTCGCCGAGCTCGGCCATGAGCTCGCGCGAGACGGCGTAGACGTCCGCGCCGCTGGTCTCCAGCACCTTCCGAGCCCACTCGGACAGCCGCCGCTCGGCGTCGAACAGCACGTCCTGGAACTCCCAGCGGTGCTCCAAGGCCAGGTCGATGGGCCGCACGCCCTGCACGAGGAAGCCGCCCACCTGGTTGCGCTTCTTCCGGTTGCCCAGGAGCGCCTCCCACTCCTGGAACCTGGCGTTCCTGGTGCTCACCCGCAGCTGCTTGCCCATCCATCCCCCTCACGACACCGAACGCCCATTCTACGGAGCGGCCCGACACCGATGACCTAGCGCACAACCTCATACCCGCTTGCAGGTGGCTTTCCCGCACGGGTAAGCTGGTGCGCGGCCTGGTCGTACAGACCAGACAGGCGCCCCTAGCTCAACGGATAGAGCATCTGACTACGGATCAGAAGGTTGGGGGTTCGAATCCCTCGGGGCGCGCCACCATCACAGAAAGGCCGGTCGCAGACCGGCCTTTCCGCTTGCTCGATTGAGCCCCGACCGGCACCGGTGACAGGTCTCCCGCCGGCGTTTCCCGTGTACGCCGCGCATCGGCGCCATGGCCTCGTCGCGTTCGATTCCGGTGAACCAGGCTCTAGACGACCCCCCAGGCTTCTTCATCGGCGTCGTCCTCTGAAGGGTCGAGCGAAGCATCGTCGGTTCGGGCGTGGATCTCGTCCAAGATGCCTCTGGTCCTGAAAGGCAGCGAAGCGTACATCGCACTGGTCCGGATGGCGTCCACCAGTTCGTTCGCCTGCGGTGCACTGGAGTGCTCCTGAATCCACAGCGCGGCGAGCTGCACCAGCCTGCGCCGCTCGGCCGACTTCAGGCCGAGCGGCCACAACGCGAGCGCCACGGCCCCCGCCCGGCTCTTGAGATAGTGCTCCCCGAACCACTCCAACGCGCCGCTGAGCAACGTGCGCTGGGCCTCGTCACCGCACCATCGCAAGCTCACGACGTCGGCGAAGAGGACGCCTCCTTCGGGGTTCGTCGCCGCCTGCCCGGCCGCGGTCAAGATGAGCTTCTCGACCCGCCGCGCCCGGCCGTCGCCGACCGCCCCCTCGCGTTCCAGGAAAGCCCCGATCCCGGCGATGACGGGCCACGCGGTGAAGTCCATCGCGCGTGTGTCGGCCCAGGCGACAACTGCTCCCAGCAACTGCTCGCGCTCGGCTCCGCTGAGGCCTTCCATATCGAGGCATCGGTTGAACAGCTTGGCGGCTCTCCGCTCCGTCTTCGGCCGTCCTCCCCACTGGACCACGAAGGCGATCACCCGGCGGCGTTGCGCGGGGTTCAGATGACGGCATCTCGTGAGCCCGTCGATCAGGGCCCATCTAGCGGCGTCTCCACGGCCGTCGTCGTATTCGAGGGCCTCGATCGCGGTACGGACCAGGGGCTCGGCTACCTCGGCGGGAGTGTGGGGCTGAGCGATGACGCTCGCCAGCAGACGGCTCTGCGCGGTCGTCAGAGAGAAATCGGTGAGTTCCGGCTCGGCGAAGGGCAGCAGATCCGCCACTTGGTCGGCGGTGAGCTCCCGGCGCAGGAGAGACCAGAGCAGCGTACGGGTGGAACGCTTTCCGCCATGGATTTCAAGCCAGGCCAGCGCACGCGGCAGCACACGGCTCGCTCGGAAGGAGGACACCCCCATGGTCCTCGCGAGTTGGAAGTACACTTCTCCGGCCGTCTCCGCGGAAGCATGAATCTCCAGCCATCTCAGCGAGCGCTCCCGAACGGCGGTCCATGTTTCGGCCGGGAGCCTGAACGCATGCGCCTCGGCGAGGACAGGGCCGATCTCGACTACCTCGTCCATGCCGTCGAGATGCTCGATTGCATGTCGCAGCAACGGCTCGTCGCCGGCCACACGCTCCGAGTCCGGTTCGAGCTCCCAATCGAACGGCTCCGTGTTCAGGGGTTTCACCCGGTGGGTGCGCAGCGCGACTCCCAGCACGCGGGAGTGCCCGGCCTCGGTCAGACCCTCCCGGGCGAGGAGCTTCGCCAGCAGGTACCGCGGTTCGTACTTGCGGTGGTACTCCAGTTTGGTCACGCCCGACTCATAGCGGCGCTCGATGATGTCGAGCATGTTGGTCGCCCACGCCAGCGACGCCTCCAGCACGAATTCCAGCTGCGCGTCGGTGAGCGAAAGGCGCACCAGCGCCTGCAGGACATGGGAGGCCTCGGGATCGGCCGATCGGTTTTCCAGCCAGACGCGAGCTATGTCGACCAGGGCCGTGCGCTGAGCGTCGGACAAGTCCTCCCGTCGGCACACCAGCCTGAAGACCTCCCTGGCGTACCAGTCCTCGGCATGGGATTCCAAGTAGGCGAGAGTGAACGGCACCAGGTTTTGAAAGTCGTCGGGCAGTGCCGCTTCCCGGTCGAGGAGGAGCAGGGGTTTCAGCACGTAGTGGGCCCTGCCCAGCCGTTGGTACCGCCGCAGCCAGCGCTCGGCGGCCGCGAACACTGCAGTCCGGTCCCATTCGAGTTCCCCTTGGTCGCGCGCCCGCCACAGCGCCGGTCCAATCACATTGGACGCGGTCGGCAGATCCGCGTGGTCGCGGAGCCAGACGAGTCCTCGTTCCAAGGCCTGGAGCAGTTGTTCCCGCCACTCCGTACTGGATCGAGCGGTCCTTAGGAGGATCGAAAGGTACCGTGCTTCCTCATCCGGGGTGAGGTCTTGGCGCTCCAGGAAGGCCTCGGCGATCCGCCGGTGCGCGGCCCACTTGCGTTTGCCCTTGCCGGACATCCATCGCTCCGCCATTTCAAGGGCCGTCATCACATCGGCCCGGCGCAGTTCCGGTCGCCTGACGAGGCGTGACAAGACGTTGGAGGGCCCTTCGTGGTCGGGCGAGGCCTTGCCCGCGTCGATCCAGCGGTGGAGCCATTCGAATGCGTGGTCTATCAGCGATTGGATCTCCGCACCGCGCCAGCCCGGCTCGTCGAGGAGCCTCCTGATGATCTTGTCCGCGTCGTCCTGCGCGCTGTTCGACTCCAGCCAGCGCAGCCCGCTGAGGCAGATCTGCCTCCGGCGGCCCGGTTCGAACCCACCGATATGAAGCAGGTGCTGAAGGACGTCGAAGGGCGGGATGCTCGGTGGTTCGGCCGCTCCGTCGTCGTCTTCGGCTACACCGATCGCCGCCGCCGCGAACGCTTCCCGGACGGGTGCTCGCACCGCCCCCGGGAACTTCTTGAAAAGCCGGAAAATGCCCGCCTGCAGACGGGTGTCCTTCACGAACTCGGGAAACGACTCCAGTTCCTTCGCGACGCGTTCGGCGGCCTCGTCGGCGCTTTCCTCATCGAATGCGCCGCGCCGGACCAGGAGGGAGAGCACCTTTCTGGCATCGTCCACGGGACGCGGGTGACCGAGCCAGTCGAGTGCGTCCCTGCTGAACTGAACGGTCGGTTCTCTGCCCGCATGGTAATAGCCGAGCAGGGCCAAGACCACGCTCGTGTTGATGTTCCTTGATCCGAATCCGCCGATCCAGCGCGAGACGGAAATGAGGACCTCATCGGCTTGCTCCGATGTGACGGCCTGGTTCTGCCGGTATTTGCGCTGCTTCCCCTCCAGGCCTGGGCGCCGGGCGTGACCGGCCAACGCGCCGCAGACCTCAGGCACCGCCCAGTCGTCGGGGTTGGCGCGCAGCCAGGCCACCCCGCACCGCACCATTTTTCGCTCCTCGTCCAGCTCAAGGTGCTTGGAGCGGATCTGGAGCGTTCGGACCAGAACGGAACGGATCACGGGTTCGATGGCATGCGTTTCCAGCCAGGGCAGCAGGTGCGGAAGCCAAGCGGCGACCGCGTCCCGGTTGCACACGTGCGAGGCGACGCTCCAGGAGGCACTGCTGTCGCCGTTGGCTTCGAGCCATTCGAACGCGAAGGGCAGCGCCTCGCGAAAGTGGTTCTCGCGTCGGACGGGGTCCTTGAGCAACGCCCGGAGCACGAACTTCGCGTCTTCGGTCCTGCTGTTGCGTCGCAGCCAGTCCCGTGCCGCCGACAGCACGTCGTCCCGTTGTCGCGGTGTGAGCTTCTTGTTGATGATCAGCGGTGCCAGCACCCGCGTCCCGCCTGGGCCATCGTGCCTGGAGATCCAGTCCAATGCCCGTTCGACGACGAGGTGAAGATCCGGCTTGGGCAGTGAGCGGTCACGGATGAGCGCGCCGAGGACGGGAGCGGCGGCGTCGGTGTGGTCCTCGGTCCACCGTATGGCGGTGTCGCGAACCTGCCTCGCCCACTGCTGGTCTGGGGAACGACGCCCGAGAGCGGCCGCGAGCAGCGGGCCGTCCGGTGCTCCGAGGTCACCGGAGAGCAGGTCGGCGGCCAGAGTGCGCCAGTCCGCGGGAATCTGGGCCGGCTTGGGAAGCGCGGCGAGGCTCGCCTCGAGACGAGACCGGCCGACCGCGGGGTCCGTTTCGCTGGAGAGGTACTGATGCGAAAGCGTCTTCAAATGGTCCGAAGCGATCGCGTACCACGGTGGCCCCTCGAGCATGGCGGGGATCAGTCCGACCTCGTCGCCCCGCTGGGCCTCGAATGCGACGGCGAGTACGCCGATCGCTCTCCCGTGCTGCTCGACCCAGTCGTGGCACTTGGCTTTGAGCAGCGACTTCAAACCCTCGTGGGGGTAAGCGTCCACCAGACGCCGAATGCCGTCGATGAGTCTGCGCGCCGACACCGGATCGTCGAGAGCGGCCTGGAAGATCCACTCCGCGGTCGTCGAGAGCGCCTCGCCGTCGGGTGCCAGCAGGGCTCGGGCCAGCATCTCGTCGGCGATCACCGGGTGCAGGGGATGCGCGCTGCCGTCGTGTTCCTCCAGCCACCCGCGGCTGACGAGCAGGCCGACCAGTGCGTCCGCTTTCTCGGGGCTTCCCGCGTGCTGGAACAGGTGGCCGACAGCGCGCTGGACGCGTTTCCGGGGCTGCGGGGCGACCATCATGGCCATGGCCGCGCCGGCGGCGAGGCCGACCCGGTCCGGGTCGCCGCCTTCCCCTGCGGTGAGTCCGTCGTCGGCGAGGTGCCGTGCGATCCACCGCGAGAGTTCCGAGCCGCCCTGCCGTCCCGACTTGCGGACGCCGATCGGTTTGCGGTCCGAGTCGAAGGCGAATGCCGGAGCGATCCGCAGGGCCAGGCCGGGGCGCAGTCCGCAGGCGGTTCTGGCGCTCGCAAACACATCCTCTTCGAGGCGGTTGAGGCCACCGACCTGGGCGATGATCGCGTCGGTCACCGTTCTGAGGTGGCTGTCGCCGAGCGGCGCCGGCACCAGTTTGAACCTCGCGTCGCCCGGGAGCCGGCTCCCGCTGCCGCCGTCGGGAGCCGCGGTGAGGACGACGACCGTCTTGCCGCCGCTTCCACCGACGAGCGCGGCCTGACGCGCGACGGCATGCGGATCGAGATCGATATCGCGCTCGGGCTGGCCGCAGACGAGCAGGACGCGCCGCTCGGCGGCTCGCGCGGCGTCATGTGCCAGTTTTTCGACGGGCAGGCCGCTCGCGGGGACATGGTAGACCGCCCATCCGCGGTTCGCCGCCGCCTGAGCGGTCTCAAGGCACAGCCTGGTCTTGCCGGATCCGGCCGGTCCGCTGACCATGACGTGCTCGCCTCGGGCGAGCCTGTCGAGGATCCGGCGCGGATGGGCGGGGTCGTCGGCCCAGGGGGCGATGAACTCCAGCATCTCAGATCGCAGATGGCTTTCGAGCCCGGTGAGGGAGGCCAGGTACCGCTGATGGGGCACGACCTCGAGCGGCTCGTCGGCACGCGCCTCCTCCTCCGTCATGTCGATCAGATCGACACCGTGCCTGGCCAGGGGCTCGGCCAGGGCTGGATCGCGGAGCGAACCGAGTCCGACCGCCCAAGCCGTCTCCTTGGCGTCCTCGTAGGCGACGAAGACGCCGACGACGTGGCCGCCGCGGGCGGTGACGACCGCGGACCCGGACATCCCTTTCAGTCCTTTGGAGACCGCTCGGTTCGATTCGGGCGGACGCTGCTCCAGGCGCAGCTCGAAGAGGTCGGTCTCTTCGCCGGAGCCGAGCATGACCCTCCCGTCCAGCTGCTTGCGCCGCGCGGGAGTGCCCTTGCGGGCGAAGTAGTCGGGGAAGCCGAGACTGTGGAAGTCCAGGGATGCCAGGCCTTTGCCGAGCACCCGCAGCGAGGGCGGCGAGGTGGTGAGTTTGAGCGGCCGCGCCAGTTCGACGAGCGCGATGTCCTTGTCGCTCAGGCGGTCATCCTCGTCGAAGCCGGAATGCACGTGAACGGCTGCGGCCTTCTTCGACATCCCGCCGTCCAGTGGCGCGACGTACAGGCCGGCAGGGGAGGTGCCGAGGTCGTGAGCGCAGGTGAGGATCAGGTGTGGCGCGATGACGACGCCGCTGCCGATCAGCAGGAGTGCGCCTTCTTCCTGACGGACGACTCGAACGAAGCAGCCGATGTCGAGCTGTCGAGTGGTTTCCAATGACGTACCTCGATTCTCTCGGGGGATGTCCGGTCTCAGATCGGGCGGCGGCCCGAGAGCCGCACCGGCTCGTCCTCGTCCGTTCGGGCGGAGAGCTCAAGGTGCAGCCGCTGAACCGAGACCTTGGAGACATCGCCCTTCGCCGAGGCTCCGACTGAGAAGACCTTCCAGCTCAGGCCCCCTTCGGCTCCCTTTGTCACGGTCAGCTCCAGGTCGAGGTCGATCTTGTCCACGGTGAACCGGACCTTCTCCCCGTCGCCGTCCCTCATCGCCTCGGTGAGCTGGGATCGCAACGCCTTGATCGCTTCAGCCAGTTCGACGTCCAACTGCTGTTCCTCCCATGAGTCGGTTCGCGGGAGCCCTCATGGTAGCGAATTCGGACAGATATTTGGTCCCTGCGACTTTGCGGCACAACAAGATCAATTCCATGACGTTTCCTGAGCTTGATTTTTAAGCTTGTGTGTTGGTGAGGCGCCGGTTGCGTTGCGCGATGGTTTTATCGCGCTTGGCTTTCTTGCCTGGGTCGCGGATTGGTGCCTTGTGGCGGTTGTGTCGGCCGGGTGGGCGTCGGGGCCGGGTTTGGAGGGTGGGGCTTACCCCTTTGGTGTTGACACCGTCCTATGCGGCGATGGCGAGGCTAGCTTGCCGTTGTTCGTAGTCGATCGGTGAGATCTGGCCCAGAGACGAGTGTCTCCGGGTCGTGTTGTAATCGGTGATCCAGGACTCGACCTGGAAGCGAGCCTCCAATGCGTTCGCGAAGGTCCGGCGTCCTTGCAGGACTTCTCGTTTGAGCGTGGCGTTGAACGATTCGGCGAGGGCGTTGTCAGCCGAGGATCCGACCCGGGCCCGCGATTGCATGACGCCAAGTT
>NZ_ATYW01000003.1 GCF_000427885.1 Glycomyces tenuis DSM 44171
TGCGTGAGTCCAGTCGAAGTGCTTGCGCTGAGGATGCGTGAGTCCAGTCGAAGCGCTCGCGCTGAGGATGCGTGAGTCCAGTCGAAGTGCTCGCGCCGAGGACGACTGAGCGGCGGTTCGCACCGTGGACGCTCTGACATACGGACGGGGCCGGACGACGCGAGTCGTCCGGCCCCGCCCGTGCGCTCAGCTCATCCCGGAATGAAGGTCACGCACGCGCTGGCGACCCACCCGGACTGGTTGTTCCAGTTGACCCAGTCCCACATCGTCCAGTTCTCGGCGCCGCAATCGCTGTAGGAGCCGCCTTCGGTGGTGAACCCGCACCAGGGCACGACCTCCCCTTGGGGGATGATCCCGTCGACCGTCGCGTCCAGGTTCGGGGCCCGGCGGAAGTTCAGGTCGACATCGGCCTCCACCGCGGCGTTGCCGGACTGCTGGCACGGAGGGTTGGCCACCGCCGGTTCGGCGGCCGGGGCCGGCGCCTGGGAGTCGGGCGGGCGGGCGCCCGCGTCGCCTTGGGCTACGGCGGCGCTGCTCGGGAACAGCGCGAGTCCCGCTGCGAGCGCGAGCGAGGCGATCGCCAGGCCGGCTCGGCTGATTCGTTTCATGCTGCGTTGCACGTGTGCTCCTCCTGTCGGATGGTGGCGGATGATCCGCCTCGTCCATGGTCGGACGATCAGGAGGACGGCACGTGGCATCGGCGGAGCGCGGCTGTCCGATATCGGACTCCGGTACAGCGCGTAGTGCGCGGACGGCGCCAAGCGGGCAGCATCGGGCCCGAACGGGGCACCGGGATTCGGCTCGCAGAGCTCGCCTGGAGGCTGTCAAGGCTCGATGCCGAAGTCCTTCATCATGGACAGGACTTGGGCCTTGTAGAACTCCTCGATGTTCTCCTGCACCGGCAGTGAGCCGAAGGCCTCCATGGTGACCAGGCCGAAGACCCGGACCCAGCCGGAGACGAAGGAGTAGACCCAGGTCAGCGGCAACTCCTCGCCGATGATCAGCGCGCCGCACTTCTCGCGCAGCTCGCGTTGGAGGCCGTCGGAGAGCTCGGGCGGTTCCAGTGCCGCGAAGCCCAGGGCCTCGTCGTCGTTCCGCTGGTGGTAGTAGGCGGCCAGCTCGGCGCCGCACTGCTGGGCGTGCTCCATGGACTTGCGCGTCACCGGCGGCAGGTCCTCCCACGACAGTCTCCTGATGTCGAGGCTCAGCCCCAGCGCAGCCGCGCCTTCGGGGATGTTGATCATGAGCTCGAACTTGCGGCGGTTGGCGACCGCCCAGGACCGGAAGGACCAGATCCACGCCTTCATGCGGTCGAGGTGGCATTCCTCGCCGCCGGCGGCGTCCATGGCCCTGCGGGTCTCGTCGATCAGCTCGTCGTAGAAGTCGCAGCACAGCTCGACGAGGAGTGAGTCGAGGCTGTCGAAGTAGCGGTACAGCGCCGCGGGCGAGACGCCGACCTCCCTGGCGATCGCGCGCAGAGAGACGCCGCCGGGGCCGTGCTCCAGCAACTGCCGCTGAGCGCTGGCCTTGATCTCACCGATGGTCTCGGCTCGCATCCGCTCCCGTCGGGTCGGGCCTCCCGAGGTGTTCGAACTCACTGCACTCCTTCACGACATTCGAGTTAACGGCGTTGACTGAACAATCGCCGTTAATTATAGTGAACGGCGTTAGCTAAATATTCACTGCTCACAATCTTACCGCTGCCCGCATCTCCGGCACCAGCGGTCACGTCTCTCCAAAAGGAGAAGTACATGTATTCCCTGATAGGCCGCGCGGCGATCAAGGCGCGGTGGTTCATCGTCGCGAGTGTGGTCGCGGTCTTCGCCATCGGCTCGACGTGGGGCCTCGGTGTCTTCGACCAGTTCACCGACGGGGGGTTCGTCTCGGAAGAGGCGGACTCGGTGACCGACGCCCAGGCCATCGAAGAGGAGTTCGGCTCCACCGGAGCCGACGTCGTGGTCCTGTACGAGTCCGACGAGCTCACGGTCGACGACCCCGACTTCCAGGCCGCCGTTACCGGCGCCGTCGAGGAGATCGCCGGCCTCGCCGAGGTCGACACCGCCGTCTCCTACTACGACATCGGCGACGAGCGGTTCGTCTCGAACGACCGGCACTCCACCTTCGTCTCGGTCTCGCTCGGCGGCGGCACTTCCGACGAGGCGCTGGCCGACGCCTACGAATCGATCCGAGGCGACCTTCGCGAGGCCGGCGACACCGACGGGCTCGACGTCTCCCTGGGCGGCGAGGCGGCCGTCTTCCACGACATCAACACGCAGGTCCAAGAGGACCTCGTGCTCGCCGAGATGATCTCGATGCCGATCCTGCTGGTCATCACGATCATCGTCTTCGGCGCCCTCGTGGCCGCCTCCCTCCCGCTGCTCGTCGGCGGCATGGCGATCCTCGGCGGCTTCACCGTCACCCGCGTCATCGCCGAGTTCACCGACGTCTCGGTCTTCGCGGCCAACGTCATCACCATCATCGGCCTGGGCATGTCCATCGACTACGCCCTGTTCGTGCTGAGACGCTTCCGCGAAGAGATCGCAGCCGGACGTGACAAGCGGGCCGCGGTGCTCGGCACCGTCGCCACGGCCGGGCGCACCGTCATGGTCTCCGGGCTCATCATCGTCCTGTCGATGGTCGGGCTCCTGCTGGTCGACGTCCCGTTCCTGCACGGCATCGCCTACGGCGTCATGTCGGCGGTGGGCGTCGCCATGCTCTCGGCCCTGGTGGTCCTGCCCGCCTTCCTCTACCTGCTCGGCCACCGCGTCGACAAGGGCCGCCTGATCCGCCGCCGCGAGAAGGCGGCCGAGGAGGACACCGGCTTCTGGCACGGCCTGGCCGCGGGCGTCATGCGCCGCCCGGTGCTGATCCTGCTGCCGGTCCTGGCCTTCATGGCGCTGCTCGCCAGCCCCGCCCTGGACACCGAGTTCGGCGGCGTCGACGAGCGCGACATGCCCGCGGACGCCGAGTCGCGCGTGGTCACCGAGACCATCGCCGCGGACTTCCCCGGCGGCGACGTCGAGACCTTCGACGTCATGGTCTCCGGCGGGGGAGAAGCGGCCCTGGCCGAGGCCATGCAGGCCCTGGAAGGGCTCGACCACGTCGAGGGCGTCGTCCCGGTGAACGGCAACGGGGACGCGACGCTGCTCCAGGTCCGCTACGGCCTCGACCCGTTCAGCGCCGAATCGCGCGAGCTCATCGAACAGGTCCGCGACATCGACGTCGCCGGCGCCGAGCTGGCCGTCACCGGCGGCGCCTCGGACCTGGTGGACATGTTCGACGCGATCGTCGACGGCCTGCCCGCGATGGTCGGCTACATCGTGGCCGTCACCGTGATCGTGCTGTTCCTGGCCTTCGGCTCGGTCGTCCTGCCGATCAAGGCCGTCCTGATGAACTTCGTGTCGCTGGCGGCGGCGATCGGCGTGGTGGTGTGGATCTTCCAGGAGGGCCACCTGTCCGGGATGCTGGACTTCACCGCCTCCGGCTTCCTGAACCCGTCGAACCTGCTGCTCATGGTGGTGCTGCTGTTCGCCCTGTCGACCGACTACGAGGTCTTCCTGCTTTCGCGGGTGCGCGAGGAGTGGGACAACGGGGCCGACAACCGCACCGCCGTCATGCGCGGCATGCAGAAGACCGGATCGATCATCACGGCCGCGGCGGTCATCCTCATCGTCGTGGTGGGCGCCTTCGCCACCGGCGGCATCACCTTCATGAAGATGATCGGCGTCGGCATGGCCGTGGCGATCCTCCTGGACGCCACCGTGGTGCGGATGCTCCTGGTGCCGGCCACCATGCGGCTGCTGGGCCGCGCGAACTGGTGGGTCCCCGGCCCGCTGGCCCGCCTGTACTCCAAGTACGGCCTGAAGGAGACCGACGACGCCGCGGCCGTGCCCGCCCAGCCGAAGGTTCCCGCCAAGGTCTGACCACAAGGGAAACCGTGGCCCGTTCCGGCAGCGCGCCGGGACGGGCCGCTCCGCTGTCACCGGTGATGCGGAAGTCTGCCGATGGGGAGAATGACCGGTTTGTTCGGCAAGCGATGCCAAAGATATCCAGGAATTTAAGTCGAGCCATTGACAATTAGGCAAGCGGTTGCATAGCCTGGTGTGATTCAGTCCCAGACCCCCGCCGAAAGGCCTCAAGACTCTATGACCGACAACGAAGTCGCAGTTGCGCCGACGGCACGGCGCAGCACGGGCGGACCTCCGGGGCCCGCGGCGACACCCGACTCCCCTCACCCCAAGCGGAGCCGCCGAACCCTCCGCAAGTCGGCCCGCCGACGCGAGAGCTGGGCCGCGCTGAGCTTCCTCAGCCCCTTCATCGTCGGCCTGCTCGTCATCACCATCGGGCCGATGATCGCCTCGCTCTACCTCTCCTTCACCGACTACAGCCTGATCGGCGACGCCAACTGGATCGGCCTGGAGAACTACCAGCGGATGCTCGACGACCCCCGGCTGCTGGCCTCGATCGGGGTCACCTTCCGGTACGTCTTCATCTCGGTGCCCCTCCAACTCGCCATGGCGCTCGCCCTGGCGATGGTCCTCGACAGGGGCGTCCGCGGCCTGCCGATCTACCGCTCGATCTTCTACCTGCCCTCACTCCTGGGCGGATCGGTGGCCATCGCCATCATGTGGCGCCAGGTCTTCGGCACCGAAGGCCTGGTCAACCAGGTCCTCGCCCTGTTCGGTATCCAAGGGGAGGGCTGGATCTCCCACCCCGACTACGCCCTCGACACCCTGATCATCCTCAACGTGTGGACCTTCGGCTCGCCCATGGTCATCTTCCTGGCCGGCCTGCGCCAGATCCCCGCGATGTACTACGAGGCCGCCAGGGTGGACGGCGCCGGCCCGGTGCGGCGGTTCTTCAACATCACCGTCCCACTGCTGACGCCCATCATCTTCTTCAACCTGGTGCTCCAGATCATCAACGCGTTCCAGGCGTTCACCCAGGCGTTCATCGTCTCGGGCGGCAAGGGAGGGCCGTCGGACTCCACGCTGTTCTACACGCTCTACCTCTACGACCGCGGATTCACGGCCTTCGACATGGGCTACGCCTCGGCCCTGGCCTGGCTCCTGCTCATGATCATCGGCCTGTTCACGGCCCTCAACTTCCTGATGTCGAAATTCTGGGTGTTCTATGGCGACTGAGACTCTGACCCCCGTATCCCCTCCGCGCCGCCGACGGCAGCGCCGTGACTTGGGAGCGCTGCGCCGCCTGCTGATCCACCTGGGTCTCATCCTCTTCGCGATGGTCATGATCTATCCGCTGCTGTGGATGCTGTCGGCCTCGTTCAAGCCCCTCGACGAGATCTTCTCCGACCCGAGCCTGTTCCCCTCGACCTTCGAGTGGCGCAACTACGTCGACGGCTGGACCGCCCTGCCGCACCCGTTCCACACGTACATCTTCAACTCGATGGTCATCGTGGCCGGAGCCATCATCGGCAACCTGGTCTCCTGCTCCATGGCCGCCTACGCCTTCGCGAGGCTGAACTTCCCGCTCAAGGGCATGCTGTTCGCGATCATGCTGGCGACGATCATGCTCCCCATCCACGTCGTGATCATCCCGCAGTACATCCTGTTCAACAACTTCGGATGGATCGACACCTTCTGGCCCCTGATCGTGCCCAAGCTGCTCGCCACCGACGCGTTCTTCATCTTCTTGATGGTGCAGTTCATCCGCGGTCTGCCGCGCGAGCTGGACGAGGCGAGCCAGATCGACGGGTGCAGCTACTGGGGCACCTTCCTGCGCGTGATCATGCCGCTGTGCGTGCCCGCCCTGGCCACCACCGCCATCTTCACCTTCATCTGGACGTGGAACGACTTCTACTCGCAGTTGATCTACCTCCGCGACATCGACCTTCAGACCGTGCCACTGGCATTGCGGCTATTCCTCGACGCCCAAGGACAGACCTCTTGGGGCTCCCTCTTCGCAATGTCCATCGTGGCGCTGGGCCCGATCTTCGGGTTCTTCCTCGCCGGCCAGCGGTACCTCGTCCGAGGCATCGCCACCACCGGCATCAAATAACACGGCAACCAACGATCATCCTCCTGAAAGGATGGAGAAGATGCAGTCAAACAACCCCTCGGGCCTGAGTCGGCGAACGCTCGCCAAGGCCGGCCTGTTCGGAGCGGCCGCCGCTCCGCTGCTGGCCGCCTGCGGCAACGACGACGAAGGCGGATCCGGGGAACTGAGCATGATGTGGTGGGGCTCCGACCCCCGCCACGAGTACACCCGCCAGATCATCACGGCCTTCGAGGAGGCCAACGAAGGCGTCAGCATCGAGGAGTCCGTCGCCGACTGGAGCGGCTACTGGGACGCCCTGAACGTCTCGGTCTCGGGCGGCAACGCCCCCGACGTGATGCAGCACGAGGAGCGCTACCTGCGCGAGTACGCCGAGCGCAACACGCTGCTGGCGCTCGACGACATCGGCATCGACTTCTCGAAGCTCGACCCGGCGGTGCTCGCCGGCGGCCAGCTCGACGGCACGACCTACGGCATCGGCACCGGCGTCAACTCCCTCTGCCTGCTGGTGAACCCGACGATCGTCGAGGAGGCCGGCCTGGAGCTCCCCGACGACACGACGTGGTCGTGGGAAGACTTCATGGCCTTCATCATCGACATCTCGGCCGCCACCGACAAGGTCGGCAACTCCGCGGTCTCGTTCAACAACGAGGCGCTGTTCAACGTCTTCGCGCGGCAGAAGGGCGAGAGCCTCTACACGCCCGAGGGCGGGCTCGGCTTCAGCCCCGAGACCATGACCGAGTGGTGGACGATGGTGAACGAGGCCCTGGCCGCCGAGGCGATCCCGTCGGCGACCGAGGTCGTGGAGGCCGCCGCGGCCGGCCAGGACCAGGCTCCGCTGGCCACCGGCGCGGGCGCCACCGAGTTCTACTGGACCAACCAGGTCGGGGCGCTCGAAGCGGTCCTCGGCGGCGAGCTGCTGCTCCTGCGCGTCCCCGGCGAGACCTCCGGCACCCAGCCGGGCCTCTACCTCAAGCCGGCGATGTTCTGGGCGGCCTCCGCTGAGACCAGTGACCCGGACACGGTCGGGGAGCTGATCGACTTCCTGCTCAACAGCGACGAGTCGATCGACCTGACGCTCACCGACCGCGGCCTGCCGGCCAACCTCGACCAGCGCGAGCGGATCCTGCCGGGCCTGCCCGACGCCGACAAGCGGGGCGCGGAGTTCATCACCGCGCTCACGCCGGAGCTCGGCGAGGGCCCGCCGGTCCCGCCGATCGGCGCGGGGCAGATCCCCGACATCATGCTGCGGGTCTACGAGCCGCTCCTGTTCGGCGACCTCACGCCGGACCAGGCCACCGAGCAGTTCATCACCGAGTCCGAGGCCGCCATCGGCTAAGCGAACCGAATGACCGGTGGGGAGGGCCCGCGGGCCCTCCCCACCGCCGTCCGAGTGCCCCGGCTGCGGCGGACTCGATTGCCGCCCGCGCCGCGATGCCCGTACCATTAGTGGGATGACCAGCAAGTTCGTGCTCACGCTCTCGTGCCCCGACCGCCTCGGCATCGTCTACGCCGTCTCGGGATTCCTGACCCGCCGCAACGCCAACATCGAGGACTCGCAGCAGTTCTCCGAGCACGGTTCCGGACGGTTCTTCATGAGGGTCGAGTTCACGGCGCCAGCCGGGAACCATGGGCACAGTACGGCGCCGGCCGGGAACCAAGAGCACAGCACGGCTGCGAGCGCCCGGAACGAGCTGGCCGTCGGCTTCGCCGAGATCGCCCGCGAGTTCGACATGGAGTGGCGCCTGCACGACCGGGACGTCAAGCCGCGCGTGCTGATCATGGCCTCGAAGCAGGGCCACTGCCTCAACGACCTGCTGTACCGCTTCCGGATCGGCGCGCTGCACGGCGAGGCCGCCGCCGTGGCCTCCAACCACCCCGACTGGTCCGACCTGGCCGCCTCCTCGGGCGTGCCGTTCCACTACCTGCCGGTCGGCTCCGAGGGGAAGGCCTCCCAGGAGCAGCAGCTGCTCGAACTCATCGAGTCCGAAGGCATCGACGTGGTCGTCCTGGCCCGCTACATGCAGATCCTCTCGCCCGAGTTCTGCGCCAAGCTGCCGGGGCGGATCATCAACATCCACCACTCCTTCCTGCCCAGCTTCAAGGGCGCTAGGCCCTACCACCAGGCGCACGCCCGCGGCGTCAAGCTCATCGGCGCGACCTGCCACTACGTCACCTCCGACCTCGACGAGGGCCCGATCATCGACCAGGAGGTCGCCCGCGTCGACCACGCGATGAGCCCCGAAGACCTCGTCGCCGCCGGACGCGACCTCGAGTCGACCTGCCTGGCCCGCGGCCTCGCCGCCCACCTCGACGACCGCATCCTCCTCAACGGCACCAAGACGGTGGTGTTCCGCTAGCGCCGGGTGGCTCATAATGGCCGCGTGACAGATCTCCGCGAGATCGTGCTGCTGGGCTCCACCGGCTCCATCGGCACGCAGGCCATCGACATCGTCCGAGCCAACCCCGAGCGCTTCCGCGTCGTCGCCGTCGGCGCCCAGGGCAGCGATCCGGCTCTGCTCGCCGAGCAGGCCGTCGAACTGGGCGCCGAGGCGGTCGCCGTCGCCGACGCCACCGCCGTCGAGGCCGTCCAGCTGCGCCTGTTCGCCGCCGCCAAGGAACGCGGCTGGGACACCGGCGGCTTCAAGATGCCGAAGCTCCTGGCGGGCCGCTCGGCCATGGCCGAGCTCGCCACCTACCCGGCCCACACCGTGCTCAACGGCATCACCGGCTCCATCGGCCTCGAGCCCACCCTCGCCGCCCTCAAGGCCGGCCGGCAGCTGGCCTTGGCGAACAAGGAGTCCCTGATCGCCGGGGCCGCTCTGGTGCACGCGATCGCCGCGCCCGGCCAGGTCGTGCCCGTCGACTCCGAGCACTCCGCGCTCGCCCAGTGCCTGCGCTCGGGCGAGGCCGAACGCGTCGCGAAGCTCGTCCTCACCGCCTCCGGCGGCCCCTTCCGAGGCAAGAGCCGCGAGCAGCTCACCGAGGTCACGCTCGACGACGCCCTCGCCCATCCCACCTGGAGCATGGGCCCGGTCGTCACCATCAACTCCGCCACCATGGTCAACAAGGCCCTCGAGGTCATCGAGGCGCACGAGCTGTTCGGCGTCGACTACGACCGCATCGGCGTCGTCGTCCACCCCCAGTCGATCGTCCACTCCATGGTCGAGTTCACCGACGGCTCCACCATCGCCCAGGCCTCCCCGCCCGACATGCGCCTGCCCATCGCCCACGCCCTCGCCTGGCCCGACCGCCTCCCCGGCTCGGCCCGCCCCGTCGACTGGACGAAGGCCGGCGACTGGCACTTCGAGCCGCTCGACGAGACCGCCTTCCCCGCGGTGGCCCTCGCCAAGGACGCCGGACGGGCCGGGGGAGTGATGCCCGCGGTCTACAACGCCGCCAACGAGGAGGCCGTCGCCGCCTTCCGCGAGGGGCGGCTGCCGTTCCTCGGCATCGTCGACACCGTCGCGGCCGTCATCGACGCCGCCCCCGGCGGTTACGCAGGGAGCGGCGGCCGACCCGGCAGTGTCGCAGACGTACTCGAGGCGGAGAACTGGGCGCGCTCGTGCGCGCGCCAGCTAGTGTTGGACGCGCCGCCGATTTAGGCTTCCGCAGGCGTCAGCCTGACTGGAGCGATAGAAGGAGTCAAGACTTGCTGGCCTACACCACCGGGATCATCCTGTTCGCGCTGGCGATCCTCATATCAGTGAGCCTGCACGAGTTCGGCCACATGCTGACCGCCAAGGCGTTCGGCATGAAGGTCACTCGCTACTTCGTCGGCTTCGGCCCCACCCTGTGGTCCTTCCGCAAAGGCGAGACCGAGTACGGGGTCAAGGGCATCCCGCTCGGCGGTTTCGTCAAGATCGTCGGCATGACCCCCCTCGAAGAGGAGGAGGAAGAGGTCACCGAGGCCGACAAGAAGCGCGTCTTCTGGCGCAAGCCGCTGTGGCAGCGCACCGTCGTGCTCGCCGCCGGCTCGGTCACGCACTTCATCCTCGGATTCGTGGTGCTGTGGATTCTCGTCTCCTTCGTCGGCATCGCCAACCCCGAGCGCGCCGAGGCCTACGAGCAGTCCCAGCAGACCTCGACCGTCGACGTCGCCGAATGCATCCCGCCCGACGACGCCACCATCGACTTCACCTGCACCGACGCCCACGAGCCCAGCCCCGCCTACGAGGCCGGGATGCGCGACGGCGACCGCATCGCCGCGGTCGAGGGCACCGCGGTCACCGACTGGGACTCCCTCCTCGAGGCCGTCGGCGGCCTCACTCCCGAGGAGCCGGTCGAGGTCACCGTCGAACGCGACGGCGCCGAGCAGGTCCTCCAGGTCACCCCGTACGCCGCCGAAGTCCAGCTGGAGGACGGCACCACCGAGACCGTCGCCCGCTTCGGCGTCTCGGTCTACCTCGACCCCTCGATCCCCGCGACGGTCACGGCGGGCCCCGTCGACGGCATCGGCGAGACCGCCTCCTTCACCGGCGACATGTTCCGCGAGACCTTCGTCGCCCTCGCCGACCTGCCCTCCAAGATCCCGCCGCTGTGGGACTCCATCTGGGGCGCCGAACGCGCCGACGACACCCCCGTCAGCGTCGTCGGGGCCTCGCGCCTGGGCGGCGAGATGGTCCAGTACGACCAGTGGGCCATGTTCTTCATGCTCCTGGTGGTCCTGAACTACTTCATCGGCGTGTTCAACCTGCTGCCGCTGCTGCCGATGGACGGCGGACACATCGCCATCGCCTGGTACGAGAAGGTGCGGTCGTGGGTGGCCGCCAAGCGCGGCAGGCCCGACCCGGGCCGAGTGGACTACTTGAAGCTGATGCCGCTGACTTACGCTGTGATCATAGTGCTCGGCGGGTTCATGTTGCTGACGATCACCGCCGACATCGTCAATCCGATCACGATCTTTAACTGATCCGCGTCAGTAGGGTGGAGACTGGCCTCATGACCGCTGTGAACCTCGGTATTCCCTCCAAACGCCCCGAAATCGAACCGCTCGCCCCGCGCAGGCGGACCCGGCAGCTGAACGTGGGCGGCGTGCTCGTCGGCGGTGGGGCGCCCGTCAGCGTCCAGTCCATGACCACGACCAAGACCGCCGACATCGGTGCCACGCTCCAGCAGATCGCCGAGCTCACGGCCACGGGCTGCCAGATCGTCCGCGTCGCCTGCCCGACGCAGGACGACGCCGACGCGCTGCCGGTCATCGCGAAGAAGTCGCAGATCCCGGTCATCGCCGACATCCACTTCCAGCCGAAGTACGTCTTCGCCGCGATCGAGGCCGGGTGCGCCGCCGTCCGCGTCAACCCCGGCAACATCAAGAGGTTCGACGACAAGGTCGGCGAGATCGCGAAGGCCGCGAAGGCCGCCGGCACCCCGATCCGCATCGGCGTCAACGCCGGCTCGCTCGACAAGCGGCTGCTCGCCAAGTACGGCAAGGCCACGCCCGAGGCGCTGGTCGAGTCGGCGCTGTGGGAGGCCTCGCTGTTCGAGGAGCACGACTTCCGCGACATCAAGATCTCGGTCAAGCACAACGACCCGGTCGTCATGATCAAGGCCTACCGGCTCCTGTCCGAGCAGTGCGACTACCCGCTGCACCTCGGCGTCACCGAGGCCGGTCCGGCCTTCCAGGGGACGATCAAGTCCGCCGCCGCCTTCGGCGCGCTCCTGGCCGAGGGCATCGGCGACACCATCCGAGTCTCCCTCTCGGCCCCGCCGGTCGAGGAGGTCAAGGTCGGCAACCAGATCCTGGAGTCGCTCGGCCTCAAGGAGCGCGGCCTGGAGATCGTCTCGTGCCCTTCGTGCGGCAGGGCGCAGGTCGACGTCTACACGCTCGCCGAGCAGGTCACCGCCGGGCTCGAAGGGCTGCCGGTCCCGCTGCGCGTGGCCGTCATGGGCTGCGTCGTCAACGGCCCCGGCGAGGCCCGCGAGGCCGACCTCGGGGTGGCAAGCGGCAACGGCAAGGGCCAGATCTTCGTCAAGGGCGAGGTCATCCGCACCGTGCCCGAGTCGCAGATCGTCGAGACCCTCATCGAGGAGGCCGTCCGCCTCGCCGAGGAGATGGGCGCCGAACTGCCGGACGAGCTGAAGGAGCTCGCCGGTCCGGTCGTTCAGGTGCTCTGACTGTCGGGTACGCGACTTACGATCGTGGCCTGTTGTCCTTACGCTGGTATGCAGTCGCAGGCCACGACTCACCATCGAACCGGGAAACCGACAGTAACGCCCTTCTAGGGCGAAAATTCACTTCGGTGACTCGGGGGATTCACCGTGCCGGCCGGACGCGACACCCGATAATGACATTCGTGCCGAACAGGCGCGGACCTTGTCGCCGCCCTCGAAGGGGGAGCCACCGCCATGGGGAAGATCGTCCGACAGATATCCGAGGGTGTCACCAAGTACTACTGGTATCCCGGTGAGAAGACCGACTGGATCAGGGCCGCGCTGACCATCGCCGGAGGCGGGGCGCTGTTCGCGCTCGTGTACGTGGTCACCAAGAACAGCCTCATCGCCGCGGTCATCGCCGGCACCGCAGTGCAGGCCGTCGTCGGCGCCTACCTCGGACGCAGGGACACCGTCGGGATCAGCGAGTTCCACGACCCGTCCTCCGAGCGCCGCGCCGCCGTCGCCGACGGCACCCGCGCGGCCTGGCGGGGCACCCTCCAGGGCCTCTTGTGCGCCGGCTCGGCGATGCTCGTGCTGAACATGCCCCACGACGGCTTCCTCGCCGACTGGATCCTGCCGTTCGTGCCCTCCATCGTCGGCGCCCTGGCCCACTCCGGCGGCATGCTCTGGGAGCGGCTGTCCCAAGAGGTCGTCGCCGAGGAGCCGCCCGGGAAGTCCGAGGCGGCCGAGAAGAAGGAGGGCGGCGCGGAGGACCCGACCAAGGAGCTCGAGGCGGCCTGAGCGGGCCGCGGGCGAGCGGGCGGGCCATAGACTGGTCCTCGAAGGATGTGAGCCGGCGCGGAGCGACTGCCGCGATCACCTGGGTTGGACAGGCGGGGCGCTCGACCGCGGGAGGTGTCGTACACCGCGGTCTCTGCGCGAACAGAGGCCGCGGCACTGCCACGGGAGCGGCGCCCCGCACCGGCTCGGTTTCGCAATGCTTCATGGGCGGAGACGAGTCCGGCGGGCGGCTCGCTCATGTCGCCGAGTGGACACTGATGCCCATCAGCATGCTGCGAATTCGCGCGGAACGCAAGAGGTTTTGCCGCCCCGAGGCGCGAATTTCGGCTGCGTATCTGTAACGGTGTCGCAGACGTCTCAATGGTTCCCAACGGCACGGACGATAGGCTTGGCCGATGAGTGTTCGTCCCATTCTGCGACCGGGCAAGCAGAGCCCCCGCCGGCCCGTCCCCGAGTCCATCGAGCGGCCCGAATACGTCGACAGGCCGGGCCCGCGGCCGTTCACCGGCTCCGAGATCAAGGACGCCGAGACCGTCGAGCGGATGCGGATCGCCGCCCGCCTGGCCGCCGACGCGCTCGTCGAGGTGGGCAAGGCCGTCGCGCCGGGCGTGACGACCGACGAGCTGGACCGGATCGTCCACGAGTACCTGTGCGACCACGGCGCCTATCCGTCGACCTTGGGGTACAAGCGGTTTCCGAAGTCGTGCTGCACCTCTTTGAACGAGGTCATCTGCCACGGCATCCCCGATTCGACCCGCGTCGAGGACGGCGACATCGTCAACGTCGACATCACCGCGTTCATCGGCGGCGTCCACGGCGACTGCAACGCGACCTTCCTGGCCGGGAACGTCTCGGAGGAGGCGCGGCTCCTGGTGGAGCGGACGTGGAAGGCCACCATGCGGGGGATCAAGGCCGTGCGGCCGGGGCGGCGGCTGAACGTGGTCGGGAAGGTCATCGAGGCCTACGCCTCCCGCTTCGACTACGGGGTGGTCCGCCAGTTCACCGGCCACGGCATCGGGACGGCCTTCCACTCGGGCCTGTACGTGCCGCACTACGACAGCCCCCGGCTCGACGTCGAGATCGAGGCGGGCATGACGTTCACGATCGAGCCGATGATCAACCTCGGCACGGCCGAGCCGGAGATGTGGGACGACGGCTGGACCGCCGTGACGCGGGACCGCAAGTGGTCGGCCCAGTTCGAGCACACCATCCTCGTCACCGACGACGGCGCGGAGATCCTGACCATGCCCTCGGGCGGCGCGCCCGCCGCCGGAACCCCCGAAGGACAGGGCTGAGCGGCGCTCGCGGGCCGCGAACTGGTGCGGCGTTCGTAGGGTGAACGAGGCGGCGCCGGTCACAGAGATGTCAACGTCTCCGAGGGATTGATCCGGCGCCGCCGCTTCCTGTCTCCGCTACGTGAGTCGGCGCTCGCTGGGCAGCTTCGCCTTGGTGAACAGCAGCGCGCCCACCGCCGCGATGAGCGGCACCGCCAGGAGCGAGACCCCGAAGTTCACCCACGGCAGCTCCCAGCCGTACAGCGTTTCCCACGGGTAGGTGTTCTGGAGGCCCCGGTTCAGCGCCTCGCGGATCAGGGCGTAGCCCAGCAAACCGGCGGCTGTCCCCATCCCGGCGCCGAGCAAGGCGATCACGACCGTCTGCCACATCGCGAACCGCTTGCGCACCTTCGGCTCGGCGCCGACGGCCCCGAGCGTGGTCATGTCGGCCTTCGACTCGGCGATGATCAGCCCGGTCGAGACCGCCGTGGCGCCCAGCGCGACGATGCCGCACAGCGCGGCCACGGCCAGCATGAAGTAGAACATCAGGTCGTCGGTGTAATCGGTGACCTCGAAGTTCACCCAGAAGCCGCCGATCGGGGCCCGTTCGAACTCGCCCGCGAGCTCCTGCTCGAGGGTGTCGGTGACCTCGGTGGAGGTCTCCAGCAGGTACTCGGCGCTCCACGGGTCCGGGATCAGTCCCAGCCGCTCGGCCGCGGCCGGACCCAGGAAGAGCTGGTTGTACCCCAGCAGGCCCTTGTCGACGGTCATCGCGGGGAGCTCCACGACCTCCTGGCGCTCCTCGCCCTCCTCCTCGCCGGTGTAGACGAGGGTGAACTCGACGTTGCCGTCGTCGTTGACCTTCCATCGGTCGGAGGTCAGGACGCCGCCGTCCTCCAGGAACGCCACCGCCTCGTCGAGCTCGGCCCCCTCCAACTCGGTGTAGGCGGCCACGACCGCCGGGTCGTCCGAACCGGGCGTATGGCTGTAGTGGTCGGTCGACGACATCGTCTCGTCACAGCGCGAATCGTTCCGCGCCTCTTCCACCGCGGCTTCGTTGGTCTCGTCGCTCGAGATGTCCGCCGTCCAGTACGGGCACCGGTTGTCCTCGGGGCGCTCGGCGTAGTAGTTGAACAGGCACCCTGCCGGCGTCGGCTCGGCCCCGGGGCCCATCTCGGCGAGATAGGGGTCGCAGTGGGGAGCCGTGGTGTACTCGACGATCCGGTGGGTCTCCAGCTCGTCCAACTGCTCGGACAGCATCCGCTCGACCTGCGCGAATCCCGCGTCGAAGTCCGGCTCGGCCAGTTGAGCGGACTCGTCGAACTGGCCCTCGCTGCTCAGGCTCACCGACAGGGCCCCTTGCGGCAACGTGTGCACGTTGTTCTGCTGCCAGCGGACGTTGTCGGCCGCGACGGTCAGCGACAGGGCGATCCCGGCGGCCACGACGCCCATGACGGCCGCGATCGCCGGGGCGGTCGAGCCGCGGTTGCGGCTGGCCTCGCGCAGCGCCATGCGCGGCGCCAGCGGCAGCCACCGGCCCAGTTTGGCGACCAGCGACACCAGCAGCGGCGTGCACATCACCAGCCCGAGCTGGATGGCGACGATCGCCGCCGCCATCAGCGGCATGCTCCACAGCACGACCCCGGCGAAGCCGGCCGCCATGCCGACGCCGACCGTGATCAGGCCGATGATCGGCCAGCGCTTCTTCAGCCTGCGGCGAGGGATGCGGCCCGCCAGAGCGGCCACCACATTGATCCGGGAAGCGCTGATCGCGGCCGCCAGCGCCGAGAGCAGTCCGGTGGCGACCGCGAAGCCGACCATGACCGTCTGCATCATCGGCCACACCCGCAGGCCCGCGCTGCGGTGCCCGACCACGCTCTCCATCAGCGGTGTGGCCGCCCAGACCGCGAGGACGCCGACCGCCACCGCGATGACGGCCGCGATGAGGCCGAACAGCAGGCCCCCCGCGAGCACGGTGTTGCGCAGGTGTCTCGGGGCGGCCCCGGCGGCGCTCATGAGGGCGAATTCGCGGGCCCGGCGGCGGGCGCTGATGGCGAAGGCCGGTCCTGCCAGGAGGATGACCTCCACGACCACGACCGTGGCGATCAGGCCGACGACCATCGCCGTGTAGCCGCCGTCGCCGCCGACCCAGTCCGCGGGGAGCTCGGTCGGCGGGTCGGCCGCCAGCGGCGTGGACCAGACGTACATGCCCAGTTCGTTGAGCGCCAGTGCGTCGTCGTAGGTGAACTCCTCGGGGGTGTCGACCAGCCATCCCGTAGAGGACGGCTCGAAGGCGTCGCCGATGGCGAAGGGGGTGTTGAGCTCCCACGGGAGCTCGACGATGCCGCTGACCGTGTACTCGGCCGTGCCGTCGGCCAGGGTCACCGCGTCGCCGACGCCGGCGCCCGTGTAGTCGGCCGCCGCCTGGGACAGGACGATCTGGCCGCTGCCGGGCGCCTCGCCTTCGAGGTACTCGAGGCCCGCGGCCTCGTACATCGGGTTCGACAGCTCGTATCCGGCGGTCTGGACGGAGCCGACGCCGTCGGGGGTCTCGACGCTGATCGACCCCTGGAAGCCCATGGTGTCGTACGGGGCGATGGTGCTGCCCTCGGGCAGGGCGGCCAGGATCTGGGCCTCGGAGACCGTGGCCTCCTGCGGCATGTCGCCGGTCTCCTCGACGGGCTCGGTCCAGCCCCACTCCTCGTCCCAGATGTGCTGGACGACCGGGACGCCCTCCCAGTCGAAGCGGATGTGGGCGTCGTTCTCGCCGAGCTTCTGCTCGGCCGTCTCCACCGGTGAGAGGTTCATGGTGTCCCAGGCGCTCGCGCCGAGCGAGACGCCCAGCAGCGGGATGCCCAGCAGCGCGATCGACAGCGCCGAGCGGCCTTTGTAGCGCAGCGCCTCGCGGCGCGCGATGCGGAAGGAGAGCCGGAGGCCGGAGAGCATCACTCGGCCCCTTCGAGCAGGGACTCGGGCTTCTCGAGCGGCGTGGAGGAGTCGACGATCCGCCCGTCGCGCAGGAACACGACCCGGTCGGCCCAGCCGGCGTGGCGGGCGTCGTGGGTGACCAGCAGGCCCGCCGCTCCCTGGTCGCAGCGTTTGCGCAGGAGCTTGAGGACGTCCTCGCCGGTGGTCGAGTCGAGCGCGCCGGTGGGCTCGTCGGCCAGCACCAGGCGCCGCTCGCCGATCAGGGCCCGGGCGATGGCGGTGCGCTGGGCCTGGCCGCCGGAGACCTCGTCGGGGAAGCGGTCGGCGATCTGGGCGTCGAGGCCCACCTCTTCGAGCGCGGCGAGGGCGGCCTTGCGGGCCTTGCCGACGCCCATGCCGTCGAGTTCGAGCGGCAGGGCCGCGTTCTCGGCGGCGGTCAGGCTCGGCACCAGGTTGTAGTCCTGGAAGACGTAGCCGACGTGGCGGCGGCGCAGCGCGGCCAGCTTCTTCTTGGAGAGCGTCGAGAGCGGCGTGCCCTCGACGATGACCTCGCCCGAGGTGGGCGCGTCGAGGCCCCCGGCGAGGTTGAGCAGGGTGGACTTGCCGGAGCCGGAGGGGCCCATGATGGCCACCAGCTCTCCGGACTCGATGGACAGCTCGGCGTTGACGAGGGCGTGGACGGCGTTCTCGCCGTCGCCGTGGACACGGCTCACGCCCCGCAGGTGCAGGACGGTCATGGTGGGGCCTACCGCTTCTCTTCGAGGGGGGCTGAGGTTTCAGGGTCGGGTTCGTAGTGACCGAAAGGGGACGGGGCCGGCAGTTCGGCCCGCGCGACGACGGCCTCGGTGTGGTCGAGCCAGCGGATCTCGGCCTCGGCTCTGAAGATCATCGACTCCAGGACGAGCTTCCAGGCCAGGTCGGCGCTGTCGTCGGCCTTGAGCCTGGTGTACTCCTGGAGGGTCCGCAGGGTGGCGGCCCGCTGGCGCTGGATGACGTCGGCGACGTCGACGCCCGGCGTGGTGACGGCCAGGGCGAGCTTGATCGTCAGCTCGTCGCGGGGGCGGTCGGCGGCCCGGACCGGGGAGGCGAACCAGCCGGCGAGGTGGCGCTTCCCGGCCTCGGTGATGCGGTAGGGGCGCTGGCCGGACTCGTTCTCCGGGAGCGCCTCGACCATCTCGTCGCGTTCGAGGCGCGAGAGGGTGGTGTAGACCTGGCCGATGTTGAGCGGCCAGGTGGAGCCGGTGGCGCTCTCGAAGGCGGCCCGCAGCTGGTAGCCGTAGGCGGGCCCGCGTTCGAGCAGCGCCAGCAGGCTGTGTTTGACACTCATGTATGACCTCGCAAAGGTACGGCTCGCAGGCCTGCCGAGCCCTGCCGAGCACTTGGAGATACTGAGTATCGCATATCGAGTATGTGTCTGGTGGCGGGGCCGCCTCGGGTACTAGGCGGGCCTGCCCGGCCAGGGGGCGGCCGCCGCCTCGCCGACGGCGATCCTCCAGCGCGCCAGCGCCTCGGCGCTGGCCGTGAGCATGTTCAGGCAGATCTCCCGCTCGGCGGGCTCCTCGGACGCCACGCCCGCCCGCCACGTGGTGGCCAGCCGCTCCTCGACGTCGAGCAGCAGCGCCTGGGCCGCCTCGGCGTCCCCGATCGGGTCGATGTCATAGCTGGCCTGGGCGGGGGCCGCCTCCATGCCGTGGCCGTCGTAGAAGTCCAGCAGCGCGTCGCGCCGGTCGCGGTGCTCGGCCTCGAGCGCCTCGGCCAGGTCGCGCGGGGCACCGCTCAGGTGCACGGCGGCGGTCCCGTAGGCGTGGATCGCGGCGTACTCGCCCGCGAGCCCGGTGTCGACGACCGTCACGCGATCACCGCCGCGTGGGCGGCGCGGCTGGCGGCGATCTCGCCGAAGAGCACCGCGTAGTCGCCCGTGGTCGTCAGGCAGGCCTCGCGGGCCACGCCGCTCGCCTCGCTCTCGGCCTCGGCCAGCGCCGCGGCGTCGGCGATGGACGGCGCCGCCTCCTCCTCTTCGACCACATTGGGCAGCAGCAGTCGCTCGAGGGTCTCGATGTGGGCGGTGTGGTCGGCGGCGATGTCGGTGTAGCCGAGCGACTCGGCGGCCGAGGCGAGCGACCGCGCCCCTCGCAGGAGCGCGGTGAGGTCGGCGTCGGATTCGATGAGCTTGACTGGAGTATCGGTGCATCCGGCCGTCGCGAGAACGGCCGCACCGACGAGGAGTCCGCGTCGGGTCGTGAACACCCCATCAGTTTCGCAGGCAGACTTTCGTTTGTGTCGCGGGGCGGTTAATCTCGGCGAAATAGGCGCAGAAGGAGAGGCAATGGCATCGAAACAGCAAGCCGAAGTGGAGGCGATCGTCGCCCCGGCCGTGGCGAAGGCGGGGTTCGACCTGGAGGGTCTGACCGTCACCAAGGCCGGCCGGAGGCTGTTGGTGCGCATACTGGTCGACGCCGACGGCGGCGTGAACCTCGACGACGTCGCGGTCGTCTCGAAGGCCGTATCGAAGGCGTTGGATACGGCCGACGGCACGGGAGGCCCGTTCGCCGACACTGCCTATACCCTGGAAGTGTCCTCTCCAGGCGTGGACCGTCCGCTGACCGAGCCTCGGCACTGGCGGCGTAATATTGGGCGCTTGGTGGCCGTGCACATCGGGGAGGAGCCCGTCACCGGGCGAGTCGTGGCCGCCGACGAGCGGGGGATTGAACTAGAAGTCGACGGCGCGAGCCGTTCGGCTACCTATGCCGAACTGGGGTCGGGCAAGGTGCAGATCGAGCTCAAATAGGCGTCCGAGGGCGCCGGGCTCGCGCGCATGGCGGCTCCGGTGAGGACAACTCAAGACTTTCTTTAAGGAGAACGGGTGCATATCGACCTGGCTGCGCTGCGGTCACTGGAACGCGAGCGCGACATCCCTTTCGAGACAATCCTCGGCGCGATCGAATCGGCGCTGCTGACCGCCTACAAGCACACCCCCGGCGCCGATGACCGCGCGCGTGTGGTCGTGGATCGGAGTTCGGGCGACGCCACCGTTCTCGCGCCAGTGTTGAACGAGGAGGGGGAGGTCGTCTCCGAGCGGGACGACACCCCCGAAGGCTTCGGCCGCATCGCCGCCCAGACCGCCAAGCAGGTCATCCTCCAGCGGTTGCGCGAGGCCGCCGACGAGGTGAACTACGGCGAGTACTCCGGCAAGGAGGGCGACATCGTCACCGGGGTCGTCCAGGCGCACGGCGAGCGCAACGAGCGGGGCATCATCACTGTGGACCTCGGCAAGATCGAGGCGACCCTGCCGCTCAACGAGCAGGTGCCCGGCGAGTCCTACGACCATGGCAAGCGCATTCGCGCGATCGTCATCCAGGTGAACCGGACCGCCCGCGGCCCCCAGGTGACGCTGTCGCGCACGCACCCCGCATTGGTCAAGAAGCTGTTCGCCTTCGAAGTGCCCGAGATCGACGAGGGCGCGGTGGAGATACCCGCCATCGCGCGTGAGGCCGGTCACCGTTCCAAGATCGCGGTCCGCGCCACGACCAAGGACGTCAACGCCAAGGGCGCCTGCATCGGCCCGATGGGCTCGCGCGTCCGGGCGGTCATGAGCGAGCTGGGCGGCGAGAAGATCGACATCGTCGACTGGGACGCCGACCCGGCCAAATTCGTGGCCAATGCCCTCTCGCCTGCGAAGACGCTTTCCGTACGGGTGGTCGACGAGGCCACCCGATCGACCGAGGTGGTCGTCCCCGACTACCAGCTCTCGCTCGCGATCGGCCGAGAGGGCCAGAACGCGCGGCTCGCCGCGCGCCTGACCGGCTGGCGCATCGACATCAAATCGGATGCGCACGTGGCGGGTGGGGCCAAGGAGGAGACAGGCCCGGCCGGTGGCGGTCGCTAGTCTGGGAGGTAGACTGAACAACGGATCGCAACGCAACGCGCCGGCAATCCGCACTTGTGTGGGATGTCGGGATCGCGCGGCGGCTTCCGAGCTGCTGCGCGTCGTCGTTCACCGCTCTGAGGGTTCCGTGACTCGTCTGATTCCGGACCCGAAACGCCGCCTCAGCGGCCGCGGAGCCCATGTGCACCACGATTTGAACTGCCTTGACCAGGCAGTTCGCAGGCGTGCGTTCGCTCGGTCCCTCAGAATAGAGGGGCCGGTCGACGCCTCGGCGGTGCGAGCCCATGTCGAGTCGGAGTCGGCCGAAAGACCGACTCCCGCACACGAAGCAGGTAGAGACCGAATGAAGACCACGCGATGAAGTTCCTCCGATGAACTGGTTGCTAGTGGAGAGATGAGGTCGGCGGGCGCTGCCCGTGCGACCTCGAAGTGAGGAGAGCAGTGGCAGGTAAGCCCCGCGTACATGAACTCGCGAAGGAACTGGGGACGACGAGCAAGGAAGTGCTCGCCAAACTCAGCGACATGGGCGAGTTCGTGAAGTCAGCGTCGAGCACGGTCGAGGCGCCGGTGGCGCGTCGACTGCGCCAGCAGTACGCCGACGGGAAGGGCGCCCCAGCGGCGCCGGCGGCCAAGCAGGCCGAACCGGCGAAGGAGACGGCGAAGGCGGCCCCGAAGCCGCGTCCGGCGGCGCCCAGTCCCGCCAAGATCGCCCAGGCCAAGACCGACGTCAAGGCCGCGAAGAAGGCGCCCGCGAAGAAGCGCGCCGCCGCCCCCAAGGCCCCGGCTCCCAAGCCCGGGCCCGCGTCGCGGCAGCCCGCTCCGCCCGCGCCGAAGGTCGACGAGCCGAGGCCGGCGAGCGCCCGCGACATCGAAGTCGCCGCCGAGCAGAAGCGCGCCGAAGAGCTGCTCAAGCGGCAGCAGGAAGAGGCCGCGAAGCGCGCCGCCCAGCCGTCGGCCCCCAAGCCCGGCCCCGCGCCCGCCTCGCGCACCGAGGGCGCGCCCAAGCCCGGCGGGCCGCGGCCCGGCCCCAAGCCGGGCGGGAACAACCCGTTCGGCATCACACCTGGCGGCGGCGGATCCAAGCAGCGTCCCGCGGGCGAGGGCGGCGAGCGCCCAGGCGGCCCGCGCCCCAGCCCGCGCATGATGCCCCCGCGCCCGAACCCCGGCATGATGCCGTCCCGACCCGCCGGCGGCGGGCGTGATGGCGGCGGCCGAGGAGGCGGACGCGGCGGTGGAGGCCGCGGCGGCGGCCGTCCCGGCGGCGGAGGCCGCGGAGGCGGTGGCGGTGGCGGCAACTACCGCGGCACCTTCGGCGGCGGCGCCGGTGGCGGAGGCGGCACCGGCGGTGCCGGTGGCCCTCAGGCCGCTCCGGCCCCCTACCGCGGTGGCGGCGGCCGTGCGGGCGGCGGCGGCAAGGCCCGAGGCGGCGGCGCGGCCGGCGCCTTCGGCCGCGGCGGCCCCCGAGGCAAGTCCCGCAAGTCGCGTCGTCAGAGGCGCCAGGAGTTCGACAACCTCTCGGCGCCGAAGATGCAGTCGGGCGCGCCCCGAGGCGGCGGCGAGACCATTCGCCTGCCCCGCGGCGCGTCGCTGTCGGACTTCGCCGACAAGATCGGCACCCTGCCGGGCACGCTCGTCCAAGAGCTGTTCGGCCTGGGCGAGATGGTGACGGCGACCCAGTCGGTGCCCGACGAGACGCTCGAGCTGCTCGGCGCGCACCTGGACTGGGACATCAAGGTCGTCAGCCCCGAGGAAGAGGACAAGGAGCTGCTCGCGCAGTTCGGCATCGACCTCGACGAGGCCGACAAGACCGAGGCGATGCCCAGGCCGCCGGTCGTGACCGTCATGGGCCACGTCGACCACGGTAAGACGAAGCTGCTCGACGCCATCCGGCACTCGAACGTCGTCGCGGGCGAGGCCGGCGGCATCACGCAGCACATCGGCGCCTACCAGGTCCACGTCGAGCACGACGGCGAAGACCGCGCGATCACCTTCATCGACACCCCGGGCCACGAGGCGTTCACCGCCATGCGCGCCCGAGGCGCCAACGTCACCGACATCGTGGTGCTCGTGGTCGCGGCCGACGACGGCGTCATGCCGCAGACGGTCGAGGCCCTCAACCACGCCAAGGCCGCGAACGCGCCGGTCGTGGTCGCGGTCAACAAGACCGACCTGCCCGACGCCAACCCGGACAAGGTCCGCCAGCAGCTGACCGAGTACGGGCTGGTCGCCGAGGAGTACGGCGGCGAGACCATGTTCGTGAACGTGGCGGCCAAGCCGCGCATCGGCATCCCGGACCTGCTCGAAGCGGTGCTGCTCACCGCCGACGCCGCCCTCGAACTCGAGGCGCCGGTCGCCGGCAACGCGCAGGGCATCGCGATCGAGGCGCACCTGGACAAGGGCCGCGGCCCGGTCGCCAGCGTCCTGGTCCAGAAGGGCACGCTGCGCGTCGGCGACTCGATCGTCGCCGGCGGGGCCTACGGCCGCGTCCGGGCGATGCTCGACGCCGACGGCAACCGCGTCACCGAGGCGACCCCGTCGTACCCGGTGCAGGTGCAGGGCCTGGCCTCGGTCCCGATGGCCGGGGACGTGTTCCTCGCGGCCGACGACGACCGCACGGTCCGCCAGATCGCCGAGCAGCGGCAGGCCAGGCGCCGCGCCGCCCAGCAGGCGGCACGCGCCTCGCGCACCACGCTCGAGAACCTCATGGACCGCATCGCCGAGGGCGAGCGCACCACGCTCTCGCTCATCCTCAAGGGCGACGGCGCCGGTTCGGTCGAGGCCCTCGAAGAGGCCTTGGTCGGGCTCGAGATTCCCGAAGAGGTGCAGTTGCGGGTCATCCACCGCGGCGTCGGTCCGGTCACCGAGAACGACGTCAACCTGGCCGCGGCCGGCGACGAGGAGTCGGCGACGATCATCGCCTTCAACGTGCGCTCCGAGGGCCGCGTCAAGGAGATGGCCGAGCGCGAGAACGTGGACATCCGCTACTACACGGTCATCTACCAGGCGATCGAGGAGATCGAGACCGCGCTCAAGGGCATGCTCAAGCCCGAGTACGAAGAGGTGGAGCTCGGTTCGGCCGAGATCCGCGAGGTGTTCCGTTCCTCCAAGTTCGGCAACATCGCGGGCTGCCTCGTCACCAAGGGCTCGATCAAGCGCAACGCGAAGGTGCGGCTGGTCCGGGACGGCGGCGTCGTCACCGAGACCGCGATCGATTCGCTGCGCCGGTTCAAGGACGACGCCACCGAGGTCCGCGAGGGCTACGAGTGCGGTATCACCTTGAAGAACTACAACAACATCGAAGAGGGCGACATCATCGAAGCCTTCGAGATGCGCGAGAAGCCGCGCGACTGAGCACGTGCGACTGCTCGAGAGCGGAGCCGCGGCGCGGCTCGGTCTGGCCTGGCGGAAGTCGGGCTACGACCGGGCCGCGCCGTCGGCCGTCTACGGCTCCGAAGCGGCGGAAGCCGCCCGCCGTGCCGACTACCGCGGCCTCCTGGCGGCGGCCGACGACGACCCGATCGGGGTGTGGACCAGGCTGTTCACCGTCGGCACGGTCGTCGAAGAGCGGGCTGCCGCGGCGGCGCTCGCGCCGCTCGGTCTCGACGAGGCCCTCGACTGCGGGCTGCTGGTCCGTTCGCCCGGCGGCGTGGCCGCCGGATGGGGCCTTCAGTTCGCCGACGAGCGGGCGGTCTTCTCCGACCAGCGGCCGAACACCACCGGTGCTCGGTCCCGCGACCACGTCCTCGGCATCGGCGGCGCCTCCGAGCTGCTGCTCGACGCCGCGCTCAAGTCCGAGGCGCGCACCGCGCTCGACCTCGGCACCGGCTGCGGCGTCCAGGCCCTGGCGCTGGCCGGCCGCGCCGAGGCCGTGACCGCCACCGACCTGAGCGACCGCGCGCTCGCGTTCGCGGCGTTGAACGCCGAGGTCAACGGCGTCGACCTCGAACTGCTGCGCGGCGACATGCTGGAGCCGGTCGCGGGCCGCCGGTTCGACCTGGTCGTCGCCAATCCGCCGTTCGTCGTCGCCACGCCCGGCGACGGCTGGAGGTACCGGGACGGCGGTCGCGAGGCCGACGGCGTCGCGGCCGAACTGGCCGCCGCCTCGACCGGGCTGCTGAACCCGGGCGGCACCATGCAGTTCCTGGCGAACTGGCTGCACGTGCGCGGCACCGCGTGGGGGGAGCGGGTCGCCGCCTGGCTGCCCGAGTCCGGCGCACTGGCGTGGGTGGTCGAACGCGAGGTCCTCGACCCGCTGGACTACGTGCGGACCTGGCAGCGCGACTCCGGGGAGACCGGCGACGCCGAGCAGGCGGCCGCCTGGCTCGACTGGTTCGACGAGCACGAGGTCGAAGGGATCGGCTTCGGCATGGTCGGCATCCGCCGGATCGACGGCGCGAGCGAGGTCGTCTGCGAGGAGGCCAGGCACGCCGTCGAGACGCCGTGGTCGGACCGCGTCGCCGACTGGTTCGCCGTCCGCGGGGTCGACCTCGAGCCTGAGACGCTGTGGGCCTCGCGCCTGCGGCTCGCCGACGGCGTGGCCCTCCAGCAGGCCGCCGAGCTCGGCGACGAAGGCTGGGAGGTCGAGCGCCAATGGCTCCGGCAGCGGCACGGCATGCGCTACGCCGAGCAGATCGACCCGCTGCTCGTGGCCTTCCTCGGCGCCTGCGACGGCGAGGCCGAGGTGTGTCTTCAGATGCGGCTCCTGGCCGAGACCTACGGCGCCGAGACGGCCATGCTGTACGCCCAGCTCTACCCGCTGATCCGCCGCCTCGTCGAACGCGGTTTCCTGGCGCTCCAGTAGCTGAAGGTTGCATTCGGTTGGTGTAGAATGCATGCATGGCACGTAACGTGCAGATCCGAGAGGTTCCCGAGGAGACCCTTGCGGTGTTGAAGACGCGTGCCGCGAGAGAGGGGATGTCGCTGTCCTCCTATCTGCGCGCTCAGCTCGACCGCATGGCCTCGCGTCCCACCATGGCCGAGCTGCTCGCCGAGGCCGATGAGCTTCGTGCGGCCACCGGCGGAGTGAGTACCGACGACATCGTGGCGATCCAACGGGAGAACCGCGGCCAGTGACTGAAGCGGTCATCGACAATTCGGCTCTGATCGAACTGTTCACCGGAAAGGCACCGCACCGCAGCCTGCGGTGGTGGGCGGTGCATCGCCCGCTCGCGGCGCCGGAGGTCATCGACCTCGAGGCGGCGCAGACCTTGCGAGGACTGGCCATGTCGGGCAAGCTCGACACGACCGTCGCGGAACGCCTCATCGGCAAGGTGATCGCCTCCCCGATCGAGCGGGTGCAGCATCGCGCGCTGCTCTCACGCGTCTGGGAGCTTCGCGCGAACGCCACCGCCTATGACGCCGCGTACCTCGCATTGGCCGAGCGTCTGGACGTGCCCCTGCTGACCTGTGACACCAAGCTCGACGAGGTCAACGGCCATCGTGCCACCGTGGTCTGCTTCGAACGCTCATGACCTGAGGTAGGTCAGGACCGCCTTCACTCGCCGGTGGTGGTCGCCGTCCTCGCTGCGCAGTTCGAGCTTGGTGAAGATGTTCCGGATGTGCTTCTCCACCGCGCCGTCGGAGATGAACAGCTTCTTGCCGATCGCGCGGTTCGAGTGGCCCTCGGCCATCAGCTCCAGCACCTCGCGCTCGCGCGGCGTCAGGGACGCCACCGGATCGTCACTTCGTCTGCGCACCATCAACTGCGACACCACCTCGGGATCGAACACCGTCCCGCCGGCCGCGACGCGGCGCAGCGAGTCCATGAAGTCGTCGACGTCGATGACCCGGTCCTTGAGGAGGTAGCCGACCGCGCCGCGCGCGTCGGCCAGGAGGTCGTCGGCGTAGGACACCTCGACGTACTGGGAGAGGATGAGCATCGGCGAGCCGGGCACGCGCTCCCTGGCCCTGGTCGCCGCCCGCAGCCCCTCGTCGGTGAAGGACGGCGGCATCCGCACGTCCACCACCGACACGTCCGGCCGGTGCTCGGCGACGGCCTCCACGAGGGCGTCGCCGTCTCCGACCGTGGCGACCACTTCGCAGTCGAATTCCTCCAGGAGCTTCACGATCCCCGTCCGGATCAAGACCGCGTCATCGGCCACCACTACGCGCACTCGTCGGCCCACCGGCGCTTCGACCGGGTGTGGACGCAGTTCATGTGCAAGGGACCTCCGCAACGATCACTGTCGGTCCGCCTTCGGGGGAGTCGATGGTCCACTCGCCCTCGGCGGCTTTGATGCGATCGGTCAGGCCCGAGAGCCCGTGCCCCTTCGAGACGTGCGCGCCCCCGACGCCGTTGTCGCCGACCGAGACGACCAGCCTATCGCCCCAGTCGTCCACGGCCACCGACGCCTGCGTCGCCTGTGAGTGCTTGGAGATGTTCGTCAGGGCCTCGGCCACCACGAAGTACACGGTGCTCTCCACGGTGGACCGGTACCGTCCGTGAACGGACGTGTCCAGGTCGACCGGGATCATCGAGCGCGCCGCCAGGGCCGCCAGCGCCGCCTCCAGGCCGCGGTCGGTCAGGATCGGCGGGGCGATGCCCCGCGAGAGCGCCCGCAGCTCGTCGATCGTGTCGCGGGTCTGCGTGATCGCCTCCTCCAGGGTCTGCTGGGCCGCTTCGGGGTTGGCCTCCATCTGGCGCCTGACGCGCGCCAGCTCCATGCCGAGGCTGACCAGCCGCTGCTGGGGTCCGTCGTGGATGTCGCGCTCGATGCGCCGCAGCGCGTCGGCCTCGGCCGAGGTGGCCGCGTCGCGGGACTCGGCGAGCTCGTCGATGCGCTCGTGCAGGCTGCTCAGGGACGTGAGCATGCCTTTGCCGATCCAGCCCTGCGCCAAGGCGAGCCCGCGAACCACCCACGGCAGCGCCGTCGCCATGATCGCACCGGCCAGGAACGTCAGGACCGCCGCGGCGGCGTAGGAGTCGCCCCAGCCGAGCCACCTGGCGGCGATGGCGGGGCCGTTCTCATCCGAGCCGGTCGCCAGCCAGATGATCCACCCGTACAGCGGCCAGGCCAGCGCCGCCACCGAGGCCGACCACCAGGCGATGGTGACGGCGAAGCCGGCGATCGAGACCGGGAAGATCGTGACGGCCCACAGCAGGTTCAGCCATGACTGGCCGTCGGTGAGCGCGGTCAGGAAGCGGCGCAGCGCCGAGCTGCCGGCCTTCGCCTGCTTGTACCTGGGCTTGGTGAGCTCCCGGCGGATGACGAAGGGGATCTGGGCCCGCCCGGCGGCCGCGAGGCCCCGCATGGCGAGCAGCGTCGTGGCCATGATCGGCACGCCGATCCAGATGACCGCGGTGCCGACGCCCAGGCAGAAGCCGACGATGGTGATGATGAAGGCGGGCAAGGCGATCGGGAACAACGAGAGATTGTAGGCGGTGTCGATCCCCAATTGCCGGAGTGTTTTGCGCATGCGTCAAATCTAGAGACCGGGGGCGGTCTCCGGAAGCCGGTGGGCTGGCATCTCGGGGGTGGGGACAGCCCTACCTTCAACGCACGCGCGCGCCCCGGTTCCCCCGCATGCGGGTGGCGATGGCGCCGACCGAGCCCAGCAGGCTCGTGATGCAGATGCCGACGACCAGGTTGATCGCGCCCGTCGCGATCTGCGACTCGAGGTCGGCGACGACGGTGAACGGGATGAGGACCCCGACGACCGTGGCCAGGATCATGATCCAGTTGAAGAAGCTCATCGGCCGCGGCATCAGGAGCAGCAGCAGGTGCAGCATGCCGGTGGCCAGGATGGCGACCGCGAACGCGCCGAAGGCGTACGTGGTGGTCGAGGAGTCGCCGTAGGTGCCGGCCTCCGACGGCGAGAGGATGTCGATCTCCAGGATCCCGCGGACCAGAAGGATGCCGACGAGCACCACCAGCGCGGCCACCACGGCCGTGCCGAATCCGCCCGCCCACAGCTTCCCGGCCTCCACGACCGGTTCCTCCTCCTCCGGCTCGCTCGGCGGCACGGCCGGGTAGCGCCGCGTCGGCTCGTTGTGCTGGTCCCAACCGCTCTGCGGTGTTGACATCGGTCCTCCCTCTCGGCGAAGCCCGCGAACCGCGGGTTCGCGGCGGTGCCCTCAACCGCCATGGTGTCAGGCGTACGTGATTCACATCGCGAAACAGCCGATTCCGGGCGTGGCCGCGCGGATCGCCGCGGCCGAGCCCTTCGTCTGTGCCCTCCGGTGCGCCGCTTGCGGGCCCGCTCGCATCGGCGGCGGCGGGGCGGTGAAAAGATCTTGGGGTTCGCGGCAGGCGCCGCGTAATCTTGAGCGGTGTTCACCGGATGTGTTGAATTCGATCTCCTCCTCCCGGACGACTCCCGCTCGCTGAAGGCCAAGCGCTCCTATGTGCGCCCGATCGTGGCCGCCCTGCGGAGGTTCGACGTGGCGGTGGCGGAGGTCGGTCACCAGGAGCTCCACGGCCGTTCCACCATCGGGATAGCCGCCGTGGCGGGGGATAACCTCCATGTGCAGGAAATTCTCGACGCGTGCGAGAAGCATGTCGCCGCGCGTCCCGAAGTGGAGCTGCTCGGCGCCCGGCGGCGCCTGTTCGGCCCCGAAGACGAGTGAGTAGGAAGCAGGAAACGACATGGCAGACGCGGCAAAGCAGGCCCAGGTGGCCAAGCGGGTGATGGAGCTGACCGCGCAGGCGGTGCGCAAGCTCAAGGACCCGCGCGTCGGCATGGTCACCATCACCGACGCCCGTATGACGCCCGACCTGCGCGAGGCGACGGTCTTCTACACCGTGCTCGGCGACGAGGACCAGGTGAAGTCGTCCGCCGCGGCACTGGAACGGGCCACCGGCCATCTGCGCACCACCGTCGGGCGCGCCCTCGGCATGCGGCACACGCCGTCGCTGGCGTTCGTGGCCGACACGGTCCCCGAGCACGCCCACCGGATCGAGGCGCTCCTGGCGCAGGCCGCGCAGGCCGACGCGGAGGTCCACAAGCTCGCCGAGGGCGCCCGCTACGCGGGTGACCCCAACCCGTATCGCGAGGACGACGAAGAGGACGAGGGCGAGAGCAAGCCCTCATGAGCGCCGAGCTCGGACTCGGCGAGGCCCGCGGGCCGTCCGCGGGCGAGGGCCCGGCGTCGTACCGCCGGATCGCCTCGCTCGCGCTGCCGGCGCTCGTCGTCCTCGCCGCCGAGCCGGTCTACCTCCTGATCGACACGGCCGTCGTCGGGCATCTCGGGGCGGTCCCGCTGGCCGGTCTCGCGCTGGGCGGAACCCTCATGGGCCTCGCCCCGTTCATCGGGGCGGTCCTCGCCTACGGCACCACCGCCCGCGCCGCGCGCCGCTTCGGCGCGGGCGACCGGGCCGGGGCCGTCGCCGAAGGCGTGCAGGGCACCTGGATCGCTCTCGCCGCGGGCCTGGCGATGATCGTGCTCGTCGAGCTCTTCGCGGGGGCCCTGACCGCGGCGATGGGCGACTCCCCGGCCGTCGCCGGAGCCGCCGCCGAGTGGCTGCGCGTCGCGATCCTCGGCGCGCCCTTCCTCCTGGTCGCGGGTGCGGGCCAGGGCTGGATGCGCGCGGTGCAGGACACCAAGCGCCCCATGTGGTTCGTGACCTTCTCGTTCCTGGTCTCGGCCGCCCTGGCCCCGATCTTGGTCTACCCGGCCGGGCTCGGCCTGGTCGGCTCGGCGTGGGCCAACGTCGTCGCCCAGGCCATCGCGGGCTCCCTGTTCGTCGCCGCGCTGCGCCGCGAGCGGGTGAGCCTGCGCGTCGACTGGCCGCTCATGTCCAAGCAGCTGGTCGCCAACCGCGACCTCATTCTGCGCGGCAGCGCGTTCCAGATCAGCTCCTTCTCTGCGACGGCCGTCGCGGCGCGTGTCGGCACGGCCGCCCTCGGCGCGCACCAGATCGGCATGCAGCTGTGGTTCTTCGCGGCACTGGCGCTGGACGCCGTGGCGATCGCCGCGCAGGCGCTCGTGGGCGCCGACCTGGGGGCCGACCGCCCCGCCGCCGCTCGGGCCTCGGCCAGGCGCGTCACGTGGGTCGGGCTCGGCTACGGCACCGTGTTCATGCTGATCGTGCTCGTCCTGCTCCCGCTGCTGCCGCGCCTGTTCACCGATGACGCGGCGGTCCACGATCAGCTCGCCCACGTGTGGCCGTGGCTGGTGGTGATGCTGCCGCTGGCCGGCGTGGTCTTCGCGTTGGACGGCGTCCTCATCGGCGCGGGCGACCTGCGGTTCATGCGGAACATGACGCTGATCGCGATCTTCTCGGGCCTGCCGCTGACCTGGCTCACGCTGGTGTTCGGCTGGGGCCTGACCGGCATCTGGGCCGCGCTCGCCGTATCGGTGCTGGTGCGGCTGGCACTCATCATGTGGCGCATGAGATCCGGTGCCTGGATCGTCACCGGCGCCGAGCGCGTCTGAAGAATTTTTGTCCCATCATGTGGATTGCCTGCTGCGGTGATCTTGAACGTTCGTTAAGGTATCGAGGATGAGGACCAGAAGAGTCAACGTCCGCAAGCGCCAACAGCGTCCCAATAAGTGGGACGAAGCGAAGGCGGAGGCGCTGCGCGCCCTCCAGGAATCGCTCGACCGACGCCAGTAGCCACCCGCGCCCGCCGCTCCGGCGGCCACGGTTAGCCTGTACGACCGTGACCTCACCACAGCCGGGCATCATCGTCGTCGACAAGCCGCAGGGCATCACCTCGCACGGGGTGGTGTCGCGGATGCGCCGCATCTGCGGCACCCGCAAGGTCGGCCACGGCGGCACGCTCGACCCCATGGCCACCGGTGTGCTCATCGTCGCCGTCGGCAAGGCCACCAAGCTGCTCACCTACGTCTCCGGGCTCGACAAGGCCTACGCCGCGACGATCCGCCTCGGGCAGGCCACCGTCACCGACGACGCCGAAGGCGAGGTGACCGCGACCGCCGACGCCTCGGCCGTGACCGAGGAGGCCGTGCGCGAGGCCCTGGCCGCGATGGTCGGCGAGATCGACCAGGTCCCCAGTGCCGTCAGCGCCGTCAAGATCGACGGGAAGCGCGCCTACAAGCGGGTCCGCGAAGGCGAGACCGTCGAGCTCGAGCCCAGGCGCGTCACCGTCGCCTCCATCGACGTCGGGCGGATCGCCCGCGGCGAGTCCCTCGACGTCGACATCGACGTCTCCTGCTCTTCGGGCACCTACATCCGCGCCATCGCCCGCGACCTCGGCGCGGCCCTCGGCGTCGGCGGCCACCTCACCGCCCTGCGCCGCACCCGCGTCGGCGGCTTCGGCCTCGACGCCGCCGCCACCCTCGACGAGCTCGCCGACAGGAGCGAGCACGGCCGGCCGCTCGGGACGCTGCCGATGGGCGAGGCCGCCGCCCGGCTCATGCCGACCCGCACCGCCACCGAAGCCGAGGCCAAGGCGCTCTCGTACGGCAAGTCCATCGCCGCCGCCGCGATCGAGGGCCGCTACGCCGTCCTCGACGAGCGCGGCGAGCTGCTCGCCGTCATGGTCGAGCGCGGCGAGCTCGCCAGACCCGAGACGGTCTTCGCCGCCGCCTAAGGATCTGAGGCACGCCGTGCGGAAGGCGATCGGCGTCGTCCCGGTCCGCTGGTGGAAGAACTTGTTGAAGTTCGTGGCGCTCGAGAAGCCCAGCCGCGCCCCGATCCGCGCCGCGGCCTCGTCCGAGCAGGCGAGCAGCCGCTTGGCCTCCAGGATGACCCGGCGGTCGATGAACTCCTTGGCGCCCACCCCGGCCGCCGCCAGCGTCGCCCGCGAGAGCGTGCGCGGAGAGTACGCCAGCGTCGCGGCGTAGTCGTTCAGGCGCCTGGAGTTCGCGAAGTCGCGCTCGACGGCGTCGCGGAACGCCGCGTAGACCTCGCCGGGCTCGCGCACCGGACCGGCCGGCGCCGGCAGGCACGCGACGCGCAGCACCAGGACCGCGAGCAGGTGCCGCAGGATCTGGAGCCGGACGTCCAGCGGCAGGACCTCGGTGGCCCCGAACTCCCATTGGAGTTGGCTGGCGGCGACGCGGAGGATCGGGTGGGCCTCGGCGTCCGGCACCCGCATCACCGGCGCGTGCGGGTCCTCCGAGCCCGCCCCGATCGCGGTGTCGGGGTCCAGGAAGCCGCCCTCGAACATCACCAGCGTCCCTTCGGCGCCTTCGAGATCGCCCCACTGCTGCACCTGGCCCGGGCGCGCCCACAGCCAGTTGCCCGACCGCAGGGTGTACTCGGTGAAGTCCACCGAGTGGCGCAGCGAGCCGGAGGTGAGCGTCAGCAGGTGGTGCTTGTCCGAGCGCAGCGGGCGGGCGAGCAGGGCCGCGTCGGGACGGTCGCGGAGTTCGGCGAGTGTGAGCACCTCGACGCCGGTGGGCAAGCTCGTCGCGACGGCGAGCGGATGTACCGGATTGTCATCGTGTCGTGTTTTAACCAGCATCAACGGGAATTTTATCCGGTATGTCACCGTTCCATGATCAACTTCATCGAACCGGATCACCGTCCGGCGGGCGCGTAGGCTGTCGCCATGGCTGAAACCAAGACCGTGGACTTCTGGTTCGACCCCGCCTGCCCGTGGGCGTGGATGACCTCCCGCTGGATCATCGAGGCGTCGAAGCTTCGCGATCTCCACATCAGATGGAACGTCATGAGCCTCTACGTGCTCAATGAACCCCACCTCGACGAGCTGCCCGATGAATACGCCGAGATGCTCCCGGGGACCCTCCCGGCGGTGCGCGTCGCCACCGCCGTGGCCGAGCAGTACGACAACGAGACGCTCGGGCGGCTGTACACCGCCCTGGGCAACCAGATCCACCTGCGGGGCGTGAAGGACCCCGAGGAGTTCATCCCGGCGGCCCTGGAGAAGGCGGGCCTGCCGGCCGAGCTGGCCGGAGCGGCCGAGACGGAGCAGTGGGACGAGGCGCTGAAGGCCTCGCACCACCGCGGCATCGGCCTGGTCGGCACCGACGTCGGCACCCCGGTGGTGGCCGTCGAGAACGACGAGGGCGAGCGGGTCGGCCTGTTCGGCCCGGTCGTCACCCCGGCCCCGCAGGGCGAGGCCGCCGCGAAGCTGTGGGACGGCGTCTACGCGGTGACGACGACGCCGGGCTTCTACGAGCTCAAGCGCACCCGCACCAAGGGCCCCGACTTCGGCAACCTCGCCCTCGACTGACCGAGACCGCCCGGACATGGACGACCGGCCCCGCGCATTCGCGCGGGGCCGGTCTGCGGTCGCTACTACGGTCAGCTGACCTGGGAGAGCCAGGACTGCTCGTCGCCGCCGGCCGCCTGGCGGTAGGGGCTCAGCTCGCGGTCCCACTCCAGACCGAGCAGCTGGTCCAGCCCGCCTCGCAGCGCCTCGGCGCTCGTGGTGGTCGCCAGCAGCGCCCGGATGCGGTCCTCGGCGATCATGATCCCGCCGCCGGCGCTCATCGCCGCGCGGTACACGCCCCGACCGGGCACGTGCATGATCCGCTCGCCGTCGACGCCCGCGCTCGGGTCCTCGGTGACCTCGAACCGCAGCATCGGCCACTGCGCCAAGGCCTTCGCGATCTCGGCGCCGACTCCCGGCTCGGCCGTCCAGGCGCGCTCGGCGCACATGGTGCCGCGCTCGGCCTCCTGCGGCGACCAGCCGAGCTTGACCGTCGCCGTACCCAGGACACGCCCGATCGCCCACTCGACGTGCGGGCACACCGCCGGCGGGCTGGAGTGGATGTAGATCACGCCGCGTGTCTGCATCGCGCACCTCCTTGGGAATCGGCGTATCTGAGTACTGGCTCACTCCTTGTGGGGTTGTCTAACTTACGGCTCCGCAAGCGTCGCCGATGGTGAAGACGGCCTGAAGCCGCCCAACGGGTATCGACCGGGTCAAGTGAGGGATGAACTCGAACCCGGCACGCTATTCCGCTCACTTACATACTGACAGCTTCGAAAGGATCGCGCTAGGCTTAAACCGCTCCTAGCGCTCACTTTTTCTATGAGTTCGCTGCATCACGCCTGCTCCATGTGCTAGTCGGCACGGAACTCCACTGAGCTACACTTGCGCTTGACCGGCACACTGTCGGTTTTCTTTTGTGGTCCAACCCAGGTTCTGCACCCCTTCCGGGCTGCTTCCTGCGTCTGGCCGAACATTCGTCTTACACACACATGGTGAGGAGACCGGCGTGGCAGCCAACACTTCGAAAACCGCACGCGCTTCCGTCAAGGCCGGACAGAAAGCAGGCGCTGCGGGCGGACTCAACGTCCTCGGTGAGTTCAAGTACCTGATCCCGCTCAACAACGGCAAGCACGTGTACCTGCGCAACCTGACCGACGGGCGCAACCTGCACCTCGCCACCGGCTCGGAGGCCTTCGTCGAGGCCGTCAAGGCCCTGAACGAGGCCGGGCACGGCGAGAAGATCAAGGCCGAGATCGAGGCCTTCGCGGCCGACTTCCCCGCCGAGCAGGGTTGGGACACCACGCTGAAGACCCTCGAAGAGTCCGGCGCGTTCGGTGAGGTCGCAGAAGCGGCCGCCTGAGCTCCGATCGGACGAGAAGCTCCACCCTCGCACACCGCGAGGCGTGGGGCTTTTTCTTTGCGCCGAAACACTGTTCGAGCGAAAGGGCGCCCCTCTCGCTTCACCCGATCGGCGTCTTTCAGCGGCGCCTATTCCCCGCCTTGATCGTCGGTGCACACCGGTTCGGACATCGGCACGTCGTCGACGGCGTGCACCGCGCCCACCTGGAAGCAGTAGTCCTCGGCCGGGTTCAGTCCGCCTCCGGTGAACTCGGTGTCGGTCGTCGGCTGGCCGATCGGCTCGGCCTTCTCGTCGCCGGCCCGGATGGCGAACACGAGGTACTCCAGCCGCGACTCCTCGTCCGGAGCATCCCAGCTCAAGGTGATCTGCCCGTCGGCCCACGACTCGATGGCGAGGTTCTGCGGCGCGCCGTCGCCCTCGGTGTTCGCCTGGTCGAGGTCCTCAGGGGAGCCGTCGGGCGACAGGAGCCACAGCCACACGGTCATGACCGCGCCGAGCACCACCGTGATCACCAGGCCGAGCACCACGTACGGCTTGAGGCCGCGCTCGTCGCGCGGGCTTCGCGGCTTGGGGGCCTTCGGCGTCTTCAGCGGCCTTGACTGGGGCCGCTTCTCGCCGTCGCGGGCGATGACCGGCGGGGCGAACACCGGCTGCTGCGGGGCGTGCGTCTGCGGGGCCTGCTGCCGCATCCACGGCGTCGCGGGCGGCTGCATGCTCACCGGTGCCTGCGGCGGCGCCGAATGCGGGGCCGCCGACACGGGCGGAGCGCTGCTCACCGGCGCCGCGCCGTCGAGCTGGGAGACGTAGCGCGGGTCGACGGCGTGCCCGAGCTGCGAGGCGTAGCCGTCGGTGCGCTCGCCGGTGACGCCCGATCCGAGCGTGTAGGCCGATTCGGGGCTCGGCGGCGGTCCGACGGGCGCGAACGGGTCGAGCGGCGCCCGCTGCGAGGGCGGCGGCCCCTCGGGGCGGAAGACCGTCTCCTCGTTGCTGACGTCGGCGATGCGCGACGGTGCCTGGGCCTTGCCGACCCCGCCGGCGGAGCCGTACATGCCCCGCTGGAGCTCCTCGGCGAACGCCTGGCACGACTCGGGGCGCCGGTTCGGATCGCGCGAGAGCGCCTGCACCAGCAGCCCTTCGAACCACTCCGGGACGTCGTCGCGCGGGACCTTCGGCGGCGGCGCCTCCGAGGTGACGCGGGAGCGGTGCGTGTCGGGGTCGGTGCCGCCCTCGGGGTTGGCGAACGGCGCGAAGCCCGCCAGCAGGTGCCACATGCTGGAGGCCAGGCTGAACAGGTCGCTGGCCGGGGTCTGGGCCTGCCGCAGCAGCGCCTCGGGGGAGGCGTGCAGGGGCGTGAGCTTGTCGATCGCCTCGGTCGCCGACAGCGCCGCCGGGGCGCGGGCGATCCCGAAGTCGGCCAGGGCCGGGCCGTACTGGCCGCGCAGGATGTTCTGCGGTTTGACGTCGCGGTGCAGGATGTCGGCCGAGTGGGCGGCCTGGAGCGCCAGGCCGATCTTGACGCCCACGTCGATGACGTCGTCGACCGGCAGCGGACCGCCGGCCTTCAGGATCGCCGAGTACGAGCCGCCGTCGCAGTACTCCATGACGATGTACGGCCGCCCGTCCTCGGTGGCGCCGGTGTCGATGATCGAGACGATGTGGGGGTGGTTGGAGACCGCGACGGTAGCCTCGAGCTCCTTCTCGACCGAGTCGGCGGTGGTCATGTCGTCGTCGACGAGCAGGACTTTGACCGCGACGGTCCGGTCCAGGCGCTCCTGGACGGCGCGGTAGACGAACGCGGTCGACCCGTGCGCGACCATCTCGAAGTCGCGGTAGCCGGGGATTGCCGGAGTGGGGGAGCTCAAGGCGGAGGCTTTCTGTTGGGGACGGTCTAGGACGTCCCCAACAGATTAGCCGCTGCGTCTACACGTGACCGTTCTGGCCGTTGAGCAGGTTGGCCACCCGGATCAGACCGAGGTGCGAGTACGCCTGCGGGTGGTTCCCGAGGCCGCGTTCGGCGATCGGGTCCCACTGCTCGGGCAGCAGGCCCGTCGGGCCGGCGCAGGCGAGGATCTGCTCGAACAGCTCCTCGGCGTCGGTGCGGCGACCCACCTGGAGGTAGGCCTCGGCCAGCCAGGCGGCGCACAGGATGAACCCGCCTTCGGTGCCCGGCAGGCCGTCGTCGCGGTGGTACCGGTAAACGGTCGGCCCGCTGCGCAGCCCGGCCTCGATCTTGAGGACCGTCTTGAGGTAGCGCGGGTCGTCGGGCGCCAGCAGGCCCGACAGGCCCACCCACAGCGAGGCCGCGTCCAGGTCCTCGTGGCCGTACGCGGCGGTGTAGGCGCCGACCTCGTCGTTCCAGCCCAGTTCGAGCACGTTCTTGGCGATCGAGTCGCGCAATTCCGGCCAGGTCGGGCCGTACTCCATGCCGAACTGCTCGGCGACCTTGAGCGCCCGGTCGACGGTCACCCAGCACATGACCTTCGAGTAGACGTGGTGCCGGGGCGCCTGGCGGGCCTCCCAGATGCCGTGGTCGGGCTCGTGCCAGCGCTTCTCGACCGCCTCGACCATGGAGGTCAGGACCGACTGCTCGAACTCCGAGAGGTGCCCGCGGCGCTGGGCGACGGCCTCGACGAGCATCGCGACGGGCCCGAAGACGTCGAGCTGGACCTGGCTGGAGGCGGCGTTGTTGATGCGCACCGGCCTGGCCCCGGCGTAGCCGGGGAGGGTCTCGATGATGGCCTCGGGGGACGGCGCGACGCCCTCGATGTCGTAGAGGGGGGCGAGCCGCTCGGGGTGCCCGGCGGTGCGCTCGATGATGTTCGAGACCCACTCGAAGTAGGCCTCGGCCTCCTGGAGGGAGCCGATGTCGACCAGCGCGTGCGCGGTCATCGCCGCGTCGCGGACCCAGCAGAAGCGGTAGTCCCAGTTGCGCACGCCGCCGAGCTCCTCGGGCAGCGAGGTGGTGCCCGCGGCGAGGATCGCGCCGGTGGGCTGGTAGCACAGGGCCCGCAGCGTCAGCGCCGAGCGCGAGACCGCCTCGGGTTCGAGGGCGGGCAGTTTGAGCGAGTCGGACCAGTTGCGCCACCCGGCCTCGGTGGTGCGGCGCCGGACGTTGACCGGCGGCTTCCACTCGCCGAGGTCGTCGACGCCGGCGCGCATCTCCAGGATCAGCGAGCCTCCGATCTCGGCCAGGTCGACGACGGCGGTGGCCAGGGCGTGCTGGCCGTCGTGGTCGATCTGCCATTCGACGCCCGGCGAGCGCAGGCTGATCGGCTCGTTCGCGCCCAGGACCTTGAGACCGTCGTCGGCCACGGGCTGGAGCTGCACGGGCAGCTGCCCGAACTCCGGGCGCGGCGCGAAGGTGATCTTGACGGGGACCTCGCCGGTGATCTCGCGCACCAGGACGGTGGCGTTGAAATCGCCGCGGCGGCGCAGCGTCGAGTCGAGCCAGTCGGTGATCGTCAGGCCCGGCCAGCGCGTCTCGACGGTCATCGTCCCGGCGACGTAGCGCTGGCCCAGCGGGATGCCCGCGCTGACCGGCTGGACGGTGAAGTGCCCGGCGTGCTCGCCGCCGAGCAGGTCGGCGAAGACCGACGCGGAGTCGGGGCGGGGGTGGCACATCCACGTCAGGCGCGCGTCCGGGGTGAGCAGCGCGTGGTTGGCGCCGTCGGCCAGCATCGAGTGGCGCTCGATGAGCTGCGCCGATTCGCCCTGGAGCCAGCTGCGGCGGGTGTCCACGAGGTGCGCCAGGAGCCTCGCGACGTCCTCGGGGTCACCGATCCGGAAGGAGGCCCGGGTGGGGCCGGGCCCCACCCGGATGCCGATGTCCGGGCCATGGAGATGCGCAAACGCATTCTCATCGGTCACGTCGTCACCGAGGAAGAGCACCGCGGAGGCCCCCAGCTGGTGGCGCAGCTTGTCGAGGGCGTCGCCCTTGTGGGTGGTCACCACCGACAGGTCGATGACGGCCTTGCCCTCCGTGGTCTGCACGCCATCCCAAGTGGACGGGCCCTTGCGGACCTCCTCGGTGGCCTCGGCGGCGTCGGCCTCCGAGGCCTCCCTGGTGTGCAGCGCCGCGCCCGCCGGCTTCGGCTCCACCCGCGTGCCCGTGTAGCGCTCCGCAATCGCCGTGAGTTCCGCCACAAGCTTGTCGCGGCGGCGCTGGTCCTCGCTCGACAGCGCCCGGGTGAACCCGACGTCGAACTCGGAGCCGTGCGAGCCCACCAGATGGATCTCGGACGGCAGGCGCGAGAGCGCCGCCAGGTCCCGCAGTGCGCGACCGGAGATGACCGCCACCTTCGTCTGCGGCAGGTTCGCGAGCGTCCGCAACGCCGTGACCGATTCGGGAATCGGCTTGGCCTGCGAGGGGTCGGTGACGATGGGGGCGAGCGTGCCGTCGTAGTCGCAGGCGATCAACAGCTGCGGTACTCGGGCGAGTTGAGCGAGGGCCGAGCGAAGCTCGTCGGAGGAACTCAGTCCTTCAGGGCCGGGTCCCTCTGGGCTTGGTGCGGTCATCTTGGCGTATCTCCAACACCGGTCAGTTGCGGAATCAGGCTTGTGCCTACCTGCCTTCCGCCGCTTCAGCGGCGGGTGGGCTGCCCGGATTGTACGCTGCGCTGCGCTCCGGAACACCTAGCGCTGTGAGGAAACTGCGGGCCCAACGGCTTACGTCATGCTTGCGCAGGTAGCGCCTCATCGCGCGCATTCTTTTCATCTTATCGTCCGCGGACGACTCCGCCGCTGTCACGAATCCGTCTTTCAAGCCGGTCAGATCGTGCGGATTCACCAGGAACGCCTGCCGCAGATCCCCTGCGGCACCGGCGAACTCGCTCAACACGAGCGCGCCTCGGTTCTCGACCTGGCTGGCCACGTACTCCTTCGCCACCAGGTTCATGCCGTCGCGCAGCGGCGTGACCGCCATGACGTCGGCCGCCTGGTACAGCGCCGAGAGCTCGTACCTGTCGAACGATTGGTGGAGGTAGTGGACCGCCGGAAGGCCCACCTGCCCGAACTCGCCGTTGATGCGACCGACTTCACGCTCGACCTTGTCACGCAGCACCCGGTACTGCTCGACCCGCTCGCGGCTCGGCGTGGCCACCTGCACCATCACCGTCTTGGGCACGCGGAAGCGCCCGTCCTCGAGCAGCTCGCGGAACGCCTTGAGGCGCGTCTCGATGCCCTTGGTGTAGTCCAACCGGTCGACGCCGAGGATGATCGTGTCCGGCTCGCCCAGCTCGGCGCGGATCTCCTTGGCCCGATGGCGCGCCCGCTCGGTGTTCGCGACCTCCTCGTACGTGGCGGTGTCGATCGAGATGGGGAAGGCGTCGGCCCTGACCAGGCGGTCTTCGACCGTGACGTAGTGCCCGCGCGGCCGGTGGCCGAGCAGGTGCCTGGTGAGGGCGAGGAAGTTCTGCGCCGCCAGCGGGCGCTGGAAGCCCACCAGGTCCGCTCCCAGCAGGCCCTTGAGGATCTCCATGCGGTGGGGCAGCTGCATGAACAGCTCCACCGGCGGGAAGGGGATGTGCAGGAAGAATCCGATGCGCAGGTCGGGACGGCGCTCCCGCAGCATCGCGGGGACCAGTTGCAGCTGGTAGTCCTGGACCCAGACCACCGCGCCGGGCGCGGCCTCGGCCGCGCACACCTCGGCGAAACGGGCGTTGACCTCGTAATACGACTTCCACCACGAGCGGCGGAACATGCGAGGCTGCACCGCGTCGTGGTACAGCGGCCACAGCGAGGCGTTCGAGAAGCCCTCGTAGTAGCGGGCGATCTCGTCGGCGCTGAGCTCGACCGGCAGCAGCTTGATGCCGTCGGCCTCGAACGGCTCGGGAGCGGCGCCGGTCTGTCCGGCCCAGCCGATCCACGTGCCCTGGTTGGCCTGGAGAACTGGTTCGAGGGCGGTGACGAGGCCGCCAGGGGATCGGCGCCAGGTTCGGTTTCCCTCGTCGTCGACCACGGAGTCGACGGGGAGGCGGTTGGCTACGACAATGAAGGATGCGTTGCTCAATTTGTAGTCCCTCCTTTACGCAAGATTACCGGCTGGGCGGTTCGGGCGGTTCGTGACGGAGCAGTGTCCCCGGGCGGGGCGAATGGCGGGCCGGGCAGGGGCTTGTCATCATTGAGGGCGGTTAACCACGAGTCAGCGAAGGATCAGTGTGGCGCAGTTCATTTACACCATGGAAAAGGCGCGGAAGGCCCACGGCGACAAGGTCGTCCTCGACGACGTCACCGTGTACTTCCTCCCCGGCGCCAAGATCGGCGTGGTCGGCCCCAACGGCGCCGGCAAGTCGAGCCTGCTGCGGATCATGGCCGGCCAGGACCAGGTCTCCAACGGCGAGGCCCGCCTCGCGGCCGGCGCCACCGTCGGCATGCTCGCGCAGGAGCCGCCGCTGAACGAGTCGAAGACGGTCATGGAGAACGTCCAGGAGGCCGTCGCGCCCGTCCAGGCGAAGCTCGACCGCTTCAACGAGGTCGCCGCCGAGATGGCCACCGACTACAGCGACGAGCTCATGGAGGAGATGGGGCGCCTCCAGGAGGAGCTCGACGCCTCGGGCGCCTGGGAGCTGGACTCCAAGCTCGAGCAGGCCATGGACGCCCTGCGCTGCCCGCCCGGCGACTGGCCCGTCACCAACCTCTCTGGCGGCGAGCGCCGCCGCGTGGCCCTGTGCAAGCTCCTGCTGGAGCAGCCCGACCTGCTGCTGCTCGACGAGCCCACGAACCATCTCGACGCCGAGAGCGTCCTGTGGCTGGAGCGCCACCTCGCCGACTACCCCGGCGCGGTCATCGCGATCACCCACGACCGGTACTTCCTCGACAACGTCGCCCAGTGGATCCTCGAGCTCGACCGCGGCCGCACCTACCCCTACGAGGGCAACTACTCCACCTACCTGGAGAAGAAGGCCGAGCGCATGAAGGTGGAGGGCCGCAAGGACTCCAAGCTCCAGAAGCGCCTCAAGGACGAGCTGGAGTGGGTCCGCTCCAACGCCAAGGGCCGCCAGACCAAGTCCAAGGCGCGCCTGGGCCGCTACGAGGAGATGGCCGCCGAGGCCGAGAAGACCCGCAAGCTCGACTTCGAGGAGATCCAGATCCCGCCGGGCCCGCGCCTGGGCAGCACTGTCATCGAGGTGAAAGACCTGGTCAAGGGCTTCGACGGCGTCACGCTCATCAACGGCCTGGACTTCAGCCTCCCGCGCAACGGCATCATCGGCATCATCGGCCCCAACGGCGTCGGCAAGACGACCCTGTTCAAGACCATCGTCGGCCTCGAGAAGCCCGACGGCGGCGAGGTCAACGTCGGCGGCACCGTCGACATCTCCTACGTCGACCAGAACCGCGCCGGCCTGGCCGGCGACAAGTCCGTGTGGGAGACCGTCTCCGACGGCCTCGACTACCTCATGGTCGGCAAGGTCGAGATGCCCAGCCGCGCCTACATCGCCGCGTTCGGTTTCAAGGGCCCCGACCAGCAGAAACCCACGAAGGTCCTCTCCGGCGGCGAGCGCAACCGGCTCAACCTGGCGCTCACCCTCAAGCAGGGCGGCAACGTGCTCCTGCTCGACGAGCCCACCAACGACCTCGACGTCGAGACGCTCTCCAGCCTCGAGAACGCCCTCCTGGAGTTCCCCGGCTGCGCCGTGGTCATCAGCCACGACCGGGCCTTCCTCGACAAGGTCGCCACCCACATCCTCGCGTGGGAGGGCACCGACGAGAACGGCGAGCCGCAGTGGTTCTGGTTCGAGGGCAACTTCGAGGCCTACGAGAAGAACAAGATCGAGCGACTCGGGCCCGACGCCGCCAAGCCGCACCGCGTCACCCACCGCAGGCTCACCAGGGACTAGCGATGGCCCGTTACACGACCGACGTGGCCCTGCGCTGGTCGGACATGGACGCCTTCGGGCATGTGAACAACAACAAGTACATGGTGCTGCTCGAAGAGGCGCGCGTGTCGATGATGTTCACCGTCGCCGAGGCCGCCGGGGTCCCCGGCTTCAGGCAGGGCGTCGTGGTCGCCCGCCACGAGGTCGACTACCTGCTGCCCGTCACGGTCCCCGCCGAGGTCCGCGTCGAGCTGTGGGTGGAGCGGATCGGGAACGCCTCGTTCACCTTCGCCTACGAGCTGTTCGCGAACGACAAGCTCGCGCTGCGGGCCAAGTCCGTCATGGTGCCCTACGACACCGCCGAAGGCCGCCCCCGCCGCCTCACCGAGCCCGAGCGGGCGTTCCTGGCGCGATGGGAGGACTAGCCCCCGACGACGCCGCGTTCGCGTCCAGGGTCGCCAGGCTCGACGCGAACGCCCTCCTGCGCGTCCACGACGGCCGCCTGTGGGCCGCGCTGCCCATCGGCGCGCTGGCCGTGCGCGAGCTCGCCGGAGGCCTCGAGGAGGCCGTCTACCGCGCCGGCGACCTCAGCGACGGCCGCATCGAGGCCCGGCCCGCGTCCGAATGGCGCGGCCGGCTGCCGGGGCGGCCCTGGGAGGTCGTCGAGACCGTGCCCGCCGCCGAGGTGGCCGCCATCGACCGCCAGGCCGCCGAGGCGCTGCGTCAGCGGCGCGGGCAGGGCGTCGGCGACCGGCGTCTGCGGGACGCGCTGCTCGACCACGTGACCCTGCGCGTCGAACACGGCGGCGAACGGTACGCTGTCGAACTCCGGCTCGTGGTGGCCCTGATGCGGATGGGCTTCCTCGGCGAGGGCCCCGTCAGGGTGCTCCGGGCCGGACGCAGGGTCGGCCTCGCGGCCGCCCACGGCGGCGTGTGGGACCGCGAGCGCGGCCTCCCATTGCTCTGACGGGTGACACCGCTCTGACGGAAACCCGACGGACGGCGTCATAACGCCGGGCCGATGCGGCGTCGACGTATGAGACATGTGACAGTCATCGGCGCTGGGCTGCGAACACATGCACCGGGGTTCATACTTTTGGGCAGGAATGCCTGACGGTTGTGCATTGTCGGTGCCAAGTCCTAGGCTGCTCAGCGTGACGGGGCGTAACTTGGCAATGCGCGAAGCAGCGCAAATCCGGCTAAGTTCAGCCAACTAGGAATGCCAAACGTAAAGCCCATGTACTGCCGGTGATTCGTATTTTGGGTGGGAAGGCGGACGAGAATATGGCGTGGTGGCGCAGCAATAGGAAGCGCAATGCGGAGGACGAGGCCGTGGCCGAGCAGGTCGCGGACGCCGACAGCGAGCTCGGCGGTTCGGCCGAGCGCGCCCAGGCGCGCGGCAGCCAGCCCAGCCCGGTTCCGAGCCCCAGGACCGAGCGGCACGACGCGCCCGAGCTCGCCATGTCCGAGGCCGAGGAGTACGCGCACGGACATGTCGGCCAGTTGGACTTCGGCCCGGGCGAGGAGCAGATCTCCGAGGTCGAGCGCTGGCATCTCATCAAGCGCGACCTCGAGGAGATCGACCCCGACTTCGTCTCCGACCTCGAGGAGATCGCGCAGAGCCACCGCGACGAGGTCATGCCGCTCGACTCCGAGCGGATCGTCTCGGCGCTGAAGAACCTCGACATCCGGTACCTGATCGACGAGAACGGCGGTGTCGTGGCGCTGTGGGAGCGGCACATCGTGCAGGTGCGCGCCGAAGGCCCCGACGCCGACATCCTGGTCCTGCGCGCCCGCGCCTACCAGACCGTGCCGCGCGACTGGGCCGAGCGCGGCTACGCCGCCATGAACGAGTGGAACCGCACCAGGCGCTTCCTCAAGGCCTACCTCGGCGAACCCACCGAGTCCGGCTCGCTCCCCGTGTTCGGCGAGATTCAGCTCCCCGTCCGCCCCGGCATCACCTTGGCGCTGCTCGAAGAGCTCATCGACTGCGGCACCGCGATCTCGGGCACCTTCGTGGAATGGCTGGAAGGCGAGCTGCTGTAGCGCTCGCGAACCCGCGACTTCGGGGCCCGGCCGATCGCGGCCGGGCCCCTGTCGCATCCGATGCCCGGGAAAGTCTCAAATGTTCTGTCTATTTTGATCGGGGCTGTTGCGGATGATCGCTGTATGTTCTGCTTGTTCTCGCTGCTCAAAGGCGATCGGAAAGCGTGATAGACCGGCCACGGGTATCATGTGGTGAATCGACTCCCCCAAATGAATACCTGGAGCCAGGATGACTTCGATTCCCCCCGAAGACCAGCGGCCCTCTCCGGCGCGGCAGCCCGTGTCGCCGGAGAACCCCGGCGAGACCGTCCCCGAATCCCCTGTGCCGCAGCCCGCCGGCGAGGCCGTCCCCGACATGCCGGTATCGCGGCAGGAGGCCGACACCGCTTCTGAGGCGGCCGCACCGCGGGCCGCCGACATCATCGAAAGCCCTACACCGCGGCCCGCGGACGTGGCCGTCCCCGAGGCGCCGGTACCGCCGCAGGCCGCCGACGCCGCCGTCCCCACACCGCAGCCCGTGGACACGGGCGTCCCCGCCACACCGGCGCCGCAGCAGGTCGCCGCTCCGGCGCCCCAAGCGGCCCCGGTGGCCGAGACGCTCACTCCGCCGCCGAACCCGCCGGCTCCCGCGCAGGCGATGCAGCAGACCGCGCCCGCACAGGTCGGCACGCAGCAGTTCGCGGCCGTCCCTCCCGCGGTCACCGGCCCGATCCTCATGGCGCGCCCGCCGCGCAGGCCCGGCCGGGCCGCGATCATCGTGCTCTCGGTGGCGCTGGTGGCGGTCGGTTTCACGGCCGGGATCCTCGCGGTGCTGTTCGCCCAGCAGTCCGGCGAGCTCGAAGAGCAGGAGGCCCTCGTCGAGGAACTGCAGGCCTCGGAAGAGCAGCTCAGCGAGGAGAACGCCGGGCTCAGCAGCAGCCTCGAGGACCTTCAGGAAGTCTCGACGGAGTTCGACGAATGCGAGGCGGCGTTCCAGGAGTGGGTGGACCACGTCTATGAGGGTGAGCTCAACTACGACGCCGAGAACTTCGAAGAGATCTTCACCGACGAGTACATCGAATACCAGTTGGCGCACGAAGAGCTCTACCGCGAGGCCGAGCTCCAATGCATCCAGTGACGGACCTCTGACGAAACGGCGAGCGGCCCGCCTCGAGGCGGGCCGCTCGCTCAGGTCTCAGGTGTTCCGCAGCTCGTGTTCGTGCTTCACGCGTGCCGCAAACCGCGGCGCTCACGGTTCACATGTTCCGCATCCGGAGCTTCCGCTTCATGCGTTCGGCATCGGGAGCTCGTGCTTCATGCGTTCCGCATGCTGAGCTCGTGCTTCATGCGTTCCGCATGAAGTCCGCCGCGCGTTCCATGTACTCCCACATGACCTTGTCGTACTCCTCGGGGAGGGCGACGACGTCCATGGCGTGGCGCATGCACCGCAGCCAGGCGTCGCGTTCGCGCTCGCCGATCACGTACGGGGCGTGGCGCATCCTCAGGCGCGGGTGGCCGCGCTCCTCGGAGTAGGTGTGCGGGCCGCCCCAGTACTGCTCCAGGAACATCTGGAAGCGGCGGGTGGCGGGCGCGAGGTCTTCCTCCGGGTAGAGCGGGCGCAGGATCTCGTCGTCGGCGACCTGCTCGTAGAAGGCCTCGGTCAACCGCTTGAACGTCTCGGCACCGCCCACCGCCTCATAGAAGGACTGGGTGGGCGCGGGCTGGCCGGTCGGCGTGAGCGACACGACGGCACGCGGGCTGTTGGAGGTCGGCATCCATCCATCGTGCCAAGCTCAGGACCGCAAGGGAACACTATCCGATGCGCGTCACACCGAGTGCGCCGCAGATCACCTTGTCACTGCTGGGGTTCGGTCGGCGTCGCGCTGCTCCTCGGCACGTACACCCGGGCCGCCATCGTGTCGGTGATGCCGGCCTCCTTCAGCGCGTCGGCGATGCGCCGGCGCAGCTCGCGGCCCGCCGCCCACTGCTGGTCGCTCGAGGTCTTCACCCCGAGCCGCAGCTTGGTCTGGTCGATGGTCACCTCGATGACGCCGACGTACTCGGGCTCCTCGATCACGTGGTCGCGCCACTCCTCGTCCTCGGCGAACGCGGCGGCGACCTCGGTCATGAGGCGCCCGGCCTCGTCGACGTCGACCGTCGGCGGCAGCGGCGTGTCGACCACGACGTACGCCCAGCTCTGGCTCGAGTTGCCGACCCGCAGGATCTGCCCGTTGCGCACGTACCACAGTGTCCCGTCCAGGGCCCTGATCGTGGTCACCCGCAGGCCCATGTCCTCGACGGTGCCCGAGGCGTCCCCGACGTCGACGATGTCGCCGACGCCGTACTGGTCCTCCAGGAGGATGAAGATCCCGGCCAGGTAGTCCTGCACGAGGTTCTGCGCGCCGAAGCCGATCGCGATGCCCGCGATGCCGGCGCTGGCCAGGATCGGCGCCAGGTTCACGTTGAAGACGCTCAGGATCAGCATGAACGCCACGCTCATGATGACGATGCCGTTGATGTGCTGGAGCACGCTGGTGAGGGTCGCGGCCCGCTGCTGGGTCCGGTCACCGACGATCTCCTCGCGGCGGCTCTTGGACGAGCCGAGCAGGTTGTTCAGCTCCGCGATCGACTGCGGCCGTTTGGTGGTAGTGACCTGCTTGATGATCCTGGCGATGAAGCGGTTCACGAGCCAGCGCAGCACGAAGGCCGCGATGACGATGACCAGGATCTCGAAGATCTTGTCGATGACCGCGCCGCCGTCGAGGGAGAAGCCCCTGCTCTCGGTCACGCGCCACAGCAGCGAGCACGAGTTGAACCCCGTCTCGCAGGGAGAGTCTCCGGTAGCGGCAAGCAGTTCCACGTTCTTCCTTCTGCGCCTCGGGGGCCGCGCACCCTCCGGGGTCGCGACGGCTTCAGATGCTCATCGACGGGTGTTCGACCAGACGATATTCGCTCGTCACCAAAGATCCCAGGGAACCGGGGTGCAATTTCTTGAGATTTACGTCAAACTTGACGTGACCGTTGGCTTGGAGGTAAGACACCGTGATAGGACCTCGACATAGGAGTGCGCTTGACGGCGATGAGCCTGCCCCAGGTGCTCATGCGACCCTCTTCTCCCACAATGCCGTCACGCTGGGCTCCGCCCTCGTCCTCAACCAGAGCTACGAGCCGCTGTGCGTGGTGCCGGTGAAACGAGCGGCAGTGCTGCTGCTCACGCGCAAGGCCGAGACCGTCACACCAGGTGACGGTTTTCTTCGCAGCGAGACGATGAACATCCCGATCCCGGCCGTCGTCCGGTTGAACCGATACGTCGCCATCCCCAGGCAGGTGGGCAACAGCCCCTCCAGGCGCGGCGTGTTCGTCCGCGACGACTGGCGCTGCGTGTACTGCGGCTCGACGGCCGAGACGATCGACCACGTCGTTCCGCGTTCGAAAGGCGGCACCCACACCTGGGACAACGTCGTCGCGGCCTGCGCCCCCTGCAACCACCGCAAGAGCGACCGGACGCTGGCCGAGCTCGGCTGGCGGCTGCCGCGCGCCCCGCGGCCCCCCTCGGGCTGGCAGCTGCGCGGCTTCCGCGGACAGCGCCGCCCCGACCCCGCCTGGGAAGACTGGCTGCCCCGCCGCCGCCACGAACTCGCACGAAGACACTAGCCACTGATCAAGACATCGGACGGCCCGTCGGCGCGCCTTGCGGCGCCGCCGATGGGCCGTGGTGCGTCCAGACCTCCAGCACGGGCGGATCGGCCCCGCCCGTCCGGTCCGTGCCGGGTGCGACCGGTCGCACCTCTCCGCCACCTGCGGCGTGCGCGAGGCGCAATTGGATTAGTCTGAGGGCCGAGCCCTGTACCTGATTTAGGGGAGCAACATGACGGTCTTCGAGGAGCTGCTGATTCTCTTCGGCGCCCCGATCCTGGTCACGGTCGTGGTGTACGCCGTGGTCTTCCTGCGGCACCCGCGCCCGCAGTCCCGGTACCGCCCCGGCGAGCCGTACGACTTCAAGCCGGTCTGGTTCATCGCCCGCCCGGACGCGGTCGACTCCGGCGTGCGCCCCGGAACCGCGGGAGAGATCGAGTCCGGCGCCGCGGCGTCGGAAGGCAGCGGCGAGCCGATCGCCAGCGGACCCAAGGGAGGCTCCCATGGCCAGTGGTAAGACCATCGCGCAGCGGCAGGTCCGCACCGACCGCAGCCCCGAAGAGGTCCGGCCCGCCGTCCTGGACGGCCCGTTCGACACGAGGCAGCTGCTCCACCTCGACGAGGCCCTGACGACCGCCGAGCGCGAGGGCGGCGGCCTGCACTACAGCGTCTACGTCGGCCCGCTCCACGACCCGGTGCGCGGCGCCGCCGAGGCCATGCACGACCGCCTGAAGGAACCCGACAAGTCGGTCCTCATCGCCGTGTCCCCAGAGCAGCGCCAGCTCGAGATCGTGACGGGCAAGCTCGCCCAGGAGAAGATCCCGGACCGCGCGGCGGCCCTGGTGGTGTTCTCCATGGAGGCCGCGTTCGGCGCCGGGCAGCTGGACGGCGGCATCGTCACCGGCCTGCGGATGCTGGCGGAGACGGCCGCGGCCGCCTGAGGGCCTGAAAGACGACGGCGCCGGTCGAGAAGTCCGCTTCTCGGCCGACGCCCTTGTCGTCTCTGGGCCCGAGCTCAGTGCTCTTCCGGCAGCTGCCGTTCGAGCAGCCGCGAGGCGTCGGACAGCTCCAGCTTGCCGATGAACTCGACCCACGACAGCGAGTCGGCGACGCCCTCCCTGATGGACAGCACGGTCGTGCCCGGGATCCGCAGCGTCAGCGTCGCGGGCGTGCCGAGCTGCTTCTGCGCCAGGACGGCCTCGGTCGGATGGCCGTTCAGGCCCCGCGAGAGCTCGAAGACCGCGGACTCGTTCTCCTTGGCGACCGGCACCCACTCCATGTCCCGCTTCAGCAGCAGCACGGCGCCCAGCTTCTTGCCGTCCTCCTCGCCTGCGTACTGGAGCACGATCTGGTTCGCGTCGCCCTTGGCGCCGGTCAGCCGCCACGCCTCGTCGGTGACGTCGACCAGCTGGCCCTGGAACCGCTCGACGGAGGCGCGAAGCTGCTTGGCATGGCGGCGCGCGGCCAGCGGCTTGGCGATCACCCGGAACACCACGACGAGCAGGCCCAGCACGATCACGCCGATAGCGGCGGCGGCGACCTCGTGCAGGCCGAGCACGATGCTCTCCATGACCGCGACCGGCACCAGGATCCCCGCGCTGAAGCCGAGCAGCGGTTTGAGCCAGAACGGGCCGCCACCGCCGGTCGGCACGCGCAGCGGCGCCAAGAGCCCCACCGTGGCCGCCGCGACCAGCGAGATCCCGACCAGCGTCGGAGAGGGCGCCTCGGCGGTCTCCAGCCATGAGGCCGCCCACCACGCCAGGAAGACCGAGCCGATCGCGATCGTCGGTATGAGCAGGACGACGGCGAACAGCAGTTGCTGCGGCTGCGGCCGGGTGCGCGTGGCCATGACGGGACCGAGCAGCAGCAGAGGCAGGACGACTCCGAACAGCGCGACCAAAGTGGCGCTGAGGACGACGACCGGCAGAAGCGCGGACAAGGCTGCTCTCCTTCGGAGACGGGGTGCTGGGGCGAGTTGGGCAGAGCTTATCAATGAGCCGGACAGGGGCCGGGGCTCCGGGACGGTCGTCCCGAAGCCCCGACTTCGAACGGCGGACGCCTTCCAGCGGATCAAGCGGTCCTGTCGAGCTCCCGGCCGGCGAGCGCGCGCGCCGTGTCGGCGCGGGCCTCGGCCACGCCGCGCTTGACCGGCGCGGGCCGCTCCTCGGCGAGCCAGGCGTCGAGCGCCTCGATCGTGGCGGGCTCGATCAGCGAGGAGGGGAAGGCCAGCTTGGAGAACTCCACGGCCTGCTGGGCGCCCAGCTTCTCCCACAGCTCCGGCACCGCCTCCAGGTACCGCTCGAGGTAGGGCCGTACCAGGTCGGCCTGGTCGAGCGGGGAGAAGCCCAGCATCGAGGAGCGGCGGATGTAGTTCTCGGTGGACGGGTCGACGATCCGCTCCCAGGCGCGCTCCTTGGCGTCCGCGCTCGGCACCACTGATCGGGCGATGAACGACAGGCGACGGCCGTCGGCGGTGTCGTCGCGGTCGAGCTCGGCGTCGATCGCCGCCTCGTCGGCCGCGCCGGCCGCGACCAGGCCGGTCAGCAGCGCCCAGCGCAGGTCCGCGTCGACGGCCAGGCCGCCTGGAACGTCCTCGCCGCCGAGCCAGCCGCCGATGCGGGCCAGGTCGGCCGCGGAGCGCGACGCCGAGGCGTAGGCCTTGGCCCAGGCGCGCTGCATGTCGCTGCCGGCCTCGGCGGCCTCCATCGCGGACCTCGCGGCCTGCGCCCACTGCTCGCGCAGCTCGGCCCGGGCGGCGGGGTCGGCGTAGGACAGGGCGCCGGCGACCTGCCGCTGGGCGACGGTGACGATGTTGATGTCGGTCTCATCGGTCAGGCTGGCCGCGCCGAGCGCCACGAAGCGGCGGGCGGGCAGCTCGGCGTCGCGGAGCATGTCCCAGGCGGCCGACCAGATCAGCGCGCGCGGCAGCGAGTCGTCCAGCCCCGAGGTGTGCTCGATCGCGGTGGCGAGGGAGCGCTCGTCGAGGCGGAGCTTGGCGTAGGTGAGGTCGTCGTCGTTGAGCAGCAGCAGGTCCGGCTGCTTCACTCCGGCGAGCGCGGCGACCTCGGTGGAGGAGCCGGTCACGTCGGCCTCGATGCGCTCGCGCCGCACGAGCCGCTCGCCTTCGAGGTCGTAGAGCCCGAGGGCGATCCGGTGCGTGCGGGTCGTCGGGTGCTCGGCCGGGACCTCCTGGAGCACCGTGACCTTCGTGTAGTTCCCCTCGGCGTCGACCTCTGCCTCGGGGCGCAGCGTCGAGACGCCGGCGGTGCGCAGCCACGTGTCCGCGAAGTCCTTGAGCGGCTTGCCGGAGGCGGTCTCCAGCTCGGTGAGCAGGTCGGAGAAGACCGCGTTGCCGAACTGGTGCTTCTGGAAGTAGGAGCGCAGGCCCTCCAGGAACGGCTCGATGCCGACGTAGGCCACCAACTGCTTGAGGATCGAGGCGCCCTTGGCGTAGGTGATGCCGTCGAAGTTGGCCTGCACCGACTCGGTGTCGGGCATCTCGGTGTAGACCGGGTGCGTGGTCGGCTGCTGGTCCTGGCCGTAGCCCCAGTTCTTGCGGGCCGACAGGAACGTCGTCCACGCCCCGTCGAAGCGGGTGGCCTCCACGTTCGCCCAGTGGCTGGCCCACTCCGCGAAGGACTCGTTGAGCCACAGGTCGTCCCACCAGCGCATGGTCACCAGGTCGCCGAACCACATGTGCGCCATCTCGTGGAGGATCACGTTGGCGCGCTGCTCCAGCTCGTAGTCGGTGACCTGGCTGCGGAACAGGAACGAGGCCTCGGCGATCGTGATGCAGCCGAAGTTCTCCATCGCGCCGAAGTTGTACTCGGGGGCGAAGACCTGGTCGTACTTCGGCAGCGGGTACCGCACCCCGAAGTTGGCGTGGAAGTGGTCGAAGCCTTGGCGCGTGACCTCGAAGACGCCCTCCGGGTCCAGGTAGTCCTTCATGGACTGACGGCAGTAGATTCCCAGGTCGATGCCGTCGTGCGTCTCGTGGACCCCGACATAGGGCCCGGCGCAGATCGCCGTGACGTACGGGCTCATCCGCGGCGAGGTCTCGAACAGCGACACCTTCATCGACAGCTCATCGACCACGGTCTCGCTGACCGCCGGCATGTTCGAGATCACCTTCCAGTGCGCGGGGGTGCGGACCTGGAAGGTGAAGCTCGCCTTGAGGTCGGGCTGGTCGAAGCAGGCGTAGACGCGCTGGGCGTCGGCCACCTCGAACTGCGAGTACAGGTAGGTCTCCTTGTCGACCGGGTCGGTCATGCGGTGCAGGCCCTGGCCGTCGGTGGAGTAGGCGCAGATGGCGTTGACGACGAGCGTGTTCTCGGCGGCGAGATTCTCGATCCTGAGCCCCGCCTTGGGGTCGAAGAGCGAGATGTCGACCGGCTCGCCGTTGAGGTACGCGTCCTCGATGCGTTCGGCGGCGATCTCGATGAACGTCGCCTCGCCCGGTTCGGCGCAGGAGAACGTCACCGCGGTGCGGGACGAGAAGGTGTCGCCCCGCTCATGCCCGGTGAGGTCGAGCTCCACGGTGTAGGAGTCGACGGTGAGCAGCTCGGCACGGCGCCGGGCCTCGTCACGCGTGAGAATGTGGGTTGCCGCCACAGTGCCTCCAGTCGCTTAGGGTCAGATCTGAAAGAAGTGTGTCATATCCCGGGAGTTCACTCGGCGGCTGCGGCCTGGGCATCCTGCTCCATTACGCTGTCGGCGTGAGTGCAGCACACCCGATACCGCAAGCCTGGCTCTCCACCGGTGAGACCGCGGCGAAGAACTACGACGAGTTCCCCGACGAGACCGAGATCACTCGGATCGTCGAGGCGAATCCGGCGAGCGTCCTGGGCGTCGAGATGCCCGCCCACACGCCCGAGGCGGTGGCGGCCGGGCTGAGCTTCGAGCAGGCCCTCCCCGCCGCGGCCGAGCGCCTCGCCGCCCTGAAGGAGGCCGGGCGCTTCGCCTCCTTCGGCGACGTCGCCGTCGCCTACCGCATCTCCGGCGGCGCCGAGCCGGTGGCCTACGGGGTGTTCTGCATGGTCGACACCGCGGAGATCTCCTCCGCGGCCGACGAACCGGGCAAGGTCATCCGCAACGAGGACGTCTTCATCGAGAAGGTCAAGCAGCGCAACGAGCTCAACCAGCAGCTGCGGCACCTCCTCAGCCCCGTCCTGCTGCTCCAGTCCAGCCGCGGCGACGAGCTCCACGCCGCCGTCGCCGAGGCCGTCGCGGGCGCGGGCGAACCGGTCGCCTCCGACGTCGACGAGGCCGGCCGGACCCACGAGATCTGGGCGATCGGCGGCGACGAAGGCCTCGCGCTGGCCGCCCTGGCCGGCGACGGCGACCTCATCGTCGCCGACGGCAACCACCGCTCGCTGGCCGCGCAGGTCGGCGAGCTCGACCGCTTCCTCGCGGTCGTCACCACTCCGCAGTCGGTCGCCATCCGCCCCTACCACCGCCTCGTGGCGGGCCTGCCCGGCTCGGCCTCGCAGCTGGTCGAGCAGATCGCCCAGATCGGCGCGGAGGTCACCCAGGTCGGCGGCCCGCCCGAGACCCCCGCCGTGGGCGGCACCGTCGTCGCCTACGGCCAGGGCCGCACCTGGGAGATCACCTTCGCGGACACCGAGGGCAGCGTCGTGGACCGGCTCGACCACACCCGCGTCGAGCAGGAGGTCTTGGGCGGTCTGCTCGGCTGGGACGCCGGCGACAAGCGCATCACCTACGTCGGCGGCGACTACCCGGCCTCGTGGCTGGTCGAGCAGGTCGACGCGGGCAAGGCCGACTTGGCGATCCTCATCGCCCCGGTCACCGTCGAGGACTTCATCGACGTGAACCTCCAGCGGCTCAAGATGCCCCGCAAGTCGACCTGGTTCGTGCCCAAGGCCCGCGCCGGGCTCGCCATCGCCGAGCTCCCGAAACGATAGGGTAGGTATCCGTGCGCATCTATCTCGGTTCCGACCACGCCGGTCTCGAACTCAAAGACCACCTGGTGAAGCATCTGAACGGCCGCGGCTTCGACGTCGTCGACGTGGGCCCGTTCGAGTACGACGCCGAGGACGACTACCCGCCGTACTGCCTGAACGCCGCCGCCAAGGTCGTGGCCGACCCCGGCAGCCTCGGCGTGGTCGTCGGCGGCTCGGGCAACGGCGAGCAGATCGCGGCCAACAAGGTCGAGGGCTGCCGCGCCGCGCTGGCCTGGAGCGTCGAGACGGCCGAGCTCGGCCGCCAGCACAACGACGCGAACGTGGTCGCCATCGGCGGCCGGATGCACAGCCTGGAGGAGGCGACGTCGTTCGTCGACGCGTTCGTCGGCGAGTCGTTCTCGGGCGCCGAGCGCCACCAGCGCCGCATCGACCAGCTCGCCGAGTACGAGCGGACCCGCGAGCTCCCCGAGCTGCCGTAGACGCCGATCGCCAAGGCCCGGACGGACGTCCGGGCCTTCGGCGTTCCGTTGGCATGAACGATGAGAAGGCGAATGATGCCCGAATTCGTTCGGTTGTATATGGAGTTGTTGGACATGTGTTGGTAGCGTCAATGCATGTCCAAGGGTTTTCGCGTACTGCTTCAGACCTTCCAGGTGCTCTGCCTGCTGGCAGCCCTGCTGTTCATGACCTTCACCTTCTTGATGACCTACCTCGACTTCGGCGGCACCGACTACGAGGAGGCGTTCGCGGGAACCTGGGCCATGGGCTTCGGCATCCTCAGCATCGCCTTCTCACCCGCGCTGTGGTCGCTCAACCGGGGCGGCGGGAGCGCCGGCGGCGCCGCGCCGGTGGCGGCGGGCAGCTACGACCGCGTCAGCGAGCCGCCCCCGGCCGCGCCGCAGCAGCCGCGCCCCGGCGGCGGGAGCGGTTTCGAGCCGATCAGCTCCGACCGCGCCCCCGCGCCGCCCGCCAGCTCCTACGGCCAGCCGTCGGGTCCGAACTTCGGCGCCCAGCCCTCGGGCGGCATGCCGCCGAGCTCCTCACCTCAGGGCGAGACCCCTTGGGGCGGCAACCGCTAGCGAAGCGGCGGCGGGCCGCGCCGCCAGGGCACGGGTACGCCGCGAGACGGTTCCGGAACGGTAACCGATCGAGCCGCCGAATCGCGGTCTCCGGCCGCCCGGCAGTGCGCCTCGCCCTCGTCCGCAAGGCGAAACGCCCGCCGTTGCCCACTGAGATCATGGAAACAGCCGTCCCGCCGCGGCCCGCGTGATATGGGCTCGGGGCGTTACGCTAGGGCGAAACAATCCATTCGTGAAGGAACCGCGCCCAATGACGAACGCCACCGTCGACCTCGTCTGCGGCCCGGCCGATCCGCTTCCCGGATCAGAGCAGAGCTACCGGCTCACCGGCATGCTCGGCTCGGGCGGCCAGGCCGACGTCTACCAGGCTGTCCGCATGTCCGCGGGAATCTCCTCCACGCCCCTGACCGTCAAGGTCTTCCGTCTCAACCCCGGTGACTCCCGTGAGCGGCAGTACCGCTCCTGGGACAAGGGCGACGCGGTCCTCATGGACCTCCACAGCCGCGACGTCGGATCGATCTGCCGCCGCATCGACGCCTTCTACGGGCGCATGCCGCACCACCCGAGCCAGCCGGCCACCGGCGAGCCCGTCCCGTTCCAGGTCCTCGAATACCTGCCCGGCCACGACCTGCGCCAGCTGCTGGCCCAGCGCCTCGGCCGCGTCGACGCCGCCCGCACCCTCCAGTCGGTGGTCAACGTCATGCTCGCCATGCACCACCCGCCGCACGGCGCCCACCCGGTGCTGCACATGGACCTCAAGCCCGCGAACGTCATCATCGGCCCGGACGGCTCGGCCAAGGTCATCGACTTCACCGGCGCCCGCTACCACACGCCGGCGCACCTCACCACCATCGCCTACACCCGCGAGACCGCGGGCCCCGAGGCCCACGAGGGCAAGGTCGGCCCCGCCTACGACGTCCACGGCTTCGGCTCGATCGCGTTCTACCTCGTCACCGGTGCCAGCGCCCGCACCGACTCGCCCGGCCAGACGCAGTCCGTGCCGTGGGCGCGGCTGCGCCGCCACCCCGTCCTCGAATCCAACACGCGGCTGCGCGAGCTGCTCACCGCGCCGCTGGACGACAACCCCGACAACCGGCCCCGCACCGACGAGCTCTCGCGCTGGATCACCGAGCTGACCACCGTCGTCGCCCGGTCCAACGTGCCGGACCTCGGCGTCGACTGGGGCGCCCCCGGCGGGCAGGGCGTGAACAACACCGCGGCCACCCGTGTCCTCGGAGGACGGATCAGCCCGCCCGCCCCGGCCCCCGTCTCGTCGCCGCCCGCCGAGGCCGGCGGCACCAGGGTCATGGAGTCGGGCATGGGCCTCACCGAGGCGGCCGGCCCGGCCGGCAAGCAGGCGATCGCCGGCCGCGTGCGCGTCCCCGACCAGGGCAGCGGCGACTACGTGCGCGGCAAGTCCAACCACCACCACGAGCCGCTCCCGCGTCTGCGGCTGGCGGGCGACCCGCCCGAAGACGTCGACGACCGCCACCGCCGCAGCCTCGACGGCGACGAGCCGCAGCACCCGCTGCTCGGCCCGCCCGGCAGCCTGTCCAAAGGCCTCGAACTCAGCATCATCGGCGGGCTGTTCTCGCTGATCATGTGGCTGATGTGGTCCGTCCAGCAGGGGCTGGACAGCATCCGCACCCAGGTCGTCAGCTACCTGCTGGTCCTGGCCGTCGCGGTGGGCCTGTTCTTCCTCGTCCGCGTCCTCGGCGGCATGTTCTGGGGCCGGATGCTCCGCGCCAAGCGGCGCACCGCCAGGCTCACGCACCTGGTGACCGGCGTGTTCCTGTTCATCGTGGGCCTGAACTACCTCGACCAGCTGACGTGGGACTGGCTCGACTTCGACTTCGAGTTCGATCTCTTCGACTGGATCGGGGACTGGTTCCAGGACCTCTTCTGACGGTTCGTGGACCGGCGGACGCTTCCGGTGAGGCGCGCCCCGCTCGGCGCGCCCGCCGAGCGCCGCCGCCCCGGTGCGGCATGGCAGGGTGGTGCACATGAGCACCGACACCGCGCTTGCCCACGACATCTACCGCCGCTCGCACCTGACCGGTGAGTTCACGCTCCGGTCCGGGGTGGTCGCGCACGAGTACTTCGACAAGTACCTGTTCGAGTCCGACCCGGTCATGCTGCGGCGCGTCGCCGAGTCGCTGGCGCCGCTCGTCCCGGCCCACGGGGTCGACGCGCTCGCGGGCCTGGAGACCGGCGGGATCCCCTTGGCGGTCATGCTCTCGCAGGTGACGGGCATCCCGGCGCTGTTCGTGCGCAAGGAGGCCAAGACCTACGGCACATGCCGGCTCGCCGAGGGCGGCGAGGTCGAGGGCCGGCGGCTGTTCATCGTGGAGGACGTCGTGACCTCCGGCGGCGCGGTCCTGGACGCGGTCGCCGAACTGCGGCGCCGCGGGGCCACGGTCGAGCAGGCCGTGTGCGTCATCGACCGCGAATCGGGCGGCCCGAAGAATCTGGCCGACAACGGCGTCGAACTCCAGGCCCTGTTCACGATGTCCGAGCTCAAGGCCGCCGGGGAGCGGTAGCCCGGGCCGTCAGCGGGCCCACAGCCAGATCTCCGAGCCCTTCGGGATCTCCTCGCCCGGGTCCTCCGACTGGTCGAAGACCGTCCCGGTGAACCAGATCTGACCGGTCTTGACCGTGAACCCGAGGTCTTCGAGCAGCTCCCTGGCGTCGTCGACGTTCATCCCGACCACGTCGGGGACCTCGATCGGCTCGGGGCCCCCGCTGATCACCAGGTCCACCTCGTCGTCGGGCGCCACGGCGCCGCCCGCGGCCGGGGTGTGCTCGATGACCGCGCCCTCGGGGATGGTGTCGCTGTAGCGCTCGCTCACGTCGCCGACGTCGAGGCCCTCGGTCTCGAGCCGCTCCTCGGCCGCGTCCTCGTCCAGCCCGACCAGATCCGGCACCGTCAGCGGCGGCGGCCCCTCGGAGACCAGCACCGTGATCGCCGCCCCGGCCTTGACCTTCTCGCCGGCGGGCGGCGAGGTGGAGACGACCTCGCCCTTGTCGTGCTCGGTGCTGTAGTCGCGCTCCACATTCACCTCGGCCCCGAACGCGTCGAGCTGCGCCAGCGCCTCATCCTCGTCCATCCCGGCCAGCTCGGGGACCTCGTACCGCTCCGGCCCCAGCGACAGCGTCACCGTGATGGTGCCGCCCGAGCGGATGCGCTCGCCCACACCGGGATCCTGCGAGAGCACCTGGTCCTTCGGGACGCTCTCGCTGTAGGCGCCGTCGGTGAACTCGACTTCGAAGCCCCGCTCCTCGGCGTAGGCCGTTACAGACGAGGCGTCCTGGTCCAGCAGCGACGGCGCCGAAGTGTAGCGGCCGACGCCGATCCACCACCCGGCCAGCGCCACCGCGGCGAGGGTGGCGACGATGACGATGAGCGTGACCAGGGCTTTCCACGACCGCCCGGTCCGCCCCTGCGGCACGACCATCGTGGTCTGCACCGCCCGCGTCGGGCGCGGCGGCTGACCGGCGGCGGTCGCCACCGGCCGGGCGTCGACGGCCTGGAGCCGCCGCGCGAACGCCCCGGCGTCCACCGGGCGCGCGTCCGGCTCGCGGCTCGCGGCGAGCATCACCAGCTGCGCCAGGCCCTCGGGGACGTCCTGGGCGATGCGCCGCGGCGAGGGGACATCCTCGCCGAGGTGCCGCTGGGCGACCTGGGCCGGGTCGGGCCCGTCGAAGGGGACCTCCCCGGTGAGCAGCTCGTAGAGCAGGATCGCGGTCGAGTAGACGTCGCTGGCCGGGCTCGCCGGACGCCCGGCGACCAGCTCTGGCGCGACGTACGCGGCGGTGGCGAGCAGCGGGCCGCCCCGCCGGTCCTCGCCGTGGACGGCCTCGGCGAGGCCGAAGTCGACGACCTTGACCCGGTCACCGCGGCCGCCGTTCTTGAGCAGGATGTTCTCGGGCTTGATGTCGCGGTGGACGAGCCCGGCGTCGTGGGCGGCCTGGAGGCCGTCGAGGATCTGGCCGCACAGCTCCACGGCCTCCTCGATGCGCAGGCGCCGCCTCCGGTTGAGCAGGTCCCGCAGCGTGGTGCCGGGGACGTACTCCATGACGACGTAGGGGAGACCGCCGTGGACGCCCTGGTCGAAGACGGCGACGATGTTCGGGTGCGACAGGCGCGCGATGATGCGCGCCTCGTCGGTGAACGCCTCGAGGTCGAATCCGGCGACGTCGGAGGCCGTGATCATCTTCACGGCGACGGTGCGGTCCAGCCGGTCGTCGTGCGCCTCGTACACCGACGCCATGCCGCCGTTCGCGATCAGTCGCTGGAGCCGGTACCGCCCGTCGACGAGCGCACCGGTGAGGTCTCCAGTAGTCGTCGTCAACCCGCGTCCTTTCCCATGAGTCCGGCAGTGATCACCAGTGTATGAGGTGGGGACGACTCCTACAGGACCTCGGCACCGGGAAAGACCGGTTTGTCGGGGGCCACAATGCCCAGTCGCTTCGTGGCGCGCGTCAACGCGACATAGAGATTCCTCAGGCTCGCCTCCGCGATGGCGTCGGGATCGACGACGATGACGCTGTCGAACTCGAGGCCCTTGGCCTGCCTGACGGTCAGGACCGACGCGGTGTCGATCCAGGCGAGCTCGGCGGCCATCGCGGGAGTGGTGACGATGGCCACGCTGCCCTCGCCGGCCCTCGCCTCGTGGGCGGCCAGCTCGGCGACCCGCTCGGGCAGGCGCTCCTGGACGATCTCCAGCCACGGCTCGCTGCCCGAGGCCCGGACCGGTCTGGGCCGGGGGGCCTCGGCGTCGATGGCGTCGAGCACCCGCGAGGCGACGGCCATGACCTCGGCCGGGGTGCGGTAGGAGACGGTGAGCTGCTCGGCCCGCCAGCTCAGCTCCGAGGCGTCGAAGACCTCGGCCCAGCTGTGCGGCGCGGCCGCGTTCCCCGACTGGGCGAGGTCCCCGGCGACGGTGAAGGACCTGGCGACGCAGCGGCGCAGCAGCGCGCGCCACACCATCGGCGACAGCTCCTGCGCCTCGTCGACGATGACGTGCCCGAAGATCCAGCGGCGGTCGGCGGCGGCCCGCTCGGCCACCGAGACGAACCGCCGGTCGACCTGCCGCTCGCCGAGCCAGGCCGCGTCGATCACGTCGGTGGCCTGGAGGATCTCCGACTCCTCGTCCTCGAAGTCGAAGGAGGCCGAGCCCGAGGCGATCGACAGGACGTCCTCGGCGTAGGCGAGCTGCTCCTCGTCGAGCGAGGCGCCGCGGTCGCGCTCGGCCTCGCCGAGGTGCTCGGCGGCCTCGTCGAGCAGTGCGATGTCGGCCTCGCTCCAGCCGCCGGGCTCGCGCCTGAGCAGGCGGCGCTCCTCCTTGCCGAGGACGGCGGCGGCCGAGGCCAGCAGCGCGGGGGAGGCGAAGAGGTCCTCGAGGAGCTCGGTGGGCGTCAGCTCGGGCCACAGCCGCTCGATCTCGCCGCGGATGACCGGGTCGGTGGCGATCTCGGCGGCGAAGGTGGCGCGGTCCTCGAGGCCGAGCAGGTTCTCCCCGCCGAGCGGGTCCTCGCCGATGATGTCGGCGTACTGCATGGCCAGGTCGGCGATGACGCGCTTGTGGAAGGTCTCGCGGGCCTCGTTGTGCGCCAGGCCCGTCTCGCGGGCGGCGTCGCGCGCGGAGGTGATCTTCTCGGGCCGCAGCCACAGCGTGTGGCCCTCGTAGTGGACCGGCTGCGGGTCCCTGGGCACGATCTGGCGGTCGGCGACGGCGCTGGCGATGACCCCGGCCATGACGGCGCGGCCCTTGACGGCGGCGACGGCCTCGGACTCGGGCCGCTCGGGGACGATGCCGGGGAACAGCTGGGCGGGGGTGCGCAGCAGCACGTCGGTCTCGGCCAGGCCCGGCAGGACCTCGGAGATGTAGCGCAGGAACTGGGCGCCGGGGCCGATGATGAGCACGCCGCGGCGCTGGAGCTGCTCGCGGTGCTCGTAGAGCAGGTAGGCGGCGCGGTGGAGGGCGACGGCGGTCTTGCCGGTGCCGGGGGCGCCGTCGACGATCATGATCCCTTCGAGGGGCGCGCGGATGATGCGGTCCTGCTCGGCCTGGATGGTGGCGACGATGTCCCGCATGCGCCCGGTGCGGGCGGCGTCGAGGGCGGCCATGAGCGCGCCCTCGGAGCCGATCGTGGAACCGGAGCCGTCGGCGCTGTCGAGGTCGAGGACCTCGTCGTTGAGCGAGGCGATGCGCCGGCCCTTGGTGTGGAGGTGGCGGCGGCGCCTCACGCCGGCGGGGGAGGCGGCGGTGGCCAGGTAGAAGCGCCTGCCCGCCTCCGAGCGCCAGTCGACCAGCAGCTGCTCGCCGCCCTCGTCGTGGAGCCCGATGCGCCCGAGGTACATGGGGCGGTCCGAGGCGAGGTAGTCGAGGCGGCCGAAGCACAGCCCCTCCTCGACGGCGTCGAGCTGGGCGATGCGGCGGCGGTGGAAGTGGGACTCGGCGTCGCGCTGCGAGAGCTCCTGCTCGTTCTCCACATGCTTGCGGCGCGACTCGTCGAGCCGGGCCTCGGCCGCGTCCCGGATCTCGTCGAGCCGGGCGTAGAGGCGGTCGAGGCGCGTTTGCTCGGTCTCGATCGCGGGAATCATGGGAGCGGACACAGATCTCCTCGGGTGCGGAACGGGATGAATGCCTGCGAATGCGACGCGCAGAGTGTTCGGATTTCAATGACGCAACAGAAAATCATACCGCCGCGGTCGCCGATCGTCTCCGGTCGGAGCCGCTCTGAGCGGGTCGATTCGGCTGAGGCGGGCCGTCTTCTGGAAACGGACGCGGGCGTCTTTTGGTGAGTGGAGACTTATAACACGCTGATAACGGTTCCTTGACCGGGCTTTAACGGTGCGGATACCGTGAAGCAAAATGTGAGTGCCTTCACAGTGCGTGACTGGAGAGATGCAAAATGATAAGAGAGAACTGGGGGACGAGAGTCGGGTTCATCCTGGCCGCCATCGGCTCGGCGGTCGGACTCGGCAACATCTGGCGCTTCCCCGGCGTCGCCTACGAGAGCGGCGGCGGCGCCTTCCTCGTGCCCTACCTCGTGGCGCTGCTGACGGCGGGGATCCCGCTGCTCATCATGGAGTTCACGATCGGGCGCCGCTTCAAGGGCTCGGCGCCGGTCGCGCTGCGCCGCTTGAACAAGAACGCCGAGGCCATCGGCTGGTGGCAGGTGGCGATCTCCATGGTCATCGCGGTCTACTACGCCGCGATCATCGCCTGGGCGGCCTGGTACGGGTACTTCTCGATCAGCCAGGAATGGGGCGGTGACCCGGCCACCTTCCTGATGGAGGACTTCCTGCAGAACGACGGGACGCTGGACACCTTCTCGAACTGGCTGCCCGGCATCGGCCTGGTCATGGTCGTCATCTGGCTGGTGACCCTGTTCATCATCGGCGCCGGCGTCCGCAAGGGCATCGAGACGGCCAGCAAGATCTTCATCCCGCTGCTGGTGGTCATGTTCGGCGTGCTCGTGGTCCAGGCCCTGACCCTGGACGGCGCGGCCGAGGGCCTGAACGCCTTCTTCACCCCCGACTGGGAGGCCGTGGCGGAACCGCGGGTCTGGCTCGCCGCCTACGGCCAGATCTTCTTCTCGCTGTCGATCGGCTTCGGCATCATGATCACCTACGCCTCCTACCTCAAGCGCAAGTCCGACATCACGACCTCGGCGTTCACCGTCGGGTTCGCGAACTCCTCGTTCGAGATCCTGGCCGGAATCGGCGTGTTCGCCGTGCTCGGATTCATGGCCCTCGAATCCGGTGTCCCGATCGCCGAGCAGTCGCTCACCGGCGTCGGACTGGCGTTCGTCGCCTTCCCCACCATCATCAACACACTGCCGTTCGCGCAGGGGCTGTTCGGCATCCTGTTCTTCGGCTCGCTCGTGCTGGCCGGATGGACCTCGCTGATCAGCATCGTCCAGGTGCCGGTCGCGGCCGTCGAGGACCGCTTCGGCGTCAGCCGCCTCAAGGCCACGCTGTTCGTCGGCGGCGGCATCGCCGTCGTCTCGACCCTCCTGCTGCCCACCACGAGCGGCCTGATGCGGCTGGACATGTCCGACTACTACATCAACCAGTACGGCATCGCCGTGGCCGCGCCGGTCAGCATCGTCGCCGTCGTCTGGCTGGCGTGGAAGTGGAAGGCGCTGCGCGAGAACGCCAACGCCACCTCCACGTTCAAGATCGGTCCGATCTGGCTGGTATGCCTCGGCGTCATCACGCCGGTCATGCTCACGGCCATCCTCATCTTCAACATCCGGGACCTGATGGCCGCCGACCCGAACAACCCCGACGATCCGCTCGGCGGTTACAACGCCAACCAGGCGTTCGGCTGGACCGTGGCGATCGGCGCCCTCGCCTTCGGCGTCATCATGGCCCTCATCCTGCGCCGCAAGGACGTGCCCGAGCTCGTCGACGAGGCGGACGTTCCGGGAGAGGCCACCCTGACCGGTGGGAAGGAGGAGACCCGATGAGCGCCACCGCCATCACGATGATGATCATCGCCATCGTCATCATTTTCGGAGGACTGATCGTCTCGGCGACCACGCTGATGACCCACCCCGAGCAGCCCGACGAGGACTGACCGGGCCGCGAGCGGCCGGACGGGCGACGGGTTCGTCGCTCGCGCGCCGCCTGCGGCGGCGCCGAAAAGCGGCCCGACGCCCGAGCCCCGACCGGCACGGTGCCGAGGCGCGAGCCGACGGCCTCGCCTGCGGAGACCGGCCCCGCCGCACCCGCGCCGCCCGATTCTCGGCCGCCTCACCGGCCGCATCCGTCACGGATGCGGCCGGATTTCTTTTTATTGACATGAATTGATGGAACTTGACCCTTGTGCTGCGTGTTCAAAAACTGTTAGCTTAGTTTTTAGTTAAGAAGGTGGTCAGTAAGATCCCGCAGATCACCGCCTCCAATACCCCCTGAGAGGAGCGACAGATGCGCCGAACCAAACGTCTCCTGGCGGTACTCAGCGTCTTCGCCGCAGCGATCCTGTCGGCGACGATGGCGAGCCCCGCCTGGGGCCACGGCTACGTCTCCGACATCCCCAGCCGGGGAGCGCACTGCAAGAGCGGCGCCGCCACCGACTGCGGCGCGATCCAGTGGGAGCCGCACAGCGTCGAGGGCCCCAAGGGCTTCCCCGCCGCCGGGCCCGCCGACGGATCGATCTGCTCCGGCGGCAACGGCCGGTTCTCCGAACTCGACGACCCGCGCGGCGGCAACTGGCCCAAGACGAACGTCTCGGCCGGCTCGCGCACGTTCACCTGGACGATCACCGCCGCGCACTCCACCGACAAATGGGAGTACTTCATCACCCGCGACGGCTGGGACCCGACCCAGCCGCTGACCCGCGCGGACCTGGAGCCCGCGCCCCTCTACACCGACTACGACAACGGGGCGCAGCCCGGCTGGTCGGTCACCCACAACGTCAACCTGCCGAGCAAGTCCGGCCACCACCTGATCCTGGCGGTCTGGACGATCGCCGACACCGCCAACGCCTTCTACTCGTGCGTCGACGTCCAGTACGGTGGCAGCGACGACGGCGGCGGAGACGACGATCCCCCGCCGACCGGCGACTGCACCGCCTCGGCCTGGGGCGCCGCCGCCGTCTACAACGGCGGCGACACGGTCACCCACGCCGGCGCCGAATGGCGCGCCAAGTGGTGGACGCAGGGCGAGGAGCCCGGCACCACCGGCGACTGGGGCGTCTGGGAACGCGTCAGAACCTGCTGATCCACGACCGAGGGGCGGTGTGTCCGGCGCCGCCCCTCGACATCGTTGACGGCACCCGCCCGAACCGCTACCATCGATCCGGTCCTTGTCGTCGACGTTGGGAACTCCCTTGAAGCTGTAGATCACAGACATCGCGCCACGCTCTCGGCGAGGCCGTCGAGCCGTCAACCGGCTCCGGCCCCCGCACGAGCGGGCGGTCTGCGATCTTCAGGGAGCCCGTCGGGCCTTTTGAAATCCAGCTGGAATCCCGCGTCCCGGTGCATCCGGTCATCGGCGCGATGTCTCGCATTCGATCCCGTCCACATCGAATCCGAGAGGAAGCCGCGCATGTCCAGCTTCATCACCGTCAACGATCTCAGCTTCTCCTGGCCCGACGGCGAACCCGTCTTCGACGGCCTCGACGCCGTCTTCTCCGACGGCCGCACCGCCCTGGTCGGCGACAACGGCACCGGCAAGTCCACACTGCTGCGCCTCATCGACGGGCGGCTTTCTCCCGACGCGGGCGGCGTCGCCGTCTCGGGACTCGTCGCCTACCTGCCGCAAGAGCTGCCGCTGCGCCTGGACGACACCGTCGCCGAGCTGCTCGGCATCGCCGCCAAGCAGCGCGCCCTGGAGGCCATCGAGTCCGGCGACGCCGACGAGGCCCACTTCGCCGCCATCGGCGACGACTGGGACTTCCAGGGCCGCGCCCGCGTCACGCTCGACGAGCTCGGGCTCGACCACATCGGACTCGAACGCACCGTGGCGACGCTCTCCGGCGGCGAGTCCATGCTCGTCGGCCTCGCGGGCAGGCTCCTGCTGCGGCCCGACGTGCTGCTGCTCGACGAGCCGTCGAACAACCTCGACGGCTCGGCCCGCGCCCGCCTCTACGAGGCGATCCGCCGCTTCCAGGGGACGCTGGTCGTGGTCAGCCACGACCGGGCGCTGCTGGAGCACGTCGACGCCGTCGCCGAGCTCTACCGCGGCGGCATCCGCGTCTTCGAAGGGAACTTCGACGACTACGAGCGCGCGATCGCGATCGAGCAGGAGGCCGCGCAGCGGGCCGTCCGCGACGCCAAGGCCGACCTGCACCGCCAGAAGCGCGAGCTGATAGAGGCGCAGACGAAACTGGCCCACCGCGAACGGTTCGGGCGCAAGAAATTCGCCAACAAGGCCGAACCGAAGATCGTCATGCAGGAGCGCAAGCGCCAGGCCCAGGTCTCCCGGGCGAAGCACCGCATCGAGAAGGAGGAGGACGTCGACGAGGCCAAGGGGCAGTTGGAAGCGGCCGAAGCCGAGGTCAGAGGCGGCGACGCCATCAACGTCGACCTGCCCGAGACCACCGTCAGCGTCCACCGTGAGATCGTCCTCCTCAAGGGCCTCAAGCAAGGCGACCTGTACGGCGACGGCCTCGGCCTCCACGTCCGCGGGCCCGAGCGGATCGGGCTGACCGGCGACAACGGCTCGGGCAAGACCACGCTGCTGCGCGCCGTCGCGGCGGCCGCCCGCGTCCCGCACGGCTTCCTGACCCAGCGCCTGGAGTTCCTCGACGACGAGGCGAGCGTCCTCGACAACGTCCGCTCCCGGGCGCCCGAGGCCGACCCGACGCTGCTGCGGACCCGCTTGGCGCGCTTCCTGCTGCGCGGCGAGACCGTCTTCCACCTGGTCGGCACGCTGTCGGGAGGCGAGCGGCTGCGCGTGGCGCTGGTGACCGTGCTCTCGGCCCGCCCCGCGCCGCACCTGCTGCTGCTCGACGAGCCGACGAACAACCTCGACATGACCTCGACCAGGCAGCTCCAGCAGGCCTTGACGGCCTACCGGGGGGCGCTGGTCGTCGTCAGCCACGACGAGGCCTTCCTCGACGGGCTCGCCCTCACCAGGGCCGTTCATCTGGAACGCGGGAAGGGAATCGTCTCGGACACGGGCCCCGAGATGCGGTGAGAGAGGCGCGGCCCGTCGGATACTGAGCATCCGACGCTCTGGAAGGGGCCGCAATGAGAACACTGCTCCGCAAGTCGCCCGCCGTCGCCGCGGCCGTCCTGCTCGGACTGGCGGCCGCGTGCGGCGGCGAGGTGGACGAGGAATCCGACGGCGAGCCCACCGGCGACGCCGTCGCCGAGACCAGGCGAGCCGCCTTGGAAGTCTTGGACGGATGGACGGACATCCACCCCGAGGGCACCGGGACCGTGGAGCTCGCCGCCGACGACGACGGCACGACCGTCACGCTCTCGGTCTCCGGCCTGGCCCCCGAGACCGAGTACCCGGCCCACGTCCACGACGGCGCCTGCGACGCCGACCCGCCCGGCGGGCGGCACTGGCTCGCCGACCCCGACGCGGAGGGCGGGGGAGAACCCAACCACATTCACACGTACGTCGTCACCGACGGCGAAGGCGCCGGCGAGATGACCCTGGATTCGGACCTCGTCGCCGACGACCGGGCCGTGAGCGTCGTGGTCCACGCCAGCGGCTCGAACGAGCAGCTCCAGCAGGCCGGCGCCGACCGCGTCCTCTGCGGCGACCTGGCCGCCGGGTAGCGATTCCGGCCCCCGGAAATCGCATGGCGCGTGCTGGGACGGCCGCGTATCCTTGACGATCGTCATGCCCAGCAGCACCTCGAAATCCCGTACCGGCCTGCGCGAGCGCGTCTTCGCGCTGCGCACGGCCGACCAGCGTGCGCTGCGCAGGCGCCTGCGCGAGGCCCGCGAGCTCGACGGCCCGGCCCGCAAGGCCGCGTTCGACGCCCTCGAAGCCGACATCGCGGCGAAGGAGGCCGCGCTCGCCGCGCGCGCGGCGAGCGTCCCGAAGATCGTCTACCCCGACGAGCTGCCCGTCTCGCAGCGCCGCGACGACATCGCCGAGGCCATCAGGGACAACCAGGTCGTCATCATCGCCGGGGAGACCGGCTCGGGCAAGACCACGCAGATCCCCAAGATCTGCCTCGAACTGGGCCGCGGAGTGCGCGGCATGATCGGGCACACCCAGCCCCGACGGATCGCCGCCCGCGCCGTCGCCGAGCGCATCGCCGAGGAGCTCGGCTCGCCGCTGGGCGAGGCCGTCGGCTGGAAGGTCCGCTTCACCGACCAGGTCTCGGACTCCAGCTTCGTCAAGCTCATGACCGACGGCATCCTGCTCACCGAGATCCAGCACGACCGGCTCCTGAGCGCCTACGACACGATCATCATCGACGAGGCCCACGAGCGCAGCCTCAACATCGACTTCATCCTCGGCTGCCTCAAGCAGATCCTCCCCAAGCGCCCCGACCTCAAGGTCATCGTCACCTCCGCGACCATCGACCCCGAGCGCTTCGCGCAGCACTTCGGCAAGCAGGGCGCCGGAGACGAAACAGGCAGGCAGGACTCCCGAGGCGAATCGAACCAGCAGCGCGCGTCCGAGCCCGTCCCCGCCCCGATCCTCGAGGTCTCCGGGCGCACCTACCCCGTCGAGATCCGCTACCGGCCCCTCGTCGACGAGGACGAGCAGCGCGATCAGATCGACGGCATCCTCGATGCGGTGAACGAGCTCGGCCGCGAAGGCGACGGCGACATCCTCGTCTTCCTCTCCGGCGAGCAGGAGATTCGCGACACCGCCGACGCCCTGGAGAAGGCGAAGCTGCGCCACACCGAGATCGTCCCGCTCTACGCCCGCCTCTCGGCCGCCGAGCAGCACCGCGTGTTCTCCTCCCACACCGGCAGGCGCATCGTCCTGGCCACCAACGTCGCCGAGACCTCCCTGACCGTCCCCGGCATCCGCTACGTCATCGACGCCGGGTACGCCCGCATCTCGCGCTATTCGGCCCGCACCAAGGTCCAGCGCCTCCCGATCGAGCGGATCAGCCAGGCCAGCGCCAACCAGCGGGCCGGGCGCTGCGGCCGCGTCGCCGAAGGCGTCTGCATCCGCCTCTACTCCGAAGAGGACTTCGACTCCAGGCCCGAGTTCACCGACGCGGAGATCCTGCGCACCAATCTCGCCAGCGTCATCCTCCTCATGACCTCCGCGAAGCTCGGCAAGGTCGAGGACTTCCCGTTCGTCGACGCCCCTGACGCGCGCAACATCAAGGACGGCGTCGACCTGCTGGTCGAGCTCGGCGCGCTCGAAGACGTCCGCAGCGGCGAGCGGCGGTTGACGAGGACCGGCCGGGAGCTGGCGCGACTGCCGATCGACCCGCGCCTGGCCCGCATGATCCTCCAGGCCAAGGAGGAGGGCTGCGTCCACGAGGTCGCCGTCATCGCCGCCGCGCTGTCCATCCAGGACCCGCGGGAACGCCCGGCCGACAAGAAGGCCCAGTCCGACCAGGCCCATGCCCGCTTCAACGACCCCGAGTCCGACTTCGCCGCCTACCTCAACCTCTGGAAGTACCTCGAAGACGAGCGGCGCGCCCGCTCCTCCAGCGCCTTCCGGCGGATGTGCAAACAGGAATACCTCCATTACCTGCGCATCCGCGAATGGCAGGACCTGGTCCGGCAGATCACCAGCGTCCTCAAAAGCCTCAAGATCTCCACCGCCCCGACTACACCCGCCCCGGACAACCGCCGCATCCACACCGCCCTCCTGGCCGGACTGCTCTCCCACATCGGCGTCAAAGAGGCCGACAAGCGCGAATACCTCGGCGGCCGGAACGCCAAGTTCGCGATCTTCCCCGGCTCGGGACTGTTCAAGAAGCAGCCGAGGTGGGTCGTCGCGGGCGAACTGGTCGAGACCTCCCGCCTGTGGGGCCGCATCTGCGCCAAGATCGAGCCCGAATGGGTCGAGCCGCTCGCCGAGCACCTCGTCAAGCGCACGTATTCCGAGCCGCACTGGTCCAAGAAGTCCGGCGCCGTCCTCGCCTTCGAGCGCGTCACCCTCTACGGCGTCCCGATCGTGCCCCGCCGCCAGGTCAACTTCGGACGGATCGACCGGGCCGCGAGCCGCGAGCTGTTCATCCGGCACGCGCTCGTCCAGGGCGAGTGGGAGACCCACCACCCCTTCTTCCAGCGCAACCGCGACAAGATCGCCGAAGTCGAGGACCTCGAGAACCGCGTGCGGCAGCGCGGCCTGCTCGCCGACGAGCAGACCCTGTTCGAGTTCTACGACGAGCGCCTGCCCGCGGACATCGTCTCCGGGCGCCACTTCGACTCGTGGTGGAAGAAGCAGAAGGACAAGCACCGGCTCGACTTCGACGAGGCCCTGCTGCTCGGCGACCGCGCCGAGGACGTCAGCGCCGAGGCCTACCCCGAGGTGTGGACCTCAGAAGGGGTCGACCTCGAACTCGACTACGAGTTCGAGCCGGGCTCGGCCAGCGACGGCGTCACCGTCGAGGTCCCGCTCGCCGCGCTCCAGCAGCTCAACGAGGACGCCTTCACCTGGCAGGTGCCCGGCCTGCGGGCCGAGTTCGCCGAGTCGCTCATCAAGAGCCTCCCCAAGAGCCTGCGCCGCAACTTCGTGCCGGCCCCCGACTTCGCCAGGGCCGCCGTCGCCCGCATGGCCCCCGACGACGGCCGCCCCATGACCGCTGCCCTGGCCGACACGCTCCGCACCATGACCGGCGTCAACGTCCCCGAGGACGCCTTCGACCTCACCAAGATCCCCGGCCATCTGCTCATGACGTTCCAGGTCAAGGACGAGGACGGCTCGCTCCTCGCCCAGGGCAAGGAGCTCGGCGCGCTCCAGCGGCAGCTGGCCCCCAAGACCCAGGAGGCGGCGGCCGAGGCCGCGCCGGAGCTCGAACGCACCGGACTGACCTCCTGGGACTTCGACGGTCTGCCGAAGATCCAGGAGACTCCGCGCAAGGGCTACGTCGCCAAGGCCTATCCGGCCCTGTTCGACGAGGGGAAGAGCGTCGGCGTCAAGGCCTTCGCCGACCAGGGCGCGCAGGCGGCGAACATGTGGGCCGGGACCAGGCGCCTGATCAAACTGAACGTCCCCGACCCGCACCTCAAGGAGGCGCTGACCCGCAATGAGCAGCTCGTCCTCGCCACCGGTCCCTACCAGAGCGTCGGTGCGCTCCTCGACGACTGCGTCCGCGTGGTGCTCGACAAGGTCCTCATCGAAGGCGGCGGCCCGGCGTGGGACCGCGACGGCTTCGAGGCGCTGCTGAAGCGCGCCCGGCCCGAGGTGGCCGGCGAGTCGGTCGCGGTGGCCCGCCGGGCCGCCGCGGCGCTGACCGAGGCCCGCGAGGCGTCCAGGCTGCTCGAGGGCAAGTTCGACTTCGCGATGCTCGCGGCCATGAGCGACATGCGCGCCCAGCTCGACGGGCTGGTCGGCGCCGACGGCTTCCTCGGCGCGACCGGCTGGTGGCGCCTGGACGACCTGACCCGCTACGTCAAGGGCATCGTCCACCGCGCCCGGCGCGTCAAGGACGACGTCGCGGGGGACAAGGCCAAGATGGACGTCGTGCAGGGCCTCCAGGCCGAGCGCGACGCGCTGGCGCGGGCCCGCCCGGCGGCCATGCGGACCGCCGAAGGGCAGGAGCTGCGCTGGATGATCGAGGAGCTGCGCGTCAGCTTCTTCGCCCAGCCGCTCGGCACCCGCTACCAGGTCAGCGAGAAGCGCGTCCGCAAGCTCCTCCAGTCGCTGTGACGCCGCTCAGCGGAGCGTGGGCCTTCGCGGAGTCGATGACGAACTCGGCGTCGCCGTGCTCGAACAGGTGTGGCCTGAACAAATCGTTCGCACCTGTCGGACCCGGGGTGCATGATCAAACTGAACTCGTTTCGGCGCCACGCCGCCACACGTCAATTAAATGACGTCACTTACTTGTCTTAATGACATCATTATGGTGTGATGATGACTACAGCACTTGAACCAGTTTCACTGAACCGACACAGCGGACGCATCCAGCAAGGAGGACGACGTGTCGCATGACAACGCCATCGAAACCGAGGGGCTGACGAAGAACTTCGGCGCCCTGGTCGCCGTCGACCGAGTCGACCTCAGCGCCCGGGCCGGCACGGTGCTCGGCGTCCTCGGCCCCAACGGGGCGGGGAAGACCACGATCGTGCGCATGCTCGCCACCCTCTCCGAACCCACCGCCGGAACCGCCCGCGTCGGCGGCTACGACATCGTGCGCGACGCCCCGCACGTCCGCAGCCTCATCGGCCTGACCGGCCAGTTCGCCGGCGTCGACGAACTGCTCACCGGCGAGGAGAACCTGCGTTTCATCGGGCGCCTGCTCGGCATGCCCACGCGGGACGCCAAGGCGCGCGCCCGCGAACTGCTCGCCCAGTTCAACCTCTCCGACGCCGCCGACAAGGCCGCCAAGGCCTACTCGGGCGGCATGCGCCGCCGCCTCGACCTGGCCGCGAGCCTCGTCGGACGGCCCCGCATCCTCTTCCTCGACGAACCCACCACCGGGCTCGACCCGCGGGCGCGCGGCGAGCTGTGGGGCCTCGTCCGCAGCCTCGTCGCCGACGGCACCACCGTCCTCTTGACCACCCAGTACCTGGAGGAGGCCGACCAGCTGGCCGACGACATCGCGGTCATCGACCACGGCACCGTCATCGCCACCGGCACTCCCACCCAGCTCAAGGCCAAGATCGGCGGGCAGACCCTGCGCATCCAGCCCGAGGACCCCGCCCAGCTCGAAGCCGTCGGCGGCCTCGTCACCGAGCGCTTCCCCGAGCTCGAACCGCTGGTCGAGGCCGGCGTGGTCACCCTCGGGGTCAACGACGACGCGATCATGCCCGTGCTCGCCGCGGACCTGCGCGAACGGGGCATCGTCCTCACCGAGTTCCACCTCGGGCTCTCGAGCCTCGACGAGGTGTTCCTGACACTGACCGGCCACCGGGCCGAATCCGACGAAGAGAACGAGACCGAAAGCGAGACAGGACAATGACGGCTGCGACTCTCGACATCCCGGCCGACGTCGCCGGGCGACCGGGCCTGGGCGCGACCATAGGCCAGACCCTCTCGATGGCCTGGCGGCAGATGGTCCGCATCAAGCACAACCCGTTCGAGCTCGTGGACCTGTCGCTGAGCCCGGTCATGTTCCTGCTGCTGTTCGTCTACGTCTTCGGCGGGCAGATGGCCGGGTCCACCACCGACTACCTCCAGTACGTCCTCGGTGGCCTCATCGCGCAGAACGCGATCTTCCTGACCATGTACACCGGCACCGGCATCAACGCCGACCTGCGCAAGGGCGTCTACGACCGCTTCCGCTCGCTGCCGATCGCGCGCTCGGCGCCGCTGGCGGGGAAGATCTTCGCCGACCTGTTCAAGCAGGTGTGGTCGGTGGCGGTCATGCTGATCCTCGGCATCATCATGGGCTTCGAGCTGCGCAGCGTGAGCGGGGCGCTGCTGGCGACGGTGGTGATCGTGGTGTTCGCGCTCGCGATCTCCTGGGTCTCGGTCCTGATGGGCGTGCTGGCCGACTCGGAGGAGAAGGTCCAGATCTACTCCTTCGTGGTCATCATGCCGCTGACGTTCACCTCCAGCGCCTTCGTGGACACCTCCACGATGCCGGGCGTGCTGAGCACCTGGGCGAACGTCAATCCGGTGACGCACCTGGCCGACGCCATGCGCGGCCTGCTCTCCAGCGGCCCGATCGCCGAACCGCTGATGTGGACGGCCGTCTGGGCAGTGGTGATATTCGCCGTCACGGCCCCGCTCGCCATGCGCGCCTACAAGAAGAAGATGGTCTGACCCGTGAGGGCGACACGCCGACGTTAATGTTTGGCGTTAATAACGCGACGCGTTAACATCGGGTGTGCTGAGATCATTTGACGACAAAGAAGCCCAGCGGATCTGGGAGAGGAAGCGGTCGAAGAGATTCGACGGAGCCACGCAGCGAGCGGTGAGGAAGAAGCTCTCGATCCTTCACGCAGCTGAATCGCTCGAAGACCTGCGGGTGCCGCCAGGCAACCGCCTTGAGAAGTTGCGGGGTGATCGAGAGGGCCAGCACAGCATTCGCGTCAACTAGCAATGGCGAGTGTGCTTCCGCTGGACGGATGCGGGACCGGAGGGTGTGGAGATCGTTGACTATCACTGAAATGGACCAGAGGCGAACCGGCGAGGAGGAGAGCGTGATGGCCGAGGAACTGCTACCCCCGATCCACCCGGGAGAGATCCTGCTCGAGGAGTTTTTGGAGCCCCTCGGCATCTCGCAGTACAAGCTCGCGCACGCCATCGGAGTGCCGGTGCCCCGCATCAACGCGATCGTGCGCGGAAAGCGATCGATCACCGCCGACACCGCGCTCCGGCTGGCACGGTATTTCGGCACGTCCGACCGGTTCTGGCTCAACCTCCAAGACCACTACGATCTCGAGATCGAGCGAGACCGGCTGGCGGCGGATCTGCGCCGGATCGAGCCGTTCGCCGCTGCGTAGAGCGCGGCCGAAGCATCCCTGGTGGTGCTTCGGCCGTGCTCTACGCAGCGGTTTTCGTCGGCCCAGATCAGGCCGCGGCGACGGTGAAGCGGGTCCGGTGGTGGCGCGGCGACTCCGCCTCGTCAATGAGGGCGACCGCCAGATCCTCCATCGAGATCCGGGACTCGCCTTCCTCGTCGGTCAGGAGCTCGTCGCCGCCGAGCCGGTAGCGGCCGGTGCGCTCGCCCTGCACGAGGTTCGCCGGCGGGCTCACGTACACCCAGTCGACCCGCTCCTCGCCCCTGCACACCTCGTGCTGCTCGGCGCTCGACTCTGCTACGGCCCGCCACGCCGGCTGCACGTAGCGCGGATCGTCCATCACGAGCCCGCCCGTCCCCGGCACCCTGAGCGTCGCCGCCCCGCCGACGATCAAGAGCCGCGCGCCGCTCGGCGCGATGCCGTCGAACAGGGTCTTCGTGGCGGCGGCCTGCTGATGCTCCACTCCGGACGCAGGACGCACGGCGCTGATCACGACGTCCGCCTCAGCGCTCAGCCGCTCCACCGCGGCCGTGTCGGTCACGTCGCCGGTCCGAATCCGCACGCCCTCGGGGAACGCCCATCCCGGGCGGCGGACCACGGCCGTCACCACGTGGCCTCTGGACATCGCCTCGACGACGGTCCGGCGGCCGACGTTGCCCGCGGCTCCGAATACTGTGATGCGCATGTGCTCGTTTCCTCTCGATCAGACTCGGACGAGTTCGCGGTTCTCCGCCGCCGCGAGCGGCGGGACGGCCTTCGGGCGAGCGTGCAGCTGGCTCACGAAGGTCGCTCCCAGCGCGACGGCGAAGCCGGCGGTCTGCCAGACGGTGAACGTCTCGCCCAGCACCAGCCAGCCGAGGAAGGCGGCCGTCAGCGGCGAGAACAGGCCCAGGAAGCTCAGCGGCACCACCGAGAGCCTGCCGATGCCACGGAACCACAGCCAGTAGCCCAATGCCGTGTTCACCAGTCCCAGATAGACGTATCCGGCGACGTTCACCGCGGTGAACTCCGGCAGCCCGCCTTCGACGGCGAACGCCACCGGAGCCAGGAGCAGTCCGCCCGCGGTGAGCTGCCACCCGGCGAGGGCCGCCGGGCCGGCCTGCGGCGGCAGGCCCCACCGCTTGGTCAGCACGACCGCGGCGGACATCGAGACGGCCCCGCCGATGCCGGCGACGGCCCCGATCAGGTCGAGCCGCGCCTCGGCGGTCAGCACCACCATTGCGACGCCCGCGATCCCGGCGATGCCGAGCAGCCAGGTGCGCAGCCGCACCTTCTGGTTCAGGATGAGGATGGTGGCCCCGGCCGTCGCGAGCGGGCCGACGGCTCCGGCCACGGCCGCGACGCCTCCGGGCAGCCGGTAGGCGGCCAGGAACAGCATCGCGAAGAACACGGCGATGTTGAGCGTGCCGATGACGGCCGCCTTCCACCACCATTCGCCTCGGGGCAGTCGCCGGGATATGAGGATGAGCAGTAGGCCGGCGGGGAGCGCGCGGAGCAGCGAGGTGAGCAGGGGCCGGTCGGGCGGCAGGAATTCACTGGTCACGAGGTAGGTGGTGCCCCACATGGCGGGCGCCAGGGCGGTGAGGACGATGTCGCGGGTGCGGGTGGTCATGCCTTGCCTCCAAGTATCTTGTACTAAAATAGCTTAGCTCTAAGATATTTCTTGTCAAGATACTTGGGCTGAATTTATTTCCTTGAGAGGTACTTCCATGATGTTCCGGCAGGTGAGCGAGAATGTCCCCATGACTGAACCAGACGCGGTCGACCGCATCGTCGAACAGTGGCGCCGGGAGCGACCCGAGCTCGAACTCGAGTCCATGGCCGTCTTCGGACGCATGCACCGCGTGTCGGAGAAGCTTCGAGCCATGCTCGCCCGCGCCCACGGCGAACACGGCCTCGGCCGCGGCGAGTTCGACGTCCTGGCCAGCATCCGGCGCTCCGGGCCGCCGTACACCCTCTCGCCCAAGGAGATCAGCACCACGCTCATGCTCTCCTCGGGCGGCCTCACCGGGCGCCTCGACAAGCTCGAGAACGCCGGGTACGTCGAGCGGCTCCCCGACCCCGGCGACCGCCGCGGCCTCAAGGTCAGGATGACCGAGGAGGGCGGCAGGGCCATCGACGCGGCCGTCGTCGCGGGACTCGAGGTCCAGGAGAGCATGCTCGAAGCCTTGGACGCCGACGAACGCCGCCGGCTCGACGCGCTGCTGCGCAAGCTCCACGCCGCGTTCGCCGACCAGCCGTTCGCTTAGCTCCGTACCGGGTAACCACCGCCCTGCAAGCCGAAGCACGAACATCTCGCAACGATGGAGGCGCGACCATGCGATACCCCGACTCGGCACCACAGGAGCCCAGGTGTCCCGGCTCTGCGTAGGCTGCATGAGCTTCGGCGAGCCCGAACGGGGCCCGCTCTCGTGGACCCTCGACGAGGAGGCCGCCCGCGAGGTCATCCGCGACGCGCTCGAGGCGGGCCTGAACTTCTTCGACACCGCCAACGTGTACTCCGACGGCTCCAGCGAGGAGATCGTCGGACGGGCCCTGGCCGACATGTCCCGCCGCGACGAGGTCGTGATCGCCACCAAGGTCTTCGGCGTGATGCGCCCCGGCCCCAACGGCGCCGGCCTCTCCCGCAAGGCCATCATGACCGAGATCGACGACAGCCTCCGCCGCCTCGGCACCGACTACGTCGACCTCTACCAGATCCACCGCTGGGACCCGGCCACTCCGATCGAGGAGACCCTGGAGGCCCTCCACGACGTGGTCAAGGCCGGGAAGGCCCGCTACATCGGCGCCTCCTCGATGTACGCCTGGCAGTTCGCCAAGGCCCTGTTCACCGCGGACCTGAACGGCTGGACCCGCTTCGCGACCATGCAGAACCACTACAACCTGCTCAACCGCGAAGAGGAGCGCGAGATGCTGCCCCTGTGCCTCGACCAGGGCGTCGGGGTGCTCCCGTGGAGCCCGCTCGCGCGCGGGCTCCTCGCCCGGGAGCCCGAGGACGCCACCGCCCGCTCGGCCACCGACCACTACGCGCAGAGCCTCTACCAGGGCACCGAGGAGTCCGATCGGAAGATCGTCGAGCGGCTCGGCGCCGTCGCCGCCGAGCGCGGCGTCCCGCGCGCCCAGATCGCCCTGGCCTGGATGCTGCGCGACCCGGCCGTCACCGCCCCGATCGTCGGCCTCACCAAACCAGGCCACCTGGTGGACGCCCTCGCCGCCCTCGACATCGAGCTCGACGACGAGGAGGTCATGCAACTGGAGGAGTTCTACGTCCCGCACGCGATCGCGGGCTTCCAGTAGCTACCGGCCCTCGATCGCGTCCTGGAGCGCCTCGCCGAGGCCGTCGAGGTCCGGCGCGGAGGCACGCTCGAACCTGCCGTGCAGGAAGCCGTGGAACGCCTGGCTGAACTGGGTGTACCGCTCGACGCCGGGGCGGCGCCCGGCGCTTTCGAGCGCGGTGTGGAGCTGCTCGGCCTCCATCCGCGGCAGGGAATCGCCCGCCTCCTCGCACCGGAGTTCCTCGAGCAGCGCGCTCTCGGCGGCCTCGTCGTCCTCGGGGACCTCGTTGCTCTCCAGGATGTTCTCGATCTGCGCCACGGCGTCGTAGTACGGCTCGTGCCTGGTGGCCGCGAAGCCGCCGCGCTCGAAGATGAGCTGCTGGCTGGCCGGGCCCGTCAGGAACTCGATGAGGGCCTGGGAGACGACCCGGCGCTCGGAGAACGCGCTGATCGCCAGGCTCCGGCCGCCGAGCACTCCTCCTGGCATCGGCCTCACGCCCACCTCGAAATCGGGGTCGCAGCTCGGGAGTTGGCTGAAGGCCCGCGGCCAATGCCGCAGCAGCGGCGTCCTCCCCTCCTGGAACGCGACGCGCGAGGCGTCCTCGTCGAACTGGAGCGAGGTGGGGAGGATGTTCGGCACCTCGTTCGAAGAGGAGCCCAGTTCCGGATGGATGTCGCCGGCCATCGTCTCCAGCAGCTCGACGGCCCGCGAACCCGGCCCGAAGTCGATCGAGCCGTTCTCGGCCGTGTCGACGCCGTTGGCCAGCAGGTACTCCCACACGTTGACGGTGAAGCCCTCATAGGCGTCCAGCTGCATGGCGATGCCGCCCTCGAAGCCGCCGTCCGCCGCGACCTCGCCGATCAGCTCGCGCAGCGACTCCCAGTCGCTCAGCGCCGCCGCCCGCTCATCGGAGACGAAGTCCTTGCGGTAGTACAGCATCCCCACATCGGAGTGGAACGGCAGCGCGAAGTCCTCGCCGTCGACGACGCCGGCCTCATAGGTCCGGTCGATGAACCCCGAGGAGTCGACGTCCTCGAGCGGCTGAATGTACCCAGCGGCGGCGAACTCGGCGATCCACGGCACGTCGAGCTCCACGACGTCGACGTCCGGGTCCTCCGCCTGGAGCCGCGCGTGGATGACGCTGTAGGACAGGTCGGTGATGTTCGAATGCTCGACGATGTCCACCTGATGCTTCGGATGCATCGCGTTCCACTGGTCGATCAGGAGGATCCGCTGCCGGTTCGCGGTGTCGTCTCGGGGGCTGTAGAGCTTGAGCGGCCGGTCGCCCAGGTCTTCCCACTCCTTCCGCGGGCGGTCGTACTCGCCGAACACGTACCCGCCGTAGCCGATGATCGCCGCGCCCGTGCCGAGCAGCAGGCTCCTGCGCATCAGCGGTCCGCCGAGGAACTCGCGCACTCTTCCCATCTCAGCTCCACAACTGCCCGAACAGGCTGTCGAAGGTGGTCTTGATCTGGCCCTCCTCGGCCTCGATGCATCTGATGCGGGGGCTCGCGGTCATGTCCGTGAAGTTCTTGGACCGGCAGGAGGCGTCGCCGACGGCGATGATGTAGAGCGAGACCTCCGAATCGGTGACGCGGTCGATCACGTCGGCGACGCCGATGGCGGAGTCGTCGCGGTCGGCGCCGTCGGTCAGCACGACCATCGCCTCGACGCTGTCCTCTCCGGACGACGCTTCGAGCGCCTCGACGCCTTCCACCAGCGTCTGGTGCAGGTCCACGCCGCGCACCAGCGGGTGGTCGGAGAGCAGGTCCGCGTCCTGCGGACCGCGCCCGGACGCGATCTCCAGCAGCACGTCGTGTGAGGCCGCGCCCTCGGCGGGGAAGGTCCACAGACCCGCCGCGTCGCGCGGACTGAGGTACCCCAGCGCCGCCCGGACGCCCTCGACGGCCAGCTCGAACCGGCTCAGGCCCTCGCCGCCGATCTGCGTGCCCATCGTCAGCGAGTCGTCGATGGCGAGCAGGACGTTCGTCGGCACCCGGCTCTCGCCGTAGGTGCTCAGGAGCGCAGCGGGTTCGCCGGCGGTGAGCGGCTCGCCGGACGGTTGGAAGTTGAGGGCGAAGTTCAGATCGCCTTCGATCGCGGCGCCGTCGTAGCCGTTGCCGCGGATGCCGATCCGCTCGGGCGACCACGCCTCGTCCTCGCCCGCGAGCCACGCGCTCAGGTCCTCGGCGACCTCCGAGCGGCGGTCCGCCCACGGGTCGTCCCAGCCCAGCCGAGCGGCCCGGTAGTCCAGACTGCCGAGCTCCTCGAGATAGAGCGGCGAGTACCCCGAGCGCGAACCGACCCTCAAGGGGCAGTCGTCCCCGAGCGGGGCGCCGCTGTTGTGCTGGGACAGCGCTCGTTCGGTGGTCAGGACCGCCGTGCCCGCCCCGGAGGAGGAGGTCTCGGTGAGCCCGCAGATCAGGCTGGTGTCGCTGCCGGGCAGGCCCAGTCCGATGTCCTCGGCCGAGCGCGCGAGCTGCTTCTCGATCTGGACGCCGACGGCTTCGGCATCGTCGTCGTACAGGAACTTGAGGAACGACAGCGCCGTGTGCGACAGCGTGGGGTCGGCGCGGACCACCGAGAGCCCGTACTCGTCGCCGAGCCGCTGTGCCAGGCTCGCCGGGCTCTCGTCGAGAATTTGGTTGTCGGGGCCGAACCCGGTGTCGAAGATCTGATCGGGCACCGCCATGACCAGCGGTGTGGATCCGATCGGGGCGGCCGCGTCGGCGTCGAGGACGCCGTCGGAGCCCGCGCCGCTCAGCAGCTCTTCGGCCAGCTCGACCTGCGCGGGCGACTCGGCCAGCCACAGGTCCGGGCGGGGCCCGACGTCGCGCTGCGGGGCGAAGCCGAAGAGCGGGTCGTCCGATTCGAGTTCCTCGTCGACCTCCCAGCCCAGCTCCAGTGCCTTCTGCACGTCCGGCCACGGCGCCGAGTACGCGGTCACGTTGGCCAGCTTGCATCCCGAGTCGTCGACGTACTGCTCGGCGAACTCCCCGACCCCCTCCTCGAAGCCGAAGGCGCCGTCCACCGGCAGCAGCACGCTCAGCTCCACCGGGTCGTCGCAGCTGGGGTTGACGAACTCGCGGATCTGCGTCAGGCCGACGCCCACGGCCACCGTGAGGGCCGCGACGACGGCGAGCAGTCCCGCCAGGAGTTTCCGACTCGGCCAGCGGGGAATGAGGAGTATGCAGAGGGCGGCGGCGGCCAGGAGCACCGCGAAGACCTGCAGTATCCGGAGCGGGGCTCCCGTGAGGCCCTCGGCGAAGATCCCCACCAGAGCGAGTCCGACGGCGAGGGCCGCCGGCGCGGTCGCGCTGGACGTCTGCCACTCGCTCAGAGACTTGTCAGAAGGTTTCGCCTGCACTGCAGAGGACCCGGGTTCAGGTGGTGTCCCGGCGCGCGTCGGCTCGCGTAGGGCGGGGTCGCTGCTTTCGTCGGACTGATCGGAGGACACTGCTGCTCCCGAAGGGGTGGATTACAGGGGCGTATCGGGATCGTGTTCATCCAGGCCGATAACGGCCTGAGATCGATGGACAACAGTATGCCTCATTCCGGCGAGCCGCGCGTTCCTCCCCTTCGGAGGGTGGTCAGCGGTTGTCGCCGAGGCCCTGGGTCAGGTCGATGCTGTAGTCGAAGACGTCGTAGACGATCACGGGCCTCCAAGGGGCCGCGTCGAAAGCGGGATTGCCCATCTGTCCTGTTTGGGCCCCTTCGGGTTCGCTCTGGCGAGGAGGCTCGGGGAGCGGCGGCGGGGGAGGGGGCGGCGCCAGCACCCGGCTGCGCTCGATGGCGGTGCGCATCGTCTCCGGGCCGAACGGCGCGTGCTCGGCGGCCTCCTCGGCGGACACCAGACCTTGGGCCACCTCGCCGCACAGCCGCGCCACCTCGGCCATGTCGCGCACCTGGTTCCTGGCCCACCAGTAGTCGGCCGGATCGCCGTGGCCGGGCACGACCGTCTTCGGCTTCCAGCTCAGCAGGTACTCCACGGCCTGGGGCCAGTGGTAGGGGAAGGCGTCGTCGTAGGACGGCGGCGCGCCGTTCTCCAAGAGGTCCCCGGCGAACAGCACGCCCGCGTCGGGCACCTCCACCACCATGTCGTTGTCGCTGTGGGCGAGGCCCACCTGGCGCAGCACCACGGTCCGCCCGCCGAGGTTCAGGCCGATCGCGCCGCTCACCTGGCAGTTCGGCGGCACCAGTCGCGAGCGGCCGATGGCCCTGGCGTCCTCCTCGCGCTTCTGGAGCCGGTACTTCGAGGCCCAGCGTTTGCGCTGCTCGTCGCCGGAACCGATGTAGCGGGCGCCGTCGGCCACCGCCCAGACCGAGGACTCGCCGAACGCGGCGGTCCCGAACCAGTGGTCGAAGTGGTCGTGGGTGTAGGCGATCTGCCACGGCAGCGGCGTGAGCTCGCGGACGGCGGTGGCGAAGGCGAAGCCGTGGTCGGCGCTGACGCCGGTGTCGATCACCAGGCAGCAGTCGTCGCCGGCGACCAGCCCGAGGGACAGGTCCAGTTCCTCGCAGCGCCGCACCCAGACCCGGTCGGCCAGCTCCACCCATCGGTCACCCATGGACGTCATGGTATTCGGTCGTCGCGTGCCCTCCCGTGGCGAGCGGTGTCTCTCAGTGCGGCGGGGCCGGGCGGAGCGTGCTCATCCGAGGATCTACGGTCGAGTAATGTTCCGCGCTCTCGGTCCCGACGCCGCCCGCTTCATGCACATTTATCCTGATATTCGGCAACGGTTCGGTCACGGAATGTGTCACTTGTGGAAAAACTGGTTCGTGTAAATTTTCTGGTGAATTGTCACCCCTTTTTCTATACGAAGGAGTACCGCCCTCATGCACCTCAGTCGCCGTCGCCTGTTGTATGGATCGGCAGGTGTCGCAGTTGCAACAATGGCCGGATGCTCGACGGACGGGGAGTCCTCCTCCCTCTCCGGCTTCACCGGCATCGCCATGCCCACCCAGACCTCCGACCGCTGGGTGATCGAAGGCGGGTTCCTGGAGCAGCAGCTCCAGGAGGCCGGCTACAAGACCATCCTCCAATACGGGGATGACGACCCCGAGTTGCAGATAACGCAGATCCGGTCCATGGTCGACCAGGGCGTCGAGTTCCTCATCATCGGCGCGATCGACAACCGCTCCCTCGGCGAGATCCTGGCCACGGCCAAGAACCGCGGCGTGACGATCATCTCCTACGACCGCCTGATCCTCGACACCCCCGACGTCGACTACTACGCCTCGTTCGACAACTACGAGGTCGGCGTCCTCCAGGCCAAACACATCCTCGACCGGTTGGGCGTCCAAGAAGAGGGCGTCGAAGGCCCGTTCAACATCGAGCTCTTCTCCGGCTCGCTCGACGACAGCAACTCCCAGTACTTCTTCCAAGGCGCTCTCGACACCCTCGAGCGCTACACCTACTCGGGGGTCATCGCGATCCCGTCGAACGAGACCGAACAGGAGGTCACCTCCACCGAGCGCTGGAGCGGGGCCGTCGCCATGGACCGCATGACCAGGCTGCTCGAAGACCACTACGAGGACCGCGAACTCCATGCGGTCCTCGCTCCTTACGACGGCATCAGCCGAGGTGTCGTCTACGCACTCGAGGACTTCGGACTCGCTCCCGGCACCGACGAGTTCCCGGTGGTCACCGGCCAGGACGCCGAAGCCCTCTCAGTCCAGTTCATCAGGGACGAGAAGGGCCAGTCCCAGACCGTCTTCAAGGACACCCGCGATCTCGCGGCGGTCGCCTCCGGCATGGTCAAGAGCATCGTGAACGGCAACGACCCCGAGGTCAACGACCTCGGCACCTACAACAACGGCTTCAAGTTCGTGCCCTCCTACCTGTTGCAGCCGGTGAACATCGACCAGAGCAACTGGGAAGAGGAGCTCGTCGGCAGCGAGTACCTCACCGTCGAAGACGTCGACAACGCCGTCGAGCCCCAGGAGTTCTAGACCCCCCCCGAAGATTTTCGAGATTCTCCGGCCGGAGTGTCGAATCGGCGCCCGGCCGATCGACTCAGAGGTGTAAGGCCGAGATCGAACCCGAAGGAGCAAGGCCATGCGTTACCTCATCAACGTCGTCCACGACCGTCCCCTCGACTTCGAGGGCGACCCCACCGCGCTGCACGAGGCCATGGGCGCCTTCGTCGCCAAGCTCGCCGCCGACGGCATCCTCGTCGACGCCGCCGGACTGGAGCCCACCGAGCGGGGCGCCCGCGTCGACCTGCACGGCGGCAAGGTCAAGATCGTCGACGGACCCTTCGCCGAGGCCAAGGAATGGATCGGCGGCTACTTCATCGTGCAGTGCCGCAGCCAGGAGGAGGCCGTCGAGGTCGCCAGGCAGTCGATCGAGCTGCACCGCGAGCACGCGCCGGGCTTCGAGCTCATCCACGAAGTCCGACGGATCCTCGACGAGGAGTAGCATCGCGGCATGATCGGCGAGCGGACCGACGGCGTTCACAGAACGGTCGAGGCGGTGTGGCGGCTGGAGTCCGCCAAGATCATCGCCGTCCTCGCCCGCACCGTGAACGACGTCGGCCTCGCCGAGGAGCTCGCCTCCGACGCCGTCATCGCCGCCCTGGAGCAGTGGCCCGCCGAAGGCGTGCCCGACAAGCCGGGCGCCTGGCTCATGGTCACCGCCAAACGCCGCGCGGTCGACCGCATCAGACGCGACCAGAACCTCAAGGGCAAGTACGAGCAGGTGGCCCGGCAGTTGGAGGCCTCCGGCCAGTCCGAGGACCCGATCGCCGAAGCCGAATCCGAGCTGGACGACGACATCGGCGATGAGCTGCTCCGCGTCGTCTTCTGCGCCTGCCACCCCGTCCTGTCGATCGAGGCGCGCGCCGCCCTGACCCTCAAGGCCGCCGCAGGGCTCACCACCGGCGAGATCGCCCGCGCCTACCTCACCAGCGAGCCCACCGTCGCCCAGCGCATCGTGCGCGCCAAACGCAAGCTCGAGGCGGCGGGCGTGACCTTCGAGGCGCCCTCGCCCGCCGAGTTCGGCGAGCGGCTCGAAGCGGTGCTCGAGGTCGTCTACCTGATCTTCAACGAGGGCTACACCGCCACCGTCGGCGACGACCTCATGCGTCCGCAGCTGTGCGAGGACGCCATGCGGCTCGCCCAGCGCCTCACGGCCCTGCTGCCCGACCAGCCCGAGGTCTTCGGCCTGGCCGCCCTGCTCGACTTCCAGGCCTCGCGGGCGCGAGCCCGCACCGACGCCGACGGCGAGCCGGTGCCGCTGCCCGAGCAGAACCGCGCGAAGTGGGACCGGTTGCTGATCCGGCGCGGCCTGGCGACCCTCCACCGCTCCAGCGCCTGGGGCGACGACGCCGGGCCATACGTGCTCCAGGCCGCGATCGCGGCCTGCCACGCCCGTGCGGCCGGCGCCGACGAGACCGACTGGGTGCGGATCGCCGGCCTGTACTCCCGGCTGCTCGCCGTGCAGCCCTCGCCGGTCGTCGCACTCAACCGGGCGGTCGCCTTCGGGATGGCCTTCGGCCCCGAGCGCGGGCTCGAACTGGTCGACGAGATCGCCGAGCTGCCCGCGCTGAAGGACTACCACCTCGTGCCGGCCGTGCGCGGCGAGATGCTGGAGCGCATGGGGCGCGCGGAGGAGGCACGGAACGCATTCGAGCACGCCGCCGAGCTGACCGACAATCTCCGTGAAAAAGGACAGCTGCGGCGCCGTGCGGGAGACCTCGGCGACGCCGTTTGATCCCTTGCGTCACAGGGCGTCAAGGCTTCTCTGTTATTCGATTGTTATGCGACCTTTCTTCAAGTCGCGACGTGTCTCATTGGTAGGGTCCCTGAGCAGGTCGGTTTTCTGCCCCCGACCTTGCGAAGCCCTCCAATTACCCCCATGAGCATTGTCATCACTTAGGAGAATCATGAACCGTACCCTCAAGCGGGTGCTGGGACTGGCCGGAAGCGTCGCCCTCGGCGTCGCCGGCGCAGTCACGTTCGCTTCGGCCGCACAGGCCCATCACCCCGAGATCACCGGCACCGCCGAGTGCGTCGACGGCGGCTGGGAGGTGACCTGGAACGTCGAGCTGGTCGGACCCGTTGACGGCAAGATCACCGAGATCAACCCCACCGACCCCGCGATCGACGGGAACCTCCAGGTCGACGCCGTTGGCAAGAGCTTCACCGGAACCCAGCTCTACCCCGCTTCGGCCACCGAGGCTCACCTCGAGGTCTCGTCCGTCTGGTATGAGGGCCAGGACAACCAGATCGACGGCGAGGCGGCCGGTCACGTCGTCTTCGACGGCACCTGCTCCGAGGAGCCCCCGGGAGATGAGCCCGAGGTCAGCGCCAGCGCCGTGAGCGACTGCCTCGGCCTGACCGTCATCGTCGGCAACAACAATGACACGCTCGCCGAGATCACCATGACCCCGAGCACCGGCGAGCCCGTCACCGTGACCCCCGCGGTCGGCGAGCCCGTCACCGAGTTCTTCGCCGTGGAGGACCCCGCGGCGGGTCTGACCGTCACGGTCACCACTGGCGAGACCGAGGTCGGCGTCTTCACCTGGAACGCCGAGAGCCTCACCTGCGAGTGGGGTGTCGTGTACGACACCTGCGACGGCCTCGAGTTCGAACTCTCCGTCCCCGAGACCGCCGCTGAGACCACCGTCACGCTCACTCCGAGCGAGGGCGACGAGGTCGTCGTCGTGCTCGAGCCTGGTGCCGAGCCCGAGATCGTCGAGTTCCCCGCCACCGGCGACGAGCTCACCGTCTCCTATGTGATCAACGACGGCAAGAGCGAGTACACCGGTGAGGTCCCCTGGACCAAGCCCGAGGGTTGCGAGGAGGCCCCGGCCGGCGAGTCGCCCACTCCCGCGGCTCAGCTGCCGGAAACCGGTTCCTCGATGACCATCATGATCAGCGCCGCCGCCGCCCTCGTGGTCGCCGCCGCCGTGCTGTTCTTCATCGCGCGTCGCCGCCGTGCGGCTGCCGACTGGTAGACCGATCCTGTCTGTGGGATAGGCTTCCAGCCGATCTGAGACGAGGGGCCGCGCAGCTCGGCTGCGCGGCCCCTTTCGCGTTCAATCGACGCCGCCGAGGCGCAGCAGTGCCGTGGTGGCCGCGGCGGCGACCACGACGACGGCCAGCGGCAGTCGCTTCCAGGCCAGGACCCCGCCGACGAGGACGCCGGCCGGCAGCGCCCACCCGGCCCACTCGTTCTCGACCATGACCGAGGAGGTCGCCACCAAGGCGACCAGTACCACCGTCGCACCGCGCTTGAGGAACTCCTCGGTCTCCTCGGACAGGTCGACGCGCCCGCGCAGCAGCGGTCCCGAGAGCCGGATCAGGAACGTGCCGACCGCCAGCACCGCGACATCGATCCACGTCACCGGGGCGCCTCCTCCCGCTCGCGCCCCTTGCGGGGCCAGACGAAGACGAGCCCGAGCAGCGCCAGCAGCACCGGTATCCCCGCGGGCAGGAACGGGCTGGTCGCCAAGGCGATCGCCGCTCCGGTCACGGCCGCGAGCAGCGTCCCGCGGTCCTTCAGACTCGGGAGCACCAGCGCCAGGATGATCGCGGGCAGCGCCGCGTCCAGGCCCAGCGTCTCGGGCTCGGCGATCCAGCCGCCGATGAACATGCCCGCGAGGTTCCCGATCACCCACGCCACGGCGTTCCCGGCGCCGGTGGTCCAGTACGCGATCTCGGCGCGGCGCCGGTCGTCCCCTTCGGCCAGTGCGAAGGCCGTGGTGGTGTCGAGCAGGTTCTGCGTCCCGAGGATGCGGGTCCACCACCGGTCCCAGTACAGGTGCCCGACCGCCAGCCCGTACGGGATGTGGCGGAGGTTGAGGACGAGCCCGGTGGCGACGATCGCCAGTCCGCCGCCGCCCGCCGCGGCGACGCCGAGCGCCGCGAACTGCGCCGTGCCCGCGTAGACGAAGATCGACATGGCCCAGGTGATCCACCACGGCAGCCCCTGGGCGGTCGCCAGGGCCGCGAAGGCGGCGCCCGCGACGGCGATCCCGACGCTATAGGCGGCGGTGTCGCGCAGCAGGTCCCGGCCGATCACCGTGAAGACTCGGAAGGCCATCCCGCACGGTTACCCGAACGAGGGCCGCCTTGAACGGCCGCCTGTCAGGCGATGCCCGCGAGGCGCAGCAGTGCCGTGGTGGCCGCGGCGGCGACCACGACGACCGCCAGCGGCAGTCGCTTCCAGGCCAGGACCCCGCCGACGAGGACGCCGGCCGGCAGCGCCCAACCGGCGAACTCGCCCTCGACGATGAGCGTCGAGGTCACCGTCAGCGCCAGGAGCACGACGGTCGCGCCGGCCTTCAGGATCGTCTCGGTCCGCTCGGACATGGTGAAGCGGTTGCGCAGGACGGGACCGGCGAGCCGGATCAGGAACGTCCCCGCCGCGAGCGCGATGATCGCCGCCAGCATCGTCATGACGCCGCCTCCCGTTCCTTCGGCTTGGTGCCGCGCCACATGACCACGAGCCCGAGCAGCGCCAGCAGCACCGGCAGACCGGCGGGCAGGAACAGGCTCGTGACCAGCGCGATCGCCGTGCCCGCGAGACCGGCCAGCAGCGTGGGCCTGTCGCGCAGCGCCGGCAGCACCAGGGAGAGCAGGATCGCCGGGAGCGCGGCGTCGAGCCCGAGGACCGCGGGATCGGCGATGAACTGCCCGGCCAGCGCCCCGATCACGGTCCCGATGTTCCAGACCACGAACACGGTGGCCCCGACCGTCCAGAACGCGATCCTGGCCCGGCGGCGGTCCTCTCCGGCGGCGAGGGCGAACGCCGTGGACTGGTCCAGCAGCAAGTGCGTGCCGAGAAGCTTGGACCGCAGGCTCGTCCAGTACAGGCCGCCGACGGCCATGCCGTAGGGGATGTGCCGCATGTTGAGGATCAGCCCGGCCGCGACCCCGGCGAGCAGTCCGCCGCCGGTGGTCATGATCCCCAGCGTCGCGAACTGGGAGGCGCCGGCGAACACCAGCGCCGACATCGCCGTCGCCTGCCACCACGGGAGGCCCTCGGCGGTGGCGATCGCGCCGAAGGAGACGCCGACGATCAGGATGCCCGTCGCGAGCGCCGAGATGTCGCGCAGCAGCTCCGGGCCGATGGTGCGGATGAGACGTGAAGGCACTCGGCAAAGCTACCCCCGAGCGGCGACGGCCGACCGGACGGAGAAAGGGCGCGGCCGGTTCGTCACCGGCCGCGCCCCCGGGGGCATCGGGCTCTCAGACCTCGCTACACCTCGTAGTACAGGTCGAACTCGTGCGGCGTCGGGCGCAGGCGGATCGGGTCGATCTCGTTCTCGCGCTTGTACTCGATCCACGTCTCGATGAGGTCCGGGGTGAACACGCCGCCCTCGGTGAGGAAGTCGTGGTCGGCCTCGAGGTTGTCGAGCACCTTGTCGAGGGAGCCGGGCACCTGCGCGATGTCGCCGTACTCCTCCGGGCCGAGCTCGTACAGGTCCTTGTCGACCGGCGCCGGCGGCTCGATCTTGTTCTTGATGCCGTCGAGGCCGGCCATGAGCATGGCCGAGAACGCCAGGTACGGGTTCGACGACGGGTCCGGCACGCGGAACTCGACGCGCTTGGCCTTCGCGTTCGACCCCGTGACCGGGATGCGGGTGCAGGCCGAGCGGTTGCGCTGCGAGTAGACCAGGTTCACCGGGGCCTCGAAGCCGGGCACCAGGCGGCGGTAGGAGTTCACGCTCGGGTTGGTGAACGCCAGCAGGCTCGGCGCGTGCTTGAGCAGGCCGCCGATGTAGTACCTGGCGGTGTCCGACAGGCCGGCGTAGCCGGTCTCGTCGTAGAACAGCGGCTCGCCCGCGGACCACAGCGACTGGTGGGTGTGCATGCCGGAGCCGTTGTCGCCGAACAGCGGCTTGGGCATGAACGTCACCGTCTTGCCGGCCTGGGTGGCGGTGTTCTTGACGATGTACTTGAACTTCTGGACGTCGTCGCCGGAGTGCAGCAGCGTCGAGAAGCGGTAGTTGATCTCGGCCTGGCCGGCGGTGCCGACCTCGTGGTGGGCCCGCTCGATCGTGAGGCCGGCGTCGATCAGCTTGGTGACCATGCTGTCGCGCAGGTCGGCGAAGTGGTCGACGGGGCCGACCGGGAAGTACCCGCCCTTGTGGCGTGGCTTGTAACCGAGGTTGCCGCCGGCCTCCTCGGCGCCGGTGTTCCACGCGCCCTCGACCGAGTCGATGTGGTAGAACGCCTCGTTGGCGGTCTGGTCGAAGCGGATCGAGTCGAAGATGTAGAACTCGGCCTCGGCGCCGAAGTAGGCGGTGTCGGCGATGCCGCTCCCGGCCAGGTACTGCTCGGCCTTCTTGGCGATGTTGCGCGGGTCGCGGCTGTAGGCCTCGCGCGTGAAGGGGTCGTGGATGAAGAAGTTCAGCGCGAGCGTCTTCTGCTCGCGGAACGGGTCGACGAACGCGGTGGCGACGTCGGGGAGCAGGAGCATGTCCGACTCGTGGATCTCCTGGAAGCCGCGGATCGAGGAGCCGTCGAAGGCGAGGCCCTCCTCCAGCAGGTCGGCGTCGAAGCTCGCCGCCGGGACGTTGAAGTGCTGCATGACCCCGGGCAGGTCGCAGAAGCGGACGTCGATGAACTTCACGTCGTTGTCGCGGACGTAGCCGAGGAGCTCTTCTGGGCTGGAAAACACGAAGGTGTTCCTCTCGGTAGGTATATGGAGCTGAGATCATGGCTCGCGAGTCTCGCCATGGTGCCGGCATCCGGCTCGCGAGCGCCGTCGCTGGGCCGATTCATGGCTCGCAGGCGTCGCCATGCTGGCACCGACGTCGCTGTCGACACCGCGGGTATTAGGCGAAACGCTATCCGCGATCAGTTGCCTCAGCGTAAATCAAATGTTTCGCGCGTGTTACTTGAAGCTGTTACGCCGCCATCTGTTGACCGAACCCACTGTTCACGGCACTGAAGACGGCCGCTGAACGACCGGCCCGTAGACTCGCGCCATGACGACCGAACGCGGTGGCGCGGAAGCCGGAGCGGACGAGGCCGGACAGGATCTCGCCGGTCTCGGCGAACGCTTCACGGCCCTGTTCATCGACTGGGTCGCGTGCCTGGTGCTCACCTATCTCCTCGAATGGATCGGCCTGGGGATCCCCGGCCCCGCCGGCGTCAACGTCGCGACCCCGGTCCTGTTCATCGTCTACTACTCCTTCGCCATGACCGTCGGCTCCCAGAGCCTGGGCATGGCGATCATGCGGATCGCCTGCGTCTCGGCCGCCACCGGCGGCCGGCTCGGCCTGCCGCGGGCCGTCCTCCGCGCGGTGCTGCTCTCGCTGGTCCTCCCGGCGCTCACCACGCTGGCCGACCCCTACCACCGCGGACTGCACGACCGGGCCGCCGGATCGGTCATGCTCAAAGTCGCGGGAGCCTAACCACGCTGGATCCGCTTCACCAGCATCGGCGAGGGCACCGTGTAGGCGTCGTGCCGCCGCACCCGGTCGGCGACCTCCCGGTCCGAGGAGACCACGACGACCGGCCGTCCCTTCGGCTCCACCCTGGCCAGGTCCACCACCACGTCGTCGGCGATCTCGCCCTTCGCGCTGAACAGCACCCGCACCCCGCGCGCGCTCGGCTTCGCCCCGAAGATCGGGTCCGCGCCGTCGAAGACCACCGTGATCTCGGCGTTCGTCTGCGTCGCCAGCGCCCCCAGCCCCTGCACGAGCCGGTTGCGCTGCTGCTCCAGCGTCAGCGTGTCGCCCCACGCGCTGATGGTGACGTTGTAGCCGTCGACGATCAGATGCGAGTTCGGCAGCGACAGCAGATGGTCGAGCCGCTGCGGATCGGTCTGCTCCAGTCCCCGCGAGCCCTCCGCCTCCCGCGTGTCGGGCTCGGCGCAGTGCTCCTCGGCGACGTAGTCGGCCGGGCGCTCGGCCACCGGCTCGAGCCCCAGCTCGCGGCGCAGCCCGATCGCGGTGCCCGACAGCGTCTCCATCAGCAGCCACAGCCGCGAGTCCGCGAGCCGGTCCGCCTCGCGCCCGGCCCGCCGGATCTCCTCGAGCTGCGTGCGCAGCGACTCCACTTCGCCCTCGAGGCGGCGCCGCTCGGCCCGGCGCTCCGAGTCGGCCTGCTTGAGCCGGCCGCGCTCGGCGGCCAGGTCCCCGCTGAGCTTCGCGATCCGCTCCTCGGCCTCGCGCAGGTCCTTGCGCGCCCTGCGCAGTTCCTCCTGGAGCCCGCTCGCCGCCGAGCGCTGCTCGGCCAGGGCTCCGCGCAGCCGCTGGTTCTCCTTGTCGGCCGAGGCGAGCCGCCGCGCGGCCTCCGCGTCGGCCGGTTCCGCCGCCGCGGCGGCCTTCGGCTCCTCGCGGGAGGCCTCGGCCGCGTTCGCCACCAGCGTCCGCCAGCCCTCGGGCCGCAGCAGGTAGGCGAGGGCGGCCACCTCGGAGGGGTCGGCCATCGCCGAGACGGGCTTCCCGTCGCTGATCGCCCGCACCAGCGGCGCGTCGGTCGACTCGAGGACCTCGCCCAAGCGCGCGCGGAACTCGTCGCCGCCGGCCAGCTCCGCGGCGATGTCGGCGCGGGCCAGCTTGGCGCGCCTGGCCGGATTGAACTTGAGGAAGCGGCGCAGCTTCGCCGGGACCTTCGCGGGCGGCAGGCCCCGCATGGCGGCGGAGGCGATTTCGACGGTCCTGCGGCGCACCGGCTCGGTCAGGAAGACCGCCGGTTCGGGTTCGTCTCGGTCCGTGGGCTCCTGACCGTCGTCGCCGCTCGTCATGGGCACCAGTGTGCCACCGCCGTCACCGGCCGCACCGATCGCGTGCGCGGACGCCCCGCCCGCCGGCGGCGAACCGACTCCGGGCGTACACCCCGGATTCCTTCGGAATCCGATCCGGCGTGACAGACTGGAGCAGTCATGGAGGGGGCATGATGAGCCGAACGCTGCTGGTGACGAACGACTTTCCGCCCCGCAGGGGCGGCATCCAGACCTTCGTACACGGCATGGCGCTGCGGCTGCCGTCCGACGACCTGGTCGTCTACACCTCGACCTCTCCCGGCCACGCCGAATTCGACGCCGCCCAGCCATTCACCGTGGTCCGCGACCGGACCTCGATGCTCCTGCCGACGCCGCGGGTGGCCAGGGCCGTCACCGCGATCGCCCGCGAGCACCGGTGCGACCGCGTGTGGTTCGGCGCCGCCGCCCCGCTCGGCCTCCTCGCCGCGGGCCTGCTGCACGACACCGGCATCGAGCGGGCCATCGCGCTCACCCACGGCCACGAGGTCGGCTGGGCGATGATGCCCGGCACTCGCGGGACGCTGCGGCGCATCGCCGGGTCGCTCGACGTCATGACCTACCTGGGCGGCTACACCTACCGGCGGCTCGCCCCCGTCGCCGGGGAGCTCACCCGCCTCGAGCAGCTGACCTTCGGGATCGACACCGAGACGTTCAACCCGCACGTCGACGGCGCCCCGATCCGCGCCCGCCACGCCCTCGGCGAGCTGCCGGTGATCGTGTGCGTCTCGCGGCTGGTGCCGCGCAAGGGCCAGGACAAGCTGATCGCGGCCCTCCCGCGCGTCCGCGAGCTGGTCGGCGAGGACGTGCGGCTGCTCGTCGTCGGCCAGGGCCCTTACGGGAACCGGCTGCGGGAACTGGCCCGCCACCACCGCGTGGAGCACGCGGTGACCTTCACCGGCGCGGTCCCCGAGCACGAGCTCGCCCCGCACTTCGCGGCCGGGGACGTGTTCGCGATGCCGTGCCGCACCCGCCGCCATGGCCTGGACGTCGAAGGGCTGGGCGCGGTGTTCCTGGAGGCCGCCGCGTGCGGCCTGCCGGTCATCGCCGGGGACTCCGGGGGCGCGCCGGACACCGTGCTGCACGACCAGTCGGGCTGGGTGGTCGACGGTCGGGACGTCGGCGAGATCGCCCACCGCCTCACGCAGGTCCTCACCGACCGGCCGCTGGCCGAGAAGTTCGGGGCGGCCAGTCGGGAGTGGGCGTGCGGCGAGTGGACGTGGGACCGCCAGGCCGGCCGCCTCGAGGCCATGCTCTACGGCGAAACCGTCTAGGGGCGTCTGGCGAGCCGGACACCCCTAGAACTTCGGCTGGTCGGGGGCTTCCAGGAGACCCAGCTTCAGGGCCGTCATCAGCGCCTGCGCGCGGTTGCCCGCGCCGAGCTTCTCGTACAGCTTCGAGATGTGCGTCTTCGCCGTCGACTCCGAGACGTACAGCTGCTTCGCGATCCCGGCCACGGACAGGCCGTCGGCGAGCAGCTTGAGCACCTGCGACTCCCGGGGCGACAGCTGCGGGCCCGTGGGCGTCAGGCGGCGCTGCATCGCCTCGGCCAGGTCCGCGGCGCTGAACGCCGTCGGGTTCGACGCGGCGTGCCGCGCCGCCGAGACCACGTCGTTCGCGGGGGCGCTCTTCGGCACGAACGCGCTCGCACCCGCGTCCAGCGCGCCGAACAGCTGGTCGTCGCCCGCGTACATCGTCAGCACCACGATGCCCATGTTCGGGTGGGCCTTGCGGAGCTTGCGCGTCGCGTCCAGTCCGGAGCCGTCGGGGAGGCGGAGATCCATGATGACGACGCTGGGCATCAGCGAGGCGGCCAGGCGCAGGCCGTCGCCGGCCGTGTCGGCCTCGCCGACGACCTCGAACTGGGGGTCGCGGTCGAAGGCGTGCCGAAGGCCCTTGCGGATCAGATCGTGGTCGTCGACGATCAGGACCGTCGTCTGACCGGTCGATTCAGGCGCGTCAGCGTTCATCTCTGTCTCTTTCCTCATCGGCTACCTCGGATCCGGTGGACCCGATGGGCGCGGTAGTGCTCTGTTCGGTTGAAGCCATGCGGTCGGCGGCCGCCCACTCCTCGGCCCCCGGGTGCGAAGGCGAGGTCTTCGGGGTCGGACGGGCGGAGGCGTTGAGCACCACCGCCACGGTGGTGCCGTGCGGCTGGTGGGGCCGGATCTCCAGCGAGCCCCTGATCCGCTCGGCGCGCTCGCTCATGATCGCCAGCCCGTACCGCCCCTCGGAGGCCTCCCCGGCCAGTCCCTGGCCGTCGTCGGTGACCTCGATCCGCGTGTACGGCGGGTCGACTTCGCAGGTGACCCAGAGGTTCTCGGCCCGGGCGTGCTTCCGGGCGTTGGTGATCGCCTCCTGAGCGATCCTGAGCAGCTCGGCTTCGGTGCTCGCCGGGAGCCGGGCCCCGCCTTCGTCGAGCGACAGGTGGACCCGCAGTCCGGCGGAGGCGCCCACAGTACGAGCATAGTCCGCGATGGCCGATGCCAGCCCGCCTTGGCGGTCGACGTTCGAACGCAGTTCGAACAGCGAGAAGCGAAGCTCGGTCACCAGACGGGTGACCTCGCTGCGCAGGTCCTCGAGTTCGGTCGAGGCCTCGCCGGCGTCGTCCGGCAGGACCGCCATCGCGTTGTCGATGCCGTAGCCGAGCATCGCGAGCTCCTGGGCGATGCCGTCGTGGATCTCGCGGGCCAGCCGCTGGCGCTCCTCGGTGGTCGCCATCGACCTGACGTCCTCGAACAGCAGCGCCGTCTCCAGCCGCAGCGCGGCGCCCTTGGTCTGCTCCTCGGCGTCGGTAATGGACTCGGCGCCGAACGCCGCCGGGTCGTCGGACTCGATCGCCACGAGGCCGACGGTGCGGCCCTCGGCGACCAGCGGGATCACCAGCGACGCCACCGGGCCCTGCGTCGATCGCGACAGCGGCAGCTGTCCGGCCTGCGGTTTCTGCCCGGCCCAGGCGTCGGCCAGGAGCGCGTTCATCTGCGGCGAGGTCTCCCAGTCGACCCGTTCGTCGGCATGCTGGGCCAGGACCACGAGCCGCCGGCCCGAGGACGCGGCGAGGACGGCCGCCCGGTCGGCGCCGGGGATGCGCACGACCGTGTCGACCAGTTCGGTGGCGATGCCGCCGGGGTCGAGCGTGGAGCCGGGGAGCTGCCGGGCGACAACCCGCAGCTGCGTCAGCAGGGCCGCGGCCTCGGCGTACGGCAGTTGCGAATGGCTCAGGTCGCTCCTGCGGGAGCGGCGCAGCCACCACGCGCCGACCGCCGAGGCCATGCCGAAGGCCAGTGCGACGGCCACGGTGGTGACGTAGGTGCCGCGGTCGAACGACGGCAGCCGCGGGGTCTGGACGACCAGGCCGACGGCGGCGATCGCCAGCAGCGTCGGCGGCCCCCAGTCGCGCAGCCAGGCGTAGCGGACCGGTTCGCCGGGGGCGGCCGCGTCGAAGGCGGCCGTGGCGAACGGCGCGATCAGGTACGGCAGCATCCAGGCGGGGAGTCCGCCGGTGGCGAGGGTGCCGAGCACGACGACCACGACCTCGGCCAGGCGCCCCGCCGGGGCGAGCACGCGGTGGCGGGGGAGGACGATCCCCGGCAGCGCCGTGAGCGCGAGAATGCCGCACCAGGTGGCGGCGGAGGCGAAGCCGACCGACGCCCAGCCGAAGGCCGCGACGAGCGCGAAGAGCACCGCTCGCAGCGCCACGGCGGGTAGGCGCCACTGCCGTTCGAGGACCGCCTCCTCGCTCATGCAGCCTCGCTAACTGTGCTCGTCGTACAACGCGTTGATCTCGTCTGAGTATTTTTTCACGACGACGTGGCGTTTGACCTTGGTTGAGGGGGTGATTTCTCCGGCGTCTTCGCTCAGTTCGACCGGTATGACCCTGAATCGCTTGATTTGCTCGGCGCGGGAGACCGTCGCGTTCGCCCGGTCGATCTGCACTTGGAGCTCGGCGAGCAGCTCGGCGTCCTCGGCGGCGTCCGCGATCGGGGTCTTCGGGTCCTTGCCGTGGCGCTCCAGCCAGTCGGGGAGCATCTCGCCGTCCACCGAGATGAGCGCCCCGATGTAGGGGCGGCCCTCGCCGACGACCATCGCGTAGGCGATGAGCGGGTGGGAGTCCAGGACCTTCTCCAGCGGCGCGGGGGCGACGTTCTTGCCCCCGGAGGTCACGATGATCTCCTTCTTGCGGCCGGTGATGGTGACGTAGCCGTCGTCGTCGATCTCGGCGATGTCGCCGGTCGAGAACCAGCCGTCGGCGTCGAGCACCTCGGCGGTGGCCGCGTCGTTGTTCCAGTAGCCGCGGAAGATCTGCGGGCCCTTCGCCTGGAGCTCGCCGTCGTCGGCGACGCGCATCGAGGTGCTCGGGATGGGGCGACCGACCGAGCCGACCTTGATCGCGTTCTGGATGTTGAGCGCGAGCACCGGTGAGGTCTCGGTGAGCCCGTAGCCCTCGAAGATCGTCACCCCGACGCCGCGGAAGAAGTGCCCGAGCTCGCTGCCGAGCGCGGCGCCGCCGGAGACGGCCGAGGTGCACTCGCCGCCGAGCGCGGCCCGCAGCTTGGAGTAGACGAGGACGTCCCACAGCTTGTGGCGCAGTTTGAGCGCCAGGCCGGGTCCGGCCGAGGAGTCCAGCGCCCGGCTGTATTCCTTCGCGGCGGCCGTGGCCTTGTCGAACAGCTTGGCCTTGCCGCCGTCGACGGCCTTCTGGTAGGCGTTGTTGTAGACCTTCTCGAACACGCGCGGGATCGCCAGCAGCGTCGTCGGCTTGACCACGGGCATGATCTGGGCGAGCTTGGTGCGGTCGGAGAAGTGCGCCATCGTGGTGCGCGACTCGACGCCGGCGACCTGGAGGATCCGGGCCAGCACGTGCGCCAGCGGCAGGAACATGAGCATCCGCGCGCCGTCGTAGAGCACGTCCGGGACTTCGGGGATGATGTTGCGGATGTTCGCGGTCAGGTTCCGGTGGGTGAGCATGCAGCCCTTGGAGCGGCCGGTGGTGCCCGAGGTGTAGATGATCGTGGCGAGGTCGTCGGCCTTGCGGGAGGCCCGGCGCTCCTCGATGTCGACGTCGGCGTCCTTGCCGGACTCGGTGAGCCGTTCCACCGCGCCCTCGTCGATCGTCCAGATGTCCTTGACCGTCTCGGCCAGACCTTCGACGATCTGGCGGTGCTCGGGGGTCTCGACGATCGCGGCCACCGCGCCGGAGTCGGTCAGGATCCACTCGGCCTGCTCGGGCGAGGAGGTCTCGTAGACCGGCACGGTCACCGCGCCGGCGGCCCAGATCGCGTAGTCGAACAGGGTCCACTCGTACCTGGTCCGCGACATGAGCACGACCCGGTCGCCGGGCTGGATCCCGGCCGCGCCCAGGCCCCTGGCCACGCCGACCACCTGCTCGCGGAACTCGGCGGCGGTCACGTCCTCCCAGGTGAGCCCGTCGTCGTAGGTGCGGGCGTACAGGATCGAGTCGGGATGGTCGTCGGCGGCGGCCCAGAGAGCGGTGAGGGTGTTGTCGTCGTCTGGCACTGTCACCACGGGGGGGACGGCGAACTCGCGCATGGACAGGCTCCTTTGTGTGGCCGGTTTCACGGCTCTGTAAAGCGGCTCACATTAATGTTACCGGTCGGTCACTTGATCTTGCGCGGCGGGACTGTGAGCTGAACCATGATGATAGTGGTCGCCTCCCTGGCCCGGGGCGTCGGTGGCGCGGATTCCCGGTCCTTTGGACGCTTCGGCGGCTTCGATTGGCTCCGCGGCCGACTCGCATGCTGTGACGGTACCCGTGGTCCGGGGCCTCCTCCTTCCGAAAGCGGTAGGAAAAAGGGCGCGGAGCTCAGGCGATTAACATCGCGTAAAGTCTGTCGGTGGCCCGCAGCGTCGCGGAAAAACCAACGGCATCGCTCTTGAACAACGCTGGAGGGACAGCAGTGAGTCTGACAATCGGGGTCGACATCGGCGGGACCAAAGTCGGCGGCGGCCTCGTCGACGAGGACGGCCGGATCCTCGCCACGGCCCTTCGACCCACTCCGGCCGACGACACCGCGGGCGTCATCCGGGCCGTCAGCGAAGTCGTCGACGAACTGCGCGGCGACCACGACATCGAGGCCGTCGGCATCGGCGCGGCCGGATGGATCTCCTCCGACCGCTCCACGGTCATGCTGGCCCCCAACCTCTCATGGCGGGACGAGCCGCTGCGCGACAAGGTCGCCGCCGCCGTCGACCTCCCCGTCGTGGTCGAGAACGACGCCAACGTCGCCATCTGGGGCGAGCACCGCTTCGGCGCCGCCAAGGGCTTCCGCTCCTCCGTGCTCTACACCGTCGGCACCGGCATCGGCGGCGGCATCGTCGTCAAGGACAACCTGCTGCGCGGCACCAACGGCGTCGCCGCCGAGATCGGCCACATGCGCTCGGTCCCCGAAGGGCGCGAGTGCGGGTGCGGCCGCACCGGCTGCCTCGAGCAGTACGCCTCGGGCCGCGCGCTCACCCAGGCCGCCCGCGAGGGCGCCAAGGCCGACCCCGACAAGGCCCGGTTCCTGCTCAAGCTCGCCGGCGGCGACCCCGACGCCGTCACCGGCAAGGAGATCACCGAGGCCGCCGGGGAGGGCGACGAGGTCGCCCTCGCCGCCTTCGACTTCATCGGCTACTACCTCGGCAACTCCGCGGCCGACCTGGTGCAGCTCATCGACCCCGGCGTCGTCATCATCGCCGGCGGCGTCGTGGAGGCCGGCGACGTGCTGCTCGACCCCATCCGCAAGCACTACACCGAGGCGCTGGCCAAGCGCGCGGACCTCCCGGTCGCCGAGATCCAGGCCGCGACGCTCGGCTCGAAGGCCGGCGTCATCGGCGCGGCCGACCTGGCCAGGCAGCTGACCTGAGCCGAAGACGCGAACGGGGCCGGGGCGCGAACCCCGGCCCCTCTGTTTCGCACTCGGATCAGCAGACGTTCACCGACGCGTTGCCCGAGATGTTCCAGTTGACGTTGTCGCCGCACGGCGACTCGCGCACCGAGGTGTTGTTCACCTCCAAGGTGATCCACACGTCCCGCGTGTTGGGGAACTCCGAGCGGGCCGCGATGCGGACCTCGCCGCCGCCGTTGACGGTGCCGCCCTCGATGGTGACGTTGTAGCAGTTCTCGATGAGGATCGAGTTGTTGCCGTTGTTCGCCAGGTCGACGTTGCGGATGGTCACGCCGCCGGACTGCGAGACGCAGAAGACGCCGCGTCCGCCGCCGCGCGAGATGACGTTGTCGACCCAGATGTTGGTCGAGTAGTCGCCGCTGCCGAGCTCGCCGTTGTTGTTGGCCATGCGGAAGGTCGCGTAACCGGTGCCGGCGCCGACGTTCGAGCCGTCGACGGTGCCGACCCAGCCGTCGGTCGAGTTCTGGATGAGCAGGCCCGACTCGCCGACGTTGCGGGCGGTGACCCGCCCGATGCTGAAGCCGTCGATGTTCCACGTCTCGACGGCGTGGCTGCCCGCGCCCTCGACGTAGATGTCGTCCATGGTCACGTCCCTGCTGCCGGCCTCGTCGCGCTCGAACCTGATGCCCATGCCCCCGCTGAGGTCCATGTTGATGTCACCGAGGTGGAGGTTCGAGTTGCCGTAGAAGCGCATCGCGAAATACGCCGAGCCGGTCAGGTTCAGGTACGGGATCGACACGTTGGACGTGCCCAGTGATTCGATCGCGCCTCTGCCGCTGCGCCAGCCGATGTCGATCGTCCCGCAGCCCTCGAAGACCCGGTTGCTGGGGATCGAGATCGTGCTCGCGCCGATGCCGCCCGAGGCCATGACGGAGGTCCGCTCGCCGCTGCCGGTCGAGTCGACGGCGGCCTGGATCGCGGCGCGGTAGTCGCCGCCCTGGTAGACGGTGCTGCCGCCGTTGCTGGCGGTGTAGTTGCCGCTGGAGCCGGTCACGGTCGCGTCCGGGGAGCCCGAGCCGCACTCGCCGCCGGGGTCGGGATCGCCGCCGTCGCCGACCTCGACCAGCTGGAACTGCTGGTTGGCGCCGCCGTTGACGTCGTACTGGGAGATCCGGGAGCCGGGTTCGGTGGATCGTTCCCACACGTCCATGGCCTTGCCGGAGAAGCGGTTGACGAAGGTGGCGTAGCCGCCGCTCTCGCGCACCTCCCACTGCTGGTTGGTGCCGTTGAGGTCGGTCCACTGCGCGATGGTCGCGCCGTTCTCGGCGTTCCACTCGAAGACCTCCAGGACCAGGTTCGAGTGCCTGGCCTGGATGCGGTAGTAGCCGCCTCCGGCGTCGATGAAGCGGAACTGCTGGTTGGCCGCCCCGGTGTCGTTCCACTGGATGAGCTCGGCGCCCGCGGCGGTCGAGACGTCGAGGATGTCGAGCGCCAGGCCGGAATGGCGGCTGACGATCTTGTACCAGGTGCCGGTCTCCACTGCTCCGGCTGCCTGGGGGACCGCGAAGAGCGCGAGCGCGATGCCGGTGAGGGCGGCGGTGAGGGTGGTGAGGAGGAGGGTGAGTCTCCGTTTGAGGACTCGGGTCATGGCTTGATTCCTTTTGATCGAGAGATTGAAATGAAACGATTAAATTGGAACCGGAGCGGCGGGCATCGTCAGAGTCGGGGGACCCCGCCGCTCCGGTTCGACATCTCGGACCGATCACCTCCGATAAGGACGTTTTGGATTGGAACGTTTCAGCGGCGCGCGTCAGCAGACGTCCACCGACGCGTTGCCGGTGATGTTCCAGGTGATGTTCTCGCCGCAGGGCGACTCCCGGACGGAGGTGCCGTTCACCTCCAGGGAGATCGACACGTCCCGCGTGTTGGGGAACTCCGAGCGGGCCGCGATGCGGACCTCGCCGCCGCCGTTGACGGTGCCGCCCTCGATGGTGACGTTGTAGCAGTTCTCGATGAGGATCGAGTTGTTGCCGTTGTCGGCCAGGTCGACGTTCGCGATGGTCACGCCGCCGGACTGCGAGACGCAGAAGACGCCGCGTCCGCCGCCGCGCGAGATGACGTTGTCGACGTGGATGTTCGTGTCGTAGCCGCCGTCGGCCTCCTGGCCGTTGTTGTTGGCCATGCGGAAGGTCGCGTAACCGGTGCCGGCGCCGACGTTCTCGCCGTCGACGGTGCCGACCTGTCCGTTGGTCGAGTTCTGGATGAGCAGGCCCGACTCGCCGACGTTGCGGGCGGTGACCCGCCCGATGTCGAAGCCGTCGATGTTCCACGTCTCGACGGCGTGGCTGCCCGCGCCCTCGACGTAGACGTCGTCCATGGTCACGTCGGTGCTGCCGGGCAGGTCCCGCTCGAAGCGGATGCCGAGCCCGCCGCTCAGGTTCATGTTGATGTCGCCCAGGTGCAGGCCGTGGACGTCGGCGAACCGCATGCCGAAGTAGGGGGCTCCCGTCATGTTCATGTAGGGGATCGACACGTCGGTGGCGCCGATGGCCTGCACCGCTCCCTCGCCGGAGGCGTTGCCGACGTCCATGGTGCCGCAGACCTCGAAGGCGGTGTGGCTGGGCAGGTCGATGGCGTTGTCCCCGATCCAGGCGCTGGCCATGACCGAGACCTTCTCCTGGCTGGTGCGGTTCGGATCGAGCGCGCCGATCGCCTCCCAGATCGCGTTGATGTAGTACTCGCCCTGATAGACGGTCTCGCCGTGGTAGGTGGCCGTGAAGCCGGAGGACTGGCTGCCGGTCACGACCGCGTCGCCTCCGCCGCACTCCTGCGCCGCGGCGGCGTCGTCGTCCGGGGCCTCGGTCTCGGCTCCCGCGGACTGCGTGATGAGGACGAAGGACGTCAGTGCCGTCGCGGCGGCGAGCGCCGCCGCGCCGAGCACGGCGGTCTTCCGCCTGACTGTTCGTATCATTTCGGTGCTTTCACTCGTGTGATCAGGCCTTATGCGGTTGTGGACTCAAGGGGCGGGTCCGGTTCCGCGGGGTCATGGATTCCAATGTTCGTCCTACTCGGACATATGCAGTTGTGGGTCCAGGGCGCGGGCCCCGCCCGGAGGCGGTGCGCCGCGGCGGGGAGCGGCGCCGGGGCGAGGGGCCCCGGCGCCGCGCATGTCAGCCCAGCGAGCAGGCCGCCTCCGCGACGGCGGGAGTGCCGCTGTTCGAGGCGGTGTAGCCGATCTCGACCGAGGCTCCGGCGGCGATGGCGCCGTTCCAGTCCGCGTTCGTCACGGTGACGGTGTCCCCATCCTGCGACCAGGAGCCGCCCCACAGGTTCGCGACCTGCTCGTCGCCCGCGAAGGTCCACTGGACGGTCCACCCCTCGCTGGAGGCGCCGGTGCCGTTGGTGATCGTGACGTTGCCCTGGTGGCCGCCCTGCCAGGCGTTGGGGGAGGACCAGGAGGCCGCGCACTCGCCGCTCGGCGGCGGTTCGTCGGTGGTCGGCTCGTCGCTCGGCGTCTCCGAGGGCGTCTCGGTCTCGGTCGGGTCGTCCGGCGGCGTGTAGTCGCTCGACTCGCCGACGATGACGCCGCGGCCGTTGGTGCCGACGTAGACGCGCCCGAACACGTCCGGGTCGCCGGTGATGGCCGAGCCGGTCCACGCCCACTGGTGCTCGTCGTCGTTGATGCGCGTCCAGGTGGCCCCTTCGTCGACCGAGCGCCAGATGCCGCGCTCGCCGCCGCGGGAGGCGCTGGCGTAGACCGCCGGGTAGTCCTGGCCGGGGGCCGCGGCGCCGAAGCCGACGGTGTCGGCCGCGTCGAAGCCGGTGACCTGCGTCCAGTTCTGCCCGCCGTCGGTCGAGCGCCACATGCCGTAGGCGCCGTCCTCGGCCCCGCCGGCGAGCCACACGTGCCCGGCGTGGCCGGGCACGGCCCCGAAGCGGACCTCGCCCGAGGCGGGGAAGCCCGCGTACGCCGAGGCGGTGAAGCTCGCGCCGCCGTCGGCACTGTAGTAGAACCGTCCGCCCGCGAAGCCGTAGACGAGGCTCGCGTCGGCCCGGTCGGACTCGACCCGCGCGGCGTCCGGCAGGCCGCTCACGGCCGTCCAGGACGAGCCGTAGTCGGTCGAGCGCTGCGGGGCGGTCCCGCCGGGCGACCACACGATCGCCGAGGCGTCCGCCGTGACGGCCACGGTGCCGCCGTCGGTGACGCCGCTCGGCGTCTGCCCGGCCCACCAGGAGCCGCCGGAGTCGGACGAGACGCCGATGCGGGAGACGCCCTCTCCGCCGTTGCCCACGCGGACGACGACGCCCGGGTTGAGCTCGGCGAAGTCGATCGAGGTGGTGTTGCCGTGGTGCGGGGCCTGGTAGAACGAGTCCGGCACGGCGTCGATGTCGGTGTGGACGAAGCCGCCGATGTCGCCGAGCCCGCTGTAGAGGGCCGGGCCTCCCGGAGGCGCGGCCAGGTCCAGCACCGCGGTCTCCTCCAGGCCGTGGACCATCGGAGTGACGTGGAAGGTCTGGTTCGCGTCCCAGTTGGTGAGGTCGGTGGAGCCGTAGATGGTCGCGCCGGTGCCCCACATGACCCGGTCCGAATCGTGCGGGTCGATCGCCATCGAGTCGATCATCCAGCCCCACTTGGGGTTCTGCTCGGGCGCGGTCGGCGTGGCGCCCCAGTCGAGCCAGGGCACCGAGGAGTGGTCGATCTCGTAGCGGTCGACGCGCTCGGGCCAGCCGTTCAGCGTCCACGACTGCGTCCAGGTCTCGCCGGAGTCGGTGGAGCGGTAGGTGGTCTCGTCGGGCCACCAGGCGTTGACGCTCGAGACCATCAAGGTGCCGGGGTTCTGCCGGTCCAGCGTCAGGCCGCCGAAGCCGAAGCCCTGGTAGTCCGTGCCGTTGGGGCCGGGATGGATCTCGGTCCAGGTGCCGGCGGCGATGTCGTGGCGCCACACCGAGCCGCCGCGTTCGGCGCCCTCCTCGTTCGGCGGTCCGTTGTAGGGGCCGGGGTCCCAGGAGGTGATGACGTAGAGGTGGCCGTTCGCCTCGTCGATGGCGGCCTGCTTGGGGATGTTGGGGTAGCCGTCGACGGTGCCGATCTGCGTCGCCCCGGCCAGCGGTTCCCAGGTGGCGCCGTCGTCGCCGGAGACGTAGACGGGGTTGTCGGGGTCGGCGACGCCGACGTAGGTGGTTCCGGTGCCGGGGGCGAACTCGATCCACAGGACGCCCTGGTTGTCGCCGAGGACGGGGTCGCCGGGCGTGACGACGAAGTCGCCGGGGTTGGGGAAGCTCGCCACCTCGGCCCAGGTGCGGCCGTAGTCGGTGGACGTCCACAGCCCGTTGCCGCTCGGGGTGCCCAGATAGAGCCGGGAGTTGTCGCTCGGGTCGACCATGAGGCGCTCGCCCATGCCGCGGCCGGGCATGTTGCCGCCCTGCTTGAACGGCAGTTCGGCGACGCCCCAGGTCTCGCCGTAGTCATCGGAGTAGAGGACGGCGCCGTTGTTCGGGTCCCAGTCGTTGGTGTAGGTGCCGACGGCGGCGTAGACGCGGTTCGGCTCGACCGGGTCGGTCGCCACGGAGACGACGCCGGAGTAGCCCCACTCGTCCCAGCCGACCCAGTCGAGCAGGGGCTTCCAGGTCTGCGAGTCCTCCTGCCAGCGGTAGAGCCCGCCGATGTCGGTGCGGGCGTAGATCAGGTCCTCTTCGGTCTCGTTGAACACGATGCCGGGGACGAAACCGCCGCCCGCGATGGCGGCGTTGCTCCAGGTGTAGGTCTCCTCAGCCGGTGCCGGGTCGGCTGATTGGGAGTGGGCGGCGACTTGGACGACGGCGGCGGTTGCTGCGGTCACCGCTCCGACCGTCAAGAGGCCGACAAGTCTTCTCTTTCTCATCGAACTGCCTTCAATCGGCGGCGCCCGGCTCGCATGGGCCGGGCCGCCTACTTAATTGTCCGATCAAATATAAACAGATATCGATGTGATGTCAATCAATGTTCACGATAAACCACCAGCAAGTAGCACACCACCCGCCTCCCCTGTATCCGGAGAGCCGACGGGGCGCCGCGCGCTCAGTCGCGCTTGTAGCCGACGACGAGCTCGCTCGCGAGCTGCTCGCAGAACAGGCCGATGTCGGTGATGACGCCGATCGCCTGGCCCGAGCCGCGGTCGGCCAGCTTGGTGACCGTCGCGGGGTTGATGTCGACGCTCACCAGCGGCACCTTGGCCGGCAGCAGGTTCCCAGTGGCGATCGAGTGCAGCATGGTCGCCACCATGATCGCGAAGCCGACGCCGGGCAGCTGCGAGCGCATGGCCCGCTGGCCCTCGATGACGTCGGTGTAGACGTCCGGCAGCGGCCCGTCGTCGCGGACCGAGCCGACCAGCACGTACTGCTTGCCGTTCTTGACCAGCGAGTGCATGATGCCGCGGCGCAGGACGCCCTCGGCCACCGCGTCGGCGATCGAACCGCAGGCGCGGATCTTGTTGATCGCCCGGATGTGGTGCTCGTGGCCGTGGGGGACGCCATGGCCCTTGTCGAGGTCGACGCCCAGAGAGGTGCCGAACAGCGAGGACTCGATGTCGTGGGCGGCGAGGGCGTTGCCCGCGAAGAGGATGTCGACGTAGCCCTCGTCGATGAGCGCCTCGAGGGCCTTGCCCGCGCCGGTGTGGACGATCGCGGGGCCGCCGACCCAGAGGATCTTCTCGCCGCGGGCCTTGACCTCGCGCATCCGCTCGGCGATCTGGCGCACCTGGAGGGCCTGGGGGCGCTCCGAGGAGACGCCGGAGGCCATGAACTCGAAGTTCGAGGACTCGGGGTCCTCCCGCTCGGGCTCGGGCAGCGGCAGGACCTTGACGCCCTCGCCGCCGCAGACGACCAGCTCGCCGGCGCGCACGTCCGAGACCGGGAGGGTCCGGGCCGTGCTGTGGTCGGCGGCGACGATGATGCCGCAGTCCATCTCCGAGTTCTCCACCTCGATCCAGGTGTTCCCGAGGCGGATGCGGGTGTCGAAGTTCGTCGTGGAGTAGAAGTCCTCGGGGAACACGCCGTCGCTCGGGGCCGGCCTGACCGTCGCGACGCCCGGGTCGATCGGGTTGGCTCCGTGGGTCTGGAGGCGCATGATGATGCGCTCCAGCAGCTCGGAGGTCTCGGCCGAGATCGTCAGCTGGACGTAGGACTCGTCGGTGTGGTGCCGTCCCACGTCGAACCGGTCGATCGAATAGGCCCCCGAGTACTCGAGGACATCGTCCATGACGCGGGCGAAGACGCCCTGGTCGATGAGGTGTCCGCGCAGCTCGACGGTCTTGCTGTGTTCCACGACAGTGCTTCTCCTGTGGTTTCCGGTGACGCCGAGTCGAGCCTAGCTCCCGGGGCGGGAGAGGGCGACGGCGCGGGGCGGGGGAGGGCCGGTTCCGCCGCGGACGCTCGCCCAGGGAGCGGTGCGGCCCTGCCCGCTGTTTCCGGGGGCCTGGGAGTGCGGTCGTTCAGGCAGGCGGGGTGGAGGCCTGTCCGCTGCTTCGGGTGGAGGCCTCCGGACTCCGCTGGGCGGGGGGCGCGGCGGCGGCCTTGGCCCGCTCGATCTCCTCGGCGCTGGGCCAGTTGCGCGTCACCAGCGCCATGATTCCCAGCCCCAGCAGCCCCCAGACGCCGACCACGTACGGGACCGGCACGCCCAGCTCGGCCACGAAGCCCACGGCGGCGATCGCCACACCCTGGCTCAGCTGGAGGCCGCCGTTCACCGCCGAGACGATCCGGCCGCGCCAGCCGTCGGGGATGCACTGGGCGAGCGTGGCGTTCATCGGCGCCATGATGGCCGTGGACAGGCCGATCCCGATGGCGATCAGGATGACCCCGGCCAGCGGCGGATCGAGCAGCGCGGTCGCCAGCACCAGCGGAGCGGCGAAGGCCAGCGGCCGGATCAGCTTGTCGCGCAGCGAAGACGGGACGAACCTGGTGAACAGCAGCATCCCGACGATGGTGGCGGCGGCGTCGACGGCCATGATCGAGCCCTGCGTGACCGAACCGCGGCCGAGGTGGACGGCCCACAGCACCGCCACGCCCTCCGGGACGGCCGCCAGCGCGTACAGGCCCCAGATGGAGAAGGACACCGTGCGCAGGACCCGGTTGTCGCGCAGCGTCTTCAGGCCCTCGCCGGTCTCGACCAGCACGTGCTTGCGCTCTTCGCGCTTGTTGACCGACGGGCGGTGCCGCACGAACACGAAGATCGCGAACGCGCTGAAGACGAACATCGCGGCGTTGATGGCCAGGGCCGTGTACGGGTCGATGGCGGCCAGCAGGCCGCCCGCGAGGTAGCCGATGATCTGGGCGACGCCCGCGGCGCTGAGGTTGAGCGCGATGGCGACCGAGAGGGCGTCTCCGGTGACGATCTGGGCGAGGGTGGAGGTGCGGGCCGCGGAGTAGGCCGGCTGGACCGCGGCGATGGCGAAGACGACGGCCATCATGGCCGGGACGGGCATCCCGGGGATGAGCAGCAGCGCGACCAGGCCGGCGCGGAGGAGGTCGCACAGGATCATCACGTTGCGGTAGGAATAGCGGTCCACGATGGCCCCGAGGACCTGGGCGAGGCCGAGGTAGGGGGCGAAGCTGATGGCGAAGGAGGCGGCGGCGAGGGCGGAGGACCCGGTGTTGCTCCAGACCAGGAAGGTGACGGCGACGCGGTTGAGCATGGCGCCGGCGCTGGAGAGGCAGTACGCGGCTAGGAAGGAGGCGGCTTCTCGATTGCCGAAGACGTCCCCGAACGTGGGTTTGCGTTCTGCTGGGGGACTGGCGGGCCCACCTGGGTCGGGTGAGCCGGGGTGTTGTTGGGACACAAAGCCTTCCTCGAGGAACCTGAAGGGGAGGTAAGCGACAATCCTCCGCGATTGCCGCAAGTGCCATCAGTCTGACGGTTGGCGCGGTCTTTGTCAAGGGGCCCAGTGTGTTCAAAGTGTAAAAACCGGACGGCGGAACCGCCTCGCATTACTCTCGGTCATATTAGGCCCCAAGGGTTTCGGTGGACTGCCAAGTGGTCGGTTCAAGCTTCAAGCAATATGGGCCGAAGGGGCCGAGCGAGGCTCCGGTCCGATGGCGACACGGGCAGGGCGCGGGCCGGAGCCGCCCGCCCTGAACGGGCTCGCGCGGCGGTGGGCCGTCGAGCCGTCGTCGGCATCCGGATCGAGCGGACTGTGCGGCGGTGAGCGGCCCGCGATTCCCGAGCGGAGTCGCGCGGCGGTGGGCCGTTGGGAGGTCTGCGCCCGGAGTGGGCGCCGCTGCGCGGCCCGCCGTTCCCGAGCGGAGTCGCGTGCCGCTGCTTGCGCCGCTGCGGGCCGAGGCGTCCTCTCGACCGTGCTCGACTATCCTCCCAATGGTCACTAACCTCTAAACAGTTTTGTAGGAAACCAATAAGAGAGGGGTCGGCGATGACCGCCAGTGCCACCACCGCATGGATCGCCCGCGACGCCGCCGCCGTCTGGCACCCGTTCACCCAGCACGCCACCTGGGTCGAAGACCGCCCGACCGTCGTCGAACGGGCCGAGGGCCCCTGGCTGATCGACGTCGACGGCCGCCGCTACCTCGACGGCGTCTCCTCTCTGTGGACCACCACGCTCGGCCACTGCCACCCGGAGGTCAACGCCGCCGTCACCGCGCAGCTCGCCAAGCTCGACCACTCCACCTTCCTCGGCACCACCCACACCCCTGGCATCGAACTCGCCGAGGCCCTCATCGCCTCGGCCCCCGAGGGCGACGGGCCCGAGTTGACGAAGGTCTTCTACGCCGGCGACGGCTCCTCCGCCGTCGAGGCCGCCCTCAAGATCGCCTACCAGCACTCCCACCAGACCGGCCGCCCGCGCCCCAAGTTCGTGCGCCTCGAGCACGCCTACCACGGCGACACCCTCGGCGCGGTCGCCGTCGGCGGCCACGAGCTCTTCCACGCCACCTACCGGCCGCTGCTCCTGGAGACCATCGGCGTCCCCTCCCCGGGCGACCGGGCCCTCGGCGAGCACCGGACCGAGATCGCCGTCGACGAGCTCCGAGCGGCCATGCGCTCCCAAGGCGACGAGGTCTGCGCGATCATCGTCGAGCCGCTGATGCAGGGCGCGGCGGGCATGCTCGACCACGACGCCGCCTTCCTCCGCGCCGCACGCGAACTCGCCGACGAGCACGGCGCGCTCCTGATCTTCGACGAGGTCGCCACCGGCTTCGGCCGCACCGGCAGGATGTGGGCCGCCGAGCACGCCGGCGTCGTCCCCGACCTCCTCACCTGCGGCAAGGGCATCACCGCCGGATACCTGCCGCTGTCGGCGGTGCTCGCCGCCGAGCACGTCTACGAGGCCTTCCTCGCCCGCCCCGGCGACACCGCGCCGCGCACGTTCTTCCACGGCCACACCTACACCGGCAACCCGCTGTGCTGCGCCGCCGCCCTGGCCGGCCTGCGCGTCATGGCCGAACAGGACGTGGTCGGCCGGGCCGCGCGCCTCGGCGAGCGCCTCGCCGAGCTCCTCGAACCCCTCGCCGCCCACAAGCAGGTGGCCGAGATCCGGCGGCTCGGCACCATGGTCGGCGTCGAGGTGCGGCCGAACTCCGACCGGACCGGCTTCGAGGTCTGCCAGGCCGCCCGCGAACGCGGCGTCTGGCTGCGGCCCTTGGGCGACACCGTCATCCTCATGCCGCCCCTGACCCTCGGCGAAGCCGAGACCGGCCTCCTGGTGACCGCGCTCGCCGAAGCGGTCGACGAGGTCTGCTCGTGAGGCTCTGGGACCGCCTGGCGCGCAAGGCCGCCCTGCGTGAGCGGGCCGGACTGGCGCGCGCCGCCCGCCCCCGCGCCGAGGCGATCGACCTCGCCGGCAACGACTACCTGGGCTTGAGCGGGCACCCGCGGGTCGTCGCCGCCGCCGCGGCGGCGCTCGAGGAGTACGGGCTCGGGGCGGGCGGCTCGCGGCTGGTCCGCGGCACCACCGAGGCGCACGAGGCCTTCGAGGCCGACATCGCCCGCCACCTCGGGGCCGAGACCGCCACGCTGTATTCCTCGGGCTACCTGGCGAACCTCGGCGCCCTCGCCTCGCTGCCCGGCCCGGTCCTGCTCGACGCCCACGTCCACGCCTCCCTGCACGACGCGGCCAGACTGGCGGGCCGCCCCTCGGCGAGCTTCGCGCACAACGACCTCGACGAGCTCGAACGCGCTTTGGCCGCGCTCCGTCCCGCCGTCGTGGCGGTCGAATCGGTCTACTCGGTGCTCGGCGACGCCGCGCCGCTGCGCGAGATCCACGCCCTGACCTCCGCCCACGAGGCGCTGCTCGTGGTCGACGAGGCGCACGCCGTCGGCACGGTCGGCCCGAACGGCGCCGGGGGAGCGGCCGCCGCGGGACTGGGCGGCGACCCCGGCGTGGTCGTCACCGCCACGCTCTCCAAGGCCCTCGGCGCGGCGGGAGGCGTGATCGCCGGGCCGGCCGAACTGCGCCGCCACCTGACCGACACCAGCCGCCCCTTCGTCTACGACACCGCGCCCCCGCCCGCGGTGGTGGCCGGCGCCGCCGAGGCGCTCCGGATCGCCCGCGGAGCCGACGCCTCCCGCGCCGAACTCGCGCGCCGGGCCCGCGCCGCCGCGGCGGAACTGGACGCGCCCGCCCCGGCCGCGGGGGTCCTCTCGCCGCCCGCCGGAGACGCCCGCGCGGCGGCGGCCTGGGCCGCCCGCTGCGCCGACCGCGGCGTGGCCGTCGGCTGCTTCCGCCCGCCCTCCACACCCGACCACCGGTCCCGGCTGCGGATTACGATCAACACCGGAGTCGGGGCCGCCGACTTCGACAAGGCCGTGCAGGCCGTCAAGGAGGAGCGAGCGTGATCGCATTCGAGGGCCCCGTGATCGTCACCGGCACCGACACGGGCGTCGGCAAGACCGTGACGACGGCCGCCATAGCGGTGCACCTGATGGCCAAGGGCGCCACCGTGGAGGTCGTCAAGGTCGCCCAGACCGGCGGCGACGACGACGCCGCGACGGCGAACCGCCTCAGCGGCGCCCCCTCGCGCTGCCTCGTCCGCTACCCCGACCCGCTCGCCCCCGTCGCCGCCGCGCGGCGCGCCGAGGCGCCGCTGCTGAAGCTGATCGAGGTCGCCGAGACCGCGCTGGCGTGCCCGGCCGACGTGGTGCTGCTCGAAGGGGCCGGCGGCCTGCTCGTCCAGATCGGCGAGGGCGGCTGGACCATGCGCGATCTCGCCGCCGAACTGGGCTGCCCGGCCGTCGTGGTGGCGCGGGCGGGCCTCGGCACGCTCAACCACACGGCCCTGACGCTCGAGGCCCTCTCCAGGCGCGGCGTCGAAGCGGCCGTGGTCATCGGGGCCTGGCCGCACCGGCCGGGCCTGGCCGAGATCGAGAACCTCCAGGACCTGCCCGGCGACCGCCTCGGCTGGATCCCCGACGGCGCGGGCGATCTCGCCCCGGAGGTCTTCCGCCTGGCCGCCACCGAATGGCTCGACCTGGGCGGCACGGTCTGACACCGCCGCCGCACGCGGCCTCTCGCCCGAACGCGGTCCCGCACCGTGCCGTCGGCCATATACTCCGGGTCGGCGGGCCGACACGGTCGCCGACCAGAGATCTCCAGACGTGAGGAGTTGCCGTGGACAATCTCGCCCGGTTGGCCGAAGACCACATCGCCGCCGCCAGAGAGGCCGAGCACGGCCGCAGCGCCGAACTCCTGCTGCACGACGGCCCGCTGCGGCAGAGCCTCATCGCCCTCGCCGAGGGCTTCGAGCTGGACGAGCACGAGGCGCCGACCGCGGGCGCGCTGCTGGTCCTGCGCGGACGGGTGCGGCTGACCGCTCCCGGCGGCGACGTCGAGCTCGCGGAGCACCAGTTCGCCGCCATACCGCAGGAACGCCACGGGCTGACCGCGATCCAGGACGCCGCGGTCCTCCTCACGACGGTGACCGGGATCTGACCCGGCACGGAGCGTCAATCGGTCCATTCGCATCTATTGACCACATCGCATGTTAACGATAATCTCTCCGAAAACCTTTTCGGAATTTTTTCGTTCCGCCCGAGCCCCGCCGCGAACCCCGCGGCCGTCACCGGAGGACCCCGATGCGGAGACGACTCCTCGCTCTCACAGGCACCGCGCTCATGATCACTTCCACGGCCGTCATCACCGCCCCGCACCCCGTCGCGGGCGAGGAACCGGAGATCGACCCGGCCGTCCTGACCGTCGACGTCTCCCAGCCGTACAAGGAGGTCGACCACGCCGCCTCCGGATCGCTCTACGGCATCGGCGACGAGGGCTGGCCGCCCGACGAGTGGATCGCGCCCACCAGCCCCAAGATGTTCACCCAGCCGCCGCCCGGCGCCACCCACCTGCCGAACGGCGAACCCGAACCCGTCGGCGACACGCTCGACGTCTGGGAGACCGCCTCCCGCAACGGCGCCACGGTCACCGTCCGCCTCCCCGACATCTTCCCGACCTTCCCCTACCAGTGGCAGGGCGACGACTACTGGTACACGAAGGTCGAGGAGATGGTCGCCGCCGTCCAGGCCTCCGGCGCCGACAACGTCTACGGCTACGAGATCTGGAACGAGCCCCAGTGGACCTGGAACGACGACTGGGGCTCCTACTTCGAGATGTGGGACCGCACCTACCGCCTCATCCGCGAACTCGACCCCGACACGCCCATCATCGGCCCCAGCTACGACCGCGACTACGAGGCCGGGCTGCGCGAGTTCATGGAGCACGCCGTCGCCGGCGACACCGTCCCCGACATCGTCTCCTGGCACGAGCTCGGCCCCGTGGAAGGACTCAACGTCGGCGAGCACGTCGCCTTCTACCGCGCGCTCGAAGAGGAGCTCGGCGTCGAGCCGCGCCCGATCAGCATCAACGAGTACGGCTCCCCGCGCGACGCGGGCGTCCCCGGCTGGCTCGCCCGCTTCGTTTCCCGCATGGAACGCGCCGAGGTGGACACCGCGAACCTCGCCTTCTGGCACAAGCCCGGCCGCCTGTCCGACCTGCTCGTGCCCACCGGCGGCGGCTCCGGCCCGGCCACCGAGCCGCAGCCGACCGGGAACTACTGGCTGTTCAAGTGGTACGGCGAGATGACCGGCGACATGGTCGAGGTGACCCCGCCGACCACCACCGGCCGCTACATCGAGATCGGCGAGCCCGTCCCGGCCCCGTCCACCCGCATCCCCGGCCAGGACGGCTTCGGAGGCGCCATCGGGCTCGGCGGCGACGACCCCAACACCCATGTGGAGCTGCCCGACGGCCTCGTCGACGGCCTGGGCGACTTCACCGTCGCCGCCTGGGTCAAGCCCGACGCGAACACCCAGTGGTCGCGGATCTTCGACTTCGGCTCGGGCACCGAGAACAACATGTTCCTCACCGTCGACGACGGCACCGGCCTGCGCTTCGACCTCAAGGTCGGCGGCACCGTCCAGCAGATCGCGAGCTCGGCCGGGACGCTCCCCACCGGACAGTGGTCCCACGTCGCGGTCGTCAAGACCGGCGACACCGGCGTCCTGTACGTCGACGGCGAACCGGTCGGAGTGAACGAGGCGATGACGCTGAGCCCGGCCGACATGGGCGAGACCACGCAGAACTGGATCGGCGAGTCCCAGTACGAGGCCGACCCGCTGCTCGACGCCGCCGTCGACGAGTTCCAGATCTTCGGCCGCGGCCTGACCGAGGCCGAGGTCCGGTCGCTCACGGCCTCCCCGGCCGGCGAGACCGGCGGCGGCGACGTCGCCTGGTACCCCTTCGAGGAGGCCGAGGGCACCACCGCGCTCGACGCCTCCGGCAACGGCCGCGACGCCGTCGTGGGCACCGCGACCACCGGCGTGGAGCACATCCCCGCACTCGACGGCTTCGCCAGCGCCGACCCCGAGACGGACACCGCGAAGGTCGTCTTCGGCGGCGGCGAGGGCGACATCCGGCTCGACGTCCAGGGCCTCGACTCCCTGAACGGCTTCGGCCGCAAGGCGAACGTGCAGGTCTTCACCACCGGGTGGACCGGCACCGACGGCGTCTCCGAAGGGCCGGTGCCCTTGTTCGAGGGCACCTACAGGGTCGACGGGGACGGCTCGATCTCGGTGCCCGTCCAGGGCCTGAACGAGACCGACGCCTACTACGCGGTCATCACGCCGGAGCGGAAGGCGCCCGACTTCGAAGGCCCCGTCCGCCGCCACGAGGCCGAGGACGCCTTCCCGGCCCACTGGCTGGGGGAGCAGGACAGCCCGCTGGCCTCCGAGAACGGCTACATCGAAGGGCGGCCGTGGGCGGACGAGCTGCTGTTCACCGTCGACGCGCCGGTCGCCGGAGCCTACGACCTCGGCATCCGCTACACCAACGACTCCGCAGAGGCCGTGACCGGCGACCTCGGCGTCAACGGAGAGAAGACCGAGCTCGCCTACGAGCCGACCGGCTCCGAGTTCGCCACGGCCGCGGTCCCGCTCGAACTGCGGGAAGGACGGAACTGGATCACGGTCGAACTCGACGACATCGGCGTCGACTACCTCGAGGCGACGCCGTTCAGCGAGCGCCTCCAGGCCGAAGGCGGCGAGTGGGCCGGCGCCGAACTGGTCGAAGTGGACATGTCGGAGGGCAACTTCTTCGCGCCCTACTTCTCCGAGGCCGCCTACGTCCGCGGCTTCGAAGGCGAGGACAGCAACCTGCGACTGCCGGTCACCGTGCCGGCGGCGGGCACCTACGAGCTGACCATCGGCTATTCGACCGCGGGCACCGAGGAGGAGCGGCGCGCGCAGATCACCTCCGGGCACCTGCTGCGCGTCGGCGACGGCGAATGGCAGGAGGTCGTCTACACGCCGACGCAGTACAGGGACATGGTCGGCACCACGACGGTGACCGTCGAACTCCCGGCGGGAACCTCGGAGCTCACCCTCGCCAAGAGCGATCCGGACCGGGACGACGAACCACAGCCAGGCACAGTGGACCTCGACTACATCGATGTCGAACTCGCCCACTGACCAAGACCGCATTGTGAGGGTATGAACGGGCGCCGGGCCGCACGGCCCGGCGCCCTCGCTTGTCGCGGCCCACACGACCGCCCGAAATCGACGACAATAAGGCATGGACCCTTCGAAGATCCGTGTCCGCTACTCGCCCCGCTGGATCGCCGTCGGAATCGCGATCCAGGCCGGGGTGGTCACGATGGCCTGGGCCGGCGACATGTTCCTCTTCAGGGACGGGTCGCCGTCGACCTTCTACTTCGGCCTGTTTCTCATACTGAGCGTCATCGTCGTGGATGTCCTGCTCTTCTTCGGCGTCATCCCGTACGGCTCGATCACACCGCACCGGGTCTCGTTCAAGGACATGGGGGTGCGCGGTCCGGGCCTGCGGCCTCCCCCTTCCCGGGCCGTTCTGTATCCGGGCGACGCCGTCGTGATGACCGACAAGGATCTGTTCGTCTGGCGATACCACTCCCAGACATATGAACGGCTGGAAGTGGTCTTCTCTCTGGTCCATCGCGACGATTTGGAGAGGATGCGGTCCTGGGTGTCCCGGACCTGGCAGCAGCCGACCAACCTTCAGCATGCGAAAGCCGTCGTCGAGCGGACATCCATGCGGGACCGGCTGTTCGGAAGGAAAGACGTCACTTATTGACGGCGAGCTCCGCTGAGAGCGCGCAGGGGCTCACGCGGCCAGGCGCTCGCGCGAGCGGCGATGGGTCGTCGGGGTGACGCCGCGGACTCGCTTGAAGGCCACTGACAGGGCGAAGGCGTTCGCGTAGCCGACGCGGCGGGCGATCGCCTCGATGGTGTGGTCGGTCGAGCGCAGCAGATCGGCTGCCAAGGTGATTCGCCATGAGGTCAGGTACGCCATCGGCGCCTCGCCGACCAGAGCGGTGAAGCGCCGGGACAGGGTGGCGCGGGAGACCTTGGCGCGGTCGGCCAGCTCGCCGATGCTCCACGGGTGCGCCGGGTCCTCGTGCAGCAGGCGGAGCACCGAGCCGACGACCGGGTCGCTCTGGGCCCGATACCATCCCGGCGCATGCGACTCCGGACGGGCGAACCAGGCCCGCAGCGTGGTGATCAGCGCCAGGTCGAGCCAACGGTCCAGCACGCTCTGCTGACCGGGCTCGTCGCACTGGATCTCGGCGAGCATCATGTCCATCACGTGCCCGGCGACGTCGGCGGCCGGGACCACCAGCACCGACGGCAGGGCCGAGAGCAGCCGGCCGCTGACGTCGCCGTCGAACCGGTAGGTGCCGCTGACCGCCATCGCGGCGCCTTCGGGACGGGCGCCGTACGTCCGGACCCCGAGCCGCGCACTGTAGTCGACCGGCGCGCCGGGCAGCGGCTCGCAGCGCCCGCCGGGGTGGATCCGCAACTGCGGCACGGTCTCCGGCTCGTCGCCCACGACGTACGGCTCCGGGCCGCGCACGATGACGACGTCGCCCTCCTCCATCCGGACCGGCTCGATGCCGTCCCTGACGATCCAGGCCGAGCCGCGGGCGAGGGACGCGAGCGACAGCGGCGCCCGCTCCACGATGTGCAGCGCCCACGGCGGGTCCATGATGGTCAGATTGAAGACCCCGCCGTGCGCTTTGGCGCCGGCCAGCAGATCGTCGAGTACGTCCACACGAACAGCTTAGTTTGAGACGGACGGACATGGAAGTGCGCCTCTCAACCATGGTTCGTCTCATCATCCTGCGGTGTACTTGAACGCATGACGAACACGACGATTCTCATCCTCGGCGGCAAGGGCAAGACCGGCCGCCATGTCACCGAACGACTCCAGGCGCGCGGCGTCCAGACCCGGCTGGCCTCGCGGTCGAGCGCACGGCGATTCGACTGGTACGACGAGGACACCTGGGAGCCGGTGACGACCGGCATCGACACGGCCTACATGGCCCCGCCGGTCGACCCGCCGGGCATGATGCGGGCCGAGCGGTTCATCAGGCAGGCGGCGGCGAACGGACTGCGCCGGCTGGTGCTGCTCTCCGGCCGCGGCGTCGGCAGCCCCGGCCGCGAGTTCGAGGTCTACGAGAAGGGGCTCGAACTGGAGAACGCGGTCAAGGACAGCGGCCTCGACTGGACCATCGTCCGACCCGCGTGGTTCATGCAGAACTTCAGCGAGGACTTCTTCTACGATTCGGTGATGGCCGGCGAACTCCGGGTCTCGGCGGGCGACGGCGCCGAGCCGTGGATCGACACCGAGGACATCGCCGAGGTGATGGTGGCCGCGCTGCTGGACCCGAAGCACATCGGCGAGACCTACTCGCTGTCCGGCCCGCGCACGCTCACCATGACCGAGGTCGCGTCCGAGCTGACCGCCGCGATCGGGCGGCCGATCCGCTACGTCGAGCTCGAACCCGAGGAGCACGTCGCCGAACTCGTCGGGTACGGCGCTCCGCGAGAGGTGGCCGAGTCGCTCCGCGACCTGCTCGCGGTGATCCGCAACCACCGCTCCGAGTACCTTTCGGACGGTGTGCGGCAGGTGCTCGGCCGTGAGCCGCGCGACTTCGCCGACTGGGCGCGACGCACCGCGCGGACCGGAGCCTGGTCGGCCTGACCGGGCCCGGTCGGCTCGCGGGCGGCCTCCATATTCGATGGGGCACATCGCGAGTGGGCGCCAAGGCGAGAGGTTCGAAGTGCGGTCCGCACCTCCGGTGGAGCGCATCGAGCTCGCGGGCACGGTCGAACGCCGACGCCGTTCACTCCGGAACAGATGAGGGCCGGTCGATCCCCACCGATCGACCGGCCCGGTGCCCTGCGATGTTCCGCAACGGAGTCCTGGGGAGGCTCGCGTCGCGGGCGTCGCAGGGCGGATTGGGCACGGCGGTGCTGTGACGGCCATGCGCGACAACGGTTCGGCCGGCCGCCGTGCCCGAGTTTCAGGTGACTAGTGATCGGTGATCTTGCGTGCCTCGGCCTCGATCCAGGCGCACCATTCATCGCCGTTCCAGGCGCCGTGCCATGTCGGGCCGGAGCCGGGCCGGTCGGTGAAGACGCAGACCTCGCTGGGGCCGTTGCCGTCCGAGCAGTCGACACGGTAGGCGCGCGGGGCCTTGGCGGTCTGGAATACGGTGAAGATCGCCGGGCCGCGCCGGAACTCGCCGAGGTAGGCGTCCTCTGGTGTGAGTTCGCCTGGTGTGGATTTGCTTGGTATGGATTCGCCTGGTGTGGATTCGTCAGCCATCGCAGTGCCGGATCTCGCCGTTGTAGAAGACCATGAAGGCCTGGGCCTCGGCCCATTCGCGCCAGGCTTCGGAGGCGGAGCGCCAGCCGGGGCCCCAGGTGGCGTGGAGTTCGCCGGTGTTGAGTCCGGAGATGACGAGGACGATGTCGCGGGCCTCGCCGGTGTGGACCTGGAAGGAATCGGGCGCGGTCTCGCTGGAGGCGCGGACGGTGTAGGTGCGGACGCTGTCGGCGAAGGAGCCGCGCTCCAGCTCGGCGCCGCGTGGCGGATTGGGTTTGGTCTTGACGGTCGCGTGGGCGACAATGGGTGCTGACACGGTGTGCAACCTCCGTGTTGTCTAAGACCGGGGCGGGCGCAGGTTGGTAGCCAGATCTCCCGCCCCGGTCGGTTTCTGTGGAGGGCATGAAATGCCCGTTCTCACGTGTTCCGTCCCCAGAATCCCGAGATGGACTTCTCATGCCTGGTTGGTATCATGGCATATATCGATAGTTGATGCAAGATTGCATAAGCTAAATAGGCGCAGTTCTTCTGTCGGTTCCATGACAGAACGTTTGGAGCAACCATGCCGACACTCCCGGGACCCGGCCCCAGCCTTCGCTCTCAGTGGCTCGGTGAGCGCATTCGTGACCTGCGGAAATCCAGAAGAATGTCGCTGAAAGAGGTTGGGAGTTATCTCCAGCGCGACCAGGCCACGCTCAGCCGATACGAGAACGGTGAGCTTCCAGTGCGGCGCGGCGATCTGATGGCGATGCTGGATCTCTTCGGCGTGTCGGACCCGAAGATGCGCGGCGACCTTGAGCAGATGCGGGATGACTGCTGGCAGAAGGACTGGTGGGATCAGCACCGAGAAGACCTGGGAAGCCAGTTCATCAACATGCCCTGGTTGGAGAGCAGAGCGGAGCGGATCTGCTCCTACCAGACCATGTTCGTGGACGGCCTGCTCCAAACGCGGGAACAAGCCGAGGTGCTCATCAGAAACGCCGAATCGGCAGAGACGAGTGAGCAGCAGATCGAGCGATGGGTGGATCTGCGCATCGACAGGCAGAGAGTCCTCACTGGTCAAGACCCCACGCGCTTGTCGGTGATTTTGGAGGAGACCGTGCTTCATCGGCGGATGGGCGGCCCGCGGATATGGCATGACCAGCTCCAACGCCTGCTGGGTGAGTCGGAGCGGGACAATGTCGAGGTGCGCGTAATGCCGTTCTCGCGAGCCCCGCACGCTGGGCATCAAGGCAGTTTCATCCTCTTCGAGATGCCTGAGCCGTATCCGGAAGTCGCGTATGTCGACACGCTTGCCGGGATCCTCTATGTCGAAGATCCCTCGGTCCATCGGTTCAGCCAGGCGTGGCAAGATCTTTATGAGGGGGCACTCAGCCCGGAGGCTTCGATCCAGCTGATTGCCGAACATCTTGAGGGGACCTGACAATGAGCACCGAACAGCGGCTCTCACCAGTGGAGCTAGCTGGGATTCGCTGGCACGTGAGTACCCGCAGCGCAGGCAATGGGGGCCAATGCGTCGAGGCCGGTCCGCTGTCGGACGGCTCGGGGCGGGTCGCGGTGCGCCACTCCCACCACCCTGACGGCTCGGTCATCGTCTACACCCGCGCCGAGTGGGACGCCTTCCTCGCCGGAGCCAAAGACGGCGAGTTCGACTTCTAGCCCTCCAACGCGGTCACCATGGCCGCGACCAGCTCCCTCGTCTGCTCGAACGAGACCCTGGACAGCTCCGGCGAGTCGATCACCGACCTCATGACCCCGATGCCGATCAGCAGCGCGCCGACCAGCTCGGCCCGCAGCTCGGCGTCATCGCCCCCCAACCGCTCGGCGAAGTCGGCCAGATAGTCGCCGCAGACCTGCTCGCGCAGCCGGGCGCGGACCTCGGGCCGCCCCGCGGAACGCAGCATGACCAGCAGCGGATGCTCGCCGCCCGGCTCGGCCCGCTCGGCGAAGACCACTTCGCGCAGCATCGCCTCGGCCAGCGCGGCCGGTTCCGCGCGCGCCCTCCGGCCGATGCCCTCTGGCACTGCAACGTGCACGGCCTCTTCGAACAGCGCCTGCTTCGAGCCGAAATACCTGAAGATCAGCGTCGCGTCGATCCCGGCGTCGGCGGCGATGTCGCGCACGCCGGTCCCGTCGAAGCCGTGCTCGGTGAAGCGGCGGCGGGCCGCATCCAGTAGCGCCGTCCGGGTGGCCGCCTTGTCGCGTCGTTTGGGCTCGCTCATGAAGTCATCATAAGTCATCAACTGTTGACTTATCGAGCGCCTTCGACTAGCTTTGTCATCGATCGATGACTTACTTGGAAAGGCATGAGCCTCATGCGCACCTACCTGATCACCGGCGGCACCGACGGCATCGGCAAAGGACTGGGTCTGCACTTCCTGGCCCGTGGTGACCGCCTCATCGCCGTCGGCACCAACCCCGCCAAAGGGAAGGCGCTCCTGGCCGAGGCCGAGCGGCTCGGCGCCTCCGACCGCTTCCACTTCCTGCGAGCCGACCTGAGCACCCTCGCGGGCATGCGCTCGGTCGTCGCCGAAACCGAGACCACGGCCGAGCGCCTCGACGGCCTCGTCTTCGCCACCCAGCGCTTCCGCGCCCACCGCGAGGAGACCGCCGACGGCTTCGAGTACACCTTCGCCCTCTCATACCTCAGCCGCTTCGTCATCGGCCACGCCCTGGCCGAGCTCCTGGACCGCTCCGAGTCTCCCGTCGTCTTCAACCTGGCCGGCCCCGGCGGCCTGCCCGGCCGGATCCACTGGGACGACCCGCACCTTCGCCGCGGCTACACCGGCAAGAAGGCCGCCATGCAGTCCTCACGCTGCAACGATCTGCTCGCCGTCGACTTCCCACGGCGCCATCCGGACACGCGGATCCGCTATGTCCTCTACAACCCGCTGTTCGTCAAGACCGGTATGGCTGATCCGCTTCCGCAACCGCAGCGGGCGGTCACCAAGGCCCTGGCCTGGCTTTTGGCTCAACGGGTCGACAAGGCGATCGCGCCGATGGTCGACCGTATCGACCACCCGCCGGCCGAAGCGGTCGCCGCGTTCCGCCGCCGCACGCCGATCCCGCTGACAGGCAAGGACTTCGACCCCGAAGCGGCCGACCGGCTGCACGATCTCACCCGCGGACTCATCGCCGAGCGGTGACCGAGGGCCCGGTGTTCGGGCAGGCAGAGGACGGCGTAGATCGTCTCCCCTGCACGGGGAACGACGTCTCCGGGCAGGCTGACGCGCGTCTGGCGCGGAAATCGAGGTGACTGTCGGCGGCCGGTGTGCCAAGGTTTGCGCATGGAAATGTCCGAGGTTACGCGCGCGAGGGCGGCTGCGACTTCGGTCGCCGCATCGCTCGGCCTGCCGGTCACCGGCACGACCGTGCTCCACAACTCGAACAAGCTGGCACTGCGGCTGACGCCGTGCGACGTCTTCGCCCGCATCGCCCCTGTGGGGCAAGAGGTCGCGCAGTTCGAGATCGAGCTCGCCCAGCGGCTCGCCGAGGTCGGAAGCCCGGTGTGTCCCTTGGAACCTCGGGCGGACCCGCGCGTGTACACCCGCGACGGCTTCACCGTGACGCTGTGGACCTACTACGAGCCCGCGGCCCCTGGCGTCTCGCCGGTCGACTACGCCAAGGCGCTGGAACTGCTGCACCTGGGCATGCGCGAGGTCGATGTGCCGAGCCCGCGGTTCACCGACCGGGTCGCCGAGGCCGAGGCGATCATCGCCGACCCGGAGCGCTCGCCGGGGCTCCCCGAGGCCGACCGCGTCTTCCTCGGCGGCAGACTGGCGAGCCTGCGACGGGCGATCGAGGAGCGCGGCGCCGCCGAGCAGCTGCTCCACGGCGAGCCGCATCCAGGCAATGTGCTCAGCACGGAAGGCGGCCCGTTGTTCATCGACTTCGAGACGTGCTGCCGTGGACCGGTCGAGTTCGATCTCGCCCATGTTCCCGAGGCGGTCTGCGAGCACTATCCGGGCATCGACCAAGGCCTGCTGGACGAGTGCCGACAGCTCGTCCTGGCGATGGTCGCGGCGTGGCGTTGGGAGCGCGGCGACGAGTTCCCGAACCGGCGGCTGTTCCAAGAATCGTTCCTGCGCGCGTTGCGCGAGGGCCCGCCCTGGCCGACACTCGACACGATGAACAGGCTGGTCGGCCTGGAGCCGTCGCCGAAGGCTTTGCAGTCGTTGCGGTTACCCGGCAGTGGTATGTCTACGGCGATCACGAACTGCGTATCGGTGTCGACGACGCCCTGATGGTTGGTGGAGTACCGGTAGTTCTTGAAGGGCGCGGCGATGGAGCGGTCGTGCGTGGGTACCAGGATGCCATCGACGATCAGGACGGTGCCGGGCGCGAAGCGCTGGCGCGGCCGTAGCGCTAGTTTTGGTCCGAGGTCGTCAATGATGCGGCCGACGGCTGACTTCGAGATTCCGAACAACGGAGCGAGCTGACGCAAAGTCAGGTTGGTGTGCCGATAGGCCGCGACCAGCAGCACCCGATCGGCCAACGGCAGGCTCCAGGGCCGCCCTCAGCGGGGCGTGCCAGCGCCCTCGCGTTCGAGCTGGCGCGCCAGCCAGGTGAATACCTTGGGCCGCAGCCTCGAGAACGGCTCGATCCAACACGTCTCGGACGCCGTCACCACACCCATCTGGACAACATAAGGTGACGTGTCAACAGGCCAAGATCCACCCGTGACCGGCCCTGACCAGTCCGTTGGTGGAAGCGGCTCGGGTCAACATGGGTGCATGATGGAGGGTGTGACATCTGATACTGCGCCCCTTGCCAGTCACGCCCGCGCGGCTGGACTGATCCGTCTCGCGGTCGCGATGGGACTCCTCATCGCCGCGGTGGTGACACTGACGATGAGCTACATGGTGACCGAACATGTCATTGCTTCCGTTGAGCCTCAACCCGACTGGGATCCATACTTGCAAAAGGACTACTACGAGGGCATCGTCGGAGGACGGTACGCTGCTCCCGGCTACGTATTCCTCGCCACCGCCGTGGTCTACGGCGGATCGGCCATTGCGCTCCTGTACGGCAAGCGCGGGTGGCCTGCCGCGATCTGGTGCTGCTGGGGCGCCGCGCTCCTGGCCATCGCGATCCGCTGGCACGTCGGCCCGGACGGGATCGAGTTCCTCACCTCGGCGAACTATGACTTCGCCATGGTCGGCGTCGAGCGGTACGACCCGAGAACGGGCGGGGAAGTGCAGCTCTTCGGCGCCGTGTGCATCGTCATGGGTCTGCCGCTGTCGTATCTCCCGCGCCTACGCCGCCGCCCGCACTCCTTGTCTCCCACGGACTCGCCCACCACAGCGTCACAGCAGCAGCGCTGACCTCCACCCCACCGGAACCCACAACCGGCAGCAACAGGCCGACGCTTTGACACCTGCTCTGAACGCTCCTCAGGTCCTTGCACCGGAGCAACACGGGACATCCTTTAGGCGATGAGCAGGAGCGCGCTGATCACCACCATCACCGCGGCGGTGGCGCCGTGCACGCCGTAGGCGGCCCACCTTGGCCCCTTGCTCCGCAGCACGGTCAGCGCGTCGCCGAACGGAATGAGGGCCGCGGCCAGCATGAACCAGCCGAGCAACTGGGTCGATCCGCCCGCCATCACGATGAAGATGAGCAGTCCGGAGGCGATGTCGCGGAAGGCCTTCACCGACAGCCACGCCTGGAAGGTCGGGTCTTCGGTCGGGGTGTCGGGAATGCCGAAGCCGGCCGCGCCCTGCGGCGCGAGCAGTCCGCGTATGCCGATGAAGATGATGCCCGCGCCGATGAGGCCGGCAAGGACGTTGGCGATGATCGTGATCATGGGGTGCTCTCCTTCTCGAAAGACCGGGACGTCAAGAATCTAGCATTGCTAGTTCTGTGGTCAACGATAGATTAAGCGATGGCAGAAAATCTAGTGCTGCTAGAATTCTGTGATGACCGCGACCGACCGCCGTGAACGCGAACGCGCCCGCCGCCATCGACTCATCATCACCGCCGCCCGCGAACTCGCGGAGGCCGAAGGCTGGGAGGCGGTGACCACTCGAAGGCTGGCCGAGCGCGTCGAATACAGCCAACCCGTGCTCTACGGCCACTTCGCCAACAAGGACGCCATCCGGGACGCCGTCGCGCTCGAAGGCTTCGGCGAACTGGGGGAGATGATGCGCGAGGCGCGCCTGTCCGCCCCCGCGTCGGAGTCCATCCGCGCCACGTGCGGCGCGTACCTGGAGTTCGCTGCCATGCACCCGGCGGTCTACCAGGCCATGTTCATTCTCCCGACCGAGACGAAGTTCGCCAGTGCCGAGACGCCGGCCCCCTTGCGCGCCGCCTTCGGCGAACTGGTCGGCTCGTTCGGTCCGGACAACGAGCGGAACGCGGCACTCGCCGAGCTCATCTGGGGCTCACTGCACGGCCTGGCCGTGCTCTCGACGGGCGGGCGGATGCCCCCCGAGGCCCAGGGGCAACGACTCGACTTGCTGGTCGCACTGTTTTCGAACGCTCCAACGCGCGAGGGCACCTGAAGCGCGTGCCGAGGCCGCACAAGGCGCGGCCGGACGCGTGACCGGGCGCTCATGAGCCGAACGCGGTGAGTTCGCGCTTGACCCGCTCGATGCGGTCCTCGTCCCACACCACGTCCGGGTCCGGTTCGAAGAACTGCAAGATGACCGCGCCGGCCGTCAACGCGGGCAGCGTCCACTCCGCCACCTCGCCGCCGAACGGCGCGCCTTGGACCCGCGCCTCCTCGATCATCGGGATCGTCGGCATCATCAACGCCGTCCCGCGCAGCGCCGCACTCGCCATCGCCGCCAACTGCTCGAAGCTCACCCCCGACCCGGGGCGGATCCGGTAGCCCAGCAAGCCGGTCAACTCGCGGTAGCTGTCCGAGATCCGCCGCACGAAGCCCGCCTCCGCCTCCGACAGGGTCTCCCTGACCTCGTCGCGCAGCCGTCCCTCCTCCAGGCTCAGAAACGTCGCGTGCAGCGCCAGGTACGTCCGCCACGCGCTGGAGTGCTGCAACGTCTCGAAGTCCCTCGCGCCGCGGATGAGCTCGGCTCCGAGCCGCTCCCGCCCTTCGGGCGTCTCGACCAGGTCCGCGTGCTCGGCGGCGGCCTGCGCCATGCCGCGCTTCGACTCCAGCTCTCCGATGGCCGCCGCGTCGGTTCCGCGCGCCAGCTCGCGGAGCAGATCCGCGAAGAACAGGTCCTTGTACGGCCAACGCCGGTACACCGCGCTGCGCGCGACCCCGGCGGCGCGGATGACGTCCTCGAACCGCAGGTGCTCCAGACTGACGGTCAACCCGGTCTCGTTGATCATCTCCACGGCCGTGGCCAGCATGCGCTCCTCGGTCTCGGTGTCCGAAATGCGCCGCCTGCGGCGGCCCAGGCCGGTCTCCAGGGGATCGGTCTCCCCGGGTTCGGTCTTCGCGGGCCGGTGTGCCATAGCTCATCCTCTCAACTTGAAACATCATGTCTCAAGTTTGGTATCTTGAGTTCAGAATAGGAACCCACCCGAGGCTACCAGCGCAACACTGCCGCAACCTCGCCTCGACACCACTGAGAACGGAGACCCTCATGGCACCGCGAGCGAACGCCCGCCGACCACGCCGCGCCCTCGCCCTCACCGGCGAGATCCTCCTCCTGCTGCTCGCCCTCATCGCCGTGTCCGTCGCGGGCACGCTCCAGTCCATGACCGACGACCAAGGCCGCCTCCAGGTCGACGACGCCGACTTCTCGGCCGACACCTACGCCGTCGTCGGCGATTCCTGGGACGAGTCCATCTACTCCAACTTCGGGCTCACCGACACCGTCCACCTCGAGGTCACCTCGGACGAGGACCAGTTCGTCGGCTTCGCCGAGCCCGAGGAGGCCGCCGCGTTCCTCGACGGCGTCGAGCACACCGCCGTCCACCGCGCCACCGGCGCCGAGGGCCCCACCGAGGAGCACATCGACGGGGAAGCGCCGCAGACGCTCGGTGCCGAGGCCGACATCTGGGAGTTCACGCTCGAAGGCGCCGGCACCCGCACCTACGAATGGGACGTCGAGGGCTACACCGGCGAGGTCACGCCGATCGTCATGAACACCGACGGCTCGGCCGGAATCGACGGCCACGTCCGCATCGCCTACGAACTGCCCGCCCTCGGCGGCGTCACCGTCGGGCTCTGGATCGCGGGCCTCCTGTTGGCGGCCCTCGCGGTGTGGCTCATGGTCCGCACGATCAGGAAGGGCCGCAAGGCCGCCGCCGCATAGCGACGACCAGCGGGCCCGGCATTCTGAAGGAGAGGTTCTCGTCGCTCACCGGCGGCGAGACCACTACGCAGCGGCGCAGCAGCGGCGCCAACTCGGACACCACCACCTCGGCCTCCATCCGCGAGAGCTGACTGCCGAGGCACCGGTGCGCCCCGGCGCCGAAGGCCAGATGGCGTCGTGAGCCCCGCTGGCCCGGCACCATTCGGTGCGGGCACTCGGCCACGCCCTCGTCCGCACCCGCCGCCGCCAGCCACACCAGAACCGACTCGCCTCCGCTCACCGGCAGACCGCCTATATCGGTGTCGTCGGCGGCCACCCGCCGCCACGACACCAGCGGCGGCAGCAGTCGCAACCCCTCCTCGACCACCGCCGCCGCGGGGAAGTCCAACAGGCCGGGCTGCTCGATCAGCCGGTGCAGCAGCAGCGTCAGGAACTGCGACGTCGTCTCCTGGCCCGCCACCAGCAGGAAGAACAGCGCCGCCGTCGCCGCGTCCTCGCCGTGCTCGTTCAGGACCCTCCTGGTGGCGCCGGTCGAACTCGCCGCCCACGAGCGCAGCACCGCGTGGTACGGGCCCACGATCCGCGCCAGTTCGAGCTGCCGATCGAGATCCGGCCTGCCCCAGAACAGTTCGAGGGCCGCCCGGCTGAAGCGCTTGACCTCCGCCGTCGCCCCCGGATCGAGGCCCAGCAGCCGCGCCAGCGCCGCCAGCGGCACCTCCGAGGACACCGCCCCGTCCAGGTCCACCGCCCCGCCCGCCCGCAGCCGCCCCGCCACGCCCAGCACCGCCCGCCTCGTCAGGCCCGTCAGCCACGGCCGCAGCGCCTCCACCCGAGGCGGCGCGAAGGCCTCCGCGAACGCCGCCCGGATCGACTCGTGCGTGCCGGTGTCGTTGTTCGCCAACGTCGCCGGGAGCCGGAACCGGTGCCGCGTCAACTCCCGCAGCACCGCCGCGGGCAGCGGCGTGACCGCGTCCAACGCGTTCGCCGGGGAGAACCGCCGCCCGTCGAGGAGGACCTCCTTCGCCAGCCGGTGCGAGGCCACCACGACCTGCCCATCCCCACGGAACACGGCAGCCCCGCCCGGGGAATGTTTCCACAGCTCGAACAGCACGCGCGCAGCCTACCTCCCCCGAACGTATGAACCCCGCTCACGGTAATCTGCTCTCAGCCTTCCGGCGCCTCCCGCCGCACGCGAAGAGGCGCCGAGCCGGTCCCATCAGTCGCCCTCAGCAGAAGGAGCAAGCCCCTTGCAGGAGTACTCCTCCCAAGCCGCCTACGACAGAGGCGAGGCCGTCTGCGTCATAGGCGCCGGAGCCGCGGGCCTCATCGCGGTCAAGAACCTCCGCGAGAACGGCTTCGAAGTGGACTGCTACGAACGCGACACCGTCCTCGGCGGCCTGTGGAACCCCGAGAACCAGCACAGCCCGCTCTACCCCAACACCCACCTGGTGACCTCGCGCTCCCAGACCGAGATCCCCGACTTCCCCATGCCCGACGACTGGCCCGACTACCCCTCGGCCTCGCAGATGCTCGACTACCTCAAGCGCTACGCCTCCCACTTCGGCCTGGCCGAGCACATCTGGTACGGCTCCGAGATCTCCCACGTCGAACCCGTCGAGGGCTCCCGCTTCGAGGTCGTCGTCAAGCCCGCCGCCGGCTCGGCCGCCCGCCGCCTGCGCTACGGCGCCGTCATCATCGCCACCGGCCACCACTGGGTCCCGAACCTGCCCTCCTACCCCGGGCAGGACGGCTTCCGCGGTACCGTCCTGCACTCCTCGCAGCTCAAGGACGGCTCCCGCCTGCGCGGCAAGAGCGTCCTCGTCGTCGGCGGCGGCAACTCCGGCATCGACATCGCCTGCGAGGCCGCCGTCAACGCCGCCGAATGCGTCCACTCCGTGCGCCGCGGCTACTGGTACCTGCCGAAATACCTCGGCGGCGAACCGGCCGACTACGCCCTCGCCAGGCTCCGGCGCCGCCCGAGCTGGCTCCGCGGCTTCCTGACCGACCGCCTCCTCAAGGGCCACCGCGAGCTCTCGGCCCGCATGGGCATGGAGGCCCCCGACCACCGGCACACCGACGAGGAGCCCATCCGCAACGGCCGCTACCTCGAACACGTCGGCGACGGCTCCATCCGGCGCCGCCCCGACGTCGCCCGCTTCGACGGCGGCGAAGTGGCCTTCACCGACGGCACCACCGTCCGCCCCGACGTCGTCGTCCTCGCCACCGGCTACAAGCCCAAGATCGCCTGCTGCCCGCCCGGGCTCCTCGGCGTCGAAGGCGACTCCGCCCACCCCAAGCTCCTGGCCCGCATGTTCTCCCCGCGCGTGGAGACCCTCGCCGTCGCCGGCCTCGTCGAACCCGGCGTCGGCACGCTCCCCATCGTCCACTGGCAGACCCACGCGATCTCCCACTGGCTGCACATCCGCAAGGGCGATCCCGAGCGGGCCGCGAACTTCCGCCAGCAGGTCGTCAGCGAATCCGCCCAGTACGCCGTCGACTCGACCGGGATCTCCCCCCGCCACCAGCTGGCCGTCGACGCCGAGGAGTACCTCGCCGGCCTCGGCCGCATCATCGACACACTCGAACAGGAGCCAGTGAAGTGAGCCTGCAAGCCTGGGTCCGGCGCACCCGCGTCCCCGAGCCCGCCTCCGTGCGGCGCGAGATCGCCGTCGTCGAGCCCGCCGACCTCCTCGACGTCGAGGCCAAGGACGACCCCGAGGCCTCGCCGGTCCTGTGCTGCACCGGCGAGAGCGCCGGCGCCGCCGCCTTCAGCGCCCTGTGGCTCAAGCGCATCGCGGGCTCGGGCCGCTACGCCGCCGCCGTCAGCGTTCGCGGCCAAGGCAACACGCCCGCCGCCCCCGGCGGCGTCGAGGCCCGCGCTCACGACCTCGTCCAGGCCGCGATCGGCCTCCCGCGCCAGGCCGTCCTGGTCGGCCACGGCGCCGGAGCGGCCTGGGCCGCACTGGCCGCGGCCCGCTACCCGGCCGCCGCGCTCGTCCTCGTCGCCCCGCACAAGCTGCCGAAGCAGCCGCCGAAACCGGTCGGCGATCCGAAAGTGCTCCTGGCCGTCGACGAGTCCGACGCCCAGTCGAAAGAGGCGCAGGCGATCACCGACGCCTACGGCGTCGCGCCCCTGACCTTCCCCGGCGTCTCCGGGGACGTCTTCACCGGCCCGGGCGCCGAAGGACTGCTCGACACGATCCTGTCCTGGCTGGGCCGCAGGGACTGAACCGCCGCCCTAAGACGACGGCGCCGTCGTCCTTCTCGTCCTCCGCCGGGTCGTCCCTGAGCCTGCTGATGAGCAGCCACACGCCGCCCACGAACACCAGGAACCCGACCAGCCGCCCCGGGTTCGTCCCCAGCGGCGCGATGTCCGGCCGCACCAGCAGCAGCAGGCCGCCGAGCACGCACAGGACGCCGCCGATCGCGGGCAGGCTCGGCCACGGCAGCGGCGGAGGCTCGGGCGCGACGTACTCGTCCTCCTCGTCCTCGGGCAGCTCCGCGTCCCACAGCTCCAGCAGCGTCGGCTCGTCATCATCGGACGGCGGCGGCGCGGCCGGAGTCGTCGGCTCGGGGAGCCCGGCGGGATGGTCCTGATCGAGGTCGCGGATGAGCTCGTTGAACCGCCGGTCGACGTCCTCGGGGCGCATCTCGCCGCCGGACTCGGGCTCCTCTTCTCGGTCAGTCATGGGCACCTCGGGTCTTGGCCAACTGCCTGGTCATGAACTCGACGGTTCCGGAGAAGATCGTCTCCGCGTCGTAGTCGAGGGTGGCCACATGGTAGCTGCGCGGCAGGACCGTCGACTCGACGTCCTTGGAGCGCACCCCCGCCCTGACGACGGCGCTGTTGCGCGGGTGGACGACGTGGTCGACGGCGCTGGTGAAGATGCGGACCGGGACGGTGACGCGGGGCAGCTCGGCGCGGGTGACGTTCCACAGCTGTCGCACCGAGGCGAAGGCCGCCAGCGGCGTCCGGTCGCTGGCCTTCTCGCGCACGTCCGGCTTGGCCAGGTCGGAGCCGATGGCGGCGACGCTGGGCACGACGTAGCGCAGCAGCGGAGCGAGGAAGCCGTGCGGCTTGTCGTCGTAGATGGCCGGGTTCACCAGCACCAGCCCGCTGAGCTCGGCGCCGCGGTGCTCGGCCAGGCGCAGCGCCAGCGTGCCGCCCATCGACAGGCCCCCCGCGAAGACGGGGCGGCCGAAGCCGAGCGCCTCGTCCAGGCCCTCCTCGGCGGCGGCGTACCACTGGGGCCAGCGCGTCTTGGCCAGCTCCCGCCACGGCAGCGCGTGGCCGGGCAGGAGCATGCAGACGACGTTGTAGCCCGCGTCGCGCAGGTGTTCGCCCCACGGGCGCAGGCTCGACGGGTCTCCGGTGAAGCCGTGGCAGAGCAGCATCGTGGCCTCGGCGCCCGGGCCGGCGTCGAACGTGAACGCCTCGGATTCGGTTGACACGCCGCCTCCCAGCGTCTGGTCCCAATTCGTACCGCCCGCCCATTCTCGCACGGACCGGACAGGGGCGACCACTGTGAGGCGGCCACCGCGGGGACGGTGCGGGGCCCGCCGCGGGCACGGGTCGGCCTTCGATTGACCGGTACCTATACGCTTGGGTCCGTGATCTACCGGGTGTTGAAGGCGGTGCTGGGGCCGATCCTGTGGGCGATCTGGCGTCCGCAGGTCGAAGGGCTCGACCACGTGCCCGAAACGGGCCCCGCCATCCTGGCGAGCAACCACCTGGCGGTGTTCGACTCCGTCTTCCTGCCCCTGGTGGTCAAACGCCACATCACCTTCATCGCGAAGTCGGACTACTTCACCGGCACGGGCGCCAAGGGCTGGATGACGCGCACCTTCATGGGCATGGTCGGCGCGATCCCGGTCGACCGCGCGGGCGGCGACGCGGCCGCGGCCTCGCTCGGCACCGGGAAACGGGTCCTGTCGGAAGGGCAGCTGTTCGGGATCTACCCGGAGGGGACGCGCTCGCCGGACGGGCGGCTGTACCGCGGCAAGACCGGGGTGGCGCGCCTGGCGCTGGAGACCGGATCGCCGGTGGTGCCGGTGGCGATGATGAACACCGGTGAGCTGCAACCGATCGGGAAGCGGCTGCCGAGCCGCGGGCGGCCGCGCATCAGGATCGGGCCGCCGCTGGACTTCGGCCGCTACTCGGGGCTCGTCGGCGACCGCACCGTCGAGCGGGCGGTGACCGACGAGATCATGGACGCGCTCAGGGAGCTCTCGGGCCAGGACTACGTCGACGAGTACGCCGCGAAGATCAAGGACAAGAAGAAGGACCAGGACGCCTGACCCTTCGGCTCCGCCTCCGTGCTCTACCCTCCTGCTCCGCCCCTGTCTTCATTTTTCGGCCTCGCCCCTGTGCTTCATCCTTCGGCTCCTCCGAAACCCGCCCTGCGGCGCAGCGCCGGGAGGTCGACGACGACGATCTTGCGGCCCTCGGTTCGCAGCCAGCCGCGGTTGGCGAAGATCCCTATCGCCTGGTTGACGCTCTGCCGCGAACCGCCCGCCATCTCCGCCAACTGGGTCTGGTTCAACTCGATGGTCGTCATGGGGGAGGAGTGCTGCTCGGCCAGGCGCACCAGCGTCTTCGCCACCCGCCCGGGGAGATCGAGGAAGACGTGGTCCGAGGACTGCTCGGTGAGGCGGCGGACGATCATGCCCATCGACCGCAGCACCGCGTCCAGCATCTTGGGGCTGCCGTGGACCAGCTCCAGGAAGCTCGACCGCGCCAGCGCCAGCGCCGTGGTGTCCTCGAGGGCCTCGGCCGAGGCCGAACGGGGGGAGCCGTCCAGCAGCGACACCTCGCCGAGGACTTCGGGTGCCCGCGCGACGTGGAGCATCGCCCGCTCACCGGTTGCGGCGGTGCGGAAGACGCTCACCGCCCCGGACCGGATCATGATCAAAGACTCGCCTGCCTCGCCTTCGAAGAACAGCAGACGCCCTCGACGGTAGTGGCGGGGTACCGCCACGTCGGCGATCTTGCGCCGGGCCTGCGGGTCGAGGCCGGCGAACATGGCGACGCCTGCTAGCGGGTCTTCAGATGGGCTGACACCCATAGTTCTTCCCCCTTCGGTGGGACCGCTCCGCGGGTTCCCTCCGATGATCGCTGTCTTTTCCGTCGTTGTACAGGGCCTGGTGTCGGAAACTTCACGCTCCGTTGGGTCATGTGTTCAGAGTGCGCAGTTGTCGCTCGGCCGAGTGTACGATCAAGTCTACGTATTTTATCGCGTAATGTCCGGTATCGCGATTCTCACATGCAGAATGCGAGGTCAGGTACCGGCCACCAGATCGTATGGCGTAGCGTCGACTCCAGCCAGGCGACATACGGGCGCAGGCCGGAAGGGCCGGAGACGCGGCCCGCGATCATACGAAAGGCCGATGTGTGGCGTACCGATACTTCTACGACTGCGAGTTCATCGAGGACGGTCGCACGATCGACCTGGTCTCCATCGGCGTCGTGGATGAACTCGGTCGCGAATACTACGCCGTCTCAACGGAATTCGATCCGTCCAGGGCCATAGAGTGGGTGCGGCGCAACGTACTCGACAAGCTCCCGGGCCCGGCCAGCCCGCTGTGGAAGGACCGCGCGACCATCCGCGACGAGCTATACGACTTCCTGGTCACCCCGGTGCGCAAGAAGACCGGAACGCATCCGGGCGAGCGCATCGAACTGTGGGCCTGGTACGGCGCCTACGACCACGTGGCGTTCGCGCAGCTGTGGGGCTCCATGCCGGAGCTGCCGCGAGCGCTGCCGCGGATGACCAAGGACCTGCGCCAGCGCTGGGACGACCTGGGCCGCCCGGAACTGCCGGTCGCGCCCGACGCCGACCTCCACGACGCGCTGACCGACGCCAAGCTCAACCTCGCCCGCTGGGAGTCCCTCGAAGCCGCCCGCAGGGACCGCGCCGCACTCGGGCAACACTGAACCGGCCCAGCGCCGCCACCCCCTCGCCGCCCTCCGGCCTCCCGCTCGGAACCGCCGCCCCGCCCACTCGGCGCAGCTGAACCCTTGTCGTCGGCCTTCGCCTCCCCGCCCCGCTCGGTGCCGCGCGCCGCTTCCCGCCGGCCCCGCCCTGGGGCCGCCGACCTTTCCGCCCGAACGGCCCTTTCCGGCTTCGCAACCCCTCACCACCGCTCCGAAGTGCCGAGATAGGCTGAGCGAAGTTTCGGCAATGAAGCCGCCCAGTTAACAGATCTCACTCTAGGGAGTACGACGCATGCGCATTGGCGTGCTCACCGGCGGCGGTGACTGCCCCGGTCTCAACGCGGTCATCCGTGCCGCGGTCCGCAAAGGCACCAAGGAATACGGCCACGAGTTCGTGGGCTTCCGCTACGGCTGGAAGGGCCCGATCGAGGGCATCACGCAGCCTCTGGACTGGGACACCGTCGAGGGCATCCTCGACCAGGGCGGCACGATCCTCCACTCCTCCCGCACCAACCCCTACAAGATCGAGGGCGGCGTCGAGGCGATCAAGAAGAACATGGCCGCGCTCGGCATCGACGCGCTGATCGCCATCGGCGGCGAGGACACCCTGGGCGTCGCCACGAAGCTGACCGCCGACGGCGTCAACTGCGTGGGCGTCCCGAAGACCATCGACAACGACCTCTCGGGCACCGACTACACCTTCGGCTTCGACACCGCCGTCAACATCGCCACCGAGGCGATCGACCGGCTGTGGACCACCGCCGAGTCGCACGACCGCTGCATCGTCGTCGAGATCATGGGCCGCCACGCCGGATGGATGACGCTCCACGCCGGCATCGCGGGCGGCGCGAACGTCGTGCTCATCCCCGAGGTCGCCTTCGACATCGAGAAGGTCGCGAACTTCGTCAAGGAGCGCATGGACGCCGGCAAGTCCACCATCGTCGCGGTCTCCGAGGGCGCGCACGCCGAAACCGGCATGGTCCTCAAGGACGGCGAGGTCGACGCGTTCGGGCACGTCAAGCTCGGCGGCGTCGGCGACTGGGTCGCCGAGCAGATCAAGGAGCGCACCGGCTCCGAGACCCGCGCGATCATCCTCGGCCACCTCCAGCGCGGCGGCACCCCCACCGCCTTCGACCGGGTCCTGGCGACCCGCCTCGGCATCGAGGCCGCCGACGCGGTCGAAGAGGGCGACTTCGGCAAGATGATGGCCCTCCAGGGCACCGACGTCGTCCGCATCCCGATCCACGAGGGCACCGACGTCCTCAAGACCGTCCCGGTCGAGCGCTACCAGGACGCCGAGGTCTTCTTCGGCGCCTAAGCGCCGACGACTCCGGTCCACCGCGACCGGGTGCGGCCGCGACGAGCGACTCCTCGGGCGGCCGCGGAAATCCGGCCCCACGGGGCCGGAGCGGCCGGTCCGCGTGATCGGCCGCACTGAAGACACAACCACTGGCACGTCCGGTTCGTTAGACCGGACGTGCCAGTGGCTTTCTCAGGGGATACCGGCGAGCTCCCGCAGCTCACCGATTTCACGTTTCACAAGACTCTGCGCGACGTCGACTTCGACGGCGTCCCGATCGCGGGGCTCGACGCCGACTTCTACCGGCGGCCGGTGGCGGGCCGGCTGCTCAGCGTCGGCGTATACCGTTTCGCGGGCGCCGAGACCCACCGGGCCTGGGGCTGGGTCGGCGAGGAGCACTGCTCGTGGCACGCCTACCGTGATCCCGCCTCCGGCGGCTTCGACGGCCCCTTCCGAGGCTGCCCCGAGCTGCGAGTGCTCACCGCCGACGAGGGCCCCTACGGCTTCGAGCTAGGCGCCGGCGACCTCTGCCGCCGCTTTCTTCTCGGCCCGCGCGGCGCGCCTGGTGTAGACGATCGCGGCGACGCTGATCGCCAGGCCGAGCGCGAGACCGGCGCCCTTGAGGGCGTGTGAGGCCTCGGGCACGAACGCCAGGACCGCCACCGGCACCTGCACGACGCCGACGACCGCGGCGAGGAGCCACTTGCTGCGGCCCGAGCCCCACAGCAGGGCCGTCCAGACGGGGGCGACGACGATCGCGATGCTCGCGATGTCGAGGAACGCGTGGAGCACCGGGTTGTGGACCCGGTCGTGTTGGAACGCCATGGCGGGGCTCGCGACGGCGACGAGCATGCCCGCGACGGTCGCCACGAAGACGAGACGACGTGTCATACCAGACCTCCTACGGTAACGAATACCTGACGTTACGCGCAGTAGTCGGTGTTGTCTGTCGGGAATCCGCCACTTTGACCCCCGGCTGAAGACCCTAAGGGTGCTCCAGCGCCAGCCGGGCCGCCTCGACCGTGTTGCGGAGCAGCAGCATCGTCGTCACCGGCCCCACGCCGCCCGGAACCGGGGTGATGGCGCTGGCGAGCGGGGCCACCGCCTCGTAGTCGACGTCGCCGACCAGGCCGCCGTCCGGCGTCGGGTTCGTGCCGACGTCGATCACGACCGCGCCGGGCTTGACGAACTCGGCGCCGATCATCCGCGGCCGGCCCACCGCCGCCACCAGCACGTCCGCCTCCCGGCAGACCGCGGCGAGCTCCTTGGTCCGCGAGTGGCACACCGTCACCGTCGCCGACTCGTTCACCAGCAGCAGCGCGGCCGGCTTGCCGACCACCGTCGAGCGCCCCACCACGACCGCCCGCGCGCCCTCGAGACGCACGCCCTCGTGCCGGAGCAGTTCGAGCACCGCCGCGCTCGTCGCCGGGGCGAAGGTGCGCCGCCCCTGCGCCAGCCGGCCCAGGCTCTCCGAGTTCGCGCCGTCGACATCCTTGAACGGGCTGATGTACCAGCCCACCTCCGCGAGGCTCACGCCCTCCGGCAGGGGCGTCTGGCAGATGACCCCGTGGACCTCCGGGTCGGCCGAGAGCTCCTGGAGCTTCGCGACGATCTCGTCGCGGCCCGGCTCCTCCAACTGCACGACCCGGCAGTCCAGGCCGAGCTTCCCGGCGGTCTTCGCGATCGACCGCACGTACCAGGCCGTGCCCTCGTCGTCGGTCGGCACGACCACCGCCAGCGTCGGCACCGTGCCGCCCTCGCGCAGCCGCTCGGCCGCGGCGGCCACTTCCTCGCGCAGCGCCTTCGCGACCGCGCGCCCGTCGATGTCCTTCATGCTCTGATCCTCTTCGCCACGGCCTGCATGATCGCCTCGGCCTGCACCTTCGCCTGGAGTGACTCGTTGAGCGCGCTCGCCAGACGCTCGCGCACCTCCGCGTCCTTGATCGACCCCAGGTTGATGTCGACGTTCAGCGCCGCCGACTCCAGGGCCGACTTCGCGCTCGACGCGGCCACGGCCACATCCGAGAGCACGTTCGGGTTCGAGCCGTCCAGGATCTTCCCCGAGAGACGGATGACCTGCGCCGACACCTTCGCCACCGCGAGCGGCACCTCGGCGGCCTCGGCCAGCCCGGACTGGATCGCCGCGGTGCGGGCCGCCTTCTCCTCGGCGGTGGCCTTCGGCAGCTTGTAGGCCGCCATCACGCCGGAGAACGCCTCGGCGTCGTCCTCGGCCAGCCGGAGCGCCTCGGCGCGGAGCCGCTCGGCCTCGGCCAGCGCCTCGCGCATGACCGCTTCGTGTTCGGCGAACTTCGGCTTCCCGATGGTCAGGTTGCACACCATCGACACCAGGGCCGCCCCGGTCGCCGCGTTCATTCCCGCCGCCGCGCCGCCACCGGGCGCGGGGAGCTCCGACGCGAGGTCGGTCAGCCAGTCTTCAATCGTCGTCTTGCGCACCAGACCAGCGTAGACGCGTCCCGAAAGACGGGATGTCCGCGCTCGTCCGTTTGTGGCGTGTCGGTACGCCGCGCGGCCGGAGACCGCGCGGATGTGTCGGTGTTCACGCGAATCCGGGAGGACTCGCGCACTGGGAAGGGCGAATCGGCGTTGGAGCCGCCCGAGCCGCACAAGTAGGATTGGCGCGTGAATCGCCAATGGCATGATCTGCGAAATCCCGGTCTCGTCCCCGTCGTAGCCGACGCGGAGGAAGCCGAGCGCTACCAGCTCGACGCCTGGCGGAGCCTGCCGAGGGAGCAGACTCCTCCGTGGCCCGACTACGCCGAGGTCGAGGACGTCGCCGGAGTGCTCGCGGGCGTTCCGCCGATCGTCGCCCCCTACGAGGTCGACCAACTCCGCCAGCAGCTCGCCGAAGTGTGCGAAGGGCGCGCCTTCCTGCTCCAGGGCGGCGACTGCGCCGAGACGTTCCTGGACAACACCGAGCATCACGTGCTCGCGAACATGCGCACCCTCCTCCAGATGGCGGTCGTGCTCACCTACGGCGCCTCGCTGCCGGTCATCAAGGTCGGCCGCGTCGCGGGCCAGTACTCCAAGCCGCGCTCCAAGGCCACCGACGCGCTCGGCCTGCCGGTCTACCGCGGCGACATGTTCAACTCGCTGGAGGCCATCGCCGAGGCGCGGGTGTGCGACCCGCAGCGGATGATCCGCGCCTACGCCAACGCCGCCGCGGCGATGAACATGATCCGCGCCTACCTCAAGGGCGGCCTCGCCGACCTCCAGGCCGTCCACGACTGGAACAAGGACTTCGTCCGCACCTCGGCGGCGGGCGAGCGCTACGAGGCGATCGGCCGCGAGATCGACCGCGCCGTCGCCTTCATGGCCGCCTGCGGCGTCGAGGACGACGCCCTCCACACCGCCGACGTGTACGCCTCCCACGAGATGCTCGCCATCGAGTACGACCGGGCCCTGACCCGCATCTTCGACGGCAAGGCCTACGGCCTGTCGGGGCACATGCTGTGGAACGGCGAGCGGACCCGCCAGCTGGGCGGCGCCCACATCGACTTCCTCTCGCGCCTGGCCAACCCGATCGGCTGCAAGATCGGCCCGACCGCCACGCCCGAGTGGGTCGTCGAGATGTGCCAGAAGCTCAACCCGGACAACGTCCCCGGCAAGCTCGTGATCATCACGCGCATGGGGCACAAGAACGTCCGCACCGTCCTGCCGCCGATCGTCGAGAAGGTCGAGGCGGCCGGCTGCAAGGTCGTCTGGCAGTGCGACCCGATGCACGGCAACACCTTCGAGGCGGCCTCGGGCTACAAGACCCGCGCCTTCGACCAGGTCGTCGACGAGGTCCTCGGCTTCTTCGAGGTGCACCGCCAGGTGGGCTCCCACCCCGGCGGCATCCACATCGAGCTGACCGGCGAGGACGTCACCGAGTGCGTCGGCGGCGCCCAGGAGATCCGCGACGACCAGCTCTCCCACCGCTACGAGACGGCCTGCGACCCGCGGCTGAACACGCAGCAGTCGCTGGAACTGGCCTTCCTCGTCGCCGAGATGCTGCGCCACTAGCGAAGCGAGCGAGGGCGCCCCTTCGGGAGGCGCCCTTCGTCATGCCCGCCGCTCCTCCCGCAGCCGGGACGCGAGCTCGCCGTACGTCGGCCCCAGCGCGCGCAGCGCCGCGGCGGCCCGCTCGGTCCGCCCGGTCGTCACCTCGTACTGGAGGCTCCCGACGAGCTCGGACTGCCGCGCGGCGAGCGCGGCCGACGACGACAGCCCGATGCCCGACAGGCACACCGCGGCGTCGGCGAGCCGCCGCGCCCCGACGTGGATCGCGAAGTGCGCCAGGTGGCCGTGCGTCTCCTCGGGCAGGCCCTCCTCGACCATCGCGGCCAGTCGCTCGGCGGCCTCCCGGTTCCGCAGCGTCCCCGGCCGCACCGGATGGACGTGCTCGCCGGTGAGCCACGCGATCGCGGTGCCGATGGTGCTCTCGATCGCCTCGGCGGGCTCGACCTCGCGCGCCCTCGTGAAAGCGGTCCTCGCGGTGTACGACTCGCCGTAGTCGAGGGTGTCGGTGCGCCAGGCGTCCAGGAACCGCTCGATCGGCAGCGTCGCGAACGGGTGCCCGGCGGGGTCGTGGAAGCGGACCATGTCGTCGGCGACGCCGAGCGCCACCACGTAGTGGTCGCCGCCGATCGGCTCGCCGAAACCGGGCCGGTGCTCGTGCAGGCCGATCTCGACCGGGCCGACCAGGACCGGGTCGGCGGTGCGCGCGGCGCGCAGCAGCCGCTCGGCCTCGTCGCGGTCGCCCGAGGTGCGGCGGCACTCCCAGCCGAGCGCCGTGACGGCCTCGTTCAGCCCGATGCCGCCGTCCCACCCGGCGGGGTCGAAGAACGGCGCGGTCCCTCCGAGCAACTGCATGCCGAACGGCGAGCCGGTCAGCACCTCGATCACGGCCGGGCCGGGCGAATCGTCCCCCAGGACCATCGCGAGTGAGTCGGCGTAGCAGTAGGAGCCGGACCCGGTATAGGGAAAGAGCATGGTGCCTCCGTTGACGCTTGTCCGCCACGGCCCGGTATGGAACCGTTGGGGATCACCGGGCGCCGCGGCGGCGGCCCTGGATCTGGACAGACGGTACAATTTTGAATTTTCCGCCGCAAGTTTCCTGGAGCACCGCTCATGACCGCACATGACCTGTTCCTGCTCGGCGGCGTCTTCCCCGGCGCGGCCCCCGGCGGGACCCTGCGCGAACTCGTCGGCTACGCGAAGGCCGCCGAGGACGAGGGCCTCGACGGCGTGTGGGTCGCCGAGCACCACTTCATCGAGTACGGCGCCAACCCTTCGGCGACGCTCATGGCCGCGCACCTGCTCGCCGCCACCGAGCGGATCCAGGTCGGGACGGCGGTCGCGATCCTGTCGAACCGGCACCCGGTGGCGCTGGGGGAGGAGGCCGCCACGCTGGAGGCGCTGGCGCCCGGCCGCTTCCGCCTCGGCGTCGGCCGCGGCGGCCCGTGGGTCGACCTCGACGTCTTCGGCACCGGCCTGGACCGCTTCGAGCACGGCTTCGAGGAGGGGCTGCGGCTGCTGGTGCGCTGGCTGTCCGGGGAGGACGAGATCGCCCACGCCGGGGAGTTCTTCGACGTGCTGCCGGTGCGGGTCATGCCGCCGGGGAGCGGGAGGCCGGTGTGGATGGCGGCGACGAGCGAGGGCACGGCCCGCCTGGCGGCCCGGCTCGGGTTGCCGCTGCTGCTCGGCATGCACGCCGCCGACGAGGACCACGCAGCCCTCATCGGCGCGTGGCGGCACGAGGCCGAGGCGCACGGCTTCGACCCCGACCGGGCCGAGCACGTCTCGACGCACCTGGCGCAGATCGGCGGCCCGGCGGAGGCGGAGCGGCTGCGCGGCTCCCTGACCGAGCTGCTGACGCGCGGGGTCGGCCAGTACGTGAGCCTCCGGCCGGGCCGCGCCGAACGCGACCACGCGGCCTATGTGGACTGGATGATCGGCCGGCACGCCGTCGGCCCGCCCGAGCACGTCGCCGAGCGGCTGGCCGCCTCCGCCGAGAAGACCGGCGTGGCGAGGCAGCTCCTGCTCGTCGAGGGTCTCGGCGAGCCCGAAGCGGTGCGCGAGAACATCGCCGCGCTCGGCGAGGCGCTCAGTACGGCGGCGCCACCGGCGGGTACACCGGCCGGTGCCGCGGCCACGGGTCCCGCCCGCCCTGCCTGAACCACTGGTTCGCCGAGCCGGTGCACAGGCACAGCAGCGTCACGATCGGCAGGGCCAGGGCCAGCAGCGTCCCCACCACCTCGGAGCCGTCCACGGGCGAGCCCACGTACTCCTCCAGCTCGAATTGCGTGTAGAGGCCGACGAAGCCGAAGACGATGGTCCCGAGCATGACGACGATCGTCATGATCTGCGCCGAGCGCCGCCCCGCCCCGAGCTTCGCGGCGAGCACGCCGAACAGGACCGCGACGGCCGCGACGCCGAGGAGCACGGCGACCGTCAGGACCAGCAGGTTCTCGGCGCCTTCGAGCAGGTCCTCGTCGAAGCCGAGCTCGCCGACGATGCCGGTCATGAACAAGGTCACGAACGCCGTGCCGAAGCCGCAGCAGATGACGAACGAGAACTGGATCCACATGAGCGTCTGCGCCGCGGTGACGGTGCCGGGCTTGCGGTACAGCACTTCCGGGCCGTCGGCGGTCGGGGATGTCACGGGCGCTCCTTCCACGGCCGGGCGAACGCCCCAGTGTATCGGTCCGCCGCCACTCGGTCAGTGGCCGAGCGACCACTCCAAGGCGTCCAGGACGGTGCTGTCCTTGTACTCGAAGCCCTTGGCCTCCAAGACGGCCGGGCGGACGTCGGCACCGCGCAGCATCTCGACCGCGGCCTCGCCGGCGACCAGTCTCGCCGCCCAGCCGGGGATGATCCACGGCGCGGGCCGGTGCAGGACCGCGCCGAGCGCCTTGGTGAACTCCCGGTTCCTCGTCGGCGTCGGGCCGACCATGTTGACCGGCCCGTCCACGTCCGAATCGAGCAGCAGCTCGACGGCGCTCACCCAGTCGCGCAGGGAGATCCACGGGACGAACTGCCGGCCGCTGCCGAACCGGCCGCCGAGGAAGAACTTGTAGGTCGGTATCAGCCTGGCCAGCAGCTCGCTGCCCGGGCCCAGGACGTGGCCGGTGCGGAGCCTGATCACCCGTGACCCCGCCTCCTGCGCGGGGGCCGTGGCCTGCTCCCAGGCCAGGGCCGTCGTGCCGAGGTAGTCGGCCGCGGCCGGGGTGCGCTCGTCGACCGGCACGTCGGCGCGGTCGCCGTACCAGCCGGCCGCCGAGGCGTTGACCAGGAGCGGCACCTCGGCTCGGGCGACGGCCTCGGACAGGACCCCGGTGGGGACGACGCGGCTGGCGCGGATGTGCCGCTTGTAGGCCGCGTTCCAGCGCCGCCCGCCGATGGAGGCGCCGCCCAGGTTCACCACGGCGTCGACGCCATCCAAGATGGAGGGATCGAGCGGATCCCTGTAGGGGTCCCACTGGATCTCGTCGTCGTCGCGCGGGGTTCGGCGCACCAGCCTGACGATGTCGTTGCCTTCCAGCGCGCGTCGCAGCGCGCCGCCGAGGTAGCCGCTCGATCCGGCCATGACGATCCGCATGAGTCCACCTTATGGGGTGCGCGGCGGGTAATGCTCGGCATACCATTCCTGGACCTGCCTGCGCAGGTAGGGGGCCTGGAGTTCGGCGTCGGCCTGGACGGAGGCCAGTGTCTTGGAGGCGAGGGCGCGGCGCCATTCCAGCTCGGCCGCCCGCATGGCGGTGTCGACGGCGCACGGGGCGCGGAAGGCCGACTCCGGCAGCTCGGCCCAGACGCCGTTCTTGCGGATCTCGTCGCACTGGAAGGCCTCGTCGGGGCCCTCGATGGCGGCGAGGACGTCCATGAGCGTGATGTCCTCCAGGCTTCTGGCGAGCCGGAAGCCGCCGCGCTTGCCAGGGGTGGAGGCGAGGACGCCGGCGCGGACGAGCGGCTGCAACTGCTTGTTGAGGTAGGCGGGCGGCAAGCCGTATCCCGCGGCGAGCCGCGCGGTGGCCACCGGTTCGTCCACGCCCATCCAGTCCAGCAGCAGGCAGCAGTGCGCGGCCCATTCGACGCCTTCGCTGATACGCATGACCGAGAGTCTATACATCCCGATTCGATGGCATCGCCAATCGTTGTGAGGCTCGTCAAGCCACTGGCGGAATCATTCCCGGACATATAATATCTAGATAAGAAACATCCAGGAATGACAGGAGCGATCCGAATGAACACGCAAGCCGCCCCCCGGCCGCTCGTCACCCGCGCCGCCTCCGCCGAGCGGCTCGACCACGCCCAGCGCTCGGTCATGACGCTGCTGGCCGACTCCTCGCAGACCGCCGGGGCGCTGTCGGTCACCCGCTCGACCTTCCCCGACGGCGGCGACGGCGCGCCGCCGCACTTCCACGGCGGCGCGAGCGAGTCGCTGTTCGTCATCGACGGCGCGCTGCAAGTCCTCGCGGGCGAGGAGGTCGTCGTCCTCGAAGTGGGCGACTTCATCAGCCTCCCGCCGGGACTGCCCCACGCCTTCGGCGCCGCCGCCGGGGCGGACGCCGACGTCCTGGCGGTCTTCACTCCGGCCGCCGACCGCTTCGACTACTACCGGCTGCTCGCCCGAGTGGCGGCGGGCGAGGCCGACCCCGCCGAGATCGCCGCCTCGGGCGACCGCTTCGACAACCACTACGTCGACAGCCCCGCCTGGCGGAAGGCCAGGTCGTAACCGCCCGGCCGGGTTCACGGGCCGAGTCGCTCCAGGTTCAACCCGCCCAGGCGGGTCTGGAAGGCGACGCCGGCCTTGAGCCCGGCCATCACCGACTTCTGGAGCGTGTTCGCAGTCGGCAGCTCCTCCATCGGCGTGTCCGGCGTCCTGGCGAACACGAAACGCCAGATGTCGTCGTGCCCGCCCGCGTTCACGTACGTCGCCGGGCCCACCAGGTCGAACAGCTCGCCGAACTTGAGGATGTTGGACCGCTCGGGCAGCCAGTCGCGCAGCTGCGGGTCGAGCAGCCACGACGAGCACATGAACGACATCGGCTCATCCGGCCCGAACAGCTCGGGGAACCGCGCCGGGAAGAACTCGAGCGCCTGCGCCACCGAGGACCGGACCGCCTCGGGGGTGAGCGGGCCGCCCTCGCCGCGGATGTGCAGGCCCATCCGCGGCGCCGCGGCCGTCCCCTCTATGCAGAACTGGAGCCGTCCGAGCTGGTAGATCGTGCCCCGCACGTGCGCGGTGAACCAGAACGCCACGTCGAGTCCGGGACGGCCGTACATCGTCCGGTTGAGCCGCAGCTTCTCGCCGACGTCGTGGAGCAGGATCCGGGAGTAGGCCTCGCCGACGCCGATGCCGCGGTGGAAGTCGAGCATGAGCGGCACGGCCTCCAGCACCGCGTACAGCCCGAGGAAGCGCTCGGGACCGCTGCCGTCGGCCGCCGGCTTCGGCCAGCGCAGCCACAGCCGCCCGCCCATGTCGTCGGCGATCGAGCGGTGCATCCGGCCCGCCAGCGCGAGCATCTCGTCGTCGAGGCCGCGGGCGGCCTCGGCCGCCGCGAAGGCGTCCTCGGGGTCGGCGTTGCACCATTCGAGCAGGAGTTCCCGCACCCTGTCCGGGTCGGGCTTCGGCAGGGGAGGGACGGTTCCGGCCGGAGGAAGATCATCGGTCACCGGCCTATGTCACCACGGGCCGCCCCCGCGCGGCAACTCCGGGTCGGCCGCCATAGTCTGGCCGTGTGCGACGGTTGTTGACGCCCCCATGGCTCGTCCTCCACTTCTTCGCCGTGGTGCTGACGACCGGGTTCGGGCTGCTCGGCTGGTGGCAGCTGACCCGCGCCCAGAACGGGAACGCCATCAGCTGGGGCTACGCCTTCGAGTGGCCGCTGTTCGCGCTGTTCACCGTCGCGCTGTGGGTGCGCCAGATGCGCCTGGAGCTGCGCAAGGACCAGCCCGAGAAGCAGCGCCGCCGCGAGGAGCCGCCGCCGATGACCTCGCCGTTCGAGTCTTCGATCCTGAAGGCCAGGCGGACCGAATCCGACCCGAAGCAGGGGAGCACCGCATGAATGCCGCGCTGAAGCGATTCCGCATCGTCGCCTGGATCGTCGGCACCTTCCTCATCGCGCTCATGTTCGTGGCCATGCCGATGAAGTACTTCGCGGACAACGACGTGCTCGTGACGGTCATCAGCCCCATCCACGGCCTGTTCTACATGGTCTACCTGGTGCTCGGCTTCCACCTGGCCCAGCAGGCCGGCTGGAAGTTCTGGCCGCAGACCGTGGGCCTGCTGCTGGGCGGCACCGTCCCGGTCGGCTCGTTCTTCGTCGAGCGCTGGGCGCACAGGCGGATCCTCGAGGAGCATCCGCAGGCGGCGGATCCGAAGACCCGCGAGCCCGTGCACTGAGCCGAGGGGGTAGGGCCTGTCCTGTGAATCAGACCGGGCGTTATCCGGCCCATTTGCCCGCTCGCTGCGTTGTCGGGGCGCCCAGATCCAACACCGGGATCTGGGCGCCCCTTCGCCCTCTTGGCGACGCTTGCGAGCCATATCTTGGCACTGCGAGCGAACAAATGGACTCGGATACCGCCTCGCCCTGATTCACAGGACAGGCCCTAGCCGCCCTCGCCTTCGGCGGTCCGCTCGAGGTAGGAGCCGGCGACGAGGGTCTCCCAGTCGAGGTCCCACGTGGTGAAGCCGTCGCCCGGCGGCAGCGCGCGGCCGGTGTTCAGCACCACCACCGGGTCGCCCCAGCGCACGAACTCGAAGAGCCACTGCCCCATCTCGTCGGTGACGTTGATGCAGCCGTGGGAGATGTTCGAGTTGCCGAGCGCGTCCGCGGCCCACGGCGCGCCGTGGATGAACTGGCCGCTGAAGGTCAGCCGCATCGCCCACTTGACGTCGGTCTCGTAGTCGTAGAGGTCGGAGACGAACGTCGACTCCTCCTCGCGGCTCATGATGATCATCTGGCCCTCGAACGAGCGCGCGTCGTGGCCGTCGATCTCGTCGGCGCCCAGCGAGATCGGGATCGTCTGCACGATCGAGCCGTCCTGGTAGGCGCGCAGCTGCTTGGTCTCGTTGTCGGCCTCGAGCATGCGGGCCTCGGAGTCGGTGCTGAAGACCGTCTCCGCGTCGAACTCGCCGTACCTGTCCTCCCCGATCGGCAGGCCGCCGATCGCGAGCCGCACGCTGACCTGCGTGTTCGGCTGCCAGTACTCCTTGGGCCGGTACTCGAGCGCGCGGCCGGTGATCCAGTGCCACGAGCCCTCCTGGGCCGGCTCGGAGCTGACGAACAGGCGCCGCTCGACGGACTGGCGCAGGTCCTCGGGGATCTCGTAGTCGACGAAGCGGAAGGCCAGCACCGCCGCCTGGCCGACGGTGGAGTCTTGCCCGGGCAGGTAGTTCTCGATGGAGACGCGGTTGCCCGGCGAGGCGATCGTGGTGAACGTCGACTCGACGGTGACGGGGATCCCGGCCTCGTCCTCGGCGGTGACCGAGGCGGTGTAGGTGCCCTCCCATTCGAGCGGGGCGGCCGGAACCCACGTGGTCCCGTCGGGGTGCATGTCGCCCTCGACCGCGTCGCCCGCGGCGTCGGTCAGCTTGAACTCGGTGAAGGCGCCGTTCTCGACGGTCCAGGCGATCTCGGAGGCGGCCGTGGCGTCGGCGGCGCCGTCGGCGGGGGTGATGGTGACGCTCGCGGCGCTGGTGGGCTCCTCTTCGGGCTCGTCGCCCGAGCCGATGGTGCCGGTGTCGTCCGAGCAGGCGGCCAGGCCGACTGCGGCGATCCCGGCGGTCAGGGCGCCGCGCCGGGTCATGGAGGAGCGTCCGATCGTCATGCAACCACAGTACACAGTACGTGCGAGGCGCCTTCGCACTTGCCGTGTGAGCGGAGACTCAGCGAATGCTCAAGTGGACGTGGTTGGTGTGGTCCGAGGACGGGTCGCCGTAGGCGCCGGAGTAGGACCGCCACCCCGAGGAGGGGAACCAGATCTGGCGGTACCAGATGACGTACTGCACGCCCAGCTCGCTGGCGTTCTCGGTGAGCCAGGCGGCGAGGTTGTCGCCGTAGTCGTAGTCGTCGCCGCCCGCGTCGCCGCCGAAGCCGCCCGCCTGGGCGGAGAAGTCGCAGGCGCGGCCCTTGGGGTGCTCGCCCGAGCCGCCGGACCGGTAGCAGTTGACGAAGCGGGTGAAGCCGGCGATCTGGGCCTGCTCCAGCGCGTGGAGCGTGCGCGGGGTGATGCAGCCGCCGGTCGTGGGGTCGTCCTCGGTGCAGCCCTCGTACGGCAGCGTCCCGTCGGAGTTGCGGGGCGCGGACTCGGCCGCGGGGGCGTCGCTGGCGCTGGGGCCGGTGGTCGCGTCGCCGCCGGAGGCCGCCATCTCGCGGGCGGCCTCGTCGCGGGCCGCCTCCATCTCCTCGGTGAGGTTCTCCTGCTCGGCGATGTTGTCCTCGAGGGTCTGCTGCGTGGCCTCGATCTCGGCGAGGCGGTCGATGAGCTCGTTCAGCCTGTCGGCGCGCGATTCGCCGAGGAACTCGAGCATGGTCATCGCGTTGAGCGATTCGGACGGGTCGCCCGAGGCGATGAGCGCCGCCGTGGACTGGAAGTCGGAGGTGGTGTACGCGATGTAGGCGTACTCGTCGAGCTCGGCGTTGAGCGTCTCGATCTCGGCGGCCGAATCGGCCAGCTCCTGCTCGAGGTCCTCCTGCTCCTGCTGGAGGGAGGCCAGTTCGTCCTGCGCGTTGAGGTAGTCCTCGATGGCCTGGCTCAGGTTGTCCGAGGCCCCTTCCTCCTGCGCGCTGGACTGCGAGGCCGGGGCGACCAGCAGGACCACGGCGGCGATGGCGACGACGGGGAAGGAGAGAAGGCGTCGGGCCGAGTCGATCACGGCGGGGCGTGCGGCGGTACCGTTCAAAGCGGGAGGTCCTTCGGGTGCTCGAGGCCGAGTGGACGTGTCGGCGTACAGCGTAGAACGCGAATTCTGCTCGATTCATGGGGGGTCTTGAGCGCGTTCCGGTGTTCACGCACCGTAAAGGACGTGAATAGGTCTCGCTCGCCGTGGCGCCCCGGTGCGATCGGCCCCGCCCGTCGCCCCGGCCCCGGCAGTGGTATGGCCTGGGTAACTCGAGCCCGCTCGCGGTGCGTACCGCGAGGTAGGATGGTTCGAAATTGAACCGCTCGCGATCCGCCCGGGCCGCCGGGCCGTGACAGGGACGAAAGGGGGTCGGGAATGAGCGCCGGAGACTTCGAGAGCCGCTGGCTGTCTCCTGAGGTGAACGCCGTCTGGACGCAGTTCCTGACCGTCACCCACCGGCTGGAGCAGCGGATCGAGCGCCGCCTTCAGGAGCACCACGGCATCTCCCACACCCAGTACGAGATCATGGTCCGCCTCGCCGACGCCGACGGGGACCACCTGCGCATGAGCGAGCTGGCCGAGCGCATCGTCACCGCCAAGAGCGCCGTCACCTACCAGGCCAAGCGGCTCGCCGACATGGGCCTGGTCGAGACCCACAAATGCGACCATGACAACCGCGCCACCTGGGTCACCCTCACCGCCGCCGGGCGCGGGCGCCTGGAAGAGGCCGGGCCGTGCATCCTCTCGCTCGTGCGCGAGGTCTTCCTCGACTCCCTCGACTGCGACCAGGCCACCGCGCTCACCAAGATCCTCGGCACGCTCTCGGCCAACCTCGACGACGCCGAACGGCCGGTCAAGACGCAGTGATCATTTCCCGGCCCGTCCTGCGGTGTAGGGTCAGGCCGTGTCAACCTTTCCGAGGCCCGAGGACACCAGGCCCTACCGGGTCGCCGACCTCGCCGACCTGATTCCCGCAGCCGAGGACTCCGAGCTCACCGTCACCGGCGTGAGCCTCGCGGCCGCGCTCGTCGAACCCGGCGACCTGTTCGCGGCGCTGCCCGGCTCCAGGCGCCACGGCGCCGAGTTCACCGAGCAGGCCGCCGACCGCGGCGCGGTGTGCGTCCTCACCGACGCCCGAGGCGCCGAGCTCGTCGCCGGACGCCTGCCGGTCCTGGTCGCCGACGAGCCCCGAGAGCTCACCGGCGGCATCGCCGCCCGCGTCTGGGGCGACCCGTCCCGGCACCTCAACCTCATCGGCATCACCGGCACCAACGGCAAGACCTCCACGGCCTACCTCGTCGAGGCCGGCCTCACCCGCGCCGGGCGCACCACCGGCATCATCGGCACCGTCGAGACCCGCATCGCCGACCAGGTCATCCGCTCCGAGCGCACCACCCCCGAGGCCCCCGAACTCCAGGCGCTCCTGGCCGTCGCGCTCGAACGCGGCGTCACCGACGTGGTCATGGAGGTCTCCAGCCACGCCCTCGCGCTCGGCAGGGTCGCCGGCTGCCGCTTCGCCGCCGCCGGGTACACCATGTTCGGCACCGACCACCTCGACTTCCACGCCGACCTCGACGACTACTTCAACGCCAAGGCCAAGCTGTTCGACGGGCGCGCCGAGACCGAGATCCTCAACGCCGACGACGAGCGCGTCGCCATCCTCGCGGGCCGGGGAACCCTCCTGTTCTCCCTGCGCGACCCCGAAGCCGACTACTACGCCCACGACATCGCCGCCGACGGCTTCACACAGACGTTCCAACTGCGCGGCCCCCACGGCGAGGCCAAGGGCCGGGTCAACATGCCCGGCCGCCACAACGTCGCCAACGCCGCCCTCGCCGCCGCCCTCCTCGAAGCGGCCGGCGTCGACCTCGCCGACGGACTCGCCGGGATCGCCTCCTGCCGCGGCGTGCCCGGCCGCATGGAACTCGTCTCCGGCTCGGCCCCGGTGCGCGGCGTCGTCGACTACGCCCACAAGCCCGAGGCGATCACCGCCGTCCTCGACTCCCTGCGGGAGTCGACCCCCGGCAAGGTCATCGCGATCCTCGGCGCCGGCGGCGACCGCGACCGGTCCAAGCGCCCGCTCATGGGCGCCGCGGCGGCCCGGGGAGCCGACCTCGTCGTCGTCACCGACGACAACCCGCGCACCGAAGACCCCGCGCGCATCCGCGACGAGGTGGCCGCCGCCGTGCGAGGCGTGCCCTGCCGTAATATTCCGGGGCGGGAACTCGCCGTGCGCGAAGCCGCGAACGCGGCCGCTCCCGGCGACACCATCGCCTTGCTGGGCAAGGGCCACGAGACGGTCATCGAGACCGCCGAAGGCCCGGTGGAGAGCGACGACCGCGAGCTCCTCGCCAGAGCGCTGCGCGAAGTCGGCTGGGCCGCATCCGCGCCCGCATAGCACTCACCGAATCGAACAGGAGGAGCCGCCGCGTGATCCCCATGAGCCTGGCCGAGATCGCCACCGCCGCCGAAGGCAGACTGAGCGAGACGGCGGACCCGGAGGCGGTCGTCACCGGCGGGATCGAGCACGACTCCCGCAAAGTCGGACCGGGCGGCCTGTTCCTGGCCCTCCCCGGCGAGAAGGTCGACGGGCACGACTTCGCTCCCAAGGCCGAGGCCCAGGGCGCGGTGGCGACCATCGCCACCCGCCCGATCGACTCCCCGGCCGTCTACGTCGACGAAGGCCTGCGCGCCCTCGCCGGCATCGCCCGCGAAACCGCCCGCCGCAGCGAGGCCACCGTCGTGGGCGTCACCGGCTCCAACGGCAAGACCTCCACCAAGGACCTCATCGGACACCTGTGCGCGAGCCTCGGGCCCACCGTCGCCACCGAAGGCAACTTCAACAACGAACTGGGCCACCCCTACACCGTCTGCCGCCTCGCGCCCGACACCCGCTACCTCGTACTCGAACTCGCCGCGCGCGGCATCGGACACATCACCGAGCTGTGCGAGATCGCCCCGCCGCACATCGGGGCCGTGCTCAACGTCGGCATCTCCCACCTCGACGGCTTCGGCTCCATCGAGACCACCGCCGAGGCCAAGAGCGAACTGCCGCGCTTCCTCGCCCCCGAGGGCACCGCCGTCCTCAACGCCGACGACCCCCGCGTCGCGGCCATGGCCGAGCGGACCCGCGCGCAGGTGCTCACCTTCGGCGTCCAGAACCCCGCCGACATCGCCGCCGCCGACGTCGAAGCCGGCGACGGCCGCCACCGCTTCACCCTGCGCACCCCCGACGGCGACGCCCCCGTCCGGCTGCGGCTGTGGGGCGGCCACCACGTCCACAACGCGCTCGCCGCCGCCGCCGTCGCCTGGCGGCTCGGCGCGAGCCCCGACCACATCGCCGAGCAACTCTCCGAAGCCGGACGCAAGTCCGAGCGCCGGATGGACGTCTTCACCCTCCCCGACGGCACCACCGTCATCGACGACTCCTACAACGCCAACCCCGCCTCGATGGGCGCCGCCATCCGCGCCCTCGGCCAGCTCCCCACGGCCGGGCGCCGCATCGCGGTCCTCGGCCTCATGGCCGACCTCGAGGAACTCAGCGACGAATGCCACCGCCGCGCGGGGGAGCAGGCCGCTGAAGCCGGCGTCGACGAACTCATCGCGATCGGCGACGGCACCGAACCGATCGTTGAAGGCGCAGCCGGAAACGATCATGAGCACAGCATCGACGGCGCCAACGGAGTCGTCGCAACCCACGTACCCGACCAGACCGCGGCGATCGAACTGCTGCGGACCCGGCTGCGCTCCGGCGACAGCGTCCTGGTGAAAGGCTCCCGCCACCGCACCTGGGACGTCGCCGATCATCTGCGCGCCAAGGAGGACAACGACCAGTGAGAGCCGTAATCATCGCCGCGTTCGTGGCGTTCGCGCTCACCATGGCGCTCACCCCTGTCGCGGCCAGGGCCTTCCGCAGGCTCAAGGCCGGACAGCCCATCCGAACCGACGGCCCCCAGACCCACCTCACCAAGGCCGGCACCCCCACCATGGGCGGCGTCGTCTTCATCTTCACCACCGTCGTCGCCTACATCGTCGGCCACCTCGTCCTCATGGCGCTCCCCGAGGCCGACACCGAGGCGTTCTCCCGGCCGACCAACTTCACCGCCACCGGACTCGTCCTCATCGGACTGTTCGTGACCTGCGGTTTCGTCGGCTTCATCGACGACTGGCTCAAGATCCGCAAGAAGCACTCCGGCGGCATCTCCGGCAAGATGAAGATGCTCGGCCTCACCATCGCCGCCGCCATCTTCGGCGTCATCGCCCTCTACTACACCGGCTCGGTCGACGACCCCGCCATATCCGACACCGTCGCCACCCCGTACCTGTCCTTCACCCAGGACATCGACTGGCTGCCGCTGACCAACATCGGCGCCGTCGTCCTCTTCGTCTTCGTCGTCAACGCCACCGCCAACGGCGTCAACCTCACCGACGGCCTCGACGGCCTCGCCACCGGCGCGTCCATGATGGCCTTCGCCGCCTACCTCATCATCGGCTTCTGGCAGTACCGCCACTGGTGCGGCGGCGCCGGAGAGGCGCTCTCCGCGAACTACTGCTACGACGTCCGCGACCCCCTCGAGATCGCGCTCATCGCGGGAGCCGCCGCCGGAGCCATGTTCGGCTTCCTGTGGTGGAACACCTCGCCGGCGAAGATCTTCATGGGCGACTCCGGGGCCCTCGGCCTCGGCGGCCTCATCGGCGGACTCGCGCTCGCCTCCAAGACGATCCTGCTGCTGCCGATCATCGGCGCCCTGTTCGTCATCATCACCTTCAGCGTCATGGTCCAGATCACCTCGTTCAAGCTGACCGGCCGCCGCGTCTTCCGCATGGCGCCGCTCCAGCACCACTTCGAACTCGCCGGATGGTCCGAGGTCAACATCGTCGTCCGCTTCTGGATCATCGCCGGCATCGGCATGGGCATCGGCCTGGGCTTCTTCTTCGCCGACTTCCTCAGAGTCGCCGGGTAGGGGGATGGAGATGGCCGACCGATTCCTCGTCGCCGGAGCACGGGTCGCCGGGACCGCCTGCGCCGAGGCCCTCCTCGCGCAGGGCAAGGCCGTCACCGTCTACGACCGCGACGACTCCGAGCGGCTCGCCGCGCTCGCCGCGCTCGGCGCCCGGACCGTCGCCGCCGAGGACTTCGACCCCGCGCTGCTCGACGACGTCGACGAGGTCGTGCTCTCGCCGGGCTTTCCGCCCCACCACCCGGTCGCCGTCGCCGCCCGCGAACGCGGGCTCGAGACCTACTCCGAGCCCGAGCTCGCCTGGCGGCTGCGCGAACCGGGCGCCCCGCGCTGGCTGGCCGTCACCGGCACCAACGGCAAGACCACGACCACCACCATGCTCGCGGCGATGCTCAGGGCCGGCGGGCTGCGCAGCGCCGCCCTCGGCAACATCGGCGAACCGCTCGTGTTCGCCGCGAACGGTCCCTACGACGTCCTCGCCGTCGAGCTGTCCAGCCAGCAGCTCCACTGGTCGAAGCTGCTGGCCCCCGAGGCCGGGGCGATCCTCAACCTCGCCGCCGACCACCTCTCCTGGCACGGCGGCTACGACGCCTACGCCGAAGCGAAGACCGCGATCTGGCGCGGCGGCACCGCGATCGTCAACCTCGACGACCCCCACGTCACCGCCCTCGCCGAGCAGTCCACCGCCGAGACGATCGGCTTCACCCTCGCCGAGCCCGAACCGGGCCAGTTCGGCGTAGTCGCAGACAAGCCGAACCGAGGGCGCAGCGGCGTCGCCCTCGGCCACCTCGTCGACTACACCGGCGGCCGCCCGGTGCGGATCTGCCGGGCCGACGAGGTGCGGCCCGCCGGGGACCACAACGTCGCCAACGCCCTCGCCGCCGCCGCGCTGGCCTCGCGGGTGGGCGTCGGCCCCGAGGACATCGCCCGCGCGATCCGCGAATACGAGCCCGAACCGCACCGCAACGTCACCGTCGCCGCTTCCGGCGGCATCACCTGGGTGGACGACTCCAAGGCCACCAACCCGCACGCCGCCGCCGCCGCGCTCGCCGCCTACGACTCCGTCGTCTGGATCGCCGGAGGCCAGCTCAAAGGCGTCGACATCGACGAGCTCGTCGCCCGCTTCGCCACGAAACTGCGCGGCGCGATCCTCATCGGCCAGGACCGGGCCCAGATCGCCGACGCGCTGGCGCGACACGCCCCCGGCCTCCCCGTCACCGTCCTCGACGGCGGGGACGATGCGGTCATGACCGACGTCGCGGCCCGCGCGGCCGAACTCGCCGAAGCCGGAGACACCGTCCTGCTGTCCCCGGCCGCGGCCTCCTACGACATGTTCGGCTCCTACGCCCACCGCGGGGACGCCTTCACCGCCGCCGTCAGGCAGACTCTCGGTATGGACGACCCGAGCGAGACCTCGTGAGGTCCGGCTTCACCGAGACGCTCCGAGGCCTGCTCGACCGACCGCTGGCCTCGTACTACCTGCTGCTGTCCTCCAGCGCGCTCCTGCTCACCATCGGCCTGGTCATGGTCTTCTCCGCGACCATGGTCGAGTCCTACTCCGAGAACGGCGACGCCTTCGCCATCGTCGTCCGGCAGGCCACGTGGGCGCTGGTCGGCCTGGTCGGCTTCTGGATCGCCCAGCGCCTCCCGGCCCGCACCTACCGCAGCGTCTCCCGGCCGCTGCTCGTCTTCTCGGTGATCCTCGGCCTGATCTTGCTCGCCCCGAACTTCGGGAACTCGGTCGTCGGCACCGACGACCTGTGGATCCACCTCGGGCCCGTCCAGTTCCAGCCCGGCGAGCTCGCCAAGTTCGCGCTGCTGCTGTGGGTGGCCGACTCGCTGGTGCGCCTCGGCCCGCGCATCGCCTCCTGGCGGGACCTCGCCGTCCCGCTGTTCCCCATCGCGGGCCTGTCGATGATCATCATCGGCTACTCCGACTTGGGCACCATGCTCATCATCGTCGCCATGTTCATCGGCCTGCTGTGGTCGGCCGGGGTGCCGATGCGCATCCTCGGCACCCTCTTCGCCATCGCCCTCGCCGGATCGGCCCTCCTCATCGCCTTCGAGGGCTACCGCATGGAGCGCATCGTCTCCTTCAACCGCCCCGAGGACTTCGCCGACGGCTGGGGCTACCAGGCCATCCAGGGCTACTACGCGATCGCCGACGGCGGCTGGTTCGGCGTCGGCCTCGGCGAGAGCCGCCAGAAGTGGGAATGGCTCCCCAACGGCCACAACGACTTCATCTTCGCGCTCATCGCCGAGGAACTCGGCGTCGTCGGCTGCCTGGTGATCCTGGCGCTGTTCGGCGTCCTCGTCTACACCGGCTTCCGCATCGCGCGCCGCTCGGCGGACCCGTTCCGCAAGCTCGTGGCGGCCGGCGTCACGATGTGGCTGGCCGGCCAGGCGTTCATCAACATCGGCGGCGTCCTCGGCCTCATCCCCATCACCGGGGTCCCGCTGCCGTTCATCTCCGACGGCGGCACGGCGCTGGTCGTCGTGCTCGCCGCCGTCGGGATGCTCGCCGGCTTCGCGCGTGCCGAACCCGACGCCGCCGTGGCACTGCGGGCGCGCAATCCGTCCCGTCTCGTACGATTCCTGTGGGCACCCCTGCCTCCAGCGCCCGCCGGCGCCGAGAGCGGCTCCTCGTCCAAGCAGACCAGCGGGAGCAGGACTCCCTCCGGCTGATCGGGCGAGCAACCCCGAGTCCGACACCGTCCCTTCGACCAGAAAGCCTTGAAGTTGCCTCAGCTACGATCGGCCGTCCTCGCCGGAGGCGGCACCGGCGGCCACATCTACCCGCTCCTGGCGTACGCCGACTGCCTGCGCCGCCACGACCCCGGCATCCGCATCACCTGCCTCGGCACCGAGAAGGGCCTGGAGAACGAGCTCATCCCCAAGGCCGGCTACGAGCTGCGCAACGTCCCCGCGCACCAGCTGCCGCGCAAGGTCAACGTCGACCTGCTGCTGACCGCGCCGCGCATGCTCAAGGCCATGAAGGCGACCCGTGCGATCCTCGACGAGGTGCAGGCCGACGTCGTGGTCGGTTTCGGCGGCTACGTCGCCGTCCCCGCCTACCTCGCCGCCTGGCGCCGCAAGACCCCCATGGTCATCTTCGAGTTCAACGACCCGCCCGGGGTCGCCAACAAGCTCGCCTTGAAGTTCAGCGACAACCTCGCGCTCGGCTTCCCGCACCTGCCGCAGACGTCGCCGCTGCTGGCCGACGGCACCATCACCGGCGTGCCGCTGCGCCCGGCGATCTCCCGGCTCGACCGGGCCGCCCGCCGCGCCGAGGCCTGCGCCCGCTTCGGGCTCGACCCGAACCGGCCCGTCCTGTTCGTGTACGGCGGCTCCCAGGGCGCGAACTCCATCAACCAGGCCGTCTCGGGGGCCGCCCACGCGCTCACCCACCGCGGCATCCAGGTCCTGCACATCATCGGCGCCCGCCGCGAGGAACCGGTCCACGTGCCGGACGGCCTGCCGGTCGCCTACCGGACGCTGCCCTATCTCAACGAGATGGAGCTCGGCTACGCCGCCGCCGACATGGTCATGGGCCGCGGCGGCTCCATGACCGTCGCCGAGGTGACCGCGCTGGGCCTGCCGACCGTGTTCGTGCCGATGCCGTGGGGCAACAAGGAGCAGTACCGCACCGCCGGGCCCGTCGTGGCCGCCGGCGGCGCGATCTTCTGCGACGACGAGAACCTCAACCCCTCGTGGATCGAGGCCAACCTCGTCCCGCTCATCACCGACCGTGCGAGACTGGCGGCGATGGCCCAAGCCTCCGCGGGCTTCGGACGCCGCGACGGCGACGAGGCCCTGAGGCAGTTCACTCTGAAAGCCGTGAACGTATGAAGCACAGCACTCTGAAAGCCATGAACCCATGAAGCACAGCACTCTGAAAGCCGTGAACTCATGAAGCACAGCACGTTGAAGGCCGTGGGCGCATGAGCGGGCAGAGCACGTTGAAGGCGGTTGCGCGATGACGAACGACCCGAACGACCTGTCCTCCCCGATCGACGAGGGGACGACCGCCGAGGACCTCGGCCGCACGCTGTTCATCGGCGTCGGCGGCGTCGGCATGAACGGCCTGACCCGCCTGTACGCGACCCGCGGCCTCGAGGTCGCCGGCTCGGAGACCAAGGACTGGCCGAACCTGCCCGAGCTCGAGCGCCTCGGCGTGGTCCTCCACCGCGAGCACCGCGAGTCGAACCTCGACGGGGTCGACACGGTGGTCCGCTCGACGGCGCACAACGACCAGCACCTCGAAGTGGTCGAGGCCCGCCGCCGCGGCATCCCGGTCCTGCACCGCTCCGAGGCCCTGGCCGCCGCCATGACCGGCCGCCGCTCGGTGGTCGTCACCGGCACCCACGGCAAGACCACCACCACCGCGATCATCGTCCAGATGCTCGAGCACGCCGGGAAGGCCCCGTCGTACGTCAACGGCGGCGAGACCATCGGCTCGTTCAACGGCGCGCACGGCGGCGGCGAGCACTTCGTGGCCGAGGCCGACGAGTCCGACCGCTCGTTCCTGCGCTACCGGCCCGAGATCGGCGTGGTCACCAACATCGACCTCGACCACCTGAACACCTACGGCGACATGGCGTCGCTGACCGAGGCGTTCGAGCGGTTCTGCCGCAACACGAGCAAGGACGGCCTGCTGGTGCTGTGCGCGGACGACGCGCGCACCGCCGCCCTGGCCGAGCAGTTCCGCGGCGAGGGCCGCACCGTCGCCACCTACGGCTGCTCGGACGGGGCCGACATCCAGATCGGCGAGATCGAGTCCCACAAGGACGGCGTTGACTACACGGTCCTGCTCCACGGCCAGGAGCTCGGCCGCTTCCACCTGCCGATGCCCGGGGCGCACATCGCGCTGAACTCGGGCGCGGCGATCGCCGTCGGCCTGCACGTCGGGCTCGAGGCCGACGAGATCGCGAAGGGCCTCGCCGCCTTCGGCGGCGTCAAGCGCCGCTTCGAGAAGCGCGGCGAGGTGGACGGCTTCGGCGTCTACGACGAGTACGCCTACCACCCGACGGCGATGACCGCGGCGATCAAGACCCTCAAGGAGGTGGCCGCGCCGGGCCGCCTGATCGTGGTGTTCATGCCGCTGCGGGTCTACCGCACCATCGAGCTGCGCTCCGAGCTGGCCGAGGCGCTCTCGCTCGCCGACCGGGTCGTGGTCATGGAGATCTTCGCCCCCGGCGAGGCGATCCCCGAAGGCGAGGGCGCTGTGAGGCTCGCCGAGGCCGTCGACCTGCCCGAAGAGGACAAGGTCTTCGTCCCCGAATGGGACGACGTCCCGGCCGCGGTCAAGGCCCTCGCCGCCGAAGGCGACGTGGTGGTGACGATGGGCGCCCCGCCGATCTCCCTCATGCCCGACGACATCCTCCGCTGAGCCGCCCCGGGCCGCGACCGGTCTCCGGTCACGGCCCGGGCACGTCTCCGTCGCAATACCGCTGTGCGGGCGTCGCTCGGCACCGCACCGGGGTTCACTGGGAGTATGCGCACGCTTCTGATCACGCTCCTGGCGGTGTCCGCCGCCGCGGCGCTCGCCGGATGCAGTCCGGAAGACGTGGGTGACGTCGGCGTCGGCGTGAACGCCCAAGGCGATCCGGTTCTGGTGATGGCCTCGTGCGAAGGGCCCGCCGACAGGATCGAGATCAGCTCCGCGAGCGCCGCCGAGCCCGGGCCGGAGGGCCGGAACTGGGCCACCGAGCGGGAACTGGAGAACCCCGAACCGAGCTACGCCGATCCGGCGGCCGTCTCCCTGGCCGAACCGGATCCCCGCTGGGAGGACGACGGCGGTCGGCCGGTGGGCTTCGAGGACGACCGGATCTACCGGGTGCGGGCCTTGCCCGAAGGGGCCGGCACGCTCGGCTCGGTCTCCTTCGAGATGGCCGACCTCGCTGGTCTGGAGCCCGGCGAGGTCTTGTCGGATCGCGGCATCGCCTCGGTCTCCGAGTTCATCGACCGGGCGCACGAGGCATGCGGCTGAGCGGCCGGATGCGTGCCCGCCCCGGCTCGCCTATAGTTGGCATAGGTCAACACGGTGATCACCACTCGAACCAGCCGAGGAGGCGACGATGGTCATGACCCTCCAGAAACCGGACAATGAGGCATGCTCCTATGATGAACGGAGCGAAGACTTCGGTTACATGGTGGAGACTGCCAGTGAACTGGATCTTCCGGATGGATTCAGTGCCGAGGTGTTCGGGGGGAATATCGTCGTGTCGCCGTGGTCGCGGGGCTCCTATTTCAGGCCGATGAACTCGTTGCTGAACCAACTCGAACCGCATGCACCTGAGAGTCATGTGACCAGTGGGGCTCCGTTCAAGTTCGTCTTCCCGAACCATGCGGCGGCGGTGGGCCCCGACGTGTGGGTGGCCGACGAGGACATGATCGAGATCGATTCGTCGAAACTCCCGGGGGAAGCGCTGTCGCTCGTGGCCGAATTGACCTCGCCTTCGACGCGAGGACGTGATCTGACCACGAAGGCCGACCTCTACGGACACGCCGGCGTGCCCGTCTACCTCCTGTTCGATATGAAGGAGCAGCGGTGCACCGTCTACTCCGAACCGTCGTCTCGATACGGTTATCAGAGCCTGGTTGCAGTGGAGTTCGGCAAACCGGTGCAGGTGCCCGAACCGTTCGGTTTCGAGCTCGACACCTCGGCGTTCAAACGGCAGCGTTAGTCGGCGTCGCGGCCGTTCCTCCAGTAGCCCATGAAGGCGCCGCAGTCCTTCGGCAGGCCCAGGTCCTGTCGGATGGTGCGCCGCAGAGTCTTCACCACGCCCGCTTCGGCCGCGATCCACACGTACGACTCGCACACCCCGGCCTCCCCCGGCGCGTCCCACAGCGTCTCGGTGTCGACGTCGACGTCCTCGAGCTCCTCCAGCGTCGCCCGGATCTTCAGACCCGCGGCGGCCTCGGTGACGGCCGGGACGAGCTGTGAGCCCCATTCGGCGCCGTCGCGCGGCAGCCAGTGCACCTCGACCTCCGGCGGCGCGTCCAGCTCCAGGGCGTCGGCGGTCCCGGGCACCTCGATGAAGACCTTGCCGTGCGCGGTGATCGGCAGGCGCTCCAGGATCGCGGCGATGGCCGGCGCGGCCGTCTCGTCGCCGCCGATGAGCACTTCGGCGTTCTCCGGCGCGTGGAAGTCAAGGCCGCCGTGCGGGCCGTCGTAGCGCGCGTCCGGCCCGAGCAGCACGAGCTCACTGCCGACCTCGGCGGCCAGGGCCCACCGCACGGCGGGGGACTCGTGGCCCGCCTCCGGTTCGTGGACGACCATGTCCACGTCGACCTCGCCGGTCTCGGGGCGCACCGCGCGGACGGTGTAGGTCCGCACCCGGCACTGCTCCTCGTCGGGCAGCGCCCGCATCTCGGAGTACCACCGGTCGCCGTCGGGGAACTTCTCGAAGCCGCACGCCGGAGCCGGGAAGATGAGCTTGAACCGCTGGTCGTAGCCGTTGTCGGCGAAATACCGCAGCTCGTCCGAGGCGAAGGTGACGCGCAGGAACGACGGGCTGAGCCGCCGCAGCGCCTTGACGGCGCCGCGGAAGGCCCGCCACGGCCGGACGGTGTCGAGGGTGAGATCCACGGTCTGCGTCGTCACGCGCTGCTCCTCCTAGAAGAATAAGGTTTGCCTTACCTTATATGAGTCGACTGGCATGTCGCCACTCCCGTCGGGCCTCGACGTGGCATCATCGAGCGATGCGCGCTCGACGCGAAGACCAGGGCCCGTGGCGACTCGTCCACCTCGTGCGCCGCCGCGTGCCGGGCCGCCGCCTGTGGCCGTGGGGCCTCGCCGTGGTGGCCGTCGTGTCGCTCGCGTTCGGAACCGTCTGGGCCACACCGCTGTTCGCCGTCAAGGAGGTCCGCGTCTCCGGGACCAGCGTCCTGGACCCGGCCGAAGTGGCCTCGGCCGCAGACGATTACCTCGATCAGTCGATCCTCCGAGCCGACCTCGACGCGATCGCCGCCGAAGTCGCCTCGTCGCCCCCAGTGAAATCGGTCGATGTATCGCGCTCGTGGCCCACTGCGATCCTCATCGAGGTGACCGAGCGCGAGCCATATCTCGCCGTGCCCTCGGGCGAAGAGACTTTTCTCATGATCGATTCCGAAGGCGTCGTCTTCGACGAAGTCGCCGAAATCCCCGAGTCCATTTGGAACGTCGAACTCGACGCCCCGGGGCCCGGCGACCTGGCGACCACCGAGACCATCGCGGTCCTCCGCTCACTGCCATCGGCCCTGGCCGACGCGGTGGAACGGGTCGAGACGCCGTCACCCGCGGCGGTGACGCTGTACCTCGAAGGTGGACGGACGCTCAAGTGGGGCGACGGCTCGGCGAACGAAGAGAAAGCCCGCGTCGCGCTTCGATTGCTGGAGAGCGGGTACGAACATGTCGATGTCAGCGCACCAGATGCACCCTCTGTGAGTTAGCGTTAGGGGAGAACGGGCGTGTTCGCACCTCCCGTTTGTCGCATCATGGGGCCGGTCAGGGAAGGAAGGCAGCAGCGATGACACCACCGCACAACTACCTCGCCGTCATCAAAGTCGTTGGAGTCGGAGGCGGCGGCGTCAATGCTGTCAATCGGATGATCGAGGCGGGACTCAAAGGCGTCGAGTTCATCGCCATCAACACCGACGCGCAGGCATTGCTGATGAGCGACGCCGACGTCAAGCTCGACGTCGGCCGCGAGCTCACTCGCGGCCTCGGCGCCGGGGCCAACCCGGAGGTCGGCGCGAAGGCCTGCGAGGATCACCGCGACGAGATCGAAGAGGTCCTCAAGGGCGCCGACATGGTGTTCGTCACCTGCGGCGAAGGCGGCGGCACCGGCACCGGCGGCGCGCCCGTCATCGCCAACATCGCCCGCAAGCTCGGCGCGCTGACCATCGGCGTCGTCACCCGTCCGTTCGCCTTCGAAGGCAAGCGGCGCCAGACGCAGGCGGTCTCCGGAATAGAGGATCTCCGCAACGAGTGCGACACGCTCATCGTCATCCCCAACGACCGGCTGCTCCACCTCGGCGACCGCACCATCTCCATGATGGACGCCTTCCGTCTCGCCGACCAGGTGCTGCTCTCCGGTGTCCAGGGGATCACCGACCTGATCACGACGCCCGGACTGATCAACCTCGACTTCGCGGACGTCAAGAGCGTCATGAGCGGCGCCGGCTCGGCCCTGATGGGCATAGGCTCGGCCCGCGGTGAGAACCGCGCCGTCGAGGCCGCCCGCGCCGCGATCGAGTCGCCGCTGCTGGAGCAGAGCATGGAGGGGGCCCGCGGGGTGCTCCTGTCCATCGCCGGCGGCTCCGACCTCGGCCTGTTCGAGATCAACGACGCCGCCGAGCTCGTCTCCGACTGCGCCCACACCGACGCCAACATCATCTTCGGCGCGGTGATCGACGACGCTCTCGGCGAAGAGGCCCGCGTGACGGTCATCGCCGCCGGCTTCGACACCAACGAGTCCGAGTTCGAGCTGGCCCAGCCCAGCCGGATCTCCAGCGGCGTCCCCGAGCCCGAGCACCGGCCCGAGCCGGCCGCCGAGCCCGAGCCGCAGCGGGAGAGCTCGGTCCCCGAACCGCGCAAGGTCCTGTTCGACGACGTGGACGTCCCGGACTTCCTCAAGCATGGTTCCTGAGGGGAGCCGACGAGCGCAGCTGCGGGACAATCTGACCCGCACCCGCGAGGCCGTGGCCGCGGCCTGCCGCGAGGCGGGACGTGAACCGGACTCGGTGCGGCTCATCGTGGTCACCAAGAACTTCCCGGCCGCCGACGCCGCGACGCTCGTCGAACTGAGCCAGTCCGATCTGGGGGAGAACCGCGACCAGGAGGCCGCCCCGAAGGCCGCCGAACTCGCCGAGCGGGGCCTGGACGCCACGTGGCACTTCGTGGGCCGGTTGCAGCGCAACAAGGCCCGCTCGGTCGCCAGGTACGCCGGCTGGGTCCACTCGGTCGACCGGCCCCGGCTCGTCGAGGCCCTCGACAGGGCCGCCGAGCGCCCGATCGACGTGCTGCTCCAGGTCAGTCTCGACGACGACACCTCGCGCGGCGGCGCCTCGATCGGCGACCTCCCGCTCCTGGCGGAGGCGGCCGCCGGGGCGGCATCGCTGCGGCTGCGCGGCGTCATGGCCGTCGCTCCGCTCGGGTGGGAGCCGGTCAAAGCCTTTGAACTGCTTGCGAAATGCTCCGAGACGGTGCGGGCCGTGGAGCCCGCGGCCGCCGAGATATCGGCGGGCATGAGCGGCGACTTCGCCGCGGCCGTCGCCTGTGGGGCCACAATGGTCAGACTGGGGAGAAACGTCCTCGGCGAACGTGAGCCGATGGCGTAAGGTATGTGGCAATTGATGTCGATCCGGCGCCGTCCGCGCGGCGCCGCGGGATCTTTTGCCGCCTCCGGCGGCTGGCTGGATCAAAAACACATCCGTGTAAGGAGTCGGCGCTAGGATGAGACCGCGTACCTGACTCAACAGGGGCGGCCCGAGGAGGGAGCACGATCGATGGGCGCGATGCGGAAGGCAGGCGTGTGGCTCGGCCTCATCGAAGACGAGGAGGACCGCGGCTACAACGCGTACGACGACAATGACGAGTTCGCTGACGAACCCGCGGCGCAGAGCCGCCACACCCAGCGCACCACCGGGCGGCTCGGCCGCGCCGGCGACGACCGCGGCACCGTCCGGCAGCTCAACCGCAGCTCCGGCTCGGTCACTCCGCTGACCCGCGACAACCTCGCGCTGGCCGATCCCGCGCCGGTGCGACCCGTCCCGGCCGAGGAGGAGTCCCCCACGAACTACCGGATCACCACCCTGCACCCCACGACGTACAACGAGGCGCGCACCATCGGCGAGCGCTACCGGGACGGCACTCCGGTCATCATGAACCTCTCGGAGATGGAGGAGGCGGACGCCAAGCGGCTCGTCGACTTCGCCGCCGGGCTGATCTTCGGCACCAGGGGCTCCTTCGAGCGGGTCACGAACCGCGTGTTCCTGCTCTCGCCCCCCCATGTGCAGGTGACGGCCGAGGACAAGGCGAAGATCGCCGAGGGCGGATTTTTCAACCAGTCGTGATTGAGGGATACTGGCGACCGTGAACCTCGCACTGCAGCTGATCTATCTGGCGCTCTTCGCCTTCTACCTGTTCCTCCTGGCGCGGCTGGTGGGCAGCGTGGTGGTCCAGTTCTCCCGCAGATGGCAACCCGGCCCCAAGGCGGCCGCCTTGCTGGAAACCGTGTTCAGCGTCACCGACCCTCCCCTGAAAGGGTTGAGGAAGGTCATACCGCCCCTGCGGCTTGGTACTGTATCGATTGATCTGGCGTTCCTGGCGCTGCTCTTGATCGTGTGGATCCTGATGGACTTCGTCGTCGGGGAAGCGATCGCGTAGCGGCGACGGGGGTGTGGTGCGAGACCCGGTTATGGTGTCGAGTGGCCCCGGCCGCCAGGCGAATAGCTGAGAAGGAGTTTCGAATGCCGCTGACCCCAGCAGACGTTCACAACGTCACGTTCAAGAAACCCATGCTCGGAAAGCGCGGATACGACGAGGACGAGGTCGACGGTTTCCTCGACGAGGTGGAGCGTGAACTCGCCCGCCTCAGCGACGAGAACGGCGAACTTCGCGCTCAGATCGAAAGCCTCCGCGCCGGCGCTCCCCCCGGGGCCGCCGACCACGCCGAGATGGCCGCCGCGCTCGACCGAGTGCAGCGGGAGAAGCACGCCGCAGAGCAGCAGATGCAGGAGCTCGAGGCCGAGCTGCACGCGACCCACCAGCAGATGGTGGCCGCCCAGCAGCAGACCCAGCAGCTCGAGCAGCAGCTCCAGCAGGCCGCGCAGCGCGCGCCGCAGCAGAACGCCCCCGAAGGCATGGGCCAGGGCGGCGAGCAGGAGGCGCTGCGGCTGCTCATGGTCGCGCAGCGCACCGCCGACGAGCACCTGGAGGACTCCCGCCGGGAGGCCGACACCCTGGTGAGCGAGGCGCAGCGCGAGGCCCAGTCGATGATGACCGAGGCGCAGCACGAGTCCAAGACGATGGTCACCGAGGCGCAGCGCGAGGCCGAGACGATGGTCACCGAGGCCCGCACGCAGGCCGAAGACCTGGTGGGACAGGCCCGCGACAAGGCCGAGCGGCTCGAGATCGAGGCCGAGCAGGAGCGCCAGAAGGTCATGGGCGCCCTGGAGAACAAGCGCGCCTCGCTGCTCAAGCACATCGACGAGCTCAAGACCTTCGAGCGCGAGTACCGCACCCGCCTCAAGCTCTACCTCGAGAGCCAGCTGCGCGACCTCAACGGTCAGCAGGGCCCCGAGGAGGCCGAAGAGGTGGTGGCGCAGCAGCAGCCGGTCGAGCACGAGCGGACCGGCAAGGGCACTCCCGCCAGAGCCGGCGGCTTCGCCGGCCTCCCCGGCGCGCGCGGATAGTCCTCCCGCTCTTCTCCTCCGCATAGCCCGCCCCCAGGCCATAACCTGAACGGGCATCGTCTCGTTAGACATGAGTGAGCAGGTGAGGGCGCCAGACGGTGTTCGGCTCGCGAGCCGCGCCGAGGCGCCCTCACCGCTACGCATGCGTTCACCAACTGCGGCCCGGCCGCACGGGACTGCGCGGGGGCGGAGAGCTCCCGTGCCTGGGAGGGGACTCGTCGTGATCGTCGGCAGCCTGCTGATCCTCGTCACCGCGGCGGTCTTGTTGACCATCGGCCTGATCACCGGCAACGACCACCTGCTGACCTCGTCGATCGCGACGAGCCTCGCGGCCGGTGTCGCCCTGTACGTCGGCGCCCGCCGCGGCGCGCCGCGGCGGCCCTCCGCCGCCCGCCGTCCGGCCGTCGACGACACCCAGGAGCTCACCCGGATCGGCCTGGACGACACCCCGACCACCGAGATCCCCATCGTCGCCGGGCGTGTCTTCGAACCCACCGACTACGCCGTCGACCGCGAACCCGAGATCAGGTTCGAGACTCCGCCGCGGCGCCGCGGCGGCGGCCGCGCGGCCCACGCCGCCGAAGAGCCGCCGGGCGCGGGTGACGAACCCGCTCAGCAACCCATGAGCAGCGTCGACGCCGCCGCTCTCATGCGGCTGGACGCCGAGGTCGCCGTCGTCGACGGCCGCCCCCGCTTCCACCACGCGAGCTGCGTCCACCTGGTCGGCCGCGACCACGAGCCGCTCGCCGTCGCCGAGGCCCTCGAACTGGGATTCTCCCCGTGCGCCCTCTGCGAACCGGCCTCCCGCCTGCTCATGGCCCCGATGGCCGGTCGCTGACCTGCACGCACAGTCCGGACACAAGTTCCCGAAGTAATTGACCTAGTTGCGGGTCTTGCGTATCCTGTGTGCTTAATTGCGCGGCGTGCGTCCACTCGAAGGGCCCACCGCGCATTGTCCTCGTCTTGACGAGGTGTCAGAGGTACGCGAATTGGGGAGCCACGATGCCGAACGCCACCGCTGCGAGCACGGCGGGAGAGGACCTGCGTACGGACATGCGGGCTGCCCTGCGCCGACCGGAACCGAATCCGACACACCCCTCCAGAGGCCCGTCATGAGTGCAGCCAGGAAGACCCAGCAGAAGGCCGCGAAGAAGGCGACCGAGAAAGCGGTGAAGAAGACCGCCGCGAAGCGGACGGCCGCCGAGCAGAGCGCCTCCGAGAGCGCCGCGAAGCAGGCCGCGGTCAAGAAGACCGCCAAAAAGGCTGCCAAGAAGACGGCGAAGAAGACCGCCGAGCACCTCCCCGCGAAGAAAGCCGCGAAGAAGACCGTGAAGCAGACGACCCCGGCCACCGCCGCCGAAGCCGCCGACCATCCGGTCCGCACCGACTCCGAGCAGGCCGAACTGCGCGCCGCCCTCAAAGAGCGCCTCGACGAACTCGTCGAGGAGCAGCAGCGCTTCGTCGACTCCATCGCCGTCGCGCAGCGCGAACGCCTCTCCGACACCGCCGGAGACGACCAGATCGACTCCGGCTCCAAGACCGTCGAGCACGAGCACGAAGTGACGGTCGCGAACGCCATCTCCGAGCGCATCCGGCAGGTCAGCCACGCGCTCGACCGCGTCGACGCCGGCGACTACGGCATCTGTGAGCGGTGCGGTAAACCCATCCCCGCGGCTCGTCTCGCCGCCTTCCCGTCGGCTACCCTCTGCGTCAGTTGCAAACAGCTGGAGGAGCGACGCTGAGCGAGGACACGCAGCCCGACACCGACATGGCCGGTAACCCGGAGCGAGACGACGAGACCCCGAAGCGCAGACCGGGCCTGATGCTGGCCTGCTACCTGATCGCGGCCGCCGCCATCGGCCTCGACCAGCTCACGAAGGTCCTCGTCCTCGACAACATCGACCAAGGCGAGCCGGTCCGCATCCTCGGCGGCCTGGTGTACCTGAGCCTGACGTTCAACTCGGGCGCGGCGTTCAGCATGTTCACCGACTACACGTGGGTCCTGGCGATCGTCGCCACCTGCGTCGTGGTCTTCCTGATCTTCCTGGCCCGCAGGATCGTCTACCCCGCGTGGTCGATCGCGCTGGGCCTGGTCCTCGGCGGCGCCGCCGGGAACCTCGTGGACCGGTACCTCCGCGCCCCCTCGAACCCCGGCGATCCGCTCGACGGCGACTTCGCCCAAGGCCACGTCGTCGACTTCATCAGCGTGTTCAAACCGCACGGCGAGGTCTTCGCGATCTTCAACCTCGCCGACTCCGCCCTGGTGTGCGGTGTGATCCTGATCGTGCTGCTCGAGCTGACCGGGCGCGGCTTCTCGCCGCAGTCCCGCAGCCCCAGACCGGAGCCCGAGCCGGAGCCGGGAAAGTGAACGCCGGTTCCATGACCCCGATGCGCCAGACGCGGTCACTGCCGATCCCCGAAGGCTTCGAAGGCCAGCGCGTCGACCAGGTCGTCTCGCGGCTGCTGGGACTCTCGCGCACCGTCGCGGCCGAGCTCGTCACCTCCGGCGACGTCCTCGTCGACGGCCGCGCCTGCGCGAGCAAGTCCGAGCGCGTCAGCGCCGGCGCCTGGCTCGAAGTGCTCCTGCCGCCCCCGCCCGAGGACGTCCGCGCCGCTCCCGCCGAACCGGTCGAAGGGCTCGGCGTGATCCACTCCGACGACGACATCGTCGTGGTCGACAAGCCCGTCGGCGTCGCCGCCCACCCCAGCCCCGGCTGGACCGGCCCGACCGTCACCGGCGGCCTCGCCGCCGCCGGGTACCGCGTCTCCAGCCACGGCCCCGAAGAGCGCCAGGGCATCGTGCACCGCCTCGACGTCGGCACCTCCGGCCTGATGGTCGTCGCCAAGAGCGAACACGCCTACTCCGAACTCAAGCGGGCCTTCAAGGAGCGCCTCGTCGACAAGCGCTACCGCGCCATCGCCCAAGGGCACCCCGACCCGCTCTCGGGCACCGTCGACGCGCCGATCGGACGCCACCCCCGCCACGACTACAAGTGGGCCGTCGTCGCCGGAGGCAAGCCCAGCGTCACCCACTACGACACGATCGAGGTCTTCCCCGGGGCCTCCCTGATGGACGTCGGCCTGGAGACCGGCCGCACCCACCAGATCCGCGTCCACTTCTCCGCGCTCGGGCATCCGCTCGTCGGCGACGCCACCTACGGCGCCGACCCCACCATGACCGAGAAACTCGGCCTGACCAGGCAATGGCTGCACGCCTACCGGCTCGAGTTCGCCCACCCCGGCACCGGCCGGCCGGTTACCTTCGAGAGTGAATACCCCGAGGACCTCGAATCCGCCCTGGCACGGTTGAGGGCCGAGCAATGAGGAGCCACTAGACTGCACTCGTACGACCGCCCGGCGCAACGACGCACCGGGCGGCGGCGGGCGTCCAGGGCTCTGAACCGGACCCGGGCGGCCCCGGCCGACGTCCGCCGAACCGGTCGACGCACCGGCGAAGGAGTAACGCACGTCTCCCCGAGCCGGTCCGCGCGCCCGCGATTCACGACGGAGCCCCGAGGAATCGTTGTGTTCTAATAGTCGCGGGTGGTAGTTGGCAGGCCGGGAAGGCGCGGCTGTTCAGCATGGCCGAGAGGAGGTTGCGCGTGGGCTCACCCGAAGCTTGGAGTGAACGCCCCGACGCAGGGTCGCGGTGGCGGAACCTGCTCGGGCGAGGGCGCGGCCGGGGCGGAGCACAGCAGACGCCCACGCCGCCGCCGCGCGAGACCTACGCCTCCCCGCCCGTGGCGCCCTCGGCGCCGCCGCCGCAGCGGAACTCCGTGCCGTCGGCCGGACGCCGCCCCGTGCCCCAGCAGCTCCCTCCGCAGACACCCCCGCAGACACCGCGGGGACTCCCGCCGGCCTCGGTCAGGCACCAGCCGCCCCCGCCGCCCGCCGCCGGACCGAACCCGGCGACGATGCAGCGGCTGCGCCGCGACCTCGGCCGCAGCCAGGTCATCGCGTTCATCAACCCCAAGGGCGGGGTCCACAAGACCACCGCCACGGTCCTCTCGGCGGCGGCCATGGGCACCGCCCGCGACGGCGGCGTCATCGCCTGGGACGACAACGAACTGCGCGGCACGCTCGGCCTGCGCGCCGGATCGGCCCGGCACGGGCGCACCATCCGCCACCTCGTCGAGCACCTGAACGACGTGGAAGCGGCCGGCGTGCACCTGCCCGAGCACCTCGACGAGTTCCTCCGCCACTCCGCCGACGGCTCCTTCGACGTCCTCGCCGGCGACGAGGACCCCAAGCTCCAGCGCCAGCTCGACCCGACCACGGTCCTGCGGGTGCTCGACATCCTCACCCGCACCCACCAGATCGTCTGCATCGACACCGGCAACAACGTCGAGTCAGCGAACTGGCGCACCGTCGTCTCCTCGGTCGACCGCCTCGTCGTCACCACCGTCCCCCGCGAGGACGCCGCGTTCTCCGCCGACTGGATGCTCGACCTGCTCGAGGACAACGGCTACGGACACCTCGTCCAGAACGCCGTGACGCTCCTGTCGATGCCCACGCCGAACGCCGGTCCGCTCCTGGAGGACCTGCGCAAGCACTTCGCCTCCCGCACCCGCGCCGTCGCCGTCGTGCCCTACGACCCCGCCCTGGAGCCGGGCGCCAAGATCGAGTTCTCCGCGCTGCGGCCCGCCACGCGCACCGCCTGGTTCGAGGCCGCCGCCACCATCGTCGACGGGCTCTGAGCCTCCACCTCGCCTCGGCACGGCGAGCCGCCCGGACACTGTGGCAGGATCGTCGGCGTGACAGACGACGCCGAACGCACCGCCGAACTCCGGCCCGCCGAGGCCCTCCCCGACGACGCGCCCGAGACCGACCCCGGCCTGCCCGGGGCCGCCGTCGCCGAGCCCTCCCCGCAGGACCGCCCGGCCGACCGCACCCTCGGCCGCGACCTGCTCGCCGCCGGAGCCCTCGCCGTGCTCCTCACCGCGCTCGGATTCCCCTTCGCGATGCTGTGGCAGGTCATCACCCCCAGAGTCGAATACGTCACCGTCGAGGGCGGCTGGTACTCCGTCGAGACCTACCCCGACGGCTACGTCCAGGCCGACCTGTACTTCTCCGGCATGGGCCTGCTCCTCGGCGTCATCGCGGCCATCGTCGCCTGGTACGCCATGCGCGGGCGGCGCGGGCCGACCGTCCTCCTCGGCCTCGTCGTCGGCTCCATCGGCTGCCAGGTCCTGGCCTGGCGGATCGGCGCCGCCGAATGGGACGCCTTCTGGACCGCCGTCGCGGCCGCCCCGCCCGGCATGCACATGTGGCGCCCGCCGTCGGTCCTGTTCGTCGCGCTCGACCCCGCCGCGGCCTGGGACGCGCTCAAGGTCGGGCACGTCACAACCGCGCTCGAGTCGTTCCAGCTGGGTGCCCTCGGCGTGATGGCCCTCGCCGCGGTCTTCACTTACACCGTCTGCGCAGGTTGGTCACGTCGGCCCAGTCTTCGGTCGGACGTTCCCGAATAGCGGTATGCCTTTCGCGCCCCGAAGACCGCCAACTACCCTTGTAGCGTGCTCAGACGCATCGACCTTTCAGGAGAAGTAGCCGATCAGCCGGCCCGCGCCCTGCGCGGCCTGCTGCCGCGCCCCGCCTTCGACGTGAACGCGGCCCTGCGGCAGATCCAGCCGCTCCTCGACGACATCGCCGACCGCGGCAAGCCCGCCGTCGTCGAGACCGTCGAGCGCTTCGACGGCGTGCATCTGGAGCACCTGCGCGTCCCCGAGTCGGCGATCAAGGCCGCCGCAGGCGGCCTCGACGCCGAGCTGCGCCGCGCCTACCTGGCCTCCATCGACCGCGTCCGCACCGCCCACCGGGCCCAGCGCCTCCCCGAGGTCGCCACCGAGGTCGCCCCGGGCGGCGTCGTCACCGAACGCTACGTGCCGGTCGGCCGGGTCGGCCTGTACGCGCCCGGCGGGCTCGCCGTGCTCGCCTCCAGCGTCATCATGAACGCCGTCCCCGCCCAGATCGCGGGCGTCGAGTCCATCGCGCTGGCCTCACCGGCCCAGAAGACCAACGGCGGCCTGCCCGACCAGGGCATCCTCGCCGTCGCCGGACTCCTCGGCCTCGACGAGGCCTACGCCGTCGGCGGCCCGGCGGCCATCGGCATGTTCGCCTACGGCGCCGGCGAGTGCGAACCGGTCGACATGATCACCGGCCCCGGCAACATCTACGTCACCGCCGCCAAGCGGGCCGTCAAAGGCCTGGTCGGCATCGACGCCGAGGCCGGCACCACCGAGATCGCCGTCATCGCCGACGACGGCGCCGACCCGGTCCACGTCGCGGTCGACCTCATCAGCCAGGCCGAGCACGACCCAGCCGCCGCCTCGGTCCTCATCACGACCTCGGCCGCCCTGGCGGACGCCGTCGACGCCGAGCTCGCCGCCCGCGTCCCCGCCACGCGCCACTCCGGGCGCATCGCCACCGCGCTCGCGGGGGAGCAGTCCGGGACGATCCTCGTCGCCGACGTCGACGAGGCGGTCGCCGTCGCCGACGCCTACGCCGCCGAGCACCTCGAGATCCAGTGCGCCGACGCCCGCGCCGTGGCGGGACGCGTCCGCAACGCCGGGGCGATCTTCGTCGGCGCCTACTCGCCGGTCTCGCTCGGCGACTACTGCGCCGGATCGAACCACGTGCTGCCGACCGGCGGGTGCGCGCGCCACTCGGCCGGGCTGAGCGTCCACACCTTCCTGCGCGGCGTCCACATCGTCGACTACTCGCGCGAGGCCCTGGAGGCCGTCGCGGCCGACGTGGTGGCCTTCGCGAACTCCGAGGACCTCCCCGGCCACGGCGAGGCCGTCCGCGCGAGGTTCGAGTCATGAGCGAGCTCGAACGTCTGCTGCGCCCCGAGCTGCGCGGCAAGACGCCCTACGGCGCGCCGCAGCTCGAAGTGCCGGTGCAGCTGAACACCAACGAGAACGCCTACGCGATTCCCGAGGACGTCGCAGCCATCGTCGAGCGGTACCTGTCGCGGGAGGTCCGGGGCCTCAACCGCTACCCCGACCGCGACGCCCTCGCGCTGCGGACCGACCTCGCCGCCTACCTCGGGCACGGCCTGACCGCCGACCACGTGTGGGCCGCCAACGGCTCCAACGAGATCCTCCAGCAGCTGCTCCAGGCCTTCGGCGGGCCGGGCCGCACGGTGCTCGGCTTCATGCCGTCGTACTCGATGCACCCGCTGCTGGCGCGCGGCACCGGCACCGCATTCGTCGACGCCGGACGCGAGGACGACTACACGCTCAGCGCCGGCCATGTGCGGGCCGCGATCGCCGAGCACGACCCCGACCTGGTCTTCCTCGTCAGCCCGAACAACCCGACCGGGACCGCGCTCGGAGCCGACGTCATCGAGGCCGCCTACGGGGCCGCCCGCGGCATCGTCGTCATCGACGAGGCCTACGCCGAGTTCGCCCGCGACCCCGAGTCGACCGCCCTGAACCGCCTGGCAGGCAGGAAGCGCCTCGTCGTCACCCGCACGTTGAGCAAGGCCTTCGCGTTCGCCGGGGCCCGCGTCGGCTACCTCGCGGCCGATCCCGAACTGGTCGAGAAGCTGCTGCTGGTGCGCCTGCCGTACCACCTGTCGAGCCTGACCCAGGCCGCCGCCCGCGGCGCCCTCGCCTGCGCCGCGCGGCTCCAGGCCGAGGTCGACGAGCTCAAGCACCAGCGGGACCGCATCGTCAAGAACCTGCGCGCCAAGGGCCTGCCGGTGGCCGACTCGGACGCCAACTTCGTGCTCGTCGGCGGCCTGGCCGACGCCGCCGCGGTCTGGCGGGCCGTCCTCGAGCAGGGCGTCCTCATCCGCGACGTCGGTCTGCCCGGGCGCCTGCGCGTCACCGCCGGCACCGAGGAGGAGACCACCGCCTTCCTCGCCGCCTTCGAGACCGTCATGGATCGGCACCCGGACCTCTTCGGAACCGGTTCATGACCCGCAAGCCTCGCCAAGAAGGAGAACAAGTGAGCCGCACTGCTCGCATCACCCGCACCACAGGTGAGACCAGCGTCGACGTGTACGTCGACCTGGACGGCACCGAGAAGACCGTGGAGATCGCCACCGGCGTCGGCTTCTACGACCACATGCTCCACCAGCTCGGCAAGCACGGCGGCTTCGACCTCAAGATCGACGTCAAGGGCGACCTGCACATCGACTCCCACCACACCATGGAGGACACCGCCATCGCCCTCGGCCAGGCCTTCGCCGAGGCCCTGGGCGACAAGGCCGGCGTGGTCCGCTTCGCCGACGCGTCCGTGCCGCTCGACGAGGTGCTCGCCCGCGCCGTCGTCGACCTGTCCGGGCGGCCCTACATGGTGCACGAGGAGCCGGTCGACATCGCCCCGATGATCAGCACCGACTACCCGACCTCGATGACCCGCCACATCCTCGAGTCCTTCGCCTACCACGCGAGGATCTGCCTGCACGTCACCGTGCTGCGCGCCTCGAACCCCGGCCAGAAGCCCGACGCGCACCACGTCATCGAGGCCCAGTTCAAGGCCCTCGCCCGCGCGCTCAAGGCCGCGACGCGCATCGACGGGGACGACATCCCCTCCACCAAGGGCGTGCTGTGAACGAGTACGTCGGACCCATCCTGCTCATGGCGCTCGCCGGGATCCTCCTCGGCGGCGCCAAGAGCCTGCACGGCAACGAGAAGCGCGCCGCCGCGATCGTCTGCGCGATCATCGCCGCCATGGCGTTCGCCGGCGGCGTCTACCTCATCTACGGCTAGGAGGCCCGTGGTGTCCAAACCCGCAGTGGCCCTGTTCGACTACGGCTCGGGCAACCTCCGCTCCGCCCACCGCGCGCTGGAGCGGGCCGGCGGCGACGTCGAGCTCACCAGCGACCTCGACACCGCCCGAAGCGCCGACGGCCTCGTCGTGCCCGGCGTCGGCGCCTTCGCCGCCTGCATGGCCGGGATCGTCGAGCACGGCCTCGACGCGGTCGTGCGCGAACGCGCCTCGGCCGGAGCGCCCGTGCTCGGCATCTGCGTCGGCGAGCAGATCCTCTTCACCCGCGGCGTCGAGCACGGCGTCGAGACCGCGGGGATCGGTGTCTTCGAAGGCAGCGTCGAGCGCCTCGAGGCCGACCGCGTCCCCCACATGGGCTGGAACACCGTCGAGGCGCCCGCCGAGATGCGCCTGTTCGCCGGGATCGACCCCGCCGAGCGGTTCTACTTCGTCCACTCCTACGCCGCCAAGACCGCCCCGCCCGGAACGCTGGTCGCCACCGCCGACCACGGTGAGCCGTTCGTCGCCGCCGTCGAGCGCGGCCCGGTGGCGGCCACCCAGTTCCACCCGGAGAAGTCCGGCGACGCCGGATACGCGCTGCTGTCCAACTGGATCAAAGGATTGAAATGACAACGCTTCAGCTCCTGCCCGCCGTCGACGTCACCGGCGGCAAGGCCGTCCAGCTCGTCCAAGGGATCGCCGGCTCCGGGAAGCAGTACGGCGACCCGCTCGAGGCGGCCCTCGAATGGCAGCGCCAGGGCTCGGAGTGGCTCCACCTGGTCGACCTCGACGCGGCCTTCGGGCGCGGCAGCAACCACGAGCTGCTCGCCGGGGTCGTGGCCCAGGTCGACATGCAGGTCGAGATCTCCGGCGGCATCAGGGACGACGAGACGCTGAAGCGGGCCCTGGACTCGGGGGCCCGGCGCGTCAACATCGGCACCGCGGCGCTCGAGAACCCCGACTGGTGCGACCGGATCTGCTCGGAGTACGGCGACCGCGTCGCCATCGGCCTGGACGTCAAGGGCGGGCGTCTGGCCGCCCGGGGGTGGACCAGGGAGGGCGGCGAGCTGTTCGAGACCCTGGAGCGCCTCGAGCGGGCCGGATGCGCCCGCTACGTCGTCACCGACGTCAAGAGCGACGGGATGCTCTCAGGGCCGAACCTGGACCTGCTGCGCGGCGTCTGCGAGGCCACCGACAAGCCGGTCATCGCCTCCGGCGGGGTCTCCTCGCTGGACGACCTGCGCGCGCTGGCGGGCCTGACGGAGGTCGGTGTGGAAGGCGCGATCGTAGGAACGGCGCTGTACGAGCGTAACTTCACGGTCGCTGAAGCGTTGAACCTCCTGAAGGAGCTCTAGCCACTCGGGAGGCATCTATGGCTCTGGTGAAACGCGTCGAGGAATCAGGGCCATGGGCGCAGTTGTACGGCTACTCGCGTGCGGTGGCGGTGGGGCCGCTGGTGGTCACCAGCGCCTGCACCGCCGACGTCGAAAGCCGCCCTGAGCTGCTCGACGATGCGGGAGCGCAGGCGAAGGAGGCGTTCCGCACCGCGCTGGACGCGATGGTCCACGCCGGGGCGAGCGTGGCGGACGTGGTGCGCTCGCGGCTGTACGTGACCGACCCGGCCCACGCCGACGCGGTGGGCCGCGTCCACGGCGAGTTCTTCGGCGTGGTGAAGCCCACGGCCACGGTCGTGACCGTCGCGCGGCTGTTCCATCCCGGCCAGCTCGTCGCCGTCGAACTCGAGGCGTTCCGGGCTTGGCGAGATTTACGGCTCGCGAGCATCGCCGTGGGGGCGGGATTTACGGCTCGCGAGCGTCGCCGTGGGGGCGGGATTTACGGCTCGCGAGCGTCGCCGTGGGTGCGAGATTTACGGCTCGCGAGCGTCGCCGTGAGCACGGGACTTACAGCCCGCAAGCGCTCCGCGGTGGCGGGACTTACGGCTCCCGGACCCCGCCGCGAGTGCGAGACTGGTGGACGGCGATCGCCGCCGGGATCGGGAGCAACCGACCTGAACGAGCGTTCAGTTGCGCCGTAGTATTGGGCAGGACGACAGGCGCGGCCCACAAGGCCGCGCCGGGACGGAAGGTGTCGACGTGGACCCTGAGGAGATCGCCCGAGCCCGCGAGCGCTGGGAGAAGCGGTACGCGGCCGCGGCCAAGCGCGAGGCCGACTTCACGACGCTGTCGGGGATGGAGGTCGAACCGGCCTACGGCCCGCCGGAAGGGGCCGCCGACCCCCGCATGGAGCGCATCGGCTGGCCCGGAGAGTACCCCTACACCCGAGGGCTCTACCCGACCGGCTACCGCGGCCGGGCATGGACGATCCGGCAGTTCTCCGGCTTCGGCAACGCCGAGCAGACCAACGAGCGCTACAAGATGCTCCTCGGCGCCGGCGGCGGCGGCCTCAGCGTCGCCTTCGACATGCCCACGCTCATGGGCCGCGACTCCGACGAGCCCGCCGCGGCCGGCGAGGTCGGCCACTGCGGCGTCGCCGTCGACTCCACCGCCGACATGGACGTCCTCTTCGACGGCATCGACCTCGGGTCGACCACGACGTCGATGACCATCTCGGGGCCGGCGGTCCCGATCTTCTGCATGTACCTCGCCGCCGCCGAACGGCAGGGCGTCGACCTGTCCACCCTGGACGGCACGCTCCAGACCGACATCCACAAGGAGTACATCGCGCAGAAGGAGTGGCTGTTCCCGCCCGAGCCGCACCTGCGGCTCATCGGCGACCTCATGACCTACTGCGAGGCCAACATCCCCCGCTACAAGCCGCTGTCGGTCTCGGGCTACCACATCCGCGAGGCGGGCTCGACCGCCGCGCAGGAGCTCGCCTTCACGCTCGCCGACGGCTTCTCGTACGTCGAGCTGGGGCTCTCGCGCGGGCTCGACGTCGACCGCTTCGCACCGGGCCTGTCGTTCTTCTTCGACGCCCACATCGACTTCTTCGAGGAGATCGCGAAGTTCCGCGCCGCCCGGCGCATCTGGGCCAAGTGGATGCGCACCGTCTACGGCGCCCAGACCGAGCGCGCCCAGTGGCTCCGGTTCCACACCCAGACCGCCGGCGTCTCGCTGACGGCGCAGCAGCCGTACAACAACGTGGTGCGCACCGCCGTCGAGGCGCTCGCCGCCGTCCTCGGCGGCACGAACTCCCTGCACACCAACGCCCTCGACGAGACTCTGGCCCTGCCGACCGACCAGGCCGCCGAGATCGCCCTGCGCACCCAGGCGGTGCTGCGCGACGAGACCGGCGTGACGAACGTGGCCGACCCGCTCGGCGGCTCCTGGTACGTCGAGGCGCTCACCGACGAGATCGAGGCCGCCGCCGAGGACCTGTTCGTCCAGATCCTCGCCCTCGGCGGCGAAGCGGGGGAGGACCCCGCTGCGACCGCCAAGGCGGCCATGGGGGGCGGCCGCCACCCCGTCGGGCCGGTCACGAGCGGGATCCTGCGCGGCATCGAGGAGGGCTGGTTCAACGCGGAGATCGCCGAGGCCGCCTTCGCCTACCAGCGGCAGCTGGAGGAGGGCGCCAAGCACGTCGTGGGCGTCACCGAGCTGACCGAGACCGTCACACCCGAGCTCGAGATCCTGCGGATCTCCGACGAGGTCGAGCACGAGCAGCGCGCGGCACTCGAGCGCCGCCGCGCGGGGCGCGACGACGCGGCCGTGCGGCGGGCGCTCCAGGAGGTCGTCACCGCCGCTCGCGGCACGGCGAACCTCATCGAGCCGATCCTGGACGCCGCGCGAGCCGAGGCGACGCTCGGCGAGATCTGCGGGGCGCTGCGCGAGGAGTGGGGCGAATACCGCGAGCCGGCCCGGATCTGAGCCCCCCGCTTTCGACGGTCGAGGCCGGTGCTCTGCGGCGGCGTCTCGCGGGAATGGTGACGAATTGCCGCCCGCTTGCAAGCGCGTGCCTTCGGTGATGCCCCGAACAATAATTTTCATAGAGGCCGTGAATAGTTATTCGAATGCGCTGGATTAATATGTCGAATGGCATTGAAATTGAGTGAGCAGTGGCGGCTGTGGGCATTTATTCGCCGGTTACTGCTGTGGCTGGAATAAACCAATGGGAGATATTGACCCTGTTTGCGGGCGTGAAATCACTGCTCAGACCCACTTCTATCCTCAGTGGAGTTTCTGACTGGATTGGTGCCGGAGTGGCGTCTCCGAAAAACCGCCCTTGAAACTGCTGACAGGATGATCTTGGTGTAGTAGTCTGACGAAGTCGACGTGAACATACTTGGCGAGTTGCATGCCACGGAGGTGGTCGATCGGCACGTGAATCGGGCGATGCCCGCTCAGACGCCCCGAGAGGTGAAATCCTCAAGAGAAACGATTCACGAACTCGAGTCCGAGACCAGCCACAGTCCCCCGCATATCAGAACAAGGCCGCACGGCGGCGGAGCCCAGGAAGCACGAGCCGACCGAACCGTCGGCGCCATGCCGACACGACGGGCAGGATGGTATTCCCATGGCGGACAGCAAGCAGACCAAGGAAAAGAGAAGCGGCAACGAATATGCTCATCTTGCTCCGTTGTTCGAGGAGTTGGTGGGGTTGGCGGAGGGTGATCCGCGGCGGGCGGAGGTGCGTGAGGCGTTGGTGACGGGGTATCTGCCTCTGGCTGAGCATATTGCGCAGCGGTTTTCGGGGAAGGGGATCGCGCGTGATGATCTGGTGCAGGTGGCGTCGGTGGGTCTGATTCATGCGGTGGATCGGTTCGATCCGGGTCAGGGGGCGGATTTTCTGTCGTATGCGGTGCCGACGGTGATGGGGGAGGTGCGTCGGCATTTCCGGGATACGGCGTGGCCGATGCGGGTGCCGCGGCGGTTGCAGGAGTTGCGGTTGGCGATCAATCAGGGGAGTGCGGAGTTGGCGCAGGTGTTGGGTCGTCCGCCTTCGGATGGGGAGTTGGCTGAGCATTTGGGGGTGAGTGTGGCTGAGGTGGCGGAGGGTCTGGAGGCGCGGGCGGCGTATCGGGCGGTGTCGTTGGATGAGGCGCCGTTCGAGGGTGCGGAGCGGGCGTCGTTGGCGGAGTCGGTGGGGGTCGAGGATGCGGGGTTGGCGTTGGTGGAGAATCATGAGTCCCTCGTTCCTCTGATTCAGGAGTTGCCCTCTCGTGAGCGGCGGATTTTGGCGTTGCGGTATTTCGGGGATATGACGCAGACGCAGATCGCCCAGGAGGTGGGGATCTCGCAGATGCATGTGTCGCGGTTGTTGAACCGGATGTTGGAGGAGTTGCGCGAGGGCCTCACCAACACCCCGGCATGAGCGCCCGAGCCTTACCGCTCGGGCAGCCGCAGGTAGATCCGCACGGTCGTCCCCTGCGGGCCGGTGTGCATGCGGACCAGGTCGGCGACCTGGTTGACCAGCAGCAGCCCCCGCCCGTAATGCTCCGAATCGTCGCTGGGGCGGCGCCCCACGAGCGGGTCGGTGATCTGCCCCGCGTCGTTGACCTCGCAGACCAGGTGCCCGCCGTCGGTCCACACGCGGAAGGTGCCGACCCCGCCGCCGTGGTGGATGCTGTTCGTGAGCAGCTCGGTCAGGGCGATCTCGAGGTCGATGAGCTGCATCGCCGACAGCCCGACCCTCCGCCCGTACGCCGTGGCGAACCAGCGCGCGTTGTCGAGCGTGGCGAGATCGGCGGCGCGCTCGATGGCCGACCGCGGCGGGAGCGCGAACGGCCGGTTGCAGTCGGCCAGGACGCGGTCCGGATCGTACCGGTCGCTGGGGCGACGGCCGGCGTGATCGATCAGAACGGGATGGGTGGCCTCGGCGTCGGTGATGATCCGCTGATCGAGCCCTTTGGCGTCGTAAGGGCACAGCTTGGTGACGGGGCGGCCGTTGAACGCGAGGTTGAGCAGCGCCTCGTGCTGGACGCAGGCGGTGTACTCGTCCTCGCTGCGGCCGGGCCAGATCGGTTCGCCGATGATGCGCACCCGGCGGTCGGGGTGCGCGTCGGTGAAGGCGTGCAGCACCCCGGGGATGATCCGCCCCGGGTTGGCGCCCACCTCGCCCATGTCGACCAGGAGGACGCGTTCGGCGGTGCCGCCGAGTGCGCTCCGGATGGACTCCAGGTTGCGCTTCGGCACGGCGACCGCCACCGGCTCGTCGGCGGAGAGGCCCTTGTCGATGAACGGGATGGTGCCGTTCAAGTACTCGTCGTCACTGGAGTAGAACAGCGCCGGGTGCTCAAACGGTTCCTCTGCCTCGACTGGGGGCGCTGAGGTCATTGGTCTCCTTTGAAGATGATCGCGGAAGCGCCGTCGGGCCACAGGACCTGCATCACCCGGAGCAGAGCGGCCGGAGCGTTCTGCACCACGAACCGGCGCCCCTCGGGCAGCAGGGCCGCGACGTCCACCAGCAGCGCGGTGCCGCGGACGTCGATGAAGCTCAGCCCGGACAGGTCCAGCCGGATCTCGTCGCCGCGGCCCGACGCGCGCCGCAGCGCCCGCTCCCAGGCCTCGTGGCCGTTCAAGTCGATCTCACCGGCGACCCGCAGGCCGACGGCTCCTCGTTCGCCGTATTCAGTGATGCGCAACGGACGGTCCAAGTGTCGCTCCTCGGCTAGGGGTGGGTACGGCGTCCGCGTACTGGGCACGCGAGTGTCCGACAGCTCGTCGACCGCGTGTTCTGCCATCGCTTCACTTCCGTATGGCCGCTGCATCCTGGTGACGCTCTCGGAAGCCGACGCCTCCCTGTTCCCCGCGCGGCGGAGTGAGGAGGCCGACGCGCCAACGGCGCCCGCCTTACCGGTCCGGAGACCTCCGGCCGAAGGCAGAGGCGACCCGTTGCGACCTCGAATACTACCACCGGGTGCCGATACGGCACCATGCGCGCATGTCCGCCTCGACCGGGAGAGGCGGCCCGCCCGCCGCGCGAGCGGGCCCGCCGTCCGTGGTCAGAACACGTAGCCGGCGCAGCTGACGGAGACCTCTGCGAGCGCCGCGTCCTCTTCTTCCGAGCCGACCTCGGTGCCGTAGTAGGTCTGGAGGTCGTCGAGGCACGTCTGCATCGCCTCGATCTCGCCCACCTGCGACTCCAGGTCGCTCACCTGGCCTTCGAGCTCGGCGACCTGGTCTTCGGCCTCGGTGAGCTGGCTTTCGAGCTCCTCGGCGTCGGCGACCCGGCCTTCGAGATCGTCGATGGTCGAGGCCCGCTCGTCGGCCAGGTTCTCGGCGTCCTCGGTCTTCCCGTTCGCCTGGAACCACAGGATCCCGAACAGCACGGCGCCGACGAAGCACAGCGCCGAGGCGATGGCCAGCACCGGCAGGACCGGCGAGGACTTCGGCCCCCGCGGCGGGCCCGGCGGCAAGGGGCCCGGAGGCTGCGCCACCGGCTGCGTCGGCTGGTACGACGTCGTCGGCTGCGGCGGCTGGGGCTGCGGCGAGTAGCCGGGCGCGCCCGGCGACTGCGGTTGCTGATACGGCTGTTGCTGCTGGTTGTCGCCTGAGTCGCCGAAACTGTACTGGGGCGGCTGCGAATAGGCCATGATGAGGGCTCCAAACCTATGGGGGCACTGCAAGCCCATTTTAGTGCGGTTCTGCCAGTCCGACGCCGGGGAGGATCCCGCGGTTCCGTGTCACGGGGCGCCTTCGCCCGTGATGAGCTGCGGCCGCTCCGTCACTCGTCCCGAATCCGAGGCCCGGGCGGTCAGGCCGCGCGGGCGCGCCCGCGCCACAGCAGCCAGATGAAGTACGGCGTCCCGATCAGCGCGCACACCAGGCCGGCCGGGATCTGCGCCGGGGCGATCACCGTGCGGCCCAGAGTGTCCGCGACGCTCACCAGCAGCACTCCCAAGAGGACCGACACCGGCAGCACCCGCGTGTGGCGCGAGCCCACGAGCCCCCTCGCCAGATGCGGCGCGACCAGGCCCACGAACGCGATCACCCCGACCACGGCCACGGCCGCCGCCGTCAGCACCGCCGCCGCGGCCAGCAGCAGCAAGCGGGTCCGCTCCAGGCGGACGCCGAGCACCCGAGGCGTGTCGTCGTCCAGCGACAGCAGGTCGATCTCGCGGCGGCGCGAGACCAGGAACGGCACGATCACCACCAGGGCCGCGGCCAGCGGGATGAGCCGGTCCGCGGTGCGCCCGTACGTGGTGCCCGACAGCCAGGTCATCGCCTTCGGCGTGTTCCACGGATCGGAGTACAGGATGATGAGCGTGACGACCGCCATGCCGAACGCGGCGGCGCCGATGCCGATGAGGACCAGCCTGGAGGTGTCCAGGCCCCCGCGCCACGCCAGCGAGTAGACGATCGCGAAGGCCCCGAGGCCGCCGACCGCCGCGAACGCGGTGACCGTCCACGATCCGGCGTCCGGCGCGAGCGTGATGACCGCGACCGCGCCCACCCCGGCCCCGGCGGTGACGCCGATGATGCCCGGCTCGGCGAGCGGGTTGCGGCACACGCCCTGCGTGACCGCTCCGGCGGCGGCCAGGGCCGCGCCCGCGAGCACCGCCGCGAGCACGCGCGGGTAGCGCTGGTCGATGATCCACGTGTAGGCCGAGCCGGTGCGGCCCTGCACCCAGTTCCAGATGTCGCCGCCCAAGAGCAGCTGATCGCCCATGAGCATCCCGGCGACCACCGCCGCGGCGGCGGCCGCCGACAGCCCGGCGACGATGAGGCCGAACGCGAGCCGGCCGCGGTTCGCCGCGCCGTGGAGCATCGCCGGGCGGTCCTCGCCGCCCGCGCCGGTCATCCGGCGCGCCAGCCACACCATGACGGTCACGCCGAGCAGCGTGGTCGCCACCCCGACCGGGATGAAGACGCCGCGTTCGGCGCCGACCGCCGCCCGCAGCGCCACGTCGGCGCCGACGATGACGACCGCCCCGCACAGGCCGCTGAACGGCAGCAGGACCCTGTGCGGCATGAGGCCGGGCACGCGCTGGGCGACCAGGCGCGCCGCGACCGGCGCGGCCAGTCCGGCGAAGCCGATCGGGCCGGCCACGGTCACCGCGCACGCGGCCAGGAGCAGCGCGGCCACGACCGCGAGGAGCCGGGTGCGCCTGACGTGGACGCCGAGGCTGGAGGCGGTGTCGTCGCCCAGGCGCATGATGTCGAGCTTGGCGCCGATCGCGACGGCGCCTCCCACGGCGAGGACCACCAGCGGCGCGGTCTGGAGGATCGGCGCGAAGCCGGTGAGCGTCAGGTTCCCCGAGCCCCACGCGAACAGGCCGATCGTCTCCTGCTGGAACAAGATGAGCAGGAGTGAGACCATGGCGTTCGCGGCCATCGCGGTCGCCGAGCCGGCGAGGATGAGCCTGGTGGTGGCCGAGCCGCCGCCCGATGCCATGGCGAGCACGAGCGCCGCGGTGGCGATCGCGCCGAGGAAGGCCACGCCGACGCCCGAGAGCAGCGGCAGCGAGATGCCGAAGGCGGCGACGACGGTGACGGCCAGGTACGCCCCGGCGTTCACCGCGAGCGTGTCGGGGCTGGCCAGGGGGTTGCGGGCGACCGACTGGAGCAGGCCGCCCGAGACGCCCAGGGCGATGCCGACGAGGACGCCCGCGGCCAGGCGCGGCAGGCGGGCCCCTGACAGGACGTTCCACACTCCCTGGTCGGCCGCGCCGACGAGCAGGCGCAGCAGGTCGCCGGTGTCGACCGCCGAGGTGCCCTGCGTGAGGTGGAGAGCCGCCAGCGCGACCAGGACCCCGGCGGTGACAGTGAACATCGTCGCCGTAGGAAGGAAGCGGGTGCTCGCGGCCGGGGTCTCCGGTCGCGCCGGCGGTGTCAGGGTGCGGCTCAACTCGCGTAGACCTCGGCGTAGAAGTCGAGGAAGAGCTCGCACGAGCGCGGGCCGCCGAACATCCAGGCGCCGTCGGGCACCTTGTACAGCTCGCCCTCCTCGACGAACGACAGGCCGTCCCAGATGGCGTTGCCCGCGAGCGTCTCGGTGAAGATGCCGTCCCCGGCCGAGTCGTTGTAGATGAACTTGAGCTCGGTCTCGGTGAACTGGGCCATGCCCTCGACGTCGGTGGCGCCCAGGCCCCAGAGCTCGTCGGTCTCGCCGGTCCAGGCGTTCGTCAGCCCGACGGCCCCGGCGAGCGCGCCGGGCATGGATCCGGCGCCGAAGGGCCGGATGGAGATCGTCGAGCCGTCGTCCCAGGCGTCGGCGAACAGGTACGGGGTCTCGCCGGTGCCGGCGGCCTCGATCGCGGAGGCGACCTCCTCGACCTTCGCGTCGAAGTCGGCTAGGAGCGCCTCGGCCTCGTCGTTCCTGCCCAGCAGGTCGGCGATCATGGTGACGTCGGACTTCAGGCGGGCGACGTTGTCGGCCGCGTCCGAGCCCTGGACGACCAGGACCGTGGTGAACTCCTCGAGCTGGGGGATGAGGGCCTCGTCGTCGGTCTCCATGATGACCAGGTCCGGGCTGAGCCCGGCGATGGAGTCGACGGACGGCTCCTGGCGGGTGCCGACTTCGGCGACGGTGTCGTCGAGCGGCACGGCCGTGCCGACCCAGGTCCGGTAGCCCTCGACGTCGGCGGCGCCGGCGGGCATGAGGCCGAGGCTGGCGACGATCTCGGTCTCGGCCCATTCGAGGGTCACGACGGTCTCGGCGGGCGCTTCGAGCTCGACGGTCTCGCCGCGGGCGTCCACGGTGGAGACCGGCCCGGCCGCGGCGGCGGTCTCGTCGTCGCCTCCGCCGGTCTCCTCGGTGGTGCCGCAGGCGGCGGTGGCGAGGAGGGCCGCCGCGGCGAGTGCCGCGGGCACGGCGGCGCGCAGGTGGTGGTTCGTCATCGGGTTCCTTCGTTATTCGGCGGCGGCCACGAGCCGTCGGCTGTGCTTGCCGATGGGGCGGGTCGTGAGCAGACCGGTGGTGGGATCGGTGTCGACCTCGATGTCGATGCCGTAGGCGGTGGTGAGGTTCGCGGGGGTGAGGACCTCGGCGGGCGTGCCGGCGGCCTTGACGCGGCCGTCGTGGAGCAGGACGGCGCGGTCGGCGACGGCGGCGGCCTGGTCGAGGTCGTGGAGGACGACGCCGACGGCGGTGCCGTGCTCGTCGGCCAGGTCGCGGATGAGGTCGAGGATCTCCACCTGGTAGCGCAGGTCGAGATAGGTGGTGGGCTCGTCGAGCAGGAGCGTGTCGGTGTCCTGGGCGAGGCAGGAGGCGAGCCAGACCCGCTGGCGCTCACCGCCGGAGAGCGTCTCGAGGCCGCGCTCGGCCATGTCGGCGACGCCGCAGATGTCCATGGCCCGGTCGACGGCGGCGGGGCCGTCCTCGTCGCCCGAGCGCCAGCGGCCCCGGTAGGGGTGGCGCCCGTAGCCGACGACGTCGACGACGCGGACACCGCCGGGCACGGGCCTGGACTGGGCGAGCAGGGAGACGCGCCGGGCGAAGTCCTTGGGGCCCAGAGCGGCGGCGAGCGTGCCGTCGGCGAAGGCGATCTCGCCGGCGCTCGGCCGGTGGAGCCGGGCCAGGGAGCGCAGCAGGGTGGACTTGCCGCTGCCGTTGGGGCCGAGGAGGGCGGTGACCTCGCCGCCGCGCAGTTCGATGTCGGCGCCGTGCACGACGGTCTCGCCGAAGTAGGCGAGTTCCAGGGCGCGGCCGCTCAGTCCGGCGTCGTCAAGCATGTAGGTAAGGCTAGCCTATCTTTTCGGCTCGGCGAAAGAGGGCGGCCGCCGCAGAGGCGAAGATGACACGCGAGCGGGTGAATCCCGTGCCGCGCTATGGACTTGCCGTGACATATCGGGTCGACTGGTTCTGGACGGCGGTGTGCCGGCGCACCCCGTGCCGGTGCGGGGTGCGGCTTCGCGGCCCGAGGGACCGCCGTAGAGGAAAGGACGAGCATGACACCGGATGTGAAGGTGGAGCCTTCGAGTGTCGCCATGGACGAGATCTGGACCGTCGAGCGCGTCAAGGCGCTCGGGGTCATGACGAACGTCGAGACGGCCGCGCAGATCCTCGGGATCGGGCGGACGGTCGCCTACCGGCTGGCCAAGGACGGCGAGTTCCCCGTCCAGGTCCTCAGGATCGGGCACAGCTACCGGGTTCCGGTACTGCGCCTGCTCGAACTGCTCGGCGCCGAGGAGGGGTAGGCGCCGCCGGTGCCGCGAGGGGGCGCGGCACCGGGCGGTCACCGCCGCTTCTTGTGCTTGAAGTGCACGAACAGGCGGCCGAAGTTCTTGGAGTCCTTGTCGACGCGGTGGTAGAGCGCCTTGACGTCCTTCTGGTCGAGGAACCGCAGCACCTTCTTCTTGAGCTGCCCCGAGCCCTTGCCGGGGATGATCTCGACGGTGTCGATCCTCTTCGCGATCGCCTCGTCGATGACGTCCCGCAGCGCGCGGTCGATCTGGTCGCCCTTGTTGTAGATGTCGTGCAGGTCCAGCACCAGTTTCGCCATGCGTCGAGCTTGCCAGAACCGGCGGTGGGCCGCTACTCCGCGCTCTCCCGCCGCAGGTCCGGCTCCAGGTAGATCCTCGTCGCGATCGGCACGGCCGCGCGGATACGGTCCTCGGCGGCGTTGATCTCGGCGGCGATCTGCTCGCCGCTCTCGGAGTTCTGCACGCCGATCTTCGCGGCCACCAGCAGCTCGTCGGGCCCGATGTGCAGCGTCTTGAGGTGGATGATGTCGGTGATCTCCTCGCCTTCGAGGATTGCGGCCTCGATCGCCTTGATGTGCTCCAAGGTGGCCGACTCGCCGAGGAGCAGGCTCTTGGTCTCGATGGCCAGCACGACCGCGATCACGACGAGCAGCACGCCGATGACGATGGTGCCGAGGGCGTCGAAGATCGGCTCGCCGGTGATGACGGCCAGGCCCACGCCGAGCAGCGCCGCGATCAGGCCGACGAGCGCGCCGATGTCCTCCAGCAGGACCACGGGCAGCTCGGGCGACTTCGCGCCGCGCACGAACTGGACCCACGACTTCCGCCCGCGCACCGCGTTCGACTCCTGGACGGCCGTGCGCAGCGAGAAGATCTCCAGGACGATCGCGATGACGAGCACGACGATCGCGACCATCGGCGACTCGAGTTCGTGCGGATCGGACAGCTTGTGGTAGCCCTCGTAGAGCGCGTACAGGCCGCCGACGCTGAACAGCACGATCGCGACGATGAAGGAGTAGATGTACCGCTCGCGCCCGTACCCGAACGGGTGGGCTGGGCTCGCCTCGCGCTTGGCCCGCTTGCCGCCGAGCAGCAGCAGCCCCTGGTTGGAGGCGTCGGCCACCGAGTGGACGCCCTCGGCCAGCATCGACGCCGAGCCGGTGATCCCGGCGGCGACGAATTTGCTGATCGCGATGCCCGTGTTCGCCAAGAGGGCCGCCATGACCGCCTTGGTGCCGCCTTCTGTCGCCATGTGCTCGCCATTCCTTTCGTCGGGGTGCGAGAACGAGTGTGGCATGACCTCGCCACACGCCTGCGACGAGTCCGCGCCGGGCCGCCTGGCGGGACGGCCGCGACCGGGCCGGGAACCGGGCCGCGGTGCTAATCTCGAAGGAGCGGCCACGCCCCGGGTGCTTCGGCGTCCGGACAGGGCGACGGCCCTGCGCACCGCCAGGGGACGGGCGACGTCCGTCCCGGCCGAGGCGAACTCGGCCCCTGCGCAGACCCCGCCCGCGTCGCCGCCGCACGGACCGAGTGGTGGACCGGTTCCGGCATAGAAGACCCAGCCGGGTCGTGCCGAGAACCGAGACCGAAAGGCCGTGCCGTGACCGTCCTCGAACGCGTCCGCCCCACCCACTCCACCGTCCAGCGCGCCACCTTCAAGCAGTGGCTGTCCGTGGCCGCCGTCGCCCTCGGCGTCTTCGTCGTCATGACCGCCGAGATGCTCCCCGTCGGCCTGCTGAGCCCCATCGGCGCCGAGCTCGGCGTCAGCGCCGGCACCGCCGGCCTCATGATCACCGTCCCCGGCCTGGTCGCGGCCGTCGCCGCCCCGGTGAGCACCGTCCTGACCGGCCGCGCCGACCGCCGCCTCGTCCTCCTCGCCCTGGCCGCGCTCGTGGCCGCCGCGAACTTCGGCGCCGCCGCCGTCGACGACTTCGGCCTCATGCTCGCCGCCCGCGTCCTGGTCGGCCTCAGCATCGGCGCGTTCTGGTCGGTCGCCGGCGGCATCGCCCTGCGGCTGGTGCCCGAGGCGTCCGTGCCGCGGGCCACCGCCGCCGTCTACGGCGGCATCGGCGCCGCGACCGTCCTGGGCGTCCCGGCCGGCACCTTCGTCGGCGGGCACCTCGGCTGGCGGGCCGCCCTGGTCGTCCTCGGCGTCCTGAGCCTGGCCGTGCTCGCCGCGATCGCCCTCCTGGTCCCGAAGCTGCCCTCGACCGGCGCCGTCCGCTTCGCCTCGCTCGCCCGCATGGTGCGCCGCAACGCGGGCGTGCGCACCGGCCTGGCCCTGACGTTCCTCATCGTCTCGGGCCACTTCGTCGCCTACACCTACATCGGCCCCATCCTGGCCGCGAACGGCGTCGCGGGCGGCGCCGTCGGCGGCCTGCTCATGGCCTTCGGCGTCGCCGCGCTCGCCGCCACCGTCGCCTCCGGCTCGCTCATCGGCTCCCGCCTGCGGCCCACCCTGTTCGCCGTCGCCGCCGCGATGGCCCTGGCCATGGCGCTCATGGCCTTCGCCGTCGGCAGCGTGTCAGCGGCCGCGGCCGTCCTGCTCCTGTGGGGCCTGGGCTACGGCATGGTCTCCCCGGCCGTGCAGACCTGGTACCTGCGTGCCGCCCCCGGCGAAGCCGAGGCCGCGACCTCGCTGAACACGATGATGTTCAACCTCTCGATCGCGGTCGGCTCCTTCGGCGGCGGCCTGGTCGTCGACGCCTCGGCCGCGCCGGACGTGCTGTGGATCGGCGCGCTCCTGCTCGTCCCGGTCGCGCTGCTAGTCCGCCGGGGCTGGGCGAGCGGCCCGGCCGGTGGGAGAATGGGGTTCCGCGCCGACTGAGGGAGCCGCCGATGACCGCACTGCTGGTGTTCGCGACCGCGATCCTGGTGGCCTCGATCGTGCCCGGCCCCGACTTCGTCATGGTCACCCGCAACACCATGCTGAGCGGCCGGGTGAGCGGGATGTGGACGGCCCTGGGCGTCGCGCTCGGCGTCAGCGTCTGGGTGGTGCTCACCGCCGCCGGGCTGGCGGCGCTGCTCGCCGCCTCGGCCGCCGCGTTCACCGCCGTCAAGCTCGCGGGCGCCGCCTACCTCGTCTATCTCGGCGTCCGCTCGATCGTCGCGGCCCTCAAGGACCGCTCCAAGCCGGTCGTCGAGGTCGAGCTGGAGCGGCAGATGAGCCGGTGGGCGGCGTTCCGCTCGGGGCTCTTGTGCAACCTGCTCAACCCGAAGGCGGCCGTGTTCTTCACGGCGCTGATGCCGCAGTTCATCGGCGGCGGCGCCCACTGGACGTACGTCGGGGAGCTCGCGGCGGTGGCGATGGCCGCGAACGGCCTGTGGTTCCTGGTGCTGGCCAACCTCGTCGGCCTGATGCGCCGCTTCCTCACCCGCCCGAAGGTGCGGGCGTGGATCAACGGCGTCACCGGCGGGATCATGGTGGCCCTGGGTCTGCGGGTGGCCGCGAACTAGAGCCGCCCACCACCACCCGAACCAGTCGCCGCTTCGCGGCGGCGATCCGTGCCGCTCACCAGAGCTCGCGGAGGGGCTCGCCGTGCTCGCGCCGCCCCCATTCCTCGTTGACGCGGCCGATCCTGGCCGGGAAGGCCATGCCGCGCACGGCCGCGATCTTGTCGCCGCGGAGCTCCAGGATCAGCATGCCCACCACCCGACCGTCGAGTGCCGCGATCATCGCGGGGGAGCCGTTGACCATCCCGGTGTGGATCGCCGGAGTGCCGCCGACCAGCCGCCGCTTCGTCGGGGTCGGCCTGAACGCGGCCTGTACGGCGGCGGCGATCCGCTCGGGGACCGAGAGCCGCACCAGCTTCTCCGCCAGCCCAGCGCCGTCGGAGACCGCGGTCGCGTCGTCGGTCAGCAGCGCCACCAGCCGTTCGGTGCGGCCCGAGGCGGCAGCCTCCACGAATGCCTCCACGACGCGCTGCGCCAGGGCCCGGTCGACCTCCGCAGTGCCGCCCTGGCGGGTGACGTGGCGCCTGGCCCTGAGGGCGTGCTGCTGGCTGGCGGACTCGGTGATGTCGAGGATCTCGGCGATCTCGGCGTGGCTGTGGGAGAAGGCCTCGCGCAGGACGTAGACGGCCCGCTCGACCGGCGGGAGGCGCTCCAGGAGCGTCAGCACCGCCAAGCTCACCGATTCGCGCTGCTCGGCGGTGTCGGCCGGTCCCAGCATCGGGTCGCCCTCCAGGAGCGGCTCGGGCAGCCAGTCGCCGACCGCGCGCTCACGCCTGGCCTGCGCCGAGCGGAGCCGGTCCAGCGAGAGGTTCGTGACGATCTTCGTCAGCCACGCCTCGGGCACCTCGATGCGCCCGACGTCGGCGGCCTGCCAGCGCAGGAACGCGTCCTGCACCACGTCCTCGGCGTCGGCCGCGGAACCGAGCAGACGGTACGCCAGCGAGGCCAACCGGTCCCGGTTGGCCTCGAAGCGTTCCACGGTGGCGGTGTCCATACAGGCGACTCTAGGTGGATACCGCCTCATCGGAGCGGGCGGGCGCGGTTTTCGCGGCGGAGCGGCCGGGAGCGGCCGCCAGGCGGTGCCTGCGGGTCGGGCGCCCGTAGGTCGGGTGGCCGACGTTCCACACGGTGCCCCTGAGGACGAACGCCTTGAAGTGCGCGGCTGGGCGGCCCCGAAGCGCCCAGCCCTTCGACCGCGCCTGGCCGTCGACCGCCTGGAAGACCGCGTCCTTCGGGCCGAGGCTGATGCAGTTGCCGAGGTACGCCAGCGGCGTGTTCGCCCCTTTGCGCCCGGTCAGGTCCTTCAGGATGGCGGCCGTCGCCCGCATGGAGGTGAATCCCGCCGAAGCGCAGCTCATCGGCAGCGGCCGGCCGTGCTTGTCGATGGCGCAGACGCTGTCGCCGGCGGCGTAGACCTCCGGGTGCGAGACCGACCGCATTTCGGCGTCGACGGTGATGCGGCCGTCGTCCTCGACGGCGAGGCCGCTGGCCGCGGCGATGGGGTGGACGGCGAAGCCGGCCGCCCACACGACCGCGTCGGTGTCGAAGGCGGTGCCGTCGGCGGCGACGGCACCGGTGGCCGTGACGCGTTCGATGGGCGTCCGCTCATGGACCTCGATCCCGAGCCGGTCGAAGGCACGCAGCAGGTGCGGGCGGGCCTTGGGGCCCAGCCAGCCGCCGAGTTCGCCGTCGGTGGCGAGGGCGACCTGGAGGCCGGGCCGGAGGGCGGCGATCTCGGTGGATCCCTCGATCGCGGTCAGGTTGCCGCCGACGAACAGGACTTTCCCGTGTTCGCCCAGTTCGTCCAGGCGCTCGCGCAGGCGCAGCGCCGAGGGCCGTCCGGCGATGTGGAAGGCGTGCTCGGCGACGCCCGGGACGCCGTGGTCGGCGACGCTGCTGCCGAGCGTGTAGAGCAGCGTGTCGTATTCGAGCCGGTCGACGCCCTCGTCGTCGACGACGGTGACGGTCCGGTGGTCGGGGTCGACGGCGGTGACGCGCGCCACTCGAAGCCTGGCGCCGGTGCCCTCGAAGATCTCCTCCAGCCGGTGTCGACGCAGCTCGTGTCCGGCGGCGAGCTCGTGGAGGCGCAGCCGCTCGACGAAGTCGGCTTCGGCGTTCACGACGGTGATCTCGAAGTCGTCGGGGTGGAGATGGCGGGCGAGGTATCCGGCGGCGTAGCCCCCCGCGTATCCGGCGCCGAGGACGATGATGTGGTGTCGCATGCCCTTGCTCCTGTCTGTTTCGCTTGCCCTCTGAACGGGACAGCGCCGAAATCCATGACAGGACCCTGTTATGGCTTCCATCACAGGGAAGCGCGGCGGGCCCGGTGAAAACCGCTGGCGGTCGCGCCGCCCGTGGGCGAGGATCGAGGCCATGAGCCAATGGGAGATCGAGCGGGAGATCAAGGCGTACTACGAGCTGGGCGGCGAGCGCGAGCGCCTGAAGTCGAGCGCGGGCGGGCGCCTGGAGTTCATCCGCGTGCAGGAGCTGCTGCGCCGCGTCCTGCCCGGAACGGGCCTCGACGTGCTCGACGTCGGCGGCGCCACCGGCGTCCACGCCGAATGGCTGGCCGCCGACGGCCACAAGGTGACCCTCGTCGATCCGGTGGCGAGCCAGGTGGCCGTGGCCGCCGAACTGCCCGGCGTCGAGGCGAAGCTCGGCGACGCCCGCGCCCTGCCGTGCGAGGACGCCTCCTTCGACGCGGTCCTGCTCATGGGCCCGCTGTACCACCTGACCGAGCGGGAGCACCGCGTCCGGGCCCTGCGCGAGGCGCGCCGCGTCGCCCGCCCCGGCGCCGTGGTGGCCGCGGTGACGATCAACCGCACCGCGGGCTGGTCCGACTGGCTGCTGTGGAACGCCGAGGGCACCGTCCACTCGATCTCGGCAGCCGAGAGCCTCCGCGTGCTCCGGGAAGGCGACCTGCGCTTCTTCGACCACGACATCTTCACCACGGCCTACCTGCACCACCCCGGTGACGTCGCCGAGGAGTTCGCCGCCGCCGGCATGGCCGGACCCGCCCAGTACGCCGTGCAGGGCTTCCCCGGCTACATGCCGGAGCTGAGGGCGATCATCGACGACGAGGAGGCGCGCGAGCACCTCTTGGAAGGACTGCGCGTGATCGAGTCCGAGCCGTCCCTCCTGGGGGCCAGCAACCACCTGCTGACCGTGGCCCGCGTGCCGAGCTGAGCGGCCCGACGCCGCCGCCCTGTCGGCACGGAATCGACCGCCTCGGACGTCCCGGTCTTGTCAAGTTTGCGACACCTCCGGGGGACGTGCGCGGTCGGCGCGGTCGCTAGTGTCGTGTGATGGAACCGATTCCCCTCAGCTCGGCCCTGGCCGAGATCAGGAGAGAGCTCAAGATCGCCAAACTCACCAGCGATGAGGAACTCAAGCTCGAAGTCCAGGAGGTCGAGCTCGAACTGACCATGGACCTCGGCGAGGTGAAGCGCAAGGACGGCGGGATCTCGCTGTTCAACGTGGTCAGCTTCAACGGCGGCAAGGACGAGAACAGCGCCAACCAACACCGCATCAAGCTGGTGCTGAAGCCCACCTTCGACGAGGGGGACGGCGGCGGACCCTCCACCTTGAACCTGTCCGCGAGCGAGCCGATCGACGACTAGCGGTATGCGGACACCCCCTTCGGCGCCGGTGAGATACAGCGTCCGTCCGGCCCGGTTGGAACACCTCAAGGAGCTGCGGGATTTCGTCTCAGGAGGCGGGCGAAGGACGACGGGAGAGCGCGAACGGCTCAGGACGACTGTTCGTTCCGGAGACTCCATGGAGCCGGGGGAGTGAACGATGAGCGGGATTGGGTTCGGGCAGTTGGAGGCCCGCGTCGTCGAGGTCAAGACCGTCGTCTCGGGGGCGGACGGCCGCCGCCTCCATACCCTCAGCGGCTACCTTGTCGCGGACGGCCTGGTCCTCACCTGCGCTCACGATGTCATTGCGGCCGAGTCGGTCTCTACTCGCCTCGCGACCGGCGACCGCGAGCTCACCGCCGAGGTCATCTGGCCGCTTCCCTCCGACGGCCCGATCGACTCCGACGTCCTCGATGTCGCACTGCTGCACGCCGAGGGACTCAAGGCCCCCATCGACCAGCACCCCGTCTGGGCCGAGTACTCCGGATTCATCGGCGCCGTCGGCGCCCACGGCATCGGCTTCCCCTGGGCGTCCAAGGACACCGAACGCTTCCACTCGACACCGGTGGACGGCACCTTCCTCCCCGGTGAGGGCAAGACCCGCAACGCCATGGTGTTCTCGGTGACCTCGACACTCCCCGCCGACGCCACCACCTGGGCCGGGCTCTCCGGCGCCATGATCCGCGACGACCACGGCCGCCTCCTCGGCATCGCCGCCAAACTCCTGCCCGCCTGGAGGGACAAGTTCCTCCTCGTCCCCGCGCCCCTCATCCTCGGCCAACCCCGCCTGCGGCGACTCCTCGGCGACCCCCGGCCGCACACGATCGCCTCCGAAGACCCGCTCATCAAACCCGCCTTCGAGCCGCTCGGCGAGGAGACCGACTTCAAGCTCATCACCGCCCGCTACGGCCAGGTCCCCTTCGTCGAGGCGAGCCACGGCGACGTGCTCGACGAACTGGCCGACTGGTGCAACGAACCGCAACGCCCCCAAGGGCCTCCGCTGCTCCGAGAAGCGAAGCGGACAGGCGCGCCCGACGTCGCCGTCCGGATCCTCCTGGGCCCCGGCGGTTCCGGGAAGACCCGCCTCGCCGCCGAGCTCTGCCGACGCCTCCAAGACGACCGGGAACGGCACTGGCTGGCGGGCTTCGCGCGCGAGGACGACACCGCCCGCTGGGAGTCCTTCCAAGCTCGGCAGTCGACGCTCATCGTCTTCGACTACGTGGAGCGCCCGGCCATCGCCGCGAAGGTCGCCGCCCTCCTGACCCGGCTCGACGAGTTGGGCTCCGCGCTCATGGGCCCGGTCCGCGTGCTGCTCGTGTCGCGCTCGACCACCAACTGGTACGACCAGGTGGACGACTACGGCCGGGGCGTCCTGAGCCGACGCCTCAGGATCGAGGGCGACTCCGCGAAGGTGACGCTCGCTCAGCAGCCCTTCGACCGGGAGCTGAAACGCCTCCACTTCAAGGCCGCGTTCGAGCGCTTCGCCGTGGGCCCGATCGACGGCCTCGCAATGGACGACGCGGTGGACGCCGCCGTCGATGGCGCGATGGACGGCGTGATGGACGATCACCTCGGCGTGGTCGAGCACGACCACTACGACTCCCCGCTGCTGGTCCACATCGCCGCACTGCTCGCCGCGCGCAGCGGCGGCGTGCCCTCGGCATCACCGGACCGTCTGCGGGACGCCCTGCTCGACCACCTGATTCGCAGGGAGAGGCGCCAGCGCTGGGCGAGCGTGAACGGGCTGACGACGAGCTCGGTTCCCCTCGAAGAGAACGACCAGGCCCTGCACGCGATCGCGATCACGACCCTCACCGAGCCGACGCCGACCGAAGCGGCGGAGTTCCTGAAGTGCTCGCCGCTCTGGGAGGACCTCTACAACGTCAACCGCAGAGACGCCGTGAAGGCCGCACTGCGGCTGTACCCCGGCGGCCAGACGGAAGGCGGACGGCCGACGAGGATCGCACCGATCGAGCCGGACCTGGTCGCCGAGCGGCTCCTGGTCACGGTCGACGACCTCGGTGAGCTCATCGAGGGCCTTCTGCATCAGCCGCTCACCGCCCATCACTATGCGCGGCTGCTCCACATCCTCGCGCTCACGAACGACCACTACCCGAAGGCCGCAGAGCATTTCGAGAAGGTCCTGGGCAAGCTCCTGGTGACCGCCGGGGCGGACGCGGAAGGTGACGCGGAGAACCGCGCCGAAGGCGGCGAATCGACGGCCGCCGTGCTCGGCCAGACGCTTCCACGCCTGATCGAGGGAGCGATCAGGCAGGTGCGAGACGGGCACGATCCGACCATGGCCAAGATGCTGACGGGCGCACTGCGTTCGATGGCGGGAAACGAGCAGGTCGAGCAGATGGCCGCCGACACCGTGTTCGTCCAATGCGAGGGGCATCCGGAACTGGTGCTGTTGCGGCGGACGCTCTATGAGCTGGCGAGCGAGCACTTCCGTCGCAGCGATCCGCGCGGAGCGAGCCTGCGGGGCACGCTCGAAGGGCTCATCGACGCACTGCTTGAGTTGGACGAGGGCTCGGAGGCCTTCGAAGTCCTCAAGAAGCTCGAAGGCGCACGATGGTTTCCAGATTTCCTCGGCGCACGCGTCTACGCGGTCGAGCACGCTCGTTTCGACAAGCTGCTCTCCCTACTGCTGAGGGAAGGGAAGGTCAGTGAAGCGTTCTGGGCCTTCACCATGGTGATTCGCTCCTGGGGAGTCGCGCAGGAAGGCACGGTGTACCGGTGGGGCATCGATGTGTTCACGGAGTTCGACTCAGAGTTCTGGAATTCGAACCGATTTGCCCAGGTCATCGCGCCACTGCGGAACGAGTCTCTGTCCCAGTTGACTCCATGGGACGGCGACAGCGTAGATCCGGAATTGCTTGTTCGTGTGCTGGAGGGCATCAAAGACGAGCTCCTCCGGTCAGGACGGCTCCTCGAAGCGCTTCGGGTCGGCACCAAGGTCCTGAAGCTCCGTGACTTCGATGTGGCGCAGTGGCTGTTGCTCGACCACATCGCGGACCAAGTCTGGGAGTCGGGTTCAGAGGCCTTCTCAGACGAGTTCATGCAGGAGTTCAGCGAGCTTCGCCGAAGGGTTGCCATAGCACGTCCCGGCCACGCTGAAGAGCATGTCGCCGCGCTTGAGAAGGACGGCAATCGATACGCGGGGCGTGGCATGTGGAGCGAAGCGAGCCGGTGTTTCTGGGACGCGACCCAGATTCGGCGGGACCTGCTGGACAGGTCGAACCCACAAAGCCGATTCCGCCTGATCGCCGCTCTGGACGACTATCTCGCCGTGACCCCTGTTGAGAACAATCGGATAGCGTTCACGATCGACGTCCTCGTCGGTCAGTGGGAGGCGCTGGCGGGCCTGGACCCGGCCTACGAGATCGGTCACGCCATAGCCCTGGAGGAGCAGAGCCTGGACCGGTGGGCCGTCGACCCCGGTGCGGATGCTGTGAGCATCATGCGGAAGGCCGAACGCATTCGCCGGTATCACGCGTTTCTCAATCTGGATGATCATCGCGCGCTGGAGTTGCTCTACCCCCGCGAAGCGCAGGCTTTCAAGAGGGTCGGCGAACGGCGACTGGCGAAGCGGATCACCTGGAGCTTCAGGCACCTGCAGGAGATGGTCGACGCATACCCCGGTGGCGAGTTTCTGCTTGCGCTGTACCTTGAGCGACAAACCGCGGCTTTGGCCGCAGAGGGGAAGCATGCGGAGGCCCGCAGATCGGCCAACGCGATCATCCGGCTTCACAGGAAGATGAACGATGAGATGAAGCGCGCCTATGCGAGCCACCGCGCCGACGCGCTGATGAACCTGTGCGGGCTGGAGAAGCAGGCGGAGAACTGGATCAAAGCCGGTTCGGCGGCCGAGCGAGCGGCCAAGATCTGCCGTGCGAACACCGAGCGGGGCCTGGAGTTCAAGGTGAGGCTTGCGCACGCCCTGACCGAGGCGGCCAACATGCACAACGCGCAGTCCCACGGCCTCCTCGGGCTGCCGGTGGCCAGAGAGGCGGTGGAACTGTTGCGTGAGCTGCTGGATCAGAGTCCGCGTCATCGGAGTTCCCTGGCCGGGGCGCTCATGGTCTGGGCTCGCTCCGCAACGCAATCGGTGGTGGAGCGGGGGAAGGCCGTGGCGGCGGCTGAGGAGGCGGTCGAGATCTATCGGGCGCTGGCGGAAGAAGATCCGTCGAAGCAGACCATGTTCGAGGATTACCTCGGGCGGCTGTCCACGATCAAGGACAAGGTCGCCGGGAAGACCGGGTTATCCGCTGGGAGGGCCGCGATCGATGGAACGTCTCCTCCTGCTTGGCTGCTCCGGTGCCGGCAAGACGACGCTGGCCCTGGAGCTGTCGCTCATCCTGGATCTGCCTGTGGCGCATCTCGACGAGCTGCGCTACGACCGGTCTTGGAACGAGGCCGCGCCGGAGGACTTCGCCGCGAGTCAGCGGCGGCTGCTCGACCGGTCCCGCTTGATCTGCGACGGCAACTACCTCTCCACGCTCCCGCAGCGTCTGGCATGGGCCGATACCGTGATCTGGCTCGACTACGGCCCGATCCGCTGTCTGCGCCGGGTGTTCGCCCGACGTCTGCGGTACGGACCGGGACAGCACGGCAACGGCGTCTTCGTTCGCCTCAATCGGCCCTTCCTGCGGTACGTCGCGACCTACCGGCGCGACCATGCTCCGCGCGTCCGGGCGGCCCTCGACCGCTACGCCGGCGACTGCGACGTCATCGTCCTGCGCCGCCCACGCCAGACCGCGGCCTTCCTCAAGCGGCTCCGTCGCGAACGGCAGGAGGGCGAGGGAGCCTGAAGCCAGCCCCGCCATCGGCTCACAGGATGAAGCTGTACACGAGGGTGAACGTGCTGAAGATCAGCATTCCCGTGGCGTTGAGGAAGAGGTTGCGGCCGAAGTCCCGCTCCCGCAGATGCATCGTGATGGCGATGACGAAGTACAGGACCAGGGCGGCCGAGGTCACCGCTCCGAGGTAGGGCAGCCAGATCCCGATGATCAGACCCGCAGCGGCGGCCAGCTTGATCGGCGTGAAGACCCACCACCAACGGCGGGGGAAGTTGACGCCTTCGAGGCACCTGGCGATGAACGCGACCGGCCGGATGCACAGCAGGCCATCGAAGAACGAGGCGATGGCCAGGACGATGACCGGCCATACAGGGTCAGGAAGAGAACTCATACGAGAACCGTATCATCGGATTCTCGGAAAATGCCTCGGAAAGCGGTGCCCGGCGGTATGCGCAGGGACTTGCCCGCCCCGGGCCGCCCTCGTCACGGCTTGAGCATGAACCGGCCCGACTTCAATCCGGCGGCGACCTCTGCGACGGTCTGCTCCACGCTCTGGTCGCTCGAATCGATCGCATGGCCTTCGAGCTCGCCGAGGTCCTGGAACATCCCGTGCATGTCGGTGACCGGTTCGACCTGTGTGAGCTCGTCGCCTCCTCGCGGAGTCGCCCTGGCGAGCAGCACCTCCAGCCGAGGGCGCAGGACGAGGTAATGCAGGACGAGACCCCGCTCGCGGCAAGCCGATTCGAACCAGTCGAGCGCCCACAGCCCGAAGACGCCCTCGAGAACGGTGTCGTAGCCGCCCACGGCATAGGCGCACGCCGCTTCGGCCATGACGCTCATGACGACTCTGTTCTGACGATCGGATTCGGGAAGATAGGGCGGGATGTAGCCCTTGCGGATCCAGCTGTAGAAGGTGTCGGTGTGCGACAGGACCGTGGGTCGCTCGAAGGTCGCGACGAAGGCCTCGGAGACCGTGGATTTTCCCGATCCCGGCGGCCCGGACAGCAGGATCAGGTCACCCGGCGGCATCGCGGTGGCGGCGTTCGGCAATGCGGGCTCCTCAGGATCGGGTGACGCTGGAAGAGCCTATCGGCGGAGCATGTTGGAATCCAGGCGATTTACGGTGCACGACTGCGGCGCGCCTGGTGGCGGTCCTCGTTAACGAGACGGTCTTCAGGAGGGCCGCGAAGTCGGAGGTGCTGAGGTCGAAGACCGGGGACTTGTGGCCGAGCTTAGAGTCACGGACCTGGAAACCGGCGGTGAGGTGGCGGGCCTCGACGCAGTTCGCGCTCGAAGCGTTGTCACTCCGGGAGCTCTTCCTCCAGGACTGGCGGCACTCAACGCAGTCGGCGCTGGAGCCGTTGGCGCTTCGGGAACTCTTCCGCCAGCCTGTGAACTCAGCCATCGAGGTACCTTCCGATCGGTATCGCGCCCTTCCAAAGGACGTCCAGAACCTGATCATACAAGGCAAGTTTCTCGGGTTCCACGATGTGACGGCTCTGATCGATGGATTCGACATACACGAAAGCAGGGCCAGCTCCGGTACGCCCATCTGGCTGAAAGATCTCAAAGGCATGCAGCGCTTCATGTGGTTCCGCTACGACTCGGACCTCGTTGTTCGGCAGGTGAGCTACCTCGCAAAGCCGTTGCAGTTGAGCGCTCCTCTCATCTGTTGTGAGGCGATCGAGGTTCTCGATTGCGAAGGCAGGAACCAGGAACTTTCCGCGAGGGAAGTCGTTCCGGCCGAAGAAGACCGCGATGCGTCGCTCCTTGCGCTTCCAGTGCTTGATCTTGAGCGCTGCTCCCTCGCGCGGTTCTGCGAGCTGCTTCATGTGGTAGGCCTCGGTTTGGAGGAGCGCAGGAATTAGAAGAGGATCCCACTTGGTGATAACACCGTAGGTACGCTCGCCACCCTCGATGATGAAGATGTTGCGCTTGTTGAGGTCTGAGACGAGCCCCGGGCCGAGATGGAGCTGTTCGGTGACGTGCTCCAGGAACTCCGCCCGCTCCTTCTCGGCCCCGAGCTTCTTGCAGATGTGGGCCACATTGCCGACATCCGGGAGCCTCTGGCCCCGCTCCCAGTAGCTGATGGTGTTCTCGTGCTTCCTGATGGCATCGCCGAGCCACCTTTGTGACCGGCCCGCTTCCAATCGGATCGCGAGCAGCTCCGCAGTCACGTACCACTCGATCAGTTCTGAGAATCCCATTGAGCCTCCCGCTATTCAGGCTGAATGCTGATGGTAACCGATCATCGCATGTTGCGGTACATACAGATCGAGCGGTATCTCCACAAAGCTGTCCGATTGGCGACCCACAATGAATGGCCTAAAAGATTGTGGGACGGCCGTTGTGGGAATCACCTCTCCGCAGCTGAATATGGGGGTTGACAAAGCTCTTGAGCAGCCTAAACGTGCCTTATCTTTAGTGCATCGCGAATCGCGACATGCGACTCGCGAACGGTGGGGAAGCCCGGGGGCCGCGAGCCTCCCGAAGACATATCGCGGCCTCCGGGTACAACTCCATAGGGCTCATTCAAATCCGCAATGGAGGACCAATGCGCTACCCGAGTGTTCAAGGTTTTCAAGGGCGCCGTCCGTCGCCTCAGGCCGATGAGGTCGAAATAGGCGTCACCGTCGTCGGTTCCACACGAGTGAGGGTGATCCTGGATCCCGATTGGGCGTCGCTGGTGTGCCTGCGCGTCGCGCCCGGCGAAGCAGTGCAGTATCTCGGCGTCGTCACCGGCGCCGACACCGACACGCCGAACCTGCGCCTCACGACCGAGCAGTCCTGGCGCTTCCCGACCCCCGAGATTCGAGAGTCCCTGCGCGGCTCGGTCCTGGCGCTGTTCGCGGCCTGGAAGGAGCGGCAGTGAGTCAGGACGTCTACTTGGGGGAGTTCCGACGCGGTCCGGCGATCTTCACGGTCTTCGACACGAGCGGAGCGGACGGCGGACACACCGGCGAATCCACCAGCGCACCGGCCGATGGTTCGACCGGCGGTCCGGCCGATGAACCGGTCGGCTTCACCGAGAGGTCGGCCGACGGATCCGCCCGCAGTCTCACCGGCGGTCCCAGCGACAGACCCGCGAGCACGGGCCGCCGCTTCCGCGTCGATTGCAGCGACGGCAACGGCCCCGGCGAGGTCTGCACTTTCACCTCCGATGAATCCCCGACCTGGCGCGGGGCCTGGAACGGCGACGAGTGGTGCGTGTGGATCGAGGCCGAGGCCCGCAAGGTCGTCAAGCAGCCCGAGCGCTGACTGAACCCTGACCGGCTCCGGTCTCGCCGGGCGCCTTCCCACTGGTGCCGAACTGCCCGGTCGGCCTCAGGCCAGTGCCAGTTCGGCGAGGCGCTCGGCGTGCAGCCGGGTCGAGTCGAACACCGGGACCGGGCTGTCCGAGGCGTTCACGAGCAGGGTGATCTCGGTGCAGCCGTAGATGATCCCCTCGCATCCCCGCTCGGCCAGACCGGTCATGACCCGCCGGTACGCCGCGCGGGACTCCTCGCGCACGACACCGACGGTGAGTTCGCCGTAGATGACGTCGTGGACCGTCTCGCGGTCCGCCTCGGGCGGCACGACGACCTCGACGCCGTGCGCGGCCATGCGCTCGCGGTAGAAGCCCATCTCCATGGTGAACCGCGTGGCGAGCAGCCCGACCCGGTCCAGCCCGGCGGCCTTGACGCGGTCGGCGGTCGCGTCGACCAAGTGGACGAAGGGCACCGCCACGGCCTCCTCGATCCGGTCGGCTACCAGATGCATCGTGTTGGTGCACAAGGCGATGAGCTCGGCGCCTCCGCGTTCGAGCGCGAGGGCCGCCGCGACGAGCCGCTCGCCCGCCGCCGACCAGTCGCCCGCGCGCTGCAAGGCCTCGATCTCGGCGAAGTCCACGGTGAACATGAGGCTCTCGGCGTTGTGCTGGCCGCCGAGCCTGGCCCGGACCTCCTGGTTGAGAAGGCGGTAGTACTCGGCCGAGGACTCCCAGGACATCCCGCCGATCAGACCGATGGTGCGCATCGCGCCATTCTCCACCACGGGCCGCCGCCGCGCTCGATGACACGGCGGCGGCCGTGCTTGCCGGGCCGTGCGGGGCGCCCGCCGAACGGACCGGCGACGAGCTGATCGCCGTCCGCGCCGATCGCTTCCGCATCCCCGAGCCGCTACCATTCGCGAAGGCGTCAGGCGGCCCGCCGCACCGCAACCCGTCGATTCCGGAGGCACCGAGGCGATGAGTCCCACCAGCACCGACCAGGGCGGACCGGACCCGTGGGAGCTCGTCACGGCGCTGAAGCGATGGGCCGAGGACACCGACTGGGTGGACTGGGCCGAGCTCGCGGGCTCACTCGGACGCGGCGCCGGTGACGAGCTCTCCGACGTCGACGCCGGTATCGGCGTCCATGAACTGGCCGAGTCCGATGCGCGCATCGCCGAGGCGGCCGCGGCCGTCGCCTCCTTCGCGCCCGTCGCCGCCACCCTGCACCAGCGCTTGAACGGCAGCGTCGACCATCTCATCTGCGCCTACCGGGACGGCCGCCAGCTCTCCCTCGTCGTCGTCGACGAGACCGCCAGGCCCGGCCTGCCGCCGCAGGCCGCCGTGCTGGTCGACAAGTCGGGCCGGCTCTCCTCCGCGATGGATCGGAGCCGCTGGGACGCCGACGAGGCGACCGTCCGGGAATGGGCGTTCCTGGCGTGGATAGCGATCGGCGACGCCGCGCGCCACCGGCTCCGCGATCGCCCTTGGCGCGCACTGAAGGCGCTCGATGAAGCCCGCGACAACCTCTGGAAGCTCTGGGCCCACACCCTCGGCCTGGTGTTCCCCGTGCACGGCGCCGTGGCGGTCGAGAACGCGGACGCCGCACTGCCGTCCGGCATCGAGGAGACGCACCCCCGTGATCTGAGCCCCGCAGAACTGCACCGGGCGCTGGCCGCGGTCGGTCGTCTCCTGGAGCCTTACACCACCGGGGACCTGTCGGCCCTGGCCGAGACGGTCGGGCGCCGCCTCGCCCTCCTCGGCTGAGCGGTCTTCGCCGCGTTCAGGCGGCCGGTTCGGGGACCCGGGAGGTGATGCAGTATTCGAGTCCAGCCGGGTCGCGCATGACCTGCCAGTGCTCGAAGCGCTCGACCGGGACGGCCCCGAGCTCGTTGTGCCGCACCGTCTCGGCCTCGACGTCCGAGCAGGCCAGGTCGATGTGCGCGGTGACCGGTTCGCCCACCCCGACCTCCTCGCGGCGTTGCAGCAGGATCTCCAGCGGCATGCCCCGCGGCCGTTCGAGCCGTTCGAACTCCGGCCGCCTGCTCGGCAGGCCCCGCCGCCCGGTGAACGCCTTCCAGAAGTCCCGTTCGCGCTCGTAGCCGACCCAGGGGATGTCGATGCAGATCTGGTCGGCGATGCTCCGCTGGCCTCCCGGCCACTCGACCGGCGAGGGCACCCGCGATTCGCCGTGGTGCGCCACCAGGCAGAACGGGAAGCCGCCGGGGGAGCTGAGGACCGTGACCTCCCCCTGCTCCTCGGCGACGACGCTCGCGCCGAGCGCGGTCGCCCGCTCGGCCGCGGCGGCCACATCGTCCACGTGCAGGTCGAGATGATTGCCGCCCTTGCCGGAACGGACGCGCTGCACGCGCAGGCACGCGTCGCCCTCGGTGGGGATCAGCGTCGCGAACTCGCCGCCCGGCCCGCGCGGCTCCGACAGGTCCGCGTCGGTCGCCTCGACCCAGAACTCGACGCCGGTCTCGAAGGTCTCGGCGGGGAAGTCCCAGAACGCCGTCATCCATCGAATCGCCATACCCGGAGTCTAAGGGCCGCCCGAGGTCTTCGGACCGTTCCGGCGTGACCGCCTGTCGTACAGTTGGACCGGGCCACCCTGCCCGGCCCGAATCCCTCCCCGGATCGAAGGAGCACCCTCGTGAAGTGGCTTGACAAGAAGATCAAGGCTTACCAAGACAAGGCTTTCGAGACGTTCGAGCAGATGCAGAACGTTCCGCCGGAGCAGCGCCAGGCGGCGCAGATGAACATCGTCCAAGGCGCCCAGGGGCACTACGACCCGTCCGCGGCGGCAGCGCTCAGCAACCCCGAGACGGCCGCGTTCCTGGCCCTGCCGCAGGCCGAGCAGCTGCGCCAGCAGCAGGAACTCCAGGCATACGGCCAGAAGCTCAGGGCGCTGTGGGAGAACGGCACCGACGCGGAGCTGACGATCACCTCGCTCGAACCCACCGGCGTCGTCCTGGGAGGGCAGCGCCAGTTCACGATCGGCGTGCGGGTGACCGGCGCCGATGAGCCCTACGAGGCCGCGTGCGTGCAGGTGATCCCCGCCCCGATGCAGGCCCAGTACACCGTCGGCGCCCGCTTCAAGGGCAAGGTCGACCCCAGCGACCGCGCCGAGGTCGGGATCTTCGAACGGATCGGCTGAGCCGTGGACCCGTTCCCCGCCCGCGGGGCGGCGCGGCGCGGCGGCCCGGAGCAATGGCGCCGCGCCCGCGCGTCGCTGGTGGTGCTCATCCCCGTGGCGGTGGCCCTGTGGGCCCTGGCCGGTTACGCCTCGGTCTCGTTCCTCGACACCTTCCGGCTCATGGCCGTCAACGACATCGGCGGCTGGGGCGAGGGGACGGCCGGGCTGGCCGGCGGGATCATGCTGTTCGTCGGCGCGGTCTTCGCCGCCTCGTTCCTCGGCTTCGCCGTGGGGCGGCGGTCCACCGCCGCGTTCGCCACGTTCAAGGCGGGAGGGCTTCTGAGCAGAGCCGCCGCGTTCGGCGGCGTGACCGTGGGGCTGCTCGTCGCCTGGGCCTCGGACCGGTGGACGCGGCCGACGGCGGTGGGGCGCTTCGTCTCCGAACAGGACGGCGACTCGGACTGGGGCGCGCCCGCCTGGGCCGCCTACCACGCGCCATGGCTGCTGCCGCTGGTCTTCGGCGGTGTCGCGGTGGTCTGCCTGCTGCGGTTCGCCCGGTCCCACGACCGCGAGCGCTGGGCGGGCACCAAAGCGGCGGAGATGAAGGAGCACGGGGTCAACATGCCGGGGACCATCACCCGGGTCGAGTTCACCGGCACCTGGATCATGGGGGACCCGCAGTTCGCGGTCACGGTCAGCTACGTGGGCAAGCACGGGCCGCGGCAGGCGACCGAGCGGTTCACCGCCTCCGTCGTGAACGCCCCTGTCCGAGGCGGGCAGGCGGACGTCTGGTACGACCCGCTCGGCGATGAGGACGTGGTGCTCATCGAACTGACCGAGAGCAGCTCCAGCTACATGGTCGACCCGTCCCGCTGAGAGGCGCCGGTCGCCTCACCTGCGCTTCCGGGCGCCAGGAGCCGCCTCAGCGCCTCCATCTGCGCGACCGCCACCTGGCGCAGCTCGTCCTCGCCGAGTGCGTCCATGTGGGCGATCGACCATTCGTCCATCGCCCACAGCACCGCGCCGACCAGGTGGCGCTGCAAGGAGACCGGCAGCTCGTCGTCCACGGCGCCCACCGCCCGGCCCGCCTCCAGGGCCCGGTCGATCCAGGCGTCGATGCGGCCCCTGGTCTCGCCGAGGGACGCGGGGGCGTCGGGCAGGTAGAACAGCTTCGCCAGCGCCGCGAAGGCCGGGTGCTCCGTGCCCGCCAGCGCCAGGCGGTCGGTCAGCTCCTCGACGCGGCCCCAGAAGTCGCCGGAGGCGAGCTCGGCCGCCTCGGGCAGATCGAGGGCCTTCACCAGGGAGCCGCCGATGTCGCCGATCACGGCGTCGAACAGGGCCTCCTTGGAGTCGAAGTAGTGGTAGAACGAGCTCTTGCTCATGCCCTGGCCGCGGATGATGCGGTTGAGGGAGGCGCGCTCGTACCCGGCCTCGGCGAACTCCGCCGCCGCCGCCTCCAGCAGCGCCCGCCGCCGGTCCGGCGCCAGCACCCCCGTCTCGCGTCGTGTCATGGCGACCAGCATAACAACGACTGTGGACCACCCGGTCCAATCTTGTGCTACCTTTGAGTGGACCACCCGGTCCACAGATGAGGGGAATGACCGTGCTCGACCAGACTCCAGTGCAGGCGCAGATCGACGCCTCGCGCGGCGACCGGCTCCGCGTGCTCGTCGTCGGCGCGGGCGTCGCCGGACTGACGACCGCCCAACTGCTGCGCCGCCGCGGCCTCCACCCCGTCCTGATCGAGCGGGCCGGGCCCGACGCCCCCAGCGGCTACATGCTCGGGCTCATGCCGCTCGTGGACCCGGTGCTGAAGGCTCTCGGCGTCGTCGAGGAGTACGTGGCCGCCAGCGTCTACATGGACCGCTACCGCATCAGGGGCCGCCACGGCGCGCTCATCAACCGGTACTCGCTCGGCGGCCTGTTCGACGTCTACGGCGACTACCGGGGCATCAGCCGCGGCGAGCTCATGCGCGTGCTCGCCTCCCGCGGCGGCACCGTCAGCCACCGGTCCACCGTCACCGCGCTCGAACGGCGCGGGCGGGCCGTCACCGCCGTCGTCGACACCGGCGAGGCGGCGGTCGAGGCCGAGTTCGACGCGGTGATCGTCGCCGACGGGCTCCACTCCGCCACCCGCGGCCTCGTGCTCCGGCCCGAGCAGGTCACCGCCTACGACACCGGCTGGGGCGGCTGGGTCGTCTGGACCGACGCCGACGACGACACCGACCTGGGCGAAGAGCTCTGGGGCGCGGGCTCCTTCGTCGGCACCTACCCCGTCAAGGACCTCATCGGCACCATCATCTGCTGCTCGAACGAGCACCGCGCCGCCGGACTCGAGGCGTTCGTCGCCGAACTGCGCGCCGACATCCCCGAGGCCGGGCCGCGCATCGACCGCGTGCTCACCGAGGCCGTCGACGGCCGCGAGACCTACTTCTGGTCCCTGACCGACTGCCGCAGCGACGACTGGTCGGTCGGGCGCATCGGCCTGGTCGGCGACGCCGCCGCCGGGTTCCTGCCCACCGCCGGCATCGGCGCGGGCATGGCCATGGAGTCCGCCTGGGTCCTGGCCGAACACCTCGCCGACTGCGACGCCGACGGCGTCGAGGCGGCCCTGGCCGGCTACGAACGGACCCAGCGCCCCAGGGTCGAAGCCGCCCAGACCAACTCACGGCAGCTCGCGAAGCTGCTGTTCAACGAGAGCGGCACGGCCGCGGCCGTCCGCGACCTCGCCACGCGCTTCATCCCGCTCACGACGGCCTTGCGCCCCATCCGCAAGCTCCTCGAAGACCGGCCCGCGGGGCTTTCCCGAGCCCGATGACAGTGCGACACTGAGACATGCGCTGGATCCGCCTCGGCCTCGTGGCCGCCTTCCTCCTGGCCGCCGCGGCCTCCGCCCTCGCGGGCGGCCTCGCCCGCGGCGGCGGCGAACCGGCCTCGGCGCAGCCGGTGCCGCCGTCCGCGCCGCCCGAGCTGAGCGCCACCGCCGAGATCCGGCGCTCCTTCCTCGAACCCGGCACCGTCGCCATCGCCGTCACCAACCACGGCCCGGCGCCGGTCCGCGTGACCGGCGTCGAACTGCGCAGCGACTCCTTCGCCCCGCTCGGCACCCAGGCGTTCGACGCCACCGTCCCGCCCAGCGTCAACCCGCGCGACCTCCTCACCGACTACGGCGCGGCCCAGTGCCCCGACGGCGTCGACTCCACCGCCGCGCCGTCGTCGGTCCTCCTCGACGTCGAGACCGAGGACGGCACCGCCCACCAGGTCCTCGCCGAGCTGCCCCACCCCAACGGCGTCCTCGACCGGCTCCTCAAGGAGGCCTGCGCCGCCGAGTTCCTCGCCCAGAACGCCGAAGTCGCACTCGGCGAACTCGTCCGCGCCGCCGACGGCACCCTCGACGCCGCGCTGACCGTGGAGGCCGTCGGCGACGCCGCCGTCGAGGCCACCGAGGTGCGCGGCTCGGTCCTATTCGAGATCACCGCCTCCGAGCTGCCCGGCCGGGCGGTCGGGCTCCACTTCGACGCCCACCGCTGCGAGGGCCACGCCGTCGGCGACGCCAAGCAGCCGTTCGCGTTCACCGTCTGGATCGCCGTCGACGGCGGCGAACCGGTCCCCGGGCCCGTCCCGGTCGGCGAGGCGCAGCGGGAGGCCCTGTACGCCATGCTCGACGAACGGTGCGGACACACCGAGGACTGATTTGAATGAGGCGGCGGGGCCCGTGCGGACGTACGCTTGAGGGCGTGGGTGATCGCACGGATACCACTTGTGACGAGGCGCGCCGTCGGCGGGCGGGTCTGGTCGACAAGTTGCGCGAGCGCGGATCCATCCGGACCGCCGCCGTCGGGGACGCGATGCTCGCCGTGCCCAGGCACCGCTTCGTCCCCGAGGCCCCGCTCAGGGCCGCCTACGCCGACGACGCCTTCGTCACCAAGCGCAACAACGAAGGCGACGCCCTCAGCTCCGCCTCCCAACCGGCCATCGTGGCCGAGATGCTCGAACAGCTCGACGTCGGACCGGGCCACAAGGTGCTCGAGATCGGCGCCGGCACCGGATACAACGCCGCGCTCCTGGACTCCCTGGTCGGACCGGACGGCTCGGTGGCCACCGTGGACCTCGACGCCGACACGGTCAAGCGGGCGCGGGAGGCCCTCGACGCCGTCGGCCACGGGCGCGTCCGCGTCGTCCAGGGCGACGGCGAGGCCGGCCTGGCCGACGGCGCGCCGTACGACCGCATCATCGTCACCGTCGGCACCTGGGACCTCCCGCCCGCCTGGTGGGACCAGCTCGCCGAGGGCGGACGGCTCGTCGCGCCGCTCCAGATCCGCGGCTCGGAGCACTCCGTCGCCTTCGACTACACCGACGGGGTCCTGCGCAGCCGCTCCGTCATCGCCTGCGGCTTCATGCCGATGCGCGGCATCGGCTCCCACGAGAGCCAGGCCGTGGAGCTGTCCGAGGGCCGCATCATCACCTTCCACGCCGACAAGGAGGTCGAGGCCGCCGGCGCCCGCGGTGTGCTCGACGAGCGCGGCACCACCGTCTGGACCGGCGTCCGCATCACGCCGGGGGAGGACACCGCGCAGCTCTCGCTGTGGCTGGCGTGCGCGTTCAGCGGCTACGGGCGCATGAGCGCGCCCTTCGGCGACCACGGGAAGCCGCGGCTCATGCTCCGCTGGGGCAACCCGGCCGTGGCCGACGGCGCCGCCTTCGCGTACGTGGCCTGCCGCCGCGGCCCGGACGTCAACGGCGCCAGTGGGAGCGATATCGAAGTCGGCGTGTGCGGGCACGGGCCGGGCGGCGCCGCGCTCGCCGGGCGCGTCGCCGCCGAGGTGGCCGTCTGGGACCGGGAATGCCGCGGTGACGTCCGCCTCCAGATCGAGGCGTACCGGGCCGGCGTCGGCCCCACCGTCGAAGGCCGCTTCGTCGTCCCCAAGCGCCACAGCAGGCTTGCGATCCGCCTCGCGTAGCCGTGCCCCTCTTCTTGTTCGGCCCCTTCGTATTCCGCATGGTGCATCCGTCGAGCCGATCGGGTATGGTGAAAGTTTCGGCGATTCCGACCACCGCGCCTCCCGTCCCCTACTGTGATCTCGGCCCCGACCGCCGCGGCCCGAGGCCGCGAACGGCGCTGTGACCGGGGGCTTCGAGAAAAGGGGTTGTCCTTCGGGGTTACCTTCGCTGCACTGACAATTTCGGGAACTTCGTCATGGCCGACCCCTGAACGAAACCCGCCGACCTTCGCGTGAATCCGCCCATCGCGCGCCTAGAAAGGATTCCTCCGATGGCCGACCCCACTTTCCGGCAGCGTGCGCGCTATTGGTTCGACAACACGATGTCGAAGGGCACCAAAGCGCTCATCGGATGGCTGACCGTCATCACGCTGGCGCTCACCGCGATCGGCGCCCTCCTGCTCGTCGCCACCGCCTCGGGCGACGGCGGCCTTCTCAATACACTGTGGACATCGTTCATTCACATCCTCGACGCGGGCACCATCACCGGCGCCGCCGACGTCGGCCTCCCGTTCATGGTCATCATGTTCGTCACCACCATCGGCGGACTGGTGATCCTCTCCTCGCTCGTCGGTGTCCTCACCACCGGTCTCGACGCGAAACTCGAAGAGCTGCGAAAGGGCCGCTCCTTCGTCGTCGAGAAGGACCACACCCTCATTCTCGGATGGTCGGACCAGGTGTTCATCGTCATAGCGGAACTGGTGGGGGCCAATGAGAGCGAGAAAGGCGCCTGCATCGTGATCCTCGCCGACCGCGACAAGGTCGAAATGGAGGACGAGGTCCGCACGAAGATCCCCGACCTCAAGGGCACCAAGGTCGTCTGCCGCACCGGCGACCCGGCCGACCCCGCCGACATCGCCATCGTCAACCCCGGCCAGGCCAAGAGCATCATGATGCTCACCTCCGACGAGGACGACCCCGACGCCCAGCTCGTGCGCAGCCTCCTCGCCGTCACCCAGGGCGGCCAGAACACCCAGATCGGCTGCCACGTCGTCGGCGCCGTCGTCGAGGGCCGCAACCTCCCCGCGGCCCGCCTCGCGGGCGGGCGCATGGCCCACCTCGTCGACGCCAACGACCTCATGGCCCGCCTGATGGTCCAGACCTGCCGCCAGTCCGGCCTGTCCGTGGTCTACACCGACCTGCTCGACTTCGGCGGCGACGAGATCTACATGGTCGAGGAGCCCGCGCTCTTCGGGCGGCCGCTCGGCCAGGCCATGCACTCCTACCGCACCTCCTCGCTGCTGGGCGTGCTCACCCGCGAGGGCGTCTGCCACATCAACCCGCCGGCGAACGCCCAGCTCCAGCCCGGCGACAAGCTCATCCTCATCGCCGCCGACGACAGCGCGATCGTCCTGGACGGCACGCCCCCGGCCATCGACGAGAGCGCCATCGTCGCCCGCGGCGAGGCCGGGAACCGCCCCGAGCGGACCCTCATCCTCGGCTGGAACGCCCGCTCGCGCATGATCCTCGAACAGCTCGACCAGTACGTCGTCCCCGGCTCGGTCACCGACCTCGTCACCGACCACCCCGCCGCGGCCGACGCCGTCCGCAGGATCGGGCCCGCCATGCGCGTCCAGGCCCTGAACTTCAAGGAAGAGGACCCCACCGACCGGCGGCTGCTCGAATCGCTGGGGGTCGGCACGTACAACCACATCATCGCCCTGTGCTCCGACGACGTCGAGGCGAAACTGGCCGACTCCAAGACCCTGGTGACCCTGCTCCACCTGCGCGACATGGCGCAGCGGGCGAACACCCGCTTCAAGGTCGTCTCCGAGATGGCCGACGACCGCAACCGCGCCCTCGCCCAGGTCACCCAGGCCGACGACTTCATCGTCAGCGACAAGCTCATCAGCCTGCTGCTCACCCAGACCGCCGAGAACCCGCACCTGTCGGCCGTGTTCGGGCAGCTGTTCAGCCCCGAGGGCTCCGAGATCTACCTCAAGCCGTGCGACCACTACGTCCGCACCGGCGTGCCGGTGAACTTCTACACCGTCGCCGAGAGCGCCAGGCGGCGCGGCGAGCTCGCCATCGGCTACCGGCAGGTCGCGCTCGCCCAGCAGGCCCCCGGGTACGGCGTGGTGCTCAACCCCGACAAGGCCCAGCAGGTGGTGCTCCAGCCCGGCGACAAGGTCATCGTCCTGGCCGAGGACTGAGGTCCTACGACCGGCGTCGAGGTCCGTTCTACGACTCTGGGACGAGGGCGATGTCGGCCCCACCGGGTAGCGTCGATGCCAACCGCAAGCACCCAGCGGAGGAAACCACCCATGACTGCTGTCAGCACGGTCGAGACCGCTCCGGCCGAACCGCCACCGTCCCCGGAGAAGCCGGCCGAAACCGCCGCCGCCGAACCGCCCGAGAAGGCCCCGATCGGCCGGCTGTGGGCGTACGCCCGCCAGCACCTGCGCCTGCTCCTCATCGGCGGGGCGCTCTCGTTCCTGGGCGGGATCACCGGCCTGGTCCAGCCCCTCATCGCCATGGACGTCATCGAGGCGCTCTCCGACGACACGTCCCTGCGCGGGCCGCTGATCCTGCTCGGCGCGGTCGTCCTCGTCGGCGGCGCCCTCAGCGCCCTGGGCCCCTACCTGATGCAGATCGCCGGCCAGGACGTGGTCCTGACCGTGCGCCGCCGCGTCATCGGCACGCTCGTGCGCCTCAAGGTGGCCGAGGTCGACCGGCTGCGCCCCGGCGACCTGGTCTCCCGGCTCACCTCCGACACGAACCTGCTGCGCACCGTCGCCAGCACCACCGTCATCGGCGGCGTCACCGACTCGTTCATGATCGTCGGCGGCATCGCCCTCATGGCCTGGCTCGACCCGATCCTGTTCGGCACCACCATGGCGATGGTCGTGCTGGTGACCGTGACGATGCTGTTCATCATGCCGCGCATCCAGAACGCCACCGTGGAGTCCCAGACGGCGCTGGGGGACATGGGCTCGCTGCTGGAGCGCGTCTTCACCGCCTTCCGGACCGTCAAGGCCTCCAGCGCCGAGGAGCACGAGATCCGGCGCCTCGACGAGGCCGCGCGGACCGCCCGCGACAAGGGCGTGCGCGCCTCGTTCTGGGAGGCCCTGGCCGGCGTGGTCGCGTTCCTGCCGGTCAACCTCGCGTTCCTGATGGTGCTCGGCGTCGGCGGCGCCCGCGTCGCGTCCGGTTCGATGGGCGTCGACACGCTCATCGGCTTCCTGCTGCTGCTGTTCTACCTCATGGGGCCGGTCAACGGCCTGATCGCGTCGCTCTCGCAGCTCCAGACCGGCCTGGCGGCCGTCAAGCGGGTCGAGGACGTCGCCGATCTCGACGCCGAGGCGCCCACGAACGGCACCGTCGTCGAGACCGGTGACGGCCCTGCGCGCGTGGCCTTCCGGGACGTCACCTTCCGCTACGCCGACGACCTCCCGTACGTCCACCACGGGATCACCTTCGAGTCCAGCGGAAGCGGCCTGACCGCGCTGGTCGGCCCCTCCGGGGCCGGCAAGACCACGGTGTTCTCGCTCATCGAGCGGTTCTACCCGGCCACCAGCGGTACGGTCACCGTCGACGGCCGCGAGGTCGGCGACTGGCCGCTGGCCGCCCTGCGCCGCATGATCGGCTACGTCGAGCAGGACGCGCCGGTCCTGCACGGGACGCTGCGCGAGAACCTCGTCATGGCCGCGCCCGGGGCCTCCGACGAGGAGGTCGAGGACGTCGTCAAGCTCGCGCGCCTGAGCGACCTGGTCGGCCGCCTGCCCGACGGCCTCGATTCGCAGATCGGCTACCGGGGCATGACGATCTCGGGCGGGGAGCGGCAGCGGGTGGCGATCGCCCGGGCGCTGCTGCGCAAGCCGCGGCTGCTGCTGCTGGACGAGGCCACCTCGCAGCTCGACGCCGCCAACGAGGCCGCGCTCAAGCAGGTCATGCTCGACGCCGCCGCGCGCACGAACGTGCTCGTGGTGGCGCACCGGCTGTCGACGGTGACCAGCGCCGACCAGATCGTGGTGCTCGACGCCGGGCGGGTGCGGGCCGTGGGCCCGCACGCCGAGCTGGTCGAGACCGACGAGCTGTACCGGGATCTGGCGGCCTCCCAGCTGCTCACCGCCGAGCGGTAGCGGACGCTCCACACAGGGCCCACGCCGGCCGGCGTCGAGGAGTCCGCTCTTCGGCGGTGCCGCGGTCGCGCCGGGTTCTCGGCATCGTTTCCTCGCGGCCGGGCCGCCACGCGCATGCGCGTGGCGGCCCGGCCGTTTCCGTATCGAAATTCAGAGGGCTTGACTCTGGGCCGGTATGGCGTCAGGATGTCATGTAGTAAGCGGTTCCCGTTGAGTTTTGAGGCTATATGAGGAGGTATGGACCGTGATTTCTGCACCAGCGTTGATAGGTTATAGAAACCGGTTCCATAGCTTCGTGGCGCCGGTCGACCCGGGCCGCACCGGCCGCACCGGCGCTCGGCGAACACCGTCGGGCTCGGCGGGGAGGCGGCCGTTCGCCTCTCCGGCCCGCCCATTCCGAACCCCGAATCCCCCCCCAGAGAGAAGGAACGACATGAACGACACCAGCGGACTGCGACGGCGCACGCTCGCCAAGGCCGGTCTCGGCGCGGCGGCGGCCGCGCCGCTGCTCGCCGCCTGCGGGGGCGGTGACGAGGGCGGCGACTCCGGCCCGGTCACCCTGAAGCTGTGGAGCGACAAGGCGGGCATGGCCGACGCCATCGCGGCGTTCAACGAGGCCCACGACGTCGACGACGTCCAGATCGAGTACGTCGAGGTGCCCGCCGCCGAGATGGTCAACCAGGTCAACCAGGCCGTCGAGGCCGGCGACGCCGACGGCGCGCCCGACCTGTTCCAGAGCGACAATCGCAACGGCGCCGAACTGCTGGCCCAGCAGCAGGTCGTCGACATCGGCGCGATGCTCGAGCCGCACGCCGAGGCGCTCGACCCCTCGGCGATCGCGGGCCTGACGATCGGCGACATCGTCTACGGCGTCCCCAACATGCGCAACCCCCACTTCGTCATGGTGTGGCAGCCCGCCTTCGACGAGGCCGGCCTGGCGGTGCCGACCACCTGGGAGGAGGTCGTCGAGACCGGCAGGGAGCTGAAGCAGGACGGCCGCCACATCTTCAACTTCGCCGGCGAGGACCCCTCGACGTGGATGAACATGGCCTGGCAGGCCGGCGCCCGCTGGTATCAGATCGACGGCGAGGCATGGAGGATCGAGATCGACTCCGAGCCGAGCCGCTACGCGGCCGAGATCGTCCAGCAGCTGTTCGACGACGAGCTGGTCGAGAAGATCTCCTACGCCGACTACGCGGCGATGATGCAGGAGTACGACCAGGGCAACATCGTGCTGCGCCAGACCTCCACCTGGCAGCTGGCCGGCCACCAGGCCAACATGAGCGCGACGCTCGGGCAGTGGGCCCTCGCGCCGAACCTCGGCATCATGGGCGCCGAGCCGGTCTCGGCGGGGGACACCGCCGGGCTCATGGTCACCTCCCTGAGCGAGCACCCCGAGCGGGCCGTCGAAGCCGCCGTGTGGCTGTGCACCAACGAGGCTGCGGTGTCCATCATGGCCGCCCCGGACACCGGCTCGGGCTGGTACCCGGCGGTCGGGGACACCGAGCCGTACCTCGACGCCGTGGTGCCCTCAGAGCTCCTCGGCGAGAACGCCGAGGGGGCCGTGCCGGTGATCCTGGAGTCGGCCGTGTTCGCCGAGGGCTGGATCTACGGCCCGAACTCGACCTCGATGTACGAGGAGCTGGCCGACCAGTGGGGCAAGGCGATGGCCGGCGACATCGAGTTCGTCGACATCCTGCCCCACATGCAGGAGTGGACGGTGAACGACCTGAAGGACCGGGGCATCAGCGTCGCCGAGTGAGGCGATGCGGCCGAGGCGGGTTTCCATGGCGCCTCGGCCGCACGCCTCTATCGGGTGTTGCGAGCGATGCTCTTGGAGACCTCGTCGAGCCGGTTCAGCTCCATGTCGGAGAGCTTGATCTCGGCGGCGGCGGCGGACTCGGCGGCCTGTTCGGGGCGCGAGGCCCCGGGGATGGCGACCACGGTGTCGCCGTAGAAGGTCACGAGCCAGGCGAGCGCGATCTGGCTCACCGTCACGCCGTGGGCGGCGGCGACGGCCTTCAGCTCGTCGATGAGCGGGGCGGTGCGCTCCAGCTCTTTGCGGTTGAACCGGCCGATGAGGCGGCGGATCGGCTTGACCGAGGCCAGCCGCTCCGGCTCGTCGTGGAACTTGCCGGTGAGCATGCCGGACCGCAAGGGCGAGAAGGCGATGAGGGTGACGCCGAATTCCCGCGCGGTCTTGAGCACGCCGTTGCGCTCGGCCTCGCGATGCAGCAGGCTCAACTGGATCTGGTTGGAGGCCAACGACATGCCGTGCGAGCGCAGGACGGCCCTGCTGCGCTCCATCTGCTTCGCGCTGAAGCTGCTGACGCCGATCGAGGCGATCCTGCCCTCGCTCTGGAGGCGGGCCATGGCCTCGACCTGGCTCGAGATGGGGGAGAGGCTCCCCCACGGCATGTGGATCTGGTGGAGGTCGATCGGGAAGCCCTGGAGGGCGTCGATGCGGTCCTGGACGGTGGCGCCGATGCTGCGGGCGCTGCGGCCCAGCGGCGGCCACTTGGTGGCGACGGTGACCTCGCCGGGGCGGACGCCGAGCTCGTGGAGTGCGGTGGTCAGGGCCCGTTCGGAGTGGCCGTGGCCGTACATCTCCGCGGTGTCGAACCAGTTGACGCCGCTCTCCATGGAGGTGCGGACGATGTCGGTGACGGTCTCCTGCGCGGTGGGCGCATAGAAGCTGCCTCCGGCGCCGACGTTGCTGAACTGCATGCAGCCCAGTCCGATCGGCGTGAGCTCGAAGTCGGTGGTGCCGAGTCTGCGGGTGTTCATGCGACGCTCCCGAGAAGATGAGACAATAGTGTCTCATCATGATACACACATGTCTCTCACATAGGCTACCGGCATGATCAGACGTCCCGACCTGCGCGATCGCACCGCCACGGGCATCCTCGACGCGGCGGCGCAGGTGTTCAGCGAGCGCGGCGAGGCCGCGAGTATGGCCGAGGTCGCCTCGGCCGCCGGGGTCGGCCGGGCCACGCTGTACCGCTACTTCCCGAGCCGGCAGGCGCTGCTGAACGGCCTCGTCGAGCTGGCCTTCGCCGAACTCCAAGCGCGCGTCGCCGACGCCGAACTGGACACCGTGGACGTCCGCGAAGGGCTCTCCCGGCTGTGCCGCGGCTTCATGACCGCCGGGACCCGCTTCGCGTTCATGGCCCGGATGGGCGGCGAGCCCGCCGACAAGGACCCCGAGACCGAGCACGAGATCGCCAGGCCCATCCGCGAACTGCTCCGGCGCGGCGTCGCCGACGGGACGCTGCGCGGCGACATCCCCACCGAGATCCTGTTCTCGCTGTTCACCGGCCTCATCCAGAACTCCCTGCGACTCATGGCCGGAGGCGAGCTCGGCCCCGAGCAGGCCAGCGCCGCCGTCATCGCCGTCTTCTTCGACGGCGCCGCCGCGGCCTGAGGCGCCTGATCCGCCCGATTTCGACGAGCGTTCAAGCGCCGTTCACGATCGGGCAGTGTGCGCGACGGCCGCGGCCGCTGTACTGGAAGCCCCAGACCCCGAACGAGAAGAGGACCGAATGTCCCGCAAGGGTGCGCTCCTTCGCGGCCTCGCCGCCGCCGCGGCGGCCGTCGCCGCACTGGGCGTCGCGGCCGCCCCGGCCGCCGCCGAGCCGAACCACGGCGAGTCGAGCCACGGCGAGTCGAGCCACGGGCACGCCGACGAGCCGATCGTCATCGCCCACCGAGGCGCCAGCGGCTACCTCCCCGAGCACACGCTGGAGGCCTACCAGCTCGCCGTCGCCCTCGGCGCCGACGTCGTCGAGCCCGACCTCGTGCTCACCGCCGACGGCGAGCTGCTGGCCCGCCACGAGCCGATGCTGAGCGGCACCACCGACGTCGCCGAACACCCCGAGTTCGCCGACCGCAAGACCACCAAGACGATCGACGGGCAGCCCGTCACCGACTGGTTCGCCGACGACTTCACCCTCGCCGAGCTCAAGACCCTCCGCGCCGAGGAGCGCATCCCCGAGCTGCGCCCGCAGAGCGCCGCCTGGGACGGGAAGTTCGAGCTCGTCACCTACGACGAGGTGCTCGACTACGTCGACGGGCTCGGCCGCGAGGTCATCACCTACCCGGAGATGAAGCACCCCAGCTACTACAAGGAGCAGGGGCTGAGCATCGAGGACGCGCTGGCCGACCTGCTCGAGGAGCGTGAGCTCGACGAGGAGGACTCCCCGGTGTGGGTCCAGTCCTTCGAGTACCCGAGCCTGGTCGAGATCGACGAGCGCATCGACAACCCGGTCGGGCTGAACATCGGCGGCTCGGGCGAGATCTCCGACGCCGACCTGGACCTGTACGCCGCCACGCTCGACACGATCAGCCTCAACAAGGACCGCATCGTGCCGCGGGACGAGGACGGCTACCTGCTGGAGCCGACCGACGTGGTCGAGCGCGCGCACGAGCGCGGCCTCGAGGTGCACGTGTGGACGTTCCGCAACGAGAACTCCTTCCTGCCCGCCGACTTCCGTAAGGGCCCCAAGGAGGCGAAGTGGGGGCACTACCGCGCCGAGTACGAGCTGTTCTTCGAACTCGGGGTGGACGCGGTGTTCAGCGACTACCCGGACAAGGCCGTGGCCGCACGATACTGGTCGAAGTTCTAACCCAGGACTCGACTCCCACCGAGGGGCCGTCCCCAGCCGCCGGGGGACGGCCCCTCGGCCGTGCCGTGCGGGAGCCCCGAGCCGAGGCGGCGCCGCTCGCGGCGGCACGGCCGCGCGCCGACGATTTCGATGTGCCGAGGCGGGAACCGGTCGGGCCGGGCGCGCGGCCGCTGTGGTCAGTGTGAGAAGGCCGCGTGCGGCGGCGGGGCCTTGTCGGAGGCGGCTGCCACGATGGACCGATGAGCGAACAGGCGATCCCGATCCTCCGAGTCGAGGACGCCGCCGCGGCGGTGCGGTGGTACGAGCGGCTGGGCTTCACCAAGCGGTGGGAGCACCGCTTCGAGCCGGGCCTCCCGGCGTTCGCCGAAGTGGCCCGCGGGGAGGTGGCGCTGTTCCTGTCCGAACACGAGGGCGACGCCCACCCGGACGGAGTGGTGTACCTGCGGCTGAACGACGTGGACGACATCGCGGCCCGCTTCGGGACGCGGGCGGAGGACACCGAGTGGGGCACCCGTGAGTTCGAACTGCGGGACCCGGACGGCAACCGGCTGCGCATCGGCATGGAACGCTGAGCCCTCGCGGCCGCGCGCAGAACACCGCCGGACGGTCGAAGCCGCCTCGAGTGCCGAGGCGCATGGATGGCCGTTCGGACGGTCGCCGACCGGCCGCGGCGGCACGGCCCTAGCGGCGCAGTTCCAGTTCGAAGTGGACTGTCTCGAAGGGCTCCGAGTGGGCCCCCGGGCCGAAGGTCTCGCCCGAGACGAGCCGCTCGTCGAAGACGACCGCGCCGCGCCTCGACCAGAACTCCACCGCCCCCGGCGTGCGCGCGTCGGTGTGCAGGTAGACGCCGGTGTACCGCTCTCGCGTGCCGATGAAGTCCAGGCACGCGTCCACCAGCGCGCCCGCCAGGCCCCTCCTGCGGTGCTCGGGCCGCACGTAGACCCGGTACAGGCTCGCCGTCCGCCCCGCCTCGAACCGCTCGGCCACCTCCGGCGGATGCGGCGGCGAGCTCGGCGTCTGCCCCCGCACCCCGGCCGTCCCCACCACGGCGCCGTCCCGCTCGGCCACGAACAGCGCGTTGTCCTCCGGCGCCAGGTAGTACGACTCCAGATCGATGATGTCGGAGTGCCACTGCGGCAGGTAGCCGTGCCCGAAATCGCGGTAGACCGTGTCGAGCATGACCGAGCGGGCCTGCGCCAGGTCATCGGCCTCCGCTCGCCTCAAGACGTAATCCCGTACACCCCGGCCTCCGGGCGCGGTCGCAAGACTGGACATGCGTGCCAGTATTGCATGCGATTTGCAATAAGAACTTGTATGCGATTAGAGATGAAGGTCACTGCGATGCCTTTGAACCGCCGCGTCCTCCTCGGCGCCACCGGCCCCATCGCCCTCGGCGGCCTCCTGGCCGGCGCCGGATGCTTCTCCGGCGGTGAGGGCGAATCCGACCGCCTCACCATCGCCATGGCCCTCGCCCCCGCCGCGGGCCTGTCCCCGCACTCCGACGACGCCTTCCTCCTCGCCCGCTGGGCCGTCGCCGAGACCCTCGTCGGCCTCGAGACCGACGGCACCGCCACCCCGCGGCTCGCCGCCGACTGGACCCGGATCGACGACACCACCTGGGAGTTCACCCTCCGCGACGACGTCGTCTTCCACGACGGCACCGCCCTCGACGCCGAGACCGCCGCCCGCAGCCTCAACGCGGCGGCCGAGGCGGCCGCCGTCCCGCGCGTCATCGACGGCGTCGGCCTCACTGCCGAGGCCACCGGGAAGCACACCCTGGCCGTCGCCACCGCCGCGCCCGACCCCGTGCTGCCGCAGCGGCTCTCCAGCCCGCAGCTCGCCGTCCTCGCCGCCGCGGCCTTCGAAGGCGAGACCGCCGACAGCGCCGTTGTCAACCCTGTCGGCCACGCCACCGGCCCCTTCCGTATCACCGAGGCCACCACCACCGGCGCGGCCATGGAACGCCACGACGACTACTGGGGCGAGCCGGCCGCCATGGACGGCTTCGACGCCGACTACGTCCCCGACGCCGCCACCCGCGTCGCCGCCCTCCGCTCCGGCGAGGCCGACGTCATCGAGGCCGTCCCCTACGCCCAGATCGAGACCCTCGACGCCGAGCGCCTCCAGGACGCCCCCACCGCCAGAACCGTCAGCTTCTACCTCAACACCGCCGCCGGGCCCCTGGCCGAGCCCGCCATGCGGGCGGCCGTCGCCGCCGCGATCGACCCCGCCCCGATCGTCGACGACATCTACGAGGGCCGCGCCGACGCCCCCGCGGGGCTCTTCGGGCCCGCCCTGGCCTGGGCCGCCGACCACCGCGCCCACGAGCTGCCCGCCCCGGCCGAAGTGGACGGCCAGACGCTGACCATCGCCACCTACTCCAACCGCGCCGAACTGCCCGAGACGCTCACCGTCTTGGCCTCGCAGCTCGAAGCGGCGGGCTTCACCGTCGAGACCGAGGTGAGGGACTACAACGACATCGAGCCCGACATGCTCGCCGGCGCCTTCGACGCGGTCCTGATGTCCCGCTCGGTCGTCCAGGACTCCGGCGACCCCTACACCTACCTGGACAGCGACTTCACCTCGGACGGCGGCTTCAACGTCTCCCAGCTCGCCGACGCGGCCGTCGACGAGGCCGTTGCCGCCATCGCCCTCGCCGAAGGCGACCGCCGGGCCGCGGCGCTCGACGCCGAGGCCGCCGTCCTCGCCACGGGCGCCGTCGTCCCCGTCGCCCACGAGCGCCTCGTCGTCGGCGTCTCCGAGCGCGTCGCGAACGTCGCCTCCGACCCGCGCGAGCTCGAGATCATCACCGCCGAGACCACGCTGGAGTGACCCGCCCGTGCGCACCCTCAAGGGCCTGACCTTCCGGGCCTGCGCCCTGCTCGCCCTCCTCGCCGCCATCGGATTCCTGCCCTGGATCGCCGACCGCGACCCCGCCCTGACCGTCCTGCGCGCCCGCTACTCCGGCAGGGAGTCCACCCCGGAGGCGCTCACCGCCGTCCGCGCCGATCTCGGCCTCGACGCCGGGCCGTGGCCGCTGCTGCGCGACTGGCTCACCGGGCTCGCCCGCGGCGACCTCGGCACCTCGTGGGTCACCGACCGGCCCGTCGCCGAGACCGTCTGGCCCGCGCTGGGCGTCTCGCTCACGCTCATGGGGGCGGCCCTCGCCGTGGTGCTCGCCGTGACCGCCGCCGCCTGCGCCCCGGCGCTGGCGCGGGCCGCCGAGGGCAAGCCGTCCCGGCCCGGCGGCGTCGCGGTGGCCTCGCTCGTGGCCCTCCCCGACTTCCTCGTCGCCACCCTCGGCATCGCCGTCTTCGCCACCTGGGCGGGCCTGCTGCCCGCCTACGGCCTCGACACGCCGGTCCACCTGATCCTGCCCGCCCTCGCGATGGGCCTGCCCGGCGGCGGCGTGCTCGCCCGGCTCTGCCGCGACGCGATCGGGACGACGGCGGGCGAGGACTGGGTGCGGCAGTGGCGGTCCTCCGGATACCGGCGCTCGCGCATCGTCCGCGGGCTGCTCAAACGCGCCGTCCCGCCCGTGCTCCCGCAGTTCGCGATCGTCGCGGTCAGCATCACCGGCAGTGCCGTGGCCGTCGAGACGGTCTTCGCGATCCCCGGGCTCGGGCGCGCCGCGCTGGCCGCCGCCGACGCGCAGGACCTGCCGATCCTCCAGGCGTGCATGGCGTTCCTCATCGGCCTGGGCTTCGCGGGCGGGATGCTCGCCCGCCTCGCCTCCCGCCGCCTGGGCGGGCCCGCGCTCGAAGGCGCCGCCGCGGCGCTCGCGCCTCCGGCCCGCGGCGGCCGGGGCCGCGGCATCGTCTGGATCGCGGCGACGGCCGGTCCGCTGCTGCTCGCCGTCGCCTTCGGACTCGCGCGCGCCGCCGACGAGGTGGCGACCGGCTCGCGCCTGGCCGGGCCGTCCTGGGCGCATCCGCTCGGCACCGACCCGCTCGGGCGCGACGTGCTCGCCAGGCTCGGACATGGGGCGCTGTGGACTGTCGGGGCGGCGGTGGCGGCCTGCGCCCTGGCCTACCTGATCGCCCTGGCGCTCGGCTTCGCGCCGCGGGCGGCGCACCCGCTGGCGGAGGCGGTGAACTCCTTCCCGGTGGCCATCGCGGGCATCCTCGTGGTGGTCGCCTTCGGGCGCGGCCAGTTCGGGGCGGTGCTGGCCGTCACGGCGGTGTCGTGGCCGCCCCTGGCCGCGCACGCGGCCGAACTCGTGGCCGCCGCCCGCGCCGCCGGGCACCTCGAGGCGCGGCGCGCGCTCGGCGCCGGCCCGCTGTGGATGCTCAGGCGCCACGTGCTGCCGCTGGTGGTCCGGCCGCTGGCCTCCCACGCGGGGCTGCGCCTGCCCGGTATGGCCCTCGGCATCGCCTCGCTCGGCTTCCTCGGCCTCGGCGCGGGCGCCGACTCGCCCGAGTGGGGCGCGAGCCTGGCGCGGGCCATGCCCTATCTCGAACGGGCGCCGCTGGCGACCCTCGCCCCGGCCGCGGCCATGATCGCGCTGACCCTCGCGGTCATGGCCGTCGTGTCACTGCCGGCCCGCGCTAAGCGGCCTCGGCCATGACGCCGAAGGCGGCCCCGCCCGGCGCCCTGATCGCGGCCACCCGCAGCATCGGCACGTCGGAGGGCGGGGAGACGACCTCGCCGCCGAGCTCCTCGGCCATGGCGCACGTCTCGTCGGCGTTCGCGACGGCGAACATGACCTCCCACTGCGGCGCCAGCTCCCGCTCGGCGCCCTCGGCGGGGTGGCAGCCGCCGAACTCGCCCTTGCCCCCCTCGGCGCTCAGGGCCGCGTAGGGGCGCGGGTCCTTCGGGTCGGTCCACGGCGGGACGACGACGCTCCAGCCGAGCAGGTCGGCGTAGAACCGCATGGCCTCGGCCGGGACGCCGTCGTAGTTGTACTCGAACCACGAAGCGGCGCGCGGCTCCTGGTAGGCCTTGAAGCCCGGGCCCTCGCCGATCGGCTGGAGCAGGCCGAACTCGGCGCCGTTCGGGTCGGCGAGCATCGCGAACTTCATGTCCCCGCCCACCTCGGCGGGCGCCTCGACGACTGCCCCGCCGAGCTTCTCGGCCCGGGCCGCGGCGGCCTCGCAGTCGGCGACGTGGAAGCTCAGGTGCCATCGGCCGGGGGCCTCCCCGGGAACGATGCCCGCCACGGAGCGGCCCTCGTCGCCGTCCCCGCCGAGGAGCAGTTCGGTGTAGTGCCCGAACTCCTCGCCGTAGTCCCGTGCGCTCCAGCCGAACAGGCCCGCGTAGAAGGCGGTGTCTCCGGCCAGGTCGGGGGTGGTCGAGTCGACCCAGATCGGTGCGCCGAGTGGGATCTCTCCTGCCATGATGTGCAGCTCCTTCGCTGAAATCGTTGTGCTGACGCACAAACGGTGGCATGAGGGTCCGACATTCGCAGCGATTCCGATGTTTCTGCGGTTCAGGCCCGTTCAGCGGAGCCGCCGAAGGCCGCCCCGCCGGCTCAGACCGCCTCGGAGACGACGCCGAACATCGCCCCGGTGGGCGAGGCCAGCGTCGCGGTGCGCATCCCCGCCTCGTCGCCCGGCGGCACCGCCACCGAGCCGCCCGCCCCGACCGCGGAGGCGGCCACCCGGTCGACCGAGCCGACCGCGAAGCAGACGATCCATTGAGGAGCCGTCGGATCCGCCGCGGCGCGGCAGACGCCGAACTCGAAGCCGGACTCGCGCGTGCGCAGCTCCACCGGCGGAGCGAGCTCGTCCGGGTCCTCCGAGACGGCCTCCACCACCGACCAGTCCAGCAGCTCCGCGTAGAACTGCATCGCCTCGGCCGGGACGCCGTTGTACACGTACTCGAACCACGCGGCGGCGCCCGGCTCGCCGTACGCCATGAACCCCATGTCCTCGCGCAGCGGCTCGTACAGGCCGAACGTCCCGCCGTCGGGATCGCGCATGCCGGCGAAGACCAGGTCGTCGCCGACGCGCATCGGGCTGGTGATCGTGGCGGCGCCGAGCTTCTCGGCCTCGGCGGCGGCCGAGACGCAGTCGCGCACGTGGAACGAGACGCCCCAGCCGGCGGGCTTGTCCGGCTGGTCGGACTGGTTCGGGGCCATCCCGGCGACGGCGCGGGCGCTCGCGACACTGGAGCCCAGGCAGAACTCGGTGTAGTGCCCGAACTCCTCGCCGCTGTCGAAGGTCGTCCAGCCGAACAGGCGGGTGTAGAAGGCCACTTCGGCGGCGAGGTCGGGGGTGTTGGCGTCCACCCAGACGGGGGCGCCGAGGGGTATGGAGGTCGGCATGTCCACCGCTCCTTCGCGGTCGGGTTCGCAGTCGCGGGAGCGCGCTGCCTGATCACGGTCCCACGCGGGTGCGACCGCCGCAAGAGCCCCGGACCACCGTTCGCGGAGGGCCGGTCCGCGCGGCGTCGAACCGCCCCGCGGACCGGCCCGAAGGCTACTGGCGGCGCTGCTCCAGCAGCGCGTCCCGGCTATCTCTCTCGATCCGCTCGCAGAGCGTCGCGGCTATCCCTCTCGATCCGCTCGCAGCGCGTCGCGGATCTGCTCCAGGAGCACGATCTGCTCCTCGCGCTCGACGTGCTCCTCTTCCTCGGGGGTCATGAAGCGCTCGCGGAGCTTGTTGAACGGCAGGACGATCACGAAGTACACGGCCGCGGCGGTCAGGAAGAAGACCAGCAGGCCGTTGATGAACAGGCCGTAGGGAAACTCGACGCCGTTGATCTCGAAGCTGCCGCCGATGTCGGCGCCTCCGGTGGCCAGGGTGATGAGCGGGTTGAGGAAGGCGTCGCCGAACGAGGTGACCAGCGCGGTCAGCGCCGCCCCCATCACGACGGCCACCGCCAGCTCGACGACGTTGCCACGCATCAGGAAGTCTTTGAAACCTTGGATCATGCCCAGAGTGTCGCATCCGTGTGCGCCCGAACAGGCGTTCCGCACCCAGGTGTCGGGGCAGTCGACCATTCGGAGGAGCGGAGAGCGGCGCCGTGGACGCCCGCCTTCACGAGCTCACGGGTCGATGCGGCTAGCGGCTCGGGGGAGGCCCCGAGGTCTCGCGGATGACCAGCTCGGGCGCCCGCCACGCCGGGGCCGGCTTCGGCACCGAGCTGTCGAGGCGGTGCCTGAGCAGCTCGAACGCGCCCCGCCCGACGTTCTCGAAGTCCTGGTTCACCGTGGTCAGCGCGGGCGTGGTGTACGCCGAGAACGGGGCGTTGTCGAAGCCGACGATGCTCAGGTCGCCGGGCACGTCCCGTCCGGTCAGGTACGCGGCGCGCAGCGTCGCGAGCGCGAGATCGTCGTTGCCGCACAGGATCGCCGTCACCGAGCGGTCCTCGACCAGCGGCCGCACGGCCTCGAACGCCTCGGAGATCGTCCACCCCGAGTGCACCATCGGCGGCAGGGTCCGCCCGGCCTCGCGCAGCGCGTCGGCCCAGCCTTCGGCGCGGTGCGACTTGCGGTCGGCCTCGGTGCCCAGGGCGGTGGGGATCGCCAGGTGGTGGACGGTCTGGTGGCCGAGGCCGAGCAGGTACCGGGTGGCCTCGGCGGCGATCTGGCCGTCGTCGAGGCCGATCAGCCACGGCTCGTCGTAGTGGTCGCCGGTGTACTCGCCGATGGCCACCAGCGCCTGCGGCTGGGCGGCCAGCAGCGTGCGCCGGGCGCGCATGCCCGCATCGTCGTGGGCGACGATGATGGTCGGCTCGCCGGCTCTGGGCAGCCGGGCGATGATGCTGGCGTCCGAGTGGGTCTCGTCGGGGTCGAGCACCGAGATCGAGACGCTCCAGCCCGCGGCGCGGGCGGCCTTCTCGATGCCGCGCAGCGAGGCCTCGGAGCCGTAGAGCGAGGTGTCGGCGGTGAGGACGGTGACCGACTGCGCCGCCCCGCCCGCGAGGGTCCGGGCCAGCCGGTTGGGGCGGTACCCGAGTTCCTCGATGGCCGCCAGCACCCGGTCGCGGGTGGTCGGGGCCACGCGTGGCGAGCTGTTGACGACCCGCGAGACGGTCTGGTGCGAGACGCCGGCCAGTTTGGCCACGTCCCATATGCTGGCTGCCTTCTTCGGCTCAACGCTCATTGCGGTCGGTCACCTTCTGCCTACTTTGAGATTGTCCGCCACCCGGCGCGGACACCGCGGGGCCGCCGTCCTGTCGGATGCACGCTTGCCAGCGTAGATCGCATCGGCCCGCCCGTCTGTCGCGGTGTCCGCACCGGACCGCCGCGGTATGAGCACGATCTCGTAACGAACAGGCCAATGCAAGGTGTATTCCACGAGTGCCCGAACCATCGCCTCGGCGGCCCCGCCCGCCCCTCCAGTGCCTGCGGACACGCCTCGGGCAGGCCATGTGAGGCCGAGTTCACACGCTCGAAATCTTTCGCGACAGCTTTTTAACACAGCGGCTCGGGTCGCGTAACACGCCGCGGTGAAGCTGACATGACTCCGGTAGGTAGGAGAATCACGCGCCGGCCGCTCGCCGCCGATCCGATCGGCGGCCCGCCGGGCCATGACGGCCTCTCGGCCGGCGCGTGACCCCTGCTCCCGAGCACCGTCGCTCCCCTCGAAGCCGGACCAGAACCGAAGCCCGACACATACCTATCTCTGGAGAGGAGGCGGCCATGCCCGAGCTCGACACAGGCAACAACGCCTGGATCCTGATCTCCGCCGCCCTTGTTCTGCTCATGACGCCCGGCCTCGCCCTGTTCTACGGCGGCCTGACGCGGGCCAAGAGCGTCATCAACATGATGATGAAGTGCCTGGTCGCCCTCGGCATCGTCTCGATCGTCTGGGTCCTGGTCGGCGAGTCCATCGCCATCGGCGACGGCTCCGGCGACCACCCGCTGTTCGGCGACCTCAGCACCAACTTCGGCCTGGAGTACGTGACCGACCTCGGCACGGTCGACGGCGGCGTCTCGGCCGGCGCGATGTCGGCCTTCGGCATGATGTTCGCCATCATCACCGTCGCCCTCATCGCCGGGGCCGTGGCCGACCGCATGAAGTTCAGCGCCTGGGTCGTGTTCGCCACCGCCTGGGTCGTCCTGGTCTACGCGCCCGTCGCCTACTGGGTGTGGGGCGGCGGCTGGATCGAGGACCTGGGCGTCCTCGACTTCGCGGGTGGAACGGCGGTCCACGCCAACGCCGGAGCCGCAGCCCTCGGCCTCGCGCTCGTCGTCGGACGCCGCATCGGCTGGAAGGACGGCAACTTCGCGCCGCACAACCTGCCGCTGGTCGTCATCGGCACCGGCCTGCTGTGGTTCGGCTGGTTCGGCTTCAACGCCGGCTCGGCGTTCGTCTCCGACGCCTACGCCGGCCTGGCCCTGCTCAACACGCAGGTCGCCACCGCCGCCGCGATCCTCGGCTGGCTCCTGGTCGACCGCATCCGCGGCATCAAGCCGTCGGTGCTCGGCGCCTGCTCCGGCGTCATCGCCGGTCTCGTGGCCATCACCCCGGCGGCCGGCCTGGTGACGCCGCTCGGCGCGATCGCCCTCGGCGCCATCGCCGGTGTCATCTGCCCGCTGGCCGTCGGCCTGAAGCACAAGCTCGGCTACGACGACGCGCTCGACGTGGTCGGCCTGCACATGGTCGCCGGCATCTGGGGCTCGATCGCGGTCGGCCTGTTCGCCACCGCGGAGATCGCCGGAGAGGCCGGCCTGTTCTTCGGCGGCGACTTCAGTTTCTTCGCCAACCAGGTCATCGCGGTGCTGGCCGTGGTCGCCTACTCGTTCATCGTGGCGCTCATCATCGGCCTGGTCCTGAAGTTCACCATGGGCGTCAGGATCAGCGAAGAGGAGGAGCTCGCGGGCATCGACGCCGCCCAGCACGGCGAGGCCGGCTACGACCTGCCCGTCAACGGCGAGGCCCTCGGCAACGGCATCGGATCGCCCGCCGCCGAGGTCCCCGAGAAGGTCCAGGCCTGACGGCCCCGGCGTTCCGCTCGGACGGACGGCCGCCCAGCTCCCCGGCTGGGCGGCCGTCCTCTTCGCGTTCGACGGCAAGGCCGTTAAGCTCGTAGGGATAGCTGCAATGACCACCACCGAGAGGTTCGCCCGTGTTCGACGCCCTGTCAGAACGACTGTCGGGAATCTTCGAGTCCATCCGCGGCAAGGGCCGCCTGACCGAAGCTGACATCGACGCCACCGCCCGCGAGATCCGCCTCGCGCTGCTCGAGGCGGACGTCGCCCTCCCCGTGGTGAAGAGCTTCATCGCCCAGGTCAAGGAGCGATGCAAGGGCGCCGAGGTCTCCAAGGCGCTCAACCCCGCCCAGCAGATCGTCAAGATCGTCAACGAGGAGCTCGTGGCGATCCTCGGCGGCGAGACCAGGCGCCTGAACTACGCCAAGCAGCCCCCGACGGTCATCATGCTCGCCGGCCTCCAGGGCGCCGGCAAGACCACCCTCGCCGGGAAGCTCGCCAAGCACCTCAAGAGCGAGGGCCACTCGCCGCTGCTCGTCGCCGCCGACCTCCAGCGGCCGAACGCGGTCGGGCAGCTCCAGATCATCGCCGAGCGGGCCGGCGTCGCGATCTACGCGCCCGAGCCCGGGTCGGGCGTCGGCGACCCGATCAAGGTCGCCACCGACTCGGTCGACGAGGCCAAGCGGGCCGGACGCGACGTGGTCATCATCGACACCGCCGGCCGCCTCGGCGTCGACGAGGAGATGATGGCCCAGGCCCGCGACATCCGCGACGCCACCGAGCCCGACGAGGTCGTCTTCGTCATCGACGCCATGATCGGCCAGGACGCGGTCAACACCGCCGAGGCCTTCCGCGACGGCGTCGGCATCACCGGCGTGGTCCTCTCCAAGCTCGACGGCGACGCCCGCGGCGGCGCCGCCCTGTCGGTGCGCCACGTCACCGGCCAGCCGATCCTCTTCGCCTCCACCGGCGAGAAGCTCGAGGACTTCGACGTCTTCCACCCCGACCGGATGGCCTCGCGCATCCTCGGCATGGGCGACATGCTCACCCTCATCGAGCAGGCCGAGGCCGCCTTCGAGGACGAGCAGAAGGAGGAGATGACCCAGAAGCTCCTCCAGGGCGAGGACTTCACCCTCGAGGACTTCCTCGAGCAGATGCAGGCCATCCGCAAGATGGGGCCGATCGGCAACATCCTCAAGATGATGCCGGGCATGGGCCAGATGAAGGACCAGATCGACTCCATCGACGACAAGCAGATCGACCGCACCACCGCGATCATCCGCTCGATGACGCCCGCGGAGCGGCGCAACTCCAAACTCATCAACGGCTCGCGGCGCCTGCGCATCGCCAACGGCTCGGGCGTGACCGTCTCCGAGGTCAACCAGCTGCTCACCCGGTTCAAGGACGCGCAGAAGATGATGCGCCAGATGGGCGGCGCCATGGGCCTGCCCGGCGGGGGCGGGAGCAAGGCCACCAAGTCGCCCTACGGCAAGCGCAAGGGCAAGAAGGGCAAGAAGAAGGTCGTGCGCCGCGGCGGCGGCCGCCCGGCCGGGGCCCCGCAGCTGCCCGCCGGGATGCCCGGCGAGATGCCCGACCTCTCCAAGTTGAACCAGGGCGACGTGCCCGACATCGACATCAACGAGTTCCTGAAGCAGCAGAAGAAGAAGTAGCACACCGACGTCGAGCGCGAGGCGACATGACCGACAGCCGTGCGACCGGGGGCGGAGCTCGCCCGCTTCACATGCGGGTGGTCTGGCTGCCCGACGACACCGTCCGCGACCTCTACGTCGACGGCGACCGGATCACCTTCGAGCCGGTGCCGGGCGCCGAGACCGTCGCCACCGGCGGCTACGCCCTGCCGGGCCTGGTCGACGCCCACTGCCACATCGGCATCAGGCGCGGGGCCGCGCCGATCGAGAGCCTCGACGAGGCCCGCTCGCTCGCCCACACCGACCGCGACGCGGGCGTCCTGGCCATCCGCGACGCCGGATCGCCGTTCCCCTACCCCGAGCTCGTCGGCGAGGACGGCATGCCGCGCCTCATCCGCGCCGGGCACCACGTCGCCGCCTCCAAGCGCTACCTGAGGGGCATCGGCCTCGAATGCGAACCTGACGAGGTCGTGGGCGCGCTGGCCCGGCAGGCGAAGCTCGGCGACGGCTGGGTCAAGCTCGTCGGCGACTGGATCGACCGCTCCAAGGGCGACCTCGCCCCCAGCTTCGAGCCCGAGGTCCTGACCGCCGCTATCCACGCCGCCCAGGCCGAGGGCGCCAAGGTCGCCGTCCACACCTTCTCCGAGGAGGCCATCGCCTGCGTCGTCGAGGCCGGGGCCGACTCGATCGAGCACGGCACGGGGCTGTCGGTCGAGCTGCTCGACCGGATGGCCGCCCAGGGCACCGCGCTCGTGCCGACCATGATCAACATCGAGACCTTCGACGACATCGCCGCCGGAGCCGACGCCAAGTTCCCCGCCTACGCCGCGCACATGCGGCGCCTGAAGGCCGGATTCGCCGAGGTCGTGCGCGCCGCCTGGGAGGCGGGCGTGCCGGTCTACCTCGGCACCGACGCGGGCGGCGGCATCGACCACGGCCTGGCCGCCGAGGAGATGCACCTGCTGCACACCGAGGCCGGGATCCCCGCCGCGGAGGTGCTCGCCGCCTCCTCCTGGCGGGCCCGCCAGTGGCTCGGCCTGCCGCCCGAGCTCGGCGACGTCGTCGTCTACGACTCCGATCCGCGAACCGGGCTCGCCGCCGTCCGCGAACCGCGGCTGATCGTCCTGCGGGGGCGCCTGGTCCACCGCCGCCTGTGAGGGCCGGACCCGAAAACGCATTCCCCGAAGCTGGCGGGCCTCGTATAAGGTGAAGCTCGATGTGTCCGCCCCATCAAAGGAAGTTGTGAAGCAATGGCCTACCCACCAATGCCGCCCCAGCAGCCCGGCTACCAGCAGCCCCCCGCAGCCCCGAAGAACGGGATGGGCACCTCCGGGCTCGTCCTCGGCATCATCGGCGCCCTCGGGGGCCTGTTCATCCCCTGCATCGGCTGGATCCTCGGCATCCTCGCCGTCATCTTCGGCGCCGTCGGCACCTCCCGCGTCAACAAGGGCGAGGCCAACAACAAGGGCGCCGCCACGACCGGGCTCATCCTCGGCATCGCCGCGATCGTGCTCGCGACGCTCGCCATGTTCTTCTGGGCCGACGTCAACGCCGACCTGATGGACCAGTACCAATAGCTCCCTGCCCATAGCGTGAGCGGCCGGACACCCCTCGCCGCCACCTGTGGCCGGGTTGGCTATCGTGAACGCCTGTGTCGTTTCCGCCCGAGCAGAGAGTTTGAAGCGATGACGTATCCCCCGCCTCCGGACCAGTCCGGCCAGGGCGGTTTCCAGTACGATCCGTACGGCAACCAGCCCGGTTCCCAGCCGCCCAGCCCCCAAGGCGGAGGCTACAGCCCCCAACCCCAGCAGCCGGGATACCCGCCGCAGCCGCAGCCCGGATACCAGGCGCAGCAGCCCGCTTACGGTCCGCCGCAGATGCCCCCTGCGTACGGCGCCCCGATGATGCAGCAGCCGAAGAACGGGCTCGGCGTCGCCGGCATGGTCACCGGCATCATCGGCATCGTCCTCTTCTGGTGCGGGATCGTCGGCATCGTCCTGGCGATCCTCGCCGTCGTCTTCGGCGGCGTCGGCATCGCCCGGGCGAACCGCGGCGAAGCCACCAACAAGGGCATGGCCACCGCCGGTGTCGTCCTCGGCGTCATCACGCTGGCCTTGGACATCGTCTACTGGATCTGGTGGGGGTCGGTCTGGGGCGCCGCGATGACCAGCAGCATGTACTGATCGAAGCGACGACGTCCGGCGGCGCGAGCACGAGCTCGCGCCGCCGGACGCGTGTCCGCTAGAAGCGGACCAGGCAGAAGGGGTGCCCCGCCGGGTCGGCGAAGACCCGGAAGCCCTCGCCGCCGCCCTCGAGGCGCCTCGCGCCGAGCTCCAGCACCGCCCGCTCGCCCTCGTCGAGGTCGTCGACCCTCACGTCGATGTGCATCTGCTGGTGGACCTCCGGGTCCGGCCAGGTCGGGGTGCGGTAGACCTCGGCCTGCTGGAAGGCGATCCCGGGCCGGTCGGCGGCGTCGCCGATGACCACCCAGTCGCCGTCGTCCTGCACCTGCACCATGCCGAGCAGTTCGCGGTAGAACGCGGAGAGCCGCTGCGGATCAGGGCAGTCGATGATGAGTCCGTGCCATTTTCCTATCATCCAGGCAGTGTCGCAGGCGCGTGTGACATGCGCGGCCCGTACGGGGGCGAACGGCGGCTCAGGTGGCGTCGTCGTAGCGGTTCGCGGCCCGCTCGCCGGTCGACTCGCCGCCGACGGCCTTCGAAGCGCTCCCGCGGACGCGGCTGCCGTTCACCTTGCGCCGGGTGTCCTCGATGCCGCGGGTGGTCTCCTCGAGGTCGTCCTTGAGCGGCTTGGTGCCCTCCTGGAGGTCCTTCATCGTGGCCTTGAGCGGGTTGGTCAGCATCTCCTGGTCCTCTTCGCTCAGGATGTGCTTGCGGACGAAGGTCTTGGGGTTGAGGTCCTCGGGCTTGATGTCGGTGCCGATCTCGCGGCTGAGGTCGGAGGCGGCGTTCGAGGCCATCTGGCGGGCCTTGGCGATGAACCGGCGGAGGTTGCGCAGCGCCTCGGGCAGCTTGTCGGGGCCCCACAGGAAGATGGCGATGAGGATGATGACGAGGAACTCGACTCCTCCGAAACCTCCGAACACCCTGACCTCCCTGACGCCGACGAATCTTCGCCAAGAGTATTCGCTTGCCGGAACGAATGCCAAGGCGGCCCGCGCGGGGTCTCGGCGAGGTCACGGCTCGTACGTCCGCGCGCACGCGGATCAGGCGTCGGCTCGGGACGCGCCCTCACCGGGTGAAGACGCACGCCCGCGCCGCGGCGTCAGTCGGCGGCCGCGGCCAGGGTCACCTGGGCGCTGTGCTCCTGGCCGTCGCGCTCGTAGACCACGGTCACCGTGGTGCCCGGCGCGAGCTTGCGGACGAGCGCGATCAGCTCCGTGTTCTCGGTGACGGTCTTGCCGTCGAAGCTGGTCAGCACGTCGCCGTTCTGGAGGCCCGCCTCCGCGGCCGGGGAGTCCGGCAGGATCTCGCTCAAGACCACGCCGACGCCCAGCTCCTCGTCGCCCAGCTCGGCACCGAGCACCGTGTGCGAGGCCGAGCCGGTCGCGATGATCTCGTCGGCGATGCGCTTGGCCTGGTTGATCGGGATCGCGAAGCCGATGCCGATGCTCCCGGCCTGCTCGCCTTCGGCGGCCGTCGAGGCGATCGCCGTGTTGATGCCGATGACCTGCCCGGCGACGTCGGTGAGCGGCCCGCCGGAGTTGCCGGGATTGATCGCCGCGTCCGTCTGGATCGCGGCCATGACCGACTCGATCTCGCCGGTGGAGTCCTGCGTCAGGACCGGCCGGTCGATCGCCGAGACGATCCCCTCGGTGACGGTCGAGGACAGCCCGAGCGGCGCGCCGATCGCGAGCACCGGGTCGCCCACGGCCATTTGGTCGGAGTCGGCCAGGACCATCGCCGGATGGTCCTCGCCGTCGATCTTCAGGACGGCCACATCGGAGTCCGGGTCCGAGCCGACGACGTCGGCCGTGGCGACCTCGCCGTCGTTGAACAGGACCTCCAGCTGCTCGGCCGGTTCAGTGCCGCCGCCGACCACCACGTGGTGGTTGGTCATGATGTAGCCGTCGTCGCTGACGATGAAGCCCGAGCCGTTGCCGCCGCCGGGGGTCAGCACCGTGACCACCGAGGGCATGATGCCCTCGACGACCCCGGCCACCGAGTCGGGCGCGCGGTCGACCTGCGGCTGGGCGCCGGTGATGGTGCCGCCGAGGGCGTCCGTGCGGGTCGCCCAGATGCCGATGGCGGCCCCGAGGGTCCCGGCGACGAGCGCCACGACCGCCGAGACGGCGACGACCAGGCCGAGGCCGGCGCGCGGCGCCGTCGCCGGACGGGGCCGGAGCGGCTCGATCGGGGGAGCGACGGGGGCCGGCCTGGTCTCGATGACGGCGTGGCTGGCGGGGTCGCGCCAGGGGTCGGCGGGGGCTTCGGGGTTCCACCAGGCCGAGGTCTGCCGCCCGACCGGCCGGTGCTCCGGGGGAGGAGCGCCGGGGGAGGCCTGGGGTTGGTCGGTGCCGTAGCTCATGTCTTGTCCCCTCGTGGGTACGGCCTGCGCTGGTGGACGTCCGCTGAGCGCCGATCGGCTGGAGCCGGTCCGGCAGGGGCCCGTTCCGTTGGTCCCATTGTCGCCTACGGCCGCAAGAACGGCACACGGATCCGCATCGGGGTGATCCTCACCGGTCCGTTCGCGCGCATAGCGAAGACTCGCCTCAAACGCGTGCCCGAGGCGAGTCTCCAGTGTCCGTTCGGCGGTGGGGTGTGCGCCGGGTGGGGTGCTTGGCGTCGACTACTCGAGTGCGCCTTGGAGCTCTTTGTTGAGCGTCTCGGCTTCCTCCGGAGTCATTTCGACCACGAGCCGGCCTCCGCCTTCCAGCGGGACCCGCATGATGACGCCGCGGCCCTCCTGGGTAACCTCCAACGGACCATCACCAGTCCGCGGCTTCATGGCCGCCATATTCGTCTCCCCTCGATCCAAGGTCGCAGGTTGCGACTCGACGTTGCTAGATCAAGTTTCCCCGATGACATGGGCGAGAGCCAACTCGCCCCTCCGGGTATGTGACAAAGTTCCGGAGAAATCGCCCATAAGAGTCAAACAGGGCATATGGAATCGTGCCTGGATAGAGGGCTTATTCCTCGGGGTCCTGTTCGTGCTCGACACCGAGGAGGAACGCGGTGCCGTCGATCTCGCGGCCGTAGGGGGCGACGAACGTCGGCAGCTCCGTCGGGCCCAGCGAGCGGACATAGGACCAGAACCGGCGCACGGCCTCGGCCCGGTCCACGGCCTCGATCGGGATCGACAGCGTCACCAGCCAGTCGCTGCGGCGCTCGGCCGTCGGCAGCGCGCCGACCAGCGAGCCCCACGCGGCCTCGTCCAGCGGCGCCCAGCCCTCCTCGGGCCCTTCGAGCGGCACGGCGGCCTCGGACGGCTCCTCGAGGCGGCGGCGGTAGGCGACGGCCTCGCCCTCGACCCGGCCCAGTGCGAAGACCCCGCCGGGGCCCGCCAGGGCCACCTCGTCGCCGTCCTCGGCGCCCGCGGGGACACCGGCGGCGGACTTGACCGAGTCGACCTCATAGGCCTGTTGCTCAGTGAAGTCGTCCTCGTTCAACACCAGCAGCCAATAACGCATCGTCCAATCCCATCACGTTCGCGCCGCGCGGCCTCGCCGTGCCCGGCCCGCCGCGCCGTGCCTCACTCCCGACCGGGAGCCCTACCGCTCGGCGTCCGCCTCGGCGGCCGGAGCCTCGCCCTCGTCCGCGCCGGAGCGCTCGACGCCGGCCAGCTCCTTCTCCAACTCCGCCAGCATCTCGTCGCGGCGCCCGATCTCCCAGGCGAGCCGGTTCAGGGCCGCGTCCACCTGATCCATGCGGTAGCCGCGCAGGCCCGTGTCGAAGCGCAGCGAGCCGACCTTCTCCTCGGTCACCGCCTCCTCCTCGTCCAGGCCCGGAGGCGCGCCCTCGGCCTCGTCGTCTTGCAGGCCGTCCCGGCCGGTGGCCCAGACGACGATCGAGAACGCGATCCACACGCCGATGGCCGCGACCACGACCGGCAGCACCAAGCTCACAGGACCCTCCAAAGGCTCTCACGCGAAGAACGCGACATAAGCGAACAGCGCCATTGTGACGACCGCGAGCGTCACTCCGAGACGCGGGTTGTGGGGCACGACCGCCTTGATCGGCTTCCCGGCCCGGTCGTACATCGGCACGCGCGGCTTGTTGGCCGCCCCCACCAGCACATATCCCACCAGCGCGGCCAGGACCGGAGGCAGGAAGGCGACCCACCACGAGGAGTCCCCGCCGCCGGTGGCGCGCAGCCAGATCAGCTGCCCCGAGAAGCAGACGGCCATCGCGGCGCCGTAGACGAGCAGTTCGCGCACGACGTGGTGCGCGCGCGGCAGGAGCGTGGGGCGCTGCGCCGCCCGCATCGTCGCCAGGCGCGCGTCCCCGGCCTCCCGCAGGCGCACCCGCGCGTCCCGCAGGACGGTCTCCACCTCGCCGTCCGCGCCGTCGCCTCCCTGGGCGGCCGGCGGGGCGGGCGCCAGATCGGGCACGGGGCGCCGCAGCGCCGCGCAGCCCTCGGCGAGCGAGGCGACCTCCTCGTCGAGCTCGGTCCGCAGCGCCTCCAGGGCCTGGCGCCGCCGCGCGAGCCGCTTGCCCGTCCGCTCGGCGCCCGCCGCGGTGTCGGCGTCCAGCTTCGCCAGCTCGTGGACGAGCTCGTTGTAGTCGTTCAGGGCGTTCACCGCGCAGCCTCCTCGATGACCATCACCGGGTCCCGTACTCGTCGAGGCGGCCCGGCCTGACGTACGGCACCGCGAGCCGCTCGGTGCCCGCGTGCCGGTCGATGACCAGGCAGCGGTTCGCGCGCGGCTCCCAGCCGATGTTCGGATCGCCGGTGACCGCGCCCAGATCCGAGGCGGCCACGTTGAGGGCCACCAGGCCCGCGCAGTGCTCGCGGTTGGACGCCCCGCCGATGTCGTCGAGGAAGCGCCTGGCCCCGCGCCACCAGCCGATCAGGTGCAGGCCCGTGGCCGGGCCGTGCAGCATGAGCTCGCGCAGCGCGCCGGGCGAGCCGTCGGCCCCGTCGGCGCCGAACCACACGAGGTAGGCCGGACCGGCGCGGTCCGCGAGGACCTCACCGGGCGCGAGGCTCCGGCAGCGGTGCCCGACCGACTCCAGGGCCGCCAGCGCCCCGGCGGCCACGTCCTCGGCTCCGGCGGCGGTGGCCGCGATCAGGAACTCCACGCTCCCCGGCTCGTGCTGCTGCCCCAGCGAGGTCGCGGCGGCGGCCAGCACGTCGGCGGCGACCGGTGAGGTGCCCAGGACCGCCAGGTGGCGCCCGGGGCTGCGGTCGAAGTGGTAGCCGACGGTCGAGACGTCGACGTCCACGGCCCGGCCGAGCAGCGCCCGCGGCGTCGGCGACGGCCGCAGCGCCGCGTAGCTCGGGTCGTCGGCCAGGTGCTGCTCGTCGAAGCCGCGGAAGACGACCGGCCGCGCGTCGGACTCGCGCCGCTCCCACAGGCCGCGCCGCAGCGCGGCCAGGAGGTCCTCGGCGGACGAGGCGTCGGGGAAGGCCAGGGTGCGGTTGCGGCCCTTGACGCCGCCGGAGTCGTTGACGACGGCCTGCCCGAGGGTGATGGACTCGGCGGCGTAGTTGTCGTCGGCCAGCAGGTGCCTGGCGCCCGGCAGCGCCACCCGCAGCGGGAACTGCCCGAAGATCGAGTCCTTCTTGGCGTACAGCGCCTCGACGCCGGAGATCGTCTGCGAGGCGAGCACCAGGTGGACGCCGTAGGAGCGGCCCTTGCGGGCCAGCTCCTCCAGGTGCGCCACCGCCTCGCGCGCGAGGCGGTCGTTGCCGGAGAACAGGACGTGGAACTCGTCGACGACGGCGACGATGCGCGGCAGGCGCGCGTCCGGGCGCAGCTCGCGCAGCCGGGCGAGCCTGGTGGCCCCGGCCCGCTTCATCAGTCCCGCGCGTCTGGACAGCTCGGAGCGCAGCGCGCCGAGGACGGCGACGCCGTACTCGCGGTCGGACTCGACGCCGACGGCCCTGACGTGCGGGATCCACGACTCGTCGATCGCCGAGGGCGTGAACTCGGTGAACGAGACGCCCTCTTTGAAGTCGAGCAGGTACAGCTCCAGCTCCTCGGGGGAGTAGCGGGTGGCCAGGCCGTAGAGCACGTCGAGGAGGAACACGGTCTTGCCGCCGCCGGTGCGCCCGCCGATGAGCCAGTGCGGGGTCGCGTCGTCGAAGGAGACGGTGACGTCGCCGCCCGGGTCGCGCCCGATGACCGTGGACAGGCCCGCCCGGCTCGACTCCGTCCAGACCTCCTCGGGCACGAGGTCGGCGACGGTGAGCGTCGAGGCCTCCCGCCGCTGCTCGGCCCTCGCGTCGAACACGGCCCGCGTCAGGCTCGGCGACGGCGTCTGGTCGAGGCGGACCGGCAGCGGCAGCTCGCCGAGCCGGATCTCGTCCCCGCACGTCAGATACGTGGCGTGTTCGAGCGCGGGGAGGGTCTCGCCGCCCAGGGCGGTGCGCCAGCCGCACAGCACCAGGTGGGTGCGGGCGGCCGGGCCGGCGTGGGCGAGCGCGGCGAGGCGCTCGCGGACGCTCCTGCCGACCTGCGGGGGCATCCCGGCGACCATGACGAGGTGGAAGGGCCGGTTCGCGATCGACTGGCCGCGCGCGGCGATGTCGCGGACCTCCTGGAGGCGCTTCTCGGCGTCGGTGAGGACCCGGCCGAGGGCGAGGTGGTCGGTGGCGACATGGTCGGCGAGCCCGGCGTCGACCAGGGGCGTCGCGGGGGAGAAGACCTGGCCGAGCGTGACGCCGTCGACGAGGCTGAGCTCCAGGCCCGGGTAGGCCGCGACGAGGCGCACCAGGAGGCTCTGGAGGAGCCCGGCGACGCGCGGGTCGGCGGCGTCGGCGTCGACGGCGAGGTGCCCGCGGCCGAGCAGCTCGATCAGCGCGGGGAAGACCGGGTCGCCGTCGAGCTCGGCGACGCCGAGCCGCACTGCGCCCGAAGCAGGTTCGTCAGTCCATACCGGAGTACCGGGGGCGACGGTGTGGAGCTCGTCGCCGAGCCAGCCGCTCGCGGCGGCCTCGGCGGCCTGGCGCAGCCTGGCCGACAGCTCGCGGCGCCGCCGCGTCGTGTCGGTGACCGCCAGGTGCGACTCCTCTTCCGCCAGCAGGCGTTCGGCGCGGTCGGCGAACCCGGCGACATCGCGCAGCGCCTGCGCCGCGCGCTCCAATTCGGTCCGCCAACTCAACACTGCCTCCCGGGGGGTCGCGCGGATGCGACTCTGACGTCGCACGGATGCGACTCACCTTACCGGGAGCGGCTCACCTGTGTGATGACCGTGTGCCGGGCCGTCCACGGGGAGTCAGGGGCATGTGTAGAGGCCGAGTGCCAAGTCCGCCAGGTAGGCCGGGTCGTCGGCGCCGCACAGCTCCCGCGAGGAGTGCATCGACAGGATCGGCGCGCCGACGTCCACAGTCAGCACTCCCAGCTGGGTGCCGGAGAGCGGCCCGATCGTGGTGCCGCCGGGGATGTCGTTGCGGTTGACGTAGTACTGCCACGGGATCCCGGCGCGCTCGGCCGCCGCGGTGAACACGGCCTGCTCCTCGGCTCCGGTGGCGTAGCGCTGGTTCGCGCTGACCTTGATCATGGGACCGCCGTTCGGCATCGGGTGGTGGCCCGGCTCGTGCCGCTCGGCGTAGTTGGGGTGCAGGGCGTTGCCGGTGTCGGCCGACATCATCCGGGAGGCGGCCGTGATCCGCGCGAAGCGCTCGAAGTCGCCGCCCGCGACGCGGCGCAGGACGCTCTCCAGGAAGGGGCTCTGCGCGGCCGAGTAGGTCATCGAGCCGATCTCCTCGTAGTTGAAGGAGACGAACACCGGCGTCTGCTCGGCGTCCTCGGCGGCGATGAGCGCGGCGAGCCCGGCGTGGGTGCTCAGCAGGTTGTCCAGGCGCCAGGCGGCGAACAGCTCGCCGTCCTTGCCGAGGTAGGACGGCCGGTCGCAGGCCGCGGTGAACAGGTCGAAGCCGAGCACGTCCTTCGCCTCGACGCCCGCCTCGGCGGCCGCGAACTCCAGGAACTCGCCCGCGCGCGGCTCGCCGAGGCCCCACACGGGCGTGAACTGCGTCTGCGGGTTGAGCTTCTGGCCCTCCTCGTTGACCTTCCGGTCGAGGTGGATCGCCAGGCGCGGCACGCGCAGCACCGGCCGGTCGACGTGGACGAGCACGTGGGAGCCGTCGCGCATGACCAGCCGTCCGGCCACGCCGAGGTCCCGGTCGAGCCAGGTGTCGCGCGGGACGCCGCCGTAGACCTCGCAGGCGACCTGCTTCCAGCCGCCCGAGCCGGTGTCCGGCCTGGGCTTGACCTTCAGCGTCGGGGTGTCGGTGTGCGCGCCGAAGATCCGGAAGGCCTCCACCGGGCCGCCCTGGCGCCACGCGATGATCGAGCCGTCGCGGACGACGTAGTAGCCGCCGCTCTCGCCGGGCCACGCGTCCGCCTCGCGGAGCCGCCGGAACCCGGCCGCCTCCAGCCTGGCCCCGGCCACGGCGCAGGCGTGGTACGGGGTGGGCGAGAGGCGGATGTACTCGGCGAGATCGTCGGTGTGGGACCGGTCGAACCGCGGCATGGAGGCTCCTTCATTGGCGGGAATCGGGCGCGGCTGACAGCATAGACGAATGCGCGTGTTGAAACTGGGGCGAAGGACGTTCGGTGAGGGCGACTACGCGGTCATGGCGATCGTGAACCGCACGCCCGACTCCTTCTACGACGCCGGGGCCACCTTCGAGTTCGACGCGGCCCTGGCCGCCGTCGCGAACGCGGTGGCGAGCGGCGCCGACATCGTCGACGTCGGCGGCGTCAAGGCTGGCGACGGCCCCGAGGTGACCGCGGCCGAGGAGATCGACCGGGTCGTGCCCTTCGTGGCCGCCGTCCACGACGCCCACCCCGAGCTGGTGATCTCGGTCGACACGTGGCGCGGCGAGGTCGCCCGCGAGGCCGTGGCGGCCGGAGCCGAGCTCATCAACGACACCTGGGCGGGCTGGGACCCGGGGGTGGTCAAGGTCGCCGCCGACACCGGCGCCGGGCTCGTCTGCTCCCACACCGGCGGGCTGGAGCCGCGGACCGTCGCGGAGCGGCCCGCCTACGGCGACGTCGTCGCCGAGGTGCGGGCCGAACTCGTGGCGCGCGCGGAGGCGGCCGTGGACGAGGGCGTCCGCGCCGACGGCATCCTCATCGACCCCACCCACGACTTCGGCAAGACCACCCACCACTCCCTGGAGCTGACCCGCAGGCTCGACGAGCTGACCGGGACCGGCTGGCCGACCTTGGTGGCCCTGTCCCGCAAGGACTTCGTCGGCGAGACCCTCGACCTGCCGGTGGACCGGCGCCTGAACGGCACCCTCGCGGCCACCGCCGTCTCGGCCTGGAACGGCGCCAGGGTCTTCCGCGCCCACGACGTGGCCGCCACCCGCGAGGTCCTCGACATGGTCGCCTCGATCAAGGGCCACCGACCCCCGAAGAACCCCCACCGGAGCCTGTAGCACGCGCCGTTTGCAGAGGGTTCGTAGCATCGGGCGAATACCGCGGCCCCTTGGAGCGTGACCTCTCATGACGGACACCGAACCCGCCGATGACGCCGTCGACGAACCCCCTTCCCGCCGGCGCGGGCGCCCGGTGCTGTGGGGTTCGGTGCTCATCGCGGTGGTCCTCGCCGTCGGCGCGGTCGTCCTCTGGCCCGAGCCCGACGAGCCCGGTCCGGGCGAGGAGGCCGTCGCGACGGTCGAGGCGTTCTTCACCGCCTTGGAGGACAAGGACGCCGAGACCGCGGTCTCGCTCATTGACGAGCTCGGCTTCCCGCATGAAGAGGAAGACAGGGCCTTCCTGGTCCCCGAGGCCATCGGCGACGGCTGGGAGCTCGATTCGGCGACGCTGGATCGCGTGGAAGGCAGCTGGGCCTATGTCCGGGCCGAGTTCTCGACCAATGTGGGCGATCGGAGCGGCGAATACACGGTGAAGTGGGACGCGAGCGGTGACTGGAAGCTGATCAACGTCCTCTCGCTGGTCCAGATGCAGCCGTCTCCGGCCCTGTACATGCACGTCAACGATGCGATCATGCCGGTAGACGTCTCCGTGGACAATCACCGCTGGTATCTGTTTCCCGGCGTCTACGAGTTCTACCGTTCGATACCGGGAGTCGTCGAGATGGAGGATCGGGAACCCGAGGTCCTGCTCGACCCGTTCTCCGACGGCGAGGGCATCGATCACATCGTGGTGGGGCCGCCGTCGATGACGGTCGCGCCCGAATCGCTCGACGCCATCCAGGAGGTGGTCGACGAGCAGGTCTCGGAATGCCTGGCGTCGACCAGTGTCGAGCCCGCGCCGTGCCCGTTCCGGCACGCGATCCACGATCCGGTCAGCGCGGACGGCGAGGTCCTGGGCACATCGGACGAGGGCGTGTGGTCGATGGAGCACGAGCCGACCGTGACCGGCGCGGTATACGAGGAGCCCGAGGCCGACGTCGTGGAGGACTCGTTCCTCATCGAGACCGATCTGCCCGAGAATCCGGTGTCGCTCACCATGGAGCTGGAGGGCGGGCGGACGGTCACGCTCGAATGCGCGTTCCAGCCGGGAATATGGATCACCCGGCTCCGCAGCGACGGCGAGACGGTCACGGTCGAGACGGAGCCCCGCGCCAACGCGGACGACTTCATCTCCTCGACGTGCGACGCCGAATTGTGAGGCGGCTCCTCAGCCGGCCTTGCCCATGTGGGCGACGGCCTCGTCGAGGTCGTCGGTCAGGAGCATCAGGTCCACGTCCTTGTCGTTGATCTTGCGCTGCTCGACCATGCTGCTGCGCAGCCAGTCCACCAGGCCGCCCCAGTACGTCGTGCCGATGAGCGCGATCGGGAACCTGCCGACCTTCTCGGTCTGCACCAGCGTCAGCGACTCGAACAGCTCGTCCATCGTCCCGTAGCCGCCGGGCAGGGCGCAGAAGCCGCACGAGTACTTCAGGAACATGACCTTGCGGACGAAGAAGTAGTGGAAGTCCAGCTGGATGTCCACGTAGTCGTTGATGCCCTGCTCGAACGGCAGCTCGATGCCGAGCCCGACCGATTTGACGCCCGCCTCGGCCGCGCCCCGGTTGGCGGCCTCCATCGCGCCCGGCCCGCCGCCGGTGATGACCGAGAACCCGGCCTCGCCGAGCTTGCGGCCCAGCTCCACGCCGAGCTTGTACTCCTCGGAGTCGACCTCGGTCCGGGCCGAGCCGTAGACGCCGATGGCGTCGCCCAGCTCCGCCTCCTCGAGCGTGTCGAAGCCCTCCACGAACTCGGCCTGGATCTTCAGCGTCCGCCAGGACGCCTTCTGCTTCCACTCGTCACTGCGGCTCGAGTCCAGCAGGTGCTCGTCGGCGGTGACGCGGCGCTTGATGGTCATGATCTCCCCTTGACATAGGCGCGCAGCGCGTCCGCGCAGTCGCGGATGATGTCGATTTCAACGTGTTCGTCCTGTTTGTGGGCGAGGTTCGGGTCGCCCGGCCCGAAGTTGACGGCCGGGATCCCCAGCGTCGCGAAGCGCGCGACGTCGGTCCAGCCGAGCTTGGCGCGGAACTCGCCTCCGGCGGCGGCCACGAACTCGGCCGCCTCCGGCCGGTCCAGGCCCGGCCGGCACGACGGCGCCGAGTCGGTGATCTCGACGTCCCACCCGATGAAGACCTCCCGCAGGTGCGCCTCGGCGGCGGCCTCGTCCCGGTCGGGCGCGAAGCGGTAGTTCACCTCCACCCGGCACTCGTCGGGGATGACGTTCCCGGCGACGCCGCCGCCGATGGACACGGCGTTCAGCCCTTCGCGGTAGACGCAGCCGTCGACCTCGACCTCCCTGGCCCCGTAGGCGTTGAGGCGGTGCAGCACCCGCGCGGCGTCGTGGATCGCGTTCTTGCCGGTCCACGAGCGCGCCGAGTGGGCCCGTTTGCCGCGCACCGTGATCCGCGCCCGCATCGTCCCCTGGCACCCGGCCTCGACCATGCCGTACGTCGGCTCCAGGAGGATCGCGAAGTCGGCGGCCAGCAGCTCGGGCCGGGACTTCGAGAGCCGGTTGAGCCCGTTGCGCTCGGCCTCGATCTCCTCGCAGTCGTAGAACGCGAAGCTCAGGTCGAACTTCGGCTTCGGGACGGTGGCGGCGATCCACAGCGCCAGCGCCGTCCCCGACTTCATGTCGGAGGTCCCCAGGCCCCACAACCGATCGTCGTCGTCGAGGCGGGNGGGGAAGTTGCCGTTGACCGGGACGGTGTCGAGGTGCCCGGCGAGCATGACCCGCTTCCCGCGCCCCAGTTCGGTGCGGGCGACGAGGGTGTTGCCCACGCGCTCGACCTTCAGGTGCCCGAGGCGCGCCAGCGCCCCCTCCACGGCATCGCAGATCTCGGCCTCCTCGCCCGAGACCGAGCGGATGTCGCACAGGGCGCGGGTCAGCGCCACCGGATCGGCGAGGACTGCCTCACTCAGTACTGTCACACCCGCAGACGATACCCGCCGCGCCGATAGGCTCTCAGGGTGAGCGAATTCCTGACTGACGCAGCATGGGGCATCGGCGTGGCGACCGTCGACGCCGACGGGACCGTCCTCGACGTGTGGTTCACCGAGCTCGGACTCGGCGAGGCCCCGGACGGCCTGAAGGCCCCCGAGGTCGACACCGAGAACCCCACCGGCACCACCTCCAAGGGCATCGCGGTCTCCGTCGCCTCCCTGGCCGAGGAGCCGGCCGACACCGCCGACGTGTACCTGCGCCTGCACCTGCTCTCGCACCGGATCGTCCGCCCGCACTCGGTCGACCTCTCGGGCCAGTTCGGGCTCCTGCCCAACAACGCCTGGACGAACTTCGGCCCGGTCCGCGCCGAGCGGGTGACCGAGGCGCGGCTGCGGCTGCGCCGGGCCGGGCAGGTGCTGACGGTGAAGTCGGTGGACAAGTTCCCGCCGATGGTCGACTACGTGACCCCGCCGGGGGTGCGCATCGCCGACGCCTCGCGGGTGCGCCTGGGCGCGCACCTGGCCGAGGGCACCACCGTCATGCACGAGGGCTTCGTGAACTTCAACGCCGGGACGCTCGGCAACTCGATGGTCGAGGGCCGCATCTCGGCGGGCGTCGTCGTCGGCGACGGCTCGGACATCGGCGGCGGCTCCTCGATCATGGGCACGCTCTCGGGCGGCGGCAAGGAGGTCGTCTCGATCGGCGAGCGCTGCCTGCTCGGCGCGAACGCCGGGATCGGGATCTCCTTGGGCGACAACTGCGTCGTCGCCGCCGGGTGCTACGTCACCGCCGGATCGAAGGTGACGCTGCCGGACGGGACGGTCGTCAAGGCCGCGACCTTGTCCGGCAAGGACAACCTCCAGTTCTGGAACAACACCCAGACCGGCGTGCTGGAGGTGCGGCCGCGCTCGGGCTCGTGGGGCGAGCTCAACGAGGCCCTGCACAGCGCCCAGTAGGGCCCCGGGCGGCTACCCGGCGGTCGGCATCCGCTCGATGAGCACGGCCAGGAATTCGGCGGCGATCAGGCGGGACCGCTCCTCGACCTCGGCGGCCTCCTCGGAGCCGTACGACGCCGGGTCGCCGCCGTAGCGGTACTCGACCTGGAGTTCCACCCGCAGGTTCGAGTCGAAACCGGTGAGGGTGAAGACCTCCTTGACCAGCGTCGCGCCGTCCTCGCACTCCTTGTAGAGCAGGCCGGTGTCGCTGAGGCAGACCGCCGCTTCCTCCTCGGTCCCGGTGTGCTCCCAGCCGGTGACCTGGAAGTGCTCGGGCGCCTCGGGGAACGCCGACGGGTCCGGCTCGGCCTCGACGGCCTCCCCGAGGACCTCCAGCTCGGCCGCTGGGGTGGCGAAGTCGGCGTCGAGCCGCTCGACGGCCTCCTCGCCGGCCATGTAGGCGTACGGGCACGAGACCCCGCCCGCCTCGGCCTGCTCGCCCTCCTCGTCGGGGTAGACGGTGGCGTTGTGGTACAGCTCCACCGCCTCGTTCTCCGGCACCGACTCCAGCGCCTCGACCTCGGGCCCGGTGGGGCAGAACTCGTGCGGATCCACCTCGGCGCCGTAGATCGGCCGGTCCGCCGAGACCGACTCGGACGGGCTCTCCGACGCGGACGGGCGCTCCGACGCGGCCCCGCTCGGATCGTCGGCGGCGTCGGAGGAGGTGCATCCGGCGGCCAGGAGGGCGGCTGCCAGGATCGCGGTGCTTCGGAGCCTCATGGGCGATCTCCAATCGCTGGGGGTGTGGATCCGTTTCGTCCCGAACCTAACGACCCCTCGCAAAGCCGCCCCGCCGCGAAGGGCCGGTGACCGGGCCGCGCCTCCCCGAAGCCTTGCCTTTATATCGAAGTTCGTCTATTTTATGTATGGGAGCGTTCCCTCGCTCTTTCACGTCCCTCACCGAGAGGCAGAGCTCATGCGATTCGCCGCATCCGCCCGCCGCAGACCCGTCCGCTGGCTCGCCCTGGGGCTGAGCGCCGCCACCGCCGTCGCCGTCGGCGCGCTGGCCCAGCTCCCCGCCAGCGCCGACCACACCGATCCAGGCCCCGACATCCGCGTCAACCAGTACGCCTACGCCGCCGACGGCGCCAAGGGCGCCACCTTCGTCACCGACGCCTCCAGCGGCCAGAGCTGGGAGCTCGTCGACGCCTCCGGCGCCGTCGTCGCCTCAGGCACCACCGAGGTCCACGGCGCCGACGCCGCCTCGGGCGACAGCGTCCACGACATCGACTTCTCCGCCTACGACACCCCCGGCACCGGGTACCGCCTCCAGATCGCAGGCGAGCAGAGCCACCCCTTCGACATCGCCGCCGACCCCTGGAGCGGGCTGCGCGACGACGCGCTCGCGTTCTTCTACCACCAGAGGAGCGGCATCGAGATCGAGGCCCAGTACGTCGGCGCCGAGTACGCCCGCCCCGCCGGCCACGTGAACGTCGCCCCCAACCAGGGCGACGACGGCGTCGGCTGTCTGAACGGCTCCTGCGACTACACCCTCGACGTCGCCGGCGGCTGGTACGACGCCGGCGACCACGGCAAATACGTCGTCAACGGGGGCATCTCCACCTGGCAGCTCCAGAACGCCTACGAGCGGGCCCTCGAAGTCGACGGCGCCGACCCCTCGGCCTTCGCCGACGGCGCCCTCGCCATCCCCGAGTCGTCCAACGGCGTCCCCGACCTGCTCGACGAGGCCCGCTGGAACCTCGAGTTCATGATGAGCATGCAGGTCCCCGAAGGCGAGCCGCTCGCGGGCATGGCCCACCACAAGGTCCACGACATGGCCTGGACCGGCCTGCCCATGCCGCCCCACGAGGACCCCGAGACGCGGCGCCTGAGCCCGCCGAGCGTCACGGCCACGCTCAACCTCGCCGCCGCCGCGGCCCAGGCCTCCCGCCTGTGGGAGGACCACGACCCGGCCTTCGCCGCCGAGGCCCTCGACGTCGCCCGCACCGCCTATGCGGCGGCCGAGGCCAACCCGGACCGCTACCCGGACCCGAACGACGGCACCGGCGGCGGCTCCTACGCCGACAGCGACGCCACCGACGAGTTCTACTGGGCCGCCGCCGAACTGTTCACCACCACCGGCGAGTCGCAGTACCGCTCCGACCTGACCTCCTCGGAATGGTGGTTCGGCCAGGGCTTCACCGACCACGGCTTCGGCTGGCCCTCGACCGCGCCGCTGGCCGACCTGACGCTCGCGCTGGCACCCAGCGGCCTGTCCGAGGCCGAACGGCAGGCCGTGCGCGACGCGGTCGTCGCCGGCGCCGACGGCTACGTCGACGACGCGGCCTCCCAGGGCTACCCGGTCACGTACGCGCCCCGGAACTGGAGCTACGTGTGGGGCTCGAACAGCCAGGTCCTCAACAACGCCACCGTCGTCGCCTACGCCTACGACCTCACCGGCGAGCGGGTCTACCTCGACACCGTCAGCGAGGCGATGGACTACCTCCTGGGACGCAACGCCCTCGGGCAGTCCTACGTCACCGGCTACGGCGAGAAGGACTCCCACAACCAGCACCACCGGTTCTGGGCGAACCAGCTCGACGCGTCCCTGCCGAACCCGCCGCCGGGCACCCTCGCGGGCGGCCCGAACTCGGCCCTCCAGGACGAGGTCGCCCAGGAGCACCTGGCCGGCTGCGCCGGACCCAAGTGCTACATCGACGACATCGAGTCCTGGTCGACCAACGAGGTCACCATCAACTGGAACGCGCCGCTGGCGTGGATCTCCGCCTTCCTGGCCGACCAGAGCGAGGGCGAGGACCCGCCGACCGACCCCGACGAACTGGCCGCGGTCCAGAACCTCGAGGCCGTCGCCGACTACGAGACCGTGGCCCTCACCTGGGACGCCCCGCCGTGGGACAACGAGATCGAGATCCGCCGCGACGGGGCGCGGATCGCCGTCCTGCCCGGAGGCGGCACCGCCTACACCGACACCGAGATCGAATGGGGCACCGAGTACACCTACACCGTGGCCGCGGTGCCCGGCGAAGGCCAGGAAGCGGCCGCCGCGACAGTGTCCGCGACCACCGCCTGGCCCCCGGACGAGGGCGAATGCCAGGGCACGGTGGAGATCGTCAACGACTGGGGCTCGGGCTTCCAGGCCAGGGTCACCGTCCGCAACCACGGCAACAGCACCATCAACGAATGGACGCTCCCGTGGACCTGGAGCGGCGGGCAGCGGATCACGAACCTGTGGAACGCCGAGTGGAGCCAGTCCGGCGCGGAGGTGACCACGAGCGACCTCGGCTGGAACGGCACCATCGCCACCGGAGGCGAGGTCGAGTTCGGCTTCATCGCGACCGGCCAGGCCGAGGAGCTTCACTTCCTCCAGTGCGATTTCGCCTGACCGGCCCTCGTTGGTGGGGGTTCCGCGGCCCCGGCCCCTCGGCGGGGCCGCGGACCGACGCGGGCGGGGCGGCCCGAAGGCCGCCCCGCCCGCCTGCGGTCTCGTCGTCGCGTTCGTCAGGAGGTGGGCGTCAGACCGAGCTGCTTGCCCACGAGCGACACCTTGCGGACGGCCAGCTGCTCGGCCACCGCGATGATCGCCCGCGAGGCCTCGGCCTCGGGGTCCGACAGGACCAGCGGCACGCCCGCGTCGCCGCCCTCGCGCAGCCGCGGGTCGAGCGGCACCTGGCCCAGGAGCGGCACCTCGGCGCCGACGTCCCTGGTGAGCGCCTCGGCGACGGTCTTGCCGCCGCCCGAGCCGAACGGCTCCAGGTGCGAGCCGTCGGGCAGCTCCATCCACGACATGTTCTCGACCACGCCCGCGAGCCGCTGGTGCGTCTGGGTGACGATCGCCCCGGCCCGCTCGGCCACCTCCGCGGCGGCCTGCTGCGGGGTGGTCACCACGACCAGCTCGGCGGTCGGCAGCAGCTGCGCCACCGAGATCGCGATGTCGCCGGTGCCCGGCGGCAGGTCCAGCAGCAGCACGTCCAGATCGCCCCAGTAGACGTCGGCGAGGAACTGCTGGAGCGCCCGGTGCAGCATCGGACCGCGCCACACCACGGCGGTGTTGCCAGGCGTGAACATCCCGATCGAGATCACCTTCATGCCGTGCGACTGCGGCGGCATGATCATGTCCTCGACCTGCGTCGGCGCGCCTTCGACGCCGAGCATCCGCGGCACCGAGTGGCCGTAGATGTCGGCGTCCACGACGCCGACCGACAGGCCCTTCCGCGCCATCGCCGCGGCCAGGTTCACCGTGATCGACGACTTGCCGACCCCGCCCTTGCCGGAGGCGACCGCGAACACGCGGGTGCGCGACTGCGGCAGGTTGAACGGGATGACCGGCTCGGCGGCGCCGGGGCCGCGCAACTTGGTCTGGAGCTCCGACCGCTGCTCGTCGCTCATGACGCCGAAGTCGACCGCGACCTCCTCGACGCCGTCGACGCCGAGCGCCGCCTCGCGCACGTCGTTCTGGAGCGTGTCGCGCAGCGGGCAGGCGGCGACCGTCAGCAGGATCCTCACGCGCAGGCGGCCGCCCTCGACCTCGACGGCGTCGACCATCCCCAGCTCGGTGATGGGGCGGCGGATCTCGGGGTCGTCGACGTGCGAGAGCGCCTCTCGGACGGCTTCGACTACTGCGGCGGTATCAGACATGCCCCAATCGTAACCGCGTGGACGCGGGCGGCCGCCCGGGCGTAGTCTGCCCCACATGCTGTCCTTCGAGATCGTCGACGTCTTTACCGACCAGCCCTACGCGGGCAACCAGCTCGCCGTCGTCTATGACGGCCAGGCTCTGAGCACCGCTCAGATGCAGGCGATCGCGGTCGAGTTCGGTTACTCGGAGACCGCGTTCGTGCTCCCGCCGACGACCGGTGAGGCCGACTACCGGGCCCGGATCTTCACTCCGACGGAGGAGCTGCCGTTCGCCGGGCACCCGACGATCGGCGCGGCGCTCGCCGCGGTCGGCTCGGGCCGGGTCGAGGCGACAGGCGGCGCGGTGGTCCAGGAGTGCGCCGCCGGTCTCATGAGCCTCGAACTCGACGGGGCGAGCGCGAAGCTCACCTCCACCGCCATCGAGATCGGCGGCGCCGTCGATCCCGCGGCCGCCGCCGCGGCCTGCGGCCTGGACGCCTCCCGCGTCATCGGCGCGCCGCGGACGACCAGCGCGGGGTACGCCCACAACTTCGTGCGGCTCGCCGACGCCGACGTGACCGCCGCCGTCGACGTCCCCGGGCACCTCGAGAAGATCTACCCCTTCAGCTTCGACCCGGAGACGAACGCGGTCCACGGCCGCCTCTTCCACGTCGGCGTCGGCGAGGACCCGGCCACCGGCTCGGCCGCCCTCGCGCTCGGCGTCCACCTCGTCGAGCAGGGCCTCGTCAGCGGCGACGGCGTCCACACGTACGCGATCGCCCAGGGCGCCGAGATGGGACGCCCCTCGAGCATGCTCGGCGAGGTCGTCGTCGAAGGCGGCGAAGCCGTCTCGGTCTCGGTCACCGGCTCGGTCGCCGTGGTCGCGAAGGGCGAACTCGTCACGCTGCCCAGCGCGCGCTGAACGACTCGGCCGTATAGCGTTCGGCCGCAAGGTCTTCGGGCCACACGGACAGACGCAGGTCTGCCGTCCACAGTGACCGCGGCCAGCCGCCCTTGCGCAGCAGCGCCGCCACGAACCGCTCCGGTTCGGTCAGCGAGCGCCACACCGACGGCAGGAACGTGGCCCTGCGCCGCTCGGGGCCGAGCAGCGTCAGTCCGTCGGTGCCCGGCCGCAGCCGGTCGAGCAGCGTGGCGAAGGAGTACACCGCCAGCGGCCGCGCCGGGGACAGGACCGACACGGTCACCGTCAGCTCCGGCAGCTCGGCGATCCCGACCGGCGCCGTGCGCGGGTCCCGCGTCGCCAGGCGCGCATTGCGCACCACGTCGTATCCCAAGGGCCGCAAGGCCGTCAGCGTCCCGATGCAGCCGCGCAGCCGGGAGTCGCGCTCCAAGGTCACAAATGTCGCCCCCGGATCGTCCAATGCCGTGATCCTCGGCCGCGGAGCGACGCGCTCGAGCAGATCGGCCGGGTGCGGCGGCCTGGGCGCGAAGCCGGTCTCGACGGCGCTGCGGGCCAACGCCGTCAGCGTCTCACCGAACTCCGGCCCCATCACTCGATGGTGACACGCGTCCCGGCCCGCCCCGAGACCGGTCGCCGATTCGCATGATTGGGGCCCGGCGGTGCTGCGTTTCGTCATCCTCCCGTGAGAGACTCCCCCCATGAACTCACCGCGCCCGAGGCAAGCGCCATACGACCGAGACGACGACCTCGCCGAGGTCATCGACCTGCCCGCGAGCGAACTCGCGGACGAGCGGGCGAGCCAGCTCGGCCGGATCCAGGAACTCGACTCCCTCGCGGGCAAGATCGCGCTCGTGACCGGCGCCGGCGCCCCCGACGGCATCGGCTACGCCATCGCCACCCGGCTGCGCCTGCTCGGCGCCGCCGTCGCCGTCGTCTCCACCACCAAGCGCATCCACGAACGCGCCGGAGAGATCGACGCGGTCGGCTTCGTCGCCGACCTCACCGACGAGGCCGAGGTCGGCGGACTGGCCGACGCGGTCGTCGACGCCGTCGGCGAGGTCGACATCGTCGTCAACAACGCCGGACTCACCTCGAAGACCGACCCGGCCGTCGTCAAACCCGTCGCGCAGCTGTCCTATGCGGACTGGCAGACGGAGCTGGCCCGGAACCTCGACACCTCCTTCCTCGTCTCCCGCGCGTTCGTGCAGGGCATGGCCGAGCGCGGCTGGGGCCGCATCGTCAACGTCGCCGCGGCCGTCGGCGTCGTCAACGCCGTCCCGGCCGAGGCCGCCTACGCCGCCGCGAAGGCCGGGGTCACCGGTCTGACCAAGGCGCTCGCCACCGAGGTCGTCGCCGACGGCGTGACGGTCAACGCGATCGCGCCGGGCCTGATCCGCACCGGCTCCTCGACCGTCCCCGAACTCCAGCGCGGCCTCGACGGCCCGATGGGCCGCCCCGGCACCCCCGAAGAGGTGGCCGCGGCGGCGGCGTTCTTCTGCGCCCCTTCGGCCTCCTATGTGACGGGCCAGACACTCGTGGTCGACGGGGGAGCCGGAATCCGCGGCTAGGGGGTGGCCGGCGGTTCCGAACGGGCTGAATCCGGCCGATTTTCCGCCTCGCCGCGTTGTCGGAGGCCCAGTTACAACCTCCGGGTAGCTGGACCTCCTCCGCACTCTCGGCGAAGCCTGCGAGCCGTACATCGGCACCCCGAGGCGAAAAATCGACTCGGATTCAGCCTCGCCCGGAACCGCCGGCCACCCCCTTACGTCCAATCCCCGAGTAGCGTCCGCAACCTCGATGTCGGTGCGGTCGTTAGTCCTGCATGACCATGACTTCGGAACGGACACGGGCGGCGATGGACGAGGCATTCGGGGAGACGGCCGGAGAGCACAAGGGCCGCGTGAGCACGGGGCTGGTCCTGCTGCTCGGCGGGCTCGTCGGCCTGGCGGCCGCGTTCGACCTCACCTACGAGCGCATCGCCTCCCTCATCGACCCCGGCCACGTCATCTCGTGCGACTTCAACCCGGTCCTGTCGTGCGGCACCGTCATGGCCACCGACCAGGCCTCGGCGTTCGGCTTCCCGAACCCCGTCATCGGGCTCGTCGCCTTCCCGTTCGTCGTCTTCACGGGCGTGCTGCTGCTGTCGCGGGCCGAGCCGCCGCGCTGGATCATGCTCGTCTTCAACCTCGGCACGCTCGCCGGTCTCGCCTTCGTCGCCTGGCTGATCTTCCAGTCGGTGTACGAGATCGGCGTGCTCTGCCCGTGGTGCATGGCCGTGTGGGCGGCGGTCCTGCCGATCTTCTGGTTCACGACCGTCTACAACCTCCGCAGCGGCGCCCTCCCGGTCGGGGAGGACTGGCGCGGCCCCGTCGACGAGCTGCTGCGCTACCACTGGATCGGGCTGGCGGTCCTGTACGGCGCCGTCGTGGCGGTCGTCGCCACCGGCTTCTGGGACTACTGGTCCACTCTCATCTGAGCGTCTCGCCGTTGACCGGCACCTCGAGCACCTCGGGCCAGCTGCGCCGGATCAGCTCCAGGAACACCGTCCCGGCGATCCGGTCCTTCAGCGGCGCCGAGAGCAGCAGCCGGTAGACGAGCCTGGAGTTGACCAGGATGAACGTGTCGAAGGCGATGTCGCTCTCGCTCAGGTGGGCGTTGAGCCACATCCCCGAGCGGTGCTCCCAGTAGAACAGGTCGCTCGGGTCGTACAGCCGCTGCGCACGGTCGAAACCGGTCGCGTCCACGTACTCGGCGAACGCCGCCCGCAGCTCGGGGCTCTGCGAGCGCCCCTTGGTCAGCAGCCCCACCATGTGGGCGGGCTTGAGCGTCCGCGGCTGCTCGCGCTTGGACCGGTAGTAGGCCCGGCCGATCTCGTACAGGTTCGAGCGCAGGTGCAGGCCCCGCTCGGGGGTGTGGGCGCGGTGCGCCTCGGACAGGCCGGGGTGGCTGCGCCGCGGCGAGTTGCGCTCCATGACCGAGCGCAGCGGCTCGGCGGGTGTGCGGCGCTCGACCTCGATGCGGTGGTGCTCCAGCCCGAGCCGCCCGGCCAGCTCGGCGGCGACCGCCACGTCGTGCTGGACGCCGCGCCTGGTCGGGCCGCCCGAGCCGACCGTGTCGTACGTGAAATAGCTGAGCTTCTCGGTGAACGGCCTGGTGAGCGCGAGGGTGGTGCGGCTGTCGAGCCCGGCGGTGAGCGAGACCTCCAGCCGTTCGGTCTCGGTCAGCGCGGCCAGCTGGCCCTGGAGCAGCGGCAGCACCGCGTCGACCACCTCGCCGGCGGTGCGCCGCTCCCGGGCCCGGCGCGGGAAGCAGCGCCGCACCCGGCCCCCCACGAGGTCGAGCTCGGTGTTCGGCGTCAGCATGACCACGTCCGCGAAGGTCGTCGCCCGGCCGGGCAGGGCGTACGCGCCCTCGGCGGCGCGCAGCAGCTCCGGGTCGGGGAAGGCCGAAGGGCCCGCGCCGGTGTGCTCGGCGACGAGTCCGGCATGGGACGCGACGGCCGGTTCGGGCGCGCCGTCCCGGTAGAACACCGCGCGCATCCCGGCCGCGTCGGTCTGGACGAACGCCGAGTGCTCGTCGCCGTCGAAGACGGCGTAGCGGCCCGAGAGCGCGTCGAGGCGCTCGAGCAGCGCCTCGCGTCCGCCGCCCGCGCGGGCGCGCAGCAGCGTCGCGGCGATCGCGGCGGTGTCGCCTGAGAAGCCGTCGAGGTCGATCGCCCTCCCGAGGACGGCCGCCCACGCCGACCCGGCGCGGGCCACGGCCAGCGGCGTGCGCGGATCCCACGACAGCCACCGCCCGCCGAGCCGCTCCCGGCGCCAGTGGGGGAGCGGCGGCCGGTGCGCCTCGGCGGTGAGCAGGAAGCCTCGCGCCCACAGCAGCTCGGAGCAGTCCTCGGCCCCGGGGATGTCGCCTTCGCGGGCCGCGGGCGCCGACCAGGTCTCGACGTCGAGCGGCGCGGCGGGTTCGGCTCGGACCCAGGAGCGCAGACGGTCACGCACGCTGCGGGACATCGTCGGCCTTTCGTTCGGCGGGCCGCGCGGGAGTGGCGGCGCTGCCCATCGTAGAGCGTCGGCGCCGCCGGGGCGTCAGGCGATCTTGAGCCCGATCGGCTCCAGCCAGCCGCCGTCGGAGAGGAACTCGATGACCTGCTCCACGGCCTCGCCGACGGTGATGTCGCTGGTGTCGATCGTCAGCTCGGCGTTCGGCGGCTCCTCGTACGGGTCGGAGACCCCCGTGAACTCGGGGATCTGCCCGGCCCGGGCCCTGGCGTACAGGCCCTTGCGGTCCCGCGCCTCGCACACCTCCAGCGGCGTGTTGACGTGGACGAGCACGAAATCCGCCCCCGCGGCCTCGGCCATGCGCCTGGCCTCGGCCCGGTCGACCTCGTAGGGCGCGATCGGCGCGGCCATCCCGATGCCGCCGTGGCGGGCCACCTCGGAGGCGACGTAGCCGATGCGGCGGATGTTCATCGAGCGGTCCATGCGCGAGAAGCCGAGACCCGCCGAGAGCACGCGGCGCACCACGTCGCCGTCGAACAGCGACACGGTGCGCGTGCCCTCCTCCAAGAGCGCCTCGTAGACCCCGCGCGAGATCGTCGACTTGCCCGAGCCCGACAGCCCGGTGAAGAACAGCACCAGGCCCCGCTGGCGCCGCGGCGGGCGGGCCTTGCGCAGCTCGGCGGCGACGGACGGCGGCGTGTGCCACTCCGGCAGCCCGAAGCCGCGGTCGAGCATGTCGGCGACCTCGGCGTCGCTCATCGCCGCGCGCCGGAACGGCGGCTCGATGTCCTCGATGGGCCGCCACTGGCCGTCGCGCGTGTCGTAGGCCAGCTCGCGGGGCACCATCGCCCGGACGCCGTCGCCGCCGCCGAGCCCGTCGGGGCCGGTCATGATGTGCGTGGCCCCGTAGGCGGCGGCGACCTTCGCGGTCAGCAGGCCGTCGCGCAGCCGGTCGCCGCGCTTGGACAGCGGCACGGTCAGCACCGTCGCCGTCGGCAGCCGGTCCTTCGCGGCCAGGACGCTGCGCACCAGCGCCGCCGTGGGCAGCCGCAGCGCCGCGCCGCCGTTGATCTCGTCGCCGGTGGGGATCATGACCAGGACGTGCGCGGCGAGGTTGTGGGCGGCGCGGACCAACTGGGCGAGCTGCGGGCGGTGCAGCGGCCGGTCGGCGACCAGCGCCAGCACCCGGTCCTTGGTGTAGGTGGTCTTCGCCTGCTCGGGGGTGGCGCGCAGGCCGATGAACACGCCGTGGGCGGCGTCGGCGATGCGCCGCACCGGCCCGCCGACGCGGACGATGTCGGGTCCGAGCGGGTCGAGCGAGTGGCACTCGACGGCCGCCACCGGCGCCCCCTCGGGGTCGGTGATGCGCAGCACGCGGCGCTTGGGGTCGGGGTTGTCGAGCTTCTCGGCGGTCTCGACGGGCACGTCGAGCGTCACCGGCACCGGCCAGGCACGGCCGTCGAGCAGTGTGCCGGTCCTGGCGACGTGGCGGGCCTCGGCCTCGGCCATGAAGCCGCGCAGCGGAGCGTAGGCGCCGTACAGCAGCAGTTCGAGGTCGGCCAGCTCGTGGGGCAGCGGGGTGTGGCTCGGCGCCTCGGCGAGGACCTCGTCGGGCAGTACCCAGTCAGACATCGTTGGTCGCGATCCCTTCGCAGTGCTCGGGCGGCTGTGCGGCGTCGGTTCGGTGGTGGCACCAGGGTATTCCACCGCCGCGCCGGGCGCCTCACCCGCTGTGCGGGAGTGGGGACGGTCGCCGAGTGCGGCGGTTCACGTCCGCCCATCGGTCGGTGTGAATGTTCTGGATCACAGGAGTCCGCCGTCCGCGGCGGGGATCAGGCAATTGCTTTCCAGGCGTCTCACCCTGAAGAACGAGACTTTCGAAGCGAAGGCCGGTAAGTTACGCTGGCAGCGCTCTCTGAGCAGAGTAGTGCAGCAGTGACCGCGGACACCGGCGTCGGCGCGAGCGGCCCTCAGGGGCTCATGGCGAAGCTTGCGGGCCGCCATCTGGTTCAGCCCAAACCACCACTGGAGAACTCCATGGACTACTACGACACCTCCGGAGAAGTCGACGACAAACAGCTCCGCCGGGACATCCGCCGCCTCGGCAACCTCCTCGGCCAGACGCTGGTCCGACAGGAGGGGCCCCAGCTGCTCGAACTCGTCGAGGAGGTGCGCGGGCTGGTCCGCGACAAGCCCGAGGCCGTCGCCGCCCGCCTCGCGAAGCTCGACGTGACCGAAGAGGTCGATCTCGCGCGCGCCTTCGCCACATATTTCCACCTCGCGAACATCACCGAGCAGGTCCACCGCGCCCGGGACATGCGCCGCGGCCGCGCCGAGCACGGCGGCTGGCTCGCCCGGGCCCGCGCCGACATCACCGCCGAGGACATCCCCGCCGACCGGATCGCCGCCGCGGCCGACCGCCTCGAAGTCCGCCCCGTCTTCACCGCCCACCCCACCGAGGCCGCCCGCCGCTCCATCCTCGTCAAGCTGCGGGGCATCGCCGACCTGCTCGACGCCGAGACCGCCGAGCGCGCCGTCCTCGGCTCGGCCGACGTCGACGACGTCAACTCCCGCCTCGCCGAGATCATCGACATGCTGTGGCAGACCGACGAGCTGCGCGTCGAGAAGCCCGAGCCCACCGACGAGGCCCGCAACGCGATCTACTACCTCACCGACCTGTACCGCGACGCCGCCGCCCGCGTCCTGACCGACCTCAACGCCACCCTCACCGACCTCGGCGGCTCGCCGCGCCCCGGCAGCGCCCCGCTCCGCTTCGGCACCTGGATCGGCGGCGACCGGGACGGCAACCCCTTCGTCACCCCCGAGGTCACCAAGCAGGTCCTGCTCATGCAGCACGAGCACGGCATCGCCGCCGCGGAAGGGGCCGTCGCCGAGCTCATCAACGAGCTGTCGGTCTCCCAGGCCGTGCGCCCGGCCTCCCAGGACCTCGTCGACTCGGTCGCGGCCGACCTCGACCGGCTCGACAACATCCCCGCCCGCTACCGGCGCATCCACGCCGAGGAGCCCTACCGGCTCAAGGCCCGCGCCATCGAGGCGAAGCTGGCGAACACCCGCACCCGCCACGCCGAGGGCCTGCCGCACCGGCCGGGCATCGACTACGCCGACGGGCGCGAGCTGCTCGCCGACCTCCAGATCATGCGCGACTCCCTGGCGCGCCACCGCGGCCAGCTCGCCGCCAAGGGCGTGCTCGACCGCGTCATCCGCACCGTCGCCGCCTTCGGCCTCCAACTGGCCACCATGGACGTCCGTGAGCACTCCGAGGCCCACCACGCGGTCCTCGCGGAGCTGTACGACACCTCCGGGGAGCTCGACAAGCCCTACGCCGAGCTGAGCGCCGCCGAGCGCGACGAGCTGCTCTCGCGCGAGCTCGCGGGCCACCGCCCGCTCGCTCCGGCCGACGTCGAGCTCTCCGAGCCGGGCCGCAAGACCTTCGGCGTCTTCCACGCCATCAAGGACACCCAGCGGCAGTTCGGCAAGTCCATCGTGGAGTCCTACATCATCTCGATGACCCACGATCCGGCCGACGTCCTCGCCCCGGCGATCCTCGCCCGCGACGCCGGCCTGGTCGACGTGGCGCGCGGCAGGGCCGACATCGGCTTCGTGCCCCTCCTCGAGGAGGTGGCCGAGCTCGCGGGGGCCGGCGACCTCATCGACGGGCTGCTGAGCAAGCCCGCCTACCGGGCGATCGTGGCCGCGCGCGGCGACGTCCAAGAGGTCATGCTCGGCTACTCCGACTCCAACAAGGACGCGGGCATCACCGCCAGCCAGTGGTCCATCCAGGCCGCCCAGCGCCAGCTGCGGGACGTCGCCGCCAAGCACGGCGTGCGCCTGCGCCTGTTCCACGGCCGCGGCGGCACCATCGGCCGCGGCGGCGGCCCCACCCACGAGGCGATCCTCGCCCAGCCCTCGGGCACGCTCGACGGCGCCATCAAGATCACCGAGCAGGGCGAGGTCCTCTCCGACAAGTACACGCTCCCGGCGCTGGCCCGCGAGAACCTCGAGCTGACCGTGGCCGCCTCGCTGAAGGCGACGCTGCTGCACACCGAGCCCAGGCACCAGCCTGACGTGCTGGACCGCTGGTTCGGCGTCATGGACCAGACCTCCGAGGCCGCCAAGGCCGCCTACCGCTCGCTGACGAGCATGCGGGGCCTGTCGGACTACTTCTGGGCCGTCAGCCCCACCGAGCTGCTCGGCGCGCTCAACATCGGCTCGCGGCCGTCCAAGCGCCCCAACACGAGCGCGGGCCTGGAGGGCCTGCGGGCGATCCCGTGGGTGTTCGGCTGGACGCAGTCGCGGCAGATCGTGCCCGGCTGGTTCGGCGTCGGCTCGGGCCTGGCCGCCGCCCGCGAGGCGGGCCTGGGCGAGGAGATCGCCGAGATGCACGGCAAGTGGCACTTCTTCTCCAACTTCATCTCCAATGTGGAGATGACCTTGGCGAAGACGGACCTCGACATCGCCTCGCAGTACGTCGCGACGCTCGTCCCCGAACCGCTGCAAGGGATCTTCGAGGCGATCAAGGACGAGCACGCGCGCACCGTCGCCGAGATCCTCGCGCTCACCGGCGAGGACCGCCTGCTGGACGCCAACCCGCAGCTCGCGCGCACCCTGGAGGTCCGCGACCGCTACCTGGCGCCGCTGCACCACCTCCAGATCTCGCTGCTCAAGCGCTACCGTGCCGACGGCGGCGCCGAGGACGGCGTGGACCCGCAGCTCAAGCGGGCCCTGCTCATCACCGTCAACGGCATCGCCGCCGGCCTGCGCAACACCGGCTGAGTCACGGGAGCGACGGCTCGGCGTTCGAGGAGCGCCGGGCCTTCCAGCGCTGGTGCTGGGCGCGGGCCCGGTCCCACAGCGCCGCCAGCTCGCGCTCGGGCAGCGAGAGCCCGAACTCGGCGGCGAGGAGCTCGGCGAAGGCCTCGGCGTCGTCGAGCACCCGCGCCGACTTGCCTTCGGGCAGTTTGGGGTCGAACACCGTGACGGTGCGGGCGCGCAGCACGAGCACGTGGTCGGCGCGCGGCTGCTGCACCGACAGGGTGTTGACGAAACCGGACTCGGGGGAGGTCTCGAGCTCGGCGCACTTGGCGGCGAAGTCGCCCAGCTCGTGCTCGTCCAGTTCGAAGTCGAAGGAGAGGTTCTCCACTCTGGGGTCGACGGTGCACCGCCACAGCTCGCCGTCGATGTTCCACAGGCCGTAGTTGAACGGCCCGACGCGGTGGCTGCCCTGCTGGAACGGCAGCGGGTCGCGGAAGCCCACGCCGAGCCCGGCGTCGGCGATGTACCGCCCCTCCCGCAGCGTCACCAGCAGCGGGAGGTGGTTGAACCAGGCCTCGTCGCCGCGGTGCTCGTGCCCGACGCCGCCGCACAGGCGGCGCACCGTGAAGCCCATGGCCTCCAGCGCGAGCGCGAGCAGGCCGTTCTGCTCGAAGCAGAAGCCGCCCCTCCCGCCGAGCACCAGCTTGTCGAACAGGGACGCCTCGTCCAGGCCGATCGCCCGGCCGAGCTGGATGTCGATGTTCTCGTACGGGAACGTGTCGATGTGGGCGCGGTGGATCCGGACCAGCGCGTCCGCCGTGGGCCGCTTCGGCCGTGCGAGCCCGATCCGCTCCAGGTAGGCGTCGAGCTGGGTGCTGCTGAACACCATCCGACCCTATCGCGGGCATGTCGCATCATCGACATAGATTTGAAGTTCGCTCGCCGCCGCCACGAGACTCGTCGCGGCGGTGTGGCATAGTCCCATCGTCCTCCCGGAACCGCCCCCTTGAAGGAGACCTCAACTATGGTCATGGGCCCCACCCACGCCATGTCCGGCGCCGCCCTCTGGCTCGCCGGATCGGCCGTCGCCTCCGTGGCGTTCGGCGTCGACCAGTCCTCCGCCGAGCTCGTGGTCGGCACCATCGCCGTCTCGGGCGCCGCCCTCTACCCCGACATCGACTGCGCCGGAAAGGTCACCGAGAACAAGGGCGGGTCCACAGTGGCGCGGTCCTTCGGCGTCGTGTCCCTGTTCGTCGCCGAGTGCGTCGAGCGCCTGTGCTACTGGTTCTACCTGCTCACCAAATCCAAAAAGGACAAGAAGCGCAAGAACGGGCACCGGACCTTCACCCATACCGCCCTCCACGCCGCGCTCGTCGGCACCGGCGTCGGCTTCCTGGCCGCCTCCTTCGGCAAACCGGCGGTCATCGCCGTCCTGTTCATACTCACCGGGCTCGCCGTCCGCGGGCTGCTGCCCGCGTCGGTGAACCGGATGGGCTGGGTCATCACCACCGCGGTCGCCCTGGCCGCCTCCTACGGCATGTACCACCTGCTGCCCGAGCACCGCTCCTATTGGATCCTCGGCCTCGCCATGGGCATCGGCTGCTTCATCCACATCCTCGGCGACATGATCACCAAGATGGGCTCGCCCCTGTTCTTCCCCATCCCGATCAAGAAGCGCCGCTGGGCCGACCTCGGCCTGCCCAACAGCATCGCGCTGCGCGCCGGCGGCAAGGGCGAGAACCGGATCCTCCTGCCGATCCTCACCTTCATCGTCGTCCTCGGCATGTTCTACAACCTCCCCGAGGTCCAGGAGCTCATCTTCGACCAGCCCGTCACCGAGAGCGAGAACGTGGACGCCGACACCTCCCGATGAAGCTCGCGGGCCGCACGGCGGCAGCGAGGTAGACTCGACCGGTTGCCGGTTCCGGGCCCCGCGGGCGCCCGGGTCCGGTCCGTCAGCGTGCCCTGAACACCGGCTGCGATACCGGATGGGGCGTTCCCGAATGTCCGAAGGCAAGGTCATGTCCCAACTCTCGAGCCTGCTCGACGCCGCGTCCGCCTCGCCGAAGCTCGCCCGCGTCGCCGAGCTCGCCGCCTCCTCCGAGCGACCGGTCGACGTCGTCGCCGTCCCCGGCGCCCGCCCGCTCGTCCTCGCCCAGGCCGCCCGCCACGCGCCCGGGCCGCTCCTGGCCGTCACCGCCACCTCCCGCGAGGCCGAAGAGCTCGCCGAGGCCCTCGCCTCCTTCATCCCCGAGGACGACATCGCGCTCTACCCGGCCTGGGAGACCCTCCCGCACGAGCGCCTCTCGCCCCGCTCCGACACCGTCGGCACCAGGCTCGAACTGCTGCACCGCATCCACGCCGGGGACGTGCCCCGCGTCATCGTCACCCCCGTCCGCGGCGCCCTCCAGCCCCAGCTCAAGGGCCTGGGCTCGCTCGAGCCGATCCGCCTGCGGCGCGGCGACGAGACCGATCTGACCGAACTGGCCGACCGCCTCCTCGGCCTCGCCTACGAACGGGTCGACCTGGTCGAGAAGCGCGGCGAGTTCGCCGTGCGCGGCGGCATCCTCGACGTCTTCCCGCCCACCGCGCAGCACCCGCTGCGCCTGGAGTTCTTCGGCGACGAGGTCGACGCGATCCGCGAGTTCTCCGTCGCCGACCAGCGCTCCCTCGAAGCCGCCGACGAGCTCCACGCCACGGCCTGCCGCGAGCTCCTGCTGACCGACGAGGTCCGCGCCAGGGCCGCCGAACTGGCCGAGACGCACCCCGGCATCGCCGAGATGTGCGCCAAACTCGCCGAGGGCATCCCCGTCGAGGGCATGGAATCGCTCATGCCCGCGCTCGTGGGGCCCGAGAACCTCGAACTGTTCAACGAGACGCTCCCGGCGGACGCGCTCGTGGTCGCGATCGAACCCGAGCGCATCCGCACCCGCGCCGTCGACCTGGTGGCGACCTCGAACGAGTTCCTCGAAGCGTCCTGGGCCGCCGCCGCGGCCGGCGCCGAAGCCCCCGTCGACCTCGGCGCGGGGATCTTCCGCGACCTGGCCGACGCCAGAGTCGCCGCGCTCGCCGCGGGCCAGCGCTGGTGGACCGTCTCGCCGTTCGCCGCCGCCCCCGAAGCGGACGCCCTGGCGGCCGAACTGGCCGCGATCACCGGCGAAGCGCCTGCAGGCGAGGTCGCGGACGACTCGGTCACCGTCGACCTCGGCATCGCCGAATCCCCGCGCTACCACGGCGACTCGGCCCGCCTGACGGCCGACATCAAGACCTGGACGCAGACCGGCCGCGCCGTCGCGGTGGTCTACCCGGCCCTCGGCGGCGCCGAGCGGGCCGCCGAGCAGCTCCGCGGCGCCGGCGTCGGCGCCCACCTGGCCGCGGCGCCGGAGGCCTTCCCTCCCGGCGAGGTGACCGCCTGCGTCGGCACCCTCGCGATCGGCTTCCTCGACGAGGCCGCGGGGCTCGCGGTGGTGACGGCCGCCGACATCGCCGGAGGCAAGGCCCTCGCCGCGCAGCGCCCCCGCAAGGGCAAGGCGACCAAGCGGCGCGGCGCCGTCAACCCCCTCGAACTGAGCCCCGGCGACTACGTCGTCCACGACTCGCACGGCGTCGGCAAGTACATCGAGATGGTGCGCCGCAGCATCGGCGGCGCCGAGCGCGAGTACCTCGTCATCGAGTACGCGCCCTCCAAGCGCGGCCAGCCCGGCGACCGCCTCTTCGTGCCCACCGACTCGCTCGACCAGCTCACCCGCTACGTCGGCGGCGAGCAGCCGGCCGTGCACAAGCTGGGCGGCACCGACTGGCAGAAGACGAAGCGGCGCGCCCGCAAGGCGGTGCGCGAGATCGCCGCCGAGCTGATCCAGCTGTACGCGGCCCGCCAGGCCGCCGAGGGCCACGCCTTCGCGCCGGACACGCCGTGGCAGCGGGAGATGGAGGACGCCTTCCCGTACGTCGAGACGCCGGACCAGATGTCGGCGATCGTCGACACGAAGGAGGACATGGAGTCCCGCGTGCCGATGGACCGCCTCGTGATGGGCGACGTCGGCTACGGCAAGACCGAGGTGGCCGTCCGCGCCGCGTTCAAGGCCGTCCAGGACGGCAAGCAGGTGGCGGTCCTGGTGCCCACGACGCTCCTCGCCAGCCAGCACTACAGCACCTTCGTCGAGCGCATGGGGCAGTTCCCCGTGCGCATCAGGCAGCTCTCGCGCTTCCAGTCCGCGCGCGAGGCGGCCGAGATCCAGCGGGGCATCGCGAACGGCGACGTCGACATCCTCGTCGGCACCCACCGGCTCCTCCAGGCCGAGACCCGCTTCAAGGACCTCGGGCTCATCGTCGTCGACGAGGAGCAGCGCTTCGGCGTGGAGCACAAGGAGAAGCTCAAGGCCCTGCGCACCGCCGTGGACGTCCTCACCATGTCCGCCACGCCGATCCCGCGCACCCTGGAGATGGCCGTGACCGGCATCCGCGAGATGTCCACGATCGCCACGCCGCCCGAGGAGCGCCACCCCGTCCTGACCTATGTGGGCGCCTGGGAGTCCAAGCAGGTGGCCGCGGCGATCCGCCGCGAGCTGCTGCGCGACGGCCAGGTCTTCTACCTGCACAACAGGGTCGAGTCGATCGACCGCGCCGCCACGCGCCTGCGGGAGCTCATCCCCGAGGCCCGCGTCGCCGTCGCCCACGGCAAGATGGGCGAGACCCAGCTCGAGAAGATCATGCAGGGCTTCTGGGAGGGCGAGTTCGACGTGCTCGTCTCGACGACGATCATCGAGTCGGGCATCGACATCCCCAACGCCAACACCCTGATCGTCGAGCGCGCCGACCTGCTCGGCCTGTCCCAGCTCCACCAGATCAGGGGCCGGGTGGGCCGCAGCCGCGACCGGGCGTACGCCTACTTCCTGTACCCCGGCGAGCAGCCGCTGTCCGAGACCGCCCACGAGCGCCTGGCGACGATCGCCCAGCACTCCGAGCTCGGCGCTGGCATGTACGTGGCGATGAAGGACCTCGAGATCCGCGGCGCGGGCAACCTCCTGGGCGCCGAGCAGTCCGGCCACATCGCCGACGTCGGCTTCGACCTCTACCTGCGCATGGTCGGCGAGGCGGTCACGGCCTTCAAGGGCGGCGGCGAGGAGCCGCCCGCGCCGGTCAAGGTGGAGCTGCCGCTGGACGCCAACGTCCCGGTCGACTACATCGAGGTCGAGCGGCTGCGACTGGAGATGTACCGCAAGGTCTCCGAGGTCCACGACGAGGCCGGGCTCGACGAGGTCCGCGAGGAGATGGAGGACCGCTACGGGCCCGCACCCGAGCAGGTCCAGACCCTGTTCCACCTGGCGCGCTTCCGCATCCTCGCCCGCCGCCACGGCCTGACCGACATCGCGCTCCAGGGCAAGAACCTCCGCTTCTCCAGCGTGGAGCTGCCCGACTCGAAGCAGATGCGCCTGCGGCGCCACTATCCGGACGCCCACTACAAGGCCCAGGCCGGCCTGATCAGCGTCCCGCGCCCGACGACCTCCCGCATCGGCGGCAAAGCGATCGAGGGCCTGGCCCTCCTCCAGTGGTGCGCCGACCTGATCGCCGACACCGTCCCGGCGTCGGAGTAGCGGCCGCCGCCCGCTTCGCCGCAGCGGCGTTCGGTCGTCTTCGCGGCGCGCGCCTCGATGTGACGTAGGTCATGTGCAACGGTCCGCGACCGGCCGCCTCGCATCCTTCAGTCCACATAGCTCGGTCTACTGCGAAGGACGCGAAACGGGGACCGTGATCTTGCGGTCCTATTGCTATGGTCCACCACAAGAAGGTTGTACCGCTTGCCCTACAAGCGGTACAACCTGTCCGGATCCGAAATGGAGAGAGGATGCCCATGCACCTCGGATCGGCAAGATCATTCTACAGCGGCCACAGCCGCTCACTCCCCAGTCCATCGACGCTCATCACCCGCATGTTCGCCGCGCTCCTGCTGCTCGTCGGCACCACGATCGCCACCCAATCGCTCACGACGGGCGCCGCGCAGGCCGAGACGGAGCGCGAGCTCCTCCCGGTCTCCAGCGACGGCAGCACACTGGACACCGCCACGCTCGACATGATGGAGAAGCTCCCCGACGTCGACGCGATCCCGGCGACCACGCCGAGCAAGAGCCCCGACGACGTCGGCGCCTCCTTCGACCCCGACGATCTGAAGGGCGAAACCGACGAGTTCGGGACCTTCTCGATCATCGGCGACGACGAGCGGACGCGGACGACCCCGACCGACTGGCACCCCGCCGCGGCCACCGTCCAGTTCACCCTGGTGAACGACGCCGGGAACAGGGTGCAGTACTGCTCGGGCTTCATGATCAGTCCCGACACCGTGGCCACCGCGGGCCACTGCGTCTACAACGAGGACGCGTTCGGCGGCTGGGTCAGCGGCCGCCAGTTCCTCGCCTTCCCCGGCCGCGACGGCACCGACGCCCCCTACGGCAGCTGTGCCGCCGTCTCCTTCTACTCGGTGAACTTCTGGACCGAGGACGGCGACAGCGAGTACGACTACGGTGCCGTCAAGCTCGACTGCACCGTCGGCGACGCGACCGGCACCTACGGGTACTACTGGCAGAGCGCCTCGCTGGACGGCACCGGCACCTCCACGCGGGGCTACCCGGGCGACCAGGCCTTCGGCACCCAGTGGGCCAGCTACGACCAGATCCGTGAGACCCACGACCGGCAGGTCTTCTACCAGAACGACACGGTGGGCGGCCAGAGCGGCAGCCCGGTCTACACCTACCGCGACAGCTGCAACGGCCCGTGCGCCATGGCCGTCCACGCCTACGGCTGCCGGACCAGCGGGACGTGCAACGACGACGACCCGCCGTTCACGAACCACAACTACGGCACCCGCATCACCGAGGAGGTGTTCGGGTTCTTCCAGGCATGGTCGGCGCTGTAGCGCCGCAGGCGGGTTCCGCTCCCACGGCGGAACCCGCCGCCCGTCCCCGGCGTCACAGCTCGAAGACGGCGAATTCCCGGGAGGACCGAATGCGACTGCGAACGATCGCCGCGCTGCTGTTCACGGCGATGCTGACCGGCGCCTGCGGCGCGAACGGACCGGGCTCGGGCGGCGACGGCCCCAGCTCCGTCAGCGACTCCGACCCGACCACCGGCACGCCGGAAGAGCGCGTCGAACTGGTCGTCACCGTCTCCGATCCCGAAGGGGAACCGGTGGAGGGGGCGCAGGTCCTGCCGTCGTCGCTCGAGGCGGACGGGCCCGCCTTCGGCGAGATGGGCCGCCCGACCGATGCCTCCGGCCAGTACCGGATGCAGCTGCTGCCGGGCCGCTACGGCATCGCCGTCCAGTACGGAACCGACGTCGAGTCCGAGGTCCAGGAGATCGAGATCGAGGCGGGCGAGCCCGCGAGCCTCGACTTCGTGCTGGACGTGGACGGCTGAGCGGCCGTCCGGGAGAACGCCTTCGCGGCCCGCCCAAGACGCGCTCACCCCATCGGGTGGCATGTGGACACTACTCTGTGCGCATGAACCCCTCGCGCCCGTCCGCCCCCGCCCCAGAGGGGTTCGGCCGACCGCTCGGGACGCATCGCCAACGCGCACCGCTCGGACCGTGGGTGCCCGGCGAGGTGCTCGGCGCCACCGGGGTCGTCGCGGTCCTCGGCGCGGACGGGCTCCAGGAGTCGTGGCCGTTGCTGGTGTGGGCGGCGCTGATCCCCGTCGTCGCGGTGGCCGCCCTGCTGTGGAGCCGGTACTCGATCGTGCCGTTCCCCGAAGGGCGGCTGCGGATCACCGCTTTCGAACACGGCTTCCTGATCGAGTCCGAGCACGCCGAGCCGCTGTGGCTGGAGCAGGGGGAGCTCGAAGCGGTGGTGGACAAGGGGCAGGACGGCGCTCCCGGCGCGTCCGTCCTGCGCTGGAAGACGGCGAACGGCCGGAACCGGAGTCTGCTCGTCGTCGATTTCACCCGGCCCGCCGCCCTGTGGCATGTGGCGCGCGGGGCCCTCGGGAAGCCGAGCGCCGATCGGTCCCGTCTCAAGTTCGGATCCGTCGTCGTGCTGCTGTCGCTGGCTCCGGTGGCGGTGGGGGCCCTGTGCGTCGGCATGACGTGGACCGGCGGCGACTCGGGGCCCGAGATCGGCCAGGAGACGCGGTACGACCTCGATCTGCTGACGAACTGCCCGCCCACGGCCTATGACGACGCGCCGGCGTACGAAGGGCCGGGGCCCCATGTGCCGCGGGTGTCGGTGGACGGGGAGCCGCTCGACGGCGCCGCGGCCGGTTTCACCGCGCAAGGCTGGCCCGAGGCGGCGGACTTCCCCTCGCTGACGGTGTGCGGGCGCACGCAGGAGCCCAGGTTCGTCATGCACTGCGCCGCCCGGCTGAACGAGGCGGGCGACATCGTCGGCGGTGGATACGGCCTCTTCGTGACGGACGTCGAGTTCCAGGTGACCGCGACCGGCACCGGCGAGGTGGTCGACGAGTTCGCCATCAGCGGCGCCGAGGAGTGCCTGCCCGGCGACGAGCGGAACTACGAGTCTCATGCGGAGGACGGCATCGCCGACGACGTCCTGCACGAACCGGATCTGAGCCTGCTCGCCGAGCGCATCGGCCACCTGGTCGAGCCGTGAGCGGACCGGGGCGCGGTCGTGAACACGGCTCAGGAAGGCTGCGCTTGCGACACGAAGCCGTCGAAGATGTACAGCACCTGGTCCAAGAACTCGAACCCGGTTGACGTATACGTGTCAGCGGCTTCGTCGCCGCACGCCGTCACCATGCCGCCCGAGGACCCCGGAAGGGTGGTGGTGGATATATTCGCTATCACCACGGCGAATACGGCACAGATCAGTACGGCGCGGACCCAGCGGGGGAGCCGGTCCCGCCAGAACGGCAGGACCATGATGAAAGCCGTGGCGATCAGGAGCGTTCCCGACCATATCTTGCCGCCGCCGAGCATCACGACGCCGAACAGTCCGGTGAGGACGATTCCTGTCCACATCGCTGTCTTCTTGAAGGTGGTCATGAGGGGTTGCTCCTTGTTCGCGATCGGGCCGCTCGGCGGCCCCGGCCGTGGGGCTCTCGGTCGGTGCCGCAGGCACCCGCCCCCGAGACCACAACGGTGCCAGGGCGGTCCGACCCGAAGCTGCGAATTCGATTGGAATCGGCCAAGACCGCGTCCGTTACGGGGCCGTCGGCTTCTTCTCGGACTACAGGTTCGAAGAGGAGTGGAAGGAACGGCCCGTCAGCACGAGCTCGGCGGCGCCGCTGTGGCATCTTGGAACCATGGCGAAAGGCGAGGCGGCACCGCGGCGCGCCGCCGGAGAGCGATTCGGGCAGCGGCTGGTGCGGCGGTACCTCCGTGCCGAGTTCCGCGGCGGCGAGCGCGTCGCCCCGACTCCGGCGGAGGGCCCGAGGTCGGGCACGACGCTGAACGGCTACCGCGCCGCGTCTCGCGCCTCGCGTCGGCTCACGCGATGGTTCTGGTCGTTCGTCCTGTTCTGCTGCCTCGTCGCGCTCTTCTCCGTCGGGCTCGTGTTCGCCACGGGCCGGGTGCCGCTGGGCGGCTTCGCCGTCCTCCTGGCCGCCTTCGGCCTGCTCCTCCTCGTCTTCGCCGCGCGGCTCCAGGCGGGGGTGCGGTGCATGTTCCGGCACCGCCGCTGACGCGGAGCCCGCCCTTGAGGCGGTGGCCGGATCGGGGCGCGTACAACGGTGCGACTAACCTCACAAGGGCAGTCGAATGATTGGAAGGGGCTTTCCGTGCGCACTTTGAAACTGGTCGGACTCGCGGCAGTCGGCCTGGCGGCGCTGACGGCGTGCGGCAGCGCGCAGGGTACCGCCCTGTACGTCGGCGACGAGCGGATCTCGGAGGCCACGTTCGACGGCTATGTCGACGACACGGTCGGCTCCTACCTCGACCAGGGCGCGACGCTCGCCGACATCAGCTACGCCGACAGCCGCGAGCAGGCGGTCCTGTGCCTGGTGTTCGACGAGCTCGGCCGGCAGCTGGACCTGCCCGAGCCCGACACCGCGGCCGCCGCGAGCGAGCTCGAGGCCCACTGCATCGCCGGCCAGACGTACCTGAACGCGATCGCGGCCGAGAGCGAGCCGCGCGAGCTCACCGAGGACGAACTGGCCCAGGTGAGCGAGCTCGGCTGGGACTTCGCCGAGCTCCCGGACCAGAACAAGATGGACCTGATGCTCGCCGCCGGGTTCTACGACTCGCTGAGCGGCTACGTCGAGGAGTACGACGTCCGCGTCAACCCCCGCTACGGCGTCGACGCCTACCACGTCATGCCCGAGGAGCTCGGCGGCCTGTTCGACGTGGAGTTCCCGCAGCGTTGAGCACACCCGGCACGGCCACGCCTTGGCCGGCGCCGTGCCGGGACTCCGACCAGGTTCAGAGCGCGATAGGACCGGGTGGCTCTGATTCTCCGAGATCCGAACGGTGTGCATGATTGGTCGGCGTCGACGGCTGTGCATATTGCTGTACCCGGTCGGCGAGGTCGTCGCGGCCATTGTCGCGGTAGAGTTTCGCGAGGACGATGCCTACGGCGGCCCTACCCGCTTCATCGCTGTCGAGCAGGAACTGATCCAGTAGCTGACCGTCGGTCGCGGCGGTCGGGTCGGGCATCGGCTCTTCATCGAAGACAAGATGCTCATCCGGCTCGTCGAACAGGCCCTCCTCAGGCTCGGTCGAGACCTGCTCGGGTTCTTGCGGCCTGTTCGGCGCCTGCCATCGGCGCGCGTTGAACCAGTGGTCGAGATCGGAGAACAGCTGGGCCTTCAGTGGGAGGTCTTCCAAACGATCCGGATGCTGGGCGAACCACCAGATGGTCGCGATTCGAGGGTCGTCGAAGATCTGCGAGAGCGACTTGATCCGTCGTCTGAGCATCCACTCTTCCTGCTGCTCCGATTCCCATGCGAGCCTCCGCTGCTCGAGTCCGCGAACGAGCTCAAGCTCGGATGCCTTGGCCTCCACGGAGATACAGCGGCCCCAGTAGGCGAGTCCGGCGCTTGGGAGCGAGCGGCGTTGCAGCAGTTCGGCAGTGATCCGATAACTCAGCTGCTCGTGCTCGGTGAGCGAAAGCCGTGAGGAGATGCGGCAGACGATACCGTAGACGTCCTGTTTGATCGCCGTCTCGGGATTGTGGAGCTCTCCCCCGGGCCGGAGGGGCTCGAAACTGATGTTCACCGCGCAGCGAAAGGTCAACTGCGACTTTTCGCTCGGCAGGCTGAAATGGAAGCTCCGGCTTGCCGGCGGCGGGGGCTGAGGCACTGGCGAGGGCTCCGGTTCGGGAGCCGGTTCCGGTTCTTCGGTATGTGCCGGAGCACTGAAGACGGGTGGGTCGTACGCGGATTCACCGCCTCTCCCGAACAGCCGTTTCCAGAACGAAGGCCGCTTCGGAACCTGGTTGAAGTAGAAGTCGGTCATGGCAGCGGTTCCTTCAACTCGAGGAGTTTGATCATGATGTGCAGGCTCAGGTCCGCAAGCCGTCCTTGGTCATTTCGGGCCAGTTGCGCACGTACGGTCTGCGCGAGTTGGCCGATGCTTCGGTAATCGCGCAGCGCTGCGGACACCAAGTGGTCCGCCAAGGCGTCGCCCGTCTCCGCGTCCAGTGCGGCGGCGGCTTCCAACCAGGCCGTGGCTGCCGATCGGGCCTCGGTCGGTGTCGCTGTTCGGAAGAGTCGCTGCCAGAACGTTGCCACGTGGCCGCCCGGATCGGTGTTCAGGGCGTCGGGATCGTGTCGGAGCCGTTCTTGGAACTCGGTCCTACGGTATACCGCGTCGATCATCCGGGGGACCATGTGCGGCAACTGTGACGGCCCAGACGGATCGAGCCAGCTCGTGAACCTGATCAGCAGAATTCGTGGCCGGTGGTGCAGCGACACGTTCGAGACGGCGGTGACCACCGCCTGCTGCACTGAGGCGTCCTCACTCTTGGCCAGGTGTTGCAACCGGTACAGGGCGTTGTTTGGGAAGCGCTCCGCATAGGCGGGAGCACCGCATACCTTGGCCAGCATGAGCTGGCGCGAAGTGGAGGCATTGGCGTAATAGGCCTGGTTCCACAGGCTCCTGCGGACCTCCTTGCCGATGACCGTATCGAGCGCGCCTCGTAGGAGCAGCTGCGCACCGAGGTCGACGTCGTCCCCCAACTGTTCAGTGACGGTCTTGGTGACGAGCTCCGAGTCGTTCGCGGCCGATGCCAGTGCCACGAAGGCGACGATGACTCGGCCGAGGCCCTGCTCATCGAGATACTTTGGATACTGCAGCAACTCAATAAACCACGTCTTGAGCGGCGACCTCCAGCGCGGGTATTCGATCCACACATGCGGCACCACGGCCGCCGCGTAACCGGGCCTTCGGAACGTCGACCTCGCAGGATCGAACACTTCCGTGAGCTGGGCGAATTCGGCGGTCAGACTCGGTTCCTCGAGCAGATGGGGCCGGTCTTCCTGGTAGTCAACCAGTTCGAGGAACCGTCGTGTCGCCTTGACTACCGACTCGATCGGCGAGAATTCGAGCACCGCCGCCGCGACCAAGAGCGCCCTGCTGATCGGATTGATCTCGGTCTCGAACCGCCGGTGCAGATCCTGCCGCCAGTCGTCGAGACCATCGAGCACCCGGTCGAACAGATGGTCCATGGACAGGCCCGGCCCGGCGTTCTTGATCATCTCGGCGAGCTTCGCCATACGCGGCGGCCACGAATCGGCCAAGTGCCGCTTGAACCGATCATGGGCGAGGAACTCCTTCAGATAGCCCTCCCCATCCGATCCGCGCAGACAGGCGGTGAGTACGGCTTCCGCCGAGGGTCGGCGGAGTTCGAATACCGAGCCTGGCAGCGTGGCGTCGGCGGCCTGGAAGTGCTCGTGGCCCAGCGCGATGATCAGATGACTTCGGTGCGCGTGGAGGGCGGCTTGGATCTGGGGGAGCGCCTTCGCCAGCTCGCGGCCGAGCTCACCGTCGTCGCTGATGTCGAGCACCAGGAGCGTGGGCGTCTCCAGATCGTCCACGCTCCGATGCAGGTCTTTCGCCGCTTCGATGAAGATGCGCTCGACGCCCAACCGATGCTGCCGCGCGAATTTCAGCGCCCGGTGGGTGATCGCGGTCGACAGTCCGGTCCGCGGTTCCGCGCAGAGCACCAGGACGTTCCTGTTGAGTAGGACACCGAGGTGCTCGTCGAGTTGTGGAGGCGGCACCACATGCTCGAGCTCGCGTGCCATGGATCCCCACTCGGTCGAGTACCGTGTCCTTCTTTGCAGGTCCGCGACGATGTCACCGATGTTCTCAGGGGTGCTCTGGAAGTGGTAAGTGTGGCTGTCCCGGCCCGCATGAATCTGATCGCGTCCGACGTGTTCGGCAACGAAGAACTGAGCGGTGAGCGGTAGCGGCGGCGCGTGGCGGGACGTCGCCAGGGTCGGATCCCGCCGGGGAAGGGAAACCGGTGGTCCGCTCTTTCGCCCCTCACGGTCCGACCAGTCGCGCGGAATTCGATAGAACTCGGGCGCGCGGTCGGCCTGCCCGGTCATGCCCTGTCGCCTCGCTCCCCGGTCTGCCGCTCCTCATCGCGGTAGGTGTTCTGGTCGCGGCCGACGTTGCTGATCGTGCCATCGCCCCCGAACCGGTTGCTGTCACGTCCGATGTAGGTGGTCGATCGGTCCTGGCCGCTGTGGTCCCGCGAGTGGTCCTCTTTGCGGACCTCTCCGCCCGCAACGACACCTCCTTTGCCGACGTCATCGGTGCGGATGGACTGACTCCTGGCGTCACGACCCACGTCGCCCGCTCCGAACGCATGCCCGTCGGGGGCTCCCGAGACGGGCCGGTCCTGGAACACGGAGTCGGTGACGTAATTCTTGAAGAACTTCAGGGCGGTGAAGTGGTCCTCCAGTGCCTTCGCTTCGGGGTCATCGTCGGAGGCCGGGGAGGTCGGCAGGTTCACCAGCCCGAACTGGAGCAGTGCCCCCGAGGGCGTGGGAACGTGGAGGAAGGCGTTGGTGTTGTAGCGCTTTGCCTCGATGGAGATGTTGACGCGCACGAACTCGGAGTCCCTCACCCACTGCGGGTCGGGTTGGATCACATCGGTGATGACTCTGGAGGTGACGCCCACCGCCAAGTAAGTCGCGTTCTCATCGGAACGCTCCAGCAGTGCCCGAACGGGCTGGGAGTCGGCGATGCGGCAGGCGTCGATGATCGGCTGGTTCGGAGCGATGTCGATGCGATCGTCGTCAAGTGCCTTGATGGGTCCGACCGCGATGCCCATGCGCATGCGCACGTTGAGTTCCGGGCGGTGGCGGTGGAGTTCGCGGAGCTGGCCTTGGAGAGTTGAGGGGATGCGGTCGACGATGTTGCGCAGGTGATGTTCCGCGAAGCCGGTGACGATTCCGTCCCCGGCGTTCTGCTCGAACTGCCGCTCGTTCCAGACCGCGGCGAGGTCGGCCCGGCTGAATGCCTCCTCGATCGCGTCGCGGAAGGCCACGGCGACCTCGTTGCGCTGCGTATCGGTGAACGAGCTGAACCGACGGATGTCGACGGCCATGATGACGAGATTCGAGGCGAGCTGCTCGGAGATGACTGTGCCCATTGAGGCTCCTTAGGGGGAAGCGATTCGGCAGGATTGGCGTCGTTCGCCTGATCCTCCGCGGCCATGGGGAAATACGATGTCCAATGTTGGACATCTTCGAATGTGGCGATGGCCATAGTCAGGTGCGATTGCCGCGGCGGGTGAGTGTAGCGGTGTCGAGCAGTTCCAGGCGCGATTGGTGGAGACGGACCAGACCCGCCTGCCTCCAGTTCGCGAGGAGCCGGGTGACCGAGCTTCGAGCGACGCCGAGGGAATCGGCGATCTGCTGCTGCGTCAAGGGAATCGAGGCCTCGTCCGCATTGGGGTCGGCACTGAGGATTTCCAGAAACAGCAGGGCCATGCGCTGCTCGATCTGGAGGTTGGCGGCGCGCCAGAGCCGCTGGGGGATCTGCCGGTACTTCTGGAGAATGTACCGCTGCAATGTGGTTTCGGCACCGAGACGGCGTATGGAGGATTCGAATGTCGCTGTGGGAACCGCCGCCGTCTCACAGTCGTCGAGAGCCCAGACGGTCGCCATGTGCCCGCCCTGATCACGCTGGGCGTACTCGCCGATCAGATCGCCGGGGCCACGGATCGCCACCAGGACCTCGTGCCCGTCTGCCTCGGTGTAGACCACCCGTGCGCGGCCCTTAACTAGGGCATGGACCAGTCGGCTCGGTGCGCCCTGATCGACGAGTCGGGTTCCGGCAGGGAATGAGTGACGGTTTACCCCGATCAGGAATGCGTTCCACTGCTCAGTGCCGATCAGTGCCTGGAAACCGCGGATATGGAAGTGTTGTGGAGCTGGCGTCATCCGATCTTCTTATCGATTGTGATTGTGACGATCTGTCGTGATACCGACACAAGCTCGTGTGAGTCGTTCGTCCGGCCTCCTGAGCGGGATGACGGAAGAGGGCGAGATGAGGCTAGGGTCACAGGGTCGATCGAGTGGAAGGAAAGTGCAGAAGTGAAGACCGTCGTCTGGCTGCTGACCTCCCCGCGCGTTCCCGCGGGCCTGCTCACGGTCGAGGCCTGGGACGCCCTGCACGACGCCGAGGCCGTCGCCGCCTTCGACGACTCGCCCACCGCCCGCGCCGTCCGCGAGGCCGGGATCGACGTGGCGCTCGTCGAGGACGCCGCCTCCTTCCTCGAGGAGGGCGGCGTCTGGATCGTCGGCGAGGACGGCGACGAGGAGCTCCGCGAGGCCCTCGCCGAGTACGTCGCGGGCGGCGAGATCGAGCTGGAGGTCGTCTACGGCTCCTGGGACCCGCCCGGCGCCCGCCTGCTGGACCTCGTGTCGGCCGTCGAGCAGCTCCACGCCGATCAGGGCGGCTGCCCCTGGCACCGCGGGCAGACCCACGAGAGCCTCGCGCCGTTCCTGATGGAGGAGTCCTACGAGGTCCTCGACGCGATCGCCGCCGGCGACCCGGGCGAGCTCGAGGAGGAGCTCGGCGACCTGCTGTTCCAGCCGGTCCTCCACGCGCGGCTCGCCGCCGGGCGCGGCGAGTTCGACATCGACGATGTCGCCGGCGCCCTGGTCGACAAGATCATCCGCCGCCACCCGCACGTGTGGGGCGACGCCGACCCCGATGAGCTCTACGAGCATTGGCACAGCGCCAAGGCCGCCGAGAAGCCGCACCGCGCCCACCCGGCCGACGGCGTCTCCCGCCGCCTGCCGTCGATGGCCTTCGCCTCGAAGGTCATCGACCGCTTCGCCGACGCCGGGCGGCCGCTCGACCTGCCCGAACTGCCCGACGGCGCGAAGCCGGGCGCCGAGGACGTCGGCGAGTTCCTGCTCGCCGCGGTGGCCGCCGCCAAGGCCGCCGGGGTCGATCCGGAGCTCGCTCTGCGCCGGGCCGTCGTCGAGAAGGCGGGCCTCGACGACACCTGAAGGGCACGTTCGGCTTCACAATACCGTTCGGCTGGGCTTAACAGTTGGGACGATTTCTTGCTACCCTGGACCCCATGCCACCCGGTGACGCAAGTGAATCAGCCCATACCAGGCAGACCACCCAGGTCCGAGGCAAGCAGGCCTTCGAGGCGGTCGAGCCGACCTTCGACTCGCCGCGCATCAGTGACGGTCCCGCAATGTGGGACATCGCCGCGAACGCGGGAGCCCTCGACGTCAACAGCAGGTACGCCTATCTGCTGTGGTGCCGCGATTTCGCCGACACCACAGTCGTGGCCCGCGACGCCGACGACCGCCTGGCGGGCTTTCTCACCGGTTACCGACGGCCGCAGGCACCCGACACGTTCTTCACGTGGCAGGTCGCGGTCGGAGACGGCCACCGTCGCCGTGGTTTGGCGCGGCGCATGCTCGACCACGTGGTCGGCGCCCTGCGCCCGCAAGGAGTTCGCTTCGTGGAAGCGACAGTGACTCCGGACAATAAAGCGTCCATCCGGCTGTTCGAGTCGTTCGCCGAGGCGAACGATGCGACCATGAGGGTGGACGTGCTGTTCTCTGAGCGGGAACTCGGATCCGGCCACGAGCCGGAACTGCTCCATCGCATCGGTCCACTGGACTGACACCGGAGCGCGGCGGCGAAGGCCGCCGCGAGTTCTGGGCCCATCTCGGGCCGCCGCGCGGCGGCCCGGCACAGGGCTCGGTTCCCGTCCTACCCGGGCACCGACGATGCCGGCCCGGGTAAGCGCCTGGCGGCCGGCCGCGGCGATGCTCATAAGCCGCGGACCGGTCACGACGCCTGGAAGCAGGGGCAGCTCATCAGGCCGACCAAAAGAGACAATGCAGGTTTTCGAAAAGGTCGAATCAGAAGTCCGTTCCTACTGCCGCAGCTGGCCGGCGGTGTTCACCACCGCCCGAGGCAGCAGACTCGACGCCGAGGACGGGAAGTCGTACATCGACTTCTTCGCAGGCGCGGGGTCGCTCAACTACGGTCACAACCATCCGGCCCTCAAGGAGGCCCTTCTCTCCTACCTCGCCGAGGACAACGTCATCCACACGCTGGACACCTACACGGCCGCCAAGCGGACGTTCCTCCAGACGTTCCACGACGTGATCCTCGAGCCCAGAGGCCTCGACTACAAGGTCCAGTTCCCCGGGCCCGCCGGGAACAACGCCGTCGAGGCCGCGCTCAAGCTCGCCCGCAAGTACACCGGCCGCGAGACGATCATCTCGTTCACCAACGGCTTCCACGGCATGACCCTGGGCGCCCTGGCCGTCACCGGCAACTCGATGAAGCGCGGTGGCGCGGGCGTGCCGCTCAACAACGCCGCCACCATGCCCTACGACAACTACATGGATGGGCAGACGCCCGACTTCCTGTGGCTGCGCAGCCTCCTCGAGGACTCCGGATCCGGGCTCGACCAGCCCGCCGCGGTCATCGTGGAGACCGTCCAGGGCGAAGGCGGCATCAACGTCGCCACGGACGAATGGCTGCGCGGGCTCCAGGAGGTCTGCCACGAGCACGACATGCTGTTCATCGTCGACGACATCCAGATGGGGTGCGGGCGCACCGGCCCGTTCTTCTCCTTCGAGCGCGCCGGGATCAAGCCCGACATCGTGACGCTCTCGAAGTCCCTGTCGGGCCTGGGCCTGCCGTTCGCGGTCACGCTCATGCGCCCTGAACTGGACGTGTGGGAGCCCGGCGAGCACAACGGGACCTTCCGCGGCTTCGCGCCCGCGTTCGTCACCGCCACCGCCGCGCTCGAGACGTTCTGGCGCGACGACGAGTTCACCAAGGCCGTCGACGTCAAGGCCGAATGGCTCGACGCCGAGCTCGGCAAGATCGTCGAGTCGTACCCGGAGCTGGAGCTGAGCACGCGCGGGCGCGGGCTCGCCCGCGGCCTGGTGTACGCCGAGCCCGAACTCGCGGGCCGCACCTGCAAGGAGGCCTTCGACAACGGCCTGCTCATGGAGACCTCCGGCGCGGAGGACGAGGTCGTCAAGTTCCTCCCGCCGCTGAACACCTCCTATGAGGACTTCGAAGAGGGCGTGGCGATCCTGCGCGACGCCGTCACCGCGATCGCGAAGGAGAAGGAGCGAGCATGATCGTCAGACGTCTGGGCGAGCTCATCGGCACCGAGCTCGACGTCGAGGGCCACGACCGCGACAAGGCCAAGGGCACCTGGCGCTCCCGCCGCCTCCTGCTGGCCCGGGACAAGGTCGGCTTCTCCCTGCACGACACGGTCCTGTTCGCCGGGACCTCCACCACGATGCACTACGCCAACCACATCGAGGCCGTCTACGTCATCGAGGGCACCGGGAAGCTCCACGACCACGACAACGGCGAGGTCCACGAGCTCGCGCCCGGGACCATGTACCTCCTCGACGGCCACGAGCGGCACACGCTCGTGGCCGAGACCGACGTGCGCACCGTCTGCGTCTTCAACCCGCCGGTGACGGGGAGGGAGGTCCACGACGAGCACGGCGTCTATCCCCTGTTGACAGAAGATTAGAAACTCGCACAAAGGAGTGAGCGATCATGAACACCCGCGACAACTACCCGACGCGGGTCGCCCGGGAACCGCAGCTGATCTACCGCAACGAGGACCCCGCCGTCTGGGGACGGCCCGGCGACGGCCCCCTCAGCGCCGAGCAGCTCGATGCTCACGAGGCCAACGGATTCACCGACATCGCCCAGCTGCTGGAGCCCGATGAGCTCCTCGCGGCGCAGGACGAGCTGGGGCGGCTGCTCCAGGACTCCTCGCTCGACGGCGACGAGCGCGTGATCCGCGAGAAGGACTCCAAAGAGGTCCGCTCGGTGTTCGAGGTCCACAAGATCTCGGCGTTCTTCGCCGAGTTGATCCGCGACGAGCGCATCGCGGGCACCGCCCGGCAGATCCTCGGCTCGGACGTGTACGTCCACCAGAGCCGGATCAACTACAAGCCCGGGTTCGGGGGCAACCCGTTCTACTGGCACTCGGACTTCGAGACCTGGCACGCCGAGGACGGCATGCCGCGGATGCGGGCGGTCAGCCTCTCGCTGGCCCTGACCGCGAACTACCACTTCAACGGTTCGCTGATGATCATGCCCGGCTCGCACAAGACCTTCGTCTCGTGCGTGGGCGAGACGCCGGACGACTACTACAAGTCGTCGCTGACCGAGCAGGAGATCGGCACGCCCGACCAGACCTCGCTGCGGCTGCTCGCCGACAAGCACGGCATCAAGCAGTTCACCGGCGATGCCGGATCGGCGATCTGGTTCGACTGCAACTGCATGCACGGCTCGAACGGCAACATCACGCCGTTCCCGCGCTCGAACCTGTTCATCGTGTTCAACAGCGTCGACAACGCGATGGTCGAGCCCTTCGCGGCCAAGGAACCGCGCCCCGAGTTCCTCGGCTCGCGCGAGTGGGAAGTGCTGCGCTAGCACGTTCTGAACGGCGTGCGGCCCCGGCTCGATCGAGCCGGGGCCGCACGCCGTTCAGGGCCGGTCAGTCCTGCTGCGCGGCCTCCTCGTCGTGGACCGGGGCGGGCATCGCCGCGGCCAGCTCGGTGAACTCCTCGACCGTGAGGTCGAACTCGCCCTCGAAGGTCATGAACAGGTTCACCGCCCAGCCGTCCTCGTCGAAGACGGTCACCTCGTAGACGCCGGACTCGGGGTCGACCTCCACGACTGCCGTGCGGCCGTCGACGTCGACCTGCGCGCAGTCGATGCCGAGCTTCCCGTCGCAGTCGGGCAGGTGCCCGCCTTCGCCCTCTGCGAGATCGGGAGTCCAGGGGGTCCAGCCGCCCGGCAGCGTGTAGGTGACGTTGACGTGCGCGTCGCCCTCACCCGCGAAGGCCTCGAACGGCAGCGTCGCCGTCATGGAGTACTGGTGCAGGACCGTCGAGTCCGCCTCCTCCGGGGCCGAGGCCCCGACCGACTCGTCGATCACGTCGGCCCCCGGGTACAGCCCGGTGAGGGCCTCCTCGACGGCCTCGCCGGTCGCGACCGCGTCGGCCTGGGCCCCTTCGGCCCAGCCGTCGTCGGCGGGCCAGCCGTCGGGGGGCTCGGGCAGCTCATCGACCGGGGCGAGCCCGCCGGTGTCGAAGGCGAACTCCGGCATCGACAGGGCGGCATCGGTGAGCTCGCCCAGGTCGACCGGGTACTGCTCGCCCTCGCAGCCGGTGTCCCACGAGACGCGCAGCGCCGACTCGTTCGGGTAGACCACGGCCAGGTCGTAGACGCAGCCGCGGTCGGCGACCATGAGCGTCCGGCCGTCCTCGAACTCCTCGGTCGTGAACTCGGCGCCCTCGTCGTCGACGAGGTGCTGCGGGAACTCGTTCGCTCCGACCGGGCCCGGCTCGGCGGTCCACCCGCCCGGCAGCATCGCCTCCGCGGTGAACGCGGGGGCGTCGGCCTCCTCGTCCCCGGCATAGAGCCAGTAGCTGCGCAGGTAGCCCTGGCCGTCGGCCGCGGGCGTCTGGTTCCGCTGGTACGGCAGGCCGAACGGCTGGTCGAGGCATTCGTTGTAGACCTCCGTGGCCGATTCCTCGAACATCTCGCAGTCCTCGGCCTCGGAGGTGTTCAGCGCGTCGTCCCAGAGGCCGGCCTCATCCAGCAGCGGCCCGAACGCCGTGGTGGCCGCCTCCGCGACCTCGTCGGCCTCACCGCCCGTCTCGTAGGCCCACGAGCCGTCCTCGGGGTCCTGCACGGCGCCCCAGTGCTCGTCGTAGGGGTAGGCGGCCGTGGCCGGGTCGAAGTCGAACTGCTCGGCGGCTTCGACGCCGCCGTCCGCTCCGGGATTCAGGCCGACGGCCAGCGCCAGCGCTCCGGCGAGGGCCGCCACGCCCGCGGTGGCGGCGCCGCCGAGGACGGCGCGGTGGCGGCGTCTGGCGCGGTAGCCGTCGCTCACGATCCGGTCGAGGTCGAAGTTCGCCGGAGGCGGATCCTCCGGTATCGCCCTGCCGATGATCGCCATGGGATCATGGTCGTTCATAGTGGTTCCTTTCTGCCGCTATGCCTGGACCGGGACGGCCGAGTGAGCGAGGATCTCCTTCAGCTTTCGCAGGGCCTTGGAGGACTGGCTCTTCACCGTCCCGGTCGAACAGCCCATCGCCGCGGCGGTCTCGTCGACGGACAGCTGCTCCCAATACCGCAGGACGAGCGTGGCGCGTTGCCTGGGCGGCAGCAGTTTCAGTGCCGCGAGCACTTCGAGTCGGGTCTCGATCGCCTCGTGCGGACGGTCGAGGGCGCCTTCGGGAAGGGTCTCCGAGGCGCGCTCGCGGCGCACCCAGCTCAGGCGCCGGTGCGAGATGTAGACGTTGGTGACGATCTTCCGCACGTACGCGCGGGCGCCGCCCGGCTCGACTCGCCGCCAGGCCGCGAACAGCTTCGTCAGCGACTTCTGGACGATGTCGTCGGCCTCGTACCAGTCCCCGCACAGCAGGTACGCGTATCTGCGCAGGCTGTCGCGCTCGGCGACGGCGAAGGAACGGAACTCGGCCTCATGCTGCTCCTTGTTCTCCACGGGGCCTCTTTCGGTTCGGATGGGTGGGGCGGGCTCCGGTCGGAGCGCCGGCCCGTCACGCCCTAATACGCCGCCGCCGCGGGCGGGGTTGCCCCGATCCGACCGCCGGGCGGTCACCCGGCCGTCTCGAGGCGGATCCCGAGCAGCGCGTCCACCGCCTCGTCGTAGCCGTCGCCGGTGCCGTGGTGGGCGGTGACGCTGCACCGGGCGGGCGCCGCCTTGCCGCGGTCGATGTAGAGATAGGCGTGGGCGCGGGTGTAGTCGACGGCGGTCGGCCCCGATTCGGGGTCGTCCCACTGCGTCCAGTGGTACTGGACCTCGACGAGGAAGGCTTGGCGGCCGTCGATGACGTAGTCGCCGTATTCGGGGGCGGCGACGGCGGTGTACTCGTCGTCGGCGCTCTGGTGCTCGCGGTCGCGGGCCTCCTCGGCGGCGAACCAGGCCTCGTGGTCGCCGAAGCCCGCGGGGTAGCGGCCGGGGTCGTCGCGGATGTCGCCGCAGATGAGGATGACGGTGTCGTCGCCGGCGTCCTTGTGGAAGGTGGCGCTGGTGTCGCCCACCTCCTGGAGGGACCAGTGCTGCCCCTGGGGGGCGGGGAGCCAGGCGTCCTGCTCGAGCGTGAACGGGTGGTAGCCCTCGGCCTCGGCGGGGTCGAACGGCCCGAGGCCCTCGGTGAGGTCGGTGCCGACCGGGGTGAAGGCCGGTTCCTCCTGCTGCTCCTGCTCCTCGCCGCCGAGGAGCACGAAGGCGGCGGTGCCGCCGCCGAGCGCGAGGGCGGCGAGGATGCCGACCATGACGACCAGCGCGAGCCGGGACTGCCGCGGTCGCCTGCGGGGAGCGGGGACGGGCTCGGGGGAGGAGAGGGGCGGCCCGGGGGCGGCCATGTCGGGGGCGTCGGGCGGCGGGTCTTCGCCCAGGCGCCGGTGGGGTTCGTTGCCGTCGTCGGGTTCGGAGGGCATGGACCGTCTCACCTGCCTCGCTAGGAATTGACAGTACGCATTCTAAGTGCCTCACCCGACCCTGGCCCTCGCCGCGCCGACGCGCAGCGCCCGCAGGGCCGAGGCGGACACCCACACCGTGCCCACCGCCGAGGCGAGCATCAGGAACGGCAGGGTGGGCGGGGTGTCGGACGGTTCGGCGATGAGTGCGATGACGGTCGAGCAGCCGAGGGCGACGCCCATGGAGACGACGCCGAGCGCGCCGCACGCCGAGGCGGCCCGGCGGTCGAGGCGGCCGGTCAGGACCAGGGCGGCGGCGGTGAACGCGGCGGCGGAGGCCGCGTCGGTCAGCCGCGCGAGCACCGTGACCGCGAGGCCGGGGTCGCCGCGGCCGCCGAGGAGGTCCCACAGGACCGTCATGGCGGGGAGCGCGATCACCAGCGTCCATGCGGTGCGGCGGGCCTGGGCGGCCTCCAGCTCCCGCTGCATCGCGGCGGCGACGACGCCGGGGGAGCCGAAGTCGGCCGAGGCCCGCCGCACGGCCTCGTCACGGCTGAGGCCGTGCTCGACGCCGTCGGCGACGGCCTCTTCGAAGCCGTCGCCGAGCTCGGCGAGCATGTCGTCGCGCAGCCGCCGGGGGCCGCGCAGCGGCGCGGCCACCGTCTCGAGGTAGTCGCCGCTCATGAGTCCAGGACCGCCGTCATGACCTGGCGGAGCGCGAGCCAGTCCTCGCGGCCCTTCTCGAGGGCCGCGCGGCCCTCGGCGGTGAGCTCGTAGACGCGGCGGCGGCGACCGCCGGCCTGCGTCCACTTGCCGGTGACGTGCCCGGCCCGCTCGAGGCGGCGCAGCGCCGGGTAGACGGTGCCGCTGGGGAGGTCGAGCTGCTCGCCGCTGCGCTCGCGGAGCGCCCCGATGATGGCGTAGCCGTGGGCCTCGCCGCGCCGGAGAGTGGCGAGGATGAGCGTGTCGAGCTGACCGTGAATGCCGTCTGCGTCCATGGCATACCAGCGTACGCCATCATAGGTAGACGGACTTGTTATGTAGGCAAGCTACATGTAGCCTGGCTACATGCTCAGAACCATGCGTTTCATCTCGCTCATCGTCGGCCCGCTCCTGATGGCGGTCTCGACCTTCTTCTGGGAGGGCGAGCGCTACGGGGTCACCGCCGGAGTCATCATCATGATCGCCAACGCGCTGTGGATATACGGCCTGATCGGCGTCTGGGAGCGGATCGCCGCAATCAAGCCGTGGACGGGCGCCATCGGCATCGTCCTGGCCCTGCTCGGCTGCGTCGGCGGCATCGCCTTCGGACTCCAGGGCTTCTTCGAGGGCATCTTCGAGATCTCCGGCTCCGAGTCCCTCGACGCCGCGGACGCCTACCCGATCGCCTCGGCGATCGTGCTGTGGCTGCCCGGGCCGCTGATGCCGATCAGCCTGGTCGCGCTCGGCATCGACCTGGCCTGGTCGAAGCTCGCGCCGGTCTGGCTCGGCGTGCTGCTGGTCCTCAGCGGCGCGGCCTTCCCGCTCAGCCGCATCACCCGCACCGAGTCGATCGCCCACCTGGCCGACGCGCTCATCCTCGCCGCCTTCGTCGTCCTCGCCGTCCACTACCTGCGAGGAAGGATGGACGCGACGCCTGCGCCGAACAGCCGCGAGCCGGTCCGCGCCTCCCAGCCGGTCTGAGATCCCGACGCCCCCGCGACGTGGTGGTTTCCGTCACGGGAACCCGTTTGCGGGGGCGTGAGCGGGTCCGGTACAGTTGTTCCGCGTCGGCGCGACGAGCTTCGGAGCGTCCGAACACCATTGGGGTATGGTGTAATTGGCAACACGGCTGATTCTGGTTCAGTTGTTCTTGGTTCGAGTCCAGGTACCCCAGCCAACAGACCTTATACGAACGTCGGGCCCGCGAAGCGAGCCCGTTCGTCGTTCTCCACCGGCACGTGTAGTGCGTTCGACAGTCGGCCGGGATGCGATCGGATGTAAATGCCGCTGCCGAACGAACGGCAAGTTCGCCATCAGTCGTCGTAGTGCCCGCGGGCTTGGGCAACCTCGAGGATGTCATCTCGCACTCGGTAGACCAGACGGTGTTCCTCATCGATCCGCCGCGACCACCAGCCTGACAGTGGTCCCTTCAACGGCTCGGGCTTGCCGATGCCCGTGAACGGCTCGCGCTTGATCTCCCTGATCAGGCGGTTGACCCGCTTGGTGATCTTGCGGTCGCTCTCGGCCCAGTAGGTGTAGTCCTCCCAGCCGACTTCCGAAAAGGCCGTCTTCACTCAGTCGTCCTCCACCTCGATGAGGTCGCGGACAGTCCCGCCTCCGGCGTCCATCTCGGCGATCGACTTCATCAGGCGCTCGGCGTTGCGGCGCGACCGGAGCAAGAACATCGTCTCCTGCCATGCCTCGTAGTCCTCCTCGGATATCAGCACGGCGTTGCCGCTCTTCGAGGCGATGCGCACCGGAGCGTGATCGTCGTTGACCTTCTTGATGAGCGGGAACAGGTCCTTCCTGGCCTCGCTTGCGGTAATGGTCATACTGCCGCCTCCTCGCAACTATGGCACCTCATATTGTACATGATTGGTACGGAAAATCGTACCATCATTTTCTAGATCATTTGTTCGAGAAGGATTCGGTCACGAAGGCTGTCGGAGCTCTCGGACGGTCAGGCCGCGAGCAGCGGATTGGCGGGTCAGCCAGGCGAACAGGACATCGCGGATCTGTTCATCGCTGGCTTCGGGGTAGCGGCGGCGCAGTGTCTGTTCGTGCATGCGCAGACCCGCCTCATGCAGGTCAAGGGCGATGCGGAACTTCTCGGCCGGTGTCGGCCGACTCATGCCGCGATTCTACCGAGTGGCCCGCGCCCGAGCGCGGTGTCAACCGGAGAGCGACTTCGACGCCCGTGATTCGGCCATTAGACGGGCATGTAGGGATTTGACCTGCGAATATAGGATCGTATACGCCTCCAGAAGGCCAGCCGACACGAGGCCGCCTGCGGGCGGCCTTTTCGTTTCCGCGGCGGGCGCCGCGCTGGGGCAACCCGGCTGCTGTGCTGTCGGGCGCACTGCGTGCGCGTGGTTCAGTTGTTCTTGGTTCGAGTCCGGGTACCCCAGCCAGTCCAGATATTGAGCACGTGAGCGATCATCATGTCGAGGACCGCTCATTCGCGTCTCGAGAGGAGTCTGCGGTCGGTTCTTCATACTTCACAGGGCGTTGATCGGTTCGAGCGCATCGACTCTGAGGTCGATGCCGGATCCGTCGGCGAAGGTGAAGCGGTCGTAGGCGGCTTCTCGGGTCTTGAATCTGCGCCCGAATTGCCTGGTGATCCCCGCTGTATGCTGAAGCTCGCTTGAGGAGACTTCCAGGCGTGTGGCCGGCTGGACCGGTTCGGACGGCAAGTGGTCGTATCCGGTGCGGGCCACCGCTTCGGCGCGGATACGCTCCGGCAGATGGGGAATGAATTCCAGGTATCGCAGCCGGAGATCGGTGACCACCCACATGCCGGGGCTGGATTCGAGTTCCGGGTCCTCGGGGTTCACCACGGCCGTGCAGTCGGGTTCGGTACCGAACAGGACCGTTTTCGGCGCCGAGGAGCCTCGTCCTCCCCATGATCCGTTTCCGGCCTGGCCGAGCAGGAGTGCGCTGAGCACGCCTGCTCCGAACACCACGCCGCGACTGTGGCCGCTCGTTGAGCGGCCCCGGACCTGGTAGTAGGGGTGCCATCCGGAGACGTAGCCGATCGGCCGCTCCCCGCTCCGTAGCCCGGACTTCAGCAGCCAATTCGTTCCGTCGCCGCTGACGGTGAACCGTCGGTACTGTCGTGACTTCGACATGCTGATGACCCTTGGCGCTATGACTCGAGTTCGAGTTGGAGGGATTCGAAGTCGGCGGTGATCTGGTCATCGGCGTCCTGGTAGGCGTCCCGGCATGCCGTGAGTTCCGCCGCGTTGCCTTCCAGGGCCGCTGTGATGTCGGCGAGGACTTCGAGGATGCCTTCGCAGTTGTCCCTGTAGGCGTCGTCCATGCCGAACCAGCCTGGCATACCCCAGGTCATCTCGGCCGCTTGGGCATCGGTGGATGCCTGCTCGATCGCGGCGCTGCGTTCGGCGTGGGTGCTCAGGCTCGATTGGATCTGGTCGAACTCGCCGAGATCGATGTTCACCTGTCCGCTGCCACCGCCGGGCGTCGAGACCGTCGCCGGGCCGTCGGTGAGCTCGTTCGTGACGGCTCCGGCTCCAGGGGCGAGTGCGGCGAGCCCGCCGCCGATCCCGGCCTTCGCGAGCACGCTCACCCACAGCTTGTACTTCGGGTTGCCGCGGTAAGAGGACTTGGCGAGCAACTTGTAGAGGACCTTCCCGATCTTGCCGAAGAGGCCGAACGCCTTCTCCAGCTTGCTGAATGCTCTGGTGAACATCATCGAGCCTTTGATAGAGGCCCGCACCAAGAACCCGGCTACCGAGGATCCGAAGGTGGCCGGGCTCAGGGCCAATGCCACCAGTCCGTTGGTGACCAACCACGAGACCAGCTCGGCGATGATCGACTTGATGACCGCGTAGATGGTCTCGGCGAGCGTCTCGGCCCAGGACAGCAGGGTCTGGACGTTGGCCGCCTCGCTCGAGGCGGCGAGGATGATGGCCTCCAGGGCCCGCAACTGCTCCAACGCCGAATCGGCGTCGGATCCCTGCCAGCTGCTCAGGTCCGCGCCGATACTGGAGCCGACTTCGCCGCTCAGCGCTTCCAATGCGGTGCTGATCTGTCCCCAGCGCTCTTTGGTGCGGGCCATCTCATCGGGGTCGCCGGATACGGACTCGAGGGCGTCGTTCAACGGCTCGACCAGCTCCAGAACGATCGTCAAGCCCGCCTGCACGAGGGTGAAGATCGGGTCTTTGAGCGCGAATGCGGCCTCGAGCCCGAGTACCGCGATGTCGGCGGGAACGGTCTTCGCCGCGGCGAGCGGGTCCTCGTTCTCGTATGCCGCCTTGATGTCCTCGACGAGTTTGTAGCCGCTTTTCACCACTGGAATGGACGAACCCATACTCTCGCGGGTATCGGGAACGTCCGGTTCGTCGTACTGGGCGATGTCGGAACCGGAGTAGCTGTCGGACACGGGTTTCCTTTCGCGTGTCACCGCTGAAGAAGACTCCGTGAGAGGAAGCTTGGGCCTCAACGGCATACGTTCAGTGAGTGCGCGATTGCGTCCTTATTGTAATGAGATCGCCTGGGCCGGTGGGGTCCCAGCGTTCACAACCAGAGGGCTGGAATCGCTGCGGCGTCCAGTTCGGGTGCGGACGTTGAACTCTGACCGGCGGCATTCAGCGGTCGAGCCCCGCGCAAGTCGATCAACCAGGTCGTTCACCAATTGAAGAAGGTTCGCGTGCGCGGTGATTCCCGGCAGTTCGACTTCAGGCGACAGCCGAGTCCGTTCGTTGTTTCGCAGTTGTCTCAGGAGGTGCGCTCAGCTTGTCAGAGCTTGGACTACGTCCCTGAAGTAAGCCTCGGCCTCCTTGCTCGTCGTGAAGAAGTACGTGCTGTCGTTGAGGTGGCCGCGCTCCGTGGCGTACAGCCACTCGTTCAGCCTCCACAGATCGTTGAAAACGGTACTGGCCATGTCAGGGCGCTTCTCGAACATCAGATACTCGTTGTCGAGCAGCAACGCGGTCACACGCGAGGCCGCTGACCTGAACCCGAGTGTCCCGACGCGGTACTCGGCCGCGGTCTCGCAAGCCTTTCGGAGAACCGCATCCGGGAGGGGGGCCACCTCGATCGATAGTTCTTCGGTGACCATCGGGAGGAGTTCACGGATCTCGTATGTTGCGTCGGTTGACAGCCCGGCCAGCTCCGCCAGCGATGGTGATGTGAGGCCTCGAACCAGTGCGTGTGCGGCTTCCAAAGGCAGGTCGAGCTCGGCGTTGAGGCCGTAGAGGTAGTCCTCGATAGCGTGTCGCAGCTGTTTCACGTGGCCATCATTTCGCAGACCTGAGTGAAAGCGCGTGGGGCGTCTGTAACCGCCCGGTCGAGTCTCGCGTGCCGGATAGACGCGCGACGAGGCGGTTGTGTAGGGCGTTTACCTGGGGAAACAGGTTCCCATAGGCTTCGAGAAGGCCGGCCAACACGAGGCCGCCTGCGGGCGGCCTTTTTGCTTGCGGACGGGGCCGTCGGTTCCTTGGTTTTACATCCCGGGAAGGCTGTCGTCGCAGATCCGCCAGACGCCGGCTTCGTCGACCAGATCGATGGACAGTGTGTTGCCGAAGGGCGCGAGCTCGCCGCCGGGTATGGCGGATTCGCCGTGCAGACGCACCGTGACCGACGCGGAGTCGCCCTCGGTCGACGAGTCGAGGACTTCGTAGTCGATCGCGAACGTCATGTCGTTCAACAACTCATACTGCAGCTCGTCCATGCCCGTGCCGCCGAACTCGCCGAAGCGGTCGTCGAGTGTGGCCCGCGAAGCGGCGCACAGGTAAGGGCGCGTGCGGAGAAAGAGGTATTCGGTCTCGTCGTTCTCGAGCGAGTCCACGAGCAACCCCATGTACGCGTCGACGACCTCCGCGGGCGAGTCGCGCCACGGCTGCCAGGCGGCCACGGCAGTGCCGCCCAGCAGTAGGACCGCTGTTCCGACGGCGAGGGCCGAAAGGAGTTTCGACCGCCCCGGCGCCGGAGCGCTCGCCTCCGCCCATGGGGGCGAGTAGAACGGGTCCGGAACCGGCGAGGGGGAACGGTGGTTCATGTTGTGTCCTCATGTGGTGACGCGTGCCGGACCGGCACGCAGCGGCGGGGGCTTCATCTTGAGCGGCAAGGTGTCTCGATCCGGGGCCCGTCCGGGCGGGGCTGGGGCCTCGGCTTCTCGTTCATGCCGTGTTCTCCCTAGTCGGGGACGACGAGGCGGAGGTGGTGGTCGGCCAGTCCGATCGTGATCTGCTGGCCCCAGGTGACGGTGAGATGGTCGGACTCGACGCCGTCGGCGAAGACCACGAGCCGCTCGCTCTCGCAGACCAGCCGCAGCCGCTCGCCCGCCCGCAGCACGCCGGAGGTCAGCGAGACACCGGTCGCCGGGGACGGCCATGCCTCCCGGACGAACCAGGACAGGGACGACTCCTCCGGCGAGGGCGGCGGCTCGCTCCAGCCGCGTTCGGCGGCGATGGAGGCGCTCCAACCGGTGGCGCCGGTGCCGGTGCCGATCACCACGCCCGAGGACGACTGGCGCTCGTGCAGCCCGTTCGCGCTGATGAGCCGGTAGCGCGCGGACTGGTGGGTGGCGTGGCCCGCGTACACCTCGTTGAGGCCGGCCAGCTCCTGGCCGTCGTCGAGGCGGGCGGCGACCATGGTGAGCCGCCGGACCGCCGCCGCGCCCTCGGCCGCCGCCTTGAGCGCGGCGGCGACCGAGTCCGGGCGGAAGCGGACCATCACGCCGGGGTTGCGGTCCGGCTCGGGATCCACTCCGATCACCGCCTGACCGGTCAGGTACTTCGCGAGGTTGGCGACCAGCCCGTCCTGGCCGACGGCGATGACCAGGTCTTCTGGCGCGAACAGGAAATTGGGCAGGTCCGCTCGGTCCACCCGGCCCCGGCGCCAGTCGGCCGGGACCAGCGATTCCACCTCGGTGAGCGCCGCCCGCAGGACCTCGTGCCGAGCGGTGATCTCCTCCAGGTCGCGGCCGCGCCGGCGCAGGAAGTGCTCCGCCGCGGCGCGGGTGCCGTGTCGGGCCAGCAGCTCGTCCAGCTCGCTGCGGCGGCTGACCACCACCGCCCTCGGTGCCAGTGTCGTCATCGCGAGCCGCCGCCGAGCCGGGCGAGGACGCCGGTGAGGAGGTCCGGGGTGATCGTGAGCTGGTCGATCTCGGGCAGCCGCCCCGCGAGTTCGCGCAAGGCCAGCGCCTGGAGCACCGCGGGCGGCAGCTCCCGGTAGGCGGCGAGGCGGGCCGTCTCCGCCTCGGCCTCGGCCGCGCCGACCGCTCGCACCCTGTCGGCGTGGGCGGCGGCGAGCGCGCGGTCCTTCTCCGCCCGGCCCTGGGCGAGGACCAGTTCCGCGGCCGCGGACAGCTCGGCCTTCCGCCGGTCGTTGGCGCCCTTCTGCTCGACCAGCCGCTGCTCGCGCCGGGCCAGCTCGATCTTGTTCTGCAGCTCGTTCTCCGCGATGGCCCGCTCCCGCTCCACGGCCTGGGCCCGCCGCGCGTAGGTGGCCTTGTCCGCGTCCTGCTGGACGGCCTCCCGAGTCGGGGTCTGCAACGACCGCTCCAGCTCCGGTTCCGGCCGGATCGCCACCACTCGGGCGCTGACCACGGCGACCCCGATGTCGCCGAGGCGGGCGTCGTCCGACAGCGCCGCGGCGACCGTCTCGCGGACCTGGGCGATGGCGCTGGTCAGCGCCTCCGCCAGCGGCAGGCGGGTCAGCAGGTCGAGGGCGGGCTGCTGGGCCAGCTCGGTGAGGAGGGTCGCGATCTGGTCGAGCGGGCGGGCGCGGGCCCCGCCGCGGTAGGGGTCGACGGAGAAGTCGAGCCGAGCGGCGGCCAGCGCGGGGTCGGCGATCCGGTACGTCACCGTGGCCTGGACGGTGACGTCGGCGAAGTCGGCCGTGCGGGCGTGGAACAGCAGCGGCAGTTCCCGGTCGTCCACCGGGACCTCGGAGAGCACTGCCACCAGCGGGCGGTACCAGAACGACTGCCCGGTCCCCTCTTTGGAGAGGCGGCCCCGTTTCTGGAACCGCACCCAGGTGGTGGGGGTGCCGCGCAGGTGGCGCAGGAACAACAGCTTCGTGACATCGGCCATGAGGGTGCCTCCATTTCTCGTCATTTTGACGATAACAGTCGTGCTAGATTATCGTCAAGGTGGTGATAATGAGTTATCCGGTGTTCGCGGTCACTGTCGACCTCGTGGTCCTCACCGTGCGGCAAGGCGAGCTGCACGTGCTCCTGGTGCGGCGCGGCTGCGAGCCCCACCTCGGCCAGTGGGCGCTGCCCGGCGGGTTCGTCCACGCCGACGAGGACCTCTCCACCGCGGCGCGGCGCGAACTGACCGAGGAGACCGGCCTGGCCGGCCCGGGCGGGCACCTGGAGCAGCTCGCCAGCTACGGCACGCCCGACCGCGACCCGCGCGGACGGGTGGTCACGGTCGCCTACCTGGCCCTCCTGCCCGACCTCCCCGCTCCGACCGCCGGCACGGACGCGGCGGCGGCCGCGTGGCGGCCGGTCGGCCGCCACGGCCTCGCGTTCGACCACGACCGCATCCTCGCCGACGGCGTCGAGCGCGCCAGGTCCAAGTTGGAGTACACCCCGCTCGCCACCGCGTTCTGCCCGCCCGAGTTCACGATCGCCGCGTTGCGGACGGTCTACGAGGCGGTCTGGGGCGAGTCGATCGATCCGCGGAACTTCCACCGCAAGGCCACCACCGCGCCGGGTTTCGTGGAACCCACCGGGCGGTCGACCGAAGGCGAGCCCGGACGACCCGCCAAGCTGTACCGGCGCGGAGACGCCGCCCTCCTCAACCCCCCGATCCTGCGCCGCAGGCCCGAGGGCTGAGCGGCCGGGCCGATGGAGCGCTCGGCGAGCGATCGCCGCGCGAACCGAGTTCCATCGCAAGGCTTTCAGGGCCTCCGCTCGTGCGGTGCCGGCCGGTCGCTTCGAGGCTGCCGTTCACGGTCCCGTGTGGATGTAGGCCGCCCACCGGATCGGGTCGTCCGCCTCGCTTCGCAGGCGCTGGACGGCCCGGTGTAGGGCGCGGGCGGCCTCGTCCGGAGCGAGATCGCCCGTGTCCGAGGGCCGCAGTTCTTCGTAGAACTCCTCGGTGAGGCGGCGGGCGAACTCGTCGTCCACGGTCCATTGCGCCGCGACGACATGGGCGAAGCCCGCCAGTTGCAGTGCCCCCGACAAGTGCAGGGCCTCATCGGGCACCTCGGCGGTGCCGCGGGCGGTCTCGCAGGCCGACAGGAACGCCAAGCGGGCGTCACCGAGGCGAAGACGCGAGATGTCGGTGACCGTCAGCGTCTCCGACTCGCCCCGCTCGCCGCAGTACAGGACGCCGCCCGCCGCGTCGTTCCAGTCCTGCCTGCCGTGGCCGGAGAAGTGCAGCATCGGATGTTCGAGGAGCGCTTGGAGGATCGCGGCCCGCGAGGCTTCCGATCCCTTGAGGAGGGTCGCTCCGGGGAGCCGCTCGGTGAGCATATGGGCCTCGGCGCGGGCATGCGGCAGAGGCGCCAGCCCTGGGACCTCGGACTGGTCGACCACGAGGATCCCGCCGGCCGGCCTCGCCCGGTGCCCGCCGTCCAAGGCGGCGAGCGACCGCAGGGTGGTGGTGTACGAGCAGACGTACCGATCGGGGAGGGTCCGGGGGCCCGTCCCGATCGCTCGGTTCCGTCCCGGTCGACTCTGGGCCCGCTCCGGCGCGGGCGAGTCGTCGTAGCGGCCGGCGGCGTGCAACGGCAGGAGCGAGAGCAGCCCGGTGGGGCACCACCACAGCCGTGAAGGCGAATCAGTGCCGTCGGGACCGAGCGACAGCCGTTCGAGTTCGGTCAGAACCGGCTCGGCGACCGCGTCCCACAGCCACACCAGCGTGTCCTTCAGCGTCAGTTGCGCGCGCCAGGTCGCGGCCGGGCCCTCTCCGTGCGCCGCCAGGGCGTCGAGCAGTTCGGCGGTCCGGGTCCGCAGGCCCTTCTCGCCTTTGGGCCCGTCGTCGACGCGCAAGTCGGGCAGCGGGACCGTGGAGATGCGGCCGCCGGTGACGATGAAGGCGTCGCAGCGCAGATCGCTGGTGTTGACCACGATCACCGGTCCGTCCGCCGCCGAGGCCCGCAGCCTGGTGAGGGACGGCGGCCGCTGGAAGTCCTCCAGACCGGGCAGCCCCCTCGCCCGCGAGACGAGGTCGTCCAGTTCGCGGGCGAGCTCGCGACGGCGGTCGACCTCCATGCGCTGGTGTTGCGCCAACGCGTCGACGCCGGTCCCGGCCGCGCCGAGGGCGCCGCCCTCGCCTCCCAGGTCCCCGGCCATGAAGTCCATAGTGGGGACCGACACGGTCTCGATCCGGGCCCTGACCCGTGTGATGCGCTCGGCCAGATCCGGATCGCGCTCGCGCAGTTCGGCCATGTCGTCCCGCGCGTCGAGGGCGTGGGCCAAGAGGATGCCACGGCCCTGCTCGAGGAGCTGGAGCGCCTCTTCCGGCCGGCCGGCGTTGAGAGCGATCGCCGCCGCCTCGGAGGCGATTCCCGCGTTCTGGCCGAGCGCGAGGACCCGGTCGTCGTGTTCGAGTCCGTGCCAGGCCAGCCGGGGCAGCTCGCCGATGGCGGCGCGCGACGCTTCGAGCGCCTGATCCCAGCCCCGCACTCCCGCCACGGCCAACTGCCGGGCCGTCCGGCGCCAGATGGAGGTGATCCGGAACCGCAGCATCGTCGTCGCGGCGGGGAGCTCCAGCGCCTGACGGAAGCAGTCGAACGCCTCGTCCAGAGGGGCGGAGGACCACCACCGCATGCCGGCGACGAGGACCGAGCCGAGGTTCATCAGCGCGCGAGCGCGCTCCGGGTGCTCCTGGGGGAACAGCCGCACGGCGGTCCGGCCCGCCGTGGCCGCCTCCTTGACGTCCTTTCGGCGGCCACCGGCTTCGTGGAACCGCGCGGTGAGCGCGATCGACAGGTTCATGTGGTAGATCGGCAGCGACGGGTGGTCCTCGGGGCAGACGCGGATCGCCTCGCGCAGGGCGGTGATCGCCTCGTCGACGTCGCCGGGCCGCCGATGCGGGGACGAGAACCGGTGGCGCAGCGCGGTGGCGAGGGTGGATTGGAACACCATGCGCCGCGCGTGGCCGGGCCGCACGGAGTCCGCCGCGGCCCTGGCCGCCTCGACCGCCGCGTCGACGTCGGCCGCCTCCCCGGTGCGCTCGAACCTGGTGACCAGGGCGATCGTGAGGTTGTTGCGGTACCTGATCAGGCCCTCTCGGGTGGCCCGCGGATGCCGTATCGCCTCGCGGGCGCACGTGATCGCCTCGTCCAGGTCGGCGGGGGAGCCAGACTGCGAGAACCGGAGGCGGACGGCGGATCCGAGGTTCGCGAGGTGCATGGGGCGCCGCAGGTCGTCGGCAGGGGTGGCGGCCACGGCCTCGCGGTGGGTCCGCACGGCCGCCTCCAGGTCATCGGCGTCGCCTGTCCGGGTGTACCTGGCCATCAGGGCGTTGGCGAGATTGGTCGAGTACGCGACGCGGTCCGCATGGCCGGCGGGGAGCGAGTCGAGCGCCTCGCGGCTCCACTCGACCGCCCGGTCCAGGTCGTCGCGGTTCCCGCTGCCTTCGGCCCGGATCCGCAGCGCCATGCCGCGATTGGTCAGCGACTTGGCCCGATCTCCCGCGGTGACGTTCTCGACCGCGCCCGCCTTGTCGAAGTACCGCAGGGACTCCTCCATCAACGCCGGGTCCTGATACCGGTCGTGGGCGGCATGGAGGGTCTGGGCGAGATTGAAGTAGACCTGGTGCGCATGAGGGTCGGCGTCGCCGTTCAGCGACCGCTCGGCCCGGCGGTGCCATTCCAGGGCCCGGTCGAGGTCGTCAGTGTCGTCGCTCAAGACGAAGCGCCGCAGGAACGATCCGCCGAGGCTCGATTCCTCCCGCGCCAGATCCTCTCCGGACGCGTTCAGGGCGATCGACTCCCGGTGCGCCGCGATGGCGGCGTCGAGATCCTCCAAGGAGTGCGTGCGCGCCGCCCGGTGGTACAGGGCGTTGCCCAGTTCGTTGGCGCATTTGAGCCGGGACCGGCGGTGAAAGCCGTCCAGCAGCGCCCGGGCCTCGCGCAGCACCGCCACCGCCTCCTCGCCGACATCCACATTGAAGTCTCCGGCCAGGGCGTTGAGCCCCTCGCCGAGCAGTCCCAGGGCCATGCCGCGGTCGCTCCCCGCTTCGGCATACGCGTCGAGCACCGTGCGGGCCTCGCCGACGGCCGCATCGAGATCGCCCCGGTCCCCGGTGCCGCGGTACTTGTTCAGCAGTGCCTGCGCCAGTTCGAACCGCGACATCGACGCGAAATGGCTCTCGCCGGCCTCGTCGATCGCCTGCCGAAGGAGGGCGATCGCCCGGTCGATCTCGGCCGGCTCCCGTGCGTGCTTGAACCGGTGCGCCAGCGCGTTGCCGAGGTTCGACAGGCATGCCTGGTGCTGCGGGCCGGTCGGCAGCGAGACCGCCAGCGCCCGCTCGGCCGCCGCGACGGCCGCGTCGTGGTCGGCGTCCTCGCCCGAGCCTTCCGCTTTGGTGCGCAGGACGGCGCTGAGATCGATCAGGCACCTGGGGAGCTCTGGATTGCCCGGAGCGCAGCCCTCCACCGCGGCCCTGGCCGAGCGCTCGGCCTCGGCCAGGTCGAAGGCGTCGCCGTAGTGCTGGAAGCGTTTGCGGTGGGCTTCGGCCAGGGCCGTCCGGCAGGCCGCGTCCAACGGGCCGCCGTCGGCAGAGTCGGGCACCGACCGCTGGAGCACCTCGACCGCCAGATCGAGGTCGCCGGGGTCGGCGCTGTGATCGAAGCGCAGCAGCAGGGCGTTCCCGGCGTTGTAGCCGAAGCCCGGATCCGGTTCGGGTGCGGCTCGGACCGACCGCTGCCCGAACTCGACGGCCTCGTCCAGGTCCGCCGCCGAGCCTCGCATGAGATAGCGCGTGTACAGCGCCGAGCACAGGCCCGACAGGTACGCCGGCAGCATCGGGTCCTCCGGCCGGGCCAGGTCGAGCGCCTCGCGACCGGCCGCGACCGCTTCCTCCAACTGCTCGGTGACGCCGCTGTACGTGTGGTGGTCGCGCAGCGCCCCGCACAGCGAGGACAGCAGCGCCGGGCGGGCCGGGTGTGTGCTCGGCAGGACCTGGAGGACGGTGCGGCACATGCCGATCACGCTCTCCAGCGTGTCGCGGTCACCGCCGCTGCGCCAGCGCAGGTACAGCTCGTCGAAGCGGCTGGCCAGGGCCTCGAAGTCGTGGACGGGCGGCATCTCGGCCGCCGCGACGGCCTGGCGCAGTTCCAAGGGCACCTCGTCCGGCGCGAAGAGGTGGATCACGGCGTACAGGTTGAGCGTCAGGCGCGCCTCGGCTTCGAACCCGGGTGCGGTCGGGCCGAGCAGCTCGCAGTGGAGGTAGTGGTAGGCGGCGACCGTCGACAGGGCGCCCATGTCCAGGACGTAGAGCTCGGGTTCGGCGGCCCCCGGCGCTTCGAGGACGCGGATCAGCATCGGGCGGATCGCGAGCGCCGCGGCCTCCGCCTCGGGTTCGAGGATCGCGGTGCGGTTCTGGTGTTCCAGCAGGGACCTGACGCGCTCGTTGAGGTCGAGCGCGAGCTGTTCTACTCGCGCCCAGCCGATCTCGCCGCCCGCCTGGGCGCCAGGGGAATCCGACACAGCCTCAAGCATGACATGATGAACCATCGGGTGCTGTACGGGAGGAAGAGGATGGATCGTCCGGAACTGCTCGCCAAGCTCTGCGAGGCGCTGCCTGGGCTGCGGGAGGTCGCCGCCGCGCACGGTTTGAGCGGCGGCCTCGAGAAGGTGCTGAAGGCCGCTCGAGACGGCGAGTCGATCGAGGAGCCCTTGCGCGCCATCGGCTTGTTCTCGTTCATCACGTCCGTGACCGTGCGGGGCCCCGGTGCCGAGCACTCCGGAATGGTCGGTGTGCCCGGTATGGAAGGCGGCGGGCACGTCGTCACCGGCGTCTACCGGTGCCCCAACGGCGCCTGCGGCCGGATCGAACACCCCGCCGCCGGCGGGGACCGGCCCTCGTGCGGGGTCTTCCGCGATGCCCTGCGATACGAATCGAACTGACTCATGACCGCCGTGCTCGCAGAAATGGGCGGCCGCCTCGCCGAACGCTGGGCCTCCATGCTGATCCTGCCGGGGTTGGTGTTCACCCTCGGCGCGGCCGGAGCCTGGCGGCTCGGCCACGCGCACTGGGCCGATCTGGACCGCTTGTCCGAGACCGTCGGCGAACTGGAGGCGGGCTCGGCGTGGTCGGTCCTGGTCGTGGGCCTGCCGCTGCTGTCGGTCGCGTCCGCGCTGGCCTCCCGCTCTGTGGCGGCCGGCTTGTCCCGCTTGTGGTTCGAGCCTTGGCCGCGGGCATTGGCGTGGCTCGGTAAGCGGCTCCTGGAGTCGCGTCGGAGCCGTTGGAAGGCGGCGAACGAGGAGTTCGTCAAGGCGAGGGACGAAGGCGGCGCGCTGAAGGCCGAGCACGGGTCCGACTCGGGCGCCGTGGACGAGGATGTCGAGGCGTCCAGGCAGGAGCGGCTGGACGCCTTGGCGGGCAGGCGGAACGCGATCGGCTTGCGCAAGCCGTCCCGGCCGACCCGGATGGGGGACCGCCTGCGGGCGGTCGACCAGCGGGTCTGGTCCTGGTACAGGCTCGACCCGGTGTTCACCTGGCCGCGCCTGTGGCTGGTCCTGGGCGAAGCCGAGCAGCAGACGCTGCGCGCGGCGCGCGACCGGATCGACGCGTCCGTGGGCCTGTCCGGATGGGGCGTGCTGTGCCTGGTGCCCGCATTGTGGTGGTGGCCTTCGGTGTTCATCGCCGTGGGGCTCTTCGTCGTCGGATACCGGCAGACCAGGGATGCCGTGGAAGCCTTCGCGCAGCTCGCCGAGTCGGCCTACGACCTGCGGGGCGCGACCCTCGCACGGGAGCTCGGCTTCGACGTCCCCGAGGGCCCGCTGTCGCAGTACATGGGGGAGCAGATCACCGCCCACCTGCGGAAGCACAGTTGACACCGGTGGGCTGACCGGAGACCGCCGCGCGGCTGACGCTGTGATTTCAGGCGCACTTTCGAGGGTGTGGTCCGGTCGGTCCCGATCCGAGTCCGAGGGGCTCATCCGAGTACTTGAACATGAAAACGGGTTCCGCGGAGCGGGCCCTGTTCGTTCTGCCTGGACGGCGTCGCCGACACGCGTCGAACACTTCGCAAAGTGCCGGTTCCAACACTCTTCATGCTGCTCGCACCCCCGAACGGTATTTGCAAAGGCTTGTCCCGATTCCGGGGATTCGGCGCCTTCGCGCAGAGCCGCAACCTCCCCGAGGAGAACGCAGAATGGTCCTCACGCCAGATACGTCGGGCATCGCCGTCAACACCGCGCTCGACGCCGCCCGGGAGCAGGCCGGCGTGCCCAGCGGGATCGACCTCGCGGCCCTGAACGAGAAGGTCGAGCGGATCCAGCAGCAGTCGATGCGGCAGCTCGGCTCGTTCATGTCGAGTCTGGGCGCGGCGCACGGGCGGATCGTGCAGTCCGCGGCCGAGGCCAAGGGTGTCAACTGATGTCCGGTTTCGACATCGACACCGACGGCCTCGACAAGGGCGGCCAGGGCGTTGCGGCCACGGCCGGGGGCTTCTTCGCCGCCATCGACGCCTTCGCCTCCCGCATCGAGGGCGTCACCGAAGCGTGCGGGAGCGATGAGATCGGCGGCCTGATCGAGCAGGCGCACGCCGAGATCTTCGCGTGGGCCAAGGAGTGCTTCGCCGAGGCCGCGCGGTCCATGGCGGACGCCGGCATCGACGTGCGCGATTTCGCCGCGCAGCACCTGAACACGGACAACGAGATATCGCGGGCCTTCGTCCAGATCGCCCCGAGATGGAAGGCGGTGCCTGAGGGCGATCATGCCTCCCTCCGAACTGGCGGGCCTGCTCGGCATCCTCGGATACGAATGGCCGCAGTCGAACGAGGACAACCTGATGGCCTTCGGCCAGGCCTGGACGGAATTCGGGAGCGAGCTGACCGACATCCTCAGTGAAGCCGACACCAACGCCTCGCGGGTCTGGACCGAGCACCCCGGCGCGGTGCGCGCGTTCCGCCCTGAACTGCCCACCCCGCTCGCGAGCCTGCTGCTGTGGGAATGGACCTGGGAGCGGCCCCACCCCTACCGCGGGCAGCTGGGCATCCCCGCCACCGGGCCCGCTCAGGCGCCGCCGGTCGTTCAGGAGGGCCGCCTTTCGGCGGCCCTCCTGCTTCGTGTTCAGGCCGCCGCGAGGCGGGCGGCTTCGCCGGCTATGCGCGCCACCGCCCCGGCGCCCCACTGCTCGACGGCCTCGTCCAGCTCCGCCTCGTCGCCGCCGCGCACCTCCAGGAAGAGGCGGGCGCCGTGGCCCGTGCCCTCGCCCAGCCGCAGCCGCACCTCGTCCCCGGGCTCTCCGGCCGCGACCTTGAACGCGAACACCCGCGGGGCGTCGACCTCGGTGGCGGTGCCGAGCAGCACCTCGGGGGCCTGAGGCGGGCGGAACTCCTCGCTGATCGCCGGAGCCCGCCGCTGCTCGCCGCTGTCGCGGTCGACGCCGAAGAACAAGTCCCAGGCCGTCTCGGCCGAGCACGTGAGCTGCCGCTCGAAGCGGACGTGCCAGCCGGCGCCGGTGCGCGTCACCTCCGGCTCGTCGAGCCCGAACCGCGCCACGAGCTCCTCGTGCCGCTCGACGGCGCTGCCCGAGGGAGCCGGCTCCGCCCCGGCCAGGACGTCGCTCAGACCGGCGAGGCACATCTCCCAACCGGTCGCGAAGCTCGCCGCGCCCCCGAGGTCGTCGAAGTGCTGGGTGAGGACGAAGACGGTCCGCTCGCCTTCGGCGCGGAGCTCGAAGTCGACGCGGTCGCCGCCCCAGGTGAACGAGAGGTACCGGGGCGGGTCCACCTCCAGCACCGCACCGGAGGCGCTCTCGCCCTCGAAGCCGCCGAAGCGGACCCGCCCGCCCGGCTCCAGCTCGAACTCGGCCTCCGAGGGGAACCACTGCGCGAGGCTCTCCGGTGCGGTCACCGCGCGCCACACCCGGTCGATCGGGTGGTCGTAGCGGCGTTCGACCCTGACGGCCGGACGCTCCCGGTCGGTGAGCAGTCGGGGATCGGTCATCGGTTCTCCTCTTCGTCGCGCATGGTGTCGAGCCGCTCGCCCAGCAGGTCGAGCCGGTCCTCCCACATCCAGCGGTAGGGCTCGAGCCACTCGGCCATCTCCTTCAGCGGCTCGGGGCGCAGCTCGTACCAGCGGCGCTGCGCGTCCACCCGGACGGTCACGAAGCCCGAGTCGCGGAGCGTCCGCAGGTGCTTCGACATGATCGGCTGGCTGATGCCGAGCTCGTCGGCGAGTTCGCCGACGGATTTCGGGCCGTGGCGGAGCCGCTCGACGATCTTCCGCCGAGCGGGCAGCGACAGCACCTCGAACGTCGACAACATGAAGCCAGCATACCGCAGGGAGTATATACCGTCAAGAGTATGTACGCGGCGTCGGGCATAGGGCCCGACGCCGGCACCGCCGGTCTACGAGATCGCCTCGACCACCAGGCGCGCGGTCTTCGCCGCCGAGGCCGGGTTCTGTCCGGTCACGAGGCGGTCGTCGGCCACGGCGTACTCGCCGAACTCCTTGCCGCCCTCCCAACGCGCGCCGCGCTCCTCCAGCCGGCTCTGCAGCAGGAACGGGACGACGTCGTCGCGTTGGACGGCGGCCTCCTCCGCGTTCGTGAACGAGTTGAGCCGCTTGCCCGCCACGAGGTAGGACCCGTCGGAGAGCTTCGCGTTCACCAGGGCCGCCGGGCCGTGGCAGACCGAGGAGACCACCCCGCCGCGCTCGTAGATGTCGACGGCGGCATCGGTGAGGGCCTTCGAGTCCGGGAAGTCCCACATGGTCCCGTGCCCGCCGACGAAGAAGATCGCGTCGTACCGGCTCGGATCGATCTCGCTCGCGCTGGGCGTCGACCGCAGGCGCTCCCGCTCGCGGTCGAGGAACTCCCGCTCGACCGGGTCGTCCTCGTCGAAGCCCTCGCTCGGCGGCTCGCCGCCCTCGACCGACACGAAGTCGACGTCGACGCCGGCGTCGCGGAAGACCTGCCACGGGCGCGCGGCCTCCGGCACGGTGTACCCGGTCCGCTCCCCGGTGTCGCCCAGCTCGGCATGGCTGGTCAGCGCCATCAAGACGTGCTTGCTCATCGCTGCTCCCTCGATTCGACTGCGAGCTCGCCGGGTACCCGCGCCACCGCGATTAATCCTCGAACACCGGGACTCACGGCCCTCGGGCTCCTACGATCCGCATATGGCAACGGGGGAGATCGTCGCGCAGGGGCTCAAGATCGACTGGGCCCAGATGCCGACCTACAACACCGTCATGTCAGTCGCCGCCGGCGCCGGGCTGCTCATGGTCGTCGGCCTCATGCGCCGCCTCGGCGACGCCGACCGGCCGCTGGCCGCCGAGGGCTGGGCGATGGGCTTCGGCGTCGTCGGCGCCGTCCTCGCCGTGACCGGCCTGCACATGACCTTGACGTGGCCGCTCGCGGCGGGCGGCTTCCCCTTCGACAACGTGATCTTCGGCGAGCCGAGCCTCGCCTTCGGCGTGCTGCTGCTGTTCGCCGCGTTCTACCTGTGGAAGAGGGCCGAAGCGCTCGAGGCCGCCCCCGACCGCTTCGCGATGCTCGCCGCCGCCGCGCGCCCCGTGTCGGTCTTCGTGCTCGGCATGGGCCTGGCCTGCTTCGGCATCGCCGCGGCCGGGGTGGGCTACGAGCTGTTCGCCGCCCCGCCCGAGGAGCCGATATCGGGCGAGTTCGCCGAGCACCCGATGATCGAGGCGGTCTTCATCTCCGGCCTGTACGCCCTGGTCGGCGTCGGCGCCGTCCTCTTCCCGCTGGCGCTCAGGCCCGGACGGCGCGCGGTGACGGCGGTGGTCCTCCTCGTCTGGTTCCTCTCGGGCCTCGCGTTCCTGCTGTTCGGGGCCCTGAACTACTTCACCCACATCGGGCTGATCGTCAACACCATGTAGCGGGCCTCGGACCTCGGCGTCCGGCGCTGGCGCCTCAGCCCCTCCAGGCGGACCCGGGTATGCGCCGCGCGAAGCCGGTCACCAGCTCGATCCGGTGCGGAACGGTCTCGACCAGGAGCGGTTCGTGCCGGGCCGCGTAGCAGAGCCCGCCCTCGAGCACCAGCACGGTCTTGGCCGGTATGTCCTGCTCGGAGAGCCAGCGTCGGACGTCTCCGGTGAGCACCAGGCGCATCTGGTCCGCATCGGCGCCCAGGACCCCGAACGCGCGGTCGAAGGCGCGGTCGCCGGTCCGCAGCCGAAGCCTGCGGTGCAGCCACAGCGAGAGGCGCATCCGGTTCCGGGGCGCGACCATCAGGGGCAGGGCCGAGCCCGGCAGCGCGGTCGCGACGGCGTTGCCCCAGGCGTAGCCGAGCGCCTGCCCCAGCGCCGTCTTGGGGGCGGGGCGCGCCGGATGCCCGTGGCGCGTCCGGTACTGCGCGATCCACACCGCCGGCTCGGGGCTCGTCCGGCTCATCAGGTGGGTGAGCTCGCCGGCCCCCCGCGGGCTCGCCGTGACGCCTTCGAACAGCCGCCGACTCGTCCCCTCCAGGCCTCGGGGCCTCCCGATCGGCAGCAGCGCCTCGGCGTCGCCGGCCGGATCGGCGGTCAGGGAGCAGCCGTGCGCCCGGGCCCCCGCCGGAAGCGTCCGGTCCTGGCGGGCGATGGCACGGGCGCGGCGTGCATAGGTCCAGGCGACGCCGAGCACCAGGGCGGCGAGCAGCGCCAGGACGAGCGCGTTGAAGACGGTCGTGAATTCGAGGCTCATGATCGGAGGATGCCACCGGAGCGGACGCGGCCCGCGCTCACTCGGGCCTGAGCCCGTCGAAGGCGTCCTTGATCTCCTGGTCGATCGACTCCCAGTCCTCGGCGCTCCGCTTGAGCTTCTCGGCGGACCCGTTCAACGCGTCCTGGCTCAACTTGATCTTCGCGATCATCTCGCCCGCGGTCTCCTTGTACTTCTCCTCGAACAGGATGCCGCACAGGCCCCAGGTCATCTCGCCGTCGACGGCGGTGCCGGCGGCCTCGGCGATGTTGCCGGCGCCGGTGGCGAGCGGGCGGAGCCTGGACTCGGCGTCGCTGATGGCCTGGATGTCGGCGATGACGATGCCGGCGGACACCGTCGAATCCGTCGACTGCCCGTCGGCGGGGGAGTGGAAGAGGTTGCCGACGAACGCCTGCCCGGCGTTCCCCAGCGCCGTGGAGGCGCTGCCGGCCATGGTGAGCAGGATGCCCTGCGTGCGGGTGAGCGCCTGCGAACCCGAGATCGCCACGCATACCTTGGCGAAGCCGTTCGCGATCCTCATCGCGTCCTTGGTGAAGCCGAGCGCCTTGAGCACCGCGCGAGCGGCGTCGCCGACCATCTTGCAGATCGCGGCGGCCACCGAGGAGCCGAAGGTGACCACCGCGCCGGCGGAGCCGGCGATCGCCGATTCGATCAGCTTCGCGATCAGCCAGCTGATGACCCATTTGATGGCCTCTTTGATCAATTCGGCCATCATCTGCGCCAGCCCCATGAGCTGCTCGATGCCCCCGGTGTTGTGGCCCATGGCGCTGATGCCGGCGGCGAGCTCGTCGAGCTTCGTCTTGGCGGTGTTACCGTCCATTGTAGACCAGTTTGCTATGTCGGGGACGACCGCCGCCGTGTCCTGCGAGAGCTGCTTCAGCGCCTCGCCGATCCGGCCCCACAGGTCGATCCGGTCGCGCATGGCGCCCGGATCGCCGCTGACCATGTGCAGCAGGTCCTCCAGCGGCTTGACGAGCGCGAGCACGATGTCGAAGCCCATCGAGACCACGGTCTGGAGGGCGGAGAAGGGAGAGCCGAACGCGCCGATCTTGGCGGCGAAGTCGGCGAGCGTCCCGGCGATGCCGACGCAGGAGCCGGCGATGTCGGAGGCATCCCCCTCGCCCATGGCCCACAGGTTGCTGCGGATGCTCTCGATGTGGCTCAGCCCGGGAGCGGCCATGAGCCCCGAGACTGGTCTGATGTGGTCGGTGGGGGAGAGGGCCTGGTCGCCCTCTTCCTTCCAGTCGTCGGTGTCGGTGTCCACCTCGATCGGCTGTTGGTCGCTCATGCGCGGTCCCGGGGTGATGCGAGCAGCTACATTTGGATATTTCAATATTACTGAACGCTGGCGACCGCCGCGGTCCTCGAAGGACGCGCCCGCCCCGCTTCCCTCAGAGGACCGGGTCGCGGTTCCACGTCCAGGCGTAGTTCGTGTCCTCGCAGTCCAGGGCCGCCTCGCACAGCTCCAGCGGGCGGAACGTGTCGATCATGACCGCCAGCTCGTCGAAGCGGTCGGCGCCGATCGAGCGCTCGGGGGCGCCCGGCTGCGGACCGTGGGTGAAGCCCGACGGGTGGAGCGAGATCGAGCCCTGCTCGATCCCCGAGCCGCGCCTGGCCTCGTAGTCGCCGCCGCAGTAGAACATGACCTCGTCGGAGTCCACGTTGTGGTGGTTGTACGGGACGGGGATCGCGTCCGGGTGGTAGTCCACCTTGCGGGGCACGAAGTTGCAGATCACGAAGTTCGGGCCCTGGAAGACCTGGTGGACCGGCGGCGGCTGGTGGATGCGCCCGGTGATCGGCTCGAAGTCGTGGATCGAGAACACCCACGGGTACAGGCACCCGTCCCAGCCGACCACGTCGAACGGGTGGTGCGCGTAGGTGAACTTCGTCCAGATCGTCGACGAGCCCCGGCCGCGGTGCTGGACGTAGACGTCCACGTCCTCGCCGTCCACCAGGAGCGGCTCGCCGGGGCCGCGCAGGTCCCGCTCGCAGTACGGCGAGTGCTCCAGGAACTGCCCGCGCACCGAGAGGTAGCGCTTGGGCGGCGTGATGTGGCCGGTCGACTCGACCACGAGCGTGCGCAGCGGCTCCCCTCCGGTGGGGACGACCCGGTAGATCGTCGACATCGGCATGATCAGGTAGTCGCCCTGGGCGATGTCGATCGCGCCGAACGAGGTCTCGACGTGCGCCGAGCCCGACTCGACGTAGAGGCACTCGTCGCCGATGGCGTTGCGGTACAGCGGGGACGGCTTGTCGGCCACCGCGTAGGAGATGCGGCAGTCGGCGTTCGACAGCAGGTGCTCGCGCCCGAAGACCGCGTCGCCGGCGCCGTCGAGCTTGTGCGTGCGCAGATGGCGCGGCTTGAGCGGGTGGTTCGGCACCGGCTCGGCCTTCTCGGGACGGTGCTCGGTGCTGGAGCTGATCGCGGTGGGCCGGTACCTGTGGTACAGCAGCGAGGAGTCCGAGGAGAAGCCCTCCTGGCCCATGAGCTCCTCGGAGTAGAGGCTCCCGTCGTCTCGGCGGAACTGCGTGTGTCGCTTGTCGGGGATCTGCCCGACCGAACGGTAGAACGGCACGACGACTCCTTTGTCGGTGCGCGAGCCGGTGAGGTTACGGGCCCGCTACGGGTGGCTATGCCCCTGAGGATAGCGGCCCGCGGGAGGCGCGGCTCGCGAGCTTCGCAGAGGCCGCGGTCCTTGTCGACATCTCGCCGCCGCGGCACTACCCTCATGGCATGTCCGACGCCATCCCTGCGGTGCTGCAGGGCCTCATCGACGACGCGGCGGTGTTCCCGCCCGGGAACGCGGCGCTCGAGGACGCCGTCCCGGCGCACCGCGGCCACCGCCAGTCCTGGTACGCGCCGATGACCGGCCCGCTCCTGGTCCCCGCCGGACGCCTGCCCGAGCTGCGGCCCGGCCGCACCGAACTGCGGATCGGCGTCGTCGTCGACGTCGAACCCGAGCAGGTGGGCGAGCTCGTGGGCGCCCTCGACGAGTCGGTGGCCGTGGTCCACTACGAGTCGCGCGCCGCCCTGCACCGCCTCGTCCCGGCCGCGAAGGAATGGGGCGCGCCGGTCTTCGCCGAGCTCCCCTTCGGCGAGGACGGCCTCGACGCGGTCGTCGGCACCGGCCTGATCCCGAAGTTCCGCACCGGCGGGCTCGCCGCGGAGTTCTTCCCGCCCCCCGAGGTCCTGGCCGCCTCGATCGTCGGCTGCGCGCGGCGCGACCTGCGGTTCAAGCTCACCGCCGGGCTGCACCGGGCGATCCGCCACCGCGACCCCGAGACCGGCTTCGTCCACCACGGCTTCCTCAACGTGCTCACCGCCTCCGCCGAGGCCGCGGGCGGCGCGGACGAGGCCGCCGTGGCCGCCGTCCTGGCCTCGACCGACACCGAGGACCTGGTGGGCCGGGCCCGCGCGGTCGCCGACCGGCCCCGGCCGCTGTGGACCGGCTTCGGCTCGTGCAGCATCATGGAGCCGCTCGAAGACCTGATGGCACTGTCACTGCTGGAGAGAGGCGGAGCGGCATCGTGAGCTGGGTCGAAGGCGCCGACGGCGGCCCGTACGGCATCCACCACCTCCCCTACGGGATCTTCTCCACCGCGAAGGACCCCACGCCGCGCGTCGGCGTCCGCATCGCCGACCAAGTGCTCGACCTGCGAAAACTCGCCACCGGCACGTTCTTCCTGCCGTGGATCCGCCCGGCGTTCCAGGAGCAGACGCTCGGCGCGTTCATGGCGATGGGCCGGCCCGCCTGGCGCCTGGTGCGCCTCCAGCTGACCGAGCTGCTCAACGCCGCCCGCTACCGCGAGCAGTCCGCGACGCTGCTCACGCCCATCGGCAAGGCGCGGATGCACCTGCCGTTCGACGTGGCCGACTATGTGGACTTCTACGCCTCGGAGCACCACGCCACGAACCTCGGCCGGCTCTTCCGGCCGGACGGGGAGGCGCTGCTGCCGAACTGGAAGCACCTGCCGGTCGGCTACCACGGCCGCGCCGGGACCGTCGTCCCCTCCGGCACCCCGATCAAGCGGCCGAGCGGCCAGCGCAAGGGCCCCGGCGGCGAGATCGGCTTCGGGCCGAGCCGCCGGCTCGACATCGAGGCCGAGGTCGGCTTCGTCGTCGGCGCCCCCACCGAGCCGGGCTCGCCGGTCGCCGCCGACGACTTCGCCGAGCACGTCTTCGGGGTCGTCCTGGTCAACGACTGGTCGGCCCGCGACATCCAGGCCTGGGAGTACCAGCCGCTCGGGCCGTTCCTCGGCAAGTCGTTCGCGACCTCCATCGGCCACTGGGTGACGCCGCTGGAGGCCCTGGAGGCGGCGAAGACGGCCGCGCCCGAGCAGGACCCCGCGCCGCTGGACTACCTCAAGGAGTCCGAGCGCTTCGGCTACGACCTGGCGCTCTCGGTGAGCTGGAACGGCGTCGAGGTCGCACGGCCGCCGTTCGCGCAGCTGTACTGGACGCCCGCGCAGCAGCTCGCGCACATGACCGTGAACGGGGCGAGCCTGCGCACCGGCGACCTCTTCGCCTCCGGCACGGTCTCGGGGCCCGAGGCGGACCAGCGCGGCAGCTTCATCGAGCTGACGTGGGGCGGGGCGGAACCGGTCCGCCTCGACGGCGCCGAGCGGACCTTCCTGGAGGACGGCGACACCGTGACGATCGGCGCCACCGCGCCCGGGCCGGGCGGCGAGACGATCGGCCTCGGTGAGGTCACGGGCACGATCACCGCCGCTTGAGGCCCGCGGCGTCGGCCACCAGCGGGAGCGTCCGGTGGGGGATCTGCTCGGCCAGGGCGATCACCGTCGAGGCCCGCAGCACGCCCTCGCACGCCAGCACCCGGTCGATCACGCCCTGGAGCCCGGCGTTCGTGCGCGCGACGATCCGGCACAGCATGTCGCCGGTGCCGGTCACGGTGTGCGCCTCGAGCACCTCGGGCACGCGCGCGAGGTTCCGCGCCACCGAGTCGTGGCCCACGGCCTGGCGCAGCTCCAAGGTCACGAACGCCATCACCGGGTAGCCGAGCGCGGCCGGGTCCACCTCCGGCCCGTAGCCGCGGATGACGCCGCGCGCGGCGAGCTTGTCCATGCGCGCCTGCACCGTCCCCCTCGCCACGCCGAGGCGCCGGGAGCATTCGAGGACGCCGATGCGCGGTTCGTCCCCCAGCAGCGCGATGAGCCGGGCGTCGAGCGCGTCGATCGATGAATCACTGGTCATGTTGACCAGTCTACGGGTCCTCCGGCAGGGCGATCTGTGCAAGATGTCCATTGATTTCCGTGCGACTTGCCCGAACGTGAGAGACTGGTGATGATCAAGGCCACAACCCCGCCCGCGACTGGAGGAGACGGCCATGGTCGACACCGCGAACAGTGGACAGATTCACGACTCCGCAAGCGCCGTCGAGGGTGAAGCCCGCCTCGTCGGAGCGGTCGAGCACGACATCAGCGAGGACGCCTTCCCCATCAAGGGCTGGGACCACGTCCGGTTCTATGTGGGCAACGCCAAGCAGGCCGCCCACTACTACTCCACCGCCTTCGGCATGACCTGCACCGCCTACCGCGGCCCCGAGCAGGGCTACCGCGAGCACGCCGAGTACGTGCTGCGCTCGGGCGGGGTCGCGTTCGTGCTCGTCGGCGGCGTCACCGCCGACTCGGCCGCCACGAAGCACCATGCCGCCCACGGCGACGGCGTCATCGAAGTCGCCCTCGAAGTGCCCGATGTGGACAAGAACTACCGCTACGCGGTCGAGCAGGGCGCCATCGCCCTCGAGGAGCCGCACGACCTCACCGACGAGCACGGCACCGTCCGGGTCGCGGTCATCGGCACCTACGGCGAGACCCGCAACGTCCTCATCGACCGCTCCGGCTACACCGGGCCGTTCCTGCCCGGCTTCGCCGCCCGCGGGCCCATCGTGGACCGAGGCCCCGCCGTCGCCGCCGGCCTGGAGCCCAAGCGGTACTTCCAGGCGATCGACCACATCGTCGGCAACGTCGAGCTCGGCCGCATGCGCGAATGGGTCGAGTACTACGAGAAGGTCATGGGCTTCACCAACATCGTCGAGTTCGTCGAGGACGCCATCGCCACCGAGTACTCGGCGCTGATGAGCAAGGTCGTCGCCAACGGCACCCGCAAGGTCAAGTTCCCGATCAACGAGCCGGCGCCGGGCAAGAAGAAGTCCCAGATCGACGAGTACCTCGAGTTCTACGGCAGCCCCGGCGTCCAGCACATCGCGCTCGCCACGAACGACATCCTCGCCGCGGTCGACGCCATGCGCGCGAACGGCGTCGAGTTCCTCGAAGCGCCCGACGCCTACTACGACGACCCCGAGCTGCGGGACCGCATCGGCGAGGTCCGCGTCCCGATCGAGGAGCTCAAGGAGCGCCGCGTCCTGGTCGACCGCGACGAGGACGGCTACATGCTCCAGATCTTCACCAAGCCGCAGCAGGACCGCCCGACGGTGTTCTACGAGATCATCGAGCGGCACGGCTCGCTCAGCTTCGGCAAGGGCAACTTCAAGGCCCTGTTCGAGGCGCTCGAGAAGGAGCAGGAGAAGCGCGGCAACCTCTAGGCCCGCCGTCCGGGCGCGGCCTCCCAGCGCCCGGACCGGGTCCTCCCGGCTCCGCGGGAGCCGGGCCCATGTGTCGTCCCGGGGGCGGCCGGGAACTCTGCAAGACTGGCGTCACCTCACAGCGAAGGCGGACCGGATGCGCGCACCACACGGCACGACCCTGCACTGCCGCGACTGGCAGGCCGAAGCGGCCTGGCGGATGCTCCAGAACAACCTCGACCCCGAGGTCGCCGAGCGCCCCGAGGACCTCGTGGTTTACGGCGGCACCGGCAAGGCCGCCCGCAGCCGGGCCGACCTCGAGGCGATCCTGCGGACGCTCCAGGGCCTCGAACGGGACGAGACGATGCTCGTCCAGTCGGGCCGCGCCGTCGGCGTCATGCGCACCCACGAGTGGGCGCCGAGAGTGCTGCTGGCGAACTCGAACCTCGTCGGCGACTGGGCCACCTGGCCCGAGTTCCGGCGCCTCGAAGCGCTCGGGCTCACCATGTTCGGGCAGATGACCGCCGGCTCGTGGATCTACATCGGCACCCAGGGCATCCTCCAGGGCACCTACGAGACCTTCGCGGCCGTCGCCGCCAAACGCTTCGGTGGTTCGCTGAAGGGCACGCTCACGCTCACCGCCGGATGCGGCGGCATGGGCGGGGCCCAGCCGCTGGCGGTCACCATGAACGACGGCGTCTGCCTCATCGTCGACGTCGACCCCGAGCGCCTGCGCCGCCGCGTCGACCAGCGCTACCTCGACACCGTCGCAGGCGACCTCGACGACGCCGTCGACCAGGCCTTGGCCGCGAAGAAGACCGGCGAGGCGACGTCGATCGGCCTGGTCGGCAACGCCGCCGCCGTCCTCCCCGAGCTCCTCGCCCGCGGTGTGCCGGTCGACGTCGTCACCGACCAGACCTCCGCGCACGACCCGCTCAGCTACGTCCCCGAAGGCGTCGACCACCGTCGGGCGCCCGAGCTCGCCCGAGCCGACCCCGCCTCCTTCACCGAGCGGGCCCGCGCCTCCATGGCGAAGCACGTCGAGGCGATGGTCGGCTTCCAGGACGCGGGCGCCGAGGTCTTCGACTACGGCAACTCGATCCGCGGCGAGGCCCTCGAAGGCGGCTTCGAGCGCGCCTTCGACTTCCCCGGCTTCGTGCCCGCCTACATCCGGCCGCTGTTCTGCGAGGGCAAGGGCCCCTTCCGCTGGGCCGCGCTCTCGGGCGATCCGGCCGACATCGCCCGCACCGACGAGGCGATCCTCGAGCTCTTCCCCGGCAACCGGTCCCTGCACCGCTGGATCTCCCTGGCCCGCGAACGCGTCGCCTTCCAGGGCCTGCCGGCCCGGATCTGCTGGCTCGGCCACGGCGAACGCGACAAGGCCGGGGCCCGCTTCAACGAGATGGTCGCCGACGGCACCCTGCGGGCCCCCGTCGTCATCGGCCGCGACCACCTCGACTGCGGCTCGGTCGCCAGCCCCTACCGCGAGACCGAGGGCATGCTCGACGGCTCCGACGCCATCGCCGACTGGCCGCTGCTCAACGCCCTGGTCAACACCGCCTCGGGCGCCAGCTGGGTCTCGATCCACCACGGCGGCGGCGTCGGCATGGGACGGTCCCTCCACGCCGGGCAGGTCACCGTCGCCGACGGCACGCGCCTGGCGGCCGAGAAGATCGAGCGGGTCCTGTCCAACGATCCGGCCATGGGCGTCATCCGCCACGTCGACGCCGGATACGAATCGGCCGAGCGGGTAGCCCGGGAGCACGGGATCAGGATCCCGACCCGGGAAGCCTGAACGCACGCACCGACACCGAGGGGGAAGCGATGGACGCCGCCGAGTTCAGGTCGCTGTGGGACGGACTGACACCGATCGGGCTGTCCCAGCAGGGTGGCTACCTGCGGTACTCGTGGAGCGAGGCCGACCAGGCCTGCCGCAACTGGTTCCGCGCCCAGGCCGACAGGCGCGACATGGAGATCGAGACCGACAAGAACGGCAACCTCTACGCCTGGTGGGGCCCGCGCCACGAGCGGAACGCGGTCCTGACCGGCAGCCACTTTGACTCGGTGCCCCACGGCGGCGCCTACGACGGCCCGCTCGGCATCGCCTCGGCGTTCCTCGCGATCGACGTCCTGCGCGAGGCGGGCGCGAAGCCGCGCCGCCCGATCGGCGTCGTCGCCTTCACCGAGGAGGAGGGCGGCCGCTTCGGCGTGCCGTGCGTCGGCTCCCGCCTCATGACCGGCGCCCTCGACCCCGACCGGGCACGGGGGCTCACCGACGCCGACGGCATCACACTCGCCGAGGCCATGGACGCCACGGCCGCCGACCCGACCATCCTCGGCGCCGACCCCGAGCGCCTCGACGGGATCGGCGCCTTCGTCGAGCTCCACATCGAGCAGGGCCGCGCCCTCGACGGCGCGGACGCGCCCGTCGGCGTCGCCAGCGCGATCTGGCCGCACGGGCGCTGGCGCTTCACCTTCACCGGCGAGGCCAACCACGCCGGGACCACGCTCCTGGCCGACCGCTGCGACCCGATGCTGACCGCCGCGTTCATGGTCCTCGCCGCCCGCAAGGAGGCCCGGATCGTCGGCGGCCTCGCCACCGTCGGGCGCGTCGAGTCCGACCCCGGCGCCGCCAACGTCATCCCCGGGACCGTCCGCGCCTGGCTCGACGCGCGCGCCCCCGACCAGGCCGACCTGGACCAGATCCTCGAAGGCGTGCAGTCCAAGGTGAACGAGCGGGCCGAGCGGGACCGCACGCAGGTGTCCGTCACCGCCGAGTCCGAGACGCCCCTGGTCGACTTCGACGGCGGCCTGCGGGACCGGCTCGCGGCCCTCCTTGGAAGTGCCCCGGTCCTGCCGACCGGCGCCGGGCACGACGCCGCGATCCTGGCCGCGCACGTCCCCACCGCGATGCTGTTCGTCCGCAACCGCACCGGCGTCTCCCACGCCCCGGGCGAGCGGGCCGACGACGAGGACTGCGCCGCCGGAGTCGACGCGCTCGCCGCGGTGCTGCGGGAGCTGGCGTGCTGACCTACTGGGCCGAACGGGCCCAATTGGCGACGGGCGTGGCCGAGGCGGTCGCGATCGAGACAGCCGAAGGCCGCATCACCTCGGTCACGGCCGGCGTCGAGGCGGCCGGGGCCGAAGTCCTGCGCGGCCTCGTCCTGCCCGGCCTGGCGAACGCCCATTCGCACGCCTTCCACCGGGCCCTGCGCGGCCGCACCCACGGCGAAGGCGGCACGTTCTGGGAGTGGCGCGAGCGGATGTACGCCCTCGCCGAACGCCTCGACCCCGACTCGTACTTCCGCCTCGCCAGGGCCGTCTACGCCGAGATGGCCCTCGCCGGGATCGCCTGCGTGGGGGAGTTCCACTACCTGCACCACGCCCCCGGCGGGCGGCCCTACACCGATCCGAACGCGATGGGCCAGGCCCTCATCGCCGCCGCGGCCGACGCCGGCGTCCGCATCACCCTCCTGGACGCGCTGTACCTCGCGGGCGGCTTCGGCGAGCCCCTCGCAGGCGCGCAGCGCCGCTTCGGCGACGGCGGCCTCGAAGCGTGGATGAACCGCGTCGACAAGCTCGACGCGGCCCCGCACGCCGTCGTCGGCACCGCCGTCCACTCGGTCAGGGCCGTGCCCGACGCGGCGATCGAGGCGTTCGCCTGCTCCACAGAGGGCCGGCCCGTCCACGTCCACGTCTCCGAGCAGCGCGCCGAGAACGAGGCCTGCCGCGCCGAGCACGGGTGCAGCCCGACGCAGCTGCTGGAGCGGCGCGGGCTGCTCGGCCCCGACCTGACCGCCGTCCACGCCACCCACCCCACGGGAGGCGACCTCGAGCTGCTGCGCCGCTCGGGCGCCACCGTGTGCCTGTGCCCCACCACCGAACGGGACCTCGCCGACGGCATCGGCCCGGCCCTCGCCATGGCCGAGGCGGGCATCCCGCTGTCGCTCGGCACCGACTCGAACGCCGTCATCGACATGTTCGAGGAGGCCCGCGCCATCGAGATGCACGAACGCCTCACGACCGAGCGGCGCGGCCGATTCACCTCCGCCGAGCTGCTCGCGGCCATGACCCGCCACGGCAGCCTCGGCTGGGACGACGCCGGGCGCATCGCCCCCGGCCTGCGCTGCGACCTGGTGGCCGTCGCGCTCGACTCACCGCGCACCGCCGGGGTCGCGCCGGACGGCCTCCTGTACGCCGCCACCGCGGCCGACGTCACCGACGTCGTGGTCGACGGGCGCCGCGTCGTCTCGGGCGGCCGCCACACCGCGATCGACACGGCCGCCGAACTCGCCGAGACGATAGGGGAGCTGTGGCGATGAGCCTCCTGGTCGACAACATCGGCGAGCTGTTCACCGCCGACGAGGAGCACGGCGTCAGGAACGACGCCGCCCTCGTCGCCGACGGCGGCGCCGTCGTCTGGATCGGCCCGGCCGCCGAGGCGCCCGCCGCCGACGAACGGCTCGACGCGGCCGGGCGCGCCGTCGTCCCCGGCTTCGTCGACAGCCACGCCCACCTCGTCTTCGCCGGGGACCGCACCGCCGAGTTCGCCGCGCGCATGAGCGGCGAGCCCTACACCGGCGGCGGCATCCGCACCACCGTGACCGCCTCCCGCCGCGCGAGCGACGACGAACTGCGCGCCACCTGCGCCCGCCTCACCGCCGAGATGCTCCGCCAGGGCACCACCACCGTGGAGATCAAATCCGGCTACGGGCTCACCGTCGCCGACGAGGCACGGCAGCTGCGCATCGCGGGCGAGTTCACCGGCGAGACCACCTTCCTCGGGGCGCACACCGTCCCGGCCGCCACCGACGCCGAGGAGTACGTCGATCTGGTGTGCGGCGAGATGCTCGACGCCTGCGCCCCGCACGCCAAATGGGTCGACGTGTTCTGCGAAAGGGGCGCCTTCGACGGCGACCAGGCCCGCCGGGTCCTCACCGCCGGCGCCGAAGCGGGGCTCTCGCCGCGCGTCCACGCCAACCAGCTCACCGCCGGGCCCGGCGTGCGGCTCGCCGTCGAACTCGGCGCCGCCTCGGCCGACCACTGCACCCACCTGAGCGACGCCGACGTCGACGCGCTCGCCTCCGGCTCGACGGTCGCCACGCTCCTGCCGGGCGCGGAGTTCTCCACGCGATCGCCCTATCCGGACGCGCGCAGGCTCATCGACGCGGGCGCCGCGGTCGCCCTCGCCACCGACTGCAACCCCGGCTCGTCCTTCACCAGCAGCATGGCCTTCTGCATCGCGCTGGCCGTGCGCGAGATGGGCATGACCCCGACCGAGGCCGTCGCCGCCGCCACCGCGGGCGGCGCGAAGGCGCTGCGCCGAGACGACGTCGGCCGCCTCGCGATCGGCGCCCGCGCCGACCTGGCCGTGCTCGACGCGCCGTCACACGCGCACCTGGCCTACCGGCCGGGCACGCCGCTCGTCACAGCCGTCGTACGGGGCGGCACCGTCGTACACCAGGAGCCCTGAGATGACCACCGTCCAGATCAAACCCGCCGGTATCACGCCCGAGGACGTCATCGCCGTCGCCAGGGACCGGGCCGAGGTCGTCATCGACTCGGGCGCCGTCGAGGCGATGCGCCGCAGCCGCGAGATCATCGACGGCATCGACCGCGACGGCCGGCCCGTCTACGGCGTCTCGACCGGCTTCGGGGCCCTGGCGGGCACGTTCATCGAGCCCGAGCGGAGGGCCGAGCTCCAGCACGCGCTCATCCGCTCGCACGCGGCGGGCGTCGGCGAGCCGATGCCGAAGGAAGTGGTCCGGGCGATGATGACGTTGCGGCTGCGCTCCCTCGCGATGGGCCGGTCGGGAGTCCGCCCCGAAGTCGCGGCCGCAATGGCGACCCTGCTCAACGCCGGTATCACTCCGTGGGTGCCGCGTCACGGCTCGCTCGGCGCCTCCGGCGACCTGGCGCCCTTGGCGCATTGCGCGATGGTGCTGCTGGGGGAGGGCTGGGTGCTCGCCGACGACGGCGGACGCGCCGGCGCCCGCCCCGCCCTGGAGGCCGCCGGGATCGCGCCGATCACCCTGTCGTCCAAAGAGGGCCTGGCACTGATCAACGGCACCGACGGGATGCTCGGCATGCTGATCCTGGCCGCCGCCGACGCGAGGCACCTGCTCGCCATGGCCGACGTGTGCGCCGCGCTGTCGATCGAGGCGATGCTGGGATCCGACCGGCCGTTCATGCCCGAACTCCACGAGATCCGCCCCCAGCCCGGCCAGGCGACGAGCGCGGCCAACATCCACATGCTGCTCCAGGACTCCGAGATCATGGACTCCCACCGGGACGACCTGCTGCACGCCGTGCAGGACGCCTACTCGATGCGCTGCGCCCCGCAGGTCGCCGGCGCCGCCCGGGACGTCCTGGCCTACGCCGAAGGGGTGGCCGCGAACGAGCTGCGGTCGGTGGTCGACAACCCGGTGGTCCTGCCGGACGGGCGGGTCGAGTCCACGGGGAACTTCCACGGCGCCCCGCTCGCCTACGCCGCCGACTTCCTGGCGATCGCCGCGGCCGACGTCGGCTCGATCGCCGAGCGGCGCGTGGACCGGCTGCTCGACGTCACCCGCTCCCGAGGGCTCCCGGCCTTCCTCAGCCCCGACCCGGGCGTGAACTCGGGGCTCATGATCGCCCAGTACACGGCCGCCGGGATCGTGGAGGAGAACCGCCGCCTGGCGGTCCCCGCTTCGATCGGCTCGGTCCCCACCTCGGGGATGCAGGAGGACCACGTCTCGATGGGCTGGTCGGCCGGTGCCAAGCTCCGCGAGGTCCTCGACAACCTCGGGAGCCTGCTGGCGGTCGAACTCCTGGCGGCCGTCCGGGGCGTCCAGCTCCGCCAGCCGCTGATCCCGTCCCCGGCGGCGAGAACGGCCATAGCGGCCGTGGAGCCCATCGCGGGCAAGCCCGGCCCCGACCAGTTCATGGCCCCGGTCATCGAACAGGTGAAGAACTTGGTCACCGGCCCGTCCTTGAAGGTCGACATCGAATCCGCCATCGGCCCGCTCCAATGATATAGCGAATACGCTATAATTGATGCGTGGACAGGCTTTCATCGACGGTGGTCGAGCGTTTGCGGGCGGCTCGGCTCGAACTGGGGCTCTCGCAGGCCGACATCGCCGACCGGATCGGCACGACCCAGTCCGCCATCGCCCGCCTCGAATCCGGCCACTCCGACCCGCGGCTCAGCACGCTGGAGCGATACGCCCGAGCCGTCGGCGTGGAGCACGCCTTCGAGGCGGGGCGCACGACAGCGCCGACGCTGGAGCGAACGGCCGACGAGGTCCGGGCCTCGCTCAAGGCCGGTGAGGCCGGTGAGGCGCTCCGCCACGTCATTCAGTTTCTCGACGACATCGACGGTGTCGACCGAGCCGCAGTGCGGCAATCCGTACGCGTCGAGCCGGACGGCACCGGAGACGAGCGGTGGGACGCGCTCTTGGCGGGCATAGCCGAATACGCCAGCCGCCGTGCGGGCCTGTCCACTCCCGGGTGGGCGAGTGCGCCGGGGCGTTTCCTCCGGAAGTTCTGGTTCGTGGTCGAAGAGCTCATGGGCAGGCCGATGCCCGGACTCGCCGCGCTCTCCGCCGGCTCCGCCTCACCGGAACTGGCGAGCCGCGGCGTGTTCCTCGACCGTGCTTCGCTGGAGAGCGTATGAGCCTGCTCGACAGAGACGCCATCCTGGAGTTGCTGACGGATCTGGGGGCGACGCTCGCCGACGCCGGTGAACGGGCGGAGCTCTTCCTCGTCGAAGGAGCGGCGATGGCCTTGGCCTACAACACCAGGCGTGCCACGCGCGACCTCGATGCGATCTTCGATCCGAAGCAGGTCGTCTACGAGGCGGCCAGGGAGGTCGGGGAGCGCCATGGCCTTCGCGATGACTGGCTCAATGACGCGGTGAAAGGCTTCCTCCCCGGCATCGACCCGAATGCGACGGTCCTGTTCGACGCGCCCGGAATCGCGGTGCGAGTGGCCTCGCGTCGCTACCTGTTCGCCATGAAGGCCGTCGCCGCCAGGGTCGAGCGGGACGCCGAAGACCTCGTGACGCTCTACCGCCTATGCGGATTCGCCTCCGTCGACGAGGCCCTCGCCTGTGTCGAGGAGACCTATCCGCCGCATCTGCTCCCGCCTAAGACCGAGTTCCTGGTGCGGGAGCTTCTCGGCTGAGGGGGGTCCGACTCCAGGTCGATCTCGCGCGGCAGTTCGCGGCGGAGGTCGGAGGTATCGGGGAAGTCGTCGATGCAGGGCGGTTCGCGAAGCAGTTCTTTGAAGGACCGTGTTTCGGCGGGGCGCCGCTCGTCATCGCCGTTTGGCATGACCGCTTCCCCTCTCAGAGGCCGGAGAGCTTCTGGCCGGCGCGGATGACGGCCATGCCGAGGCGGTCGCCGGGGCGGCGGCCGAGGCGCTCCAAGGGGCCCGAGACCGAGATCGCGGCCACGACGCGGCCGGTCTTGTCGCGCACCGGCGCCGAGACGCTGACCACGCCCGCCTCGCGCTCGGCGACCGACTGGGCGAAGCCCCGGCGGCGCACCTCAGCGAGGGTCTTGGAGGAGAAGCGGCACTTCGGCAGCAGTGGCAGGATGCCCTCCGGCGGCTCCCAGGCGAGCAGCACCTGCGCGCCCGAGCCCGCGGTCATCGGCAGTGTCGCGCCCACCGGGACCGTGTCGCGCAGTCCCGAGGCCCGCTCGGCGGCGGCCACGCAGATGCGCTCGTCGGCGCGGCGGCGGTACAGCTGCGTCGACTCGCCGGTCTGGTCCCGCAGGAGGTTCAGGACCGGTTCGGCGGCGCTGAGGAGGACGTCGGCGGTGGAGCCGGCGAGCTCGCCGAGCTTCGGGCCGGGCCTCCAGCGGCCCTCGTGGTCGCGTTGGAGCATCTCGTGGGCCTCGAGGGCCTGGGCGAGACGGTGGGCCGTGGCCCGGGGGAGGCCCGTCTCGTGCACGAGCTCAGCCAGGCTGGCGCCGTTGGTGCAGGCCGTGAGGATGAGCACCGCCTTGTCGAGGACGCCCACTCCGCTGATAGTATTCGTTCTCACGAGCTGAACATTACCTCCCATTATTCGAGAAGTCCAACGACTGGGATAGAAGATGTCACGTACACCACAAGGAGCCGAGGCAGCGCGGCCGAGCTCATCTACGCTTCCGCGGGCGTCAGCGCGGCCGAGGACCCTCGCCGAGAAGGTCTGGGACGACCACGTAGTGCGATCCGACGGCGAACAGCCCGATCTGCTCTACATCGACCTGCACCTGCTGCACGAAGTCACCAGCCCGCAGGCGTTCGACGGCCTGCGCCAGGCCGGGCGCAAGGTCCGCCGCACCGACCTCACCCTCGCCACCGAGGACCACAACACGCCCACCGACAACCTGTTCACCATCGCCGACCCGACTTCGCGCAAGCAGATCGAGACGCTGCGCGCGAACTGCGAGGAGTTCGGCGTGCGGATCCACTCCCTCGGCGACGCCGAGCAGGGCGTGGTCCACGTGGTGGGCCCCCAGCTGGGCCTCACCCAGCCGGGCATGACCGTGGTCTGCGGCGACTCCCACACCTCCACGCACGGCGCGTTCGGCTCGATCGCGTTCGGCATCGGCACCAGCGAGGTCGAGCACGTGCTCGCCACCCAGACCCTGCCGCAGTCCAAGCCGAAGACGATGGCCGTCACCGTCGACGGCTCCCTGCCCGAGGGCGTCAGCGCCAAGGACCTCATCCTCAAGATCATCTCGATCACCGGCACCGGTGGCGGCAAGGGCCACATCGTCGAATACCGCGGCCAGGCCATCGAGGAGCTCTCCATGGAGGGCCGCATGACGGTGTGCAACATGTCCATCGAATGGGGCGCCAAGGCGGGCCTGATCGCCCCCGACGAGAAGACCTTCGAATACGTCAAGGGCCGCGCCCACGCGCCCGCGGGCGAGGAATGGGACGCCGCCCTCGAGTACTGGCGGAGCCTCAAGACCGACGAGGACGCCGAATTCGACCGCGAGATCGTCATCGACGCGGCCGAACTGAGCCCCTTCGTCACCTGGGGCACCAACCCCGGCCAGGGCGTCGAGCTCTCCGGAGCCGTGCCCGACCCGGCCTCCTTCGACGACCCGATCGAGCGCACCACCGCCGAGAACGCCCTGACCTACATGGGCCTGGAGGCCGGCACGCCGATGCGCGAGGTCGACGTCGACGTGGTCTTCCTCGGCTCCTGCACCAACGGCCGCATCGAGGACCTCCGGGCCGCCGCCGAGGTCATCAAGGGCCGCAAGGTCGCCGACGGCGTCAACATGATGGTCGTGCCCGGCTCGGCCCGCGTGCGCGAGCAGGCCGTCGCCGAAGGCCTCGACAAGGTCTTCACCGAGGCCGGGGCCGACTGGCGCTTCGCCGGCTGCTCGATGTGCCTGGGCATGAACCCGGACCAGCTGACGCCCGGCCAGCGGGCCGCCTCCACCTCGAACCGCAACTTCGAGGGCCGCCAGGGCAAGGGCGGGCGCACCCACCTCGTCAGCCCGGCCGTCGCCGCCGCCACCGCCGTCGCGGGCCGCCTCGCCGGCCCGGCCGACCTGTAAGAGAGGACAGCGACATGGAGAAAGTCACGACGCACACCGGCCCCGCGGCCCCGCTGCGGCGCTCGAACGTCGACACCGACCAGATCATCCCCGCCGTCTACCTCAAGCGGGTCACCAAGACCGGTTTCGAGGACGGGCTGTTCGCCGAGTGGCGCGACGACCCCGCCTTCGTGCTGAACCAGGACGCCCACCAGGGCGCCACGATCCTCATCGCCGGAACCGAGTTCGGCACCGGCTCCAGCCGCGAGCACGCGGTGTGGGCGCTGAAGGACTACGGCTTCAAAGCGGTCATCGCGCCCCGCTTCGGGGACATCTTCCGCGGGAACTCGCTCAAGAACGGTCTGTTGACAGTGGAACTGCCCGCCGAGGCCGTCGAGGCCCTCTGGGACGCCGTCGAGGCCGATCCGGGCCTGGCCGTCACCGTCGACCTGGTCGAGCGGGAAGTCCGTGCGGGCGAGCGGAGCTGGCCGTTCGAGTTCGACGACTTCGCCCGCTGGCGCCTGATGGAGGGCCTCGACGACGTCGCCCTGACCCTCCGCGACGAGGCCCGGATCGCGGCCTTCGAGTCGAACCGGGACGCTTGGCGGCCTAGGACTCTGCCGAGCGCCGCCTAGCGCCCGAAGCCCGATAATCGCATCACTCATGTCTGGAGCCGGTGGGCCCCCACCGGCTCCAGGCGTGTTTCGGCCCGTCCCAACGGGGTTGTGAGCGTCGATTTCGGGCGTCCAAATAAAAAAGCCCTGCGACACAAGGGGTTTTTTCCCCGAAACAGTTGCGTTCGCTTTCGAAACGTCATACCGTGCGCTTAACGGCTGGTTTAGCTAGACAACCTTATCGGGAGGGAAGGACTCGTGAACAAGGCAGAGTTCGTAGACCGGATAGCCGCTCGCACAGGAGACCGTCAGGCCGCGAAGGAAGTCGTGGATGTGGCGATCGACGAGATTCAGCGTGCGGTGGTGAAAGGGGAGAAGGTCTCCTTCGCCGGATTCGGCGTCTTCGAGAAGCGCCAGAGGGCCGCGCGCATGGCGCGCAACCCTCGCACTGGTGAAGCGGTGAAGGTCAAGAAGACGGTAATCCCGGCGTTCCGGCCCGGTACGGGCTTCAAAGAACTGGTGACGGGAAAGCGGAAGATGCCCCGAGCGGCAGCCGCGAAGAAGACCGCCGCCGCGCCCGCCTCGAAGTCGACGGCGAAGAAGTCCGCCAAGAAGGCGGCCAAGAAGACCACGCGGGCCGCCGGCGCAGGCACCCGCTCGGTCGCCACAGGCAGGGTCTCGGGCACCAAGCGCGCCGCCAAGAAGACCACCGCCAAGAGCACGGCCAAGAAGGCGACGCGGAAGACGGCCACCAAGGCCACCGCCAAGAAGACCGGGGCCAAGAAGACGCCGGCGCGCAAGACCGCTGCCAAGCGCGGTCGCCGCTGAAGCTCTACGGCCCGGTCGCATTCCGGGTCTCCGCGAAGCGGCAACATCGCACTCGCACGGGGACAGAGGGCATTCAGGATCCACCTGGATGCCCTCGGCTGTGCCCGCACCCGCCCGCGGCCGCGCGGAGCGGCGCCGGCGGGCCTCAGACGGGCCGTGCCGGGCCGAATCCGGCCCGCCCGCCCTCGCCTCGCCCCCTGAACCGGACGCCGCCGCGCGGCGGCGCACCCGCCGCCCGTTCACCGTGCCGCCGGGTACCCGGATATGCGCCCCGATATCCGCGCGTCCTTCCGTCCTCTCGGCGAAGCCCATTTATGGCTCGGCACTGTGAGCGAACAAACGGACTCGGATTCGACTGCGCCCCGAGCCGCCCGGCACAGCGCTGTGTAATCGAGCGCTTCCGCCGAGCAGTTCCGCGCAGAAGTCGTTCGTGAACTTCTCCTCTGGATCGACGCGGTCCCGCAGTTTTTCGAAGTCCCCCATTCGGGGATATTGTGAACGGATTTCGGCAATGGGAATCGTGAACAATTTCCCCCAATGGGGTCGAGGAGTGAACGAAGCGAGCGCTTCCTCCACCACTCCCATGACCGGCTGAACCGATTCATAGTCGCGCACCCACGTGAAGTGGAAGCCCACAGTGTCCCGTCCATAGGCCGGTGAAAGCCACAGATCGTCGGCCGCCATCGTGCGCACTTCGCTGATCTGCACCACCGGCGCGAGCCGCTCGGAGACCGCCCGCAGCGCCTCCAGCGCCGCCGGCGCGTCGGCCCGGTCCACCAGGTACTCCGACTGGAGCTCCTCGCCCGCGCTGGGCGTGAACTCGGGCCGGAAGTGCGGCAGCCGCTCGTGCGCCGGCCCGGTCCGCCCCTGCTGCTCGGTGCACGCCGCGGGGTCGACGCCCGGGATCGGGTGGCGCGGGCCGTCGGCCAGCGGCGCCCCGAACCACTGCGTGGGAGGGAAGGGCTGCGTCTGGTCGGCGGCGCGCTGCTTCGTCCAGAACTGGAACGACGGATCGGCGCCCCAGCCGGTGAACATGCTCGTGCTGTACGCGGCCGAGGTCAGCTCGTCGAAGTGGGCCACCGCCGCGTCGAAACCGAGCCCGTCGTAGGCGTACTGGCGCATCTCGAACGCCGGCAGCAGGTCCAGCGTCACGGCCGTGACGACCCCCAAGGCGCCCAGATGGACCACCGAGCCCGCGAAATCGGGCTCGCCGCGCCTGACGGTGCGGATCTCGCCGTCGGCGTCGATGAACTCCAAGGCCGCCACGGCGGTCGCGAGGTTCCCGCTGCGGTCGCCCGAGCCGTGCGTGCCGGTCGCGATCGACCCGGCCACCGAGATGTGGGGGAGCGAGGCGAAGTTGTGCAGCGCGAACCCGGCCTCGTGGACGGCCCGCCCCAGGGCCGCGTACGTGATCCACCCCGAGGCGCGCACTTCGCGCCGCTCGGCGTCGATCACGACCTCCGGTTCGATCCCGCTGAGCGAGAGCAGGACGCCGGGCGAGTCCGCGATGGCGTTGAAGGAGTGGCCCGAGCCGAGCACCCGCAGCCGCGATGCCGCGGCCACGACCTCGCGGGCCGCCTCCAGGCTCGCGACCGGCTCGAACCGCTCGGGCGCGAAGCCGATGTTGCCCGCCCAGTTGGTGAGCGGCGAGTCCCCCGGTCCGCCCGGCGAGCTCGATCCCTGCGGTGACGTCGGTGAGCCACGGTCTGGCACGACTACCTCCTTGAGAGCGGTTGCGGGGGCAACGGTACCTCTGCCCGCTCAGAGCCGCTCGACGCCGATGAGCCGCTGTCCGGCCAGTGAGAGGACCCAGCCCTCGCCCGCCCGCGTCGAGACGTCGGCGACCGCCAGTTCGTCCTCGTCGGCCAGGATCGCCACCGTGTCGCTGATGACCTCCGGCTCGGCGCACACGATCGAGCACCCGCCCGCCGAGGCCAGCTCCCGCAGCCGGGTGCCGGAGCGCACGGGGCTGCGCCCGTGCGCGTCGGTGTCGAACACCGAGTCCCCGGTCAGCCGGCAGCGGACCGCCTGAGCCACCGGTTCGAGGGTCTGCACGCTCGCCCTGCCGGTCGCGCTCAGCGCCCGCTCGGGCTGGTACAGCGCCGCCAGGGCCGCCAGCCGCACCGCCTGCTCGCGGCCGGTGCCGCTCAACGGACGCGTGACGGCCGGCCCGTCGAAGCCGCGCTCGACCTCGGCGGGCGCCACCAGCAGCACAGTGGCGGTGACCGCGGGCAGCGCCGAGAACGCCTTGAGCGCCTGCTGGTCCCGCGGCCGGGAGAGCATCCGGCGCGCCTCCGCCAGCGGCAGCCAGCGCCGCTCGCCGATCTCCTCGTCCGCGGTGAAGCCCGCCTCGGGCTTCTCGGTGCGCATCGACCAGAAGTCGACGGTCTTGTGCACGTCGCCGTCCGGGTTGGGCAGCACGTAGGAGGCCCGGCACAGCCACATCTGCGGGATGACCGGCACGCCGGTCTCCTCCTCGACCTCGCGGCACGCGGCCGTCAAGGGATGCTCGGCGTCGTCGAGCTTGCCCTTGGGCAGCGACCAGTTGCCGACCTTGGGCCGCCACACGGCGACCACTTCCATGCGTCCGCCCTCGCCCGCACGCCACAGCACCCCGCCTGCGGCGGCCACCCGCTTCTGTGTCCCGCTCACGCCTCATACCGTACTGGGATCGGGCCACGAACGGGAACCCCCGACACCCCTAGGGGCGCATGGTGAGGATGCGGACCGCGACGATCGATCCGTCCGCGTCGGCCTCGAGTTGGACGCGCTGGCCCGGGCGCAGGAACCGCAGACCGGAGACGGCGAAGGCCGCCGCGTCGAAGGCGACGCGGCGGCCCGAATCGAGGACGACCTCGCCGGAGGCGTCCTCATTGAAGCTTGCGACTGTACCCTGCAAGGGGGGCTACCTGCGGAGCTGCTTGCGGTCGGAGCCGCTGATGGCGTTCTTGGCCTTCCAGCCGAGGAACACCAGGCCGCCGACGACGCCGACGACGAGGGCGATCTTGATGAGGAGACCGAGGGCGCCGAAGACCCAGCCGATCACCGTGGCGACGAGCCAGATCGCGACGATCGCGCCGCCGAACAGGGCCGCGAGCCATCCGAGGAGACGCCAGTTCATATCATTCACTCCGGTCGAGTTCGAGGTCGTTGCCGCCACAACGTGTCGGCAAGGTCGATGTCATTGTGACTCTATGATGACATCATTCGCTGGTCGGCGCAAGACGCCTCGGCGAAGCTCACGAGCCTCGGCTCGGCTCCGCGGGCATCCGCCGCGCCGCCCCAGGTCCGGTGCGGCGACCGACACCGGCCCGCGGCACCGCCGAGCGCTCTGGCGGGGAACCGATCCCGCCGCCGAGCGCGGCCGGTACCGGCGGCATCACGCCCAGTGCGATACTGCTGCGGCGCCTGAGGCGGACCCCACGGCCCGGTTCCCGTCTCCCTCCCCGGGCGGGAGGGGCTATAGAGTGCTCCCCACACAGACGATCCCACAAGCCGAGCCTGCGGAGGGCGCGCGGTCGCCCCTCCCGACGGGAAGGCCCGCGAGCCGCACATCGGTCCCGCCGAAGCCCGCGAACCGAGCCTCGGCACACTGAGAAGGAGCGACCAGGTGACCAAGGAGACGGCCGAGGCGCACTACGCCTTCCGCCGGCCCGGAGGCGATCGGCTGAACGGCGTCGTCCACACCGTCGGCGGCATCGTCAAGGGCGCTCTGCTGCTCCTCACCAGGCGCCACTGGGCCGGCATGCGGCACGTCCCGCTCACCGGCCCGGTCATCCTCGTGTGGAACCACTACTCCGACTTCGACCCGCTCCCGATCGCCCACTACGTCTACAACTCCGGCCGCCACCCGCGCTTCCTGCTCAAGGACACGATCCTCAAGATCCCCGTGGCCGGCCCGATCGTCAGGGCCACCGGCCAGGTCCCGGTCAAGCGCGGCAGCGCGGACGCCGCCGACTCGCTGCGCGTCCTGCGCGAGATCCTCGCCGCAGGCGGCAGCGTCATCATGTCCCCGGAAGGCACCGTCACCAAGGAACCGAACCGCTGGCCCATGCGCGGCAAGACCGGCGTGGCCCGCCTCGCCCTCGAGACCGGCGCCCCCGTCGTCCCGCTCGTCCAATGGGGCTCCCTGGCGATCCACGACCGCCACCGCAAGCCCAAGTTCAAGCTGTTCGGCAAGCGCAGGCCCGTCACCGTCAAGGCCCTGCCGCCGGTCGACCTCTCCGAATGGCAGGGCGCGGAGATCACCCGCGAGACCCTCACCGCCGTCACCGACCGCATCATGGAGGCCCTCCGCGAAGGCCTGGCCGAGCTGCGCGGCGAGAGCGCCCCGCCCCTGTTCGACTCACGCGAGAACCGCCGGAACCGAAGCGAAGAAAGCGAGCCGACCGAGTGAGAGCAGCCGTCATGGGAGCCGGATCGTGGGGAACCGTGTTCGCCAAGATCCTCGCCGACGCGGGCACGCCTGTCACACTCTGGGCGCGGCGCTCCAGCGTCGCCGACGCGATCAACGAGCACCGGCGCAACCCGGACTACTTCCCGGACATCGCCCTCCCCGACCGCGTGGCGGCCACCGGCGACCCCGCCGAGGCCCTGCGCGGCGCCGGCATCGTCGTGCTCTCGGTCCCCAGCCAGACCCTCCGCGAGAACCTCGCCGCCTGGTCCGAGCACCTCGACCCGGACGCGACCCTGCTCAGCCTCATGAAAGGCATCGAACTGGGCACCACCGCGCGCATGACCGAAGTCGTCGTCGAGGCCACCGGCGCCGACGAGAAGCACGTCGCGGTCCTGTCCGGCCCCAACCTCGCCCGCGAGATCGCCGAGGAGCAGCCGACCGCCTCCGTCGTCGCCTGCCTCGACCACGACCGCGCCGTCGCCGTCCAGCGCGCGGTCACCACCGCCTACTTCCGGCCCTACACCAACACCGACGTGGTCGGCTGCGAACTGGGCGGGGCGACCAAGAACGTCATCGCCCTCGCCTACGGCATGGCCGCGGGCATGGGCCTGGGCGACAACACCAAGGCCACGATCATCACCCGCGGCCTGGCCGAGACCACCCGCCTGGGCATCCGGCTCGGCGCCGACCCCGCGACCTTCGCCGGCCTCGCCGGCCTCGGCGACCTGGTCGCCACCTGCTCCTCACCGCTGTCCCGCAACCACACCTTCGGCGAGCAGCTCGGTCTCGGGGCGACCTTGGAAGAGGCCGCCCGCGTCACCAGGCAGACCGCCGAAGGCGTCAAGAGCTGCCGGTCGATCACCGACCTGGCCCGCAAGGTCGGCGTCGAGATGCCGATCTGCGACGCCGTCGAACGCGTCTGCCACGAGGGACTCGACCCCCGGGCCGCGGTCGCCGAGCTGATGGGCCGCGAGACCAAACCGGAAACCGACACTTTGAGGTCAAACAATGCCTAAGCCAACCGTCGCCGTGTTCTTCGGCGGACGCAGCGTCGAACAGCCCGTCTCATGCGCCTCCGGCTCGGGAGTGGCCCAGGCCCTGCGCGCACGCGGCTACGACGTCACCGCCATCGGCATCACCCGCACCGGCGAGTGGGTGCAGCTCCCGCAGGACGCCGCCTTCGCGATCGACGGCGCCGAGCCGCTGCCGGAGATCACCGCCGACTCCGGCAAGGCCGTCGCCGTCGAACTCGGCCCCGGCGCCTCGCCCGTGGCCGACATCGCCTTCCCGGTCCTCCACGGCCCCTACGGCGAGGACGGCACCCTCCAGGGGCTGTTCGAGATGGCCGACCTGCCCTACGTCGGCTCCGGGGTCCTGTCCAGCTCGGTGAGCATGGACAAGGAGTTCACCAAGCGCCTGCTCGCGGCCGAGGGCGTCCCGCAGGGCGCCTGGGCCGTCCTCAAACCCGGCGAGGAGCTCGACGCCGAGGCCGTGATCGAGGAGCTCGGCCTGCCGCTGTTCGTCAAGCCGGCCCGCGCCGGCTCCAGCCTCGGCATCAGCCGCGTCAAGTCCCGCGCCGAACTGGCCGAGGCCGTCGCCGCGGCCCGCGAGATCGACCAGAAGGTCGTCTTCGAGGCCGCGTTCATGGACGTCCGCGAGATCGAGATGGGCGTCCTCGCCACGCTCGACGGCGGTCTCGAGGTCACCTACCCGCTCGAAGTGCTCGCGATGGGCGAGGACGGCTGGTTCGACTTCGACGCGAAGTACCTCGACAACCCCGAGCCGTTCAACCTCAAGCCCGACTTCCCCGAGGGCGTCGCCGAGCAGGCCCAGGAGCTGGCCCGGAAGGTCTTCCGGCTCCTCGACTGCCGCGATCTGGCCCGCGTGGACTGCTTCCTGGCCCCCGACGGCACCGTCTACCTCAACGAGCTCAACACCATGCCGGGGCTCACTCCGATGAGCGGCGTCCCGCAGGCGTTCGCCGCCGCCGGGACCTCCTACGAGGAGCTGGTAGAGCGCCTGGTCACTCTCGCGGCGGCCCGCGCTGGCCGCTCCTGACCTCGGCGCGTACCCTGGTCTCGGCCTTCTTTCTCGAAAGAAAGCCCAGCCGTATACCCGTGTGCGCGCCGCACGAGCGCGTTACACTTCCGCGTTTCTGCACGTCAGAGACGACTTGTGCCCCGAATCGGGGCTCGTTCATGAATTACTGGAGATTGCATTGCAAGCGAAGGCGAAAGTCAAGCTTTCCCGTTCCCTCGGCGTCGCCCTGACGCCGAAGGCCGCCAAGTACATGGAGCGCCGTCCGTACCCTCCGGGGCAGCACGGCCGCGGCCGCAAGAAGGAATCGGACTACAAGAACCAGCTCGTCGAGAAGCAGCGCCTGCGCGCGCAGTACAACATCAGCGAGCGCCAGCTGCGCAACGCCTACCAGGAGGCCGTGCGCAAGCAGGGCAAGACCGGTGAGGTCCTGGTCGGCATCCTCGAATCCCGCCTCGACGCCTTCGTGCTCCGGGCCGGGTTCGCGCGCACCATCTACCAGGCGCGCCAGTTCGTCAACCACGGTCACTTCATCGTGAACGGCCGCAAGGTCGACATCCCGTCCTACCGGCTCAAGCCGAACGACTTCGTGCAGGTCCGCAAGAAGTCCCGCACGATGACGCCGTTCCAGCTGGCCGCGGCCGGCGCGTGGGCGGGCGAGCAGACCCCGGCCTACATCGAGGCCCACCTCGACGGCCTGGTGGCCCGCTTCATCCAGGTGCCCGAGCGCAAGCAGGTCCCCGTGATCTGCGACGAGCAGCTCGTCGTCGAGTACTACTCGAAGTAGCAGCTCAGTCGAGTACTGCTCGAAGTAAGAGCTCGACGAGGCGGTCCGCCGCTCCAGTGGCGGACCGCCTCGTACGCGTACCAGTGCCGTCCGTCACGGTCTCCCCGCTGGTAGTCGCTTCGCGGACGCGAGTAGACTTAGCCAGCGGTGCAGTCCGCTCTGCCCCAGTTCGCCCGCGCTCCGGTGGACCGAGGCGGATACTCACGACGAACAGCACCAGTGCGACCAGGACGCGGCCCCCGTGCCGCGCCGAGGTCGCGAGCGGCCCTCACCAGCGCGAATTCATTGCTCGCAAGCTTCGCGACGGCCAAGGCCGCGAAACGCCCGATCAACGCAAGCGGCCCCTGCCGGGGGCCCGGGACGTTGCGCGGGCTGCCAGTTGCTCCGGACCCGGACGGGTGCGGAGTTTCGGACCGAGTTGTCACGGTAGCGGAGGACATGCCGAAAAAAGACGGTGCCATCGAGATTGAAGGCAAGGTCGTCGAGTCCCTCCCGAACGCTATGTTCCGGGTGGAACTCACCAACGGCCACAAAGTACTCGCTCACATCAGCGGCAAGATGCGGCAGAACTACATCCGGATCCTCCCAGAGGACCGCGTGGTCGTCGAACTCTCGCCGTACGACCTGTCGCGCGGGCGGATTGTCTACCGCTACCGCTGACCTGACGACTACACGTAAGTAGGACTCGTGAAAGTCAAACCGAGCGTCAAGAAGATCTGCAAGAACTGCCGCGTGATCCGCAGGCACGGACGGGTGATGGTCATCTGCTCGTCCGACCCGCGTCACAAGCAGCGTCAGGGCTAGAACTTCACACGCAACGAGCAAGGCCCCACGCTTGAGAGATGGGGAACCGCCGCCAGTGCGCCCGAGGCGCACAACCCCCGGTTCGGAGGCCGGGGCTCGCATCGCCCATCAGGGCAGGGAGTTCCACTCCCGGCGAGACGGCAGCGGTCAGACCTCCGAGAACGCTAGGAGAACGCCTAGATGGCACGCCTGGTCGGAGTGGACCTCCCGCGCGACAAGCGCCTGGAGATCGCACTCACCTACATCTACGGTGTCGGCCGCACGCGCTCGCTCGAGACGATCGAGGCCACCGGCCTCGACCGCGACAAGCGGGTCAAGGACCTCACCGACGAGGAGCTGGTGAAGCTCCGCGACCACATCGAAGAGCACTACCAAGTCGAAGGCGACCTGCGCCGCGAAGTGCAGGCCGACATCCGCCGCAAGATCGAGATCGGCTGCTACCAGGGCCTGCGCCACCGCTACGGCCTCCCGGTCCACGGTCAGCGGACCAAGACCAACGCTCGGACCCGCAAGGGCCCGAAGAAGACTGTCGCCGGAAAGAAGAAGGCCCGCTAGGGCTGAGGAGCGCAAGAGATGCCACCGAAGACTCGCGGCGGTTCCAAGAACCCGCGCGCAAAGAAGAAGAACGTCCCCCAGGGACAGGCTCACATCAAGAGCACCTTCAACAACACCATCGTGTCGATCACCGACCCGACCGGTGCCGTCGTCTCCTGGTCCTCCGCCGGCCAAGTGGGCTTCAAGGGCTCCAGGAAGTCGACCCCCTACGCCGCGCAGATGTGCGCCGAGGCCGCCGCCCGCAAGGCGATGGACAACGGCATGCGCAAGGTCGACGTCTACGTCAAGGGTCCCGGCTCCGGCCGCGAGACCGCGATCCGCTCCCTCCAGGCCGTCGGCCTCGAGGTCGGCTCGATCAACGACGTGACCCCGCAGCCGCACAACGGCTGCCGCCCGCCCAAGCGGCGCAGGGTCTGACCGCCCGAGCGTCCCGGGCGTTTCGCATCGGGACGCCGGCGGTCGCCGTCACAATTGAACCCGTCAGGGAGGCATCGGGGCGACGCAGCCCAGGTGTGCTCACCATTTCTCGGCGCCATATAGCGGGCGCCCTGAACCGAAGGAATCAATCAACGTGCTTATCACTCAGCGGCCCTCGCTCTCTGAGCAGCAGATCAGCCCGACCCGCTCGAAGTTCACCATCGAACCGCTCGAGCCCGGCTTCGGCTACACGCTCGGCAACTCGCTGCGGCGCACGCTGCTGTCGTCCATCCCGGGCGCGGCGGTCACCTCGATCAAGATCGACGGCGTGCTGCACGAGTTCTCCACCATCCCCGGCGTCAAGGAGGACGTCGTCGAACTGGTGCTGAACGTCAAGCAGATCTGCGTCTCCTCCGAGAACGACGAGCCGGCCACCATGTACCTGCGCAAGGAAGGCCCCGGCGAGGTCCTCGCCGGCGACATCCAGCCGCCCGCCGGCGTGCAGGTCCACAACCCCGAGCTCAAGCTCGCGACCCTCAACTCGAAGGGCCGCCTGGACATGGAGTTCGTGGTCGAGCGCGGCCGAGGCTACGTCTCGGCCCCGCAGAACAAGGCCGACACGAACGAGATCGGCCGCATCCCGGTCGACTCGATCTACTCGCCGGTCCTGAAGGTGGCCTACTCGGTCGACGCCACCCGCGTCGAGCAGCGCACCGACTTCGACAAGCTGACGGTCGACGTCGAGACCAAGGCCTCGACCTCGCCGCGCACCGCGCTCGCCTCCGCCGGCTCGACCCTGGTCGAGCTGTTCGGGCTCTACCGCGAGCTCGACACCGAGGCCGAGGGCATCGACGTCGGGCCCAGCCCGGCCGACCAGCAGCTGGCCGCCGACCTGGCGCTCCCGATCGAGGACCTGGACATGACCGTCCGCTCGTACAACTGCCTCAAGCGGGAGGGCGTCAACACCGTCGGAGAGCTCATCAACCGCACCGAGGCCGACCTGCTCGACATCCGCAACTTCGGGCAGAAGTCGATCGACGAGGTCAAGATGAAGCTCGCCGGCATGGGCCTGAGCCTGAAGGACTCGCCGGGCACCTTCGACCCCTCCGAGGCCGCAGCGGCCTTCGGGTCCGAGGAGAGCCCCGAGCCCGATGAGTACGAAGACGACGGTGAGGACCTCCGCGAGACCGAGCAGCTCTAGCGCTGCGCGGCCTCCGCTCGGGCGGGGGCCGACCAAGACCACAGGAGCAAGACAATGCCTAAGCCTTCCAAGGGCCCGCGCCTGGGCGGTTCCCCGGCACACGAGAAGCTGATGCTGGCCGGCCTCGCGGCCTCGCTGTTCGAGCACGGCAGCATCACGACCACGCTGACGAAGGCGCGCCGCCTGCGTCCCTACGCCGAGCGTCTGATCACGTACGGCAAGAAGGGCAGCCTGCACCACCGCCGCCTGGCGCTGGCCAAGCTGCGCAACAAGGACGCCACGCACGACCTGTTCGAGCAGGTCGCCCCGCGCTTCGCCGAGCGCGAGGGCGGTTACACCCGGATCATCAAGGCCGGGAACCGCAAGGGCGACAACGCGCCGATGGCCATCATCGAGCTGGTCGACTAGCGACCGCGCTCGGGCCTCCGGGCCCGGCCGCACGGCATGCGACCGCGCGCAGGGCACAGCTCTGCGCGCGGTCTTCTGCTTCCCATAGGATTTCTCCCCGGGAGGGACGGGTGGAGGACAAGACGAGGCTGCGGCTCGGCGTCGCCTACGACGGCGCCGACTTCTCCGGCTGGGCGCTGCAACCGGGGCGGCGGACCGTCGCCGCCGAGGTGATGCGCGCCTGCGAGCTGCTGTTCGGGCACATCGAGGACTTCACCGTCGCCGGGCGCACCGACGCGGGCGTCCACGCCACCGGGCAGGTCGTCCACGTCGACGTCCCCGCCGCGAAGTGGGAGGCCCTCGCCGAGAAGCTGCTGTGGCGCATGAGGGGCATCCTGCCGCCGGACGTGCGCGTCACCTCGGCCGAGGCCGTCGACTCCTCCTTCAACGCCCGCTTCGCCGCCAGGTGGCGCCGCTACACCTATCGCGTGGCCGACGCGACCTGGGGCGTCAGCCCGCTGCGCCGGGCCGACACCCTCGCCTGGCCCCGGCGGCTCGACGTCGAACGCATGCACGCCGCCTGCCGGCGCCTGATCGGCGAGCACGACTTCGTCGGCTTCTGCAAGCAACGCGAGGGCGCCACGACGATCCGCGAGCTGCTCCAGTACGACTGGGCCCGCGACGGCGAGGGCGTCGCGGTGGCGACGGTCCGCGCCGACGCGTTCTGCCACTCGATGGTCCGCAGCCTCGTCGGCGCCGCGCTCGCCGTCGGCGACGGCCGCCGCGACGAGGAGTGGCTGGCCTCGATCCTCGATCTCGGCGAGCGAGCGAACGACGTCCACGTCGTCGGCCCGCACGGCCTCACCCTCGCCGAGGTGTCGTATTCGGACGACCCGGCGGACTGGCGGTCCCGCATCGACCTGACCAGGAGGGTCAGGACCCGCTGAGGCCCGCGACCGGACCGTGACCTTGTGACGGTCCGGACACGGATCGGTCCGATTTCCTCACCGGCGCATCACGGTTCGGGCACAGACGGAACCGCCGTCGGAAAAAGACGGTCTCATGGGCATGTACCTCCGCCGAACACGAAGGGACCCCTCATGAGACACCCGCTGAAGGCCGTGACCCTGACCGTGCTGCTGCTGGCGCCGCTCGCCGCCTGCACCGGCGGCGAGGGCGGCGGCCTCGCCCAGAACGGCGCCCCCGCGCCCGCCGACCACCCCGAGGAAGAGTTCGCAGGCGGTCCGGTCTCCCCGGCCGAGGACCCCGAGTCGACCTTCGCCGTCGACATCGACAGCGCCTCCTACGACTTCGCCCGCGGCTCCCTGAACGACGGCGAACTGCCGCCCGAGGACCAGATACGCCCCGAGGAGTTCGTCAACTACTTCGACCAGGGCTACGCCGAGCCCGACGGCGCGGGCTTCGCGATCACCGTGGACGGCGCCGAGCTGCCCGAGTGGTACGAGGCCGGCGACGCCACCCACGTCATGCGCGTGGGCCTCCAGACCCGCAGCGAGAGCGACGAGGCGAGGGCGGACGTGAACCTGACGTTCGTCATCGACGTGTCCGGCTCGATGTCCGGCGACCGCATCCAGATCGTCCGCGACTCACTCCACACCCTCATCGACGAGCTGCGACCCACCGACGCGGTCGCCATCGTCACCTACGAGTCGGACTCCGAGGTGCTCAAGGAGATGACACCGGTCGGCGACGGCGACGAGCTCCACGACGCCGTCGACGACCTGGAGTCGAACGGATCGACCAACATGCACGCCGGCCTCGTCGACGGCTACGAGATCGCCGGCGAATCCTTCGACTCCGGCAAGGACAACCGGGTCATCCTGCTCTCCGACGGTGAGGCCAACGTCGGCCTCACCGAGCACGATGCCATCCTCGAGGACCTCGAACCGCAGATCGCCGAGGGCATCACGCTCCTGACCGTCGGCGTCGGCGACTCCTACAACCAGGAGACGCTGGAGCAGCTGGCCGACAACGGCGACGGCTGGGCCGTCTACTTCGCCACGGCCACCGAGGCCGAGCGCGTCTTCTCAGAGCGGCTCACCTCCACGCTCGGCGTCGCCGCGCGCGACGCGAAGATCCAGGTGACGTTCTCGCCCGACACCGTCGCCGAATACCGGCTCATCGGCTTCGAGAACCGCGCCATCGAGGACGAGGAGTTCGAAGACGACAGCGTGGACGGCGGCGAGGTGGGGCCCGGCCACAGCGTCACCGCGCTGTACGCGCTGACGCTCACCGGCGAGTCCGGTGAACTCGCCACGGCCGAGGCGCGCTGGCTGGACCCGGAGAGCGGCGAGGCCGACACCGTCGCGGCGACGATGTCCGGCGCCGACCAGTCGGCGTACGGCGACGCGGCGCCGAGCCTGGGCGTGGACGTGGTCGCCGCCGCCTTCGCCGAAGCGCTGCGCGGCAGCGCCGAAGGCTTCGACTGCGAATCGCTCCTGCCCGCGGCGCAGGAGCTCGCCGCCGCGAGCGACGACCCCGACGTCGACGAACTGGCCGAGCTGATCGCGGTCGCCGCCGACCTCGGTGCCTGAGCGCCTTGACGCTGCTGGACCCTGCCGGGATGTGAACACCGGGTTTCCGGGGCCGCATTCCGGCAGGGCCGACTCGGCAGGGCCGCCGGAACACGATGCCAACGCCGAGGCCACGGTCCGGCACCACCTGTGGCCCATGCTGATGCGATGAACGACACTCCTGAAACGCAGGCGACCACCACGGTGTTCGAGCAGATCGGCGGCGAGGCCGCGGTGGAGGCCGTCGTGGCGATCTTCTACGGCAAGGTCACCGACGACCCCGCGCTGGCCGGATACTTCGAGGGCATCGACATGGACCGGCTCAAGACCCATCAGGCCCGTTTCGTGGGGCAGGCGCTCGGCGCGAGCCGTCCCTACAGCGGGCGCTCCATGCGCAAGGCCCACGCGGACCTGGCGATCACCTCGCCCGACTTCGACCGGGTGGTGGGCCACCTGGCCGCCTCCCTGACCGAGGCCGGTGTCGACGCGGAGACCATCGGCGTGATCGCCGGAGCGCTCGCCCCGCTGAAAGACGAGATCGTCACCGCTTGAACGAGGGTCGGATACGTGTGGGGCCTGGCGTTTCGCGCCCGGCCCCACACGCGTCGTGGCTCGATTCAGCGCCGGACGGCGCTGCGTGAGACCGCCGCCTCCTCGCTCAGCAGGTGGCACACCGCGATCGCACTACGGCACTGATCCTTCCGCGACGCTGACTCGGAACTCGCGCAGTGGGCGGTTGCGCAGGGCGATCCACAGCACCCCCACCACACAGAGCAGCCCGCCGGAGACCAGTGCGACCGGCGCGGAGCTCAGGCCCGCGACGGCTCCGGCGCGGGCGTTGCCGAGGTCCGGTCCGGCGATGCCGATGACGTGTTCGGCCGAGGAAACTCGTCCCCGGAGGCTGTCGGGGGTCACCAACTGCACCAGTGTGCCGCGAGCGATCACGCTGACGGTGTCGGCGGCGCCGGCGACCGCGAGTGCTCCGAGCACGGCCCACAGCGGCTCGGCCAGGCCGAATCCCGCCAGGGCCACGCCCCACGCACCGGCTGCCCACAACTGGACCAGTCCGGGGCGATCGGCGCGGGAGACCAGGCCCGACAACAGTCCTGCGACGATGCCGCCGACCGCGATCGCGGACGGGAAGAGCCCGAGCGTCTCCGGGGAGCCGCCGAAACGAAGTTCGTTGATCATGGGGAACAGCGCGATCGGCATCGCCAGCAGGGTCGCGAACAGGTCGATGCCGAACGACCCGCGCACCTCGCGGGCGCGAACGATGTGCCGCAGCCCGTTCGCGATGGAGCGCAGTCCCGCTCGGTGTCCGTCGGCGTTCAGCGGCGGCAGTGCGGGTAGGCGGAGGACCGCGTACAGGGCGACGATGAAGGTGACCGCCTCGATCGCGTAGCACGCCGTCAGGCCCCATTGGCCGATGATGAGGCCGCCCAGCGCGGGCCCCGCGAGCATGGCGCCCTGGAAGCTCAGGTGTTGCAGGGCCAGCCCGGCGGGCACGAGGTCGCGGGGCAGCAGCCGGGCCGGGAAGGTGCGGCGGGCCGGTGCGCCGAGGGCCGAGCAGCTCGCCTGGGCGGCCACGAGCGCGAAGATGATCGCCAAGTGGTGGGTCTGGGCCACGGCCTGGGCGGCCAGCGCGGCGGCGCACAGCATCTGGCCGAGCGTCGTCCACCGGACCAGGACGCGCCGGTCGACCGCGTCGGCCAGCGAGCCGCCGACGGTGCCGAAGACGATCATCGGGATCGCCGAGGCCAGGCCGATCATGCCGGTCCACACCGGGCTCCCGGTCAGTTCCCAGACCTGGAAGAGGACGGCGAGGACCGTCATCTGGTGGCCGAGGGCCGACAGGGAGGTGCCCGCCCACAGGCGCCGGTAGTCGGCGCTGGCGGCGAGCGGTCGCGTGTCGACCAGACCGGTGCGTGCGCTCACCGCTCGTCCTCGTCCCCGCTTTCGGCGTCGCCCTCACTCTCGGGGCCGTTGTCCCAGGAGTGTTCGAGGTGTTCGGCGATCCGCTCGCGAAAGCCGCGTTGCGCCAGCCGGGCCGTCATCGCCTCGATGTAGTCGGCGAGGTGGACCGGCAGTTCGGCGTCGAGGGCCTCGGCGGCGTCCTCGGTGGCGCGCCACTCGGCCTCCAGGAACGGCACCAGATCCCGGCCGCGCTCGGTCAGCCTGACCACGCGGGTGCGCGCGTCGGGGCCGGGCACGGTCTCGACCAGGTCCTCCTCGCGCATCGCCGCGACGGTCTGGCTCAGGGCCGAATGGGTCCTGTCGAGGCTCTCGGCGAGGTCGCGGATCGTCATCGGGCCGCGGTGGGCCAGCCGGATCAGCGGGTAGGCGAAGCGAGGACGCACGCCGCTCAGGCCCCGCTCGGCGTACAGAGCGGCGATGTCGGCCTCCATGCGCTCTTGCAGCGCCATCAGCGGGCGCCAGTAGCCGCGCTCAGTAGGGTCGGTATTTGTCACAGCGCTAATATAACAGCACTGTTGGAAACATCGAATCGCAAGCTCGGAGGCCCGCGCGGGTCTCCGAGCCTGCGTCACCGCGCGGTGAAACCGCCGTCGATGGACATGGCCGTGCCGGTGATGAACGAGGCCTCGTCGCTCAGCAGGTGGCACACCGACGCCGCGATCTCCTCCGGCCGCGCGACGCGCCCCAGCGGGTGCAGGCCCTCGACCATCTCGCGGCCCTCGGCCGTGGCCCCGGTGGTCGCCCCGAACAGGGGCGTGTCCACGCCGCCGGGCAGCACGGCGTTGACCCGCACGCCCTGCGCGGCGGTCTCGAGCGCGGCGGCCTTCGTCAGACCCACGACGCCGTGCTTCGCGGCCACGTACGGCGCGACCGTGCCCAAGCCGACCACGCCGAGGTTCGAGGCGTTGTTGACGATCGCGCCGCCGCCGGAGGCCGCGATGGCCGGGATCTGGTGCTTGAGCCCGAAGAACACGCTGGTGAGGCTCTGCGCGATGTCGGCGTGCCACGCCTCCGTCTCCACCTGCGGGAGCGGCCCGAAGGCGTTCATGCCGCCCGCGTTGTTGAAGGCGCCGTGGAGCCCGCCGTATTCGCCGATGGCGACGGCCACGAGCCGTTCGACCTCGGCCTCGACGGTCACATCGGTGCGGACGTAGGCGGCCGTGCCGCCCTTGGCGGTGATGGAGGCGACGGCGGTCTCGCCGACGTCCTTGCGGCGCGAGGCGATGAGCACCGTGCCGCCTTCGGCCGCGACGCGTTCGGCGACGGCCAGCCCCATGCCGGTCGCACCTCCCGTGACGATGACCACTTTGGACTCGAATCGCTGTGGCATGACTGCTCCTGTCTTGATGTTCCGCATCATCGGTACGGAGCAAGTCTCGTCGGCGGCCGCGGCCCGCGCTGGCACGAAACCGACATGGCGTTCCGGCCGGGAAGGCGGGAGGGGCCGCCGCGGGGACGGCGGCCCCTCTGGGGGGAGCGAGGTCGGTCTTCAGCAGTAATTCGACAGGTGCGACTGGAGCGCGCTCTTCTCGGCGGAGTCGACGCTCAGGTCGTAGAGGTACTTGACGTGGATCCACGCCTTGACATAGTCGCAGCGGACGGAGGCGTTCGGCGGCATCCACTCGGCCGGGTCGTAGGAGCTCTTGGAGGAGTTGACCGAGGTGGTCGCGATCCACAGCTGCGGCGAGTCGACGTCGTTGGCGAAGGCCTCGCGCTCCGCGGTGCTCCAGTCCCTCGCCCCCGAGCCCCAGGCCTCGGCGAGGGCGACGACGTGGTCGATGGTGGCGTTCGAGACCGTGCTGGTCCACGTGTCGTCGAAGTCGGACTGCCAGGAACCGGAGTCCGGCTGGCAGTCCGAGCCCGTCTCGACGTCGGAGCCGTCGCGAAGGAGGACGTACTGGCGGGCGGTGCAGCCGTCGCCGACGCTCGACCAGTGCGGGAACAGGTCCCGGTCGTAGCCGCTGTTCTGCTCGGAGGCGACGGTGAGGGCGTTCAGCTCGGACTGCGCGGTGGAGTCCGAGGGGATGCCCGGCGGGCGGACGGCGGCGGCGGGGGAGGTGTCGAGGACGACGACGCCGAGGGCGGCCAGCGAGGCCGCCGCCAGCACCGCCGCGCCACGGCGCGCGAAGCGCTTCACGATATGCATCTGATGCTCCTGTGAGGGTCGGTCGGGGGGACCGGACGGCATGACACGAGCCGGGGACCGGATCGAGTCCATCGACTCACTTCGATCAAAACATGGGATGATGGGGCAAGGCAAGAGACAAAGCAAATCGTTAACGACATAGACACGCGTTTCTCACGGAATCGTGGCGTGTCGGACATTCGCGACCTTGGCGGCGCCTACTCGAGCAGCTCGGCGTCATGCTCCTCGAACAGCCGCCGCATCGCGCCGGGACTGCGGTCCGCGGCGCCGTGAATCGCCCCGATGAGCGCGTTCGTCTTGGCGCCCATGACCAACAGGTACCGGGCGGGTTCGGGCCTCGGATTCCGGTAGGTGTGGACCGTGCCGCCTGGCACGATCGCCGCTCCTCCCGCCGGGACCTCGACCTCCTCGTCGCCGATCCGGACCGCGAGCGTCCCTTCGAGCACGTACCAGGCCTCGTCCTCGGTGTGCCGGTGCAGCGGCGCCTCGTAGCGCCGCTCCCCGTCGGGCGACCCCGCGGCCTCCCACTCGGCGAGAACCAGTTTCGACCCCGGCGGGGCCAGGGTCTTGCCGCGCATGTTCGATTCGGAGAACTTCGGAGCGGACACGACCCTCACCTGCTTCGCTCGGCGGCTGCCGTGCGACGGGTCGTCACTCGACACTGCGGCGGGGAAGGAGCTGATCCACCAGCCACACGTCGAGGATATCGTTCACCACCGCCATGACGGCCTCGTCGGCGTCCTCCAGGTCCTCGCCGTCGGTGCGGCCGATGACCACGTACATCAGGTAGTGCCCGTAGGTGTTGTAGCCGACCATCGTCGCGGCGCGGCCGAGATCGGCGCCCGCGCCGTCGCTGCGCAGCGCGGCGAAGCCGCCCTCGAGGCCCGCCTCGACGGCGTCGCGCAGCCCCTCGGCCTCGGCCGCGTCCTCGAGGTTGAGCACCCCGGCGGTGGCCGCGTACTCGCCGTCGGGGCTGGCGAGCGTCGCGCGGACGGTCTGGGTGCAGCCGGAGTCGGCCAGCAGCTCGGCGAGCTCGTCCAGACCCGCCTCGGAGCAGTCGGCGAGCTCCTCGGTCGCCAGGACCTCGTACGCCCCGGCCCCGCCGGCCGGAGTGACCGAGGACGAGCCGAACAGCTCGGCGACCGTGATCGGCTCGGGGTCGGTCGCGCGCTGCTCGATCGGGTCGACCACGCCCGGCGCCGCCGATGAGGCGTCCTCGGAGGACTGCGGCCGCGTGTCCTCGGCCGACGGCGCGTGCTGCGTCGTCGGAGCGGTCTCGCCCTCGCGCAGCACGATGAACGCCCCCGCGCCGCAAGCGGCCACGACGGCCAGGCCGCTGACCACCGCGAGCACGATCAGCCACCAGCGGGTGCGGCGGCGGGCGCGCTGAGCGGCGCGGCGGAGCGGACGCGAGGCCTGGATGCGATCCAGATGCCCCTGCATCTCCTCTTCCGCGGAACGCTGCGCCGGCATCGGCGGCAGCGGCGTCTCCTCGGGACTGAGCCGCATCGTCGGCGCGGTGCGGTGCGCGCGGTCGATGTGTTCAGCCCGGTCGAAATCCTCGACGGTGTGCTCGTGTCGCTCCTCGCGCTGCGGGACACCGAAGGGGGACGGGCCGTGTGCCATGAGGGGAGCATAGACCCGGGGCGGCCCGGAACCGGGGAACGTTCCCCCTGGGGGAGTAAACCGAGCGCTCCTCCGCGAACGGGAGACCCCGGGCGCCCCTGACGTCACACGAGTGGGCCGATCCGCGGCGAGCGGGCACCGGGGAGAGGCGACAATGGGGGCGTGTCCGAGCAGCCAGAGCACTACTTCAGCGAGCAGCCCGCCGTCGACGACCGCGAGCGCACCGTCGCCTTCGAACTGGACGGCGTGAACTACGAGCTGACCACCTCGACCGGCGTCTTCTCCGGCGGCCGCCTCGACCCGGGGACGAGCGTGCTGCTGAACAAGGTGGTCCCGCCCGAGGAGGCCGGGACGTTCCTGGACCTGGGGTGCGGGTACGGGCCGATCAGCGCGGTGCTGGCGCGGCGCGAGGACGCGGAGGTGTGGGCGGTCGACGTGAACCGGCGCGCCCTGGACTTGGCGCGGCGCAACACCGCGAAGGCGCCGGGCACGGTGCGCGTCGCGACTCCCGGGGAGGTGCCGCGGGAGGTGTCGTTCGACGAGATCTGGTCGAACCCGCCGATCAAGGTGGGCAAGGAGGCCCTGCACGAACTGCTGGAGACGTGGCTGCCGCGCCTGAAGCCCGGCGGCGTGGCGTGGCTGGTCGTCTCCAAGCACCTCGGCGCGGACTCGCTGGCGCGCTGGCTCGCCGGTGCGGGCTGGGCGGTGGACAAGCACGCCAGCGCCAAGGGTTACCGTGTGCTGAAGGTCGAACACGGCGCCTGACCATTCGGGCGCACGCCTCGAACACGCCGCTTCGCCCGTCTGCGGCGGCACATCGCCGTGCGGCCGGATCACGCCCCGCCCGAGCGGAGACCTGCCGCCGCGGCCTGCGGGCCGGCAGAGGACGGCCGACGCATTCGCCACTCTCCCGGAAGGATCGGATATGACCTCGCAGTCCCCCTCCTCGGACTGGATCCACGTCCACCTCACGCCCGAAGAGATGGAGTCCGGCTGCGAGAAGGAGGTGGAGGTCGACGCGCCCGGCCCGTGCGTCAACTGCGAAGGCTCGGGCCGCGACGCCGAGACCGCGGACGTCTGCGAGTTCTGCGGCGGCGGCGGGACGATGACGGCGACCCGGACCGAGACGATCACGCTCCCCGCCGGACTGTCCGACAACGTCGCCGTGTCCGTCGAGGGCGGGCACATGGTCTTCGTCCACGAGCGCGGCGGGCCGGAGCGGCGGAGGGGCGGCCCGCCGCCGTCGACGCGCGTCGACCGGGACCGGAGGCGCTCGTCCGCGGGGCTCCCGCTCATCCTGATCGGCATCGTCTCCATCGCCTTCGGGATATGGGTGTGGGCCGACACGACGATCTGCGACCCCTCCCGGTACCAGTGCACCACGGTCATCGACGGCCGGGCCGTCGGCGAGTCCACCAAGACCGTCCAAGAGCAGCGGACGGACGCGCTCCTCGGGCTGGTGTTCGCGATCCTGATCGGACTCGCGTTCGCGGTGCCCGGAATCTGGATGCTGTACAAGGGCAGGCGGCGGCCGGACCGGGACGGCGACCTGCCGGACGCCGGCTGATCCGAACGTGGAGTGTCCGCATCCTGACACCGGGCTTGCCGCCGCGCAGCGTGATGACGTAGCGTGGGCCGCGTAAGCGAATACACCCACGGGAGTCCGATGCATCGGGCTGAGAGGGGACTCGGTAGTCCCGACCGTCGAACCTGATCCAGATCATGCTGGCGCAGGGAGAAGGAGCCATGCACGCTACTCGTCTACCCCGACTCCACCTCATCACCGACACCCGCGACGGCGCCTCTCCACTGGCCGTCGCGCAGGCGGCGCTCGAAGCCGGAGCCAGGCTCGTCCAGATCCGGCCCGAAGACCACTACACCGACCGGGCCGCCCTCGACCTCGCTGCGGCCCTTGCCGAACTGTGCGATCAGTGGAACGCGGTCTGCCTCGTCAACGACCGCGTCCACATCGCCCAAGCCGTCGGCGCGCACGGCGTCCACCTCGGCGCCGACGACCTGCCCGTCGACGTCGCCCGCCGCATCCTCCCCGACGCCGCCGTCATCGGCGGCACCTGCCGCGAACCCGAGTCCGCCCGCGCCGCCCGCCGCGCCGGAGCCACCTACCTCGGCGTCGGCCCGGTGTGGACGACCAGCACCAAGACCGGCCTGCCCCGGCCCATCGGCCTCGACGGGCTCGCCGCCGTCTGCGAGGCCGTCGACCTCCCCGTCATCGCCATCGGCGGCATCACCGCCGAACGCGCCCGCGAATGCCGGGCCGCCGGGGCCCACGGCGTGGCCGTGGTCGGCGCGATCGCCTCCGCCGACGATCCGAAACGCGCCACAGCCGAACTCCTCGAGGCCGTGGGCGAGTACCGCCTTCAGCCCGGTCCGGGTGAAGGCGGGCGACGGGCGGGAGACGACTGATGCGCCTCGCCGTCGTCGGCGCCGGATCGATCGGGCTCGCCATCGCCTGGCGGGCCGCGAACCTCGGCGCCCGAGTCACCGTCCACGACCCCGCGCCCGGTTCCGGAGCGTCTCGCGTCGCCGCCGGGATACTCGCCGCCGCGACCGAAGCCCAGTTCGGCGAGGAGGCCCTCCTCCCGTTCATGGCCGAATCGGTCGACGCCTGGCCCGGCTTCGCCGCCGAGCTCGAAGCGGCGTCCGGAGTCCCCGTCGCCCACCGCGACACCGCCACGCTCATGGTCGGCCTCGGTGAAGGCGACCGCGCCGAGATCGACCGCCTGGCGGCCCTCTACCGCACCACCGGCCGCACCGTGGACACGCTCGCGCCGCGCCGGGCCCGCGAGCTCGAGCCGCTGCTGACCCACCGCGTCCGAGGCGGCGTGCTCGTCCCCGGCGACCACGCCGTCGAGCCCCGCGCCGTCCACGCCGCGCTCCTCGCCGCCGCCGAGCGCGCCGGTGTGGAGTTCCGCGCAGCGCACGTCGAGGACCCGGCGGCGCTCGACGCCGACCAGGTGGTCCTCGCCGCCGGATGCGGCTCGGCCGCATTCGGACTGCCGGTCCGGCCCGTCCGCGGCGCCGTCCTGCGGCTGCGTGCCTCGGCGGTCCAGCCGCGGCCCGCCGGGACCGTCCGCGGGCACGTCCACGGGCACGCGATCTACATCGTGCCCCGCGACGACGGCGAGATCGTCGTGGGCGCCACCGTGGACGAACGCGGCTTCGACCGCACCACCGGCACCGCCGGGGCCGCCCACGATCTGCTGCGGTGGTCCATCGACCTCGTTCCCGAGATCGCCGAGTACCACCTCGACGAGATCACGGTCGGATTCCGGCCCACCGCGCCCGACAACCTCCCGCTCATCGGCCGCGTCGACGACCGCACCATCGCCGCGACCGGCCACTACCGGCACGGCATCGCGCTGACCCCGGCCACGGCCGACCGCGTCGCGGCCCTCGCGCTCGGCGACGCGGACGCGATCCCGGCCGCATTCGATCCCCTGCGATTCGAGGAGGGCTCATGAACATCGAACTCAACGGCCGCGCACGCCACGACGTCCGGACCATCGCCGAAGCCGTCGCCGCCGTCACCGAGGCCGAACGCGGCATCGCCGTCGCCCTCAACGGCGAGGTCGTCCCCCGCTCCGAATGGGACCGCCCGCTCGCCGACGGCGACACCGTCGAAGTCCTCACCGCCACCCAAGGAGGCTGACCATGGACAAGCTCCAGATAGCGGACCGGACCTTCGGGTCCAGGCTCATCCTCGGCACCGGCGGCGCCGCCAACCACGCCCAGCTCGCCGACGCCATCACCGCCTCCGGCACCGAACTCGTCACCGTCGCCCTCCGCCGCGTCGACCCCCGCGCCGAAGGCTCCATCGTGGACGTCATCGAGCGCTGCGGCGTCGACGTCCTGCCCAACACCGCCGGGTGCTTCACCGCCGAGCAGGCCGTCCGCACCGCCCGCCTCGCCCGCGAGGCCTTCGAAACCGACTGGGTCAAACTCGAGGTCATCGGCGACGAGGACTCCCTCCTGCCGGAGCCGGTCGAGCTCCTCGACGCCGCCGAGACCCTCGTCGGCGACGGCTTCACCGTCCTGCCCTACACCAACGACGACCCGATCCTGGCCCGCCGTCTCGAAGAGGCCGGCTGCGCCGCCGTCATGCCGCTGGCCGCGCCCATCGGCACCGGCCTGGGCATCCGCAACCCCCACAACCTCGCACTCATCTGCGAGCAGGCGGGGGTGCCGGTCATCTGCGACGCCGGCATCGGCACCGCCTCCGACGCCGCGCTCGCCATGGAACTGGGCTGCGCGGCCGTCCTGCTCGCCACCGCCGTCACCCGCGCCGCCGACCCCGCGCTCATGGCCGGGGCCATGCGGGACGCCGTCCGCGCCGGGCGCGCCGCGCGCCTGGCCGGGCGCATCCCGAAACGCCGGCTCGCGCGGGCCTCCACCAGCTTCGAAGGGATCGCCGAGCTGTGACACCCGCACACCGGCAGCCGCCCGTCGCACTCACCGTCGCCGGATCGGACTCCGGCGGCGGCGCCGGCATCCAGGCCGACCTCCACACCTTCGCGGCCCACGCCGTCCACGGCACCAGCGTCGTCACCGCTCTCACCGCGCAGAACACCCGCGGCGTCACCGCCGCCCACGCCGCGCCCGCCGACTTCGTGCGCGCCCAGCTCGAGGCGGTCCTGTCCGACTTCGACGTCGCCGCGGTCAAGACCGGGATGCTCGGCGACGAGGCGACCCTCGGCGTCGTCGCCGAATACGGCGGCGCCGACCGGCTCCCCTTCCTCGTCGTCGACCCCGTCATGGTCACCACCTCGGGCGATTCGCTGTTCTCCGGCGACGCCGCCGCCTACCTCGGCAGGCTCGGCCCGCTCGCCACCGTCATCACACCGAACCTCCCCGAGGCCGGGCGGCTCCTCGGCCGCGAGCTCCGCGGCGTCGACGACATGCGCGAGGCCGCCCGCGCCCTGGCCACCTACGGCCCGCGCGCCGTCATGGTCAAAGGCGGACACGCCGCGGGAGCGAGCGTGACCGACGTGCTGTGGTGCGACGGCCGGATGCTCGACCTCACCGCCCCGCGCGTCGAGACCCGCAACACCCACGGCACCGGCTGCACCCTCGCCGCCGCGATCGCGGCCCGGCTCGCGCTCGGCCACCCGCTCGCGCAGGCCGTCGCGGGCGCCAAGACCTATGTCACCGAGGCCCTCAAGGCCGCGGCGAGCTGGAGGCTCGGCGCCGGACCCGGCCCCGTCCACCACCACCACGGCCGCAAGAGCGCCACCCTGTAGCAGCATCGAGGAGACGACATGGCATCCGCCGCAAGGAAGAAGATCTACGTCCAAGGCCCCCGCCCCGACGTCCGCGTGCCGTTCACCGAGGTCGCGCTCGGCGGCGGCGAGGAACCGGTGCGGCTCTACGACACCTCCGGCCCCGGCTCCGATCCCGAACAGGGCCTGCCGGGGCTGCGCCGCGCCTGGATCGAGGAGCGCGGCAGCGGCGAACGCAACACCCAGCTGCACTACGCCAAAGCCGGGACCGTCACCCCCGAGATGGCGTTCGTCGCGGTCCGCGAAGGGCTCGACCCCGAGTTCGTGCGCGACGAGATCGCCGCCGGGCGGGCCATCCTCCCGGCGAACGTCAACCACCCCGAGACCGAGCCGATGATCATCGGCAAGCACTTCCTCACCAAGATCAACGCGAACATCGGCACCTCCGCGGTCTCCGACTCCATCGCCGACGAGGTCGAGAAGCTCACCTGGGCCGTCAAGTGGGGCGCCGACACGGTCATGGACCTGTCCACCGGCAAGCACATCCACGAGACCCGCGAGCACATCGTCCGCAACTCCCCGGTCCCGATCGGCACCGTCCCGCTCTACCAGGCCCTCGAGAAGGTCGGCGGCGACCCGGTCGAACTGAACTGGGAGGTCTACCGCGAGACGATCATCGAGCAGGCCGAGCAGGGCGTCGACTACATGACCGTCCACGCCGGAGTGCTGCTGCGGTACGTGCCGCTCGCCGCGGACCGCGTCACCGGGATCGTCTCCCGAGGCGGCTCCATCATGGCCGCCTGGTGCCTGGCCCACCACCAGGAGAGCTTCCTGTACACGCACTTCCGGGAGCTGTGCGAGATCTTCGCCGAATACGACGTCGCCTTCTCCCTCGGCGACGGCCTGCGGCCCGGCTCGATCGCCGACGCCAACGACGAGGCCCAGTTCGCCGAGCTGCGCACCCTCGGCGAGCTGACGAGGATCGCCTGGGAGTACGACGTGCAGGTCATGATCGAAGGCCCCGGCCACGTGCCGATGCACAAGATCAAGGAGAACGTCGACCTCCAGCAGGAACTCTGCGGAGAGGCACCGTTCTACACGCTCGGGCCGCTCACCACCGACGTCGCCCCGGCCTACGACCACATCACCTCGGCGATCGGCGCGGCCATGATCGGCTGGTTCGGCACCGCGATGCTCTGCTACGTGACCCCCAAGGAGCACCTCGGCCTGCCCAACCGCGACGACGTCAAGGAGGGCGTGATCGCCTACAAGATCGCCGCCCACGCCGCCGACCTCGCCAAGGGCCACCCGGCGGCGCAGGCCTGGGACGACGCGCTGTCGAAGGCGCGGTTCGAGTTCCGCTGGGAGGACCAGTTCAACCTCTCGCTCGACCCCGACCGGGCCCGCGAGTACCACGACGAGACGCTCCCGGCCGAGCCGGCCAAGACCGCGCACTTCTGCTCCATGTGCGGCCCGAAGTTCTGCTCGATGAAGATCAGCCAGGAGCTCAAGGACTACGCCCGGCAGGGCATGGACGAGAAGAGCGAGGAGTTCACGCGCTCCGGCGGCAAGGTCTACCTGCCCGTCGTGGACGGCGCCTGACGCCCCGCGCCGAACCGGGACCGCGAGCGGATCCGGCACCGGGCGACGCCCCGCGCGGCGGGCCGGCGCGCGCGCCGGCCCGCCGCGCGGGGCGTCGCCCGAGCGCGGGCTGTATCCGAGGTCACGGCGGCCGCCTGCCGGTCGGCTTCGAGGGCCGCGTAAAATGAGTAGCTGTTGTTCGAGTGCGCTCGTCAAGAGGCACTGTCCAACGAATCCCGACCGGGCCGCCCAGCGGCCCGCGCCCCTGGCGGGCGGGGCCCGAGGGCTCCCGGGATTCAGGCGGCTCCGCGACATCTCCGCGGGGTTCGTTCCACACCGACAACGAAAGCTAGGTAAACCTGTGCGCACGTACAGCCCCAAGCCGGAAGACATCGACCGGCAGTGGCTCGTGATCGACGCGTCCGACGTGGTGTTGGGTCGGCTCGCGACGCACGCGGCCCAACTGCTCCGAGGCAAGCACAAGCCCATGTTCGCTCCGAACACCGACACCGGCGACTACGTCATCGTGGTCAACGCCGAGAAGGTCGTCCTGACGCGCAACAAGCTGCTCCAGAAGAAGGCCTACCGCCACTCCGGTTACCCGGGCGGCCTCAAAGAGAAGACCTACGCGGAGCTCATGGAGAAGGCCCCGCACAAGGCCGTCGAGAAGGCCGTGCTCGGCATGCTGCCGAAGAACAAGCTCGGCCGAGCCATGTTCAAGAAGCTGAAGGTGTACGTCGGCCCCGGCCACCCGCACACCGCCCAGCAGCCGAAGCCGTACGAGATCACGAAGGTCGCGCAGTAGGCGCGTCGAGGAGCAGAACACTCATGAGCGACCAGAACCAGGTCCCCGAGACCGTCGAGAACGAGGCCCCCGAGACCGCCGAGGCCCCTGAGGCCCCCGAGGCCGTCGCCGAGGCGCCCGTCGAGGTCCCCGCCGACGTGGCCGCGGCTCCGACCGTGCCCAGCGTCCCCGCCGTCCCGGCCGACCGGCCGATCCAGACCGTGGGCCGCCGCAAGCGGGCCATCGCGCGCGTGCGCCTCGTCCCGGGCACCGGCAAGTACGTCGTCAACGGCAAGACCCTCGAGGACTACTTCCCGTCCAAGGTCCACCAGCAGACCGTGGCCGAGCCCTTCGTCACCGTCGAGGCCGGCGACAACTTCGACGTCCTCGTCAACATCAAGGGCGGCGGCGCCACCGGCCAGGCCGGCGCGCTGCGCCTGGGCATCGCCCGCGCCCTCATCGAGGTCGACCCGAACATGCGCCCGGCCCTCAAGGCCGCCGGCTTCCTGACCCGCGACGCCCGCGAGAAGGAGAGCAAGAAGTACGGTCTCAAGAAGGCCCGCAAGGCGCCGCAGTACTCGAAGCGCTAGCACCGCTTCCCCTCCGGGAGGGGGCACGCTAGTCTGCAACATGCGACGGGGCCGCCGAGGTCATCCTCGGCGGCCCCGAACGCTTCCGTGATCCGACGACCAGGGCCGGGCCGGTGCGCGGCTCACCAAGTAGGGGATACACCGTGTCACGACTGTTCGGCACCGACGGCGTCCGGGGGCGGGCCAACGCCGACCTCACGCCTGAACTGGCCCTCCAACTCAACATCGCGGCCGTCCGGGTGCTCGGCTCCTCGGGCCGCCGTCCCACCGTCGTCATCGGACGCGATCCCCGCGCCTCCGGAGAGATGCTCGAGGCCGCCTCGGCGGCCGGGCTCGCCGCCGCCGGAGCCGAGGTCATCGACCTCGGCGTCCTCCCCACCCCCGCTGTGGCGCACCTCACCGCCACCACCGGCGCCGCCTTCGGCGTCATGATCTCCGCCTCGCACAACCCCATGCCCGACAACGGCATCAAGTTCTTCGCCGCAGGCGGCCGCAAGCTCCCCGACGAGGTCGAGGACGCCATCGAGCGCGCCATGGACGCCCCCGAGCCGCTCCCGCAGGGTGAGGCCGTCGGCCGCATCTCCCAGGCCGCCGCCCCCGTCGAGGCCTACATCGAGCACCTGGTGTCGGTGTGCCCGAACTCCCTCGCAGGGCTCAAGGTCGTCGTCGACCCCGCCAACGGCGCGGCCACCCACGCCGCCCCCGAGGCCCTGCGCCGCGCCGGCGCCGAGGTCATCGCCATCAACGCCGCTCCCGACGGGCTCAACATCAACGACGACTGCGGTTCGACGCACATCGACGGGCTCCGCGCCGCCGTCGTCGAGCACCGCGCCGACGCCGGCATCGCCCTCGACGGCGACGCCGACCGCTGCCTCGCCGTCGACGCCGCGGGCGAGCCGGTCGACGGCGACGCCATCATGGCGATCCTGGCGCTGGCGATGCGCGAGGCCGGCACCCTCCAAGGTGAGACACTTGTCACCACGGTGATGAGCAATCTCGGCCTGCATCAGGCGATGGGCGAGGCCGGCATCAAGCTGGAGACCACCAAGGTCGGCGACCGCTACGTCCTCGAACGCCTCGGCGAGGGCGGTTTCTCGCTCGGCGGCGAGCAATCCGGGCACATCGTCCTGCCCGACCACGCCACCACCGGCGACGGCACCCTGACCTCCCTCATGCTGCTGGCCCGCATGGCCGCGACCGGGCGCAGCCTGGCCGAGCTGGCCTCGGTGTTCACCCCGGCCCCGCAGGTCCTCATCAACGTCCGCGTCGCCGACAAGTCCGTCATCGAGAGCGAGGCCGTGCGCGGCGCCGTCGCCGAATGGCAGCGCAAGCTCGGCTCCGACGGCCGCGTCCTGCTGCGCCCCTCGGGCACCGAGCCGCTCGTGCGCGTCATGGTCGAGGCCTCCGAGGAACCGGTCGCGCAGTCGGTCGCCGCCGAACTCGCATCCGTGGTCGAGAACGCCCTGGTGGCCTGATCCCTCTCACTGGGAACGGCCCCCCGCGCGGTTCCGGACCGGTGGCGTAGATGGACTAAGCTCTCGTTTCATGAACACAGCCATCGTGATCCTCGTGCTGGTGCTGCTGATAGCGCTCATCCTCGTGTTCGTCGCGTTGGGCGGGCGCAACAAGCTGGTGCGACTGCGCAACATCACCCAGGAGTCGTGGGCGCAGATCGACGTGGAGTTGCAACGCCGGTACGACCTGCTGGACAACCTGATGCACGTCGTCCAGCAGGCAGCCGGGGCTGAGAACGCCACACTGGTGCAGGTCTCGCAGGCTCGTGCGGCGGCGATGCACGCCCGCCAGGACCCGAACCAGGGCCACGCAGCCCAGGGCCAGGCCGAAGGCCAGCTCTCCGGCGCGATCCGCGGCGTCATCCACATGCAGGAGTCGTACCCGACGCTCAAGACGAACCAGAACTTCCTCCAGCTTCAGGCCGAGATCGTCGAGACCGAGAACCGCATCGCCGCGCCGAGGCGCTTCTACAACGCGAACGTCCGCGAGTACAACACCGCGCTCCAGGTCTTCCCCGGCAGCATCTCCGCCAAGATGGGCAACTTCCAGCCCGAGGAGTACTTCGAGCTCGACAGCCCCGAGGCGCGCACCGCTCCCCGCCTGCGCGACATGGGCCAGCCCGGCTACATGCAGCAGCCCCAGCAGCCGCAACAGCAGCTGCCGCCGCAGCCGGCCCCCGGCCAGATGCCCGGCTACCAGCAGCCGCAGCAGGTCGGCGGCCACCCGCAGCAGCCGGGGTACGGCCAGCCGCCGGCCCAGCAGCCCGCCTACGGCCAACCGCAGCAGCCCCAGCCCGGGTACGGCCAGCCCCAGCCGGGCTACCCGCAGCAGCCCCAGCAGCCGCAGCAACCCGGTTACGGCCAGCAACCCGGTTACGGCCAGCAGCCCGGATACGGACAGCAGCCGTACGGCCAGTAGCGCGCCCGAGCCCCCCGACCAGTAATCCCGCTCACCTCAAGGAAAGCCCCCGTGCAAGAGATTCTGCTCGCCCAGAGTGACAGCGACGCTGGGTCGATCATCATTTACGTGCTCATCGCCGTCGTCGTGGGCGGGCTCGCCTGGCTCGGCTGGTGGCTGCGGCAGAAGAAGATCGCCGCCTATCGGGCGTGGGCGGCGCAGTACGGATTCCACTACGAGCCGCGCGACGACTCGGTCACGGCGTTCTCGAGCGAGGACCCGTTCAACACCGGTCGCGCCCGGCAGGGCCTCGACGTCTTCCGCGGCAAGTACAAGAACATGCACATCGTGTTCTTCCAGTACAACTACACGACCGGTTCGGGCAAGGAATCGCGGGTGCACCCGAACCAGGTGGTCGCGATCGGCCTGCCGGCGGCCCGCCCGCTGCTCGACATCTCCCAGGAGAACGCCTTCTCCAAGCGCTTCCAGAAGGACATCGACTTCGAGAACCAGCGGTTCAACGACACCTTCAGGGTCAAGTCGCCCAACCGCCGGTTCGCGTTCGACGTGATCCACGCCCGGACCATGGAGTGGATGCTCGCCGACCAGCGGGCGATGTCCTACCCGTGGCGCTTCGAGGGGCCCTGGCTGATGACGTTCCGCCCGGGCGCCCTGAAGCTCGAAGAGGTCTTCTTCTACGCGGACTTCCTCATCGACGTGTACGCGCAGGTGCCCCGGCACGTGTGGTCCAACGCCTGAGGCGCCGCCGAAGGCTTCCTCCGGCCCGGCAAGGAAGCGCCAGTGCACCAGCATCTGCTCGCGGAGACCACCGTCAACGTCGGGGGCCTGTGGCTCGCGCTCGTCCTCGTGCTCGTCTTCGCCGTCCTCGGCGTCATCGGCTGGCGCGCCAAGCGGAGGGAGATCATCGCCTTCCGGTCCTGGGCGGCCCGGTACGGCTACCGTTACGAGCGAAGGGACGACTCCGTGGCGGGGGTGTCGTCGGCGCCGCCGTTCGAGCTCGGCCGCGACAGCTCCTGCAAGTGCATGGACGTCTTCCGCGGCGAGTACAAGAACATGCACATCGTGTTCTTCCGGTACGACTACCAGTCGACCGCCAAAGATCGGCCCGTGATGGCCTCCTACCAGGTGGTGGCGATCGGCCTGCCGGGCCCGCTCCCGGTCCTGGACGTCGGTCGGGAGGACTTCCTGTCGAGGTGGGGCAAGGACGTCGATTTCGAGAACCAGCGGTTCAACGACACCTTCAAGATCCACTCCTCGGACCGGCGCTTCGCGTCCGACGTGATCCACCCCCGCATGATGGAGTGGATGCTGGCCGACCGGCGCGCCCAGACCTACCGGTGGCGCTTCGACGGACCGTGGCTGCTGAGCTTCCGTTCGGGCCGCGTCGACCTCGCGGACGTGTTCGCCCGCGCGGACTTCCTCATCGACGTGTACGCGCAGGTGCCCCGGCACGTGTGGTCTAACGCCTGAGGCGGCCTCGGCCGCATCAGCGGCTGGGTCCAGACGTGGCCGGGGACGCGGTCGAGGAAGCCGCCGAGCATGCCGATCAGCGAGTCCAGCGGCTCCAGTGTGATCGGCTCCTTGTGCCAGGTGATGAGGAAGGCGCCCCGGACCATCAGGGGCCGCTGCGACGCCAGCGGGTCGGCGAGCATCCACTCCATCATCCGGGGCGTCAGGACGTCGTGGGCGAACCGCTCGTTCTCGGCGGTGACCCTGAACCGCTCGTTGAACCTCGGGTTCTCGTACCGCAGGCCGACCGGGGCGAATCCGGCCCGCTGCGTCGCCTGGTCGAAGGCCGTGCCGGGGATGATCAGCAGTTCGAGCCGCGGCGCCGGGAGCCTGACCGCCACGCAGGTGATCAGGACCCGACGCCTGTCGCGGATGAGGCCGACCCTGCCCCGCTCGGACAGTCGGCCGCTGTACTGGAACGCGGCCACCTCGTGGCACCCGACCGTGCCGGTGAACACGTGTTCGGCCCGCGCGTCCTCGCCGATGAACGGCCACGGCGCGGCGATGCCCGCCCAGGCGTCGTTGCGGGGCGCGTAGATCATGCCGCGTTCGGCGGCCCACTGCCGGAAGTAGGGCATCTGGCGCTGCTGGTGCGGTATGAGGCGCTTCTGCTCGCGCCAGCCGATGAGCGACCCGGTCGTCCAGCGCTGGAGGTACCAGACGGCGAGGATCGGGACCGCCACAATGGAGGCGAAGCAGAGGGCGCTGGTCACCCAGAGGGCGGCGGACGAGGCGGGGTCAACGAGCGGCATGCCGCCCAAGCGTAAACGACCGCCGCGACGCACGGCTCTTTCCGCTCGGGGCGCTGGCGCGGACTCGTGCCGCTCATTTACACTTGACCAGCGTTCGGGCCGCGTTCGGCCCGGTGGCCCATGGTGTAATCGGCAACACTACTGATTTTGGTTCAGTCATTCCAGGTTCGAGTCCTGGTGGGCCAGCGTTCACTCGAGTTCGAGCGGCGGGCGACGGATGGGTCCGGCATTCGTTCGAGTTCGAGCGGCGGCGACCTCGACCGCTCCCGCCCATATCGGGGCATCGCCCTTCAAATCGGACGCCCGAGGGCCCCCGATTCAATCCTGGCGCGGGTGTGTGACATTCCGTGACGTGGTCATCGCATGTCGTCGATCAGCGCCTCGAAGCCCGTCTCGGCCGCGCCGACCAGCGGGCCCTCCGCGCCCAGCGCGGGCGTCCGCAGCCGCAGGCGCGCCCGCAGCTGCGGCAGCGTCGTCGCCGCCAGGCTCGAACGCACCGTCGCCGCCGACGCCAGGTACAGCTCGCGCAGCCAGCCGCCGAACAGGATCTCGTCCGGGTTGACGGCCGTGACAACCGCCCCCAGCGCCCGTCCCAGGCACTCGCCCGAGCGCTGCACCGTCTGGCGGGCGAGGCTGTCGCCCATCCACGCGGCGACCGTCGTCGTCTCGATCGACGCGGCGTACTCTCCGGCGCCCATCTCGGCCTCCAGGCACCCGCGCAGCCCGCACTCGCACGCCGCCCCCTCGGGAGCGACCACGAGATGCCCCAGTGCGATCGAGCTGCCGCGCCGCGGCCGCCCGTCGGCGACGATCCCGGCCGTCAGACCCCGGCCGCCATGCAGGTACAGCAGGTTCGCCGAGCCCCCCGCGTCCCCCCGCGACCACTCGCCGACCGCGGCGGCCGTGGCCGTGTCGACCACCCTCCAACGCCGCCCGGTCGCCTGGTGCAGCTCGGCGCCGAAATCGAGCCCGGCCCACCCCAGTTCGCCAGAGCGGGCCACGGTCGGGCCGTCGACCAGTCCCGGCACCGCCACGACCGCGTCCGACACCGCATCGCTCGCCTCGGCGCCGTCCAGCAGCCGGTCGACCGCGGCCGCGGCCTCCGCCGCGTCGACGCCGGGCGCCAGCGGCGCCTCGGCCCGCTCCAGGACCGCCCCGCCGAGCCCGACCACGGCCAGCCGGACCAGGCCCGCCCGGATCTCGACGGCCGCGACCCGCGCCGCCTCCGCCACGCACTCGACGAGCGTCGAGGGCCGCCCGGCGCTGCCGGTGGACCGCCCGGTGGTCTCGCGGATGTGGCCCGACTGCGACAGGTCCGCCGCCAGAGCGCCGATCGTGGACCGGTTGACGCCCAGCGCCTCGGTCAGCTCGGCCCGCGTCTGAGGCCCGTGGCGGTGCAGTCGCTCGAGCAGGGCGCTGCGGTTTCGCCGGCGCAGCTCCTCCGTCGCTGGTCGGGCCACCGCTCAATGCCTGCCGAAGAGCGCACCTCGGCCTCGGGACATCGCGTCGACGCCCGCCGCCAGCAGCAGCACCGCGCCGGTCACGCCGAACCGCACACCGGCGCTCAGGCCCATCAGGCCCATGCCGTTGTTGATGATCGCCACCACCGCGCCTCCCAGCAGGGCCGCCCGTACCGTGCCCTTGCCACCGAACAGGCTAGCACCGCCGATCACAGCGGCCCCGACAGAAAGCAGCAGCACATTGGACCCACCGGTGTTCGGGTCCACCGAGGCGGCTCTGGAGGCGGCGACGATGCCGCCGACGGCGGCCATGCCCGAGCAGATCACGAACGCGGTGATGCGGACCCGGTCGACGGCGACGCCGGCGCGCAGGGCCGCCTCGGCGTTCCCGCCGACGGCGTACAGGTGGCGGCCGAACCTGGTGCGGTGCAGCACGAACGACCACAGCACGAACAGGGCGCCGAGCACCACCACCACGATCGGGACGCCGGTGAGCGAGACGAGCTGCGGATTGGCCGAGCGCTCCAGGTTGAGCAGGAACACCGTGGCCGTCAGCAGCGCCGCGAGCGCGGCGATCCTGGCGCACACCACCGCGAGCGGGTCGTGGGCGAGCCCGCGCCCGCGGCGGCGGCGCCACCGCGAGAGCTGGAGCGCGGCGTAGGCGGCCACGGTCACCGCCAGCAGTGCCCAGCCCTGCCAGCGCTCGAGATTGCCGCCCGCGATCGCCTTGACGGTCTCGTCGTTGATCGAGATGTTCTTGCCCTCGTCGAGGATGATGAGCACCACGCCCTGGAAGGCCAGGAAGGCCGCGAGGGTGACCACGAAGGAGGGGATGCCGAGCTTGACGACGATGGCGCCGAGCAGCAGGCCGATGGCGACGCCGGTGGCGATCGCGGCGCCGATGCCGATCGGCCACGGCAGGCCCCGCTCGGTGAGGAGCACCGCCATGACCGCGGCGCACACCCCGGAGGCGTAGCCCGCCGACAGGTCGATCTCGCCGATGACGAGCACGAACACCAGGCCCATCGCGATGCAGGCGACGGCCGCGCCCTGGCCGAAGAGGTTCTCCAGGTTCCCCACGGACAGGAACACCGGCTCCACGGCGCCGAAGAAGACGCACAGCGCGATGATGCCGGTGACGGCCGGGAGCGCCCCGACCTCGCCGGAGCGCACTTTCGCGAGGTAGCCGCGGGCGTGGTCGGCGACGGCTCGGACGGCGCCGGGCTCCCGCCGGGTCTCGGGCTGCGTCTTGACGTCGGCGCTCACGTCCGGGCTCCGTTCGTTTCGGTCAGGCCGAGGGCGCCGGAGCGCCCGCTGGTGATCAGCTCGACCACCTGGGACTGGGTGGCGTCGGCGGCGTCGAGGACGGCGGCCATGCGGCCGAGGTAGAGGGCGGCGATCCGGTCGGCGACGGCGAACACGTCGTTGAGGTTGTGGCTGATGTAGAGGACGGCCAGGCCCTGGTCGGCGAGGCGCCGGATGAGTTCGAGCACCTGCCTGGTCTGGGCGACGCCGAGCGCGGCGGTGGGCTCGTCGAGGATGACGAGCCTGGAGTTCCACAGCACGGCCTTGGCGATGGCGACGGTCTGGCGCTGTCCGCCGGAGAGGCTGGCGACGGTCTGGCGGAGGTCGCGGATGGTGCGCACCGCCAGGCCGTCGAGCGTCTCGGCGGCGAGCTGCTCCATGGCGTCGTCGTCGAGGACGACGCCATGGAGTCTCTCCCGGCCGAGGAACATGTTCTCGACGACGTCGAGGTTGTCGCACAGGGCGAGGTCCTGGTAGACGACCTCGATGCCGAGGGCGGCGGCGTCGCGCGGGCCGGAGATGTCGCGGGCCCGGCCGTCGACGGCGATGGTGCCGCCGTCGACGCCGTGGATCCCGGCGATGCATTTGACCAGCGTCGACTTGCCGGCGCCGTTGTCACCGACGAGGGCGCACACCTCGCCGGCGTCGATGGCGAGATCGACCTCGGAGAGGACTTCGACGGGGCCGAAGCTCTTGGATACGCGGGAGAGTTCGAGCAGCACTGGGTCCTGGTTCCTTACTCGGTGAGTCCGGCTTCGTCGCAGAGCGCGGCGTAGTCGCCGGCGCACAGGTCGGCGTAGGCGACATAGCCGTCGTCGATGACGGCCTGGATGTTCTCGGCGGTGACGGACAGGGGGTCGAGCAGGACGGCCGGGACCTCGTCCTCGGTGACCGGGTCGGTGACGGAGAAGTCGGTCTCGGGCTTCTCGCCGTTCGCGAGCGCGACGGCGAGCTCGGCGGCGGCGTTCGCCTCCTCTTCGATGGCCTTGTAGACGGTCATGCACTGGTCGCCGGTGAGGATGTTCTGGAGGCCCTGGAGGGTGGCATCCTGGCCGGTGACCGGGACGGTGCCGTTGAGGCCGTTGCGTTCGAGGACGGTGATGACGGCGTGCGCGAGGTCGTCGTTGGCGGCCAGGACGCCGTCGATCTCGGCGCCGGTGTCGGTCAGCATCTGGTCGAAGATGGTGCCGCCCGTGGCGTTGTCCCAGTCGGGCACCCATTCATCGGGGCCCTTGGTGAACTCGCCGGACTCGTAGAGCGGGTCGAGGACGGAGTCGTAGCCGTTCTTGAACAGGGTGGCGTTGTTGTCGGTGGGGGAGCCGTTGAGCTCGGCCACGAGCGGGTTCTCGACGCCTTCGAGGCATTGGACGAGGCCCTCGCCCTGGAGGCGGCCGACGGCCTCGTTGTCGAAGCTGACGTAGTAGTCGGCGCCGCCGCCTTCGGTGAGGCGGTCGTAGTCGATGGTGGCCACGCCCTGGGCCTTGGCGTTCTCGATGACGGTGGCGCCGGTGCCCGAGTCGAGGTTGACGGTGATGAGGACGTTGACGCCGCTGGTGAGCATCTGCTCGGCGATGGTCTGGAAGTCCTCGCGGGAGCCCTGGGCGTTCTGGATGTCGTAGTCGACGCCGGCCGCGTCGAAGGCCGCTTCGAGGTAGCGGCGGTCGGCGGTCTCCCACCGGTCCGAGGAGGCCGAGTCGGGGAGGATCACGCCGATGAGCGGGGTGTCGCCGTCGCCGCCGGATTCGCCGTCGCCGCCGCACGCGGTGGAGGTGAGGGCCAGTACGGCTGCCGCCGCGAGACCGATCGAGGTTCTGAGCTGGGTCATGGGGGTACCTCCGATATTTGTTGCTGACAGCAACATATGACATCGGACACACCTGGCACAAGTGTCGTGTAAGTAGTTAAAACGTTTCAGAGGTAACGATTTGGTAATAGCGCGTACCGTCGGGTCATGACCGTTCATCCACTCGACACCGGCTACCATGGCGCATCATGAGCAGTGAGCGTTCGGCGATCATCCTGGCCGCAGGTCTTGGCACTCGCATGAAATCCACGAAGCCCAAGGTCCTCCACGAGCTCCTCGGGCGGACACTCCTCGGCCACGTGCTCCGCAGCACCAAGGGCATCGGCCCCGACCGCCGCATCGTCGTCGTCGGCGCGGCGGCCGACCAGGTCACCGCCCACCTCGAGCAGCATTCCCCCGACGTCGAGACCGTCTTCCAGGCCGAGCAGCTCGGCACCGGGCACGCCGTCCGCATCGCCCTCGAATCCGTCCCCGAGCTCGAAGGCACCGTCGTCGTCGCCTGCGGCGACGCCCCGCTGCTGCGCCCCGACACCCTCAACCGGCTCGTCGAGACCCACGAGAAGGCCGGGAACGCCGCCACCGTCCTGACCGCCGTCGTCGACGACCCCACCGGCCTGGGGCGCATCGTGCGCGATACGGACGGGGCCGTCCTGCGCAACGTCGAGCACCGCGACGCCGACGCCGACGAACTCGCCATCCGCGAGATCAACTCCGGCACCTACGCCTTCGACGCCGCCGCCCTGCGCGAGCAGCTCGGGAAGATCACCACCGCCAACGACCAGGGCGAGGAGTACCTCACCGACGTCCTCGAGCTCGCCCGCGAGGCCGGCCTCCCGATCGGCGCCGTGGTCGTCAACGACCCGACCGAGGTCCTGGCCTGCAACGACCGCGCCCAGCTCGCCGGGCTGCGCAAGGTCCTGCGCGACCGCATCAACACCGAGCTCATGAAGTCCGGCGTCACCCTCGAAGACCCCGACACCACCTGGATCGACGCCACCGTCAAGGTCGCCCCCGACGTGCTCATCCGCCCCGGATGCCAGCTCAAGGGCGCCACCGCGGTGGACACGGGCGCCGAGATCGGCCCCGACACGACCCTGACCGACACCATCGTCGGCGAGGGCGCCGCCGTCGTGCGCAGCCACGTCGACCAGGCCACCGTCGGCGAGGGCGCCAAGGTCGGCCCCTTCGCCCACCTGCGCCCGGCCTCCAAGCTCGCCGAGGGCGCCAAGGTCGGCGCGTTCGCCGAGACCAAGAACGCCGAGATCGGCGCGGGCGCCAAGATCCCGCACCTGTCCTACGTCGGCGACGCCACCGTCGGCGCGAGTGCCAACATCGGCTGCGGCGTCATCGTCGCCAACTACGACGGCCTCGCCAAACACCACACCGACATCGGCGAGGGCGTCTTCATCGGCTGCGACTCGGTCCTGATCGCCCCGGTGAGCATCGGCGACGGCGCCTACATCGCCGCCGGCTCGGCGATCGGCGAGGACGTCGCCCCCGGCGATCTGGCCGTCGCGCGCGCCCGCCAGTCCGCCAAGGCCGGCTGGGTCGCCGCCAAGCGCCCCGGCACCGTCTCCGACGAGGCCGCCAAGCGAGCGCTGGGCGACGGCCGGGCCTCCGGAGAGTAACGGCACATTTAACACCCCCGTGCGTGTGCGCCCTGCGTTCGGGCAGGGGACACTTGAAGCGACGAGGTTCAGGTGACGACTATGGGGGAACCATCGCCATGGCGAGCATGTCCGCTACCAACTCCAAGATGCTCATGCTGTTCTCCGGACGGGCTTATCCGGAGCTGGCGGAGGAGATCGGCAAGCATCTGGGGGTCGCCCCGACCCCTATGAGCGCCTACTCCTTCGCCAACGGTGAGCTCTATGTCCGCTACGAGGAGTCGGTGCGCGGCTCCGACGCCTTCTTGGTCCAGTCCATGCCCACCCCGATCAACGAGTGGGTCATGGAGACCCTCATCATGATCGACGCGCTCAAGCGCGGCTCCGCCAAGCGCATCACGGTGGTGCTCCCGTTCTACCCGTACGCGCGCCAGGACAAGAAGCACCGCGGCCGCGAGCCCATCTCCGCCAGGCTCGTGGCCGATCTGCTGAAGACCGCCGGCGCCGACCGCATCCTCACCGTCGACCTGCACACCGCGCAGATCCAGGGCTTCTTCGACGGCCCGGTCGACCACCTGTTCGCGATGGGCACCCTGGCCCGCTACATCGAGGAGCAGTACGCCGACCGCCAGATGGCCGTCGTCTCGCCCGACACCGGCCGGGTGCGCCTGGCCGAGCGCTGGTCGGACCGCCTCGGCGGCTGCCCGATCGCGTTCGTCCACAAGACCCGCGACCCGCTCAAGCCGAACCAGGTCGTCGCGAACAAGGTCGTCGGCGACGTCGAGGGCCGCACCTGCCTGGTCATCGACGACATGATCGACACCGCCGGCACCATCTGCTCCACCGCCGAGCTGCTCAAGGAGCAGGGCGTCGAGGACATCGTCGTCGCCACCACGCACGGGATCATGTCCGACCCGGCCGGCGAGCGGCTGGCCGCCGCCCCCGTCTCCGAGGTCATCGTCACCAACACCCTGCCGCTGCCGCCCAAGGTCGCCGAGCTCGACAAGATCACCGTCCTGTCGATCGCGCCGCTGGTCGCCAAGGCCATCTGGGAGGTCTTCAACGACGGCTCGGTCACCACCCTCTTCGGCGGCCTTTCCTGATCGCACCCAGATCACACATCGACGCCCGTGGAAAGCGCGGGTTAACGCCCGTAGTAGGCTTGTGGGGTTGCCATCGGCGAGGGCGTCCTCCGAAGGGGCGCCGTTATCGACGCAAAGGCGTAGGTCTAACGCAGGACTGTTCTGTCCTTCTGATGCCGACGTGAGCGTCGAGCGCCGCGAGAATTTTCTGAGAATCAGGGAGTATTTCCGTGTCCGAAGTTCGTATCAGCGCAGAGCCCCGCACTGACTTCGGGAAGGGCGGTGCGCGCCGTACACGCCGGGCTGGAAAGGTGCCGGCCGTGGTCTACGGCCACGGCGAGAAGCCGCGTCACATCTCGCTTCCCTCGCTTGAGTTCGCCGCCGTCCTCCGCAAGGGCGGCCTCAACCAGCTCATCGAGATCGAGGTGACCGACGGCAGCCGCGAGCTGGTCATCCCCAAGGACCTCCAGCGCGACCCGCTGCGCGACGAGATCGTCCACGCCGACCTGCTGATCGTGCGCCGCGGCGAGAAGATCACCACCGACGTCGTCGTCCACTGGACGGGTGAAGTGGAGAAGGGCGGCCTGGTCGTCCACGAGGTCGACTCGCTGAGCATCGAGGCCGAGGCCACCCGCATTCCGGAGTCGATCGAGGTCTCCCTCGAAGGCCTGGCCGTGGGCTCGCAGCGCACCGCCGCCGAGGTCCAGGTGCCCTCGGGCGTCACGCTCCTGACCGATCCCGACACCGTGCTGGCCTCCGTCACCATCCCGCGCGCCGAGGCCGCGGCCGAGGAGACCGAGGAAGCGGAGACCGAGGGCGAAGCGTCCTCGGCGGAGTGAGCGCCGAAGAGTAATACTTAGGACATGACCGACTCCTCGACCATCGTGGCCGGCCTGGGCAACCCCGGGCCGAAGTACGCCGCGAACCGTCACAACGTCGGTTTCATGGTCGCCGACGTGCTCGCCCGACGCGTCGGCGGTCGATTCGCCGTGAGCCGCAAGGCCCGTGCCGAAGTCTGCGAGGCCCGCTTGGGGGTAGGCGGGCCTCGCGTCATTCTCGTCAAGCCCCTGACGTTCATGAACCTCTCGGGTGAATCCGTCGGCCCGCTCGCGCAGTACTTCGGGATCGCGCCCGAGTCGGTGATCGCCGTCCACGACGAGCTCGACATCCCGTACGGGCAGCTGCGGGTCAAGCGCGGCGGCGGCGAGGGCGGCCACAACGGACTGCGCTCGCTGACCAAGGTCCTGGGGACGAAGGACTATGCGCGGGTGCGCTTCGGCATCGGCCGCCCGCCCGGCCGCCAGGACGCCGCCGACTACGTGCTCAGGGACTTCGCCAAGACCGAGCGCGCCGATCTGGACCTGAACATCGAGCTGGCCGCCGACGCTGTCGAGGCCGTCATCGAGAAGGGCGTCGAGGCCGCCCAGAACATCTTCAACGTGTCGAAGTGACGTCGGACAGGCGGCGCAGCGCCTCTCGAAGCGAAGTCGAACGGCCGGTTCAGCGCGTCATGGAACGCGGTTGGGCAGACGGCTCGGCACCTGTCGAAGCCGAGCGGCCCAGACGGCACGAAATGGCGCTGAGTAACTTGGGCGTCACTCTTTGTTCGTGCGATCGTTAGATCGATTGTGACGGCAGCAGAGGCACATGGAGATCTCAGGCAGGTCGAGCCCGCGGGGCACGTCTACTCCATCGAACGGCAGGCCCGCGGGTACACCACCGGCCCGCCCACGTGGCAGCGCAAATACTTCGCGGGGATCGTGGGCAGCGACGTCGTCGCCGCCGTCTTCGGCGCGGCGGTGGCCTTCGCGGCCCGCTTCGGCAGCCTCAACGACCACAGCCAGATCTACGCGCTCGGCCTGATCGCCATGCCGGCCGTGTGGCTCGCGATGCTCGGCCTCTGCCGGGCCTTCGAGAGCCGGTACCTGTTCGTCGGCACCGAGGAGTACCAGCGGGTCGTGCACGCCGCGGTCGCGCTCACCGCCGCCGTCGCCGTCGTCTCCTACGGGCTCGAGCTGCCGACCTCGCGCGTGTTCGTCCTCATCGCGATTCCCACTGCCGCGTCCGTGTCCATCGTGGCGCGCTTCGGCTGGCGCAAGTGGCTGCACCGCATGCGGCGCCAGGGCCGCTGCATGAAGCGGGTGGTCCTGATCGGCCACGAGTCCTCTGTGGCCGCGCTGATCGTGCAGCTGCGGCGCGAGCACTACCACGGCCTCGACGTGGTCGCGGCCTGCCTGCCCACCGAGCGCGCCGAAGGCGCGCTGCTGGAGTTCAACACCCGCGTGCGGGGCACCTTCGACCGCATCGCCGAGGCCGTCGCCGCCGAGCGCGCCGACACCGTCATCGTCCTGTCCTGTCCCGAGATCGACGGCCGGGCGCTGCGCCGGCTGGCGTGGAGCCTGGAACGGTCCGAGGTGGACCTGATCGTGGCCTCGGCGCTGGTCGACGTCGCCGGCGACCGCACCACGGTCCGCCCGGTCGACGGCCTGCCGATGCTGCACCTCGACCACGCCAACCTGACCGGCGTGCGCCGCTGGGCCAAGGACACCGTCGACAGGATCGGCGCCGCCGCGCTGCTGCTGGCGCTCTCCCCGCTGCTGCTGGGGGCCGCGTTCCTGATCCGCTGCACCTCCCCGGGGCCGGCGCTGTTCAAGCAGGAGCGCATCGGCAAGGACGGGCGGCCGTTCACCATCTGGAAGTTCCGCACCATGTACACCGACGCCGAGCGGCGCCTCGCGCAGCTGTCGCACCTCAACGAGTCAGACGGCGTCCTGTTCAAGATGAGGGACGACCCGCGCGTGACGCCGGTGGGAAGGCACCTGCGCCGCTTCTCGATCGACGAGTTCCCGCAGCTGGTCAACGTGCTGCGCGGGGACATGAGCCTGGTGGGCCCGCGCCCGCCGCTGGCCACCGAGGTCGCCGCCTACGAGTCCGACATGCGCCGCCGCCTGGCGGTCAAGCCGGGGATGACCGGCCTGTGGCAGGTCTCGGGGCGCTCGGACCTGCCGTGGGAGGAGGCGGTGCGGCTCGACCTGCGCTACGTCGAGCACTGGACGCTCTCGCTCGACTTCGTGATCCTGCTGCGCACGGTCACCGCGATCCTCAGACCGCATGGGGCGTACTAGGTTCCGGGAACGCGCGAGTAGTTCCCATTTTCCGGGACGATTGTGACCACCATTTGGACGCGCTTGGGGCGCAGCGTAGACTCCCGTGCATGAACGACGCCTCCGACTCCGCGAGCGACCCCCCGCCCACGGCCGCGCCGGACGCCGCCGCGCCCGAGGACGTCGCCCTCGCGGCCGACCTCGCCGCCGGCGCGGGGGAGCTGCTCCTCAAACTCCGGGCCGAACTCGGCTTCGAGGACCCGCGCGCCCTCAAGGCCGCGGGGGACGAAGAGGCCAACGCCCACCTCCTCGGCCGCCTGGCCGCCGAGCGCGCCGACGACGCCGTGCTCTCCGAGGAGGGCCGGGGCGAATCGGGCCGCGTCGGCACCGCCCGCCTGAGCGCCGAGCGCGTCTGGATCATCGACCCGCTCGACGGCACCCGCGAGTACGCCGAGGCCGGCCGGGACGACTGGGCCGTGCACGTGGGCCTGTGGCAGCGCGGCCTCGGCCTCACCGCCGCCGCCGTCGCCCTCCCCGCGCAAGGTGTGACCTTGCGCACCGACCAGCGCTACCCGGTGCCGGGGCCGCGCCCCGAGCGCCCGCGCATCGCAGTGTCCCGCACCAGGCCTCCCGCCGCGGCCCACGCCGCCGCGGAGGCGCTCGACGCCGAACTCGTCCCGTGGGGCTCCGCTGGAGCGAAGGCCATGGCCGTCGTCGCGGGTAAGGTGGACGCCTATGTGCATGCCGGCGGGCAGTACGAGTGGGACTCGGCCGCTCCGATCGCCGTAGCCCTCGCCTCCGGCTGGCATGCCAGCCGGATCGACGGCGCCCCCCTGCGCTACAACAACCCCGATCCGTACCTGCCAGACCTGGTGGTCTGTCGCCCCGACCTGGCCGAGCTGCTGCTCGCGGCCATCGCCGAGGCGGCTTGACATCGGCCCGGCTCGATCAGGTGCGCCGGGCTATCGACACACGACGAACCGAACCCCTGCCGGGGTCCTGCTGAGAGGAGTGTTGCGCCGGTGAGCGATTACCGCGTCAGCCATCTCGCCGCGCTGGAGGCGGAGGCGATCTTCATCTTCCGTGAGGTCGCGGCCACCTGTCAGCGCCCAGTGCTGCTCTTCTCGGGCGGCAAGGACTCCATCGTCATGCTCCACCTGGCGCAGAAGGCCTTCTGGCCCGCGCCGATCCCCTTCCCGGTCATGCACGTCGACACCGGGCAGAACTTCGACGAGGTCATCGAATTCCGCGACCGGCGCGTCGCCGCCACCGGCGTCCAGCTCGTCGTCGCCTCCGTCCAGGACGCGATCGACCGCGGCCTGGTCACCGAGCCCCCGGACGGCACCCGCAACCGCATCCAGACCCCGGTCCTGCTCGAAGCCGCCGAGAAGTACCAGTTCGACGCGCTCTTCGGCGGCGCCAGGAGGGACGAGGAGAAGGCCCGCGCCAAGGAGCGCGTGTTCTCCTTCCGCGACGACTTCGGCCAGTGGGACCCCAAGAACCAGCGCCCCGAGCTGTGGAACCTCTACAACGGCCGCGTCCACTCCGGCGAGCAGATCCGGGTCTTCCCCCTGTCGAACTGGACCGAGCTGGACATCTGGCGCTACATCGGCGACCAGAGCATCGAGCTGCCGCCGGTGTACTTCGCCGCCGAGCGCGAGGTCGTCGAGCGCGACGGGATGCTGTACGCGGTCAACCGCTTCATCCGCCCGAGGGACGGCGAGACGGTCTTCGCCGAGAAGATCCGCTACCGCACCGTCGGCGACGCGACCCTGACCGCCGGCGTCCGCTCCGACGCGACCACCGTCGAGCAGATCATCGCCGAAGTCGCCGCCACCCGCATCACCGAGCGCGGCGCCACCCGCGGCGACGACAAGACCTCCGAGGCCGCGATGGAAGACCGGAAACGGGAAGGCTACTTCTGATGACGCAAGCTCCGACTCTGGCAGCCGAGGCCCCCGCGGAGGCGACCGAGCTGCTGCGCTTCGCCACCGCGGGCAGCGTCGACGACGGCAAGTCCACGCTCATCGGGCGGCTGCTGTTCGACACCAAGACGCTCTTCGACGACCAGTGGGACGCCGTGGAGGCCGTCAGCGCCGGCCGCGGCGACGAGTACACCGACCTGGCGCTGCTCACCGACGGCCTGCGGTCGGAGCGCGAGCAGGGCATCACGATCGACGTCGCCTACCGCTACTTCGCCACGCCCGAGCGCAAGTTCATCATCGCCGACACGCCCGGCCACATCCAGTACACGCGCAACATGGTCACCGGCGCTTCGACCGCCGACCTCGCGCTGATCCTGGTCGACGCCCGCAAGGGCCTGGTCGAGCAGTCGCGGCGCCACGCGTTCCTGTGCTCGCTGCTGCGCGTGCCGCACATGGTCCTGTGCGTCAACAAGATGGACCTGGTCGACTACGACGAGGACACCTTCAAGCGCATCGAGAAGGAGTTCGGCTCCTTCGCCACCAAGCTCGAGATCCCCGATTTGACGGTCGTCCCGATCTCGGCGCTCAAGGGCGACAACGTCGTGCGGCGCTCCGAGAACATGCCGTGGTACCAGGGCCCGAGCCTGCTGCACCACCTGGAGAAGGTCCACATCGCCTCGGACCGGAACCTCGTCGACGTGCGCTTCCCCGTCCAGCAGGTCATCCGGCCGCACTCGAGCGACAACCACGACTACCGCGGCTACGCCGGGCAGATCGCCTCCGGGGTCATGAAGCCCGGCGACGAGGTCATGGTCCTGCCCAGCGGCTTCACCTCGAAGATCGCCTCGATCGAGACCGCCGACGGACCGCTCGACGAGGCCTTCCCTCCGCTGAGCGTCACCGTGCGCCTGGAGGACGAGCTCGACGTCTCGCGCGGCGACATGCTGTGCCGCCCCGGCAACCAGCCGCGCGTCGCGCAGGACGTCGAGGCGATGGTGTGCTGGATGGACGAGCAGCGGCCGCTGCGGCTGCGCGGCAAGTACGCGATCAAGCACACCACCGCGGACGCCCGCGCGATCGTCAAGGACGTCCAGTACCAGCTCGACGTCAACACGCTGCACCGCGACGAGAGCGCCGAGGAGCTGAGGCTCAACGAGATCGGCCGCGTCACGCTGCGCACCACGAAACCGCTGCTGTGCGACGACTACCGCCGCAACAGGGCCACCGGCGGCTTCATCATCATCGACGAATCCGACAACCGCACGGTGGGCGCGGGCATCATCGTCTGACACACCGCGCGCGGTGGCGTCACGGCCGGATCCCACGGTTCGGCCTCGCCCGCTCCGCCCCACGGCGGATGGATGCCGCTCACTACAGTGGCTGCATGTCCAAGCTCAACCCCCGCACCGGGTCGATCAGTGTCGACTTCGGCACCTCCCACACGGTCGTGTCCATCCGCCGTGCCGACGGCCGGGTCCACCAGCAGCTGTTCGACGGATCACCGCAACTGCCCTCCGCGGTGTTCAACGACGACGAGGGAGGGCCCGTCGTCGGCACCGACGCCATCCACAACGGACGCCGCAAGCCCGAGCGGTACGAGCCGAACCCCAAGCGCCGCATCGACGGCGGCACGATCCTCCTCGGTGACACCGAACTGCCCGTCACCAGCGTCATCGCCGCCGTCCTCAGCCGCGTCGCCCGCGAATGCGAGCAGACCCTCGGCGGCCTCGGCCCGGTGACCGTCACGGTCCCGGCCGCGTGGGGGCCGACCCGCAGGCACGTCATCGCCGACGCCGCCACCGCGGCCGGGCTCGGCAAGGTCGCCCTGGCGCCCGAACCGGTGGCCGCCGCCAGCTACTTCGTCGAGACCCTCGGCAGCGACGTGCCCGTCGGCTCCGGCGTCGTCGTCTACGACCTCGGCGGCGGCACCTTCGACGCCACGGTCCTGCGCCGCTCGGGGACCGGCTTCGACGTGCTGGCCGTCGACGGCGCCGACGACCTCGGCGGCCTCGACTTCGACCAGGCCCTCGCCGAGCACGTGGCCGCGAGCGTCCAGCCCGAGGACGAGCGCTGGCAGCGCCTCACCGCCCCGATCGAGCGGGCCGACCTGCGCCACCGCACCGCCTTCCTCGAAGAGGTGCGCCAGGCCAAGGAGCGGCTCTCGCGCAGCACCTCCACCGACCTGACGATCCCGCTGCTCGACATCGACGCGCACCTCACCCGCGACGAACTGGAGTCCGTGGCGGCACCGCTGATCGAGCGGACCGTCCGCATCACGCAGGGCGTCATCCGCGAATCGGGGCTGCCCAAGGACCAGCTCGCGGGCCTGTTCCTGGTCGGCGCGGCCAGCCGGATGCCACTGGTGGCGACGATGCTCCACCGCGAGCTCGGCCTCGCCCCCGCCGCGATCGAGCAGCCCGAACTGGCCGTCTCCGAAGGCGGCCTGGTGGCCCAGGCGCTGGCCTCGTCCCCGCCGCCGGTGCCGAGCCCGGCACTGCCGCCGCAGGTGACCTCGCAGCCCGCCGGGCCGACGGTCCCGATGGCCGCGCCCGGGATGCCGACCCCGGGCGGGCCCATGCCGCCCGGCTCGCCGATGCCGACGCCGGGGGCGCCGATGCCGCCGCACATGACCGGCCCGATCCAGACCCCGGCGTCCATGCCGGGCGCCCCGCTGCCGCCCGCGCAGAGCGGAGGCGGCGTCGGCGCCTGGCTCAAGAGCAAGACCGGCATGATCACCGTGGGGGCCGCAGGTCTGGCGGTCGTCCTGGTCCTCGCGCTCATCCTGGTCCCCGGCCTCATCGGCGACTCCGAGGACGGCACGGGATCCAACGAGGGCGACACCGCGGCCGAGCAGCCGGACGAGGAGGCCGCCGAGACCGAGGACGCCGACAGCGGCAGCGGCGAGAGCGACTCCTCCCAGGCCGGAACCGGCGAGGAGTCGGGTACGGCCGAGCTCGACAGCGCCGTCGTCGGCGATCCCGTGCTCCTCGAGGAGGGGGCCCACGTCGGCACCGTCAGGGCCGTCGAGACCGCCGTCGTCGGCGGCGAGGCCGTGGGCATCACCGCCGGCGACGACAACATCATCCGCGTCTGGGGGCTGAGCTCGGGGGAGCTCCTCGGCGAGTACCGCGGCCACAAGGAACCGGTCGTCGACCTCGTGGTCACCGCCGACGGCGACCGCCCCGTCGTGCTCTCCACCGACACCTACGAAGAGCACGTCTGGTACCTCGACGACTACACGACGGTGAGCCAGCCTCGCGAGGCCAACACCGGCGACTTCTTCTGGGTCGGCGAGGTCGACGGGACGCCCGCCTACGCCGACGACTACTCCATATACCAGGCCTTCACCGGAGCGGAGATCGACACGACGAGCACTTCCTATGCGTCGTTCTGGACGCTGGCCGAGATCGACGGCACGCTCAGAGGCGTCGGCGTCGAGGAGAACCGGGTCTTCGTCTCCGATCTGGAGACCGGCGAGTACATCGGCGCCACCTTCGACCAGCAGAGCAGCGAGGTGGTCGCCGCGAGGTTCGGCGTCGTCGACGACGTGCCGGTCATGTTCACGGCCGACGCGGCCGGAACCATCCAGGGCTGGGACCTCACCAGCGGCGAGAAGTACGGCCCCGCGCTCAGTGAGCAGTACCAGACCGTCGAGGAGATCGAGCTCGTCGATGTCGGCGACGGTGTCCAGGTGCTCGTGCGCGGCACTCAAGGGCTGAGCCTGTTCGACTTCGAGACAGGCGAGCCGGTCACTGGGATGTTCGCGCAGTACACCGATGCCGACGCGCTCATGGCCGTCGAGGTCGCCGACGTCGACGGCCACCCCGTCGCGGTCACCGGCTCCGGCGAGGGCACCGTGGCCGCCTGGAGCCTCAACACCAATCCCTGATCCCGGTCGCGGGCCCGCGGCCCGCCGTACGGCGGGCCGCGGCCTTTCAGTTCTGGGCGGACTCGTAGGCCTGGCGGACCCTGACCGGCGCCTTCAGCAGCCAGGCGTCCTCCACGAGCTCCTCGAGCCGCTCGGGCTCGACCTTCTCGAGGTCGACCAGGATCATCGCGTACCCGTCGTAGTGCGGCGTCGTGTAATAGGCGCTGTCCCCCGAGGCCAGCAGGGCCTCCTTCTCGCCCGGCTCGCACACGATCGCCAGGCCGCCCTCGGCCTCGTCGCGCAGCCTCGCGAAGAACTTGCCCTTGACCTTCAGCGACGGGGACCGCCAGCTCGTGGTCTCCTCGACCTCCGGGTACCGCTTCGCGATCGCGACGACGTCGTCCCATGTCGGCATCTGGAGCTCCTTTCGTCGGGCTCCATGGTCTCCCGGACCACCGACACATCGGCGAAGACTCCGGGACGGCGTTAAGGGTTGATCCACTCCGCGATGTAGATCAGGCTCGCCGCGGAGACCCCCAGCACCACCAGCGTCACCACGGCCGCGGCCAGGAGCCGCAGCGGCATGTGCGTCCAGTCCGGCCCCATCTGGCGCCTGAGCACCGGCATGTGCCGCGAGTCCGCCTGGCCCGGCCGCTTCGCGGCCGCCGGCGGCACCGGCTCCTCGGCCTGCTTCGGCTTGGGGGCGATCCGGGGGAGCAGCTGCGTGTCGCCCACCGGGCGCCGCGCCTCGGGGTCCTGGACGCGGTCGATCTGCACGGACAGGCCGCCGACGGTGCCGCGCATGCCGTCGCCGACGCGGGCGAAGCCGTCGGTGTCGCCGCCCACGCGCGGCAGGGCCGGATCGGTCACGGCGTCGATCTGCACGGTCCGCATCTCGTCGGTGCCGCGCCTGCCGTCGCCGACCTTCGGCAGCTCGCCCGTCGTCGGGTGCGACGGGTCGCCGTAGCCGGGGCCCCAGCCGTAGCTCATGCCCGCCCCTATTCCGTTTCCGTGCCTTCGGCGGCGGCGAGGATCCGTTCGAGGTGGCCCTCCATGTTCGCGATCTCGCCCTTCTGGACGGTGATCATCCGGCTCGCCGCGCCGACGACCGTCTCGTCGTCGCTCAGCTCGACGACGGTCTCGGCCATCTCGATGCCGCCGATGTGGTGGTCGATCATCAGCTCGGCGAACATGACGTCCGCTTCATAGCCGGTGAGCTGCTGGAACTCGGCCATCTCCGCGTCGGTGGCCATGCCGGCCATCAGGCCGCCGTCCTCCGCGCCGTGGGCGTGCTCCTCGCCGGCCCACGCCATCGGCTCGCCGCTGCTCAGCTGGACGTCCCACTCGCGCAGCCACGACCGCATCATCCCGATCTCGGCGGCCTGCGCGGTGGCGATGTCGTAGGCGATCGCGCGCATCGCCTCGTCCTCGCCGTTCTGCCACTCGTACATGGCCATCGCGACGGCCTGCTGGTGGTGGGTCTGCATGTCGCGCGCGAAGCCGGCCTCGGGGGAGTCGTTGCCGGGCGTCGCGGTGGCGCTCACCCACCCGATCGCGAACCCGGCGCCGAGCATCAGCACGGCGGCGATCGCGACCAGGACGGCGGGCTTCTGCCACAGACGGCTCATTCGGGGCTAGCCCTCTCCTTCGGCGGGGGCGCTGCTCTCCATCTCCTCGAGCAGTGCCGCCATCTCCTCTTCGGTCATGTCAGTCTCGCTCCCGCCGGTGGCCGCCTGCGTGGTGGACACGCCGCCCGTGCAGGTGGCGTTCATCTCGGCGAGGTTGTCGCCGTTCTGGATGTAGTAGTTGAGGAACTCGTCGATCTTCGCGTCGTCGGCCGAGTCGGTCTGGTACTGCACGCCCCACGCCTGGAGCGAGACGGCGACGCCCTGGCCGGGGTAGGGGCTCATGAGGCTGTAGTCGCGGCCCTCGATCTTCGAGGACAGGGCGGCGACCTGGTCGTCGTCGACGAGCTCGGGGTCGTAGGTCAGCCACACCGCGCCGTGCTCGAGGGAGTGGACGGCGTTGCCGTCGGCGATCGGCTCGGCGTAGACCGTGCCGGTGCAGGTCTGCCACTGGCTCAGGTGGTTGCCGCCCGCGGGCGGGGTGACCTCGTAGGTGGGCGTGTCGTTGGTGGTGTCCTCGTCGGCGTCGAGGTGGTTCTGCTGCATCACCCACGGGTGCTCGAGGTCCTCGGCGGTGATGTCGCCGTCGTCGATCGCCTCGGACGCTTCCTGGTAGTTCGCGTACTCGCCGTAGAAGTCGGTGACGCCTTCCGGCGGCCGGCTGCGGTCCCAGACGACGAACACGGCCGCGGCGATGAGGCCGAGCGCGACCACGCCGACGGCGGAGAAGGTGAGGATGAGCCCCCACGGCTTCGGCTGGGCGACCTGGACGGCGCGGCCCTTGCGACCCGCGTTCTTAGCGGATTTCGAAGCCGTGCCCTTGGCGGACTTCGAGCCCGCGTTCTTAGCGGACTTCGACGCCGCGTTCTTCGCGGACTTCGAGGAGGTTTGCTTCTTGGATGCCATTTCGCGCGGAGAGCCTTATTCGTCGACTTCGGGATGGTAGCGGCGGCGACGCCGGAAGTGACCCCGGTGATGCTCGCTCGCGTACGCCACCTTACCCGGTCGCATGACAGCGCCGTTCCGGAGAGTTGCTCGTACCACGTCGAGCGGCGTCCGCGGCGGGAGCGCGATCACTCCGCGAGCGCGAGGTTGCCGCCCGCGCAGGTCGCGTTCGGCTCGGGGTTGTACGCCTCGTTGAGGATGTAGGCGTCCAGGTAGGCGTCGATGTTCGGATCCGCAGGGTCCTCGGTCCGGTACTGGTTGCCCCACGACTGGAGCGAGACGGCGACGCCCTGGCCGGGGTAGGGGCTCATGAGGCTGTAGTCGCGGCCCTCGATCTTCTCGGCCAGCGACGCGATCTGCGCCTCGTCGACGAGCTCGGGGTCGTAGGTCAGCCACACCGCGCCGTGCTCCATCGAGTGGACGGCGTTGGCGTCGACGATCGGCCCGTCGTAGACCGTGCCGGTGCAGGTCTGCCAGATGCTCAGGTGGTTCCCGCCCGCCGGCGGCGTCGTCTGGTAGCTCGGGAGCGTGCCGTCCCAGTTCGCGGAGGCGTCGACGTGGTCCTGCTGCACCACCCAGGGGTGCTCGAGGTCCTCGGCGGTGACCTCGCCGCCGTCGATCGCGGCCATCGCGGTCGGGTAGTCGGCGTGCTCGCCGTAGAAGTTCTGCACGCCTTCGACCTCGGCCGGCGCCTCCTGCGCGGCCGTCTCGTCGGCGACCTCGGAGCCGGTGCCGCCGGAACCGGAGTCCGATTCGGCGCCGCACCCGGCGGCGAAGACCGCGACGCAGGCGGCGGCCAGGACGGCGGAGCGGGAACGGGCGGTGATCATGGCCGGGGCCTTCCAGTCGATGCCGGGACGCAATGGAGCTTACCGGCCGCGCCTCACGGCGCCGCGCAAGCGCGCCACAACCGGGTTTATCGCTCGCGGGCGCCGAAGCCCGGCGTCTAGGATTGCCTGGTGACTCCAGAGACGCTCGCAGAGAAAGTGCTGTCCGCCACGCGCGCCGCGTTCGCCGACCTCGGCCTCGACGCCACCGCGCTGCCCGCCGAAACGGCCGTGGAGCGACCCCGAAACCCCGAGCACGGGGACTACGCCTCCACGATCGCCCTCCAGGTGGCCAAGAAGGCCGGCACGAATCCGCGAGCGCTGGCCCAGGAGATCGCCGCCAGACTGGCCGAGCTCGACGGCGTCGCGAAGACCGACATCGCCGGCCCCGGCTTCCTCAACATCACGCTCGACGCCGCCGCCTCCGGCGGCATCGCCGGGCAGATCGTGATCGCCGGCACCGCCTACGGCTACAACGAGTCGATGAAGGGCGCGCACGTCAACCTCGAGTTCGTCTCGGCGAACCCGACCGGGCCGGTCCACGCGGGCGGCACCCGCTGGGCGGCCGTGGGCGACGCCCTCGCCCGAGTCATGCGCGCCTCCGGCGCGAAGGTGACCTCCGAGTACTACTTCAACGACGCCGGATCCCAGATCGACCGCTTCGCGAACTCGCTGCTGGCCCGCGCCAAGGGCGAGCCGGTCCCCGAGGACGGCTACGGCGGCGCCTACGTCGACGAGATCGCCACCGAGGTCCTGAACCGGCATCCCGACGCGCTCGAGTCCGAGAACCCCCGGGAGGTGTTCCGCGTCGCCGGGGTGGAGCTGATGTTCAACGAGATCAAGACCACCCTCGCCGACTTCGGCACGCACTTCGACGTGTACTTCAACGAGAAGGAGCTCCACGACCAGGGCGAGCTCGACGCCGCCCTGGAACGGCTGTCCAAGCTCGGCCACGTCTTCGAGGCCGAGGGCGCGACCTGGCTGCGCACCACCGAGTTCGGCGACGACAAGGACCGGGTGCTCAAGAAGTCCGACGGCTCGTGGACCTACTTCGCCGCCGACTGCGCCTACTATCTGAACAAGCGCGAGCGCGGCTTCGGCAAGCTCGTGCTCATGCTCGGGGCCGACCACCACGGCTACGTGGGCCGGATGCAGGCGATCAGCCGGGCCTTCGGCGACGAGCCGGGCACCCTGGAGATCCTCATCGGCCAGATGGTCAACCTCTTGCAGGAGGGCCGACCGGTGCGGATGTCCAAGCGCATGGGGACCGTGGTGACCTTGGAGGACGTCGTCGAGGCCATCGGCGTCGACGCCACCCGCTACGCGCTCACCCGCTACTCGGCCGACTCGCCGATCGACCTCGACATCGACCTGTGGACCAAGCACGGCAACGAGAACCCGGTCTACTACGTGCAGTACGCGCACTCGCGCACCCACGGCGTGCTCCGCAACGCCGCCGAGCGCGGCGTCGCGAAGGGCGACGGCTACGACGCCTCGCTCCTGACGCACCCGCGCGAGTCCGACCTGCTCAAGGCCCTCGCCGAGTTCCCGGCCACGGTCGCCACCGCGGCCGAGCTGCGCGAGCCGCACCGGGTGGCCCGCTACGCCGAGGAACTGGCCGGCGCCTACCACCGGTTCCAGCACGACTGCCGGGTCCTGCCGGTCGGCGACGAACCCCAGACGCCCACCGGCCGGGCCCGCCTGTGGCTGGTCGACGCGACCCGCGTCGTCCTCGCCAACGCGCTCGACCTGCTCGGCGTCTCGGCCCCGGAGCGCATGTGATGCACATTCACGAAGCCGGCGCGATGCACGGCGACTTCTCCGCCCTGAGCCCCGCCTGGCTGGGCGTGCCCGACGACGTCAACGCGCTGCTGCCGCAGCTGTGGGCCTCCGGCGTCGAACGCTCCGACGAGGGCGTCCTGCGCGTCGGAGGCGTCCCGGTCGGCGAGCTGGCCGCCGAGTTCGGCACCCCGGCCTACGTCCTCGACGAGGACGACTTCCGCGCCCGCTGCCGCGCCTGGTCCAAGGCCTTCACCGGCGCCGACGTGTTCTACGCCGCGAAGGCGTTCTGCTCCAAGGCCGTGCTCCGCGCCGCGGTCGAGGAGGGCCTGAACGTCGACGTGTGCACCGCCGGGGAGCTGGCCGTCGCGCTCGCCGCCGGGATCGAGCCCTACCGCCTCGGCTACCACGGGAACAACAAGTCCCTCGCCGAGCTGCGGCAGGCCGTCGAGCTGCGGGTCGGGCGCATCGTCGCCGACTCCTACACCGAGATCGAGCGCCTCGACGCGATCGGCGCCGAGCTGGGCGTCCGGCCGCACGTCATGGTCCGCGTCAACGTCGGCGTCGAGGCCCACACGCACGAGTACATCGCCACCGCCCACGAGGACCAGAAGTTCGGCTTCTCGCTGGCCGACGGCGACGCCCACGAGGCCGCGCGCCGCGTCGCGGCCTCCCCGAACATGTACCTGGCGGGCCTGCACTCCCACATCGGCTCCCAGATCTTCGACACCTCCGCGTTCGAGGTCTCGGCCGCGCGCCTGGTGCGCCTGTTCGCGCAGCTCCAAGGCGAGATCGACGAGCCGATGGGCGAGCTCGACCTCGGCGGCGGCTTCGGCATGGCCTACACGAGCCAGGACGACCCGCAGCCGCCCGCCGACATCGCCGCCTCGCTCGGCAAGATCGTCGAGGCCGAGTGCGGAGCGGCGGGCCTCCCCGTCCCGCGCCTGTCGATCGAGCCCGGCCGCACCCTCATCGGCCCGGCCGTGTTCACGCTGTACGAGGTCGGCACCGTCAAACCCGTCACCCTCTCGCAGGGCGCTTCGCGCCTGTACGTGTCGGTCGACGGCGGCATGAGCGACAACATCCGGCCCGCGCTCTACGACGCCTCCTACTCGGCCACGCTCGCCTCGCGCGCCTCGCGGGCCGCCCCGGTGCTGGCCCGAGTAGTGGGAAAGCATTGCGAAGCGGGCGACATAGTTGTTAAAGATGAATTCCTACCCGCCGACGTCGCTCCGGGCGACCTGATCGCCGTGCCGGGCACCGGCGCCTACTGCCGGTCCATGGGCTCGAACTACAACCACGTGCCCCGCCCGCCCGTCATCGCGGTCCGCCACGGCGAAGCCCGAGTGATCCTCGCCCGCGAAACGGTCGACGACCTCCTGCGCCTCGACGTCGGCTGAGCTCACCAGAAAGGGAATCGGCGAATGAAACTCGCGCTACTCGGATGCGGCACCGTCGGCAGTGAAGTCGTGCGCCTCATGCGAATGCGCGAGGAGGAGCTGGCCGCCCGAGTGGGGGAGCCCGTCGAGATCGCCGGGATCGCCGTCCGGCGCGCGGGCCGGGACCGCTCGCACCTGCCGGTCGACCGGTCCCTGTTCACCACCGACGCCTTCGGCCTGATCAAGCGCGAGGACGTCGACATCGTCGTCGAGGTCGCCGGCGGCATCGAGCCGGCCCGCAGCTGGATCACCACCGCCCTCGGCGAGGGCAAGTCCGTGGTGACCGCCAACAAGGCGCTCCTGGCCGAGGACATGCCCGCGATGGCCGCCGCCGCGAAGGCCGGCGGCGCCGACCTCTACTACGAGGCCGCCGCCGCGGCGGCGATCCCGCTCATGCGCCCGCTGCGCGAATCGCTCCACGGCGACACGATCAAACGGGTCCTCGGCATCGTCAACGGCACCACCAACTACATCTGCACCCGGATGACGCAGACCGGGACCGGCTTCGCCGAGGCGCTCGCCGAGGCCACCGAGCTGGGCTACGCCGAGGCCGACCCGACCGCCGACGTCGACGGCTACGACGCCGCCGCCAAGGCCGCGCTCATCGCCTCCCTGGCCTTCCACACCCACGTCGACCTCTCCGAGGTCTACCGGGAGGGCGTCACCGGCGTCACCCCGGCCGACATCGCCTCAGCCGCCGCCGAGGGCCGCGTCGTCAAGCCGCTGTGCATCGCCACCCGCGAGGAGGACGGCGTCTCGGTGCGCGTCCACCCGGCGATGATCCCGGCCACGCATCCGCTCGCCAACGTCAACGGCGCCTACAACGCGGTGTTCGTCGAGGCCGAGTCGGCCGGGCGGCTCATGTTCTACGGGGCGGGAGCCGGGGGGACCGAGACGGCCTCGGCCGTGCTCGGCGATATCGTGGCCGTAGCGCGCAACAAGCGCGGTGGGATCACGGCGTTCCCTCCTGAGGCCGCCTACTCGGACGTGCCGGTGAAACCCATCGGCGAGGCCCGGACCCGCTACCACGTCAGTCTCGACGTCGTCGACGAGCCCGGCGTGCTCGCCCGCGTGGCGGCCACGTTCGCCCACCACGGGGTCAGCCTCGCCACCGTCCACCAGTCGGGCCGGGGCGACGATGCCCAGCTCGTCGTGGTGACCCACATCGCCGCTGACCGGCAGCTGTCGGACACGGTTGAGGAACTGTCGCAATTGGCACTGGTGCACCAGGTCACCAGCGTCATGCGCGTCGAAGGAGAATAAGGACGACATGTCCGAATCTGCCATGCGCCCACCCGTCTCCCACCACCACCCGAACCGGAGTGAACGCTGTACTCAGCCGGGGTGGCGCGGCCTCATCGAGGAATTCCGAGACCGGCTTCCGGTCACCGACGCCACCCCCGTGGTGACGCTCCAAGAGGGCGGGACGCCGCTGCTGCCCGCGCCGGTCCTGTCCGAGAAGACCGGCTGCGACGTCTACCTCAAGATCGAAGGGCTCAACCCGACCGGCTCGTTCAAGGACCGCGGCATGACCATGGCCGTCTCCAAGGCCGTCGAGGAGGGCTCGAAGGCCGTCATCTGCGCCTCCACCGGCAACACCTCGGCCTCGGCCGCCGCCTACGCCGCCCGCGCGGGCATCACCTGCGCCGTGCTCGTCCCGGCCGGGAAGATCGCCCTCGGCAAGCTCGCCCAGGCCCTCGTCCACGGCGCGAAGCTGCTCCAGCTCGACGGGAACTTCGACGACTGCCTGGCCGTCGCCGACAAGCTCTCGCAGGACTACCCGGTCACCCTGGTCAACCACCTCAACCGCAACCGGATCCTCGGGCAGAAGACCGCGGCGTACGAGATCGTCCAGGTCCTCGGCGACGCCCCCGACGTCCACTGCCTGCCGGTCGGCAACGCGGGGAACATCACCGCCTATTGGCTGGGGTACAACGAGGACTTCGCCGACGGCGCGGCCACCAGGCGGCCCCGGATGCTCGGCGTCCAGGCCGCCGGGGCGGCCCCGATCGTGAACGGCCGGGTCGTGGAGCACCCGCAGACCATCGCCACCGCCATCCGCATCGGCAACCCCGCCTCGTGGGCCAAGGCCCTCGACGCGGAGAAGGAGTCGGGCGGGAAGATCATCGCCGCCACCGACCGCGAGATCCACGCCGCCTACATGCTGCTGGCCCGCTCGGAGGGCGTCTTCGTCGAACTCGCCAGCGCCGCCTCGGTGGCCGGGCTGCTCAAGCAGGCCGAAGCCGGTTGGCTCGACAGAGGACAGACGGTGGTGTGCACGGTGACCGGCAACGGGCTCAAGGACCCCGACTGGGCCGTCTCCACCGCGCCCCAGCCGCAGACGGTGCCCGTCGACGTCGTGCAGACCGCCACCGCTTTGGGCCTCTGATGACGACGGGTTCGGCCACCGTGCGGGTCCCGGCGACCTCCGCCAACCTCGGGCCGGGCTTCGACTCGCTCGGTCTCGCACTGGGTCTGTTCGACGAGGTGACCGCCACGGCGCTCGAAGGCGCGAGCGGCGGCGTCACGGTCGAAGTGGAGGGTGAGGGCGCCGGCACCGTCGCCTCCGACGAGCGCCACCTCGTCGCCGCCGCCATGCTGCGCGCCTTCGACGCCATCGGCGTCCAGGCGCCGGAGTTGAAGCTCAAGTGCCGCAACAAGATTCCGCACGCACGCGGCCTCGGCTCCTCCTCGGCGGCGATCGTCGCCGGGATCATGCTCGCCGACGCGCTGGCCGGCGGCGGCATGAGCCGCGCCGAGCAGCTCGCGCTGGCCGGTGAGATCGAAGGCCATCCGGACAATGTGGCGCCGTGCCTCCTGGGCGGCTTCACCATCGCCTACACCACTGAGGACGGATCTCGGGCGGTCAGCCTCGAGCCCTCCCCGCGCGTGCACCCGTGGGTGTTCGTGCCCGAGAGCAAAGGCCTGACGGCGGCCGCCCGCGCGGCGCTGCCCGAGCGCGTCCCGTACGCCGACGCCGTCTTCAACCTCTCGCGGGCCGCGCTCCTGGTCGACGCCATCACCCGCAAGCCCTCGCGGCTGCTCGACGCCACCGGTGACCGGCTTCACCAGTCGCGGCGGGCGGAGGGAATGCCGGAGAGCGCGCGATTGTTGGAACAGTTGCGTGCCGCCGGTGTGGCGGCCGCGATCTCAGGCGCGGGACCGACCGTCATCGCGCTGAGCGTGGACGGCGGGCCGAATTCCGAAGGCCTGTCCGCTTTCGCGCCGGCGGGGTTCGAGGTCATGCGCCTGGACGTCGCGGGCGGCGCCGCGGTCGTCGCGAGTCGGGTAGACTCATGACTCGCGAACATCACGGACGGGGCCGGTCGACGGCTCCGCGAACCGTCACGGCGAAGCTTGAGAGCCGCGCGTCGGCACCCTCAAGTGAGCGGACGAACAGCTCCTCAGGAGGCGCTCAGCTCGGAAAACGAGTGATCCTCGGGTCTGTTGGTGGCGGTGGGCCGGGTGCGCTACTATTCCTCGTAGACGACCACCCGGTGTCGTGACTGCTTGAAGCCTTGATTATGCTTGTAGTCACAACAGCTGCGGCGCATCCAGCGCACGCCTGATCTCTTGTTTGGGTCATCACCCTCAATCATGGATTTGTGACTTTGCATAGCTCTAGCGTGACATGGCACAGTTCCGACTTCGCATCCGTGGAGTCCCACGTGTGGCGCTGGGGCCTCGGCTCCGGCGAGGATCGCAATCACGTATCGCACCGTGCGCGTCGATCATCTATCGCGGGCCGTCGAGTCGCAGGCCCAGAGGCACCGCCTCATTCGGGACCGTCTGCTCAGCGGACTGCCCCAGGGTGTACCCAGGACCAGCTGTTGCACCACATCCACCGCGACCATTCGACTAGCGCGCGGTGGACGACGCGATGGCGGGACGCAAACCAGAACATCGGCATTGCGGCTATTTGAAAGACGCGGAAACTTCTCGAATTCGATTCGAAGTGCTCCGCCAGGGAAGGAATCCATTGAGCGACACCACCGGCACGACGTCGGACCGGAATAGCAGTGCGGCGTCGGCTCCGGGGGCTCTCCCGGAGACCAAGAAGCGTCGCCGGGCAGGCACCGGTTTGGCCTCTATGCTGATGCCCGAGCTCCAGCAGATGGCGCAATCGCTCGGCATCACCGGCGTTGGCCGGATGCGCAAGAGCGAGCTGATCGCGGCGATCCAGACGCAGCAGGCGAACGGCTCGGAATCCGGCGGTGCCAGCGCAGAACAGGAGGCCCCGCCAGTGCCTGACTCCGAACACACACCGACCACCGAGGCCTCGACGGCCGCCGCCGAAGCCGAGCCCGCCGCGGGCGGCTCCACCGAGGGCGCCGACGCCAAGAACGGCGGCAGCGTCCGCCGCGCCACTCGCCCGGCTGGACCGCCGCAGCCGCGCCGCCGCCAGGAGGCGTCCCGCGACTCCGCCGAGGAGACCGAGACGGCGCCCGCCGCCGACGAGTCCGATGAGGACCGTCCGGTTCGGCGCCGCCGCGTCCGCGGCGAGCGGTCCGAGCAGAACGAGCGCCGCTCCGAGGAGACGGACACCGCTGAGACCGAAGGGCGCCCCGAGCGCCGCGGCGAGCAGCGGGCCGACCGCGACGAACAACGCCAAGTCACGGGTCGCAAGCTCCCCGAGGAGGGCGACCGAGGCGACCGCGACGACCAGAACGAGGGCGGGCGCCGCCGCAAGCGCCGCGACCGCTCCGACCGTCGCCGCTCCAGCGGCAACAACCGCGGCGGCGAGGACTTCGAGCGCGGCAACCAGAACGACGAGCAGCTCGTCCCGGTCGCCGGCATCCTCGACATCCTCGACAACTACGCGTTCATCCGCACCACCGGCTACCTGGCCGGCCCGGACGACGTCTACGTCTCGATGTCGCAGGTGCGCAAGCACCGGCTGCGCCGCGGCGACGCCATCACCGGCGCGGTCAAGCCCGGCCGCGGCGGCGACGAGGGCAACGGCGGCGGTGGCGGCAAGCAGCGCCGTGAGAAGTACAACCCGCTGGTCCGCTTGGACACCGTCAACGGGATGAGCCCTGACGACGCCAAGAACCGCGACGACTTCTACAAGCTCACGCCGCTGTACCCGAACGAGCGCCTGCGCCTGGAGACCGAGCCGAACGCGCTGACCACCCGCGTCATCGACCTGGTGGCCCCGATCGGCAAGGGCCAGCGGGCCCTCATCGTCTCCCCGCCCAAGGCCGGCAAGACGATGGTGCTCCAGGCGATCGCCAATGCGATCACCACGAACAACCCCGAGTGCCACCTCATGGTGGTCCTCGCGGACGAGCGGCCCGAAGAGGTCACCGACATGCAGCGCTCGGTCAAGGGCGAGGTCATCGCCTCGACCTTCGACCGCCCGCCGTCGGACCACACCACCGTCGCCGAACTCGCCATCGAGCGCGCCAAGCGCCTGGTCGAACTCGGACACGACGTGGTCGTGCTCCTCGACTCCATCACGCGGCTCGGCCGGGCGTACAACAACGCCTCGCCCGCCTCGGGGCGGATCCTGTCGGGCGGCATCGACTCGACGGCGCTGTACCCGCCGAAGCGCTTCCTCGGCGCGGCCCGGAACATCGAGCACGGCGGCTCGCTGACGATCCTCGGCACGGCGCTGGTCGAGACCGGCTCCATGGGCGACACGGTCATCTTCGAAGAGTTCAAGGGCACCGGCAACGCCGAGCTCAAGCTCGACCGCAAGATCGCCGAGAAGCGCACCTGGCCGGCCATCGACGTCCACCAGTCGAGCACCCGCAAGGACGAGCTCATGATGAGCCCCGAGGAGCAGGCGGTCATGCTCAAGCTCCGCCGGGTCCTGTCCTCGCTGGAGCCGCAGCAGGCGATCGACCTGCTGCTCGACCGGCTGAAGAAGACGCAGACCAACGCCGAGTTCCTGATGTCGATCGTCAAGCAGTCGACGCCGGACTGAGCCCGGCGGCCGTGAGGCCGCTCCGGCTGAGAGCGGCCTCACGGCTTACCATGGTCAATCGGTGCGCAGGTCGCGCACACGCCAAGCGCCCTGGATTCCGGGGCCCGATGCGGTACCGGTTCACGGCCCGCCCCGCGCGAAGCGCGTTGGCAGGGGCCGACCCGGCGACCGAACAGAGAGGGAAACTCATGAAACAGGGCATCCACCCTGAGTACGTGGTCACCGAGGTGACCTGCTCCTGCGGGAACAGCTTCACCACCCGCTCGACGGAGACCAGCGGGAAGATCCAGGCGGCGACCTGCAACAAGTGCCACCCGTTCTACACGGGCAAGCAGCGCATCCTCGACACCGGCGGCCGCGTGGCCAAGTTCAAGGCCCGCTACGCCAAGGCCCAGGAGAAGGCCGGCAAGTAACTCCGTCCATGACGAAGCTTGCGAGTCATAAATTAGCTCAGCGCAGCGCTCCGTGCCTCCGGGCACGGGCGCTGCGCGTTTTCCGTCCGCTCCTCCACCGGCTTTCGATCCGAAGGGACCGCCCATGTCCACCGCCGCCGACAACCGCCTGGCCTCGCTCCTCGCCGAGTACCACGACCTCGAGGCGCAGATGGGCGACCCGGCCCTGCACGCCGACCCCGGCCAGGCCCGGCGCGTGGGACGCCGCTACGCCGAACTCGGCCCCATCGCCAAGACCGCCGCCGACATCGCCGCCGCCAAGGACGACCTCGAGACCGCCGAGGAGCTCGCCGCCGAGGACGCCGACTTCGCCGACGAGGCCGAGCGGTTGCGGAAGGCCATCCCCGAACTCGAGTCCAAGCTCGCCGAGCTGATGATCCCGCGCGACCCGGACGACTCCAAGGACGTCATCATCGAGATCAAGGCCGGCGCCGGCGGCGAGGAGTCCGGCCTGTTCGCCGGGGACCTCATGCGCATGTACCTGCGCTACTTCGAGCGCCGCGGCTGGGCCGTCGAGACGCTGGAGAGCGTGCCCACCGACCTGGGCGGCATCAAGGACTCCTCGATCGCCGTGCGCACCAAGGGCGCCCCTGAGGGCGGCGACGGCGTGTGGTCCCGCATGAAGTTCGAGGGCGGCGTCCACCGCGTCCAGCGCGTGCCGGTCACCGAGTCCCAGGGGCGCGTGCACACCTCGGCCGCGGCCGTGGTCGTCATGCCCGAGGCCGAAGAGGTCGACGTCGAACTCAACATGAACGACGTCCGCGTCGACGTCTACCGCTCCTCGGGGCCCGGCGGGCAGTCGGTCAACACCACCGACTCGGCCGTGCGGCTCACCCACGAGCCCACCGGCATCGTCGTCACCAGCCAGAACGAGAAGAGCCAGCTCCAGAACAAGGAGGCCGCGCTGCGCGTCCTGCGCGCCCGCCTGCTCGCCAAGCAGCAGGAGGAGGCCGCCGCCGCCGCGGGGGAGGCCAGGCGCTCGCAGGTGCGCACCGCCGACCGCTCCGAGCGAATCCGCACCTACAACTTCCCGCAGAACCGGCTCACCGACCACCGGATCGGCTTCACCGCCTACAACCTCGACCACGTCATGGACGGCGAGCTCGACGAGGTCCTCGACGCCCTCGCCGCCGCCGACCGGGCCGAGCGCATGGCCGGGGGCGATGGACAGTAAGGACGGGGCCTCGCCCTTCAAAACCTGGCGGGAGTTCATCGCCGAGGCGACGGAGCTGCTGGGCGAGGCGGGTGTGCCTTCACCGCGTGTCGACGCGGAGCTGCTGGCCGCTCATGTCACCGGGTTGAAGCGCAGCCAACTGCTGACGGCCGGAGCCCCGACCGCTGGGCAGGCGTTCGTCTTCGTCGGGCTTCTCGAGCGGCGCGGCGCTCGCGAACCGCTCCAGCACCTGACCGGCGCAGCCCCGTTCCGCTACGGCGAGATCGCCGTCGGACCGGGCGTGTTCGTGCCCCGGCCGGAGACCGAACTGCTCGTCGACTGGGCCCTCGAACACCTCCCGGAAGGCGGCGTCGTCATCGACGCCTGCTCCGGCTCGGGCGCGATCGCCCACGCGATCGCCACCGAGCGGACCGACGCCCGCGTGTGGGCCGTCGAGGCCGACCCCGACGCCTTCGAGTGGATGGAGTCGAACCTCGAGGGCACCGGAGCGGTGCCGGTCCTGGCCGACGCCGTCGCGGCGGGCACCCTCGCCGAGCTCGACGGCCTGGTCGACCTCGTCGTCGCCAACCCGCCGTACGTGCCCATGGACATGGAGGTCGCCCCCGAGGTCGACTTCGACCCCTCGGGCGCGGTCTACGCCGACGAGGCGGGACTGGCGGTCATCCAGCCGCTCGCGCTGCGCGCCGCCCGCTGGCTGGCGCCCGGCGGCTGGTACGGCTTCGAGCACGACGACACGCACGGCAAGGCCGCGCCCGAGATCCTGCGGGTCTCCGGTTTCACCGAGGTCGCCGACCACCGGGACCTGGCGGGGCGCTCGCGCTTCGCCACCGGGAGGCTAGGCTTGTCGCCGTGAGGCTGTTCAACTGCAGGAAGATCAAAGACCGCGCCACCGGGCTCAAGTCCGCCGCGCGGGCCGTCGGCGGCGGCAAGCTCGTCGTGATCCCGACCGACACGGTCTACGGGATCGGATGCGACGCCTTCTCCCACGCCGCCGTGCGCGCGCTCCTCGCCGCGAAGGGCCGCGGCAGGGACATGGCCCCGCCGGTGCTCATCGGCTCCAAACGCGCCCTCGACGGGATCGCTTCCGACGTCTCGGCCTCGGCCAAGGAGCTCATCGAGGCGTTCTGGCCCGGCCCGCTCACCGTCGTCGTGCCCTACACCCCGAGCCTGACCTGGGACCTCGGCGACACCGACGGCACCGTCGCGGTGCGGATGCCGCTGCACCCGCTCGCGCTGGAGCTGCTCAAGGAGACCGGCCCGATGGCCGTCTCCTCGGCCAACAAGACCGGGCAGCCGCCCGCCGAGACCGCCGCCGACGCGAAGGCGCAGCTCGGCGCCGACGTCGCGGTCTACCTCGAGGCCGGAGCCTCGGAAGACAACCTCCCGTCGACCATCGTCGACTGCGTCGCCGACCCGCCGCAGGTCCTGCGCGAGGGCGCGCTGACCGTCGAGCAGATCCGCAAGATCGTGCCCGAGGTGCTCGACGCCGACGGCTACGGCCCCGGCGAGCGCCCCGAAGACCGGGAGACCGAGGACGAACTCGCTGAGGAAAGCTCGGAATGAGCGCCGCGCCCTTCACGATCCTCCACGTGTGCACCGGCAACATCTGCCGCTCGCCGATGTCCGAGCGCATCCTCGACGGGCTCACCGGCGACGACGTGCTCAACCACGGCGCGGGCATCTCCAGCTACCACGAGGGCGACCCGATGGAGGCCGATGCCGCGCACGAGCTGGAGGAGCGGGGCTTCGAGCCCGGAGGGCACCGCGCCCGCCACATCGACCGCGCCCACGTCGAGAGCTCGGACCTGATCCTGGTGGCCACCGCCGTGCACCGCGAGTACATCGCCGAGCGCTTCCCCGAAGCCGAGGACCGGACCTTCCTGGTCCGCCAGTTCGGGCGCATCGTCGGCGACATCCTCGAGCGAGGCGCCGCCGAGCTGCCCGACGGCGACGCCGCCGCCAGAGGCAGGGCCCTGGTGGCGCTGGCCTCCAAGCGCCGCGGCGACCACCCCGAGGACGAGCTGTCCGACCCGTGGGGGCTGAGCCGCGCCGTCTACTCCCAGATCGCCGACCAGCTCGAGGACGCGCTCGAACCGGTCGCCGACGCGCTGGAAGGCGACTCGTGAAGGCCGCGCGGGGCTTCTTGAAGCCGTGCTCGGCAGTGGCGGGGATCGCGGTGGTCCTCGCCGCGCTCATCGGCCTCGTCGTCGACGGCGCGGGCGCCGCGGCGGGCGCGGCGGGCGGTGTCGCGCTCGCCTCCCTCGGCTTCGCCGCCTCCGTCTGGGCGGTCGCAGGAGCTGAAAAGATTGACCTACGTCTCACTCTTCCCGTGGCCTTGCTCACGTATGCGGCGAAACTCGGGGTGTTCGGGGCGGCACTGTGGGCGGTCGAGTCCAGTGGCTGGGACGTGTTGTGGCCGATGGCGCTCGGCATCATCGGCGGGGCCCTGGCCTGGCTCACGACCCAGGGAATCTGGCTGTTCAATGCGAAAATCCCCTATATCGAACTCGACGAGCGGGCCTGAGCGCCTCGCCGCGATCGTTTCATTGGGGTTGACAAACGCGCACCACCAGCGCTCACCTGGGACAGCCCGGCGCTCGTTTGCCACGCACGTCCTGTTAGAGTTCATCCCGACATGGCCGACAGGAAATCCCCCGATGACAAGCCACAGCCCGACGGTTCGGAAATGGGCTGGCGCGCTCTGGGATATCTCTTGTCCGGCATCATCTTCTGGGGTGGTGTCGGCTATCTCGTCGACCTGTGGCTCGGACTGCCCAAAGTCGGGCTCCTGGTAGGGATGCTTGTCGGTGCTGCAGCGGGTATGTACCTGCTGATCAAGCAGATGTCAAAGTTATGACCGACACTGACTGAGAGGCGTGACTCGGTGACCGACTCAGCCAAGGTGCTGGCCGAAGAACTGCACTTCCCGCCCGGGACCGACAGCTTCAATTTCCGGGACTGGTTCCCGGGATTGAGCGATACGGCGCTGGCCAACGTGTTCACGACCATCACCTTCGCGGTGTGGCTGACCGTCGCCATCCTCATCGTGTTCTTCCTGTGGGCCTACCGCAAGCCCCAGATCGTCCCCACAAAGCGGCAGTGGCTCGCCGAGTCGGCGTACGGATTCGTGCGCGACACGGTCTCCGTCGAGGTCCTCGGCAAGAAGGAGGGCGTGCGTTTCGCCCCCTATCTGACCTGCCTGTTCCTGTTCGTCGTGCTGATGAACTTCTGGGCGATCGTGCCCTTCGTGCAGATCTCCCCGAACTCCCACATCGCCTTCCCGGCCACGCTCGGCATCCTGTCCTGGGTGATCTACAACTACGTCGGCATCAGGAAGCACGGCTTCCTCGGCTACCTGAAGATGACCTGCGTGCCGCCGGGCGCCCCGGTCTTCATCTACCCCCTGCTGATCCCGATCGAGTTCCTGCAGAACCTCATCCTGCGGCCGGTCACCCTCGCGCTGCGACTGTTCGCCAACATGTTCGCCGGCCACCTGATCCTCCTGGTCTTCATCCTCGGCGGCTTCACGCTGCTCCAGTCGGACAACCTCTTCATCCAGGGCGTCTCGGTCGTCTCGTGGGCCTTCGGGATCGCGATGACCTTCTTCGAGCTCATCGTCATCCTCTTGCAGGCCTATGTCTTCACCCTGCTGACGACCCTCTACATCCAGGGATCCCTCGCGGACGAACACTGAGTTCGCTCTCGCCCCCACCATTCAGATTTCGAATTGAACAAATCGTGCGCGTGACGGACACGCCACGCTGACACCTAGGAGAAAAACGCCATGGAAGGCAGCCTCAACGTCATCGGTTACGGCCTCGCCGCTATCGGTCCGGGCATCGGTGTTGCCCTCGTCTTCGCCGCGTGGATCACCGCCACCGCCCGCCAGCCCGAGTCCGCGGGTATCACCCGCCCGATGCTGTTCATGGGCTTCGCGCTGGTCGAGGTTCTGGCCCTGTTCGGCCTGGTCCTCGCCTTCGTCTTGCCCGTATAGCCGAACGTTAACGGAGCGATCATGATTCACGCCGCCGAAGGAGGGGCCGGGATCCTCATCCCGGTCTGGCAAGAGATCGTCGTAGGGGCGATCGCCTTCGGTCTGCTGTGCTTCGTGCTCATGAAGTTCGTCTTCCCCCGCATGGAGAAGACCTTCGAGGCACGAGTCGACGCGATCGAAGGAGGCATCGAGCGCGCTGAGAAGGCCCAGGAAGAGGCCAATCAGACGCTCGAGGAATACCGCCGCAAGCTCGCCGGAGCCCAGGAAGAGGCCGCCGCCATCCGCGACGAGGCCCGGGCCGACGCGGTCGCGGCCAAGGAGGAGATCCTCGTCTCCGCCCGCGAGGAGGCCAACCGCATCATCGCGGCCGGTCACGCCAACGTCGAGGCCTCGAGGCAGCAGCTCGTCCGCGAGCTGCGCAGCGAGGTCGGCAACCTGGCGGTCGACCTGGCCGGGAAGATCATCGGTCAGCGCCTGGCCGGTGAGACCGCCACCGAGCAGACCGTCGACCGGTTCCTCGCCGAGCTGAACGACGACACCGCCAGCGAAGCGAGCGGAGCACGCTGATGTCGACGACTGGACGCGAAAGCATCGAGGCCGGTCGCGCGGCCCTGGAGGCGTTCGCCGCCGGGGCCACGGCCGAGCAGCTCACCGAGTGCGGCCAGCAGCTGCTGGACGTGACGCGGTTCCTCGTCGACCAGCCTCGGCTGCGTCGCGCCCTGTCCGACCCCGCCCGCGAGGCGGACGACCGGGAGGGCCTGGTCAGGCGGCTCATCGCCGACCAGGTCGGCGCGGCCGCGACCGACATCACCGCCGCGCTGGTGCGCGGCCGCTGGGGCACCCCCGGCGAGCTCGTCAACGGCTGCGAGCAGCTCGCCGTCGAAGCCCTGCTCGCCGCCGGAGCGAAGGAGGGCACCCTCGCCGACATCGAGGACCAGCTGTTCCGCTTCGGGCGCCTGGTTGACGGAGACGCCGAACTGTCGTCAGTATTGGGTGCGACGGGCTCCGACCCGAAAGGCCGGGCCGCCCTGGTCGAGCGCCTGCTCGACGGCAAGGCCGAGCAGGTGACGGTCGAGCTGGCCGTCGCCGCGTGCCACGGCATCGGCGGGCGCGGCTTCCACGCCTCGCTCGAACACCTCGTCGAGGCCGCTGCTGCGGCCCGCGACGAGGCCGTGGCGTACGTGACCGTGGCGAAGCCGCTCGACGAGTCCGGTGAGCGCAAGCTCGCCGCCAAACTCAGCCTCGTCTACGGCCGTCCCGTCGGCGTCAAGATCACCGTCGACCCCGCGGTCGTCGGAGGCATCCGGGTGCAAGTCGGCTCGGACCTGTGGGACGGCAGCGTCTCACGCCGCCTCGACGAAGCCCGCCAAGCCTTGGCCGGACGCTGAATCCAGCCGGTAACCAAAGAAAGGGAAACGTTCAGATGGCTGAATTGACCATCTCCTCAGACGAGATTCGTAGCGCGCTCGACGACTACGTCTCGTCGTACCGGCCGGAGATCTCACGTGAAGAGGTCGGTACCGTCACCAGCGCCGGCGACGGCATCGCGATCGTCGAGGGCCTGCCCTCGGCCATGGCCAACGAGCTCCTCGAGTTCGAGAGCGGCGTCATGGGCCTGGCCCTCAACCTCGACGTCCGCGAGATCGGCGCCGTCCTCCTGGGCGACCCGGTCAAGGTCGCCGAAGGCCAGAGCGTCAAGCGCACCGGCAAGGTCCTGTCCGTGCCGGTGGGCGACAAGTTCCTCGGCCGCGTCGTCGACGCCCTGGGCAACCCCATCGACGACCTCGGCGAGATCGAGTCCGAGGGCGACCGCGAGCTCGAACTCCAGGCGCCGAACGTCATGAGCCGCCAGCCGGTGAGCGAGCCGGTCGAGACCGGCATCAAGGCCATCGACGCGATGACCGCGATCGGCCGCGGCCAGCGCCAGCTGATCATCGGCGACCGCAAGACCGGCAAGACCCAGGTCTGCGTCGACACGATCATCAACCAGCGCGCCAACTGGGAGTCCGGCGACCCGAAGAAGCAGCTGCGCTGCATCTACGTCGCGGTCGGCCAGAAGGGCTCGACCGTCGCCGGCATCAAGGCCATGCTCGAAGAGCACGGCGCGATGGAGTACACCACCATCGTCGCGGCCAACGCCGACGAGCCGGCCGGCCTGAAGTACCTGGCCCCCTACACCGGTTCGGCCATCGGGCAGCACTGGATGTACGGCGGCAAGCACGTCCTCATCGTCTTCGACGACCTGTCGAAGCAGGCCGAGGCCTACCGCACCGTGTCGTTGCTGCTGCGCCGCCCGCCGGGCCGCGAGGCCTTCCCCGGTGACGTGTTCTACCTGCACTCCCGCCTGCTGGAGCGCTGCGCGAAGCTCTCCGACGAGCTCGGCGGTGGTTCGATGACCGGCCTGCCGATCATCGAGACCAAGGCCGGCGACATCTCGCAGTTCATCCCGACCAACGTCATCTCGATCACCGACGGCCAGGTCTTCCTCGAAGAGGGCCTGTTCAACTCGGGTGTGCGTCCGGCGATCAACGTCGGCACGTCCGTCTCCCGCGTCGGCGGCGCCGCCCAGACCAAGGGCATGAGCTCCGTGGCCGGCTCCCTGCGACTCGACCTCGCCCAGTACCGCGAGCTGGAGGCCTTCGCGGCCTTCGCCTCCGACCTGGACGCGGCCTCGAAGGCGCAGCTGGACCGCGGCCTCCGGATGGTCGAGCTGCTCAAGCAGGGCGTGGCCGAGCCGCTCCCGATGGGCGAGGCGACCATCTCGATCTGGTCCGGCGTCTCGGGTGAGCTCGACGACATCCCGGTCGGCGAGGTCCGCCGCTTCGAGAGCGAGTTCCTCACCTACATGCGGGCCAACCACGCCGATCTCATCGCGACGCTGAACGAGGGCAAGGAGAAGGTCAAGGGCGAGCTCGCGGACAGCCTCAAGGCCGCCATCGCCAAGTTCAAGCGCATGTTCAACGCCCAGGCCGACGATCTCAACGTCACCGACGAGCCCGAGACGGCGCTCGAAGGCGACGTCGACGTCGAGACCGTCAAGCGCGTCAAGAGGGGTTAGCCATGTCAGCGCAGCTTCGTACGTTGCGGAAGCGGCTGAAGTCGACCCAGTCCATCAAGAAGATCACCAAGGCGCAGGAGCTGGTCGCGACCAGCCGCATCGCCAAGGCGCAGGAGCGGGTCGCGGCGTCGCTGCCGTACGCCCGGGCCATGACCTCGGTGATGACCTCGCTGGCGTCGAACGCCTCGATCAACCACCCGCTGCTCCAGCCGCGCGAGACCGTGCGGCGGGCCGGGGTGCTGGTGGTCACCGCCGACAAGGGCATGTGCGGGGCGTACAACGCCAACGTGGTCAAGACCGCCGAGCAGCTGATCACGCGCCTGGCCGAAGAGGGCAAGCGGCCCGTGCTGTACGTCACGGGCCGCAGGGGCGTGGAGTACTACCAGTTCCGCGGCCGCCCGATCGAGGCGTCCTGGACCGGGTTCTCGCAGAAGCCGACGGTCGCGGACGCGCGGGAGATCACCAGGACGCTGCTCACGGCGTTCATGTCCGGCGCCGACGACGACGGTGACGATCCGGGCGAAGACGGTATCCTCGGAGTGGACGAACTGCACATCGTCAACACCAAGTTCGTCTCGCTGCTCACGCAGTCTCCCGAGCCGCGCCAGCTCGCGCCCCTGGAGGTCGAAGAGGTCGAGGAGCACGAGCTCGACGAGCACGTGCTGCTGCCGGACTACGAGTTCGAGCCGAACCCGGAGGCGCTGCTCGGCGCGCTGCTGCCGAAGTACCTGACAACCCGCATCTACGCGGCGTTGATCGACTCCGCGGCGAGCGAGTTGGCGGCCAAGCGCCGGGCCATGAAGGCGGCCACGGACAACGCCGAAGAATTGATCAAGACCCTGCGGCGGAGCGCGAACGCGGCGCGGCAGGCGGCGATCACGCAGGAAATCAGCGAAATCGTGGGCGGGGCCAGTGCCCTTTCCGCCGCAGGAAAAGAGTAACGATGACTGACACTGATGGAGTGGGACGCGTCGTACGGGTCATCGGGCCGGTCGTCGACGTCGAATTCCCGCGCAACGCCATTCCGGCGATCTTCAACGCGCTGCACGTCCGGATCGGGCAGGGCGAGGAGTCGACGCGGCTCACCATGGAGGTCGCGCAGCACCTGGGCGACAACCAGGTCCGCGCGATCTGCATGGCCCCGACCGACGGCCTGGTCCGCGGCGCCGAGGTGACCGACACCGGCGCCCAGATCCAGGTCCCGGTCGGCGACGGCATCAAGGGCAAGGTCTTCAACGCCATCGGCGAGTGCCTCAACCTCGCCGAGGGCGAGGAGCTCGAGGCCGAGGACCACTGGAACATCCACCGGCACGCCCCCGAGTTCGCGCAGCTGGAGCCGAAGACCGAGATGCTGGAGACCGGCATCAAGGTCATCGACCTGCTCGCGCCGTACGTCAAGGGCGGCAAGATCGGCCTGTTCGGCGGCGCCGGCGTGGGCAAGACGGTGCTCATCCAGGAGATGATCATCCGCGTCGCCCAGAACTTCGGCGGCTCCTCCGTGTTCGCCGGCGTCGGCGAGCGCACCCGTGAGGGCAACGACCTCATCATCGAGATGGACGAGTCGGGCGTGCTCGACAAGACCTCGCTGGTCTACGGCCAGATGGACGAGCCGCCGGGCGTGCGCCTCCGCGTCGCCCTGTCGGCCCTGACGATGGCCGAGTACTTCCGGGACGTCAAGAACCAGGAGGTGCTGCTCTTCATCGACAACATCTTCCGGTTCACCCAGGCCGGCTCCGAGGTCTCGGCCCTGCTGGGCCGCATGCCCTCGGCCGTGGGCTACCAGCCGACCCTCGCCGACGAGATGGGTGAGCTCCAGGAGCGCATCACCTCGCTGCGAGGCAAGGCCATCACCTCGATGCAGGCCGTGTACGTCCCCGCGGACGACTACACCGACCCGGCGCCGTTCACCGCGTTCACCCACCTGGACGCGACGACGAACCTGGAGCGGAAGATCTCCGACAAGGGCATCTACCCGGCGGTCGACCCGCTCGCCTCGAACTCCCGCATCCTGGAGCCCGAGGTGGTCGGCAGCGAGCACTACGCCGTCGCCAGCCAGGTGAAGCAGATCCTGCAGAAGTACAACGACCTGCAGGACATCATCGCGATCCTCGGTATGGACGAGCTGTCCGAGGAGGACAAGCTGATCGTCGGCCGGGCCCGCCGCATCGAGCGGTTCCTGTCGCAGAACACCTACGCGGCCAAGCAGTTCACCGGTGTCGAGGGCTCCTACGTCCCGGTGAAGGAGACCGTGGAGGCGTTCAAGAAGATCGCCGAGGGCGAGTACGACCACTTCCCCGAGCAGGCGTTCTTCATGTGCGGTGGTCTCGACGACCTCCACAAGAACGAAGAGGAGCTCCGCAAGAAGGGCTGACCCTTCCGGCGGAGCGACGACCGCGGCCCCGTTCCTCGGATGAGGAGCGGGGCCGCGGTCGTCGTGTGAGTCGACGCTTTCCCGGCGCGACCGGTGCGGTGCCGCCGCGATCTCGTGAACCAGGCGGTGAGCGCCGCAAGGTCTTGACGCGGGGCGGCATGACCTGAGATACTTGATGTCATCAATTATCGACCTTGTCTACGGATGATGACATCAACCATCTCGGGAGGGCCAGGGTGACCGAAGCGAGCAACGAGTTCTTCGCCACCATGTACGTCTTCGCGGAGCGGCTGCGCGACGACTACGAGACGGCGGCCGCGGCCGCCGATCTGACCGCGTCGCAGGCGATCGTGATCGGTCTGCTCTCCGAACCGCTGCCGATGGGCGACCTCGCCGCCCAGCGGCACTGCGACCCGTCCAACATCACGGGCCTGGTCGACCGGTTGGAGGACAAAGGGCTGGTAGCTCGTTCCCCTCACCCCACCGACCGTCGAGTCAAGCGGGTGGAGCTGACCCCTGAAGGGCGGCGGCGTCTCGCCCGGTTCCACGAGGAGCTGTCGCGCGTCTCGTGCCTCAACGACCTGACCGCCGACCAACGGCGTCGACTGCTCACCTCGGTGCCGTCACTGGAACCGGAAACCACCGACCGATAGACCGTCGCGAGCCTCTCCGTTCGCTGAGGAGCAACATCATGTTCATTGCCACCGTCGTTTGCAGTGCGCTTCTAGGGCTGGCCTTCCTCGGAAGCGGCCTTATGAAAGCGATCGGGAAGCCCGACGTCGTAGAAGGACTCGGACGGCTCGAGGTGAGCCCGCCCCTGGTGCGAGCGATCGGCGCGCTCGAGGTCGCCGGAGCGGTCGGCGCCCTTGTCGGCCTCGCCGTCCCGTGGCTGGGCATCGCGGCGGCCGTCGGCCTCGCGCTCTTGATGATCGGTGCGATCGGTTTCCACGCGCGCGCCGGGGACTACAGCGACCCCAAGCTCCGCGGACCCGCCTTCATGCCGATCGTCCTGCTTCTGCTCGCGGCCGCGACGGCGATGTCGCGCTTCCTCAGCATTTGAGTGACTAGTCGTCCCCGCTGTCGTCGTCGTCATCGTCGTCATCGCCGCCGCTGGTGTGGATCGAGGACTGCGGCGCGCCGTCGACGCAGGCGATGGTGTACTCGAATTCGCTGGCGCCCTCGAACTCGATCTCGGCGTCCTCGCCGGGGCCCGGGTCGACCGAGGAGACCTGCCAGCCCTGCGCGGCCACCCACCACATCAGCTCGACCTGTGCTCCCGAGCACCGCGCCAGGAAGGTGCCGCCGTCGACGGCGAAGACCTCTTCGCCCGTCTCGGCGCCGCCGCTGGGGATCTCGTCGAGCTGGCCGGTCGGTTCGGGGGACGGGGAGGCCTCCTCGCCGGGCGACTCGCTCGGCGAGGCCTCGGGGGACGGCGTCCCTCCCGCGGAGGAGGAGGCCGTCGCGTCCTCCAGCGCCGCCTGCACACTCTCCTCGGACACCGGCTCGGTCGGCGGCCCCAGGGTCCCGCCCTGAGCCAGCGCCACCGCGCCGACGCCCGCGGCGACGGCGATCACCGCCGCGGCCGCCCAACCGGTCACTACCCACTGTCGTCGCATGTTCCCAGCTTGCCTCCCACGACGTTAAGAGAAGGATAAGGGCGTTCTAAGTCCGCGCCAGATCACCTCCCCGAGGTGGACCGGTGATCCGACGGCGACATAGAGTCCCTGCATGGCTCAGCTGCTCCTGATCGAAGACGACGAGCGCGTCCGCACCACCCTGCTGCGGTCCCTGCGCGACCTCGACCACCAGGTCGCCTCCGCGCCCGACGCGATGACCGGGCTGCGCGCCGCGGTCGACCACCGGCCCGACCTGGTGGTGCTCGACCTCGGCCTGCCCGACCTCGACGGCGGCGAGATGCTGCGGATGCTGCGCGGCGTCTCCGACGTCCCGGTGATCGTCGCCACCGCCCGCGACGACGAGAACGAGATCATCCGCATCCTCGGCGCCGGCGCCGACGACTACGTGGTCAAGCCGTTCACCGCCAGGCAGCTCGACGCCCGCATCCAGGCGGTCCTGCGCCGCGCCGGAGCCGTCGCGCAGGTCGAGGAGACCGTCGTGGTCGGGGGCCTGCGGATCGATCCGAGGGGTCGCTCGGCCCACCTCGACGGCAGGCCGCTCGAGCTGAGCCCGAAGGAGTTCGACCTGCTGCACTACCTGGCCTCGCGCGCCGGGGAGGTCGTCGCGAAACGGCGACTGCTCACCGACGTGTGGGACCTGCCGTTCGGCGGCGCGGACAAGACCGTCGACGTTCACCTCGCGTGGCTGCGCCGCAAACTCGGCGAGACCGCCCAGCGTCCCCGGTTCCTGCACACCGTGCGCGGCGTCGGCGTCAAACTCGTCGACCCGGCCGAAGGGGACCGGCAGTGAGGGCCCGACTGACGCTGCTCGTGGCGGCCACCGCCGCTCTCCTCCTGCTCGCGTTCTCCGTTCCGATGGCGATTCTGCTGCGCAACACCACCGCCGAGCGGACCATCGACATCGCCGAGCAGGAGGCCCAAGACCTCATTCCGTTGATCGCGTCCTCCGAGAAGGCGGCCGTGGAGTCGTATGTCGCGAACATGAACGCCTCCAGGGAATACCCGGTCACGGTGTTCTGGCCGGACGGCACGCTCATCGGCGACGAGGCGCCGCGCTCGGACGCCGTCGAACTGGCCGCCATGGGCGGCTCGCTGACCGCCGAGGCCCCGGGAGGCAGGGAGATCCTCTTCAGCGTCCAGGGCCGCCCGGAGGGCACCGCCGTCATCCGGGTCTATGTGGCCGACGGCCAGCTCACGGCCGGGCTCGGCCGCTCGCTCCTGCTGCTCGGCGCGATCGCCGTGGTCCTGCTGGGCGTCGGGCTGCTCCTGGCCTCGCGCCTGGCGCGCGTGCTGCTGGTGCCGCTGGCCGACATGGCCGCCGTCTCGAACCGCCTCGCGGGCGGCGATCTGGAGGCCAGGGCCGCCGTCGACGGCCCGCCCGAGGTGCGGAACGTCGGCACCGCGCTCAACACGCTCGCCGACCGCATCAGGGACCTCCTCGAAGCCGAACGCGAACGCGTCGCCGACCTCTCGCACCGGCTGCGCACCCCGCTGACGGTGCTGCGGCTCGAGGCCGAGGCACTAGCGAACCCGGCCGAGCGCGAGACCGTCGACGAGGCCGTCGGCGAGGTGGAGCGCGCCGTCAACGCCGCGATCCGCGACGCCCGCAACCCCGGCCCCTCGGGGGCCGTGTGCGACGCCGCGGCCGTGGTGGCCGAGCGGGTCGAGTTCTGGTCGGCACTGGCCGAGGACACCGCCCGCGAATGCCGCGTCCACCTGGCGCCCGGGCCGCTGCAGGTCCGGCTCTCGGGCGAGGAGCTGGCGGCGGCGATGGACTCGCTGCTCGCGAACGTCTTCGCCCACACTCCGGACGGGACCGCGTTCGAGGTGCGGCTGAGCCCGCGGCACGGCGGCGGGGCCGTCGTCGACGTGGTCGACGAGGGCCCCGGGCTGTCGGATCCGGCGGTGTTCGAGCGCGGCCGCAGCGAGGGCGGTTCGACCGGTCTGGGTCTCGACATCGCCCGCCGCGCGGCCGCGGCCTCGGGCGGCCAGATCTTCTTCGGCCAAGGCCCGGGAGGCGTCGGAGCCCTCATCCGCCTTGAGCTAGGGGGTGCCCTGTGAATCAGACCGGGCGTTATCCGGCCCGTTCGGCCCGCCCGTCGCCCACCGCCACCCGACATCGTGCTCGCTGCGCTCGCTCTGAAGGGAAGGCTGCGTTGTCGGGGCGACCAGATCCAACACCGGGATCTGGGCGCCCCTCCGCCCTCGTGGCGACGCTTGCGAGCCATACCTTGGCACTGCGAGCGAACAAACGGACTCGGATACCACCTCGCCCTGATTCACAGGGCACCCCCTGGGCTCACCGGACCGAACCACTCCCTGATCTCGCGGGTCCACGGGTTCGCGCGCAGCCACGGGAAGAGCACCGCCGCCGCCATGCAGTACTTGCTGACCGACACGGGCCGCGCCCCCAGCTCCCACAGCAGCCGGTCGACCGGGCCGCCGCCGCGCGCCGCCTTGACCTCCACGAGGCACAGCCGCCGCGCCGCGGCCGTTCCGGTCGCGGCGGTGCAGCTCAGGTCCTCGTCGACGGTGACGCGGGTCGCCAGGCCGAGGTTCACCAGCGTGTGCCGCCGGTAGTCGGTGCGCAGCCGCGGGGCCATGCCCGCGGGCACGCCCGTCCCGTAGGCGGACCGGAGCGTCTCGGCCAGGAAGCCGGCGGCCTCCCCGGTGAGGCGCCCGGCGTCGGCCGCCGGGTAGGGGATCCGCTGCTTGACGGTGTTCTGGCGCGAGCCCTTGAGCTTGACTTCGAAGGCGCATTCGCCGGAGTCGGCGTAGGTCCGCGAGCGGACCTTGAACCGGCGCCTGCGGCCCTGACGGTGCTGCCGGTACGTCAACAGGTCCGGGGTGTCGAAGTAGACCGACTCGTAGGCGAAGCGGCGCCGCCGGTCGATCTCCAGGCACGACCAGCCCCCGGCCTCGGCCAGGCGCTCGCGGAAGCGCCGGCAGACGGCGGGCGCGAGGAGGTACTTGGAGTCGACGCGGGTCTGGAGCGCCGCGGCGTCCACGACGGCCGCGAGGCCGATCGGCGCGAAGGCTTCGAGCCCGGTGTCCATCAGATCCTCCCGACCGGCACGGTGCGGTCGGCGGGCGAGGCGACGGGCGCGGGCAGCGGCCGGTAGCGCACGTCGACGGTCATGGTCTCGCGCACGTAGTCGGTGTCGACGACCTCGAACTTCCGGACCTCGGCGTCCAGGCGCCGCTCCAGGTCGGCCGCGAGCGCCGCCTCGCCGCGGTGGACGGTGTCGAGGATGACGATCCGGTGCCTGGACCGGTTCGCCAGGCGCGGATGGTCGGCGACGTACATGGTGGCGATGAGCAGGACGCTCAGCGAGATCATGGCCGTCGGCCGCGAGGCCCCGATCCCGTTGATGAGGCCCAGCGCCAGGGCCGTGAAGTAGTAGCCGACGTCGCGCTGGGAGATCTGGTCGGAGCGCAGCCGCAGGATCGACAGGACGCCGAACAGGCCGAACGCCAGCCCGAGGCTGACCTGCTGGGAGAGCATGAGCGCCGAGACGGCGAAGACGCCGACGTTCAGGGCGACATAGGCCAGCGCCAGGTCCGTGCGGTGGTGGCGGCGGTAGTAGATCGCGCACGCCAGCACGGTGATCGCGAACAGGTTGACGGGCAAGGCGAGTGCGAGCGCGAGACTCACGGCGTTCCTCCTCGGGGTACGTGGATGTGCTTGAGGAAGAACGTAAGTCGGCGGCCGTTAAGGAACCGATAAGCCGTGAATAAAGGGCGTCCAAAGCTGGAACCGGCAGTGCACGGCGCCCGAACGGCAAGGGGCCGAACGGTCACAGGCCGCGCCCGCGGCGGTGGAGTGCCGCCATCACCGTCGGGACGCCGACGATCCCGGCCGCGGCCGCCGCCGCGACGGCCGCCCTCGGCTCGCCCGGGTTCGACCTCGTCGCCTTGAGCGCCCAGCGCAGCGCCTCCCGGCGGTCGCCGATCGCGGCGTGCCAGCAGGCGAGCTGGCCGTAGACGCGGGCCGCGCCCGCGGGGCTGCCGTGGATCTCCGGGTGCCGGTCCAGGATCCACCGCAGCGAGGAGATCTTGGTGTCCCAGCGGGTCTCGAAGTGCGAGCCGGCCCAGTTGACCAGCGCCAACGGCGTGTCGACGTGCGCGATCGGGCGGCGCCTGGCCGCCCGCAGCAGCATGTCCCAGTCCTCGTTCTGGCTGCCCGGCGCGTCCTCGGCGACCAGCCCGAGACCGCCCATGAGCGCGGAGCGGCGGAAGACGAACGTGGAGGAGTGCAGCATCATCATCCGCGAGCGGAGCAGGTCCGCGTGGCGCACCGCCGTCCGCTCGGCCAGGCGCGCGTTGCGCCGCCCCCGGTAGTCGACCTCGATCGCGGTCGTGCACATCTCCGCCTCGGTGCCCAGCGCGGCCACCTGCGCGGTCAGCTTGCCGGGGAGCCACTCGTCGTCGTCGTCGAGGAAGGCCACGAGCTCGGTCCCCAAGGCGGCGATCCCGGTGTTGCGGGCCCCGGCCAGGCCGGGCGTGCGCCGGTTCTTCACCACCCGCACCGGCCGCTCGCCGTCATCGGACGCGAGCGACTCGTCGGGCTTCGCCCGGTCGAAGACCACGACCACCTCGACCCGCCCCGGATAGAACTGGGTCAGCACCGAACGCAGGGCCGCGCGCACCTGCTTCGGCCGGTCGTGGGTCGGGATGACCACCCCGACCGAAGGCAGGTCACTCACTCGCGGCCACCTCCGCGGGCGGCTCCTCCGCAGCGGGTTCGAGCTCGTCGAGGTAGCCGTAGCGGCCCAGCAGCGGGCGCGTCAGCGTCGACACCATCCGGCGGGTGCCGTGCGCCATGTCCTCGGCCCACGCCTCGTCGGGCATGATCGGTATGCGCCCCACCGTGAACCGCATCGGGTTCCCGGCCGCCGAATGGCTCGGGCCCAGATCGGCCCAGCCGTCGCCGATGAAGTTCAGATCGGATTCGACCAGGTCGATCCCGCAGAAGCGGGCCAGTGACGCGATCACCTTGCGCGGGCGCTGGATGACCCGCTCGTAGCGCACCCGCCGCACCGGCACCCCGCGCCGGGCCAGCAGGCTGAACGCGGCGTTCTGCGCGTTCCACAGCATCGCGGCCTTGGCGGGGGAGTAGCGGGTCATCTGGTCGCCGGTGGGCGACTCGGGGCGCCGCACCTGCTTCGTCCATGAGTAGGCCACGCCGCGCGAGTCGCGCACGACGTGCAGCACCCGCAGGTCGATGTTCGGCGACCAGCGCAGGCAGTAGGCCAGCGAGGCGTGCTTGGAGGAGTCCACGATGACGCGGGCGTTCGTGTCGGCCGCCGCGGCCTGGTAGACCCGCTCGAAATAGGAGACGTACTCGCGGACCAGCCGGTGCTGGGCCGAGGCGAGCTTCTTCGCGGCGAGCGCGGGGATGTGCCGGGTGCGGTCCACGGTGGACTTGAGGGCGCTCAGCCGCGCCACGTCGACCTCGTCCCAGGAACCGAACGCGGACTCGCCGATCCGCTGCCAGAACTCGCAGTAGGAGAACGTCGCGCCGCAGGCGCACATCTCGTTGCCGAGCAGGTCCCGCTCCCACAGATGGGTGATCTCGCCCAGGGGCATCACGCCCGGCAGCTGGCCCAGCAGCCGCTCCAGGAGCGTCGTGCCGCTGCGGCCCAGGCCTCCGATGAACACCACCCTGACGGGGTTATCGGACTGCTCGGCCGTGTCGGCGATCTTGACGCTCACGGATGGCTCTCCTCTCGATTAGGACGGTCCTGTGTCGGTATAACGACTCTGGGTGGGGTCGAGGACACGCCCTGCGGTGAAAAATCCCGGAAAATGCCGCCCCTGGCCTTACGGTCTGATGGCATGGAGCGGTTCGCCCCCACGGGGCTCGGCGAGCGAGGCGACACGTCCTCGCCACGGATTCGGCTCGGCGGCATCGGCATCGACCGAGTCGACGAGCGCCAGGCCGTCGCGCGGGTCCTCGACGCGATCGAGGCGGGCCGCGGCGGGCAGATCGTCACGCCCAATGTCGACATCGTGGCCGCCGCCAGGCGCAGCCGCGAACTGCGCGCCGTCATCGAGGCCTCGGACCTCTCGGTCGCCGACGGCGCGCCCCTGGTGTGGGCCTCGAAGCTGGCCGGGACGCCGCTGCCGCAGCGGGTGGCCGGCTCGGACCTGGTGTGGAGCCTGTCGGAGGCGGCCTCGCGGCACGGGTTGAAGGTCGCCCTGCTCGGCGGCACCCCGGACGGCGCGGCCCGGCCCACCGAGCGGGCCGCGGCGGTCCTGGAGCGGCGCTACCCGGGCCTGAAGGTCGTCGGGGCGTGGTGCCCGCCGATGGGCTTCGAACGCGACGAGTCGCACTGGCGGGCCCTGGTCGACCGCTTCGAGGCGGCCGCGCCCGACCTGGTGTACGTGGGGCTGGGCTTCCCGAAGCAGGAGCACGTGATCGTGCGGCTGCGGGCGGCGGCGCCGCGCGCGTGGTTCCTCGGCTGCGGCGCGAGCATCGACTTCATCGCCGGGTACCGGCGCCGCGCCCCGGAGTGGATGCGGCGCAGCGGCGCCGAGTGGCTGTTCCGCCTGGCCTCCGAACCCCGCCGACTCGCCGGACGCTACCTCCTCAAGGACGTCCCCGAGGCACTGCGGCTCCTGTCCGAGGCCGCTCGCTCACGCCGCTCTTGACGCTCTGAGCGCACTCAGATGGCATACTTTCGACATGAGCGGTTCGGCTGTGATCAAGCTTCCAGTGGAACTGCGTGACCGGATCGCCAAGTTGGCGGAAGATCGCCGTCTGACCATCGCCGGTGCCGTCGCGCACGCACTCGATGCGGCCGAGGAGGCAGAGTTCCGGGACAAGTCCAGATCCGCTATGGGAACCCGCTCTGCGGGGGCCGGGCTGCGGCGTCAGAGCGAACGCTTCGCCCCCTCGCTCTCGGACGAACTGGAGCCGGAAGACTGGAGCGACGTGCTGTGAGACCGCGGCACGAGGCCACGCGGCTTCGGCGATTCGATCGGCCATGGGCGCAAGGACATATGCAGATCGAACTCGTTCTGCGCCGGATCCTCGGCCCGACCTGACCCTCAGCGGCGGCGGGCGACGTAGACGACGTCGGTGCACCGCTTCGACAGCGGCGAGGCCAGCACCGCGTCCGCGGCCTTCGACGCCCACGCCCACGGCCTCCGGTAGCAGCCCTGCGTGAACAGCGTGAAGCCCTGCACGCCGACCAGCTCGTAGCCGTGCCGGTCCAGCAGCGCCCGCATCTCCTCGTGCGAGAGCTCCTGGAACCACGTCGAGGAGTCCACGCGGCCGAACGCCTTGCGCAGGTGGCGCAGCGAGGCGGTGTTGCCGTGGTTCTCCACCAGCAGCAGCCCGGCGTCCGCGTCGGGCAGGGCCGCCGAGGCGAACTCCATCAACTGGTCCCGCAGCCCGGCGTCCACGTTGAGCACGAAACGGAACGCCGTCACCATCGCCGGCCGCCCCGGCACGACCTCCGGGCACGCCCCGCCGGGCCCCACCAGGTGCGAATGCCCCGGCGTGCCCAGCTCGCGGCCCTTGGCCAGCATCGCCTCCGACGTGTCGTAGCCGTGCGAGACCTCCACCAGGCCCGACAGCATCCGGGCCACCCGCCCGGTGCCGCAGGCGAAGTCGTGGTGCACCGGCGGCATCCCGAACGCGCTCGGCACGAAACCGCGCAGCCAGCCCGCCTGGCGGGCGCTGACGATCGACGAGAACGTGCCGGGCGCGTACGTCCGCTCGGCGTACTTCTCGACCGCGGACGGGTCCTGGAACACCTCGGTGTAATCGGCAGCCACGAATATCCCCCAATTGGAGCTCTAGATTCTGCGTCGGTAACGCAGCAGCGTCACCGCCCAAGCCAGGCCCGCGGCCGCGAGCGCGGCCAGCGTCCACGGCCCCCCGAGCGGGCTGAGCGACAGCGGCAGCACGCCGAAGACGAGCCCGGTCGCCGCCAGCGCCCGCCTCGTCAGCGCGCCGAACGGATGCAGACCGAAGGTCCGCCACAGCTGCGCGAGTGGAATCAGATTATTCACCACGACGGCCGCCGACCACGCGATCGCCGCGCCGACGACGCCGAGCGAAGGAATCAACAGCAGGTTCAACCCCACGTTGACGGCGAGTGAAATCGACACGTCGATCAGCTGCCACGCGGTCTTCCCGGCCATCGACAGCATCGAGTCGACCACCCCGCAGGCAGCGCTCGCCATCATCGCGGGCACCAGGATCCACACCACCGCGCGCGCCGTCCCGGTGGCGTACTCGCCGCCGAACAGCCGCAGATACCAGTCGGCGCCGATCCCCACCGCCAGGTAGACCGGCCACGTGAGCGCCACGATCCACGCCGTCGACGCCTGGTAGAGCCGCTTCGCCGACAGCGCCTCCCCGGCGGCCATGGCCGCCGCCGCGCGCGGCTGCACCGCCTGCCCGACCGCCCCGGACGCCAACTGCCCCACGATGACGAACCGCGTCGCCACCGTGTAGACCGCGGCCGGACCGAGCCCGGCCAGGGCCGCCACCAGGATGATGTCGAGGCGCTGGAGGCCGATCTGCGCCACCCCGGCGACCGCCCGCGGCGCGGTGAAACCCCAGAACGCCCGCGCCTCGACGCGGTCGGGGAAGCCCGCGTCGCCGCCTCCCCGGTGGCGCCGCCACAGGTACCACCCGGCGGCGAGCGCCGCGGGCAGGTACGGCAGCGCCCACGCGGCGGTGACCGTCAGCGCCGAGGCCGCGCCGGTCAAGGCGATCGCGGCGAGCGCCGCCAGCTGCGCCAGCGTCCGCCCGAGCTTGTCGATGAGGACCGTCGGGCCCATGAGCCGGTAGCCGCGCGTGGCCGCCAGCAGCGCCTCCAGCGCCACCGACGCGGGCAGGAAGACCGCCACGAGGCGCACCAGGTCGGGCCGCTCGAACATCGGCGCCGACGCGAACAGCGCCAGCGCGGCGGCGGCCGAGGCGAGACAGGCCGGCCACAGGCTGATCCGCAGCACCGAGCCGATCGCCGCCTCCCGGCCCACCTGGCGCAGGCGCGCGACCCAGTACACGAGCCCCGTCGGGGTCCCCAGGCGCGCCAGAGCGCCGACGACGAGGAACACCGACGTCACCGCGAAGAACGCGCCGGCGTCGGCAGGCGAGAGCGCCACGGCCACCAGCCAGGTGACCGTCAGGCCCCCGCCTCCGGCGACCACCGCGCCGACGAGGTTGACTAGGCCCCCGCGCGCGGTGCCGCGCAGCTCGGCCCGGTCGGCGGGCTCGACCCTGGCGGCGGTCAGCGTCTCCAACTCGGCGTCCCGCCCAGCCAGTCGGCGAGCCGGGCGTCGTACGGCTCGTAGTGCTCGGTCAGCCGCGCCCGCAGCGCGGGCGACATGGGCGAGGGGCGCCCGCGGGCGTTGTGCCTGGCGAAGGCGAACTCGCCGAGCCACGGCAGGCCGAGGAACCGCAGGGCCCGCTCGAAGGCGTCCTCGGGCCTGGTGAAGAACTCGCCGGAGTCGAGCACCAGGATCCGGTCGCGGCCCACCGCCTCGGCGAGCGGCTCCAGGTAGTCGGTGTAGCGCCCGCGTGCGACGTAGGCGTGGTGCTGGTGGCTGAAGCTGTAGTGCTCCGGCTCGGCGCGCAGCCGCCGCTCCTCGCCGTCGAGCCGCTCGTCCTCGGCGCCGACGGCCGCCTCGAAGTCGGCGATGTCCTCGAAGCCGCGGGCCGTCTCGTGGGCGTGGTGGGACCAGGCCCGCTCGACCGGGTCGCGGACGAGCACGATGACCTTGACGCCCGGCAGGTCCCGCGCGAAGCGCTCCGCGGCGAGCGGATGGTAGAGGTAGTACGGGCTGGACTCGAAGCCGATCGGCGCGAGCCCGGTGTGCTCGGCGATGCGGCGGGCGGCGGCCTTGGTGGGGAAGTGCGCCCGGTACCACGGCAGGCCCCGGCCGTAGGCGGTGTCGAAGTAGTGGACGCCCTTGTGGCAGACGGGTTTGAGGATCGCCGGGTGCTGGGCGAGGGCCCGGTACAGCGACGTGGTGCCGCAGCGCTGGCCGCCGCAGACCAGCAGGCCCGGCAGGATCCGGGACGACGAGGTCAGCCGCCCGAAGGTCCGAGTGGAGTGGCCGACGACGGCCTTGACGGACGTCGGGACGCGCTCCCGCAGTGTTCGCTCGCTCAAACGGTGCTCCTAATAATCCACAGTGCTCACACATCCCGCCGCGCCGCTTCGCGCATCCCGCTGCCGCGCGCCGTGCTTCATGCATCGCGCTGCCGCGCGCCGTGCTTCATGCATCGCGCTGCCGCGCGCCGTGCTTCATGCATCGCGCTGCCGCGCGATGTGCCTCAGCAGCGTCGGCAGCAGCCAGCGGCCGAGCGCCCCCAGCGCCGCCCCGGCCTGCTCGGCCTGGTCGCTCATGTAGCGCGCCGCCAGGTCCACCAGGTACAGCAGCGTCGTCGGCTCCGCCTCCGAAGGCGCCACCCCCATGGGCGCCAGCACCGCCGAGGCGTTGGCCGCCAGCAGCAGCACCGCCGTCGTCGGATCCACCTGGTGGGTCACGATGTCCTCTTGGAGCCGGTAGTGGACCGCGTCGAAGCCGTACGGGACGCCGATCTCGAACCGCTCCAGGTCCCACAGGTAGATCAGCTCCGCGCTCTCGCGGGTGTTCCACGGCGACCAGTCGCCGTGCCAGGCCCCGAAGGTCAGCTCCACGCGGGCGAAGCGGTCCAGGAGCGTCGTCCCGGCCGCCACCAGCGTGTCGACGTCGGTGTCGCACTCCCCGCTCGGGCCGAGCCCGGCCGACCGGCTCCGCGCCGCCAGCGACGCCAGCCTGGCCCGGAGCCGCGCGGCGTAGTCCGACTCGCCCAGCGGCGACCGCACCGTTCCGGCGACCTCCGCCAGCTCGCGCATCGCCGCGATCCTGGGGGCGCTGCCGCGGTCGGCGGGCTCCGTCCAGGCAGGGAGCGCCGAGGTGACCATGAGGTTGTGGCCGCGCCAGGTCCCCGCGTGCAGCAGCGCCGGGACGCGGAGCGTGCGCAGCTGCCCGAACTCGCCGAGCCGCCGTGTCGCCGCCGTCTCGGCCTCCACGAGTTCGCGCGTCAGCTCGTTGACGCCGAGCTTGGCGAAGGCGACGGTCCGCGCCTCGCCGTCGAGGATCTGAAGCACCGGTTTGCGGTTCGCCCTCGCCGGGCCGATGTGGATGCTCAAGTGGACCTCGTGGCCGAGCACCGCGCCGAGATGGTCGTCGATGCCCTCGGACGCCGACACCTGGAGGCGGTGCGGCAGCAGCAGCCGGTCCAGACCCAGACGCAGCGCCCACACCGCGGCGTCGCGCTTGACGCGGGCGGCCCGCGCGGCCGGCCTGGAGTACCGCGACAGCGCCCCGGCGGCGACCTTCCGGTTCGAGGCCGGGATCAGCACCCGCGGCTTGCGCCGGTTCGGCACGACGATGTACGGGCGCGACTCGCCCGCGGCCGATGCGGACCGGTCCGGTCCCGGATACAGCTGGTCGACCACCTCGGCGAGATAGGTGGCGCGCCGACGCAGGTCGTCGGCGGTCTGCAGGGCTCTGCTCATGACTTCTCCGTAGTCGTTCCCAGTGGCACCGGTGTTCGGTTGGCGGCGAGGAGCACATAACTGAGAAGGGTGAGCAGGAGCGGAGTGACCAGGGCGTTGTAGTAGAACATCGAGAGCAGCGACAGCCCGATGACCGCCGAGCCGGCGATGCCGACCGCGGAGTGGTCGGATCTGAAGCGCCACAGCACGCTCAGGGCGAAGCCGAGGTAGGCGACGGTCCCGGCGACGCCGTGGGCGAACAGGACCTGCCACAGCTGGCCGTTGCCCCCCAGCGTGCGGGCCCCGCACCGCGGGCATTCCGGCGTGGGCCCCACGGCGATCGACTCCCCGGAGCCGAGCGTCTTGCGGGTCGAGCCGAAGCCCAGCACGGGGGAGTGGCGCAGCACCAGTTCGGTGGCGGTCTCCGAGGAGAAGGCCCGCCCATCGTCGGAGTGGCCGTTGTCGAGCCGCGCCTGCACGACAGTCCCCAGTGGTGTGAGCATCACCAGCAGGACGGCGGCGATCCCGGCGCCGCCGAGCGCGGCGAGCCCTGCGGGCCTGCCGGAGACGAGCAGCCGCAGGGCCGCGAAGACCGCGATCGCGGCCAGGCCCAGCCACAGCCCCCGGTTCATCGAGTACACGGCCGGGACGAGCGAGACCACCAGGAGCGCGGTGGCCGCGATGCGCCAGCGCGTCGCCACCGGCAGGCAGAACGCGGCCACGACGAGCCACACGACGGTGATGGCGAAGTTGTTGCCCCAAGTGTTGGTGTAGCCCCACGGCGCGGCCGGACGCGGCGTCTCGTACCCGAGGAAGTCCATGGTCTGGGCGGCCGACGGGTGGACCAGCGACTGCACGAAGCCGTCGGCGGCCACCGACTTCGGCAGCAGCGCCTCCACCGGCGAGGTGTACTCGAAGCCGCCCGCGAAGGTCCCGAGCAGGCCCCCGGCGACGGTGACGACGAACAGCCACGCCAGCAGCCGGATGAGCCGCTCCTTGGGGTAGCGGCCCTCGGCGACGAGGTTGTAGGCCCACAGGACGATGAGCGTGACGCAGCAGTAGAAGCCGAGCCGGAAGGTCGCGCCCGGCAGGTTGGAGATCCACGAGCCGGGGACGGTGCCGGGCGGGTCGACGCCCAGGTGCGCCAGGCTGAGCGCGACGGCCAGGAGGAACAGCAGCCACCAGCCGAAGGCCGGCGGGACGGCGATGCTCCTGCGCCGCAGCAGGTGCACGGCGCCGACGGCGGCCACGAACGGGATGACGAGGACGCCCATGCCCAGCGCCCACCACAGCGGGTAGGCGGCGAGCAGCCAGGTGAGCGAGCGGCCCTCCCGCGAAGACGGCGGAGGCCCCGGCGGGGCGCCCCGGGCGGCTCTCGCCGCTCCGGTGAGGGTCATCGCGTCTCTGCCGCGGGCCGCCGCGACCTCGCGCCGTCGACCGGCACGGGTGCATCGGAGCGGCCCGGCGCGTCGTCGACCGCTTCGAGCGAGTCGGTGGGCGTCTCGTCGGCCGACATGCCCGACCCGGTGCCGCGCCGCGAGCGCGGGAGCTCGCGCGTCTGCCCGCCGGGCATCGGCACGTTGCCCATGGGGCCCAGCGAGCTCGGCAGCAGGACCGCGCCGAGCAGCGGCGTGTCGATCTGGCGCATCGCGACCGAGGCGGCCGAGGTCTCCGAGACCGAGTCGCGCTGCGACTGGACGGCGAGGATGACCGCGTCGGCGTGCGCGGCCAGCAGCTGGGCGTCGGCCGAGCACGACAGCGGCGGCGCGTCGACGATGACGAACCGCCCCGCCTCGGCGAGCTTCGCGAAGGTCGCGGCGGCGGCCTCGCTGGTGGGGCCCGCGGCCCGCGCGGCGGCGCCGGGGCCGACGACGGACAGGATCGGCTGCCTCGGGGCGGCCTGCATGGCCTCGGAGAGGTCGACGCGGCCCGACCACACGTCGGCCAGGCCGGGGACCGGCTCGGTGCCGAACAGTTCGGGCAGGCCGACGGTGGTGCTGGGGTTGGCGGCGACGGCGGTGACGCGGTCACCGGCGCGGGCCATCGCGGTGGCGAGGTTCGCGGCGACGACGCTGGCCGCCGGGCCGGGCGCCACCCCGGCGACGACCACGACGCGCTGCTCGCCGGTGAGCTGGGAGGAGATGACGTTGCGCATCTGGGAGAAGACCCGGCCGCCGGGGCTGTAGGCCCCGAAGACCTCGCGCCGCTGGAACTTGACCGACTTCGGCACCGAGCCGAGGACGTCGGTCTCGCACCGCTCGACCAGGTCGGCGGGGTAGCAGACGCGGCGGGCCAGGCGGTGCCTGGCCCAGGCGAGCATGAGGCCGAGCGGCAGCCCCGCGCCGAACGCGGCGGCGAGGTTGAACAGCGGGTTCGGTGAGACCGGCGAGTCGGGCAGGGTGGGCTGGTTGATGATCCGTCCGGCGGTGACGGCGCTCTGCTCGGCCTCCAGGGCGGCGATGTGGGATTCGAGCTCGCCGGCCTCGCGGTTCAGGTTGTCCAAGGTGGATTCCAGGGCGGTGGGGTCGTCCCCGTCGTCGAGCGAGGCCAGTTGGTCTTCGACGCCGCCGATCTCGGTGTCGAGGGCGTCGAGGCTGGTCTGCGTGGCGGTGATCGAGCCTTCGAGCGAGGCCGTGGCCGCCGCCATCCGGTGGGCGAGGTAGGCCTCGCTGAAGGCGACGGTGCCCGCGCGGGCGGTCTCGGGGTCGGCGGCGCGGAAGCTGATCTTCAGCACCGAGGTGTTGGGCGGCACGGTGACCGAGACCTGTTGGGACAGCTCGTCGGCGGGCGGGCCCTCCAGGCGCTCGGCGGCGGCCTGGGCGACCTCGGTGGACTTGACGAGCTGGGCCTCGGTGTCGAGGTTGATCTGCCCGGCGGTGCGGGCGCCCGCGACGTCGGTGTCGGTGGCGGTGGGCATCACCAGGACCGAGGCGGTGGACTCGTACACCTTCTCAGTGGCCGCGGTGTAGCAGATCCCGGCCGCGAGGGCGACGGCGACGGTGCCGACGATGAGCCACCATGAGCGGCGGGCGATGATGCCGTAGTCGGCGAGCGTACGGGCGGCAGGGGTCCTCAACGCGAAAGCCTTTCTCATTCATGGGATCTCGCCCCTCTAACGAGTCAAGGCAGGGAAAGGTGACGGGCGGGACGGAATATCACTGATGCGAGAGGTTCCAATGTGCCAAGAAATCTGTTAAAACCATTATGTTCGCTAACATGTGGGATCACGGTATTTGAGCGTGTGTCACGACGGTGCTCCCGTGTGGCCGGACGAAGCGAGGTGGGGGCGAAGATGAGCAAGTCGCACAGGCAGCGGGGACTGACACTGAGGACGGGCCGGGGCCTCGTCGCGCTGCTGGCCGCCGTCCCGCTGGTCCTGGCCGGATTCCTCGCGGGATACGGCGTCGGCGCCGACCACGGCGGCACCACCCCCACCGTGCCCGCCTGGGACCAGGTGCCAGGCCAGGCCGACCACGAACCGGTCGCCGCCACCTTCACCGCCAGCGCCGTCGACGGCTCCGCCCCGGCCGAGCCGAGCGCCCTGCCCGTCGGCAACGGCTCGGGCCTGGGCATCACCGTCACCCACCTCCAGTTCGCCGTCGACGAGTCCACAGTGACGCCCGAGCACACCGCGGAGCTGCGCCTGCCGGTGCTGACGCCGCCCGGCGGCGAGGACATGATGATCGAGGTTTCCTCGGTCCACGCCGTCTCGTGCCTGTGCTCGCTCACCGCCGACACCGCCCCGCCCTACGGCCGCGTCTGGGACACCGCCATGGTCGACGCCGCCACCACCGAGGTCGTCTTCGACGTCACCGGCGCCATCGACGCGCCCGGCCGCTACGGCTTCGCGATCTCCACGCCCGACACCGACGGCTACCTCGAATTCGAAGGGCTGAACATCGACGGCCAGGGCCCGAGGCTGCGCACCGTCCCCGTGCCCGAGACGCCCGCCGCGCCCGAGACGCCGACGGCTCCCGGCCAGCCCAGCCAGATCGCGAGCCCCAGCCCGTCGCCCACCGCCGACGCGCCCTCCACCGCGGAGCCGAGCCCCGACCCGCTCGCCCCCTTCACCCCCGAAGCGGGCCAGGCCGCGGGCAACCTCGGCACCTGCACCACCGACGAGAAGCTCGTCCCCAGCTGCGGCGCCCTCGTCGGCGCCGCCGCCGGCGGCCACACCGACCGCCCTAAAGAGGAGGCGTTCCTCGAGTTCGAACAGGACGCCGCGCACCACCAGCAGATCTACCACGCCTACGAGCGGGCCGACGGCCGCCTGTTCCCCACGCCCGAGCAGATCGAGCTCACCGAGGACCCCGAGCACCCGCGGACCCTGTTCATCAACTGGAAGCCGCAGATGGCCGAGTGGGCCGAGATCGCCGCCGGAGACCCGAAGGTCGACGACTACCTCACCCGCCTCGCCGAGCACATCAAGGCGAACTTCGACAAGCCGTTCTTCTTCACCGTCCACCACGAGCCCGAGAACGACGTCGTCGACCGGGAGGGCTCGGGCATGGAGGCGGGCGACTACGCCGCGATGTTCCGCTACGTCGTTGAGTTCCTGCGCGGCCAGGGCGTCGACAACCTCGTCACCGTCATGAACTACATGGGCTACCTGAAGTGGGTCAGCGTGCCCTGGCACGGCGAGCTCTACCCCGGCGACGACGTCGTCGACTGGATCGGCGTGTCCGGCTACGGCCAGTCCCTCGCGGACGACGGCCACTCCGACTTCACCGAGATCGTCGACCAGACCAAGGACGACTCCTGGCCCGGCTTCTACCACTGGATCGGCCAGACCCACCCGGACAAGCCGATGATGATGGCCGAATGGGGCGTGTTCCACTACGACGAGTACCCGAACCACCAGCAGACCGTCTTCGAGTCCGCCGCCGAGCAGTTCGCGCACTACCCGAGGCTCAAGGCGATCGTCTACTTCTCCTCGCCCGACGCCGAGGGCCGCGACTCCGAGATCCACGTCGACCCCGACGCGCAGCAGGCCTTCCGCGAGCTGATGGACTCGCGCCACTTCGACGTGGTCCTGGAATGAGGCGCTCGGCCCCGTTCACGCCTCGGCGAGGGGCGCCTTCGGGTGGCGCTTGTACGGGGAGACGAACGCGTCGCCGTCGATCCAGAACCGCCACGGCACCTCGGCGGCCTTCGTGATCCCGGTCCGCGGCCCCGTCCGCACCGCGGGCGCGGCGCCGTCGGCCCGCACCGCCCCGACCATGTCGGCGCCGTCGTCGCCGCGGTCCCAGCCCAAGGCCTGCGTCAGCCGTGCCGGGCCCCTCGCCAGGTCCCGGAACGCGACCCGCTCACCGCGCCGGCCCCGGGCCGTCTCGGCGCCGTCGACGACCTCCCCGGCGCGCAGCAGCACCGCCGCGCCGAAGCCCTCCGGTCCACAGGTGAGGTTCGCGCAGTAGTGCATCCCGTAGGTGAAGTAGACGTACAGGTGCCCGGCGGGGCCGAACATGACCGCCGTGCGGGCGGTGCGGCCCCGGAACGAATGCGAGGCCGGATCGTCCTGTCGGTAGGCCTCGACCTCGGTCAGGCGCACCGTCACCCCGTTCGCGGTGACCAGGCATCCCAGCAGCTCGGGCGCCACCGCCACCGCGTCGCGCTCGAAGAAGGACCGGTCGAGCGGCCCGGCCCCGCTCACGAGCAGCCCGACGGCGCGTCCTCGGACACCGGCACCGCCTCGCCGATCGCCCCCGACAGCCCGTTCAGCACGTCCACGGGCTGCTCGTAGTCGGCGGGCACGGCCACGCCCACCGGTATCCGGCGGTCCACGGTGACCCACTCGGTGCCGTCGCCCGCTTCGTCGGTGAACCAGCAGACCCCGTCGAGCATGTACACCACCGCGGTGTCCTCGACCTCCACCGCCTCGGCCCCGCAGGTCGCCACGACCGCCGGATCGCCGTAGGCCAGCACGAACTCCGAGGCGTGCTCCCCGCCCTCGACCGGCCTGGCCGGCAGCTCGGCGACGCTCTCGGGCGCCTGCGCCGTCATCGCCAGGCACACCACGGCGTCCTCGTCGCTCAACCGCGGGACCTCGACGCTCACGGCCGACAGGTCCTCGTCGAAACGGGAGTCCTCGGCGGCGGGCTCGATGAGGTTGAACACGACCACGCCCGCGACCGCGGCCACCGGCACCGCCACGGCCGTGGCCACCACGGCCGGAAGCTTCGCCTTCCCCACGGCGCTCCTCAGAGATGCAGAATCGAACAGGTCAGGGTGCGGGTAACGCCCGCCACCCGCTGGACTCTACTCACCATCTCGGCCACCGGCTGGTCGATGGTGGCGGCCTCGGTGAGGACCACCACGTCGTAAGGGCCGGTGACGGTGTCGACCCGCAGCACGCCGTCGAACTTCGACACGGCCTCGGCCACCCGCCCCGCCATCCCGACCTCGGTCTGGACCAGAATGTACGCCTGCACCATCCACAGGCCTCCCAACGCTAGGGCGATCAGGGGTTCGGCGGCCGGAAGGCGACATCGGCGGGCCTGACCGGCTCACGATCGCCGTTGAGCGAAGATTACGCAGTAAGCCGAAGCCCGTCAACTGCCCGAGACTGGAAGCAACCGTGAGCGAAACCGTCGCCGAAGTCGGAGAATTCCGACTCATCGAGCGCTTCACCAGGCACTTCACCACCACCGACGCCGTCGAGCTGGGGCCGGGCGACGACGCCGCCGTCGTGGCCGCCCCCGACGGCCGGGTCGTCGCCTGCACCGACATGCTCGTCGACGGCCGCCACTTCCGCCGCGACTGGTGCTCGGCGGCCGACGTCGGCCACCGCGCCGCCGCCGCCAACTTCGCCGACATCGCGGCCATGGGCGCCAGGCCCACCGCGCTCCTCGCCGCCGTCTCCGCGCCGCAGGACACGCCCGCCGAATGGCTCGACGGGCTCGCGTCCGGCCTGGCCGCCGAGGCCGCCGGCGTCGGCGCGGCCGTCGTCGGCGGCGACACCACCCGCGGCCCGCAGCTCACCGTCACCGTCACCGCGCTCGGCGACCTCGAAGGCCGAGCGCCGGTCACCAGGTCAGGGGCGCGGCCGGGGGACGTGCTCGCCCTGGCCGGCCGGATCGGCTGGGCCGCGGGCGGGCTGCACGTCCTCTCGCGCGGATTCCGCTCCCCCGGAGCCCTGGTCGGCGCCTACCGGCGCCCGCAGCCGCCGTACGGGGCCGGGCGCGACGCCGCCCTGATGGGCGCGCACGCCATGATCGACGTCTCGGACGGGCTGCTGGCCGACGTCGGCCACCTCGCCGAGGCATCGGGCGTGGCCGTCGACGTCGACACGGCCGCGTTCGACGTCCCCGAGCAGATGGCCAACGCCGCCGAGGCGCTCGGCGCCGACTCGCTCACATGGCTGCTGTCGGGAGGCGAGGATCACGCTCTGGCCGCGGCCTTCCCGCCCGAGGTGATCCTCCCCGAGGGCTGGAGGCGCATCGGCACGGTCGGCGAAGGCGCCGGCGTCACCGTCGACGGCGGCGCCTGGACCGGCCCGGCCGGCTGGGACCACTTCAAGGAGGCGCAGTGAAGAGAGGTGTGCGAAAAGCGCGCGGCGTCCGCCGCGCACGACAAAACGCCGCCGGGCCGAGCCCGACGGCGTGAAGTCTTCATCGTCCCTTAGCGGGTCACCTTGTTGGCCTTGAGGCACGAGGTGCAGACCTTGGCGCGGTGCTTGTTGTCACCGGAGCCAGTCGCGATGCGAATGGTCTGGAGGTTCGGGTTCCAACGACGCTTGGTCTTCTTGTGGGACCACGGGACGTTGTTGCCGAAGCCCGGGCGCTTGCCGCAGACTTCACACACGCTCGACATTTTCCAAACTCCTGCGTTGACGATTCAGCGGCCCGCCCCCACGGCGGGCAACCCGGCAATTCTAACGGACCTGCGGGGCCGCGCCCCCAGCAGGGCCGAGGGGCTGCGTCACAGCCTCACGAAGCCCCGAAAACCGACGTTTCCGACGTACCCCCCGAAGGTTCGCCGAGGTGACGGCCCCGATGCACTGTGGTGGCTGCCGCCGACCGCCGCGGTCGGCCACTCTAGGATTGGTCCGGATCCCGTAGGCTACCCACATACAGTGATGTGCCGATGCCCATATTTTCGTTGGTGAGTCGATCATGAGCAACACCCCGCAGCCGCCGGCCGACGGCTGGCAGCCGCCGCAGTCTCCGCAAGAGCCCCCGGTGTACCGGCCCAATGAGCAGCCTCCCACCGAGGAGCCTCCGCCGTGGTCTCCGGAGAGCCAGCGCGTGTCTCCGCCGAACCAGCAGGTCCCCGTCGAGGACGTCGACGGCACGGTGAAGTACGCCAGCGGACCGGGCAGCCAACCCCAGGCGCCGTTCGGGCCGCCTCCGGGCGTGCCGGTGTCCCCTTTCGACGCCCCGCCGATGCAGCAGCCGGCCCCTCCCCCCGGCATGCCGCCGGTCTCGGGGATGCCGGTCTCCGGCATGCCCCCCGTCTCCGGGATGCCGGCCTCGGGGGTGCCGGTCTCGCCCGGGCAAGGCCAGTTCGGCCCGCAGGGCGGACAGCTGGTCCCCGTCTCCGGAGCGGCCGGGCAGCAGCCGTGGGGCGGCGCCCAGCCGGGCCAGATCCAGCGCAAGAAGAAGAAGGGCGGCAGCAAAGGGCCGCTGTGGGTCCTGCTCGCGGGCGTCGTCGTGATCGCCGCCGCGCTCGGCGTCGGCGGGTTCATCCTGTTCAACCCCACCGACGACGGAGGCTCCGACGACGAGCCGTCCGCCACCATCGAGAGCAACGAGGCCGAGCCCGAGGCCCCCGAAGCGACCCTGGTCGTCAATGAGGCCTCCGGCCTGACCTTCGTCGCGAACGCGGCGTGGTCAGAGTCCGCCGGGGCCCCCGAAGGGACGTTCACCGACGTCACCGGCGTCGCCACGGAGGACGGCTCGTCCCTCGCGTTCGTCGGCGTGATCGACCCGGCCGCGCTCGGCGTCGCCGAGGACGCCTCGGTCGCCGACGCGGCGACCGCCTTCGACAACCTGATCGTCCAGCATCTCGGCGGCGAGATCTCCGGCGACGTCACCGCCAACGACTACCGCATAGACGCACGGCCCGCGGCCTTCCACACCTTCACCGTCGGCGAGACCACGGTGCTGGCGGCCATCATCCAGACCGACGTGGGCTACGTCGGCTTCGCGGGCATCGCGACCGCCGACCAGGTCGAGGCCGTCACGGCGATGCGATCCAGCCTCAGCTTCAACTAGCCGGAGCGATGTCCCGATCGGAGCGGTACCGAAGCGGTCGCCGAACGCGTATCCTGGTGGGCCGTGAAGGCAGACATCCCTGACCACGGCCCCCAGGGCCTCGACGCGGGCGCCATGCGAGCGTGGGCCGCCCGCGGCATCGACACGTTGACGCGCCATCGGCGCGGCGTCGACGAGCTCAACGTGTTCCCCGTCGCCGACTCCGACACGGCGACCAACATGGTCGCCACGCTCCAGGCCGCCTTCCAGGGCGCGACGCCGGACCTGCCGCTGCCCGCGCTGCTCGACGAGGCCGCCGGCCGCGCGCTCCTGTCGGCCCGCGGGAACTCCGGGGTGATCCTCGCGCAGATGCTCCGCGGCCTGGCCGACGCCTGGACGGCCGACGGCGTCGACGCCAAGGGATTCGCCGCCGGGCTGCGCTCGGCCACCGACGCGGCCACCGCCGCCGTCGCGGTGCCCACCGCGGGCACCATCCTCACCGTCGCCGAGGCCGCCTCCTCGGCCGCCGCGAAAGCCGCGCCGTTCGGCCTGGTCTCGGCCGCCCGCGCCGCCGCCGAGGCCGCCGCCGAAGCGGTCGCCGCCACGCCGACGCAGCTGCCCGCGCTGGCCCGCGCGGGCGTGGTCGACGCGGGCGGCCTCGGCCTGGCGCTGCTGCTGGAGGCGCTCGTCGAGACGCTCACCGGCACCGCCTCGACAGGCGCGCTCGACCTGCTCGAAAGCCACCGCACCAGGCCCGCCGGGCCCGTCGAGGAGGTCCCGCGCGAGACCGGTTCGGAGGCCTACGACTACGAAGTGCAGTACCTGCTCGAGTCCTCGGCCGACGCCGCCGCCGACCTGCGGCGGCGCCTGACCGGGCTCGGCGACTCGGTCGTCATCATCGGCTCGCGCGCCGCCCGATCGGCCACCACGTTCAACGTCCACGTCCACGTCAACGACATCGGCGCGGCCATCGAGGCCGGCATCGAGCGCGGCCGGGTCCACCGGATCTCGGTGACCCGCTTCGACGACGCCTACTCGCGCCACCCCACCGGGGATCTGGACCGGGCCGTCGTCGCCGTCACCGCCCGGCCGCAGCTGCGCGGCCTGCTCGAGACCGAGGGCTGCCGCGTGGCCGCCACGGGCGGCGTCGACGACGTGCTGACGGCCATCCGCTCCGGCGGCGGACCGGACGCCGTCGTGCTGGTCGACGACCCGGCCGCGATCGACGCGGTCCGCGAGGCCTCGCGCGCCGCTCGCGGCGACGGCTACCGGGTCGCGGTCATCCCCACCGGATCGATCATGCAGAGCCTGGCCGCGTTCGCCGTGCACGACGCGGAGCGGCCCTTCGACGACGACGTCATCGCCATGGCCGAGGCCGCCGCCGCCTGCCGCACCGGCGAGGTCCGCTACGAGGGCGGGACCGTCCTCGGGCTGGTCGACGGCGACGTCGTCCACACCGGAGCCGACCCGGCCGTCGCCGCCCTCGACCTGGTCGACCGGCTGTGCTCCGCCGGGGCCGAACTCATCACGCTCCTGGTCGGCGCCGAGTCGGATCCCGAAACTGTCACAGCCGTAGGCGATCATGTGGAAAAAGCGTGGCCGCTGGTGGAGATCCAGCAGCTGCCCGCCGGACAGGACCGGCCGCTCATGCTCATCGGAGCCGAGTGACGGCTCCGGGTACGAGCCGCCGGCGGTCGAATCGGCAGTGAGACCGAGTGAGAACAGTGGAGAGGTGACCGTTGACTGTAGGCCTGGACGCCCGCCTGCGAGACGTCGTCGGCGCGAAGACCGCAGCCGCACTCGACAAGGGACTGGGGCTCGAGACCGTCGGAGACCTGCTGTCCCACTACCCGTTCCGCTACGCCCAGCGCGGCGAGCAGACCGACCTCGGCTCCCTGCAGCTCGGCGAGGAGGTCACGATCTTCGCCCAGGTCCGGGCCGCCGTGCAGAAGTCCATGCGCCCCAGGCCCGGCAAACGCAGCGGCAGTTACCTCGAAGTCGTCGTCGCCGACGAGGCCGGCCGCACGCTCACCCTCACCTACTTCAACCAGCCGTGGCGGGTGAAGGAACTCGTCCCCGGCCGCTGGGGCCTGTTCGCCGGGAAGGTCGCCCAGTTCCGCGGCCGCCTCCAGCTGAACTCGCCGCAGTCGCGGATGCTCTCGGACGGCGCCGCCGATTCGGCCGAGGCCGTCGAGGAGTTCGCCGGCGCGCTCATCCCCGTCTACCCGGCCACGGCCGACCTGCCGACCTGGAACATCGGCAAGTGCGTCCAGACCGCCCTGGACCGGCTCGAGACCCCGGCCGACCCGCTCCCGGCCGCGATCCGCTCCCGCCAGCGCCTGATGGACTACGCCACCGCGCTCCACCAGATCCACCGCCCCGAGTCCTTCGAGTCCCTCGGCGCGGCCAAGAAGCGCCTGAAATGGCAGGAGGCCCTGGTCATGCAGGCCGCGCTGGTGCGCCGCAAGGCCGAGGCCGCCGTCGAGCCCGCCACGCCCCGCCCCACAGGCGGAGCGATCCTGGAGGCCTTCGACGCCGCACTGCCGTTCGAGCTCACCGCCGGGCAGCGCCGCGTCGGCGAGGAGATCGCCGCCGAACTCGCCGGAACGCGCCCTCCCGTCTCCCACCACCACCCGAACCAGAGTGAACTCTGCCCTCCTATGCACCGGCTCCTCCAAGGCGACGTCGGCTCCGGCAAGACGCTCGTGGCGCTGCGCGCCATGCTCCAGGTCGTCGCCCACGGCGGCCAGGCCGCGATCCTCGCGCCCACCGAGGTCCTCGCCGGACAGCACCACCGCTCGATCGTCGAGATGCTCGGCGAGCTCGCGCACGGCGGCGAACTGGGCGCCCCGTTGGAGGCCACCCGAGTCGAGCTGCTCACCGGCTCGGCCACCGCCGCGCAGCGCCGCTCCACCCTGGAGGCCGTCAAATCCGGGGAGGCCGGGATCGTCGTCGGCACCCACGCCCTGCTCTACGACGGCGTCGACTTCGCCGACCTCGGCCTCGTCGTCGTCGACGAGCAGCACCGCTTCGGCGTCGAGCAGCGGGACGCGCTGCGCTCCAAGGCCGAACGCCCGCCGCACACGCTCGTCATGACCGCCACGCCGATCCCCAGGACCGTCGCCATGACCGTCTACGGTGACCTGGAGACCAGCCGCCTCACCGAACTCCCCGCCGGGCGCAGCCCGATCGACACGCACGTCGTGCCCTACACCGACCAGCGCTGGATGAACCGCACCTGGACGCGCGTCCGCGAAGAGGTCGCCGCCGGACGCCAGGCCTACGTCGTCTGCCCTCGCGTCGGCGGTGACGACAACGAGGACACCGGCGCGGACGACCGCCGCCCGCCGCTGGCCGTGACCGACACGATCGAGCAGCTCCGCACCGGCCCCCTCCACGGCCTGCGCCTCGGCCTCCTCCACGGCCGCCTCGACGCCGACGAGAAGGACCGCGTCATGCGCGCCTACGCCGCCGGCGACATCGACGTCCTGGTCGCCACCACCGTCATCGAGGTCGGCGTCAACGTCCCCAACGCCACCGCCATGGTCATCCTCGACGCCGAGCGCTTCGGCATCTCCCAGCTCCACCAGCTGCGCGGTCGCGTCGGGCGCGGCAGCCACCCCGGCCTGTGCCTGCTGGTCAGCGAGGCCGCCGAAGGCACCGCCTCCCGCGAGCGCCTCGACGCGGTCGCCTCCACCACCGACGGCTTCGCCCTCGCCGAGCTCGACCTGGAGCAGCGCCGTGAGGGCGACGTCCTCGGTGCCGCCCAGTCCGGCACGAAGTCGCACGTCAAACTCCTGTCGCTGCTGCGCGACGTCGACATCATCGAGGCGGCCAGAGCCGACGCCGTCGAGCTGATCACCGCCGACCCGCGGCTGCGCCAGGAGCCGGCGTTCGCGGCGCTGGTCGACGACCTGGCCGCCGACCGCGGTGAATATCTGGAGAAGGGCTGAGCGGAGTTACAGTGGTAATCCCATGACCAGGATCATCGCGGGCGCCCTCAAGGGCCGCCGCCTCGCCACACCGCCGGGGGACCGCACCCGGCCCACCTCCGACCGGGTCCGCGAGGCGCTGTTCAACTCGCTCGCCCCCGGAGGCGACCTCGAAGGGCTCCGCTTCGCCGACCTGTACGCCGGTTCCGGCGCGGTCGGCATCGAGGCGGTCTCGCGGGGCGCCGAGCACGCCCTGTTCGTCGAGTCCCATCCGCTCACCGCGAAGCTGCTGCGCCGCAACATAACCGAGCTCGCCGTCGAGGACTGCCTGGTGGTCTCCGCCCCGGTCGAGAAGGCGCTCGCCTCGGCGCCGCAGGAGCCCTACGACATCGTCTTCGCCGATCCGCCGTACGCCGTGACCGACCAGGCGATCGCCGCGATGCTCGAGGCGCTGGTCGAACACGACTGGCTCGCCCCCGACGCCGACGTCGTCGTCGAGCGCGCCGGTCGCGACGCGAGCGTGCCGTGGCCCGCGAAGATCGCAGAAGACCGCGTCCGCCGCTACGGGACCACCGCTCTTTGCTACGGTCACCGGCTGTGAAACCTGAATCTCGGCACGCCGTCTGTCCCGGATCATTCGATCCGGTGACGTACGGTCATCTCGACATCATCCGCCGCACCTCACAGCTGTACGATGAGGTGTGGGTCGCGGTCTTCCACAACGCCTCGAAGAACGCGGTGTTCACCGTCGAGGAGCGGCTGGAGCTCCTTCGTGAGACCACGGCCGACATCCCGAACGTCCGAGTGGCGTCGTTCCGAGGGCTGGTCGTCGACTTCTGCGCGGAACACAGAGTCGGCGTCATCGTCAAAGGAGTTCGCGCCGTGTCAGACTTCGACTACGAACTGCAAATGGCCCAGATGAACTACGGTCTGAGGGGCATTGAGACGGTGATGATGCCCACCAATCCGCTGTACTCTTTCCTTTCGTCCTCGATGGTCAAAGACGCGGCAAAGTGGGGCGGCGACATCTCCCCCCATGTGCCGGAAATCGTCCAAAGGCGACTGGTGGAACGCATGAGTCAGGATTGAGCAGTAATTCCTGGCCCGATACGGGACAATAACCCCATGACAGATATCGACGGGAGCAAATCGGTGGGTTCGCTCGACAGGATCGAAGAGATCATCGCCTATGTGGAGGCGGCCAAGGCCGTCCCGATGTCCCGCGCCTGCAAGGTCGATCGGGCCGAGCTCATCGCGATGCTGGAGGAGCTCCAGAACGAGCTCCCGGGCGACATCCGCCGCGCCGAGGCCATGCTCCAGGAACGCGACAAGATCATCGAGGCCGGAGAGCGCGAGGCCGAGCGGATCATCTCCGAAGGCGAGGCCGAGCACGCCAGGCTCGTCTCGCGCCACGAGGTGACGGTCTCGGCCGAGCACGAAGGCAACCGCATCATCTCCGAGGCCCGCGGCGAGGCGCAGCGGCTGCGCGACGAGGTCGACGAGTACGTCGACACGACGCTCGCGAACTTCGAGCAGTTCCTGCACCGGGCCCTCTCGGGCGTCGAGCGGGGCCGCGACAAGATGCACACGCTCCGCGAGATCGGCTCCTTCGCCCCCCACCAGGCCGAAGAGGCCGAGGACGAGCGCCCGCTCCCGCAGATCTGACGGCCCGCCCGCGGCCCGCGTGGGAGCCCGGCTCGACGTCGCACTGCCGACGGCTCCGCGTCCCATCGCGCCGTCGGCCCGCGGCCGCCCCGTCGCCGTCTGATCGAGCGTTTCGCCGCCGCCGCCCACCTGCTTGGGCATGCCCGCGACGCTGAGGTAACATTGTCGGTCGGCCTCGATCGAGGCACATCTCCCTGACGAAGGACTGCCGTTCACCGATGACTGACACTGCCCTGGATCCCGCCGCTCCGCTGGTGGTCGACACCGCGGAACTCGGGCGTAGCGCAGGCGCGACCATGAGGGTCGAGCGCGAGGTCGCCGCACCCGAGGCGTTCGGTCCTGACGTGTTCCGGGTCCCCGAGTCGTCGCCGCTGTCCGTCGACGTCACCCTCACCTCGGTGAGCGAAGGCGTCCTCGCCGACGGCGACGTCGAGGCCACCGCCGAGGGGGAGTGTGCGAGGTGCCTCGCACCCGTCGAGGACACTCTCAGGGTCCGCGTACAGGAGCTGTACGCTTATGAAGGCTCCGTCACCGAAGAGACCACTGACGCCGACGAGATTCTGCGGCTCCAGGGGGATCTGCTCGATCTGGAGCCCGCGGTTCGGGACGCGCTGGTGCTGGCGATGCCGGTCACCCCGCTGTGCCGACCTGACTGCCCGGGGCTGTGCGCCGAATGCGGCGTCCCCTGGGACGAACTGCCCGACGACCACCGTCACGAGACGGTGGACCCGCGTTGGGCGGCATTGGAGAAGTTGCGGTCAGTCGACGCCGAGAGCGACGACAGGCCCGAGTAGCACAGCGTACAAGTATGGAGTTCTGAAGTGGCTGTTCCGAAGCGTCGTATGTCGCGTAGCAACACCCGGCACCGCCGTTCGCAGTGGAAGGCTGCGCCGGTGCGACTGGTCGAGTGCCCGCAGTGCCACGCCAAGAAGCGCGGCCACCAGGTCTGCGAGGTCTGCGGCACGTACAAGGGCCGTCAGGTCCTCGAGGCTTAAGCGGGGGCAAGGGTCCGCTCGGGCCCGGGCGGACCGCCTCAGAACCGATCACCGATCCCATGCTCGGCTCGCCGAGCTCGACCGGCCCCGTCGCAAGCTCGCTTCGCGAGCTCCGCCGACGGGCCGGCTCCTCACCAGGACCGGTGACCCGTCCTGAGACGGCCTCCACGGCCCGGCCCGGCTGACGTCTCCATATGTCCATCCTGGGTGGGAGGCTCATGGGCGACAAGGCAGTTCAGCATTTCGAAGCAGTGTTCGGGGTCCGCGACATCGACCCCGAACTGCTGCGTCTCGCCCTGACCCACCGGTCCTACGCCTACGAGCACGGCGGCATCCCCACGAACGAGCGCCTCGAGTTCCTCGGCGACTCGGTGCTGAGCCTGGTCATCACCACCGCGCTGTACGGCAACCACCCCGAACTGCCCGAAGGGCAGCTCGCCCGGCTGCGGGCCTCGGTGGTGAACATGAAGGCCCTGGCCGCCGTCGCGCGGCGCATGGGGGCGGGCGGCATCGGCCCGCACCTCTACCTCGGCAAAGGCGAGGAGTCCTCCGGCGGGCGGAACAAGAACTCGATCCTGGCCGACGCCGTGGAGGCGCTGCTCGGCGCGGTGTACCTCCAGTACGGCGTCGAGACCGCCAAGCGGGTGGTCCACCACTTCTTCGACCCGCTCATGGAACGCGCCGCCGGGCAGGGCGCCGCCCTGGACTGGAAGACCAGCCTCCAGGAGCTCACCGCCGACTCCGGCCTCGGCGTCCCCGAGTACCGGATCAGCGAGTCCGGGCCCGACCACGCCAAGGAGTTCACCGCCTGGGCCGTCGTGGCCGGCGAGGAGTTCGGCGAGGGCACCGGCGGCTCGAAGAAGGACGCCGAGCAGATCGCGGCCGAGCTGGCCTGGCGGGTGCTCTCGGAGCGCCTCGGCGTCAAGCAGCGCTGAGCCTCAGCGCTGGCACTTCGGGCAGTAGTGCGCCGAGCGGTCGCCGATGACCTCCCGGCGGATCGACGTGCCGCACCGGCGGCACGGCTGCCCCGCGCGGCCGTACACCGCGAGCTCCCGCGAGAAGTACCCCGACTCGCCGTTGACCCGCACATAGAGCGGGTCGAACGAGGTCCCGCCCGCTTCGAGGGCCTCCTCCAACACGGCCCGGACGTGCCCGAGCAGCTCCATGGCCTTCCGCTGCGAGATCCGCTCCCCGAGCCGTCGCCCGCGGATCCCGGCCCGCCACAGCGCCTCGTCGGCGTAGATGTTGCCCACGCCGCTGATCCAGCCCTGGTCCAGCAGCGCCTTCTTCACCTCGATGCGCCGCGAGCGCAGCCTGGCCGCGCACCGCTCGGCGTCGAACTCCGGCTCGAACACGTCCGGCGCGATGTGGCCGAGCGTCTTCGGCACCGTCCCGTCGTGGTCGGTGACCTCGAGGAAGCCGAAGGTCCGCTGGTCGACGAACCACAGCTCGCGCTCGTCAGCGAACCGCACGCGGACCCGCAGGTGCCGGTGCGCCTCCGCGCCGGCGTCCATGACGCGGAACTGCCCGCTCATGCCCAGATGGCACACCAGGACCCGGTCGCCTCCGGGGAGCTCGCCGGCCGAGGACGGCTCGGCGTCGAGATGCAGCCACATGAACTTCCCGCGCCGCCCGCTGCCGGTGACCGTCAGCCCGCGCAGGCACGCGGCGAAGTCGTCGACGCCCGCCGCGTGGCGTCGGACCGACCTCGGGTTGTACACCTCGACGGCGCTGATGAGCCCGCCGCGGAAGGCCGCGTCGACCCCGCGGCGGACCGTCTCGACTTCGGGAAGTTCAGGCACCGCTCAATTATGCGCGGGCCGCTTCAACTGAGCTGCGGGTGCTTCTCCCGGACCGGTTCCAGGCCGTAGTTGATCGCGAAGGCGATCGCCGCCAGGCGCGAGTTCACGCCGAGCTTGCCCAGGACGTTCTGGACGTGGGAGCGGACCGTGGAGACCGACACGCCCATCGCGTCGGCCATGTGGCTGGTGGCCTCGCCTCGGACGATGCGGCGCAGCACGTCGTCCTCCCGCGGGGTGAGGTGGTGCGCCAGCTCATGCGCGTCCTGCGCGCCGAGGAGCGGCGCGGGTTGGAGGGCGGCCCGGAGAAGCTGCGGATCGTAGTACGGGGGGCTGGCGATCCCCTGGTCGATCGCTTTGAGCAGGTCTTTCGGCAGGATATGGGTGCACGCTATCCCGGCGGCGGCCACCGAGACGGCCTTGCGCAGGACGGAACCGTCGTCGCGGTCCGTGATGAGGAACACCGGTCTTCTACAGTCGGTCAGGATTCTGCTCCTGGAGACAGCCTCCAGGGCGACCAGACAGCATTCGACGTGCTCTGCGGTGGCGAGCGCCTTGGCGTTCGTCGCCTCGATGGCGATGTCGCCTCGGCGGTGGAGCAACGGTCGAATGCTGGCTGAGAACACCTGATTGGGGTCGTACAGCATTACACGCACGGCCTGCACCTCATCCTTCAGGTTTTTGGTCGCCTCCCCAGTTGCGCGCCGGTTCAGGCGGCTATCCCAGAATGACCGTTTGTAATCGCCGAGTCCAGCTTTGAGTCAGATGGCCGACACAAGTGGGTATGAAACGGCTCCAAGCTGCGATAATGCGAATCCGGCTTGTTGCGGACGGTGACCGCCGCGCCGGCTCGACACCGGGCCGGGGCCGCACGATCGCCTGGTGGGTCTGCCACGCGGTCGACGAGGCCCCGGCCCGGTCCGTGACGGTGCCCCGGGAAGACGGCTCCGCGCCGTGGGCCTGTGCCGCCCGTCCGGCCGCCTCGTCAACGCCCCCCCGGGCCGCCGTGCCGTCCGTTCGGCTTCCTCCGTCAGCCCCTGGGCCCTCTGTTCGGCTTCCTCCGTCAGCCGAAGTTCTGCACCCAGTACATGGTGTACGCGGAGCCTTCGACCTCGGCGACGCCGACGCCGATGACGTCGTAGTCGCAGTTCAGGATGTTCGCGCGGTGGCCTTCGGAGTTCATCCAGGCCTCCATGACCTCGGAGACGTCGCGATGCCCGGCGGCGATGTTCTCACCGACGCCGCCGCTGTAGCCCTGCTCGGCGGCGCGATCCGAAGGGCTGCGCCCGTCGAGCGAGGTGTGGCTGAAGTAGTCGTTGTTCCCCATGTCCTCGGCGTGGAGGCGCGCGGTGGTGTCGAGGGTCGCGTTGCTCTCCACAGCGCCGCAACCGGCTTCGGCCCGCTCGCTGTTGACGGCGGCGACGAGGGCCTCTTCCGTGGTGCGGTCCGGATCGGGCTCGGGCTCGTCGTCGTCCTCATCGGGCTCCGATTCGGACGACGGCTCGTCGTCCGTCGGCGCCGCGCTCGTGGGCTCCTCTTCGGCGGCCTGCGGCTGGACGGCGGAGTCGCCGATCTGGAGCTCTGGCGGCGCGCCGTCCGGGGTCTCCGCGACCTCCGCGGCGGTCTCGCCGTCACCCGAAGCGGTGGTCTCGCCGAGTGGCGAGTCGAGCGCCCACAGTGAAGTGGCCGCCGCGCCGAGTCCGCAGGCCAGAAGGATCACGAGGAACGTCCGGCGTCGGCTCTCGGCGGGGTCGCGATGGAGCCCGCCTCTGGGTCTGCTCATCGGGGTGTGGTGAACTCGTTACGGGAAGTTGTGTGAGGTATGTTCCGATTTTCAGGCACACTACCAGGCGCGGAAACGTCGCGCGAGCCACGCGGTGTGACCCCTGTCGAATCCATGGGGCAAAGCCTGTGTAAAGCTTGACGAGAACCGTCGTGTAGGCGGATGATGTGAGAGACGGCCGGCGTTCACGAGCCGTGCTCCACCGGTCCCGCCGGGGCAACTGGCTCTTGCGGCAAAAATTCACTCAGCTATATGCGACGTTATTTATGGTGCGTACACCACCGTCACCAAACGACGCGATCGCAAGGAGAAACTATGGCGAAAGCCCTCTACGGCCACATCGGCCAGGCACCGAACAAGCGCCTGCTCGAAGAAGTGGTCCAGCTACGTGCGCGAGTACGCAACCTCGAGACCGAGCTCGCCGAGCTTCGCGCTCGCGAGAGCGAGGTACAGCACGACGAAGCCGAGGAGTTGATGCGGCTGCAAGAGCCCGCGTTGACTTAGCCGTCACTCGCACAACGGAACATCAGCGCGCCAGCTGTACGACAGCCGGCGCGCATCGTCGTCTCCGGGCCGACTTCGCCGCCGACACCCCCTCGCATCAGCGCATTCGCCTCCGCCGCACCGAGCTTTTGAGACAAGGGCCTTCGCCGCGGCCTTGTGGAAAGCGTTTGACGGCGAACGGCGTCCACCGCTGCGAAGCATCCGACCGGCCCCGACCCCGCGCCCAGTCCTCACCGCTTGCAGCGCGCCTCCGTTGGAAAGCGCTTGACGGCGAACGGGTTCCGACGCCTCCAAGCCATCCCCGTCCCCCCGAGCCGCGCCGCCGAGCTCCGCGAACGTCCACCTCCGCCGGCCCGCCGCCCCTTCCCACGGGCGGCCGCCGCGGGTCGATATGCCCGTTGCCGTCGGGGCCGCCTTGTAGTCTTGGACCGACCCAGCCACGCAGAGCCGCGCCACGGAGTTGACCGTTGTACCTCAAGAGCCTCACGCTGAAGGGCTTCAAGTCCTTCGCCTCGGCCACGACCCTGCGCTTCGAACCGGGCATCACCTGCGTCGTCGGCCCCAACGGCTCCGGCAAGTCCAACGTCGTCGACGCCATCGCCTGGGTCCTCGGCGAGCAGGGCGCCAAATCCCTGCGCGGCGGCAAGATGGAGGACGTCATCTTCGCCGGTACCACCGGCCGCCCCGCCCTCGGACGCGCCGAGGTCACCCTCACCATCGACAACACCGACGGCGCCATCCCCATCGACTACACCGAAGTCTCCATCACCCGCCGCATGTTCCGCTCCGGTGAGGGCGAGTACGAGATCAACGGCGACCGCTGCCGCCTCCTCGACGTCCAGGACCTCCTCTCCGACGCCGGCATCGGCCGCGAGATGCACGTCCTGGTCGGCCAGGGCAAGCTCGACTCCTACCTCCACGCCCGCCCCGAGGACCGCCGCTCCTTCATCGAGGAGGCCGCAGGCGTCCTCAAGCACCGCAAACGCAAGGAGAAGGCCCTCCGCAAGCTCGAAGGCATGCAGGGCAACCTCGACCGGCTCTCCGACCTCACCGCCGAGCTGCGCCGCCAGCTCAAACCCCTCGGCCGTCAGGCCGAGCTCGCCCGCCGCGCCCAGACCATCCAGGCCGACCTGCGCGAAGCCCGCCTGCGCCTCCTCGCCGACGACCTCCACAGCCTGCGCACCGACATCGCCAAGGACCTCGCCGACGAAGAGGCCCTGCGCGAACGCAAGGCCGTCCTCGCCGAGGAGCACGGACGCCTCGCCGCCCACATCGGCGAGATCGAGACCGCCCACGCCGCCGACAAGCCGCGCCTGGCCCGCCTTCAGGAGACCTGGTACCGCCTCCAGGCCGTCGCCGAGCGCCTGCGCTCCACCGCCCAGCTCGCCGCCGAGCGCCGCCGCTACCTGTCCGAGGACACCGGCGACGACCGCCTCGGCCGCGACCCGGAGGTGCTGGAGACCGAGGCGCAGCGCATCCGCGAGCAGGAGATCGAACTGCGCGAGGGCATCGCCGAGGACTCCGAGCGCCTCGCCGCCGCCGTCGAGACCCGCGAGGAGACCGAAGCGGCCCTGTCCGAAGCCGAGCAGCGGATCGTCGGCGCCGTCAAGGCCGCCGCCGAGCGCCGCGAGGCCCTCGCGAAACTGCGCGGGCGCGTCGACTCCCTGCGCTCACGCACCGCCGCCGCGGCCGAGGAGCTCGAACGGGCCTCCGTCGCGCTCGCCGAGGCCAAGGAGCGAGCCGAGACCGCCGCCGAGGCCGTCGCCGAAGCGGAAGCCGAAGACGAGGCGGTCGAGGCCGCCACCGAGTTCGACGAGCAGGACACCGCCGCGAAGGCCCGCGTCGCCGCCGCCAAGGCCGAAGTCGACCGGCTCACCGAGGCCGAACGCGCCGCCGACCGCGACGCCTCCCAGTGGACCGCCCGCGAAGAGGCCCTCGCCGTCGGCCTGCGCCGCAAGGACGGGGCGGCCGCGCTCCTCGCCCGCGGCGAGGCCGTTCCCGGCATGCTCGGCTCCGTGGCCGCCCTGCTCACCGTCGAACCCGGCTACGAGGCCGTCCTCGCCGCCGCGCTCGGCCGCCTGGCCGACGCCATCGCCGTCACCGACGCCACCGGAGCCGCCGCGGCCCTCCGGGTCCTGCGCGACGAGGACGGCGGCCAGGCCTCCTTCCTCTACGCGCACGGCCTCATCGAGCACGGTGCCGCCGCTGCGGTGCCGCCGCGGTTCAAGGCCGTCGCCGACACCGTCTCGGCCCCCGCCGAACTCGCCGGCGCCGTCCGCGCGGTCCTGGCCGGCATGGTCGTCGCCGAGGACCTCGACGACGCCCGCGCCGTCGTCACCGCCCACCCCGAGCTCACCGCCGTCACCCGCGACGGCGACGTCCTCGGCGCCGCCGCCGCCCACGGCGGTTCGGCGAAGGCCCAGTCCTACATCGAGATCCAGGCCGCCGTCGACGAGGCCCGCGACCGCAAGATCGCCGCCGAATCCCTCGCCGCCCAGCTGCGCGAACAGCTCGACGAGGCCCGCGAGGTCCTCACCGGGGCCGAAGCCGCCGCCGAGGAGATCCGCGCCGCCCGGCGCCAGGCCGAGGCCGCTCACAACGCCGCAAGCCGCCGCCTCGCCGAGCTCGGCGCCGCCGCCCGCAGCGCCGAAGCCGAGGTCGCCCGCCTCGCGCAGGCCAGAGAGCGCGCCCAGAACGCCCGCGAGACCGACACCGCCGGCCTGGCCGAGCTCGAGGTGCAGCTCGAAGAGCTCGAAGCCTCCCCCGAGGTCGAAGAGCCCCCCACCGACAAGCGCGACGCGCTCGCCCGCGAACTCGACGCCGCCCGGCAGAACGAGATGGAGACCCGCCTGGCCGTCCGCACCGCCGAAGAGCGCGCCTCGGCGCTCGCCGGACGCGCCGACACCCTGGCCCGCCAGGCCCAGTCCGAGCGCGCCGCCCGCGCCCGCGCGCAGGCCCGCCGCGCCGCGCGGGCCCGCGGCGCCGCCGTCGCCGCCCTCGTCGCCGAGGCCGCCGAGACCGCGGGCGTCCACCTCACCGACTCCCTCGAAACCGCCGCCATCGAGCGCGACACGATCGCCGCCGACCAGGCCCGCCGCGAAGCGCAGCTCGCCGAGCTGCGCGAACGCGCGAACACCACCGCCGCCGAGCTCGAGCGGATCACCTCCGCGGCCCACCGCGACGAGGTCGCCCGCGCCGAGCAGCGCCTGCGCATCGAGCAGCTCGAAGAGAAGGCCGGCGCCGACTTCGGCGTCGACATCGAGACACTGCTCGGCGAGTACGGGCCCGAGCAGCCCGTCCCGCCCAGCGCCGAGGATCTCGCCAAGGCCGAGGAGAAGGGCCGGCCCGAGCCCGGGCCGCGCCCGTTCGACCGGGCGATCATGGAGAAGCGCGCCGCCAGAGGCGAGCGGGAGCTCAAACTCCTCGGCAAGGTCAATCCGCTCGCGCTCGAGGAGTTCGCCGCGCTCGAGGAGCGCTACAAGTTCCTCGGCGAGCAGCTCGAGGACGTCAAGAAGACCCGTGCCGACCTGCACCACGTGGTCAAGGAGGTCGACGAGCGCATCCAGACCGTCTTCGCCGAGGCCTACGCCGACACCGCCCGCGAGTTCGAGCACGTCTTCCAGACGGTCTTCCCCGGCGGGGAGGGGCGCCTGATCCTGACCGAGCCCGACGACCTGCTCCACACCGGCGTCGAGGTCGAGGCCCGGCCGCCCGGCAAGAAGGTCAAGCGGCTCTCGCTGCTCTCCGGCGGGGAGCGGTCCCTGACGGCGCTGGCGCTGCTGTGCGCGATCTTCCGGGCCCGTCCCAGCCCGTTCTACCTCATGGACGAGGTCGAGGCCGCGCTCGACGACGTCAACCTCGGCCGCCTGCTCGATCTGCTCGTCCAACTCCAGGAGAACTCGCAGCTGCTGGTCATCACCCACCAGAAGCGCACGATGGAGATCGCCGACGCCCTCTACGGCGTGACGATGCGCTCCGGCGTGACACAGGTGATCAGCCAGAAGTTCACCAAGGAAGAGGTCTGACCGCCGTACGGCGGCACGCGCGGTGAGAACCCCGCGAACGGCGGGCGCGAGCGGCACCGGGGAGTCGGGGCGGGGGAGCGCCGGTGCGGCCCATGGGCCCCACGAGCGGTGCCCCGCACGGTGCCTCGGCCCGCGGATCGTGAGAGAACCGCACGGCTCACGCGTACCGCGGACCACCTCGCCACGGTGAGGCCTGCGAGCCGTACATCGGCACCTCGGCGAAGCTGGCGAGCCGTCACTCGGGGTCGCCAGTACAGTGGTGGAGCACTGCGACTTCCTGGAGGGTGAAACCGTGGACAACCTGTGGATCTGGCTCGTGGCGGCGATCGTCCTCGTGGCGGCCGTCGTCGGCGGGGTGCTGCTCGCGCGCCGATCCGGGTCGAAGGCCGTCGAGGCCGAACCGACGGCGGAACCGGCGGTCGAAGCTGAGCCCGAGGCGAAGCCGACGGCGGAACCGGAGACCCGGCCGGCCGCTCCCGCGATCGAGACCCCAGCGCCGACGGCCGGACGCCTGGTGCGGCTGCGGTCGCGGCTGTCCCGCTCCAACAACGCCCTCGGCAAGGGCCTGCTGGCGCTGCTGTCGAGCGACAGGCTCGACGACGACGTGTGGGAAGAGGTCGAGGACACGCTCCTCGGCGCCGACGTCGGCGTCACCGACACCACCCAGATCGTCGAGCGCCTCCGCGAGCGCGTCAAGGTCCTCGGCACCCGCAGCCCCGCCGATCTGCGCGCCCTGTTGACCGAGGAGCTCACCACCGCGCTCGAACCCGAGCTCGACCGCTCCGTCGCCACGGCCTCCCCCTCCGGAGAGGGCCCGGCGACGGTCATGGTCGTCGGCGTCAACGGCTCGGGCAAGACCACCACCTGCGGCAAGATCGCGCGGGTCCTCATCGCCGACGGCCACACCGTCATCCTCGGGGCCGCCGACACCTTCCGCGCCGCCGCCGCCGAGCAGCTCGAGACGTGGGGGAGCCGCGTCGGCGCCAAGGTGGTCCGCCGCGGCGAGGGCGCCGACCCCGCCTCGGTGGCCTTCGACGCCGTCAAGGCGGGCGCCGACGAGGGCGCCGACGTCGTCCTGGTCGACACCGCCGGGCGCCTCCAGAACAAGACCGGCCTGATGGACGAGCTCGGCAAGGTCAAGCGCGTCGTCGAGAAACAGGGCCCGGTGGCCGAGACGCTGCTGGTCCTGGACGCGACCACGGGCCAGAACGGACTCCAGCAGGCCAAAGTGTTCGGTGAGGTCTGCCAGATCACCGGCGTGGTGCTCACCAAGCTCGACGGGACCGCCAAGGGCGGGATCGTCATCGCGGTTCAGCGGCAGTTGGGGGTACCGGTTAAGCTGGTCGGACTCGGGGAGGGTCCGGATGACCTGGCCCCGTTCGAAGTAGAAGAGTTCGTCGGCGCCATCGTCGACGGCACCGAAGGCTGATTGACACCACGGCGGGCACTGCGGGGACCGGTGAGCCAAGACGAGATTCCGCTTATTGGCGGTAACACGAGCACTGTGGTCCGGTTGGGGGACACGGTCCGGCGCAACACCGGCCCGTGGACGCCATCGGTCCACGCCCTGCTGCGACACCTCGAGCAGGCGGGGTTCACCGGCGCGCCCAGGCCGCTCGGGATCGACGAGCACGACCGCGAGGTCCTGTCGTTCGTCGAAGGCGAGCCGGGGAAGTACCCGCTGGCCCCGCACTGGACGACGGACGACACGTTGACCGCGGTGGCGAAGATGCTGCGGATGTTCCACGACGCCCAGTACGGCTTCCGGCCGGCGCCGGGCGCGACCTGGCGCTCGTTCGGGCCGCCGCCGCCGGACACCGAGGTCATCTGCCACCACGACGCGGCGCCCCACAACGTCGTCTGGAGGCCCGACGGGACGCTGTCGCTCATCGACTTCGACCTGGCGAGCCCCGGCGCGCGGATCTACGACGTGGCTTACGCGGCGTGGACGTGGGTGCCGGTCTTCACCGACCGCGACTCGGTGACGCTCGGCTGGAAGAAGCCCGACCGGGCCAGGAGGCTGCGGCTGTTCGCCGACTCCTACGGCCTGACCGACCGGGACCGGGCCAGGTTCATCAAGGTGATCCGCAAGCGCATCGTCGACCACATCGAGGGGATCCGCCGCATGGCGCAGGCGGGCGACCCGACGTTCGAGCGGATCGTGCAGAAGGGCCACCTGCGCCGCCCCGCGAGGGATCTGCGGCTGCTGGACGCCGAGCGTTACATCCTCGACGAAGCCCTCCGCTGACCGGGCCCGGAGCCGCGTTCAGGGCCCTCCACGAGCCGCACCGGCCGCCCGAAGGCCGCGCCTCGGCGCCCCGGATTCGGGGCTGCGCGGCGAGGGCCCGCCGACGAGCCGGGAGCCGACGGTTCGCCCTCGCCGCAGCTTTGCATCCCCTCGGCGCCGTCAAGCGCCGCAGCACAACTGGAGCGCTCCCAAGAACAATGGGGAAGAGGGCACTCCTGAGGCTCGAGTGTTGATTCTCGCAGGATTTTGAGGGATTTGAATATGAACATACCTTGTGAGCGTTTGCCTGTCAATACATCGGGAAGCATCAATACGTAGTTCTTCGTGAGCGACACCCGTCGCGAGCCCCTCCGGCCCCGCTCACCCCGCGGACCACCGCAGCTCGCGCGCGGCCAGCTCGCCGTACGGCGTCAAGGCCGCCAATGCTGCGCGGTGCTCGCCCGGACCGCGATCGAGCGCCCAGGCCCCGCCCGCCCGCCCGTCCATGGCGCCGCCGACGGCGTACGGATGGGTCGGCACGACCCGCACTGCCGGGGCCCCGTCGAGCGAGGTGACGGCCACGGCGATGTCCGACAGGCGCGGATGGGCGTCGGCCGCGTCGTGCAGCAGCCGCTCGGTCTCGACGACGAAGCGGTCCTGGAAGGTCGGCACGAACTCGCTCGAAGCCCAGGCCGCGCCGGTCACCGAGGCGTGCCGGAAGTAGGCCGACCACAGCCCGGCGTCCGTGATCCCGTCCCGAGGCCCGACGTTCACCGGGCGGGCGGGCCGCTCCCGCGCCTGGAGCTCGGGCAGCCCCAGCGGCCGTCCCTCCTCGTCGACCCAGTAGGCCCCGTGCTGGCCGTCGAGCACCACCCACGAGTCGAGGTCGTCGATCCACGCCTCCGCGACGGCGTGGCCCTTCCCGACCCCGTCGTGGTAGTCGCCGCGCCGCAGATCGGCCTTCCTGGCGGGAATGCGCACGGCGTTGAGGCCCTGCGCCAGGACGATCGAGTACTCGACGCAGCTGTAGCGCGCCCCGAGCGCGACCTGCTCGAGGATGTCGAGTGAGTCGCCGGCGTTGATCCGCGCGTTGGCGTGCCGCCACAGCCCGTTCGTCCAGGCCAGCAGCGCCCGGGCCGTGTCCCATGCGCCCGCGGACGGCTCGGGCAGGCGGCGGCGCAGCTGCGTCTCGCGGTGCGCGGCGATCGCCTCGAGCCGCAGCGGCGCGGACCGGCCCGGCTCCGGCCAGTCGGTGATGCGCAGCGGCGGCCCCGGGACGTTGGCGCGGGCCCGTTCGAGCACGCCGTCCCAGTCCTCGTCGCGGCCGAACGCGGCCGACAGCTCGGGCTCGAACAGGTCGACCTGGTGGAACCCGGCGTCGATGGCCTCGTCGAGGCGCTCCCGCGCGGTCGGCAGGCCGACCTTGTGGGCGGCGATGGCCAGGCTCGGGGCCCACAGGTCGCGCCAGAAATCGGTGTCGGCCCGCAGCGTCCGCTCCAAGTCCAGGAGCGTCCACCAGCGTCCGCCGCGCATGGCGTCCTGGGCGATGGTCCGGACGCGCGCGAGCGCGGCGGGGCGGGGCGTGCTCATGCTACGAGCGTATCCACCCGGCAACGCCTCACCTGAGCTGCGCCGGGAGCGCCCGGCGCGCCACTTCACCGGCATCCCGGTTGTCCCCGGCGGCCGGGGACGCTACAGTGTTGGGCATGATCCTTTAGATGTGATTCGGCCGCCTTCTGATCGGCCGCGTCGTGCGCGCCCTACCGTTGCGCCGCGCACGACTGAGTGTTCCAAATCTTCTCGACGCTGGGCCACTCTGGGCAATCGGGCTCTTGCGAGCCCGCCGAATCTGTCTAGCGCTCGCGTCGTTTCAAGCTCGACCCGCGAAGGGATCCTTATGACCACCGAATCGCCGGAGAACCCGGAACCGCAAGAGGACGACCGTCCGCTCAACCGCGAAGAGCGCCGGGCCCTCGCCCACGGCAAGAAGGGCGCGAAGGGCGGCAAGAAGTCCATCGGCTCCAAGAAGTCCAACGTCCGCTCGCAGATGCCGAAGGGCGGCGTGGGGAAGTTCCAGCTGCCGACCAAGAACGGCTGACCCCGAGCACCGCGGAGGGCGGCGGGCACCGGTTTTCCGGTGCCCGCCGCCCTCCGTCGTCTCAGGAGCCGACGCAGGTCACCTGCGGTGCGGCGGCCGTGCCGGTGCCGATGAAGCCGAAGACCTCGCGGGTCTGCCCGGAGGCGATCGAGCCGTTCCAGCCGACGTCGCCTGCGGTCACCGAAGCGCCCGAGGAGCTCAGCTCGGTGTTCCAGTGGCTCTGGACGGTCTGGTTCCCAGGCCAGGTCCAGTTCAGCGTCCAGCCGCTCAGGGCGTCCTGGTCGGCGGTGACGGACACGTTCGCCTGCCAGCCCGAGCCCCAGTCGCTGACGATCGCGATCTCGGCCGTGCAGTCGCCTTCCGGCGGTTCGGTCGTCGGGTCGTCCGGGGTGGTCGGGTCGTCGGGTGTGGTCGGGTCGTCCGGGTCCTCGCCGAAGACCGAGGCGCGCTCGGCGGTGTTGGCGACGCCGTTCTCGCTGTGGAAGACCCGCTCGCCCCAGCCGGTGATCTGGGCCGGGTCGAAGTTGAGCACCTGGTCGAGCCTGCTGTCGGAGTTGCCGGAGTAGGACCAGGCGATCCAGCCGATGCCGCGGGCCTCGGCCTCCGCCTGGATGGTGTCCCACGGGACCGGCTGGTCCCCGAAGGCGTCGCCGTACTCGCCGACGATGAGCGGCAGGCCCATCGCCTCGAAGGCGTCGAAGTAGTCGACGACCGACTGCGGGTCCGTGAAGACCCCGTACATGTGGATCGAGAACAGCGTGTTGGCGTCCTCGTCGGCCGCGGCCACCTCGGGAGCGGTGTCGCGCATCACGTACTGCCAGTCCTGGCCCCAGTTGGGGGCGTCGACCACGAGGGTGTGCTCGAAGCCGATGGAGCGCATCCGCTCGATGGCGGCGATCGTCGCGTCGGTCCACTGTGCGGCGTCGGTGTTGCCGATCGGCTCGTTGCCGATGTTGACGAGGATGTACTCCTCCTCGCCGGCGAGGACGTCGTACAGGCCTTCCCAGAAGTCGACCGACTGGTCGAGGCTGGCCGCGCCCTCCTGCTCGCCGTAGCCGGTGGTGTCGTGGTTCTCGAGGACGCAGATGACGCGCTGCGCCTTGCACTCGGCGACGATCGCGGCGACGCGCTCGGGAGTGGAGACGCCCCAGTTGCGCTCGCCGGAGCCGAGGACGACGCGGACCGTGTTCGCGCCGAATTCGCTCATCTCGGCGATGCTGTCGAACTCGTTCTGGAACCACACGTCGGGGTGGGTGGAGCCGCGCATGATGAACGGGTTGCCGTTCGCGTCGATCAACTGCGTGCCGTCGATGGTGAAGCCGCCCTCGGCCTGAGCGCTGGCCGGCAACAGCGCCCAGGTGCCGGCGAGGGCGACGGTGAGGGTGGTGAGGGCGGCGAGCAGCCACTTGCGCACTGCCGTCCGGCGCGGTAGCGCTCCCGCCGCGAGATCGATCTTGCTCATGTGAGTCCTTCGGGAGAAGTGAGTCAGTGCATCCCAACCTTCAACATAGATAAACATAGATACTTTTAGATGGCAAGGAAAACTTTCGCCAGTTAAGGAAAGCGGGCGGCGGGCCTCGCCCGCCGCCCGTCCCTATGCGATCGATCCCGTCTCCGTCGCTGCGGAATCGGGGTGCGCCGCGGCCTCGGCTACGCCGCGCTGCACGTCACCTCGGGGGTGGCGGCCGTGCCGGTGCCGATGAAGCCGAAGACCTCGCGGGTCTGCCCGGAGGCGATCGAGCCGTTCCAGCCGACGTCGCCTGCGGTCACCGAGCCGCCGGACTGGCTCAACTCGGTGTTCCAGTGGCTCTGGACGGTCTGGCCGCCGGGCCAGGTCCAGTTCAGCGTCCATCCGCTGAGGCTCTCGCCGGCGGTGACGGACACGTTGCCCTGCCAGCCCGAGCCCCAGTCGTTGGCGACGGTGATCGCGGCGGTGCACTCGCCCTCCGGTGGGTCGGTCGTCGGGTCGTCCGGGGTGGTCGGGTCGTCGGGAGTGGTCGGGTCGTCCGGATCGTCGCCGAAGACCGTGGCGCGCTCGGCGGTGTTCACGATGCCGTTCTGGCTGTGGAAGACCTGCTCGCCCCAGCTGGTCAGCTGGTTCGGGTCGAAGTTCGTCACCTGGTCGAGGAACTCGACGCCGCTGCCGTTGCCCGAATAGGACCAGGCGAGCCAGCCGATGCCGCGCGCCTGCGCCTCGTTCTGGACGGTCTCCCATGCGACCGACTGGCCGCCGTGCTGGAAGCCGTACTCGCCGACGATGAGCGGCAGGCCCATCGCCTCGAAGGCGTCGAAGTAGTCGACGACCGTCTGCGCGTTGGTGTAGACCTCGTACATGTGGACCGAGAAGAGCGTGTTGCCCTGGCTGTCGGCCGCGGCCACCTCGGGAGCGTTGTCGCGCATGATGTGCTCCCAGTCCTGGCCCCAGTTGGGGGCGTCGACCACGAGGGTGTGCTCGAAGCCGGACGAGCGCATCTCCTGGATGGCGCTCTTGGTGGCGTCGATCCAGCCCGAGGCGTTCTGGTTGCCCCACGGCTCGTTGCCGATGTTGATGAGGACGTAGGCCTCCTGGCCCTCCAGGACGCTCTGGATGCTCTGCCAGTAGTCCACCGCCTGGGCGAGCGACGCCGCGGCGCCCTCCTCGCCGTAACCGGTGGTGTCGTGGACCTCCAGGACGCAGACGATCTGGTTCGCCTTGCACTCTTCGATGATGTCGGCGACGCGGGACGCCGAGCTCGGGCCCCAGCGCTGGCCCGAGCCGAGGACGACCCGGACCGTGTTGGCGCCCAGGTCGCTCAGTTCGCCGTAGCTGGCGAACTCGCCTTCGTACCAGACGTCCGCGTGCGAGGACCCGCGCATGATGAACGGGTTGCCGTTGGCGTCGATGAGCTGCGTGCCCTCGATGTGGAAGCCGCCCTCGGCCTGGGCGTTGGCGGGCAACAGCGTCCAGATGCCGGCGAGGGCGACGGCGAGCGCGCTGACCGCGGCGAGCAGCCACTTGCGCATCGCCCGCCTGGATGGGGCCGTATCGGCCCTGAGGTGAATTTTATTCATGGAAATTCCTCGATCTAAGATGAATCGGTTAATCCCGATCTTCATATAGGGAAACACAAATATCTATAGAGGTCAATACTGTGGTGCGCAGGTGTTTCGGGCACCAGTGGTGACGGTTGTGCAGAGTGTTACTGAACCGAGAAAGTTGTTCAGTGAGCGGGGGCGCCGGCGACGCGCGCCGTCACCGAAGGGAACCGCGCCGAGGACCGAACACCGTCCGCCCCGGAAGCGGAGGGCCACACCGCGCTGGGCTCCGCCCGGACCCCGCTCCGTTCAGAGCGTTAGGGCCTGTTTAAGCGTTCCGGGCGAGGCGGTATCCGAGTCCATGTGTTCGCTCGCAGTGCCAAGGTACGGCTCGCCAGCGTCGCCGAGAGGGCGGAGGGGCGCCCGGATCCCGGTGTTGGATCCGGGCGCCCCGACAACGCAGCCTTCCCTTACCGAGCGCGATGTCGGGTGGTGGTGGGTGACGGGCACAGGGCTTGTGGCCGCGCAGCGGCGTCTGGTTCGGGTGGTGGTGGGTGACGGGCACAGGGCTTGTGGCCGCGCAGCGGCGTCTGGTTCGGGTGGTGGTGGGTGACGGGCGGGACACATGGGCCGGATACCGCCCGTTCGGGATGCTTAAACAGGCCCTAGCGGCCCAGTCGAACCGCGCGGAGACAGCTGCGCCGGCGGGCACTGCGTCGCGAAGGAGCCGTCGGCGGCCCCCGAGTGCTCCCCGTCGATGAGCGACAGCAGCATCTCGACCGCCTTGGAGCCGTACGCCGGTATGTCGCGGCTGAACGCGGTCAGCGAAGGGTGGGTGAAGCGGCACAGCGGCGAGTCGTCCCATGCCACGATCGACAGCTGCTCGGGCACCGCCAAGCCGAGCTCGTGCGCCACGCCGAGCCCCGAGATCGCCATGACGTCGTTGTCGTAGACCAGGGCCGTGGGCCGCGACGGCTGCGTGAGCAACCGCCTCGTGATCCTCGCCCCCTGCTCACCGGAGTAATCGCTGTGGACGGTCTCGAACGACTCGAACGCCAGGTCCCCGGCCGCCTCGGCGAAGGCCCCGTCGCGGATGGTCGTGTGCAGCAGCCGCGGCAGCCCCGCCACGCGCGCCACCCGCCGGTGGCCGAGCGCGAACAGGTACTCCAGCACCTCGCGGCACGGCTCGGCGTCGTCGTGCCACACCGACGGCAGCGCCGAACCCTCGATCGGTCCGCCCACGGCCACCGCGGGCAGACCCAGCCGCGCCACCGCCTCGAGGCGCCGGTCGTCGACGCCCACGTCGCACAGCAGCACCCCGTCGACCCGCCGCTCGGCCCACCACCGCCGGTACACCTCGAGCTCCTCGTCGACCGAGCCGACGATCTGCAAGGTCAGGCCGAGCGAGCCGGACGACAGCGTCGCCTCGATGCCGCTGATGAGCTCCATGAAGTACGGCTCGATGCCGAGCGTGCGGGCCGTGCGCCGCAGCGCGATGCCCACTGCCTGAGCCGAGGAGACCGACAGCGAGCGCGCCGCCCGGTTCGGCACGAAGCCCATCTCGGAGGCGATCGCCAGGATGCGCTCCCTGGTCGCCGCCGAGACGCCGGGACGCCCGTTGAGCGCGTACGAGACAGCGCCCTTGGAGACACCGGCCGCTTGGGCGATGTCGGCGATGGTCGTGCGTCTGCTCATGTCGTCTCCTTGTTGCCTTGTGCCGGTGGCCGCCTCAGCGGTCGCGAACGCCGAGCGGAGTCCCCGCTCGGCGTTCGCGACCGCTCAGGCCGCCACCCAGTGGCCCTCGTCCACTTCGCGCAGCGCCGGCGGGGCGACGTCGCGGTCCCCGTCCGGTTCGAGGTCCTCGAGGTCCACGGGGTCCTCCGACCACTTGCGATGCAGCTGCGGGACCGAGGCCAGCAGGTTCCGCGAGTACGGGTGCCGCGGGTCCCCGAACACCTTGCCCGTGGCGCCCATCTCCACCACCGCGCCGTGCCGCATGATGATGACCCGTTCGCTGATGTAGTTCGCCAGGGACAGGTCGTGGGTGACGAACAGCACGCCCAGACCGCGCTCCTTGAGATCCCCCAGCAGATTGAGCACGTCGATCCTGGTCGAGGCGTCCAGCATACTGATGATCTCGTCGGCCACGAGCAGCTCGATGTCGAGCAGCAGCGCCCGCGCGATGAGCATCCGCTGGAGCTGCCCGCCGCTGAGCTGGTGCGGGTATTTGCGCAGCACGGCGGTCGGGTCGAGCCCCACCGACAAGAGCGCCTGGTCGACCTTGTCGCTCCACTCGGCGCGCTTGACGCCGGGGAAGAACGACTCCCGGACGGTCTCCAGGACCCGGTCGGCCTTGAAGATCGGGTTGTAGCTGCTGAACGGGTCCTGGAACACGCCCTGCACGCGCCGGTAGTACTCCTTGCGCTCGCCGTGCCGCGCGGCGGTGATGTCCTGCCCGTTCAGGCGGATCGAGCCGCGCGAGACCGAGATCAGCTGGAGCACCATCTTCCCGATCGTGGTCTTGCCGCTGCCGGACTCGCCCACCACCGAGAGCACCTCGCCGGGAGCGATGGAGAAGCTGACGTCGCGCACGGCCGTCAGCCGCTTCGAGCCGAGCGAGCCGACCCGGTACGACTTCCACACGTTCTGGAGTTCGAGCATGTCAGTTCGCCACCTTCCAGCACGAGGCCACGTGGTCGTCGGCGATCGCCACCGCCGGGGGATCCTCGGTGCAGCGCTCGTGCGCGAGCGGGCACCGCTCGCGGAAACGGCACCCGGTGGGCGGGTTCAGCAGCTGCGGCGGCTTGCCGGGGATGCTCTTGAGCCGCTTGTCGCCGTATTCGAGCCCCACTTCGGGCAGCGCCCCGATGAGCGCCTGCGTGTAGGGGTGCTGCGGCGAGTTGATGATGGTGTCGGCCGGTGCCTTCTCGACGACCTGGCCCGCGTACATGATCATGATCGTGTCGGCGATCTGGTAGACCAGGGACAGGTCGTGGGTCACCACGATCATGCTCTTGACGAAGCCCAGGTCGCGGAACCGCACGAGCGTCTCGGCGACGGCCTTCTGGTTGGACACGTCGAGCGCCGACGTGACCTCGTCGGCGATGAGCAGACTCGGGTCCAGCAGCGTCGACAGCACCATGACCATCCGCTGCTTCATGCCGCCGGACAGCTCGATCGGGTAGTTGTCGAGCACCTTCTCGGACAGCCCGACCAGTTCGAGGCGCCGCACCAGCTCGGGGCGGACCTCCCGGAAGGACTTGCCCTTGGCGCGGAGCAGGTCGGCGGTCAGCTTGCCGATCTTGCGGGTCGGGTTCATCGCGCTCATCGAGTACTGTGGGATGATCGACACATCGGTGAAGCGGCGCGCGTTCATCGCGCGGTCGTCGCCGATGGGCAGCTCCTCGCCGTCGAGCACCGCGGTGCCGCCGACGTGCCGCATGCGGCCGTCGAGCCGGATCAGGCTCTTGCCGAGCGTGGTCTTGCCGCAGCCGGACTCGCCGGCGAGGCCCATGATCTCGCCGTCCTCGAGCCCGAAGGTGACCCCGTCGAGGGCGCGGACGTCGCCGCGCAGAGTGCGGTAGTGGACGCGGAGGTCCTCTACTTGCAGTGCCATGGCCGTCCCTCCTTCGCCGCCGCGCCGGGCACTTCCATGGCCTTGGACACCGCCAAGGCGTTGCCGGTCCTGAAACGAATACCTGCCATGGCTACATTTCCCTCAGCTTCGGGTTGAAGACCTCGTCGAGGCCGACGTTGGTGATGTACAGCGCGCCGACGATCGCGGTGATCGCCATCCCGGGCGGGACGAACCACCACCACAGTCCGAGGTGGAGCGAGCTCCAGGCCATGGCCTGCTGCATCATGGTGCCCAGGGAGACGGCGTTGGTCGGCCCCAGGCCGATGAAGTCGAGCATGGCGGCGAACAGGATCGCGCCGCCGAACAGCAGGATCACCGACATCAGCAGGTAGGAGGCCATGTTCGGCATGATCTCCCTGACGATGATCTGCGGGGCGCGCTTGCCGGTCAGCTTCGCCAGGTCCACGTAGTCGCGGTTGCGCAGGGTGAAGGTCTGGGCCCGCACGGCCCTGGCGACCCACGGCCACGAGAACAGGCCGATGATGATCGCCTGGCTGACGATGCCGCGCACCTCCAGGTAGGAGCTGATGACGATGAGGACGGCCAGCGCCGGCAGCACGAGGACGACGTTGGTGAGCATGTTGAGGAACTCGTCGACCAGCCCGCCGCGGTAGCCGGCGGTGAAGCCGACGCTCAGCCCCACGGTGAAGGCGATGAGGGCGCCGAGCCCGCCCACCACATAGGACGAACGCAGGCCGTGCACGAACTGCGCGAACACGTCCTGCCCGAAGTAGGTCGTGCCCATCCAGAACTCGCCCGAAGGCGCCTCGGACTTCGGCCCGACGTACTCGTTGGGGGAGCCGGACAGGAAGAACGGGCCGATGACGCCGAGCAGCAGGAGCCCGATCACGATCGTCAGGCCGATGACGACCTTGGGGTTGCGCAGCGCGAAGTACAGGTGCTCGCTGCGTTTGCCGATCACGTCGGCATCGGGTGTGACGCTGGTGGTCATGACTGGCCTCCTTCGAGTCCGAGGCGGGTGCGCGGGTCGACCAGGACGTAGACGACGTCGGCCAGGAAGTTGAAGATCAGCACGCCGATCACGATGAACAGCAGGATGCCCTGGAGCAGGAAGAAGTCCTGGTTCTGGATGGCGTTGAGCATGAGGCTGCCGAGCCCCGGGTAGGCGAAGACCGCCTCGGTGACCAGAGCCCCGCCGACGACCACGCCGAGTTGGAGTGCCAGGCCGCTGATCTGCGGCAGCATCGCGTTGCGGAAGGCATAGCGTCGCACCAGCCGCCGCGGCGCGCCGAGCGCCTGGAGGTAGTTCGAGTAGTCGGACTCGAGCTCGTAGATCACCAGGTTCCGCATGCCGATCGCCCAGCCGCCGAGTGCGACGACGAACAGCGACAGGAACGGCAGGAACCAGTGGTGGAGGAGGTCGACGAAGAACGTCCACGTCGGCGCCGGCGTGAGCGCGAAGCTGTAGCCGCCGGCGACGGGGAACCACCCGAGGATGACGCCGCCCGCCCACACGAGCAGGATCGCCAGCCACATGTACGGCACGGCCGTGAGGATGTAGCCGACCGGCAGGACGGTGTTGTCGAGCAGTTTGTTGCGGGCGGCCATGGCGCCCAGGCCGTTGCCGACGATCCAGCTGAGCAGGATCGAGGGCAGCAGCAGCGCGAGCGTGTACGGCAGCGCGTCGAGCACGACGCTGGAGACCGTGGAGGGGAAGGCGAAGATGCTCACCCCGAGGTCGCCTTGGAAGAGCGCTCCCCAGTAGTTGAGGTACTGCTTCCACAGTGGCACGTCGAAGCCGAACAGGTTGTCGAAGTAGGAGCGCAGCGCCTCCGAGCTCTCGGGGTTGGACACCGCGTTGCGGGCCAGCATGCGAGCCACGGGGTCCCCGGGCATGAGCCGGGGGACGGCGAAGTTGATGGTCACGGCGATGAAGAAGGTGACGCCGTAGATGAGCAGTTTGCGCCGGAAATAGCGGCCCATCGAGACTTCCTTTGGGTCGGGCGGGGGCGGGGCCGCGTGGCCCCGCCCCCGGCGGACGGCTGGACTTGGGCTACTCGGCGGCGGGCTCGAGCTCGGTGAGCATGTAGATCGCGCCCATGTTCCACATCCCGTTCCAGGTGCACGGGAAGGCGTTGGGCGTGTCGCCGGCCTCGGAGGGCCAGTTGGTCCAGACCTGGTTGCTGGCCTGGGACCAGATGCCGTTGTACCAGATCGGGATGGCCGGCAGCTCCTCCAAGGAGATGCGCTGGAGTTCGGAGAGGATCTCCTGGAAGCGCGGGTCGTCGCTCGCGGTGGCGGCGAGTTCCTGGGTCAGCTCCCAGCCCTCCTCGGATTGCCAGCGGGAGAAGTTGGCGTCGTGCTGCTGATCGTTGATCGGCAGCTGGAACAGGTAGCGGTAGTGCGTCCACGGCGAGTGGCTCACACCGCTGTTGTTGTTGAGGATCAACTGGAAGGTGCCGGAGGTGCGGGCGTCGTCGACGGCCGCGGCGTCGATGAACTCCTCGGTGACGTTGATGCCGACGTCGCGAAGGTCGGTGGCGATGGAGCGGGAGGCCTCCTCCCAGTCGGTCCAGCCGGCGGGGACGTTGAGCTTGAACTCGAACGGGTTGCCGTCCTTGTCCTCGACGAAGCCGTCGCCGTCGCTGTCGGTGTAGCCGGCCTCCTCGAGCAGGGTCGCCGCCTGGGACGGCTCGAACTGGTAGCCGTGCTCGGCGACGACGTCCTGGTCGATGTAGCGGTCCCACAGCGGCAGGAGGCCGGTGGGGCTGGCCGCTTCGACCATGCTGCCGTACACCGTGTCGACGATCTCGCCGGGGCTGATGGCGACGGCCATCGCGCGGCGGAAGGCGGGGTCGTCGAGCGGTTTGAGCGCGGTGTTGGGGAAGAGCATGGCCGTGTTGCCCGGCAGCATGTACGGCGGGCCGTCGAAGTAGGTCGTCAGCGCGGGCTGGCCCTCGAGGAGGTCGCCGATGCCGGGCAGGAAGTTGTTCGACAGGTCGACCTCCCCCTGCATGAGCATGTTGAGGGTGACCTCGTTGCTGACGTTGACGATGTCGACGATGTAGGTCGGCTTGACGTCGAGGTCGAGGTGCTCGGTGGCCCACCAGCCGTCGCGCTTGACCCACGCGACGCGGTCCTGGGCGGAGCTGTGGATGGTGTAGGGGCCCGAGACGACGGGCTCCTCGTTGGCGCCGGTGAGGATGTCCTCCTCGGAGTACTCCGACCAGATGTGCTGGGGGACGATCACGTTCGAGTACAGGAAGTTGTCCCACTCCTGGTGCCGCGCCTCGGTGAAGGTGACCCTGACGGTCAGATCGTCGACGGCTTCGACGCCTTCGACCCAGTTCCAGATGTTGTGGTACGGGACCGCTTCGATCTGGCCGAGTTCGAGGGTGTACTTGACGTCCTCGGCGGTCAGCTGCTCGTCGTCGCTCCAGGTGATGCCGCTGCGGAGCTTGAGCTCGTAGACCAGTTCCTCGGTCCACGTTCCGGACTCGGCGAGCCACGGCGTGAGGACGGCCTCGTTCGGGTCGAACAGGAAGAGGGTCTCGAAGCCGAGCCCGCGGAGGCCCGTGACCTCGCCGGGCGTGATCGGGTTCCAGTCCCCGGGCGGCGCCCAGGCCGCTCCGGTGGTGTAGAGGGTCTGGTTGCGGGGGAACTCGCCCATGGAGAGGTCTTCGGGGTTCTCGCTCCCACTTCCGCTGTCGGTGCATGCCGTGGCCGTGGCCGCGACGGCGCTGCCCGCCATGATGGCGATGACGTTTCGCCTTTTCGTCATGATCTGCTCAACTTTCACATCGAGGGATGGACGGCTCCCGGCTCGAAATCGATGCGCCGAGGCTCTGGAGGGGTCCAGGGATTTGTGACACGGGGCATCTTAACCGGGTCAGTGAGTTTACTGAATCATGAGTGTATTTCAATGTCAAGTCGGCCGGGGTCCCCGGGGCGCGGGAGCGTTCCCTCGAAAGCCTTCTCATCGGCGTCTTCCGGGCGCATATAACTGCTGGTGACAGCCCGGTTTCAGCGCACGATGCAGTGGTGTTTCGTTGCAATATGGTCACGGTGGTGATCGGCCATTGACGCGAGCGGGCCTGAACGCTAGATTTTGCTCACTTACCCGGTTAAGTACTTGCGACAGCGCGACCGATTCCACCCCCTCGACTGAACGGAAGTGAGGCACCGTGATCCCCGGAACCGAGCGCCTCGCCCTGGCGACGCCCCTGCCGACGGGCGGTTCCCCCCTGTTCCAGAAGCACTTCACAAAAGGCGTTGCGCCGCCGGAGATCAAGGCGTGAGCTGTCGGAGACGAGGCATCGGCCCGATCCCGCCGAGGCCGAGGCGTGGACCTCGACGGCGAGACCACCCGAATAACAGATCGATATAAGGAGTCGCATTGAGCGCCAAACGAACGCTGCACGACGGTTGGACCCTCACCGCCGGTGAGGGAAGCCGGATCGCGGTGGAGGGGCTGGCCGCGTCCGTACCGGGCTGCGTCCACACCGATCTCATGGCCGCCGACCTCATCGGCGACCCGTACGTCGACGACGCCGAACGCGAGCTGTCGTGGATCGGGCGCACCGACTGGACCTACCGCACCGCCTTCGACTACCGGAACGAGCCGTGGGACGGCGTCGAGCTGGTCTTCGACGGGCTCGACACGGTGGCCGAGATCAGGCTCAACGGCGAGGTCGTCGGCGAGACGGCCAACATGCACCGCCGCCACCGCTTCGACGTGCGCGGCCTGGTCCGCGAGGGCGCCAACGAACTCGAAGTCGCCTTCACCTCGCCGTACACCTACGCCGAGGCGCAGCGCGAGCGGCTCGGGGCGCGGCCCAACGCCTACGATCCCGAACCGGGCAACTTCATCCGCAAGGCCGCGTGCAACTTCGGCTGGGACTGGGGGCCGAACCTCGCCGGCGCCGGAATCTGGCGGCCGGTGCGCCTGGAGCAGTGGAACGTCGCCCGGCTCGACGAGGTCGTGCCGCGCGTCCGCGTCGAGAACGGCCGCGGCATCGTCGACCTGGCGGTCGGGCTCCACAAGGCCGTCGCCACCGACGTCGAGCTCGTCTGCGAGCTCGCCGGCCGGGAGGCCACCGTCCGCCTGGGCGCCGAGCAGACCACCGCCGAGGTCAGGATCGAGGTCGACGAGCCGGAGCTGTGGTGGCCGCGCGGCCACGGCGAGCAGCCGCTGTACCCCGTCTCGGTGTCCCTGCGGGGCCTGGGCGTCGAACTCGACTCGTGGAACAGCCGGATCGGCTTCCGCACCGTCGAGATCGACAATGAGCCCGACGGGTCGGGCCGGCCGTTCACGCTGAAGGTCAACGGCGAGCCGATCTGGGTCAAGGGCGTCAACTGGATCCCCGACGACGTCTTCTTCGCCCGCGTCGACGCCGAGCGCTACGAGCGCCGCCTGACGCAGGCCGTGGAGGCGAACGTCAACTGCGTGCGCATCTGGGGCGGAGGGATCTACGAGTCCGACGACTTCTACGACGCGTGCGACCGGCTCGGCCTCATGGTGAGCCAGGACTTCCTGTTCGCCTGCGCCGCATACCCCGAGGAGGAGCCGTTCTGGTCCGAGGTGGAGGCCGAGGCGCGGGACAACCTCGCCCGCCTCGCCCCGCACCCGAGCCTGGTGACGTGGATGGGCAACAACGAGAACATCTGGGGCTGGCACGACTGGGACTGGCAGGACGACCTCGGCGACCGCAGCTGGGGCGAGGGCTACTACCTCGACCTGCTCCCGAAGCTCGTATCCGAAGTAGACGGAACCCGGCCGTACTGGCCCGGCAGCCCCTACTCCGGCGACCCCGAGCTCCACCCCAACGACCAGGGCAACGGCTCGGTCCACATCTGGGACGTGTGGAACCGCCTGGACTACACCGCCTACCGGGACTGGAAGCCCCGCTTCGTCGCCGAGTTCGGCTACCAGGCGCCGCCGACCTGGGCCACGGTGCGGCGCATGGTCACCGACTCGCCGCTCCAGGCCGAGACGCCGAACATGCTGTGGCACCAGAAGGCCGAGGACGGCCAGGCCAAACTCCAGCGCGGCCTCGACGCCCACCTGCCGCCGGTCGGCGACTTCGACGACTGGCTGTACTACACGCAGGTCAACCAGGCCAGGGCGATGCGCCTCGGCATCGAGTACTTCCGCTCGCTCCACCCCTACTGCACCGGCGCGATCATGTGGCAGCTCAACGACTGCTGGCCGGTGACCTCGTGGGCCGCCGTCGACGGCGAGGAGCGGCTCAAGCCGATGTGGTACGCCCTGCGCGACGTCTTCGCCGACCGCATCGCGACCTTCCAGCCCGACGGCGAACAGGGCGTGAAACTCGTGGCCGTCAACGACTCGGCCGAACCGTGGAACGACACGGTCGGCTTCTGGAAGTGCAGCGCCGAAGGGCGAATCCTCGGCCGGGCCACGCTCCAGCTCGACATCGGACCGCGGGAGGCCGCGGAGGTCGCGCTCGGCGAGGAGGTCCTGCCCGTCGACGGCGAGTTCCTGGTGACCGGCAGCGAGGACTTCCCGCGCGCCACCTGGTTCACCAAGGAGGACAAGGACATGGACTGGCCGAAGGCGAACTTCACCGCCGAGGTCGCGCCGGTCGGCGGGGGAGTGGCGGTCACGGTCACCGCCGAGACCGTCCTGCGGGACGTCTGCGTCTTCGCCGACCGGCTCGACCCCGATGCGCGCGTGGACAAGGCGCTCCTCACGCTCGTCCCGGGCGAGAGGGCGACATTCACCGTCACCAGCGAGAAGCTCAGGAAGGCACCGGACCTCGCCCGGCAGCTGACCTCGAAGCCGGTGCTGCGGGCGGTCAACGACTAGGGAGTCGCAGTCCCGAGGGGAAGGGCCCCGCCGGATTCCGGCGGGGCCCTTCGCGCTGTGTTCCGACGCGGGCCCGACTCAGTCGGAGTCCTCCTCGTCGCCGCTCTCCGGCTCGGCGGCGGCCTCACGCTTCGCCGCCGGCTCGCCCTGCTCGTCCAGCGGCAGGGCCGCCGACAGGCGCAGGGCCTGCTGGAGCAGCTCCCAGCCGAGGACGAGGCCCGCGCCGTCGCCCACGTCGAGCCCGAGCCCGAAGTCGTCGGCGAGACCGCCCTGCTTGGCCAGCTTCGACACCACCGGGTGCGGGGAGCGGTTCGGCATGTAGCACCACTTCGGCGCCGCCAGGCCGTAGTCGCGGGCGAGCATCATCGCCGCCGCGGCCGACGCGCCGTCCAGCAGCACCGGCGTCGACCGCGTCGCCGCGGTCAGGATCGCCCCGGCCATCGCCCCGATCTCGGCGCCCCCCAGGCGCGAGACGAGCGCGTCGGCCTTGCGCTTGAACCCGTGGTTGAACGCCAGGTGGTCGCGCAGCGCCGCGACGCGCGCCATCCACGACACGTCGTCGACCATGCCGCCCGGCGCCTGCAACTGCGGCATGTAGGCCGTGATGTCGTCCTTGGCGACGAACGAGCAGACCCCCACCGCCGCGGTCGCGGCCCCGGCCCCGATCCCGGCGATGAGCAGGATGTCCGTCCCGCCGTCGATCGCCCGCTCGGCCGTCTCGCGGCCCAGCGTCAGCGCCTCGGCCAGCGCGGACTCGTCCAGCAGCGGACCGTCGGCGCCGCCGCTCGGACCGGTCTCGACCACCTCGACGGGGATCCCGGCCCGCGCCGCGTCCGCGCCGATCAGGCCCTCACCGCGCTGCGCGGCCAGCACCTGCTCGGCCAGCGGCGCCGCGTCGCCCGCGTCCCAGCCGTCCGGGTACGCCCCGGCGAACAGCAGCATCCGCGGCGAGGCGAACGGCTCCGGCGCCTCGGTGGCCTGCATCCTCGCGGCCCAGCCGACGGCGGCCTGGAGACTCCCGAGCCCGCTGCCCTCGATGAGCGCGCTCTGGAGCCGCGCGTTCGCGCGCGTCGTCCACACCCCGTTGGGAAACTTCGCCTTCAGATCGTCGAGGGGCCCGGCATCGGTCGTATCAGTCACGGCCTAAGGCTAGCGCGGCCCTCATGCGGCACAATTGGCGTGTGACGACCATCCACTTCTCCAAGGGCCACGGCACCGGCAACGACTTCGTCATCGTCGCCGACCCGGCCGACGAGCGCCGGCTCTCCGCCGCCGAGGTGGCCGCGCTGTGCGACCGCCGCTTCGGCGTCGGCGGCGACGGCCTCCTGCGGGTCGCGCCCTCCACCGAGCCCGAGGTCAAGTGGTTCATGGACTACCGCAACGCCGACGGCTCGATCGCCGAGATGTGCGGCAACGGCGTCCGGGTGTTCGCCCGCTACCTGCTCGAACAGGGCCTCGCCGACGGTCCCGAGATCGCGGTGTCCACCCGCGGTGGCGTCAAGCGCGTGCGCGTCGACGGCGACCAGCTGAGCGTCGACATGGGCCCCGCCGAGTTCGGGCCCTCCTCCCAGGCGAGCCTCTCAGGTTTCGCCTGGCCGGGCCAGGCCGTCTCCATGGGCAACCCCCACCTCGTCTGCCACCTCGGCGAGGCCGAGGAACTCGAAGCGCTCGACCTGCACTACCAGCCGCGTTTCGATCGGGCGGTCTTCCCCGACGGTGTCAACGTCGAGTTCGTCGTCGGTTCGGCGCCCCATGTGCGGATGCGCGTCCACGAACGGGGCGTCGGCGAGACCCACTCGTGCGGCACCGGCGCCTGCGCCGTCGCCGCGGTGGCGCTGCGCCGCGCCGGGAGCGACACCGGCACCTGCAAGGTCGACGTCCCCGGCGGCACCCTCACCGTCACCGTCACCGACGAGACGATCCACCTCGCCGGCCCGGCCGTCATCGTCGCCGAAGGCACCGCCCGCCTCTAGCTTGATCTTCGACCTCGCTCCCGTGGGCCGGGACGTCCGCAGTAGGGATCGGTGGCGTTGCGGCGGGGGCTCGATGAGCGTCCCTGATCCTCGTCGTCGCTGCTCAGCGCATTGGTCGGCCGCAATCGAACGGGGAACGCTCCGGTCCGGATGCGGGTTCAGCTGAAGGCGAGGGCCGCGACCGAGACCAGCGCTGCCGCGGTGAGCAGGATGAGCACGATGTGTTCGTACCTGGCATGCAGCCGGTTGAATGCCTGCGTGCCCAGATACTGGCCGAGCAGGGCTGCGACGATGAGCGCGGGCCAGTACTCGTAGGTTTCCCACACCCCGGCGACCAGGAGCGAGACCACGCTCAGCGGCAGCCGAATCAGCGACAGTGCGACCATGGTGTCGCGCATGGCGTGCGGCCCGAGGTCGCGATGCACGAGGTAGTAGACGGTCGGTGGTCCACCGAGGGAGGTGGAGGTGCTGAGCGCTCCCGAGGCGAGCCCCGCGGGGGCGGCCCATCGGCGACTCACGATGACGCCTTGATTCCGTGTTCGCAGTCGCAGGACGACGGCCATGATGACGACGGCCGAGACGAAGATTTGCAGGCCGACTGCGGGCAGTGCCGCGAGGAGCCATGCGCCCGCGAGCATGCCCGGGGCCGACCATGCGGCGAGCGTGAGCACTTCGCGGGTGTTCGGGCGCGGCAGAGTGCGCCGCATCGCGAGTATGGCGATGTCGCAGGCGGTGCCGGTGATCATGATGGTGGAGACCGCTGCGGGGCCGCCGATCGTAGCGGCCAGCAGCGGCGCGCTCAGGAGCGCGAAACCAAATCCGGACAGCGACTGGACGGTGCCGCTCAGGAGGATGAGCGAAAACAGTCCGACCAGCAGCCATCCGCCGTCGATGTTATCCAAGGCGGAGAGTGTCTTATCCCTTGTGGGTGAAGGCGATCAGTTTTGATTCTAGCGTTCGGTCTGGTCGGTGACGCGGCTGCCGAAGTACAGGGCGAACTGCTGGCCTCGGGTCAGTACGGGGTTGGGCTGTAGGCGGGGCGGTGACCACGAGGCGGGGTTGCGGCGGGGTGGGTGGTCGGCCTCTGGTCTGTGCTGGTCGGGTTTCAGGCGCGTCGGTGACATCGAGTTGAGTGGGTGGTGGGGTGGGTGGTCGGCCTCTGGTCTGTAGGGGCCCTGCTTCAGGCGGATCGGCGATCAGGGGCGTCGATAGTGCTGGGGTGGGTGGTGGTCTTCCGCGCCGTCTTGGTCCTGCTTCAGGCGAAGTGGCGACAAGGGGGAGGTGGTGGTGGCTGGGGTGTCGGCTTCTTGGTCGGTTTTGGCCCTGCTTCAGGCGGATCGGCGATAACGGGGGAGGGGCTTACCCCTTTGGTGTTGACACCGTCCTATGCGGCGATGGCGAGGCTAGCTTGCCGTTGTTCGTAGTCGATCGGTGAGATCTGGCCCAGAGACGAGTGTCTCCGGGTCGTGTTGTAATCGGTGATCCAGGACTCGACCTGGAAGCGAGCCTCCAATGCGTTCGCGAAGGTCCGGCGTCCTTGCAGGACTTCTCGTTTGAGCGTGGCGTTGAACGATTCGGCGAGGGCGTTGTCAGCCGAGGATCCGACCCGGGCCCGCGATTGCATGACGCCAAGTTCGTTGCAGCA
>NZ_ATYW01000024.1 GCF_000427885.1 Glycomyces tenuis DSM 44171
CTGGACCTGTGGCGCGCGCCCACCGACAACGACCGCCTCGGCTGGCACGGCAGCATCGCCGAACGCTGGCGCAAGGCAGGCCTGCACCGCCTAGAGCACAAGGTGCTCGACGTGGCCGTCGGCGAGGACGAGCTCACCGTCGACACCAGGGTGGCCGCGGCGGCGACCGACGCCGCGATGCGCGCGGTCTACCGCTGGCGGTGCTTCGCCGAAGCGCGGGAGCTGCTCTGGTTGTCCGTCGAGGTGACGCCCGAGGGCGAGTGGGACTTCCCGCTGCCGCGGCTGGGTCTCCGTGCCTCGTTGCCGAGATATATTGATGATGTCACCTGGTTCGGTGGCGGGCCCGGCGAGGCCTACGCCGACACCCGCGCCGCCGCCCGCATCGGCCGCCACAGCGCCACCGTCGCCCAAATGCAGACCCCGTACGTCTTCCCGCAGGAGAACGGCTCCCGCACCGACGTCCGCTGGGCGACCCTGAGCGGCGAGGGCCCCGGCCTCACCGTGCACGGCGCCCCGCACTTCGCACTGACCGTGCGGCCGTGGACCTCCGAAGACCTCGACACGGCCGAGCACCCCACAGACCTGGTCGAACGCGACCGGATCTACGTCAACCTCGACGCGGCACTCCAGGGCATCGGCACAGCCTCATGCGGACCGGGCGTACTCCCACAACACCGGCTCACCCCCCGCCCGACCGCGTTCACGGTCGGTTTCGAGGTGTCCGATCGCTAGCCGAGGGCCGCGGCATCACTCCGAACTGGGCGATGCCGCGGCCCGTAATTTAGGCTGAGAGGGACAACAGCCCTGAAGGAAAGGCGTCCCGTGCCGAAGAAGTCGAAGCCCGACGGCGAGAAGCGCCCCACGATCCGGGATGTGGCGGCGCTGGCGGGGGTGTCCGTGCCGACGGTGTCGCGCGTGCTGGCCGGGAACTACCCGGTGGCGCCCGCGACGCGTGCCAAGGTGCTGCGGGCGATGCGCGAGCTCGACTACGTGGTGAACGCGCACGCCCGGGCGCTGGCAGGGGCGACGACGAAGACCGTGGCGTTCGTCGTCGACGACGTGACCGGGCCGTTCTACGCCTTCATCGCGCGCGGGGTGGAGCAGCAGGCGGCCTCGGAGGGGCGGCTGTGCCTGCTGTGCACGACGCACGGCGACCCCGAGCGGGAGCTGGCAGTGGTTGAGTTGATGCGCGAGCAGCACGCCGAGGCCGTCATCGTCGTCGGCGGGGCGTGGGACAGGGAGCAGTACCGCGAGCGGATGCGGTACTTCGCCACGGCGCTCGACAAGTCCGGTTCGCGGCTGGTGCTGTGCGGGCGGCCCTCCTTGGGCGAGAACGTCCCGGCGACAGTGGTCCACTACGACAACGAGGGCGGGGCCTATGCGATGACCTCGCATCTGCTGTCGGTGGGGCACCGGAGGATCGGCTACCTCGGCCGCGCGCTCGGCCTGTCGACCACCGATGAGCGCGTGGCGGGCCTGCGGCGGGCCTACGCCGACTTCGGGGTCGAGTTCGACGAGTCGCTCGTGATGCCCGGCGAGTTCACCAAGGCCAGCGGCTACGAGCTGGCCAAGGAGCTGCTGGCCGGACGCGACGACGTGACGGCGGTGTTCGCGGCCACGGACATGGTCGCCGCCGGAGTGCTGCGGGCCTTGCGGGAGGCGGGTCTGCGCGTCCCCGAGGACATGTCGGTGGTCGGTTTCGACGACATCCCGCTGGCCTCCGATCTCACCCCGGCGTTGACGACCGTCCATGTGCCGCATGAGGAGTTGGGCAAGGAAGCGGTGCGGCTCGGCCTGCGCCGCGCCGACACGGGCGCCGAGCCGGTGGTCCTGGGCACGCACATCGTGGTGCGCGAGTCGGTGGCGCCGCCGAAGCGGCCCGCCGCCTGAGCGGAGGAGCGGGGAGCTCGTGCGAGCCCTGCCGGACCGCCTCGTGGAGACGACGGCGATGATCGTCCCGGACTAGGGTGGTCGATGTGAACCACACCCCCACGGCAGTGCGAGATCGACGGATCGTCTCGGAGATCAACCGGCGCACGGGCGCCGGCTTGACGATGACCGGCCGGTCGCTGTTCGGGAGGCTCGGGGGCGCGGTCTACGCCGAGTGGCCGGACGGGCGACCGGCCGTGGTCACCCGATTCCTGGGTTCGCTCGCCGAGGCGAGGCGGACCGCCGGAGTCCTGGCCCACGTGCGGGACAGTGGTCTGCCGGTGCCGCGGCACGAGTTGGTCGTCCAGCTCGACGACGGCGTGTTCTTCGTGCAAGAGCGGCTGCCGAGCGCGTCGCCGCAGCGGCTGAGCCCCGCGAGAATGGAGGCGATCGTGGGGATCAACGACCGATTCGCGGACGCGCTCGCGGCCCGGCCCGAGGTGCCGGCGCCGCCGCAGTGCAGCCCTCGCGGGGGCGGCTCGGATCCGCGGCACGAGGTCCTGGCCGGCCACGGTCCTCGCAGCCGTCGCGTACTCGAGCAGATCGTTCGCATCACCGAACGGGCGCCTGATGGAATGGTCGGCGCCGACCTGGTCCACGTCGACCTGTCCGGCGCGAACGTCCTCTTCGACGAGAGCGGCGCCGCGACGGGCGTGGTGGACTGGAACCTGGGGGCCTACCGCGGCGATCGGCTTTTCGCCCTCGTCCAGACCCGGTTCGACCGGGAATGGTTCGTGCGGTCGCCCGACGCCGACCCCGTGGAGACCGCGGCGGCGTTCCGTCTGGACGAGATCCTCGCCGAGCGTATCCCTCCGGACACCTTGCGGCTGTACTGGGCGTGGTGGATGCTCCGGCAACTGGCTCGGGCGATTCGCACCGCTTCGCCCGAGGCCGTCGACTGGCATCTCGACTTGGCGGAGTCCCGGCTCGGGTTACGGCTCGGCGACGACCCCGCGCTCAGCCCGATCATGGGGCATGATGGAGCGTCGCGGCGGCCCGGAATCCGTCCGGGCGGTTCGCGGCGGCTCGTCTCGGGAGCGGGACCGCGCCGTTCACGCCGCTCGTCTTCCGGCGGGCCGTCAGCGGGAGTCGTCGCGTGACTTGTCGGTGAACTTGTCCGCGTCCGGCGCGAGTTCGTCGGCCAGCAGTAGCTCGGCGCGGACGCGGCCTTCCCGGTAGGCCGCCCGGCCGACCATGTGGGCCGCCACCGGGGCCGTCGCGAGCTGGAACACCGCGATCAGCACCATCGTCGTGATGTCGATGACCGTCCCGATCCTGATGGCGCAGCCGGTGAGGATCAGCAGCAGTCCGAGCACCTGCGGTTTCGCCGCGGCGTGCATGCGGCTGAGCAGGTCCGGGAAGCGCAGCAGGGCGACCCCGGCGGACAGGCTCAGCACGGCCCCCGCGACCATGCAGACCGCGGCGATCGCGTCGAGGACGCCCGCGACCGTCACGGCTTCTCCCTGGTGATGAAGCGGGAGACGGCGACCGAGCCGGTGAACCCGAGGATCGCCAGGACCACCAGGACCGGCAGCGAGGTCGGGTCCCTGGTGAACGCGGCTTCGGCGGCGATGGCCGAGGCGGTGATCGCCAGCAGGACCTCGGTGGCGACGATCCTGTCCAGCGTGGACGGCCCGCGGACGATCCTGATGAGGGTCAGCGCACCGGCGGCGGTGAGCAGGGCGGCCACGGCGATGGCGGCGACGGTCACGATCGGCGCTCCTTTCGTTCGCTCGGGTCGATGCCGCACCTGCGCAGCTCCTCATCGGAGCCCAGAGCCCGCGCGAGGCGGTCCTCCAGCCGCAGCACGTGCTCCCGGAGCCGCTCCAGGTGCTCCTCGTCCTCGACGCCGAGCATGTGGATGTAGAGGGTCGTGGTCTCGTGGTCGGCCTCGACGATGAGGCTGCCGGGGATCAGCGAGACCGCCTCGGCGACGAGCGTCATGTTCAGGTCCGAGCGGATGCGCAGCGGCACCGCCACGATCGCGCTGGTCGGCCGATGCCCGAAGCGGAAGGCGAGCACGGCGACCTGGACACTGGCGGCCACGAGGTCGGCGATGAACCGCAGCGCGAAGTTGAGCAGGCCGAGCGGGCGCACGCGGCCGTCGAACTCGACCGGCGGGAGCGGGAAGAAGATCACGACGGCCGCCGACACCAGGATGCCGCTGAACAGGTTCGCCCACGTGAACGCGCCCCACAGGAGGTTCCACACCACGGTCAGGGCGATCACGGCCATGACCTGGGTGCGAATGCGGTCGCGCCGGGTCGGCGGATTGGCGGCCCTCATGGCGCACCGTCCGGGAAGACCGCCTCGATGTACGGCGTCCGGGTCAGGAGGTCCTCGGCGGCCTCGGAGGTGAACTCGAACAGCGGACCGGCCACGAAGGTGAGCGCGACGCTGAACGCGACCAGCGCGCACGTGGGGGCCACCATCAGCTTCGGCAGCATCGGCGTGGACTGCTCGGGCTCGGCTTCGGCCTCGGCCTCGTCGCGGGGCACGTCGGGGTGGGGGGCGCGCCAGAACGCCAGGTTCCAGACCCGGCCGATCGCGTACAGCGTCAACAGGCTCGTGAGGACCCCGCCGGCGACGACGACCCACGCGAGCGGCCCGGCGTCGTCCACACCGGCCTGGAGCAGGCCGAGCTTGCCGAGGAAGCCCGAGAACGGCGGTATCCCGGCGAGGTTGAGCGCCGGGACGAAGAACAGGACGGACAGCAGCGGAGCGACCCGGGCCAGGCCGCCGAGCCGTTCGAGGGAGGTCGTGCCGCCGCGCCGCTCCACCAGGCCCGCGGCGAGGAACAGCGCGGTCTGGATCGTGATGTGGTGCGCGATGTAGAAGATCGCGCCGGACAGGCCGGAGACGCTGGTCAGCGCGACTCCGAAGACCATGTACCCGATGTGGCTGATGAGCGTGAAGGACAGCAGACGTTTGATGTCGGACTGCGCGACGGCGCCGAGGATCCCGACGACCATCGTCAGCAGCGCGATCACCATGAGGACGTCGGTGATCCGCCCGTCGGGGAACAGGAGCGTCTCGGTGCGGATGATGGCGTAGACGCCGACCTTCGTCAGCAGGCCGGCGAACACGGCGGTGACGGGCGCGGGCGCGGTCGGGTAGCTGTCGGGCAGCCACGCCGAGAGCGGGAACACCGCGGCCTTGATGCCGAAGGCCAGCAGCAGCATCCCCTGGAGGATCAGGCGCAGGTTGTCCGGCAGCTCGTCGAAGCGGCCCGCGAGCTGGGCCATGTTCAGCGTGCCGGTCGAGGCGTACACCAGCCCGAGGGCGCTGAGAAAGATCACCGAGGACAGCAGACTGACGACGACGTACGTGGTCCCGGCTCTGATGCGGTTCTCGGTGCTGCCGAGGGTGAGCAGCACGTAGCTCGCCACGAGCAGGACCTCGAAGCCGACGTACAGGTTGAACAGGTCGCCCGACAGGAAGGCGTTGGTGACGCCGGCGGTCAGGACGAGGTAGGTCGGGTGGTAGATCGACAGCGGCGTCTCGTCGCTGCCGTCGGCCAGGCCCTGCCCGATCGAGTAGACCAGGACGCACAGCGTCACCGCGGCCGAGACCACCAGCATGAGCGCGGCGAGCTTGTCGGCGACGAGGACGATCCCCAGCGGCGGCGCCCAGCCGCCGACGGCCACGACCTGCGGGCCCTCGACGAACGTCACCGCCAGCAGCGCCGCGGCGACGACGAGCGTGGCCGTCAGCGCGATCACGCTCACCGCGCGCTGGGCGCGCGGGGCGCGCGCCATCATCAGCGTCAGCGCGGCCCCCAGCAGGGGGATGATCACCGGGAGCGGGACGAGGTGGCTCATCGGCCCGCCCGCCCGGGGGCCACGTCGTCGACGGGGGTCGGCGGGTCGTCGGAGTCGTGCTCCTTGGCGTGCGGCCCCTCGTCGCGTTCGGCGAGGTCCATGATGCGGCGGTCCTCCGCGTCGTCCTGCACCTCGTCGTGCCCGAGAAGCTGCCAGCTCCGGTAGGCGAGCGCGAGGAGGAACGCGGTGATTCCGAGCGTGATCACGATGGCGGTCAGGATCATCGCCTGCGGCAGCGAGTCGCTCATGCGGTCCTGGGCGGTCTCGCCGACGATCGGCGGTGTCCCGGGCATGCCGCCCATGAGGATGAGCACGTTGACGCCGTTGCCGAGCAGGATCACGCCGATCAGCACCCGGGTGAGGGTGCGCTCCAGCAGCAGCGACACTCCGGCGCCGAACAGCACGCCGATCACGATCACGTACACCAGGTTCGGGGTCATGCGGCCTCCTTCTCGGGCACGGGCATCGTGCCGGTGCCGCTCTCGGGCTCGTCTCCGGACTCGTGGTGGCGGTCGAGCTCGGCGCCGAGGCTGCGCAGGATGTCCAGGACCAGTCCGATGACGATCAGGTAGACGCCGATGTCGAAGAAGACCGAGGTCACGAAGTGGACGTGCCCGATCAGCGGCAGGTGGAAGTCGAGGACGGCGCTCTGAAGCACCTCGCCGCCCAGCAGCATCGCCGCGGCGCCGGTGCCGACCGAGATGAGCAGGCCGGTGCCGAGGAGCCGCCCGGCGTCGACGGGGGCGGCGGCGTTGAGCTCGGCGCGTCCGCCGGCCAGGTAGCGGACCGCCAGCGCCAGCCCCGCCACGAGTCCCCCGGCGAAGCCGCCTCCGGGGTCGTTGTGCCCGGTGAACAGCAGGTAGATCGAGAACAGGACGATGGTGTGGAACAGCAGGCGCGTCACGACCTGGAGGATGATCGCCTGGCGGCTGCCCTCCGGTTCGGGCCGGGCGAGCCAGCGGACGTGCTCACCGGTCTTCGGCGGCGCGGGGCGGGAGCCGCCGCGGCGCAGCAGCGCCCGGTCGCGTCCGAAGATCAGGCTCGCCACGCCGGTGGCGGCGACCAGGAGCACCGCGATCTCCCCCATCGTGTCCCAAGCGCGGATGTCGACCAGGATCACGTTGACGATGTTCTCGCCGCCGCCGTAGGAGACGGCCAGGTCGGGGAAGAGCGTCGAGACGGGCTCGTCCTGCCGGGCGCCGACCGCCACGTAGGCCATGCCCGCGGCGACGACGCCGACCGCTATGCCGATGGCGACGCGGAAGCGCCGCACCTTCTTCAGGGGCCGCTCCGAGAACCGGGCCGGCAGGCGGCGCAGCACCAGCACGAACATGACCATGGTGACGGTCTCGACGAGGAACTGGGTGAGCGCCAGGTCGGGGGCGCCGTGGAGGACGAACAGCGCGGCCACGCCGTAGCCGGAGACGCCGGCGAGGATCATCGCGGTGAGGCGCCGCCGGGCGAGCGCGGCCGAGACGACCGCGGCGACGATGGCGCCGCCCGCCGCCAGCTGGAGCGGGGTGTCGAACAGGCGCGCCTCGAGCGGCCAGGGGCCGCCGGCGATCAACAGGCCCCCGCCGAGCGCGACGAGGGCGATGAGGATGACGCCGAGGTAGAACGGCAGGGAACCGCGCTGGGTGCCGCCGGTCAGCTCGACCGCCAGCCGGTCGACGCCGCCGATGGCGCGTCGGTACACCTCCTTGGCGGTCAAGGGCATCCGCACCGACTTCCACGCCTCGGTCCGGTTGGTCGCCAGGTAGATCAGGAGGCCCGCGGCGAAGACCGCCGCGGACATGGCGAGGGCGGGCGTGAGGCCGTGCCACAGTGCCAGGTGGTAGATGTGGCCGGTGCCGGGGTAGCGGCCGGCGTAGACCGACAGGATGCCGTCGGGGCCGGCGGCGAGCCCGGCCGTGAGGCCCGCGGCGAGCCCGGCGAGCGCCAGCAGCGCCGCCGGGGAGAGGAATCCGAGGCCGACCCGCTCGGCGGGGCTGTCGTCCAGGCCGGGCTTCCGGGCGAAGGCGCCCCACAGGAAGCGCAGCCCGTAGGCGACGGTCAGCGCGGACCCGGCGATGAGGCACACCAGCATCACCCGGTACCAGGCGTCGCCCTCCCAGAACGCCTCCAGCATCGCCTCTTTGGCGACGAAGCCGAAGGTCGGCGGCAGGCCGATCATCGAGGCGACGGCGAGGACGGCGACGGCGGCCAAGGCGGGCCTGCGGGCGCCGAGCCCGCTGAGCGAGTGGATCTGGCGGGTGCCGGTCGACTTGTCGACGATGCCGACCACGAGGAACAGCGTGGCCTTGAACAGGGCGTGGGCGGCCAGGAGGGCGGCCCCGGCGAGCGCGGCGGTACGGGTGCCGCCCGCGAGCACGATGCCGATCATGCCCAGTTGGCTGACCGTCCCGTAGGCGAGCATGAGCTTCAGGTCCGTCTGGCGCAGCGCCGTCCACCCTCCGAAGAGGAACGCGAGCGCGCCGCAGACCCAGATGATCTGCTGCCACGGCGAGTCCGAGGCGAACACGGGGGTGAGCACGCCGATCAGGAAGACGCCGGCCTTGACCATGGCGGCGGCGTGGAGATAGGCGCTGACCGGCGTCGGCGCGGCCATGGCGGCGGGCAGCCAGAAGCTGAACGGGAAGAGGGCCGACTTCGACAGGGCGCCCAGGAGGATCAGGACGAGGGCGACCACCAGGTAGGCGCCGCCGGGCAGGTGGTCGACCACCGTCGACAGGCGGTAGGAGTCGGCGTGCTGGCCGAGCATGATGAAGCCCACGAGCATCGCCAGGCCGCCGAAGGTGGTCACCATGAGCGCCTGCATCGCCGCCCAGCGGCTCGCGCGCCTGGTCGGGTCGTGGCCGATCAGGAGGTAGGAGAAGACGGTGGTCAGCTCCCAGAAGACGTAGAGCAGGAGCAGGTCGTCGGCGACGACCAGGCCGAACATGGCGCCGGCGAAGGCGAGGAAGACGGCGGCGAACCGGCCCAGCCCCCATTCGTCGGCCGCGAAGTAGTGGGCGCTGTAGGCGAGCACGAGGGCGCCGACGCCGCTGACGAGGAGCACCATGACCCATGGGAAGGCGGTCATGCGGAACGCGAGCTCCTGGCCGAGCTGCGGCACCCACGGGTAGGTCTCGGTCACCGCGGCGCCCGAGCGGATCGTGCCGGTGTGCGTCAGCGCCCAGGCGAAGGTCGCCGCCGGAACGAGCGCGACCGCGTACATCGCTTTGCGTCCCCACCAGCGCACGAGGGCAGGGGCGAGCACCGAAACCGCGGCATAGCCGGCAAGCAGCCCGAGCAAACGACCCCCAAGGAAATGATCACGCCGATCTGGCACTCAGACTATCCGTTCCGAGACCGTCACCGCCAAACTCGGCGCCCCGGACTTTCGAGCGTCTACTGAGTCCGATCCGATATGGTGCGGGTCCGTCCGCGCAGCGGACAGTGATGCTCGTCGCCGCTCCGGCCGGGTCCCGTCACGCGGACAAGGCGGGTGCGGAACGTCGCCTCGGTGAGCGAGAATGCCTCCATGCGAGAACCCTCTTCCCCCGTCTTCGCGATCCGGCCGGTGAGCGAGGCCGAGCACGCGGTGCTCGGCGACATGATCGTGAGCGCCTATCTCAAGGACGGCTTCCTGCGCGGCGCGGACGATCCGTACGCCGCCTTCCTGCGGGACGTCGGCTCACGCGTCGTCGGGGGCGCCGAGGTGCTCGTGGCCGCCGACGGCGACCGGGTGCTCGGCGGCGTGACGCTGGTGCCGCCCGGCAGCCCCCTGGCCGAGCTCGCCGGGGCCGGGGAGGCCGAGATCCGCGCGCTCGCGGTCGATCCGGCGGGGCGGACGCGCGGGGTCGGCACGGCGCTCGCCACGGCCTGCGTCGAACGCGCCCGGCGGGCCGAGGCAAAGCGCGTCGTCCTGTGCAGCCAGCGGGAGATGAAGGCGGCGCACCGGATCTACGAGCGGCTCGGCTTCGAGCGCGCGCCGCGGCTCGACTGGAGGCCGCTGCCGGACGTGCTGCTGTGGGGGTACGCGCTCGAACTCTAGGCGAGCCCGGCGATGAAGCGGCGGTAGTCGCCGAAGGCCCGCTCGATCTCGGCGTCGGTGATGCCGTAGCGGGACAGCTCGTAGTGGTGGCCGCTGCCGCCGGGCCGGTCGAGGAGCCCTTCGAGGCTGCGCCGCTCCTCCTCGCCCCAGGTGGCGCCGAGGCGTTCGAACAGCTCGGGCAGCCGCCTGCCGGGCGCCTCGGTCAGGTGCCGGTGGGGCACGTCGACGAGGGTGTCCTCGGGCAGCTCCCGGCGGGCGGCGAAGGCCCGGCCGACGCCGGTGGCGAGCACCCCGAGCCAGGTCCGGCCGATCTGGTGCGGGTCGACGCGGTGCATGTGCACGGACATGCTGGTCTCGGCCAGGGAGCACATGGAGCCCAGGACCGCGGCCGGGTCGCGGTGGGTCCACACCACCTGCGCGTCGGGGAAGACCTTGAGCAGCACGTCGAGGTTCCACAGGTGCGCCGGGGACTTGAGGACCCAGCGGCGGCGTTCGCGCCCGTGCTGGAGGACCTGGAGGGCCTGCTTGAGGTACTGGTAGTCGGGCGTGTAGTCGCGGTCGAGCATCCACTGCTCGTAGCGGGGCATGTGGGCGCGCACGAGGTAGAGCAGGCCGTGGGGCAGCACGAACACGCACTCCTCGGGGTGCTCGGCGCCGAGCAGGTGGATGTGGCGCATGATCGGCGCGGCCTTGACCGCGCCCTCGGCCACCCGGGCGGCCCGCTTGATGTACTCGGCTCTGGTCTCCTCCGGGATGTCGCCGAGGTCGGTGTGCAGGAGCTCCCACATCAGCGGGGCGCGGTGCGCGGCGGGCGAGGCGAGGACGTGGTGGGTGACGGTGGTGCCGGTGCGGGGCATGCCGACGACGACGATGGGGCGCTCGATCGGCTCGTCGGCGATCTCGGGGTGGCGGGCGTGGAGCCTGCGGATGCGGAAGCGGTTCTCCAGCCGGGTGGTGACGTCCCCGACGGTGCCCGCCCAGCCGCTGGGGGTGAGCCCGTCGACCTCGGCGAAGCAGCCGAGGAGGAAGCGCATCTCCTCGATGAAGCGCTCGTCGCCCGAGGCGGTGCCGTCGGTCTTCGCCTCGGCCGTGCGGACGGCCCGCTCGACGACCTTGTCGACCTTGCCCCGCCGGCCCGCGACGGTGGGGGCGAGCACGGTGTTGACGGCCTTGAGCCAAGGGGCGACTCGGTGCATTGCGGCTTCTCCTTTGGCGGGCCTTAACGGTGAAGCCAGCTTACATTTGAACGCCCCAATATGGAACCTCTTGCGGGCCAAGGCGTTCACCCCGCCTCGGCCCCTCCGGACTCGTCTTCGAACGGCAGGGCGGCGGCGAGCTGCGGGGCGAGCTCCGCGGCGAAGCGCGAGGACAGGTGGTTGTCGTCGCGGTAGACCAGGAGGTTGCCCACCACGACGGGGCACTTGCCCTCTTCGGTGTCGCAGATCCACGGGACCGGGTCGATCACCTGCGCCCCGGCCTCCTCGACCGCCTCCATGGCCCGCTCCCGGCGTTCGGGGAAGAGCACGGCGTCGTCGAGGTCGTTGACGCACTCGGTGGCGTCCTCCGGATGCTGGGAGAGGCAGTCGGGCACGTTGCCCACGCCCCAGGCGGTGTCGGCCATGACGTAGACCTCGCCGGCGGCCTCGGTGAGCCGCTCGGTGGTCTCGGTCCAGCCGTCGACCCACGCCTGGTCGGGGTCGTCCTCGAGCAGCTCCTTGTTGTCCGAGGTGGATGCGAAGACGAGGTCGGGGGCGATGTCGTCGATCTCGTCGAGCGCGTTCTCGCGCCACTCGGTGCACTCGGTGTACTCGCGGCCGCGCTCGGAGTTGTACTCCTCGACCTCGGGCACGGCGCACGCGGCCTTGGAGAGGACGAGCATCTTCCAGCCCGAGACCTCCGCCAGCTGGTTGAGCGGCGGGAACCACTGGACCGCGTGGGAGTCGCCGAAGACCACCATGGTCTTGTCGCCGTCGGGGTCGCCGTACCAGCAGTCCTCGGCCAGCTCGGTGGGCTCCTGCATGGTCACGCAGCCGTCGGCGTAGGGCAGCGGCTTGTCCTCGCGGGCGTTGTCGAGCGGCGGCGTCAGGTTGGCCGGCACATCCCCCACGTCGGAGGAGTCGTCGATGAGCTGCCACACGGTCAGGTCGTCGCCGGTGACCTCGGCGGCCGTCTCCGCGTCCTGGTTCTGGACGGGCTGGGTGACGGCGATGAACGAGGCCGCCAGCGCGCACACCATGAGCCCGCCGCCCATGGCGAGGGCGCGCGAGGGCACCTGCACCAGCGGCCTGCGGGTCCGGATCGGGTTCTCGACCAGGTGGTAGGTGGCGACGGCGAGGATGAACGCGACGACCATCAGCATCAGGAGGTGGCGCACGCGCGGGTCGTCGAGGCCGAGCACGACCGGGCCGATCATGATGAGCGGCCAGTGCCACAGGTACAGGCCGTAGGAGATCTTGCCGACGTACTGGGCGGGCGCGATGCCGAGCAGCACCGTCGCGCCGCCGCGGTGGGGGACGCATCCGGCGGCGATGACCAGGGCGGCGCCCGCGACGGGGAGGGCGGCGGCGTAGCCGGGGAAGATCGTGCGCTCGTCGAGGACGAACACGGAGGCGACGACGAGGGCCAGGCCCGCCCAGGAGGCGAGCGCGGCGAGCGGCGCGGGGACGCGCCGGAGGCGGGCCGCGCCGAGGGCGATGAGCGCGCCGACGGCGAGTTCCCAGGCGCGCGTGTGGATGCCGAAGTAGGACCAGACGGGGTCGTCGATGGTCTGGGTGGCGCTCAGGTAGAACGAGCCGGCGGCGACGGCGGCCAGGAACGCGGCTATGACCACGGTGCGGACGGCACCGCGGTTCGGGCGGGCCTGGAACCTGCCGGGCTTGCCGAACTTGGCGCCGAGCAGGGCGATGGCCAGCAGGATCAGCGGCCACGCGAGGTAGAACTGCTCTTCGACCGCGAGCGACCAGAAGTGCTGCAGCGGTGAGGGCTCGACGTCCGCGTTGAGGTAGTCGGTGCCCTCGGCGGCCAGGCGGATGTTGACGACGTTGAGCGCGGCGGCGGCGGTGTCGGCGGCGATCTCGCCGAGTCTGGTGCGCGGCAGCCAGATCCAGGCGGCCGTGAGCGTCGCCAGCAGGACGACCGCGGCGGCGGGCAGGAGCCGCACGGCACGGCGGGCGTAGAAGCCCGCCAGGGAGATGCGGCCGGTGCGGTCGATCTCGCGCAGCAGCAGCGAGGTGATCAGGAAGCCGGAGATCACGAAGAACACGTCGACGCCGATGAAGCCGCCCGCCATGTAGGGGAAGCCGATGTGCGCGGCGATGACGACGCCCACGGCCACGGCCCGCATGCCCTCGATGTCGGGGCGCCAGTGGCTCGGCCGTTCCTTCGCGGCCGGTTCCTCGGCGGCCTCGCCGTCGTTCTGCGGTTGTGTCGTCGCTCGTGGTGCGTTGGTCAGACGCATGTATATAGGTCTCCGAACGGTTCACCGGGCAGGGTTTCCCAGTCGGGCATCACTGGGCTGACAATCGGGGGATCGATACCGGGCGCGGTTGGTGACCATACCATTTTCAACCCATTGGTAACGAGCGGATCGGAGATCGTGGTATTCATCTCATTTGCACGCCTATGCGATCGCGCCGACCGCTGCGCGGCCGGCGGTCCTCGTCAGTCGGCGTCGTAAGGAAGGAGCGGCGGCCGTATGCCGAAGGAACCGTCCCGGCGCCGTCAATCCACGTCGTAGGGGAGGATCTTGAACGCGTCGAACCCGGCGGTCAGCGGCTTGATCGCCCTGAAGTCGCGCTGGTCGAGGGTGAAGATCTCGTTCGTGCCATACCGATGAGCCAGGGCTACGCCGATGGTGTCCGCGAGGTCCAGCTCCAGACCGGCGTATTCACCCCGAACCTCATAGGCAGTTTCGAAATCGTCGACGTCTACCTTGGCAAGGCTGTAGAAGCCGCTTTTGAAGCGGCTCAGCATCGTCTCGAGCACCGCCGTCGCGAAGCCGAACCCCCTTTCCCTCCTTGTGAGGTAATCAAGTTCGGTGAGCACCAACGGGGAGATCAGCAGCGTCCTGGTGTCCACGACGCGCGCGGCCGCCTCGTGCACCTGGTCGTTCTCGTCAAAGGCGGCCAGGAGCCCGGAAGTGTCGGCGACCACGATCACCGCTTGGACACCCGCCGCTTCATGCTCTGGTAGATCGCCTCGTCCATCTCCTCGACAGTCATGGGCTTCATGCTCTTGAACGTGGGAAACGGCTTCGGACGCTCCTCTCGCCGGGCTTCCTCGATGCCCTTGGCCAGGTAGCGCCGAATGAGCTCGGCCTTGGTCACTCCGGTGGAGCGAGCGATCGCCGCGAGGCGAAGCTCCATCTCCTCATCGAGGTAAACCGTGTTTTTGCGTCTCATGAGTGAATGGTACCACCCATAGGCATCGCATAGGTGGTACCAGCCTTCAAACGGCGAGAGGGGGCGGCCCGCCTGCGGCGGGCCGCCCCCTCTCGCTGATCGGCTGCTCGGTCTACGGCACGCCCGGCGGCATCTCCGGGGTCTCGCGCAGCAGGCCCTCCTGGGTGGCCGAGGCGATGTGGAGGCCGTCGCGGTCGAAGAAGCGGCCCTGGGCCAGGCCGCGGCCGCCGGAAGCCGTCGGCGACTCGGCGTCGTACAGGATCCACTCGTCGGCGCGGAAGGGCCGGTGGAACCACAGCGCGTGGTCCAGGCTCGTCCCCAGGTAGCCGCCGGGGCCCCACACCGCGCCGTGGCGGCTCAGCACCGAGTCCAGCAGCGTCAGGTCCGAGGCGTAGGTCAGCACGCACACGTGGATGAGCGGGTCGTCGGGCAGTTTCCCGTCGGCCTTCATCCACACCCGCTGCCTGGGCTCGGCCGGGCGCTCACCGGAGCGGAAGTAGCCCGATCCGCCCAGGTAGCGCACGTCGATCGGGCGCGGGATGCGCGCCCACATGCTCAGGCGGTCCGGGTCGGCCTTGAGGCGCTCGGCGATCGTCGGCACGGCCTCGGGGGCCGGCAGGCCCTCGGGTGCGCCGTCGCCGTGCTCCAGGCCGTCCTCGCCGGTGTGGAAGGACGCCGACATGAAGAAGATCGTGCGCCCGCCCTGGAGGGCCACCGTGCGGCGGACCGAGAAGGAGCGGCCGTCGCGGATGTTCTCCACCTGGTAGAGGATCGGCTTCGAAGAGTCCCCCGGCCGCACGAAGTAGCCGTGCAGGGAGTGGACGCGCCGCTCGGGGGCGACGGTGCGTCCGGCGGCGACGAGCGCCTGCCCGGCCACCTGGCCGCCGAAGACGCGCTGAAGGCCGACCTCGGCCCGCGGCCCGCGGTACAGGCCGGTGTCGATCTGTTCGAGGTCGAGGACGCCGAGGAGCGAGTCCACGGCGTCCTGGCCGACGAGTACCTCGCCCACTACGAGCCGATCTGGTGGACCCGGACGGTGTTGGTCGAGCCCGGCGTGCCGGCCGGGGTGCCCGCCACGATGACGACCAGGTCGCCGGGGGCGGCCAGTCCGTGCTCCTGCATGGTCTTGTCGACCAGCTGGAACATGGCGTCGGTGTGGTCGACGTGCTCGACGAGGTAGGACTCGGTGCCCCACGACAGCGCCATCTGGTTGCGCACCGACTCGATCGAGGTCATGCCCACGATCGGCAGGTTCGGCTTGAGGCGGGCCAGGCGCTTGACGGTGTCGCCGGTCTGCGTGAACGCCGCGAGGGCCTTCGCGCCGATCGAGTCGGCGATCTGGGCGGCGGCGGCGGTGATGGCACCGGGCTTGGTCTTCGGGTCGTGCTCCATGTGGACGACGCCGATGGGGCCGCTCTCGGTGGTCTCGACGATCTTGGCCATCGTGCGGACGGTCCCGATCGGGTACTTGCCGACCGAGGTCTCGCCGGAGAGCATGACCGCGTCGGTGCCGTCGAGGACGGCGTTGGCGACGTCGGAGACCTCGGCGCGGGTGGGCCGGGCGTTCTCGATCATCGAGTCGAGCATCTGGGTGGCGACGATGACCGGCTTGGCGTTCTCGCGGCAGAGGCGGACGATCTCCTTCTGCACGATCGGCACCTCGTCGAGGGGCATCTCGACGCCCAGGTCGCCGCGGGCGACCATGACGCCGTCGAAGGCGCGCACGACCTCCTCGAGGCGGTCAACGGCCTCGGGCTTCTCGACCTTGGCGATGATCGGGCGCCGCACGCCGACCTCGTCCATGACCTTGTGGCCGAGGCGGACGTCGTCGGGGTGGCGCACGAACGACATGGCGATGAGGTCCACGCCCAGGTTGAGCGCGAACTTCATGTCGGAGATGTCCTTCTCCGAGAGGGCGGGCACGGAGATGGCCACGTTCGGCAGGGACAGGCCCTTGTGGTTCGAGACGGGGCCGCCCTCGACGACGAGGCATTCGACGTCGGTCTCGTCGGCGCCGAGGACCTCCAGGGCCAGCTTGCCGTCGTCGACCAGGAGCCGGTCGCCCTTGGTGACCTCGCCGGGGAGCTTCTTGTAGGTGCACGAGACGCGGTCGTGGGTGCCCTCGACGTCCTCGGAGGTGATGCGGACGCGGTCGCCGGCGTCCCATTGCTCGGAACCGGTCTCGAAGGTGCCGAGGCGGATCTTGGGGCCCTGCATGTCGGCCAGGATGGCGACGGGCTTGCCGGCGGCCTCGGCCGCCTCGCGGACCATTTGATAGACGGCCTCGTGATCGGACTGAGTGCCGTGGCTGAAGTTCATTCGGGCGACGTTCATACCGGCGTCGATCAGGCCGGCCATGCGATCGGGCGTGGCCGTCGCGGGCCCGATGGTGCAGACGATTTTTGCTCTACGAGTCACCTTGCGAGCTTATATCGGACGCCGATTCGCACTCGCGAGGTCACCGCAGTTGAGAGGTGGAATTCACCGGGGGGCGAATGGGGTCGGACTGCACATTGGAGATAGGCGGAATTGCGCGCGGGCGGGCGTGCCGAATGGGCGGCCGTGAAAGCGCCGTCCGGTGGCGGTGGCGCTCGCGGGCCCGAATTCGGCGGGCCTCCCGCGCGCAATTCCGGTATTCGCGTTCATGCGGTGAGCGGCTGCGCGTCGACGGTGACCGGCTCGGGAAGCGCCACTTCGCCTCCGAGGTACCGGTGGGCCGCCGCGGCGGCGGCGCGGCCCTCGGCGATCGCCCACACGATCAGCGAGGCGCCGCGGTGGGCGTCGCCGGCCACGAACACGCCGGGCGCGTCGGTCTGCCAGTCGTCGCCGCACTCGAGGACGCCGCGGCGGTTGCGCTCGATGCCGAGCTGGCGCAGCAGCTGCTGGTCCTCGGTGCCGGCGAAGCCGATCGCCAGCAGGACCAGGTCGGCCGGGACGATCCGCTCGGTGCCGGGCACCGGGGTGACGACGCGGCGGCCCGAGGACTTGTCGACGGTGACCTCGCTCAGGCGCATCTGGCGGACGTGGCCGCGCTCGTCGCCGATGAACTCGGCGGCGGCGCTGCCGTAGTTCCGCTCCCCGCCCTCCTCGTGGGCCGGGTAGTCGCGCACGATGACCGGCCAGGTCGGCCACGGGTCGCTCCCGGCGTCCCGCTCCTCGGGCGGCATCGGGTACAGGTCGAGCTGGCGCACCGAGGCCGCGCCCTGCCGGTGGGCCACGCCCAGGCAGTCCGCGCCGGTGTCGCCGCCGCCGATGATGACCACGTGCTTGCCGCGCGCGTCGATGGGCGCGAACGGGGCCTTGCCCGCCACGACCTGGTTGGCGCCGACGAGGTGCTCCATGGCCTGGTGGATCCCGGCGAGCTCGCGGCCGCTCTGGTCGGTCTCGCGGCCTTCGAGGGCGCCGACGGCCAGGATGACGGCGTCGTGGCGTTCGCGCAGGTCGTCGGCGGACAGGTCGAAGCCGACGTTGACGCCGCAGGCGAACTCCACCCCCTCGGCCCGCATCTGCGCCACGCGGCGGTCGATGTGGTGCTTCTCGAGCTTGAAGTCGGGGATGCCGTAGCGCAGCAGGCCACCGGGCGCGTCATCGCGCTCGTAGACGGTGACGGCGTGTCCGGCGCGCGCCAGCTGCTGGGCGGCGGCCAGGCCGGCCGGTCCCGAGCCGACGACGGCGACGGACTTGCCGGTGGACCGCTCGGCCGGGCGCGACACGACGTTCTGGTCGTCGAAGGCGCGGTCGATGATCTCGACCTCGATGTTCTTGATCGTCACCGGGTCGTCGCCGATGCCGAGCACGCAGGCGGCCTCGCACGGGGCGGGGCAGAGCCTGCCGGTGAACTCGGGGAAGTTGTTGGTGGCGTGGAGCTGCTCGATCGCGGCGCCCCACTGGTCGGTGCGGGCCAGGTCGTTCCACTCCGGGATCCGGTTGCCCAGGGGGCAGCCGTTGTGGCAGAACGGGATGCCGCAGTCCATGCACCTGGAGGCCTGGGCCTTGACCAGTTCGCCGTCGGCGCGCTCGTAGACCTCGCGGTTGTCGAGGACGCGCAGCGGGATCGGCCGCTTCTTGGGCACTTGGCGGCCGTGTCGGAGGAATCCGCTCGGGTCAGGCATGCTGCGCCTCCTTCTCTTGTTCCTGGGCGGCGAGCACGGCCTTGTACTCGGTGGGAATGACCTTGGTGAAGCCGCCGGCGGCCTTGGGCCAGTTGCCGAGCAGCTCGGCGGCCACGGCCGAGCCGGTGGCGCGGCCGTGGCGCAGCAGCAGGTTGTGCACCAGGTCGATGTCGGCGGCGCCGAGCTCGTCGAGGTCGACCAGCGCGGTGTTGGTGCGGCCCTCGTCCAGGCGCCACACGTAGGCGACGCCGCCGGACATGCCGGCGGCGAAGTTGCGTCCGGTGGGCCCGAGGACGAGGACGGTGCCGCCGGTCATGTACTCGCAGCCGTGGTCGCCGACGCCTTCGACGACGGCGACGGCCCCGGAGTTGCGGACGGCGAAGCGCTCGCCGACCTTGCCGCGGATGTAGACCTCGCCGGAGGTGGCGCCGTAGAGGATGGTGTTCCCGGCGATGATGTTGTCCTCGGCGCGGAAGGGCGCCCCGGCGTCGGGCCGCACCACGATGCGGCCGCCCGAGAGGCCCTTGGCGAGGTAGTCGTTGGCGTCGCCGACGAGCTTGAACGTGGCCCCGCGGGTGAGGAAGGCCCCGAAGGACTGCCCGGCGGTGCCGCGGAAGACCAGGTCGACCGAGCCGTCCGGCAGGCCCTCGCGGTGGGCGCGGCTGACCGCGGCGCCCAGGAGCGCGCCGACCGAGCGGTCGGTGTTGCGGATCGCGAGCTCGGCGGCGACGGTGCGGCCCTCCTCGATGGCGGGCCTGGCGATCTCGACCAGCTCGGCGCCCAGGGTCCGCTCGACCTCGTGGTCCTGCTCGCGGACGCGGACGCGCGGGCCCTCGACGGGCGCGGCGATGACGTTCGACAGGTCGATGCGGGCGGCCTTGCGGCCCTCCCCGGGGATCTGGCGCAGCCGCTCGACGTTGCCGACGGCCTCGTCGAGGGAGCGGTAGCCGAGGGCGGCGAGCAGCTCGCGGACCTCTTGGGCGATGTAGCGGAAGAAGTTGACCACGTGCTCGGCCTGGCCGTTGTAGCGCTCGCGCAGGATCGGGTCCTGGGAGGCCACGCCCACCGGGCAGGTGTCGAGGTGGCACACGCGCATCATGACGCATCCGGCGACGACCAGCGGCGCGGTGGCGAAGCCGTAGCCCTCGGCGCCGAGGAGCGCGGCGATGACCACGTCGCGGCCGGTCTTCATCGCGCCGTCCACCTCGACCTTGACGCGGTCGCGCAGGCCGTTGCGGATGAGGGTCTGCTGGGCCTCGGCGAGGCCGATCTCCCAGGGCGTCCCGGCGTGCTTGACCGAGTTGGCCGGGGCCGCGCCGGTGCCGCCGTCGTGGCCGGAGATGAGGATCGTGTCGGCCTTGGCCTTGGAGACGCCCGCGGCGACGGTGCCGACGCCGACTTCGCTGACGAGCTTCACGTGGACCTCGGCGTCGCCGCCTCCGGCGTGCTTGAGGTCGTGGATGAGCTGCGCGAGGTCCTCGATCGAGTAGATGTCGTGGTGCGGCGGCGGGCTGATGAGCCCCACGCCCGGCGTGGCGTTGCGGGTCTTCGCGATCCACGGGTGGACCTTCTTGCCCGACAGCTGGCCGCCCTCGCCGGGCTTGGCGCCCTGGGCCATCTTGATCTGGATGGCGTCGGCCGTGGCCAGGTACTCGCTGGTGACGCCGAAGCGGCCGGAGGCGACCTGCTTGATGGCGCTGCGCCGCTCGGGGTCGTAGAGGCGGTCGACGTCCTCGCCGCCCTCGCCGGAGTTCGAGCGCCCGCCGAGACGGTTCATGGCGATCGCGAGGGTCTCGTGCGCCTCCTGGGAGAGCGCGCCGTAGGACATGGCGCCGGTGTGGAACCGCTTGACGATGTCCTCGACCGGTTCGACCTCGTCGACCGGGATCGGCTCCCGTGAGGCGGTGTCGAAGTCGAGCATGCCGCGCAGGAGACCCGAGTCGGCCGCCAGGGAGTTGACCTTCTCGGTGTAGCGCTTGAAGACGTCGTACTGGCCGGACTTGGTGGCGTGCTGGAGCAGGAACACCGTCTCGGGGTTGAACAGGTGGATCTCGCCGTCGCGGCGCCACTGGTAGTCGCCGCCGGGCGGCAACGGCTGGACGGGGTCGACGGCCCGCTCGTAGGCGCGGCGGTGCCGTTCGGCGACCTCCTTGCTGAGCGTCTGGAGGCCGATGCCGCCGATGCGGGAGTCGGTGCCCTTGAAGTAGCGGCCGACGAAGTCGGCGTCGAGGCCAACGGCCTCGAAGACCTGGGCGCCGGTGTAGGAGGCGATGGTGGAGATGCCCATCTTGGACATCACCTTGAGCACGCCCTTGCACAGGCCCTCGATGTAGTTGCGCACGGCCTGGGCGGGCTCGGCGTCGATGACGCCGGAGTCGCACAGTTCCTCGATGGAGTCGAACGCGAGGTACGGGTTGACGGCGGCGGCGCCGTAGCCGAGGAGGACCGCGGCGTGGTGGACGGTGCGGCAGTCGCCGGTCTCGACCAGGAGCGCGACCTTGGTGCGGGTCTGCTCGCGCACCAGGTGCTGATGGACGGCGGCGGTGAGCAGCAGCGAGGGGATCGGCGCGAGGTCGGCCGTGGAGTCGCGGTCGGACAGCACCAGGATGCGCACGCCGTCCTCGATGGCCTCGGAGACGTGGCGGCAGATCTCGGTCAGGCGGTCCTTCATGCCGCGCGAGCCGTGGCGGACCTTGTAGACGCCGGAAACGCGCACGGCCTTGAAGCCGGGCATGTCGCCGTCGTCGTCGATGTGGAGGATCTTGGCGAGCTCGTCGTTGTCGAGGACGGGGCGGGCCAGCTCGATCTGGCGGCACGAGTGCGGCCCGGGCTCGAGGATGTTCCCTTCGGGGCCGATCATGGTGCCCAGGGCGGTGACCAGCTGCTCGCGGATGGCGTCGAGCGGCGGGTTGGTGACCTGCGCGAACAGCTGCGTGAAGTAGTCGTACAGCAGCTTGGGGCGCTTGGACAGGCCCGCGACGGGCGTGTCCGAGCCCATGGAGACGACCGGCTCGGCGCCGGAGGCGGCCATGGGCGCGAGGATGAGGCGCAGCTCCTCGTCGGTGTAGCCGAAGGTGAGCTGGCGGCGGCGCACCGACTCGGCGGTGTAGGTGACGTGCTCGCGCTCGGGCAGCTCCTCGAGCCGGATGAGCCCGGCGTGGAGCCAGTCGCCGTAGGCGTGCTCGCCGGCGAGCTCGTCCTTGATCTCCTCGTCGTCGACGATGCGGCCGGCGGCCGTGTCGACCAGGAACATGCGGCCGGGCGTCAGGCGGCCCTTCTCGGCGACCTGGCTGGGCTCGAAGTCGACGACGCCGGCCTCGGAGGCGAGGACGACGAGGTCGTCGGTGGTGCGCCACCAGCGGGCGGGGCGCAGACCGTTGCGGTCGAGGACGGCGCCGATCTGGGTGCCGTCGGTGAAGCAGACCGCGGCCGGGCCGTCCCACGGCTCCATGATCGCGGCGTGGTAACGGTAGAAGTCGCGCCGCTTGGGGTCCATGGTCGCGTTGTGTTCCCAGGCCTCGGGCATCATCATGAGCATCGCGTGGGGCAGGCTCCGCCCGCCCAGGTGCAGCAGCTCGACGACCTCGTCGAACGCGAGGGAGTCGGAGCCGCCGGGCGTGTTGACCGGGAACAGGCGCCGCAGGCGCCCGGGCAGGTGCTCGCTGGCGAGCTCGGCCTGGCGGGCGGTCATCCAGTTGCGGTTGCCGCGGATCGTGTTGATCTCTCCGTTGTGGGCGACCATCCGGAACGGGTGGGCCAGCGGCCAGGACGGGAAGGTGTTCGTGGAGAAGCGGGAGTGGACCAGAGCGATGGCGCTGACGAGCCGCTCGTCGCGCAGGTCGGGATAGAACTGCGGCACCTGGGCGGGGGTCAGCATGCCCTTGTACACGATGGTGCGGGCGGAGAGGCCGACGATGGCGGCGCCGTCGAGCCGGCGCTCGCGGATCTCGCGCTCGGCCTGCTTGCGCACGGCGTAGGCGAGCCGGTCGAGCTCGATCCCGGCCGCGGCCTCGTCCTCGGCGGCGAGGAAGACCTGGCTGACGCTCGGCATGGAGGCCAGGGCGCCGGCGCCGAGGCCGGCGGGGTCGACGGGCACCTCGCGCCAGCCGACGACGCGGCAGCCTTCGGCGACGGCGTACTTCTCGACGATGGCGCGCGCGCGGGCGGCGGCGTCCTCGTCGTCGACGGGGGTGAAGACCAGCCCGGCGGCGTAGTGGCCGGGCGCGGGCAGGGTGAAATCGACCACGTCGCGGTAGAAGGCGTCGGGGATCTGGAGCATGATGCCGGCGCCGTCGCCCGAGTCGGGATCGGGGGCGGTGGCGCCGCGGTGCTCCATGCGGACGAGAGCGGAGAGGCCGCGCTCGACTACGCTGTGGGCGGCCCGGCCTTGCATGTCCGCAACGAAGGCGACGCCGCAGGCGTCGTGTTCCCATTCGGGGCGGTAAAGACCTGGTTCGTTGTTCAGGGCAGAACGCAACCTTGGCCTCCTTCGTCGTCGAGGGCTCCAGCTCGTGGGGCGCTGGAACACGGCGGTATTTCATACGGGACGACGTCGGCCCGAAAGAATGCAAAGTGTCAGACGAGTGTAATGCATCGCTCATCTAGCGGACACCATCGTCCTACTATCCGAGCAGCTCCGGCCGTTTTCCGCCCGCGTGTCGCGCCCACTGCCCGATCGTGCCGTCATGGGCGTGTAACGCGTGTTTTACGAGTGGGATCGGCGCGCGGCGGCATTGCGGCCAATGGTTAGAGTGTTGTGATCGCACGGCGCCCATCACCGTGATCGAGGCACCTGCCGTGGTGGAACCGGCTAGCCGCCCCTGGCACTCCAGGGTGAAACCTGTCGGTCCCCCCTGGGAGGGTCATGGCGACGTTCGCAAGCCACCCCTGGCACAGCCATGGCGACAGCCGCCGACCATCGTCGGCACTGCAACAGTACGTTTTCAAGGAGCTATTCACCAATGACCTATCCCCCACCCGGCGGTAACCCTCCGCCCCCTGGTTACGGCCAGCAGCCTCAGCAGCCGGGATTTCCCCCGCAGCAGGGTGGGTACGCCCCGCAGCAGCCCGGCTACGGCCAGCAGCAGCCCGGGTACCCGCCGCCTCAGCAGCCCGGCGGCGGTTACGGCGCTCCCCCGCCGCCCATGCCTCCGGCGCCGAGCGGCGGCAAGGGCGGCGGCTTCACCGCCAAGATCCTGGGCGCCGTCGGCACCATCGTGGTGATCGGCATCGTCATCGCCGTGCGCGTCTTCATGAACGACAGCGGCTCGAGCGACGACGCCGGCGACACGACGCTCAGCAACGAGGAGGCCGAGGCGGCCGAGCAGGCCCAAGAGGGCGACTGCATGCCGCAGGAGCCCGGTGTCGCCACCGACGCCGACTTCATCGTCGAGTGCTCCGACCCGTCGGCGTTCTGGACCATCACGACGGTCGACAACGAGGCGAGCGTCATGATCTCCGGCGGCGACGTCATGGACGTCGCGGACGCGCAGGGCATCTGCGGCGAGAACGTGGCCTCGCGGATCCCCGGCCAGCCGTGGACCGACTACAACTTCGTGTACGACCAGACGACCAGCATGACCGACCAGTTCTTCTGCCTGGAGGCCATCCAGGAGCCGAACGAGTCGGACCAGCTCCCCAAGACGCCGGACGTGGGCGACTGCTTCGACGACTCGAGCGACTGGTGGACCGTCGACTGCAGCTCGGCCAGCGCGGTGTACGAGGTCGTCGACGCGATCCCGGTCGACCCGCCCGTCGAGATGACCGACGCGGACGCCGAGGCCGAGGCGGCCAACTGCTCCGGCGGCGCCTACTACTGGCCGGTCACCGACCTGCTGGGGCGCACCGGCGGCATCATCTGCGCCGACGACGCCGTCTAGCAGAGCCGGGCATGCGGGCCGTTTCGGTCTTCGATGAGGCGGCCCGCACCGCTGTCGTCAGCACCGTGTGCTGACCGCGAAAACGACCGGGGCGGCCCCGATTCCGCGGAATCGGGGCCGCCCCGGTCGTTTTCGCGTGAGTCGCACGCGCCTCATATGATTGACCGTGGGCCTCAGTCCACGCCCCTGCCCGGCGCGATGCAACGGAGAACCACATGAGCTACCCGCCCCCGAACCCCTATGACCCGGGTCAGCAGCAGCCCGGGTACGGCCAGCCCTCGCAGCCCCAGCACTTCAACACCGACGCCGACCCCTACGCCCGCCCCGACTCGTACGGCCAGCCGTCCTACGGCCAGCCCGGCTACCCGACGAACCCGCCGATGAGCGTCGCGCCCGGCAGCGTGCCCCCCAACCAGGGGTACCCGACGACGGGGCAGGCGTTCCAGCCGGGGCAGCCCGCGCCCGCGCCGCCGAGCGGATCGTCGAACACGCCGCTGATCGCGACCCTCATCGTCGTGGTCGTGGCCATCGCGGCCGGGGCGATCATCATCGGCATGACCTTCGGCGGCGATGAGGAGGAGGACCCGGTCATCGCCGACGACGCCACCAGCGAGTCGGCGAGCCCCTCCGAAGAAGAGGAGACGACCGAGGACGAGCCCAGCCCCGAGGAGACGACCACCGACCCCGACGAGGCCGTCTACCGCGCGCCCGAGGTCGACGAGTGCATCGAGAACGTCGAAGAGGGCTTCTACGTCGTCCCCTGCGACTCCGAGACCGCCTACTGGCTGGTGCTCCACATCGCACAGAGCCCCGAGGACCCCGACCCCGAGGACGAGTGGCACGCGGTCGCGGCCAACGACGCCTGCGAGGGCTACGAGTGGGACCAGTACTACTTCACCGACACCGCCGTGTCGGCCGGTCGCGAGTGGGACCCCGAGATCGACTCGATCACCGCGATCTACTGCGTCCAGCGCGTGGAGTGACGAACGGGGCGCGCATTCGCTCCTTCGCCGGTGTCGCCCGCGCGCGGTTAGGATCGATCCATGTCGCTGCGTTCGCAAGAGGTCGATCTCTTCGAGGCCTCCAGGGCACGCCTGGGGGCCATCGCCTACCGCCTGCTCGGCTCCGCGAGTGAGGCCGAGGACGCCGTCCAGGAGACCTTCCTCCGCTGGGACGCCGCCGACCGGGACCAGATCGAGGTGCCCGAGGCGTGGCTGACCAAGGTGCTCACCAACCTGTGCCTGACGCAGCTGACCTCGGCGCGGGCCAGGCGGGAGGCCTATGTGGGCGAGTGGCTGCCCGAGCCGGTCCTCGACGGCGACCCGATGCTCGGCCCGGCCGACACCGCCGAGCAGCGCGAGTCGGTGTCCCTCGCCATGCTCCTGCTCATGGAGCGGCTCTCCCCCAACGAGCGCGCCGTCTACGTCCTGCGCGAGGTCTTCGCCTACCCGCACGCCGAGATCGCCGAGATCCTCGACGTCACCGAGGCCGGCAGCCAGCAGACCTACCACCGCGCCAAGCGGCACATCGCCGACGGCCGCTCCCGCGCCGAGATCGATCCGGCCGCGGCCCGGCGCGTCGTCGAGGAGTTCCTCGCCGCCGCCGCCACCGGGCAGACCGAGCCGCTGCTCAAGCTCCTGACCGACGACGCGATCAGCATCGGCGACGGCGGCGGCAAGGTCCCCGCACGCGCCAAGGTCGTGGTCGGCGCCTTGGAGGTGGCGAAGTTCATACGCGGCCTGTTCAAGCCCTCCGCGGGCAAACGCGACATGCTCGGCGGCAGGCCCGCCGTCTACGCCGCGGTCGTCAACGGCGAGGCGGCGGCGCTGGCCGTCGTCGACGGCCGGGTCGTCGGCGTCATGTCGCTGGAGTGGACACCCGAGGGCATCAGCGGGGTCCGCAACCAGGTCAACCCGGACAAGCTCGACCGCATCACGCGCCGGTGGACGGCGTCCGACCACGGGGAGCCGCTGCTGCACGCCTGGTGACGCCCATGTGACTGTCTTCATACCCCGCGCCTGTCAGGAATCGCGCCGCCGTCCGGTTCAGGAGGTGCACACGCCAAGACAGGAGCAGCACCATGAAGCACCGCATCGTCGTCCTCGGAGCCGGATACGCCGGGGCCATCGCCGCCGGTCGACTCGCCAAGCGGCTGAGCCGCGAGGATGTGCACATCACTCTCGTCAACGCCGAACCCGACTTCGTGGAGCGGGTCCGCATGCACCAGCTGGTCGCCGGCCAGGACCTCAAGCCGCGCCCGCTCGCCGACATGTTCGCGGGCACCGGCGTCGAGCTGCGACTCGCGAAGGTCACGGCGGTCGACGCCGACCGCAAGGCCGTCGCCGTCATAGACGCGGACGGCTCCGCCGAACTCGCCTACGACACGCTCGTCTACGCGCTCGGCAGCGGCTGGAACGACCAGGACGTCCCCGGTACCGCCGAGCACGCCCACCAGATCGCCGGCCGGTCCGGCGCGCTGCGCCTGCGCGAACGGCTCGCCCGTCTCGAGGCCGGGAAGACCGTGACCGTCGTCGGCGGCGGGCTCACCGGCATCGAGGCGGTGACCGAGCTCGCCGAGGCCCGGCCGGACCTGAACGTGGCCATCGCGGTCCGCGGCGAGTTCGGTGACTGGCTCTCGCCGAAGGGCCGGGAGCACCTGCGCAAGGTCGCCGACCGGCTCGGCATCGCCGTTCACGAGCACGCCGCCGTGACCACGGTCGAGACCGACGCCGTCAGGACCGAGGACGGGACGGTCCCCTCGGCGGTCACGGTGTGGACCACCGGCTTCGCGGTGCACCCGATCGCCGCGGCGTCCACGATGAAGGTGACCGACCGAGGTCAGATCGTCGTTGACGGCACCATGCGCTCGGTCTCGCATCCGGACGTGTACGCCGTCGGCGACGCCGGGTTCGCGATCGGCGCGAAGGGCAGGCCGCTGCGGATGTCGTGCGCCTCGGGCATCCCGATGGCCTGGCAGGCGGCCGACGCGATCGCCGCGCGGCTGACCGGCGGGAAGCTCCCGAACGCGCCGCTGCGGTACGTCAACCAGTGCATCTCGCTGGGCCGCAGGGAGGGCCTGATCCAGTACGTGACCGCCGACGACAGGGCCGTGAACGCCACGCTCCGGGGCCGCGCGGCCGCGGTCTACAAGGAGCTGGTCTGCAAGGGCGCGGCCTGGAGCGCGGCCCACCCGACCCTGGGCATGCCGGTGCGCCGCAGGCGGGTCGCCGAGCGGCGGGCCGAGACGGGCTCGAGCGTCGAGGCGATCGCCTAGCGCGACGCGGCGGAGCGGGCGCCCTCGGTTCGAGGGCGCCCGCTCCGCCGCGTCGGACTATTCGGCGACGATGCGGGGGTGCAGGTCCTCGGCGGGAGGCTCCCAGGAGTCGAGGTCGACCGGGACCTGCTCCCCCGAGCGGATGTCCCGCATCTGGTGCCCGTCCTCCCCCGAGAAGAGCACGAAGGGGATGCCGCGCCGGTCGGCGAACTTGATCTGCTTGCCGTACTTGGCCGCCGAGGGCGAGACCTGCGTCGGGATGCCGCGGGCGCGCAGGCGCTGCGCGATCGCGTTCGACGCCGAGCGGTCCTCCTCGCCGGCCACCGCCACCAGCACGCAGGTGGGGACCTCCCGGGTGGCCGTGAGCCTCCCCGACTGGAGCAGCGGCACCAGCAGCCGCGAGACGCCGATGGACAGGCCCACGCCGGGATAGGTGTGCTTGCCGTCCGAGGCGAGCGTGTCGTAGCGGCCGCCCGAGCAGACCGAGCCGAGGCCCTCGTGGCCCTCGAGGAAGGTCTCGTAGACCGTGCCGGTGTAGTAGTCGAGGCCGCGGGCGATCTTCAGGTCGGCGACGACCAGGCCGGGGGCCTCGGCCGCGGCGGCCTCGACGACGGCCGCCAGCTCGCTCAGCCCCTCCTCGAGCAGCGGGTTCGCGACGCCGAGGGCCTTGACCTCGTCGACGAACGAGGCGTCCGCCGAGGTGATCTCGGCGAGCCTCAGGCACGCCTCCGCCTGCTCGGGGCCGACCCCGAGCTCGTCCATGAGGAGCTTCGCGACGGCCTCGGCGCCGATCTTGTCGAGCTTGTCGATGATGCGGAGGGCCTCTTCGGTGTCGTCGATGCCGAGGCCCTGATAGAAGCCCTGGGAGAGCTTGCGGTTGTTGACGTGCATGCGCACCGGCGGCAGCGGCAGGCCGCGCAGCGCGTCCGCGATGACGAGCGGGATCTCGACCTCGTAGTGGGCGGGCAGCTCGCCCTGGTCGACGATGTCGATGTCGGCCTGCAGGAACTCGCGGTAGCGGCCCTCCTGGGGGCGCTCGCCGCGCCAGCACGGCTGGATCTGGTAGCGGCGGAACGGGAACTGGAGCTTCCCGGCGTTCTCCAGGACGTAGCGCGCGAAGGGCACGGTCAGGTCGAAGTGGAGCCCGAGCCCGGCGTCGCCCGAGCCGGAGTCGGCCTGGAGCCGGCGCAGCACGTAGACCTCTTTCGACGTCTCGCCCTTGCGGAGCAGCTGATCCATGGGCTCGACGGCGCGCGTCCGGACGTTCGCGAAGCCGTGCAGCTCGAAGGCCCGGCGGAGATGGTCGACCACCTGCTGCTCGACGATGCGCTGCCGGGGCAGCAGTTCGGGGAAACCCGAGAGCGGCTGGGGTCGTGGCATGGCTGTCTCCTCGTTCGGACTGGCTGCGATCGGATTGCCGCGGTCGCGGCGGGCGGCGCTCAGCGATGGAGCCGCGCCGCCACCTGCTTGAGGTAGGGGTTCGTGGCGCGCTCGGTCGCCATGGTGGTGCGCGGGCCGTGGCCGGGCAGGACGACGACCTCGTCGGCCAGCGGCAGGACCTTGCGCTCGAGGCTGTCCCACATCTGGGCGTCGCTGCCGCCGGGCAGGTCGGTGCGGCCGATGGCGCCGGCGAAGAGGACGTCGCCGGAGAGCGTGTAGGGCGCCTCGGCGCCCGAGGTGTGGAACAGGATGGACCCGGCGGTGTGGCCGGGCGCGTGGTCGATCGTGAAGCGCATGCCGGCCAGCTCGACGTCGGCGCCGTCCTCGAGCACGGCCACGTCGTCCGGTTCGGTCCACTCCAGGCCGGTGCCGAACATGGCGCTGGTGCCCGGACCGAAGCCCCGGGCCGGGTCGGCGAGCAGGTGCTCGTCGTCCGAGTGGATGTAGGCGGGGACCTCGTGCGAGCCGCACACGGGCGTCACCGAGAAGGTGTGGTCGAGGTGCCCGTGGGAGAGCAGCACCGCCACCGGCTTGAGCCGGTGCTCGGACAGGACGTCCTCGAGACGCGGGGCGATGCCGATGCCGGGGTCGACGACGACGCACTCCGAACCGCGGCCGTCGGCCAGCACATAGCAGTTCGTGCCGAACGCATCGGCCACAAGCGTCTCGATGAGCACCCGCTCCCCCTTCCCTCGCGGGCCTCAGGATACACCCGGCGGCCAGCAGTGACCCGTCTGACAGAGCCGGATACACTGCCATTCGCGTAACCCCCAGTACGAGCAATGGTCAACCGAGGAGGCCCCGCAGTGCCCGCCAAGTCCAAGCACATGGAGCGGCGCAAGCAGCGCATCGCGAACGCGAAGAAGAACGCGCGCCTGGCGGGCAAGCTGCGCCGCCGCCGGAGGCTCCAGGCCACGTTCGGACTGCTGGCCATCATCGTGCTCGTGGGCGCCGGGTACCTGTGGCAGAGCGGATTCTTCGAGTCCGACGAGCCCGCCGACGACCCGGCCGTGACCGAGACCCCCACCTCCGACGTCAGCGGCTCGCCCACCGCGGAGCCGACGGACGGGGCGAGCGAGGCGCCGACCGGCGAGACGCCGACCGCGGAGACGACCGAATAACCCCTGACAGACGACGAATTCGAAGGAGACCCGACGGTGGCGTCGAAACAATCGCAACGCATGGCCGCCCGCCAGCAGCTTCAGCAGCGCATGGCGGAGAAGGCGGAGCGCGAGCGCAAGCAGCGCACCGTCTGGTGGAGCATCGGCGGCGTCGGCGCGCTCGTCGTGCTGGGGCTCCTGGCGTGGGTCGCCTTCACCGTGTTCGCGCCCGATGAGGAGAGCGACTCCGCTTCGGACGACACCGCGTCCACCGCCCCCAGCGAGGAGGAGTCCCCCGCCACCGTCCCCGACGGCGTGCCGGTCGAGCCGGTCATCATCGACTCGATGACCATGAGCGAGCCCGAGTCGGGCGAGACCGCCGAGTGCGCGTACACGCCCACCACCGGCACCGAGACGCCGCCCGCCGAGCAGCCCGCCTCCGGGGTGCAGGAGATGACCATCGAGACCGGTCTGGGGACGATCACCGCCGAGATCGACACCGCGAACGCCCCGTGCACCGCCGGCTCGTTCACCTACCTCGCCGGCCAGGGCTACTTCGACGGCTCGCAGTGCCACCGGCTGACCACCGAGGGCATCTTCGTCCTCCAATGCGGTGATCCCGACGCGCGCGCCGCGCTCGAGTCGGGCAACCCGCAGGGCGCGGGCATGGGCGGCCCCGGCTACCAGATGGCCGAGGAGAACCTGCCCGAGGAGGCCGAGAACAACTACCCGGCCGGGACCCTCGCGATGGCGAACGCCGGGGCGGGCACCACCGGCAGCCAGTTCTTCCTCGTCTACGAGGACACGAGCCTGCCCGCCGACTACACGATCCTGGGGCAGATCACCTCCGGCCTCGAGGTCGTGCAGGAGGTCGCCGCGGCCGGCGCCATGTGATCCACGAGCCGGGGGCCGATGCTGGCCCCGGTTACCATGGGAACCTAAGCTTGATGAGCGATACCGGCACCTACGGCGAAGTTCGCGGGGCCTGAACGGGTACCCCGGGGCGACGCTCGCGAGCCGCAAACGGGTACCCACGGCGACGCTTGCGAGCCGTAAATTGGCACCCACGGTGAAGCTTGCGAGCCGTAAATTGGCACAGCGAGTCATGAGGAGGCGACGGTGGTGACCGAACGAGCCGCAGGGCCCGACGGGAGGATCTCGGACACCGAGACGCAGGCCTCCGGCTCGGAGGCCGTCTCGGTCGGTCCGCCCACGGGTCGGCGCATGCGCGCCCGCCTGGCGCGGTTCAACGCGCCCTGGCAGTCCTCGACGCTGCCCGAGGTCCTCGAACCCCTGGTGGCGACCCACCGGGCCGCCCACCCGCGGGCCGACGTGCGGCTACTCCAGCAGGCGTACACGCGGGCCGAGCAGCTGCACAGCGGCCAGTTCCGCAAGTCCGGCGACCCGTACATCACGCATCCGCTCGCGGTGGCCTCGATCCTGGCCGAGCTCGGCATGGACACGAACACGCTGGTCGCGGCGCTGCTGCACGACACGGTCGAGGACACCGAGTACACGCTCGACGAGCTCGCCGACGAGTTCGGCGGCGAGGTCGCGCTCCTCGTCGACGGCGTCACCAAGCTCGACAAGGTGAAGCTCGGGGACGCGGCCAAGGCCGAGACCATCCGCAAGATGGTCGTGGCGATGGCCAAGGACCCCCGCGTGCTGGTCATCAAGCTCGCCGACCGGCTGCACAACATGCGCACGCTGACGTTCCTGGCGCCCGAGAAGCAGGAGCAGAAGGCCCGCGAGACGCTCGAGATCCTCGCCCCGCTGGCCCACCGCCTCGGGATGAACACCATCAAATGGGAGCTCGAGGACCTCTCCTTCGCGACGCTGTACAAGAAGCGGTACTCCGAGATCGCCCGCCTGGTCTCCGAGCACTCCCCGCAGCGGGAGATGCTCCTCCAGCAGGTGACCGCGCAGGTCAAGGAGCAGCTGAAGGACTCCCGGATCAAGGCGGACGTGTCGGGCCGGCCGAAGCACCTGTACTCGATCTACCAGAAGATGATCGTGCGCGGCCGCGACTTCAACGACATCTACGACCTCGTCGGCCTGCGGATCCTGGTCGAGAACGAGCGGGACTGCTATGCGGCCCTCGGGGTGATCCACGCGTCCTGGCAGCCGGTTCCCGGCCGCTTCAAGGACTACATCGCGATGCCGAAGTTCAACATGTACCAGTCGCTGCACACGACGGTCATCGGGCCGAACGGCAAGCCGGTCGAGATGCAGATCCGCACCTGGGCGATGCACCGCACCGCCGAGTACGGCATCGCGGCGCACTGGAAGTACAAGGAGACGAAGAACTCCACCGTCGCGGGCCCGCCCGCGCACATCGACGACATGGCGTGGCTGCGCCAGCTGCTGGACTGGCAGCGGGAGGCGGCCGACCCCTCGGAGTTCCTCGACGCGCTGCGCTTCGACCTGGCCTCCTCGGAGGCGTACGTGTTCACCCCCAAGGGCGACGTGATCGCGCTGCCGGCGGGCTCGACGCCGGTCGACTTCGCCTACGCCGTCCACACCGAGGTCGGCAGGCGGTGCATCGGCGCGCAGGTGAACGGCAAGATCGTGCCGCTGGAGTCGACGCTGTCGAACGGCGACGTGGTCGAGGTGTTCACCTCGAACTCGGAGACCGCCGGTCCGAGCGAGGACTGGCTGAACTTCGTCAAGAGTCCGCGGGCCCGCACCAAGATCAAGCAGTACTTCAAGAAGGAGCGCCGCGAGGAGGCGATCGAGCTCGGCAAGGACGAGCTCACGCGCGCGATGCGCAAGCGGCGGCTGCCGCTGCAGCGGATGCTCACGCACGACAATCTGACCTCGCTCGCGAAGGACTTGAACCTCAAGGACGTCGAGGCGCTGTACGCCGCGCTGGGCGAGCGCCACATCTCGCCGACGCACGTGGTGACGCGCCTGCTGGAGGTCCAGGGCGGCGCCGAGGGCGCCACCGAGGACATGGCGGAGGCGACGGCGCCGACGCAGCCGGCGAGGATCGTGCCCGAGGCGCACGGCGACATCCACGTCGCGGTGACGGTGGCGGGCATGGACGAGGGCGAGATGCCGGTGCGGCTCGCCCACTGCTGCAACCCGATCCCGGGCGATTCGATCATCGGCTTCGCGACGCGCTACCACGTGATCAGCATTCACCGGCGGGACTGCGAGAACGCCGAGGAGCGCATCGAGCTGCAACCGGACCGGGTGCTGGAGGTCCGCTGGTCCGACGAGGACGACCAGGCGACCTTCGTGGCGACGGTGCAGGTCGAGGCGCTGGACCGCCATCGTCTGCTGGCCGACGTGACGCAGGTGCTGTCGGGCGAGCGCGTGTCGATCCTGTCGGCGACGGTGACGACGACGAGGGACCGGGTCGCGCTGTCGCGCTTCACTTTCGAGATGGCGACGCCCGAGCACCTGGACCACATCATCAAGGTGATCCGCAAGGTCGACGGCGTCTACGACGCCTACCGCCTCACCGGCGCCGAGTCGTCCAGGCCCTGAGCGGTACGGCGAACCGGCTCCCGTTCGTCGCAGCCGTTCGCGAAGTCGACGACGGCGGCATCGCCTCGTGTCACGGTTCGGGCCTACCGCATATGAGGTGCGATCGGCCGGTTTCGTGGCGTACGTCAGGCTTCGCGCCCCAGGGCGGCGGTGGTTCCGAGGGTCGCTATATGTTTGGGGCGATTCCCTGGTGGCACAACCGAAAGCGTGGCGATGACGACACTCTCCGATTTCAGCGAAGACGAACGGGCCCTCATCCTGGACGCTCCGGGGGCGGTGCTCAACGCCACCGTCGTCTCCGACGGGCGGCCGAGCCCCCTGGAGTTCCTCAAGGAGCTCTCCGCGGGCGCCAAGGTGTTCCGGGAGGCGCAGCGGGACGAGAACCGATTCGTGCGGGCCGTCGCGAACGCGATCCGCGAACGCGGAAGCGACAGTTCGGGCGGCCAGGGCCTCCCCGACTCGGAGGAGGCGATGTCCGCGGCGCTCGACCAGGCCGGGCGGGCGCTCACGCTGCTGCGGGAGCGGGCCGACGGCGACGACGCCGAGGAGTACGGCGCGTGGCTGGTCCGCATCGCCGTGCACGTCAGCGAGGCGTCCAAGTCCAAGCTCGGAGGACTCTTCAGCAAGAAGGTCGCCGTCACCCCCGGCGAGCAGGCCTTCATCGAGCGGCTCACCGAGGCCGTCAAGGACTAAGGCCGCGGCCTCCCAGTCGATGTCGTAGGCGTACTGCCAGGCGGTCTTCTCCGGAGTGTTGAACTTCTCGAGGAAGAAGGGCATGAGGAGGTCGCGGAACCTCGCCGCCAGCGGGCCCGCGGCCTTGGCCCGGTTGGTCCTGGCCGCCGCGGCGATGACGCGTTCGACGCGCTCGCGGCGCCGCCGCCGGTAGGCCTGGAAGGCCGCCTCCGGCGGGAGGTCGCGCAGGCACAGGGCCAGTTCGACGGCCGACTCCGCCGCGAGCGAGGCCCCCTGCCCCGAGGACGGCGAGGTGGCGTGCGCGGCGTCGCCGACCAGGACCATCCGGCCCTTCGACCACCGCGGCAGGCGCGGCAGGTCCTCGAGCTTGTGCGCCGGGGCGAAGTCCTCCGGTGTCACGCGGTCGAGGATCGCCGTCGCCGGGCCGTGGTCGCGCGCGAAGGCGAGGCGCAGGCGCCGCATCCAGGTCTCGACGTCGGTCTCCCGCAGCTCGTCACGATCGATGCGCCTGATCGGGAGGTTGGCGAACCAACCGCATTCGTCCCCTTCGATCTGGTATCCGAAGAAGGCCGTGCGGCCGAACACGAAGTGCTGGGCGCCGCCGGTGTCTGGCAGGCCGTCGCCCTCGACGTAGCCGCCGAAGCTGACCAGGCCGGTGTAGCGCGGCTCGGGCGCCTTGGGGTCGATGCGGGTGCGCACGGCCGAGTGGATGCCGTCGCAGCCGATGAGGACGTCGGCTTCGGCGGTGGTGTGGTCGTCGAACTGGGCTATGACGCTGCGCCCGGTGTCGACGGCGTCGACGAAGCGTTTGCCGTACACGAACTCGACGCCTTCGGCCGCGGCGTGGCGCTGGAGCTCGGCGGTCAGGGTGCCGCGCGGGAGCGTGAGGCGGGGACGCAGCTCGGGGAGGTCGCTCATCTCGCCGAGGACCTTGCCGGTGTAGCTCTGGACGATGAACCGGGGCGTGGGCGCGGCGAGGCCGTCGAGCAGGTGGTCGGCGCCGACGAGGGCGAGCGCGGCCCGGCCGTTGGGGGCGATCGAGAGCGGCCCGCCCGCGGTTCCCGAACCGGGGCGGCGGGCCTCGTGGACGACCGCTTCGATGCCGGCCCTGCGCAGCGCGAGCGCGGCCGTCGGGCCGGCCACGCCCCCGCCGATGATGATCGCGGTCTTGGCCTTGGCCTGGGGTTTCGCTGTGTCGGTCATGTCGGTCTCCGCTGGTCGATGTGCGTTGCGGCCACGGTATGGCGGAGTTCGGGCGCGGCGAATCGGCCTGGAGTCGCGTCCGGGGATCGACCGGGGTTGTACGCGGGGCCCGGGTGCGCTCTTCCGCGAGTGCGCCCCTGGGGCGCCTTGGAGCCTTTATATTGAACGTCACTCACGCACAAAGGGGGATTACCGTGGGTATGGACGACAAGTTCAACGAGATGAAGGACAAGGCCCGGGACAAGGCCGACGAGGCCAAGGACAAGGGCAGCGAGATGTTCAACCGCGACAAGGACTCGCCGGAGGACGACGAGCAGGGCGGCGGTCGCATGGACGACCTCAAGGAGCGGGGCCAGGACGCCGCCTCGAGGTTCCAGGACCGGGGCGAGTAGCCGGGCGGTCTCACCGAAAGCGCGAGGGGCGGGCGGATCCGATTCGGATCCGCCCGCCCTCTTGTTCGCGTCTGGAGCGCGGTCTAACGGCGCTTCTTGCGGCGCTGCGGGCGCGGGCCGCCCGAGCCGGCGCCTGCCGTGGCCTTGGGCTCATCGAGCAGTTCGAGCGGGATCTCGTCGGTCTTCGCGGTGCGGAGCCGGTCGTCGTCCTCGTCGTCCGCGTCGCGGTCCTCGGCTTTGCCCCGCTCCTCGGTCCCGTCCGAGCGCTTGTTGGCGATCTTCTGGTTGTGACGCCGGTAGGCGGCGCTCCGTTCGGCCATGTCGACCACCCACGGCGCGGCCAGGAAGATCGAGGAGTAGGTGCCGACGACCATGCCGATGAACAGCACCAGCGCCAGGTCCTTCAGGGTGCCGACGCCGAGCATGCCCACGCCGACGACCAGGAGCGCCGCCACCGGCAGCACGCCGATGATGGTCGTGTTGATCGAGCGCATGAGGGTCTGGTTGACCGCGTCGTTGACGGCCTCGGCGAAGGTCTTCTGCCGCGTCTGGAGCAGGTTCGCGGTGTTCTCCTGGACCTTGTCGAAGACGACGACGGTGTCGTACAGGGAGTAGCCCAGGATCGTCAGGATGCCGACGATGGTCGACGGCGTGACCTCGAAGCCGGACAGGGCGTAGATGCCGGCGGTGAGGACCAGGTCGTGCAGCAGCGCCCCGATGGACGCGATCGCCATGCGCCGCTCGTAGCGGATCCAGATGAACGCGGAGACGAGCACCAGGAACACGCCGAGCGCGATGAGCGCCTGGTTGGAGACGGCCGCGCCCCAGGTCCCGGAGACCGTGGAGACCGAGATCTCCTGTGGGTCGACGCCGGCCGCCTCGGCCATGGCCTCGCGGATGTCCTGGGACTGCTCGTCGTCGACCTCGGCGATGCGGACGATGTAGGAGGCGCCGTCGCCGGTGCCGGCGACCTGGGCGGAGGCGATCTCGGCTCCGACGCCCTCGGCGGCGTCCTCGACCTCGGTCAGCGAGGTGCCTGAAGTGGAGGGTACGTTGTACTGGTTGCCGCCGGCGAAGTCGATGCCGAGGACGAAGCCCTTGGTGAGCATGACGACGACGCAGCCGAGGATCACGACCGCCGAGACGAGGTACCAGCGCTTGCGGTTCGGGACGAACTGGATGTCCGTCTCGCCCCGGTAGAGCTTGCTCCAGATGGACAGCCGCTCGGGCTTGTCGGCTTGCTTCTGCTTGGTGCTCATCGGTGCTCCTTAGCCGCGCGCGGCGGCCTTCTTGCCGTGGACCGGGATCGCCTTGGTGTGGAGCCCGGAGAGGTGGACGTTGTTGAGGACTCTGCCGCGCGCCATCCATTCGGCGATCGGGTGCGTGAACAGGAAGACCACAACGAGGTCCACCACCGTGGACAGGCCGAGGGTGAAGGCGAAGGCGCGGACCGGGCCGATGGCCAGGATGTAGAGCACCACCGCCGAGATCACTGAGACGGCGTTGGCGGAGAGGATCGTCCGGCGGGTCCGCACCCAGGCGCGCGAGACCGCGGAGCGCACGGATCTGCCCCCGACCATCTCCTCTTTGATGCGTTCGAAGTACACCACGAAGGAGTCGGCGGTGATGCCGATGGCGACCGCGAAGCCGGCGACGCCGGCGAGGGTGAGGGTCATGCCGATCTGGGAGCCGAGCAGCGCCACGGTCGGATAGAGGATCGCCGCGGAGGTCACGAGGCTGCCGAGGACGATCAGGCTGATCACGCGGTAGTAGAACACGCAGTACACGAGGACCAGGCCCACGCCGATCGCGGCGGCGACCATGCCCGCCTCGAGCTGCTCGACGCCGAGGGTGGCGGTGACCTCGTTGAGGGTCTGGACGACGAACGTGGTCGGCAGGGAGCCGAAGTTGAGCTGGTCGGCCAGTTGGTTGGCCTCCTCGGCGGTGAAGTCACCGGTGATCGAAGTGGAGTTGGTGGAGGCCTCCTGGATGTTCGGCGCGCTCACCACCTCGTTGTCGAGGACGATGGCGACCTGCTGGCCGACGTTCTCGCTGGTGAGGGCGCCCCACTTCTCTGCGCCCGCAGTGGTGAACTGGACGTTGACCATGAACGCGTTGAGGTTGGCCTGGTCGCTGCCGACGTCGGCCTGCGAGACGTCGGAGCCGAGCACGGTGGAGGGCGCGAGCAGGTACTTCGTGGAGAAGGTCAGGTCGGGCGAGTCTTCGGCGATCGGCTCGGGCGGCGAGCACGCGACGACATCGAGGTCGGCCTGCTGGACCGAGCCGGGCGGGCGGTTGTCGAGCTGCTCGCAGGTGATCGAGGGGACGTAGAACTGCACATTCGGGGGCAGGAGCCCGACCTCTTCGGGGGTGAGCTCGCCGAAGGGCTCGAGGGCGGCGATGGAGGCCTCGTCGGTGGGGGCGGCGGTCAGGCTCTGGGCGAGCCCGGCGGCCTCCTCGCCGACCTTGGCCCACACGTCTTCGATGGTGAGATCCTCGTCGGAGGTGGCGACCTGGGGCGAGCCCGCGGTCTCCTCCTCGGAGGACTCCTCGGTGGCTTCGGCCGTGGGCTCTTCAGCGGTGGCTTCGGAGGTGGGCTCTTCGGTGGCCCCCCCGTCGGTGGCTTCGGCGGTGGGCTCGGAGGTGGCCTCCTCTTCGGCGGCCTCCTGCTCGGCCGCGGCCTCCTCCTCCGCCGCCGAGTAGTCGGGCAGAGAGTCGGTGACGATGCGGAAGCGCAGTTCGGCGGGGGCGCCGACGTCACGCAGCGCCTCCTCGTCGGTGTCGGTGCCCGCGACGTTGACCACGATGTTCTGGTCGCCTTCGACGTAGACCTCGGGCTCGGCGACGCCGGTGGAGTTGACGCGGCCCTCGATGATCTGGCGGGCCTGCTCCATCGTCTCCGCGCTCGGCGGCTCATCGGAGTCCTGCTGGTAGGCGGTGAGCGTCATCGACAGCCCGCCCTGGAGGTCGAGACCGAGCTTCGGCGTCGGGAACTTCCACCCGGCGCCGGCCAGCGAGGCGGCCCAGAGGATGCCTATGACGGCCAGCAGCGCCAGGAAATAGGGGGCGACGGGCAGGCGCTTTCGCTGGATCTTCTTCCGCGGGCGGTCAGCGCCCGTGGTTGCACCCATGTTCGACGGCAATGGTCAGTCTCTTCCTCATTCGATGCGGAGCGGACGCAGGGAGAGCCCGGTCCGACAGTGCCGGCCTCCGGGGCTCCGCCCGATGGGGACGGGCGCCGACCGGAGGGAGTGGCCTTGCACACGTAGTGTCGGCGCGGCTCATTCTAGACGGCCGCGATCGGCGGCTTTGTCCGCCCTGACCGCGGGCCGCGGGCGCGGTGGGGCCGAACCGGCCCCCGTGCGGGGGTTCGAGCGCGCCCCGGCCGGTTCACGGTCCGAACACACGGCCGCGGGCGCCGCTAGTACTCCTTGCGGTCGGACTTGCCGGTGTGCTTGTCGTCGCCGTCGTCGGCGGAGCGCAGTTTCTCGAGGTCCTCGTCGGTGAGCGTGGTGTCTTCCTCGGTGATCGGGGCCTCGGCCTCGGGCTGGCCCTCCTCCTCGGAGGGCAGGACGCGGGCGATGGCCTGGCGCGCGAACACCAGGAAGACGTCGTCGGAGGCCTCCAGGGTCACGGTCTCCTCGTCGGAGTCCACGACAGTGCCGTACAGGCCGCCGATGGTCATGACGCGGGCGCCCGGTTCGACGTTGTTCTGCATGTCCTGCTGCTCGCGCTGGCGCTTCTTCTGCGGCCGGATCATGACGAAGTACATCAGGAGGATGAAACCGACGATCATGATCAGGAAGAGCATGTTGCTGCCTCCGGCGCCTTCTTGAGCGAGGACGTCTACGGCTGAGAGCACGGCGGTGCCTTTCGTCGTTGGTGGTCACTTGAGACGTGGGCGGAGTCTATCTCGCGCGCCCCGGCGTCCGGTTCGCGCCGCCCGCGCCTTTCGGCCCGTCCGTGCGGGACGGGGAGGAGCTGAGCTCCTGCTTGTACTCCCAACCCTACGCGTCGCCGGCGCCGAAGAGCCCTTCGGTGCTCGGGGGCGCCAGGCCGAGGTGCCGCCAGCCGGCGGCGGTGGCGACGCGGCCTCGCGGCGTGCGGGCCAGGAGCCCGGCGCGGACCAGGTAGGGCTCGCTGACCTCCTCGACGGTGTCGGACTGCTCCCCCACGGCCACCGCGAGGGTCGCCAGGCCGACCGGGCCGCCGCCGAAGGTCTTGACCAGGGCGCCGAGGACCGCCCGGTCGAGGCGGTCGAGGCCGAGCTCGTCGACGTCGTAGAGCGCCAAGGCGCTTTCGGCGACGGTCTTGGTGATGGTGCCGTCGGCTCGGACCTGCGCGAAGTCGCGGACGCGGCGCAGCAGCCGGTTGGCGATGCGGGGCGTGCCCCTCGAACGCGAGGCGATCTCGACGGCGCCGTCGTCGGTGATCGCGACGTCGAGGATCCCGGCCGAGCGCTGCACGATCGCCTCGAGCTCGGCGTCGCCGTAGAACTCGAGCTGGCCGAGGAAGCCGAAGCGGTCGCGCAGCGGGCCGGTGAGCAGGCCCGCGCGGGTGGTGGCGCCGACGAGCGTGAACGGCTCGAGTTCGAGCGGGATGGCGGTGGCGCCGGGGCCCTTGCCGACGATGACGTCGACTCGGAAGTCCTCCATGGCGGTGTAGAGGAGCTCCTCGGCGGGGCGGGCGATGCGGTGGATCTCGTCGATGAACAGGACTTCGCCCGGCGCGAGGCTGGTGAGGATCGCCGCGAGGTCGCCGGAGCGCTCGATGGCCGGGCCGGAGGTCTGGCGCAGGCCGACGCCGAGCTCGGCGGCGACGATCATCGCGAGGGTGGTCTTGCCGAGACCGGGCGGGCCGGACAGGAGCAGGTGGTCCGGGGAGGCGCCGCGGCGGCGGGCCCCTTCGAGGAGAAGGCCGATCTGCTCGCGGACGCGGGTCTGCCCGATGACGTCGTCGAGCTTGCCGGGGCGGATGCCGGCCTCGACGAGGCGGTCGAGCTCGGTGGCCTCGGCGGCGGTGAGGGCCGCGTCCCACTCTTCGGCGGTGTACTCGGGTTCGTCCTTCTCGTCCATGGGCTATCGCTTCCCGAGGAGTCGGATGGCTTGCTTGAGCAGCGTGGGCACGTCCGAGCCGTCGACGCCTTCGGCGTCGAGCTTCTCGATGGCGGTCTCGGCGTCCTTGGCCGACCAGCCGAGCGCCTGGAGGCCCTGGCCGACCTGGGTGCGCCAGCCGCCCGGGCGCTGGGCGGCCCGCCCCGGGGAGCCGATGTCGACCGGGCCGATCTTGTCGGCCAGGTCGAGGACGATCCGCTCGGCGCTCTTCTTGCCCACGCCGGGGATCCGCGAGAGCGTGGCGGTGTCGCCGGTGGCGATGGCGCGCCGGATGACGTCGGGCCGCAGGACCTCGACGGCGTCGCGGGCGATGCGCGGGCCGATCTTCTGCGCGGTCTGGAGCAGCTCGAACAGGTCGCGCTCGGCGGCGCTGTTGAAACCGAACAGGGTGATCGAGTCCTCGCGGACGATCGTGGAGACGTGGAGGACGACCTGGGAGCCGACCTTCAGGTTGGCGAGCGTGTGCGCCCCGGCGTGCACGGCGTAGCCGACCCCGCCGACGTCGACGACGGCGTACGACTCCCCTACCGCGGCCACTGATCCGGTGAGCTGCGCGATCATCGCGGTCCTCCCTTCCTCGGCGGCGGCGTCCGCGAGCCGTCGGCGGCGGCGAGCCTGGCCTTCATGCCGCCTCTCCAAAGGTGACAGATGGCGATGGCCAGCGCGTCGGCGGCGTCGGCGGGTCTGGGCGCTTCGCTCAGGCGGAGGATGCGGGTGACCATGGCGGTCACCTGCCGCTTGTCGGCGGTGCCGTTGCCGCAGATGGCGGCCTTGGCCTCCGAGGGGGTGTAGGTGGCGGTGGGGAGCCCGGCCCGGGCGGCGGCGAGGAGGGCGACGCCGGAGGCCTGGGCCGTGCCGATGACGCTGGCGACGTTGTGCTGGCTGAAGACCCGCTCGACGGCGACGGTCTCGGGCCGGTGCGACTCGATGTGGCGGCGCAGGCCCTCGTCGAGGGCGAGCAGGCGGTCGGCAAGGGGCGCTTCGGGATCGGTGCGGACGACGTCGACGGCGATCATGCGGCCCGGCGCGCCGGGCCTTCCCTCGACGACGCCGACGCCGCAGCGGGTCAGCCCCGGATCGATCCCCATGACGCGCACTCGCCCCTCCGTTCCGTCGTTCGCGTCAGCTTATCCGGGCGGGGTGACAGGTGTGTTCCGTGACGCCCGTGGCATGGCCCATAAACCACTTGCCGGGCGGCTAGGCGCGGGGTTACCTTGATAATGGCCGGGAGCCGACGACGATGTCGCCCTACCGCACGGCGAACCCTGCGAGCCGTACGTCGACCTCCCGCTCCCCATCCTGTTCTCCCCGAGACGTTCTTTGTGAGATGCCTGTGTCTGCCGCTGCGCTTCATTCCCCCGCCCTCCCAGGCGGCCACTCGCGCCGCTCCATCGCCACGATGGTCTTCGTGCTCGGCGCGCTCTCGGCGACCGCGCCGATCGCCATCGACCTCTACCTGCCGGCCTTCCCGGACATGGCCGGCGCACTCGGAACGCCGGAGGCCCGCATCCAGCTCACCCTGACGTCGATGATGGTCGGCATGGGCATCGGCCAGGCGTTCATCGGACCGCTCTCCGACCGCATCGGCCGCCGCAAGCCGCTGCTCATCGGCATGGTCCTGTTCACCCTCACCTCGCTCGTGTGCGCGGTCGCGACCAGCGCGGACCTGCTCATCGCGATGCGCTTCCTGCAGGGTCTGAGCGGCGCGGCCGGCGTGGTCGTCGCCCGCGCGGTCATCCGCGACCACTTCCAGGGCGACGACATGACCCGCTTCACGGCCAAGATGATGTTCGTCACGATGCTCGCGCCGATGCTCGGCCCGATCATCGGGGCGCAGCTCATCCGCTTCGGCCCGTGGCCGGTGGTCTTCGTGTTCATGGCGGTGCTGTCCACGCTGTCGACGTTCCTGGTGTGGAAGTTCCTGCCCGAGAGCCTTCCGGCCGTCGAGCGGCGCTCGATGGGCATGCGCGAGTTCGGCGCCTCGGTCGTCGCGCTGGTGCGCGACGCGAGCTTCATCGCGCCGACGCTCATCGTGATCATGAACTTCTCGATGCTGTTCACCTACGTCTCGACGTTCAGCTTCATCTCGCAGAACGAGCTCGGCGCCTCCGCGGGCTTCTACTCGCTGCTGTTCGCCGCGGGCACGCTGGCGCTCCTCGCCGGGAACCAGACGAACATGCTCATGATCGACCGCAGCGACTCGAACCACCGGATGGTCATCGGCATGGGGATCTCGCTGACCGGTGTCGCGTGGCTGGCCGGGGTGCAGCTCGCCGGAGCCGAGAACCTGTGGACGGTCACGGCGGGGATCATCGTGATGATGTTCGGCTGCGGCGTGGTCTTCCCGAACGCGGGCGCGGCCGCGATGTCCTCGCAGCCGCCGCAGGTCGCGGGCACTGCGTCGGCGTTCATGGGCGCACTCCAGATGGGGGCGGGCGGGGCGCTGCCCGCGCTGGCGACCATCGGCGGCGTGACGCTCGCGAACATGACGTTGGGCATCTCGGTCTACGCCGTCGCCACGGCTCTGGCGGTGGTCTGGACGATCCGGGTCTACCGGCGGAAGCCGGCGCTCGCCGACTGACACTCGCTCGGCGCGGCCGGTCCCCACGGGGGCCGGCCGCCGTCGTTTAACCGGGCCACCGGGGGGCATCTCCCCTGGATGCCGAACCGGGTCTTCCGCGATCGAAGCGACGCCGGGCACGCACTGGCCGCCCTGCTCGACGGCTACCGGGGCCGCTCCGACACACTCGTCCTGGCGCTGCCGCGCGGCGGCGTGCCGGTGGCCTTCGAAGTCGCCCGGGCGCTGGGGGCGCCGCTGGACGTCTTCACGGTCCGCAAACTCGGCGTGCCGGGGCACGCCGAACTGGCGATGGGCGCCATCGCCAGCGGCGGCGTCAAGGTGCTGAACGACCAGGTGGTGCGCCTCAGCGGGGTCGACGAGGCGGCGATCGCCAGGGTCGCCGAGCACGAGAGCGCCGAATTGCACCGCCGCGAGCGGGCCTACCGCGGCGACCGGCCGCCGCCGGAGCTGGAGGGCAGGACGGTGCTGCTCGTCGACGACGGCCTGGCGACCGGCTCGACGATGCGGGCCGCGATCCAGGCGGTGCGCGGCCTCGGCCCGGCGAACCTCGTCGTCGCCGTGCCCACCGGCGCGGCCTCGACGTGCCGGGAGCTGGGCGCCCTGGTCGACGAGATGGTGTGCGCGACGAACCCCGAGCCGTTCTACGCGGTCGGCCAGTCCTACCGGCGATTCGAGCAGACGTCCGACGACGAGGTCCGGGAACTCCTCGGCAGGAGCTTGGCCGCCTGAATCACGGCGACACCGCGCGTCAGCCGGTCAGACCCGGTGAAGCCACTTTCATGCCCTCAGCCTCGGCCGCAGCGGCCTGGCGCTTGTCGTAAGTGAGGAAGTACCCCAGTGCCTCGCCCAGGCCGCCTGCCACCGCCACGTGGATCGCGTCCAACGAGCGCAGAGGAGATCCTGCTTGAAGGTCCCCGGCCGCATCGAACACTTCGGTCGGCAGCGCGACCACCGCGGTGCGCTCCAACCAATGCAGCGCCTGCGCCCGCGCGTCGGCCTGCGCGCCCGCCGCGTGCAGCCCTCTGCGCACTTCAGTTCGCGTCAGCTTCGAGGTGATCTGGCGATCTTCAACACGGCGCGCAAGCCACTCCTCCAAGTCCTCGGAGCACTCTTCGTCGAGGAAGAGCTTCATCGCCGCCGAGGAGTCCAAATAGTGGAACCGCATCAGAACTCTCGCTCTTCTCGCAGGCGATCGATCGCTTCGCTTCCGCGGTTCGTGCCCGGAGGGGAGGGTTCGCGCACGATGTTGCGCGCTTCAGGCCCGGTGGGGAGCCTGTCGAGGACCGCGGGATCAAGCAGTCCGGCCGCGATGGCCCTGTCGATTGCGATATTGGCGGGATCCGGCGGGGTGATCTGGCCGACCACTTCGCCCCACCGGGTGACGAGCACGGTGTGCCCCTCCTGAACACGCTTGAAGATCTCGGCGGCGTTCCGCTGGAGCTCTCGGATGGTCACGTGTTCTTCGGTCATGACGTCAATCATGACGCATATTTTGACCAGCATGTCAGGCGAATTTCGAAAATGACTCGCCGATCTGACTGTCGGGTGGACGACACACGGTGCTCGTCTCCGAAGGCGGGACTGCGTTCGGCGTTCAGGGCGTGACGCCGCCCAGGTGCTCGTTGAACCAGTCGCGGGCGAGCTCGGCGACGGATTCCAGGGCGCCCGGCTCCTCGAACAGGTGCGTCGCGCCCTGGACGACCGCCACCCGGTTCGGCCCGCCGAGGTGGCGCTGCGCGTCGTAGTTCAGGCTCAGGACGTCTTCGTCGCGCTCGCCGACGATCAGGAGCGTCGGCGTCCTGACGTTCGGGAGGTCGTCGGCGGCCAGGTCGGGGCGCCCGCCGCGGGAGACGACGGCGCGCACTTCGACGCCGGGGGCCGTGGCGGCCCGCAGCGCGGCGGCCGCGCCGGTGCTGGCCCCGAAGTAGCCGATCCACTCGTTCTCCGGGCCCGGACGGTCCTGGAGCCAGTTGGTCACCTCGGTGAGCCGCTCGGCCAGCAGCCCGATGTCGAAGACCTTGTCCCGGTCGTCGGCCTCCTCGAGCGTGAGCAGGTCGAACAGGAGCGTCCCGAGCCCGGCCCCGCGCAGGGCCTCGGCGACGAAGCGGTTGCGCCTGCTGTGGCGGCTGCTGCCGCTGCCGTGGGCGAACACCACCACACCCGCGGCGTCGTCGGGGACGTCCAGGAGGGCCTCGAGCCGCACCGGCCCGGCCGGGATCGTCAGCGTCTCTTCGCTCATCCGGCAGACGTACCCCGGCCGGAGGCCGCTAAGCGTCAGGCGTCGAGCTCGGCGAGGACCTCGTCGGAGACGTCGACGTTGGTGTACACGTTCTGGACCTCGTCGGAGTCCTCCAGGGCGTCGACCACGCGGAAGACCTTGCGGGCGCCCTCGGCGTCCACGGCGATGCTCGTGGACGGCTGGAACCCGGCCTCGGCCGAGTCGTAGTCGATCCCGGCCTCCTGGAGCGCGGTGCGCACCGCGACCAGGTCGGTCGGCTCGCACAGCACCTCGAAGCCGCCCTCGCCGAGGTCGTTGACCTCTTCGGCGCCCGCGTCGAGCACGGCCATGAGGATGTCGTCCTCGCTCAGGCCCTCGGCCTGCGGGACCACGATGACGCCCTTGCGCGCGAACAGGTAGCCGACGCTCCCGGCCTCGCCGAGGGACCCGCCGTTGCGGGTCAGGGCGACCCGGACCTCGGAGGCGGCCCGGTTGCGGTTGTCGGTCAGGCACTCGATGAGCACCGCGACGCCGCCGGGCGCGTAGCCCTCGTACATGATCGTCTCGTAGTCGACGCCGCCGCCGTCGAGGCCGCCGCCGCGCTTGACGGCCCGGTCGATGTTGTCATTGGGGACCGAGCTCTTCTTGGCCTTCTGGATCGCGTCGAAGAGCGTGGGGTTGCCGGCGGGGTCGGGACCACCGGTGCGCGCGGCGACCTCGATGTTCTTGATCAGCTTGGCGAATATCTTGCCTCGCTTGGCGTCGATCGCGGCCTTCTTGTGCTTGGTCGTCGCCCACTTGGAGTGGCCACTCATCCCGGCGTTCCCCTTGTCGTTCTATTCAACCGCTCCGGCGCCGGAGCGCCGGACCATGTCCACGAAGTACTGGTGCACCCGCGCGTCCGGCGTCACCTCCGGGTGGAAGGAGGTGGCCATGCAGGCGCCCGCGCGTACGGCGACGATCCTACCGCCCGCCTCGTCGGCCGGTCCGTCCCCGCTGTTGACGCGGCCCAGGACCTCGACGCCCTCGCCGACGCGCTCGACCCAGGGGGCGCGGATGAACACGCCGTGGAACGGGCCGCCCACCATGCCCTCCAAGTCGATCGGCGCTTCGAAGGAGTCGACTTGGCGGCCGAAGGCGTTGCGGCGCACCGTCATGGGGATGGCCCCGAAGGAGCGCTGGTCGGGTCGGCCGTCGAGCACCTCGTCGGCGAGCATGATCATGCCGGCGCAGGAGCCGAACGCGGGCATCCCGGCGTCCAGGCGCTTCTGGAGGGGCTCGAACAGCTCGAAGACGGCCAGCAGCTTGCTCATGGTGGTCGACTCGCCGCCGGGTATGACGAGGCCGTCGACCGAGTCGAGCTCGGATTCACGGCGGACCGGCACCGCGCGGGCTCCGGCGGCCTCGACCGCGCGCATGTGGTCGACGACGTCGCCTTGGAGGGCGAGCACGCCGATCTCGGGCACGATTCCCATTCAGGGCACTCCTCTCAGCGGTGAAGTCCGCGAGCCGCGCGTGGGCGGACGGCGCTCGCGGTCCGCGGAACGGTCCGGCGTGCCGCGTTCAGCGGGCGATTCAAGGGTAGTTCGAGCGCCCCGCACTGCCTACCTGGGCAATCGGACTGTGACCGGCTTCGGGTCCCTGGGTGTGATCCGTTAGGCTCTGCGGGCGAAAGTGCCGCACCCCTAGGAGCAAGAGGACCATGCCTGAGATAGTGAAGCGCAACCCCATGCCCCGTTCGGTCCGCGCCGGACGCAACGCCATGTGGTTCCAGACGGCGATCAGCCTCGCCGTGGGCGGACTGATCGTGCTGCTGCACCACACCGCCCGCGACTTCGTTCCGCCCGCCGCCGAGCACGACGTCTACCGGGGCGCGGTCGGCCTCGGCGCCCTCGCGTTGTGGCTGGTCCTGGCCGTGCTCCTGCTGCGCACCCAGTGGCGCGTCCTGTGGATCCTGATCCTGCTCAGCCAGGTTCTGAGCCTCGCCGGCCTGGCCTGGCTCATGGTCACCGGCGGACTGTACTGGGCGTTGTGCATCGCGTTGGCTATCGTTCCAATCATCATCATCGGAACATTGACCGAGCGGTTCGCCCGCCGCTGGTTCAACCACTGACCACCCCGGAAGGCTGACGCGATGCTCCCGCAACCGAACTTCGGTCCCACCTCCTCAGGCCCCCCTGACGACAACGACGAGGCCGACGAGGGGCCGCCGAGGAAGCTCGGCCGGTTGCGGATCGCCCTGTGGGTCCAGACCGCCTTCGCCGTCCTGGCGGGCAACTACCTGGTCCTGTCGGTGTTCTCGGCCAGGCAGGCCACGCTCGACCAGCTCATCGAGCTCTCTGCCGAGGCCGAGGTCGAATCGCCCACCGAGGCCGGGCAGGAGCTGTTCGACTTCTACAACTCGACCCAGTTCCTCGTCGCGAACCTGATCCCCGCGGGCATCATGGTCATCGCCGCCGTCCTCTCGGCGCTGTGCGCCGTCAGGCTGAAGACGCGGTTGAAGACCGTGCGCCGCGTGGCGATCGCGACCTCCATCGTGCTGCTGCTGCTCGCCATGCTCACCACGCTCATGGTCCCGGCCTTCTTCCTCATACTGATGATCTGGGTGTTCGCCTCGATCCTGGCGGTGTGGTGGCTGTTCTCCGGTGACGTCAAGGACTGGATGTCGGAGTCGACGCCGCCCGCGCCCGAGGAGTCGTAAGTCCTCGGTCGGCGGGGGCTTCGTGTCGTCCCCGCCCTTGGCGAGGTAGTCGATGAACCGGGCTCGCGCCAGCGGCTCGGCCTCGCCCCATTCGCCTTCGGTCATCTGGCGCCACATCGCGACGAGGTCGTCGATGGCCACGCCGATCTCGGCGACGTCGGGGTCGAGGCTGTCGGCCTGTCCGGCGGCGGGGGTGTGGCGGAACAGGTCGATGAAGAACACCCAGTCGCGGCGGTGGCGCGCCAGCGCGAACGCCCGATGCTGGAGTTCGGCGGTGGACAGCTGGTCGAGGTCGTCTTCGCTCATGCCATCAGCCTAAGGCGGGCGGGCGATCCGGGTGTGTCGATGGGGTTTTGCGGCGCTCCGGCTCCTTAGGATCGCGGGATGGTCAAGAAGCTCTCGCGCGCTCTCGCCGTCCTCGGCCCGGCGGCGTTCGCCGTGTTCACCGCCACCGGAGCGGTTGGAGCGCAAGCACAGCCGTCGCACCCGGTCGAACCGCTGCAAGGCGGGTCCGCCTATTACGTGGAAGTCGAGTTCTCCGACGGCGCCGCGTACGACGCCGTGCTGATGTGCCCGGGAGGCGGCGGCCACCCGCACGGGGCCGAGGTCTGCGCGCAGCTCACCGAGGTCGACGGCGACATCGGATCGCTGGGGGCGAGCGACGGCCTGTGCACCATGGACTACCGGCCGGTGACCGTGCGGGCGCACGGCCTGTGGAACGGCGACTTCCACTCGTACGAGGGCCAGTTCGGCAACTACTGCGCGGCCGTCGGCCACACCGGCGGGCGGCTGTTCGACATCGTGCCGCGGTAGCGGCGGCCTGGAAGACGAGGAGGCCCCGGCCGGGCGGCCGGGGCCTCACACGTGTGCTCGCGGGCTACCAGCCGCGCTTGGCGAGCTTCTGCTCCTCGGTGAGGGTGTCGACGTTGATGCCGACCATGGCCTCGCCCAGGCCGCGGGAGACCTCGGCGATGACCTTCGGGTCGTCGTACATGGCGGTGGCCTTGACGATCGCGGCGGCCCGCTTGGCGGGGTCGCCGGACTTGAAGATGCCCGAGCCGACGAAGACGCCTTCGGCGCCGAGCCGCATCATCATGGCCGCGTCGGCGGGGGTGGCGATGCCGCCGGCGGTGAACAGCACCACCGGGAGCCTCCCGAGCCTGGCGACCTCGGCGACCAGTTCGTAGGGGGCGCGCAGTTCCTTCGCGGCGGCGTAGAGCTCGGTACCGTCGAGCGCCTTCAGGCGGCCGATGTCGGCGCGGATCTGCCGCATGTGGCGGGTGGCCTCGACGACGTTGCCGGTGCCGGCCTCGCCCTTGGAGCGGATCATGGCCGCGCCTTCGGCGATGCGGCGCAGCGCCTCGCCGAGGTTGGTCGCCCCGCACACGAACGGCACGGTGAACTGCCACTTGTCGACGTGGTTGGCCTCGTCGGCGGGAGTGAGGACCTCGGACTCGTCCACGTAGTCGACGCCGAGGGTCTCCAGGACCTGGGCTTCGACGAAGTGGCCGATGCGGGCCTTGGCCATCACGGGGATGGAGACGGCCTCGATGATGCCGTCGATCATGTCGGGGTCCGACATGCGCGAGACGCCGCCCTCGGCACGGATGTCGGCGGGGACGCGCTCGAGCGCCATGACCGCCACGGCTCCGGCGTCCTCGGCGATCCTGGCCTGCTCGGGCGTGACGACGTCCATGATGACGCCGCCCTTCAGCATGTCGGCCATGCCGCGCTTGACGCGGGCGGTCCCGACCTCGGCCTCGGTCTTCTGGGTCTCTGACACGGTCACCGGCTCCATCTGCTGGTCTCGACATGTAGGGGTGCCTGACCTGGTCGATTCTACGCCGCGACGGGCCTCACAGCGCCGTGGCGGAACGCACGTCCAGGCGGGGTCCGCGCTAGTGGAGCGGGTCCTCGATGTCCCAGTACTGCGGGCGGGGCAGGCGGTGGTGGAGGCGCAGCATGACGGCGACGGGCAGGGACCGGGAGGCGACGGCGTCGCGCACGAAGTCGGTGTGGATCTGGCGGGCCAGGGCGACGCGCCGGTTGGCGGCCTCCAGGTCCTCGGCCCCGGCGTGGCCGGGGTCGAGCTCGCGCAGCGCCCGCGTGAGGTCGTTCTCGGCGTATTCGCGCAGCTCGCGCTGGCGGCGGGTCTCGGCGGGAACGGCGACGACGGACAGGGCCAGGGCGACGGCCTCCTCGAAGCCGGGCCGTCCGACGAACTTGAGGACGGTCTCGGCGCGGTCGTCGAGCTTGGTCAGCAGCGCGGCCTCGGCGGTGCGGGCGCGCCGGTGCAGCCGTTCGACGCGCGTGACCGTCCACGTCGCGTACGCGCCGACGGCCGCCACGATCGCTACGAGCACAGCCAGCCACCACATCGGGATCATCGTAATGCCGTACGGCACGCGGGGCCGTCCCGGCCGATCGCGGTGTGGGCCGCGCGGAGGAGCCGGGCGCTCACCGGCGTTCGGCTCCTGCTTCGATGGCGGCGCGGTAGACCTCGACGACGCGGTCGGCGACCTCGGGCCAGTCGTAGCGGCGGACCCATTCGCTCGCGCGCTCGACGTAGGCGGATCTGAGGGCGTCGTCGTCGAGCAGGCGTCCGGCCTGCTCCGCGAGGTCGGCGGCGTCGCCGACGGCGAACAGGCCGCCGGCGCGGCCCTCGTCGAGGACGCTCTTGAACGCCTCGATGTCGCTGGCGAGCACGCAGGTGCCCGCGGCCATGGCCTCGGTGAGGATCATCCCGAACGACTCGCCGCCGGTGTTGGGGGCGATGTAGAGGTCGACGCTGGCGAGCATGCTCGCCTTCTCCTCGTTGGAGACCGCGCCGAGGAAGTGGACGCGCTCGGCGAGCCCGGCGTCGAGCCCGGCGAGGGCCTCGGCGGGCTCGCCGCGGCCGACGACGAGCAGATGGAGTTCGGGCCGGTCGGCGGCGAGGCGGGCGAAGGCGTCCCGCAGGATCCCGAAGCCCTTCCGGGGCTCGTTGTAGCGGCCCATGAAGCCGATGGTGGGCCCCTCCGGTTTGGCCACCAGCGGGGCGGCCTTGCGGTAGAAGGCGACCGGGACGCCGTTGGGGATCTCGACGGCCCCGCCGCCGAGGTGCTCGACCTGGACCTTGCGGGCGTAGGGGCTGACGGCGATGCGCGCGGAGAGGTTCTCCAGGACCAGTTGCGCCATGTTCTTCCCGGCCGCGAGCATCCGCGAGCGGGTGATGGCGGTGTGGAAGGTCGCCACGACCGGGCATCGGGCGGTGAGCACGGCCAGGCACGACAGGCTCGGGGTGAGCGGTTCGTGGACGTGGACGACGTCGAAGTCGCCGTCGAGGCACCAGCGCCGCACGCGCGCCGCCGAGCGCGGCCCGAAGGCCAGGCGGGCGATGGAGCCGTTGTAGGGGACGGCGACGGCCTTGCCGCCGGGGACGACGTAGTCGGGCAGCTCGGCGGTCTCGGTGGCCGGGGCGAGCACGGACACGTCGTGGCCGGCGTCGATGAGGGTCTCGGCGAGGTCGCGGATGTGGAACTGGACGCCGCCGGCCACATCGAAGGAGTACGGGCTCACGATCCCGATCCGCAGGTCCCCCATCAGGCCTCCGTGGCGTCGAGTGGCTCGGCCGGGGGCGGGGGCTCGAAGTCGGCGGCCCAGAACCGCTGGAGCATGTGCCAGTCGGCCGGGTGGGCGCGGATGCCCTCGGCGAAGGCGTCGGCCATGGCCTGAGTGGTGGAGGCGACCCGCTCGCGCAGGCGGCCGGTGCCGGTGTCGACCGGTCCGGTGATGCGGCAGACGGCGCGGTCGCTCTCGTAGTGGATGTGCGCGGTGAACAGTGGGACGTTGTTGCGGATCGCCAGCAGCGCCGGCCCCGAGGGGAAGGTGGTGGCCTCGTCGAAGAACTTGACCTCGACGCCGCTGCGGCCGAGGTCGCGGTCGGCGACCAGGGCGACGACGTGCCCGGCGTCGAGGGCCTCGCCCAGGAGCGTCTGCGGGTTGCGCTCGCCGCCGGAGGCGGGGACGATCGTCATGCCCAGCGACTCGCGGTATTCGACGAAGCGGCGGAACACGCCTTCGGGTTTGAGGCGCTCGGCGACGGTGGTGAGCGGGTTCCCGGCGATCTGGGGCACCCAGGCCCCGGCGAAGTCCCAGTTGCCCGAGTGCGGCAGGGCGACGACGCTGCCCTTGCCCTCGGCGGCGCGCTCGGCGACCGGCTCGTAGCCGTTCATCTCGAAATTGCGGGCCAGGGCCTCGCGGCTCATCGAGGGGAGCCGGAACGCCTCCATCCAGTAGCGGGCGTACGAGCGCAGGGCGTCGCGCACGAGCTCCTCGTCGGGTTCGCCGTCGACGACGCGGGCGAGGTTGCGGCGCAGCTGCCGGACGGAGCGGCCGTCCTTGGCCCAGGCGCGGTCGGCGAAGCGGCGGAACATGGCCGCGGCGGAGCGCTCGGGCATGAGGCGGACGCCCCGCCAGGCGGCCAGGTAGCCCCATTCGGTGAGCTTCTCACGCATCGACGCGCTCCTCCAGGGCCTCCAGGGCGGCGTGGGCGTGGACGAGGCGCTGGACGACCGTGACGGACGCCAGCAGCGCCAGCAGCCCCATGCCGATCTCCATCGCGAAGGGGACGGTGAGCACTTCGGCCAGGACGCTCACGCCGGCGAGGATGAGGCGCTCGGGCCGCTCGCCGATGCCGACCTTGCATTCGGCGCCGAGGCTCTCGCAGCGGGCCTTGACGTAGGAGACGATCTGCGAGGCGATGAGCGCCCACAGCGCCAGCGCGCAGGCGGTGAAGCGCTCCTCGGTGAGCAGCCAGTAGGCCAGGCCGGCCAGGATCGCGCCGTCGGCGAGGCGGTCGCAGGTGGAGTCGAGCAGCGCGCCGAAGCGGCTCATGGTGCCCTTGACGCGGGCGATGGCCCCGTCGAGCAGGTCGGTGAAGGCGGTGAGCGTGACCACGATCAGGCCTGCCAGCAGGTGTCCTTGGGACAGCAGCAGGACCGAGGCGGCCACGATGACGGCGGTGCCCGCGATGGTGACGGCGTTGGCGGACACGCCGATGCGGATGAGGGCCTTCGCCGTGGCGTCGATGTAACGCCGCAGTCCTGCGCGGCCAGAGGTTCGAAGGAACTTCGCCATGGTCTCCTGATCCTGATCTACGGCCCGCAGACTTCGCCGTGGTGCTGATCCACGGCTCGCAAGCTTCGCCGTGGCCGGCGTCGCCCATTGGGTGTTCGGGCACTGGGCTGGTGGTGGGTGCGCCTTGACTCTATAATGCGCCCCGGCTCAGGGGCGTCCCCAGGCGGCGGCCAGCTCGGTCCGGGTGTCGGCCAGCAGCTGCGGGAGGGTCTTGGTGCGGGCGATGATCGGCATGAAGTTCGCGTCGCCGCCCCATCTGGGCACGATGTGCTGGTGCAGGTGCCCGGCGATGCCGGCGCCGGCGACCTGGCCCTGGTTCATGCCGATGTTGAAGCCGTGGGCGCCCATGGCGGCGCGGATCACCCGCATCGCCTCCTGCGTGAGGGCGCCCATCTCGGCGACCTCGTCGGTGTCGAGGTCGGTGTAGTCGGGGACGTGCCGCAGCGGCACCACCATGAGGTGGCCGGAGTTGTAGGGGAACTTGTTCATGACGACGTACATGGTGCGGCCCCGTGCGACGATGAGCCCGTCGGCGTCGCCGAGCTTGGGGATCTCGCAGAAGGGGCACCCTTCGATGTCGGAGTCGTCACCGGTCGGTTTGCCCTCGCCCTTGATGTAGGCCATCCGGTGCGGCGTCCACAGTCGCTCGTAATCGTCGGGGACACCGGCTCCTTCGGATGCAACTTGGCTCACGGACACGATCCTAAGCCACCGGCGCCGCGGCGTCGACCGAGACGAAACGCGGCGGCCTTCCCCGCCGCTTCGGGGCCAAACCATGGGGATTCACCCCTCGCGGCACCGATATGCTGCGGAGCGTGACGTTGCCCCAGCTGTATCTCGCGCTGCTCATCGGCTGCGTCACCGTGCTCGTCTCCATCGCGGCCATCCGCGCCACCCACCGTCTGGGGCTGCCGGCGCTGCTGGTGTTCCTCGGCGTGGGAATCCTGCTGGGCGAGGGCGTGGTGGGCATCGAGTTCGAGGACTTCGAGCTGGCGCAGGTCATCGGCACCTTCGCGCTGGCGCTCATCCTCATCGAGGGCGGCCTGTCGACCAGGTGGAACACGATCTCGGCCCAGTTGGCCCCCGCGAGCGTCCTGGCGACGTGCGGCGTGGTCGTCAGCGTCCTAGTCACGGCCGTCGGCACGCACTACCTGCTCGGCTTCTCCTGGCAGTTCTCCCTGGTGATCGGCGCGGTGATCGGTTCGACCGACGCGGCAGCGGTGTTCTCGGAGCTGCGGGGCGTGGGCCTGCCGAAGCGGTTGAGCGGCCTGATCGAGGCCGAGTCGGGGCTCAACGACGCCCCGGCGATGATCCTGGTGCTCGCCTTCGCCTCGGCGGCGGGCCTGCCGAGCGCGGGGAACCTGATCGGCACGCTGATCTGGCAGCTGGCGGCGGGCGCGTCGATCGGCCTGGCCGTCGGTCTCGCCGGGGCGTGGCTGCTCAGGCGGCTGGCGCTGCCGGTCTCGGGCCTGTACCCGCTGGCGGTGTTCAGCCTGGGCGTGGCGGCGTTCGCGGCGGCCGGGGCGCTCGACGCCTCCGGCCTCATCGCCGCGTACCTGGCGGCGCTGGTCCTGGGCAACTCGCATCTGCCGCACCGGGCGGCCACGCAGTCGTTCGCGACCGGGCTGGGCTGGATCGCGCAGTTGGGCATGTTCGTCATGCTCGGGATGCTGGCGAGCCCGGCGGGCCTGCTGGACGCGGTGGTCCCGGCGCTGGTGATCGGGGCGGTGCTGACCTTGGCGGCCCGGCCGATCTCGGTGGCGCTGTGCCTGCTGCCGTTCCGCAGGCCGTGGCGGGAGCAGGTGTTCGTCTCCTGGGCGGGGCTGCGCGGGGCGGTGCCGATCGTGCTGGCCACCATCCCGCACTCCACGCGGCTGGAGGGCGCGCAGTCGCTGTGGGAGATCGTGTTCATCCTGGTCGCGGTGTACACGCTGCTCCAAGGGCCGCCCATGGCCTGGCTCGCCCGGCGCCTGCGGCTCGACGATCCGGGCGCCGTCCGGGAGATCGACATCGAGATCGCGCCGCTGGACGCGATCGACGGGGAGGTCCTGACCGCCACCGTGCCGAAGGGCTCGGGGCTGGCCGGGCTGCGCCTGTTCGAGCTGCGGCTGCCGGAGGGCAGCGTGATCGCGGCCGTGGTGCGCGAGGAGCGTCTGTTCGTGCCGGAGGTGGGCGAACGGCTGCGTTCGGGCGACCAGCTCATGGTGGTCACGCCGCCGCGTCTGCGCGAGGCCACCGAGCAGCGCCTGACGGCCCTGATGCGCGCGGGGCGCCTGGCGCGCTGGCTCGGGGAGAACGGCAGGAGCTGAGCCGCCGCTCCCAGTGGCTGGGACGGCGCGGTTGACAGCTCGCCGGTGATCGCGCATTCTTGCATCCAAGTAATCTACTAATGCTATAGGAATTATAGGAAAGGATCGCCCCCGTGCGCACCCTCATCTTGCTCGGCCTGGTCGGTCTCGTCGCGCAACTCGTCGACGGCAGCCTCGGCATGGCCTACGGCGTGACCTCGTCGACGCTGCTCCTGGCCATCGGCACCAGCCCGGCGGCGGCGTCGGCCACCGTCCACCTCGCCGAGATCGGCACCACGCTCGCCTCGGGCGCCTCGCATTGGCGCTTCGGCAACGTCGACTGGAAGGTCGTCGCGAAGATCGGCGTGCCCGGCGCCGTCGGCGCCTTCGCCGGAGCGACGTTCCTGTCCAGCCTGTCGACGGAGGTCGCCGGACCGGTCATGGCGGTGATCCTGTTCGGCCTCGGCGCCTACGTCCTGGTCAGGTTCACCTTCTTCGGGCTCAACCGGCACAACCTCGGCAAGCCGCTGCGGGGGCGCTTCCTCGGCCCACTGGGTCTGGTGGGCGGCTTCTTCGACGCCACCGGAGGCGGGGGCTGGGGCCCGGTCGGCACCCCGGCCCTGCTGGCCAGCGGCCGGATGGAGCCGCGCAAGGTCGTCGGCTCGATCGACACCTCCGAGTTCCTGGTCGCCGTGGCCGCCAGCATCGGCTTCCTGATCGGGCTGGGCGGCGAGGAGATCAACTTCTCCTGGGTCGGCGTGCTGCTGATCGGCGGCCTGATCGCCGCCCCGATCGCTGCCTGGCTCGTCCGGCACGTGCCGCCGCGGATCCTCGGGTCCCTGGTCGGCGGCGTCATCGTGTTCACCAATGCCCGGACGCTGCTGCGCAGCGACTGGATCGCCGCGCCGTCGGCCGTCGCGAACACGGTCTACGTGCTCGTCGCCCTCGCCTGGATCGGCGCGGTCGCCTACTCGGTGCGGGCCCACCGCCGTGACAGGGCCGCGGCCGCGGCGGAACCGGTCCCGGAGCGGACCGAGCCGGTGGCCGAGGACGCCTGAACCGAGCGGAGCGGCGGCCTGCGGCTGCGATCCTGCGCCGTTTCGGCGGTCGGCGCGGCGCGGGGGGGTTCCGCGGGCTCGGCGCCGGTGCGGCCGCAGGCGCGGTCGAAGCGCTCGGTGAGCCGGTGCGCGTCGGCCCAGAGGTTGTTGTAGCGGTCGCGCGGGCCGCCGCTCGAGAGGCCCTTCGAGTCGACGTGATCGGCGGGCGGCGAGCACCGCGCGACCAACTGTTGTCGGATAGGCGACAGGAGCGGTTCCCGGCGGCGGGCGGGCCGCCGCCGGGTTCGGGCGGTCCTACTCCCCCGCCGCCGAGGGGCCCGTGTTGACGCGGGATTCGACGACGTCGACGACGTGGGCGAGGGCCTCGTCGACGGGGACGCCGTTGCGCTGGGAGCCGTCCCTGTAGCGGAAGGAGACGGTGCCGGCGTTCTGGTCCTCGTCGCCGACGATCACCATGAACGGGATCTTCTGGAGCTGGGCGTTGCGGACCTTCTTCTGCATCCGGTCGTCGGAGTGGTCGACCTCGCAGCGGATGCCGCGCTCGCGGAGCCTGGCGAAGAAATCGTCGAGGTAGTCGGCGTTCTCGTCGCGGACGGGGATGCCGACGGCCTGCACCGGGGACAGCCACGCGGGGAACGCGCCCGCGTAGTGCTCGGTGAGGACCCCGAAGAACCGCTCGATGGAGCCGAACAGGGCCCGGTGGATCATGACCGGCTGCCTGCGGGTGCCGTCGGCCGCGGAGTACTCCAGGGCGAAGCGCGCCGGCTGGTTGAAGTCCAGTTGGATGGTCGACATCTGCCAGGTCCGGCCGATGGCGTCCCTCGCCTGCACCGAGATCTTCGGACCGTAGAACGCCGCCCCGCCGGGGTCGGGCACCAGATCGAGCCCGGAGGACTCGGCGACCTCGCGCAGCGTGGCGGTGGCCTGCTCCCACAGGGCGTCGTCGCCGATGAACTTCGACGAGTCGTCCTTGGTGGAGAGCTCCAGGTAGAAGTCGCTGAGGCCGTAGTCGCGCAGCAGCTCCAGCACGAAGGACAGCAGGCTCGCGATCTCCCCGGGCGCCTGCTCCTCGGTGCAGTAGATGTGCGCGTCGTCCATGGTCAGGCCGCGGACACGGGTGAGCCCGTGGACCACGCCGGACTTCTCGTAGCGGTACACCGACCCGAACTCCGACAGGCGCAGCGGCAGCTCCCGGTAGGAGCGTCCCCGCGACTTGTAGATCAGGTTGTGCATCGGGCAGTTCATGGACTTGAGGTAGTAGTCCGCGCCCTCGAACTCCATGGGCGGGAACATCGAGTCCGCGTAGTACGGCAGGTGCCCGGAGGTCTCGAACAGGACCGACTTGGTGATGTGCGGGGTGTTGACCAGCTCGTACCCGGCGGCCTTCTGCCGCTCGCGCAGGTAGGACTCCATCTCCTGGCGGATGATGCCGCCCTTGGGATGGAAGACCGGCAGGCCGCTGCCGAGCTCCTCGGGGAAGCTGAACAGGTCGAGCTGCTGGCCCAGCTTGCGGTGGTCGCGCTTGGCGGCCTCCTCCAGGCGCTGGAGGTAGTCCTTCTGCTCGGCCTTGCTCGGCCAGGCGGTGCCGTAGATCCGCTGGAGCTGCGGGTTCTTCTCCGAGCCCATCCAGTAGGCCGCGGCCGAGCGCATGACCTTGACCGCCCCGATGAGGCGGGTCGAGGGCAGGTGCGGGCCGCGGCACAGGTCCGACCAGACGCGCTCGCCGCTCTTGGGGTCGAGGTTGTCGTAGGCGGTGAGCTCGCCGCCGCCGACCTCCATGACCTCGTCGGCGTCGGTGCCCTCGCCCTTGGTCTCGATCAGCTCGAGCTTGTAGGGCTCGTGCGCGAGCTCGGCGCGGGCCTCGTCGAGCGAGGCGTACTTGCGGCGGCGGAAGGGCTGCCCCTGCTTGATGATCTGAAGCATCCGCTTCTCGATCTGCTTGAGGTCATCGGGGGTGAACGGCTCGGCGACGTCGAAGTCGTAGTAGAAGCCGTCGGTCACCGGCGGGCCGATGCCGAGCTTGGCCTCGCGCAGCTCCTGGACGGCCTGGGCCATGACGTGCGCGGCCGAGTGGCGCATGACGCTGAGCCCGTCGGGGCTGTTCAGCGGCACCGGCTCGACCTTGGCGTCGGCCTCGGGGACCCACGCGAGGTCCCTCAGGCGGCCGTCGGCGTCGCGGACGACGACGATCGCGTTCGGGCCGTGGACGGGGAGACCGGCCTCGGCCACCGCGTCGGCGCACGTAGTGCCAGCCGTCACCCAGAGCGGTTCGGTCGCGCTCACGGCGGGGACTGGACTGGTGTTCGGCGCTGCGGATGCCACGGTTCTCCCTCAATCGTTCGGCCGAGCGGGGCTCGGCGCTCATTTCGCGTCAATGGTAGTCGCCGTCGGGGAACGGGCTCCAACGCATTACCGGCGCGACCTCCCCCGCCGGAAGTTTTCCCGGGCGCGGACTTGACCTTAGAGCCGACTCCAAGGTTTACGGTCGATCCATGACCACCGCAACCGCACCGCTCACCGTCGGGAAGGTCGCCGAGGCCGTGGGCGTCTCGGCCGACACCATCCGCCACTGGGAGCACGAGGGCCTGTTCCCGGCCGCCGGGCGCAGCGCGGCCGGCTACCGGCGCTACGGCCCCGAGGCGATCGACCGGGCACGGTTCATCCGCACCTGCCAGGGCGCGGGGCTGCGGCTCGGCGACATCGCCGACCTGCTGGCCGTGCGCGACACCGGCGTGTGCCCGTGCGAGCCGGCCGAGCAGCACCTGGAGCGGCGCATCGGCGAGATCAGCGCCGAGATCGCCAGGCTCGAGGGCTTGCGGTCCCAGCTCACGTCGATGCTGCGGGCGGTCGAGGACGGGGGCTGCGGCGAGCCGCTGCCCGCGAACTGGTGCCCGCCCGAGCAATGCGAGGAGGGAGGTGCGACATGAACGAGGAATGCTGCCCGTGCTGCGGCCCCGGCTGCTGCGGCTGACCGTGCCCGCGGGTTCCGACCCCGCGCCCGTCCGCTGTCGCGGGCGGGCGCGGCCGGCGCTAGGGGCCGCACCAGCCCGTCAAGCGGTGGTCAGGACGATCTTCCCGAGGTGCCCTCCGGCGCCCATGACGCGGTGCGCCTCGTCCGCGTCGGTCAGCGGCACGCGAGTGGTGACCACCGGTTTGACCAGGCCGTCGTCGAGGGCGGGCCAGACGTGCTCGAAGAGCTCGGCGAGGATGCTCCGGCGCTGTTCGAGCGGGCGGGCGCGCAGCGTCGTGCCGGCGACGGTGTGGCGTTTGGACAGGAGCCTGCCCAGGTCGATCTCGGCGGTGCGGCCCTGCTGGAGGCCGATGACGACGAGGCGCCCGTCGGTGTCGAGGGCCTTGAGGTTGTCCTCGAAGTAGGCCGCGCCGACGACGTCCAGGATGGCCTTCGCGCCTCCGGCGGCCTGGAGTTCGGCCGAGAAGTCCTCACTGCGGTAGTCGAGGACGCGTTCGGCGCCGAGCGCCTTGAGCTCTTCGGCGAACTCGGATCGGGCGGTGGTCCAGACCTCGGCGCCGACGAGTCGGTGGACGTACTGGATCGCGAAGGTCCCGATGCCGCCCGATCCGCCGTGGACCAGCACCCGAGGCGGGCGTTCGGGGGATCTCGGCCCGATCAGGTAGCCGAGGTTGGAGTGGACGGTGGCGGCGACCTCGGGCAGGGCCGCGGCGTCGACGAGGTCGACGCCTTCGGGCTTCGGCAGCACGAGCCCGGCGTCGACGGCGACGAGTTCGGCGTAGCCGCCGCCGGAGAGCAGGGCGCACACCTCGGTGCCGACGAGGGCGGCGTTCTCCTCGCCGCCGACGGCGACGATCGTCCCGGACACCTCGAGGCCGGGCCAGGCGGGCGCCCCGGCGGGGGGTGGGTAGTGGCCCGCGACCTGGAGGAGGTCGGCGCGGTTCACGCCGGCCGCGGCCACCTCGATGAGCACTTCTTCGGGGCCGGCTTCGGGGTCGGGCACGGTGTCGGCGATCAGTTTCCCGTCGGCGACGGTCATGGCGAGCATTCCCGCATCCTAAGACCCTGGTGGCGGGCAGGGGCATGACACCCGGACATTTTCCCGCCATTGTGGGAAGTGGGGCGTGAAGCCCTTGCAGTGCAACGGCTTCGTCCCTCAGGGTCCTTCGCTGGAGTGGCCGGGGAAGAGGTGCGCCTCGGGGTCGATGGCGACCGCGGCGTTGTTCACGGCGGTGGCCGCCTCGCCGAAGCCGGTGGCGATGAGCCGGACCTTGCCGGGGTACTGCGCGATGTCCCCGGCGGCGAAGACGCGGGGCAGGTTCGTCGCCATCGAGGAGTCGACGAGGACGCAGCGCTTCTCGATGTCCAGGCCCCATTCGGTGATCGGCCCGAGGTCGGCGGTGAAGCCGAGGGCGGCGACGATGGTGTCCGCCGGGAGCAGGCGCGATTCGTCCTCGCCTTTGACGATCACCTCCACGCCGGTGACGCGCTCGTCGCCGAGCAGGCGGGCCACCTGGGCGTTGACGATGATCGGGACATTGAGGCGGCGGACGCGGGCGATGGTGCCCTCGTGGGCGCGGAACTTCTCGCGGCGGTGGACGAGGGTGACGCTGCGGGCGAGGGGGTGCAGGGCCAGCGCCCAGTCGAAGGCGGAGTCGCCGCCGCCGACGACCACGACGTCGTGGCCCTCGTGGGCGGCGAGCTCGGGGACGAAGTAGACCACGCCTTCGCCGCCGAAGTCGGCCGCGGCCGGGAGCGGCCGGGAGGTGAAGCTGCCGAGGCCGCCGGTGATGATGACGGCGCCGCAGCGGACGCGGGTGCCGTCGTCGAAGTCGAGCACGGGCGCGCCCTCGACGTGGTCGAGCTTCTCGGCGCGGCGTCCGAGCAGGTAGTCCGGTTCGAACGGGGCGGCCTGGCGGACCAGGTTGTCGACGAGGTCGCGGCCCTTGATCTCGGGGAAGCCGCCGACGTCGAAGATGAGCTTCTCGGGGTACATGGCGGTGATCTGGCCGCCGGGCTCGGGCAGCGCGTCGGCCACCACTGTCGACAGTCCGCGGAAGCCCGCGTAGTAGGCCGCGTAGAGGCCGGTCGGCCCGGCACCGACGATCACGAGGTCGACTGAGATTTCCGGCACCTGGCATCACCGACTTCGTCGTCATGGCTTTCATGACATCGTAGCCAGTGATCGTCCTCTATGCGGTTTTGACCGTGAACCGGCTCGGACCTTATACTGCTTCCAATGCAGTCCACGAGGATCGAGCGCGCCGGCGCACGGGACGCGGACCGCCTGACCGCCCTCGTCCAGTCGTCCGGTGCCTACCGGGGCAGGTACTACTCCATCATCGACGGCTACCGCCTGGCCCCCGAGTACGTCGAACACCACCAGGTCTTCATGTCCCTCGACGCCGCCGGAGACCTTCTCGGCTTCTACGCGCTCGTCCTCGACCCGCCCGAGCTGGACCTGGCGTTCGTCGCCGACCACGCCCAGGGCATGGGGGTCGGGCGGCGCCTGGTGGAGCACATGATCGCCCGCGCGAGGGCCTTCGGCCTGCGCGAGGTGCGGGTGGTCTCCCATCCCCCGGCCGAGCAGTTCTACCGCCGGCTCGGCGCCGAGCCGGTCGGCACGGTCCCGCCCTCGCCGCCGGAGATCGGCTGGGAGCGCCCCGAGCTGCGGTTCACGATCTGAGATCGAGGCCGCCGGGCGGACCGGGCGCTGCATTAGACTCGGCGGGCGCACATCGGCAACCGACGCCCGCGGAGTGGTGAATTGGCACGATCGGCATTGATCACCGGCATCACCGGTCAGGACGGGTCGTACCTGACCGAGCTGCTGCTGTCCAAGGGCTACGAGGTCCACGGGATCGTCCGGCACACCTCGTCGCTGATCGCCAACACGACCCGGTTGGACGCGGTCTACCAGGACCCGCACGAGTCGGGGCGGCGGCTCTTCCTCCACAAGGGCGATGTGACCGATGCCGGCCTCATGGTCAACCTCGTCCGCGACATCGCGCCCGACGAGATCTACAACCTCGCCGCGCAGAGCCACGTCCGGGTCAGCTTCGACCTGCCCGAGTACACCGCGAACGTCACCGCGCTCGGCGCGGTCCGGCTGCTGGAGGCCGTCCGCGCCTCGGGGATCGACACCCGGATCTACCAGGCCTCGTCCTCCGAGATGTTCGGCCTGACCACCCCGCCGCAGGACGAGACGGCCCCGTTCCATCCCAGGAGCCCCTACGGTGTGGCGAAGCTGTACGCGCACTGGGCGACGGTGAACTACCGCGAGTCCTACGGGATGTTCGCCGCGAGCGGGATCGCGTTCAACCACGAGAGCCCCCGCCGCGGCGAGACGTTCGTGACCCGCAAGATCACCAGAGCGGTCGCCCGCATCGCGGCCGGGATCGAGAAGAAGGTCTACCTGGGGAATCTCGACGCGGTCCGGGACTGGGGCTACGCGCCCGAGTACGCCGAGGCGATGTGGCTGATGCTCCAGCGGTCCGAGCCGGTCGACTACGTCGTCGCCACCGGGCGGCCCGCGACCGTCCGCGACTTCGCGGAGGCGGCGTTCGCGCACGCCGGACTCGACTGGCGCGACCACGTCGAACACGACGACCGCTACGAGCGGCCCGCCGAGGTGCCCGAGCTCATCGGGAATCCCGCCAAGATCGGGCGCGAGGCCGGCTGGGCGGCCAAGGTGCACTGGGACGAGTTGGCGCGCATCATGGTCGACGCCGACCGCGCCGCTCTGCGCATGGACGCGTGACGGTTCGAACATATCGGGCCTCGCGGCCCGCGCGGGTGGATACGATCGCGGGCATGACTGATCTCAGCGCACCGATCCGACTAGGCGACGGCGTCTCCATCCCCCGTCTCGGCTACGGGACCTACAAGGTCGGCGACGAGGAGGCCCGCCGGGCCGTCGAGACGGCGCTGGAGCTGGGGTACCGGCTGGTGGACACCGCCGAGATGTACGGCAACGAGGCGGGCGTCGGGGACGCGATCGCCGCCTCCGGCATCCCGCGCGGGCAGATCTTCCTGACCACGAAGGTCTGGAACGACCACCACGGCCGCGACCGGGCGCGGGCGGCCCTGGAGGCCTCGCTGGAGCGCCTCGGCACCGACTACCTGGACCTGTACCTCATCCACTGGCCGTCCCCGAAGCAGGGCCTGTACGTCGAGACCTTCCGGGCGCTGCTCGAGGCGAAGGAGGAGGGCCTGATCCGCTCGGCGGGGGTGTCGAACTTCCTGCCCGAGCACCTCGAACGGGTCCACGAGGCGACCGGCGTGTGGCCGTCGGTCAACCAGGTCGAGCTGCACCCGTACTTCGGCCAGCCCCAGCTGCGGGCCTGGCACGCCGAGCGGGGCATCGCGACCGAGTCGTGGGGGCCGCTGGGCCAGCGCACCGGCTCGGTGCTCCACGAGGACGCCGTGGTCGAGGCGGCCTCGGCGCACGGGAAGACGGCCGCGCAGGTGATCATCCGCTGGCACCTCCAGCGCGGCTGCGTGGTGATCCCGAAGTCGTCCCACGCCGAGCGGATCGCCGAGAACCTCGCCGTGTTCGACTTCGCGCTCACCGAGGACGAGCTGGACCGGATCGACGGCCTGGACACCGGCAGGCGCCAGGGCATCGACCCCGGAAGCGGCGAGCGCTGAACGCATGGACACCCCGCTGATCGTGCTGGTGCACAGCCCGCTGACGGGGCCGTCGGCGTGGGAGCCGGTGGCCGATTCGCTGCAGAGGCGCGGCGCCTCGGTCGCCGTGCCGACGCTCGAGGGCGCCTTCGAGGCGGGCCCGCCGTACCATCCGGCGGTCGCGGCCGCGGTCGGTCGCCGACTCGCCGAGGTGGGGGGCGGCCGGGCGGTGACGCTGGTGGCGCACAGCGGCGCGGGCGCGCTGCTTCCGGCCATCGCAGCGGCCGTTCCACGGGTGGGCGGCGCGGTGTTCGTCGATGCGCTGCTGCCCCATCCCGGTGCGACCTGGTTCGACACGGTCCCGCCGCCGATGCGCGAGCGGCTGCTCGAGTTGGCCGAGGGCGAACGACTGCCGAAGTGGAGCGACTGGTTCCCGCCCGAGGTGGTGGCGGGGCTCCTGCCCGACCCCGAGCGACGAGGGCGGTTCATCGCGGAGCTGCCGCGGGTGCCGCTGGCCTATTTCCGGGAGACGGCACCCGATCCGAAGGCGTGGCCGCCCGAGCGCTGTGCCTATCTGCGGCTGAGCGAGGCCTATGGCGAGCAGGCCGCCGAGGCGAAGCGGCGGGGCTGGCCGGTTCGCTCCCTCGACGGCGACCACCTGGCGATCATGACCCGGCCCGAGCCGGTGGCCGAGCTGCTCACCGAGCTCATCGACGACCGGCGCTGAGGGGCGAGCTCAACCGATGCCGTGGCGGACGGCCCACAGGGCCGCCTGGGTGCGGTCGGCGACGTTGATGCGGCGCAGCAGGTTCGTCACGTGCGTCTTCACCGTCTTCTCCGAGACGCCGAGGGCCCTGGCGATCTGGCGGTTGGTCTGGCCTCTGGCGATGAGGCCGAGGACCTGGCTCTCGCGCGGGGTCAGCTCGGGGGCCGCCGAGGCGCCGCCGGAGGCCATGAGGCCGCGCACCGCCGCGGGCGAGAACAGCGTCTGCCCGGCGTGGACGGTCCGGATCGCCGCGGCCAGGGCGTCGGGGTCGATGTCCTTGTACACGAACCCGGCCGCGCCCGCCTCGATCGCCGCGGGCACCCGCTCGCCCTCGGTGGCCGAGGTCAGCACCAGCACGCGCGGCCCCTCGCCGCCGAGCCGCTCCAGGACGGCCTGGCCGTCGGTGCCGGGCATCTTGAGGTCGAGGAGCACCACGTCGGGCCCGGCCTCGGCGATCGCGGCCAGGGCCTCCTCGCCGTCGCCGGCCTCCGCGACGACGTCGAAGTCCTCTTCGAGCTCGAGGTAGCCGCGCAGGCCCCGGCGGACGACCGGGTGGTCGTCGACGAGGAGCAGCCGGATGGGATCGGTCATGTCGCGAGCTCCAAGGTGATGACGGTGCCCTCGCCGGGGGCGGTGGTGAGGAGGAGGTCGCCGCCGATGGCCTTGGCGCGCTCGCGCATCGACAGCAGGCCGAGGCCGCGCGTGGCGGCCTCGTCGGCGTCGAAGCCGGCACCGTCGTCGGCGACGACGACGCGTTCGGAGCCGACGGTCACGCACACACGCCGGGCGCGGGCGTGGCGGAAGGCGTTGCCGAGCGCCTCCTGGACGAGGCGCAGGACCTCTACTTCGCACTCTCGGGAGAGGTCGACCGGGGATTCGGCGGTGAAGGTGACCTCGGTGTCGTGCAGGCGGTCGAGCAGGGCGACGTGGCGGCGCAGCGTCTCCACCAGGCCGTGGGCGTCCAGGTCGGCCGGGCGCAACTCGACGATGACGCCCCGCAGCTCGGCGATGGCGTCGGCGGCGAGGGCCTCGACTTCGCACAGGCGCTTGGAGGCCTCGGCCGGGGCGGTGTCGACCAGCTTCGCCGCCGCTCGGGCCGACAGACGCAGGGAGAACAGGCGCTGCATGACCGCGTCGTGGAGTTCGCGGGCGAGCCGGTTGCGCTCCTCGACGACGGTCAGCTCCCGGCTGCGCTCGTACAGCCGCGCGTTGGTGAGCGCGATCGCCGCGTGCGAGGCGATCAGCTCGATCAGCTCGACGTCGCCCTCGGTGAACTCGGGGCCGCCGAGGTCGTTGGTGAGCACCACGATGCCCATGGTGCGCTCGACGTCGCGGATGGGCACGCCGAGCAGCGCCGCCATCTTCGGGTGGGCCTTGGGCCACCACCGGTAGCGCGGGTCCCGGCGCAGGTCGGGCAGGCGGATCGGCTCGGTCTCGGTGAGGATCGCGGCCAGCATCCCGTGCTGGCGGGGCAGCGGCCCGATCTTGAGCCGCTGCTCCTCGTCGATGCCGTCGGTGATGAACTCGGCGAAGCCGCCGGCGTCGTCGGGGATGCCGATCGCGGCGTAGTCGGCGCCCACGAGGCGCCGGGCCGAGGAGACGATCACCTCGAGCACCTGCGCTACCGACAGGTGGCGGGTGATCGCCCCGACGGCCTCCGACACCTCGTGCAGCAGCGCGGTGGAGTCCGGGTCCGATGCGGTCACTCCTCCAACCTAGTCGAAACCGGTGACCGCGCACTCGGACGCTGGTCTTAGGACCTGCGGTGCAGGACCGACCGCGACTTCGGCCCGATGACACGGCCGCCGCCCGTCCATAGCGTCGGAGGCATGAACAGCAACACTCTTGCAAACGGGACAGCACGCACCGCCGTCATCACCGGCGCCTCGGCCGGGCTCGGCCGGGCGCTCGCCGAACGACTCGCCGCCGACGGCTGGGACCTGGTCCTGACCGCGCGCGGCGCGGACCGGCTGGCCGAGGTCGCCGGGCGGCTCGGCGCGAAGCACCTCGCGGGCGACATCGCCGACGCCGCCCACCGCGAGCGGCTGATCGCACTGGCCGAAGGCCGGATCGACCTGCTCGTCAACAACGCCTCGACGCTGGGGCAGACGCCGCTGCCGGAGCTCGGCGAGGCCGATCTGGGAGCCTGGCCGCGCCTGTTCGACGTGAACATGCGCGCGCCGATCGCCCTGGCCCAGCTGGCGCTGCCGTCGCTGCGGGAGCGGCGCGGCGCGATCGTCAACATCACCTCCGACGCCGCCACCGGGCCGTACGCCACGTGGGGCCCGTACGGGGCGACGAAGGCCGCGCTCGACCAGCTGTCGAACGTCCTGGCCGCCGAGGAGCCGGAGATCGCCGTCTGGTCGGTCGACCCCGGCGAGATGCACACCAGGATGCTCGCCGACGCCGTCGGCGAGGCCGACGCATGGCAGGCCCCACCGCCCGGTCAGGCCGCCGAGGCGATCGCCCGGATCGTCGCCGCCCGGCCCGACAGCGGCCGGATCGAGGCCCGGAGTTTCCAGGGAGTGACGGCGGGATGAGCACGACATTGACCTCCCCGTTCGCGTTCGCCCTGGACGCGGCGCTGGAGGCTCGCGAACCGGCCGAGGTGCGCGGCGCCTCGCGCTCGGACGTGCGGATGCTGGTCACCGACAAGGCGGCCGGCGCGATCGCTCACCACCGTTTCGGCGAGCTGCCGGCGCTCATCCGCCCCGGCGACCTGCTGGTGGTCAACAACTCCACGACGCTCCCGGCGTCGGTGCCGACGAAGCACGGATGGCGGGTCCACTTCTCCTCGAGCCGGCCCGACGGGTCCTGGCTGGTGGAGCTGCGCGACGGCCCCGGGCCGTACCTCGGCGAGGTGCCGGACGGGAGGGTCCGCCTGCCCGGCGGGGCGGTGCTGCGGCTCGAGGAGCGGTTCGGCAAACGGCTGTGGGTGACCAGGCCGCCGTTCGGCTCGGTGCCCGAATACCTGGCGCGCCACGGCAAGCCGATCAGGTACTCCTACATCGACCGGGACTGGCCGGTGTCGGCCTACCAGACGGCGTTCGCGACGGTGCCCGGCTCGGCCGAGATGCCGAGCGCGGCGCGGCCGTTCACGCCCGAGATCGTGACGCGGCTGGTCTCGGCCGGGGTGGGGATCGTCCCGATCACCCTGCACACCGGCGTGGCCTCGCTGGAGAGCGACGAGGACCCCTACCCGGAGTGGTTCGAGGTCGGCGAGTACACCGCGCGGGCGGTGAACGCCGCGAAGGCGTCCGGCGGGAGGGTGATCGCGGTCGGCACGACGGTGGTGCGGGCCTTGGAGAGCGCGGTGCGGCACGGCGGCGTCGAGGCCGCCTCGGGCCACACCGGGCGGATCGTCTCCCCCGCCGAACCGCCCGAAGTGGTGGACGGCCTCTTGACCGGCTTCCACGAGCCGCGCTCGACGCACCTGTCGATGCTGGAGGCCCTGTGCGACACCGAACTGCTGCGCGAGTCCTACGAGGCCGCCATCGAGGCGCGCTACCTGTGGCACGAGTTCGGCGACGTCCACCTCATCGCGTGAGCCTCCCTCCGAGGGCTCAGTCGACGTAGATGTCGGGCTGGAAGTCGGTCTGGCCGGGCACGACGGCGTACCCGGACAGGTCCGTGACCCCTTCGGCGGCGAGCACGTCCTCGACCAGGACCGCGTTGCCGGTGTAGGCGACCGGGTCCTTGGCGAGGATCGCCAGCGCGGCGTCGGCGACGATCTCGGGGCGGCGGCTGCGCTCGATCATGGGCCGCCCCCCGAGCGCGAACTCGACCGCGGCGGTGGCGATGGTGGTCGCCGGCCACAGGCAGTTGGCGGCCACGCCGGGCTCGCTCTGCGCGGCGCCGAGGGTCATGATCGTCATGCCGTACTTGGTGGCCGTGTAGGGGCCGCCGTCGAACCACTTCGGGTCGGTGTTCAGCGGCGGGGCGACGGTGAGCAGGTGGGCGTGGTCGGATTCGCGCAGGTGGGGCAGGGCCGCCGAGATGGTCGCGAAGGTGCCGCGCAGGTTGACCTGCGAGATGAGGTCGAACTTCTTGAGGCTCATCTCCCCTACGGGGGCGAGGTCGAGCGCGGAGGCGTTGTTGACGCAGATGTCGAGGCCGCCGAAGTCGGCCGCGGCGCGGTCGACGGCCTCGGTGACGGCTTCGGCGTCGCGCAGGTCGCCGACGAGCGGGAGGGCCCGGCCGCCCGCCCGCTCGATCTCGGCGGCGGTCTCGTAGACCGTGCCGGGGAGTTTCGGGTGCGGTTCGCCGGTCTTGGCGAACAGGGCGACCTTGGCCCCGGCCGCGCCGAGCGCGACGGCGATGGCCTGGCCGATGCCGCGGCTGGCGCCGGTGACGAAGGCGGCCCGCCCGGCGAGGGGGTGGTCGTTGACGGCTGGCTCCATTGCTCTGCCTCCAGGTCGATCGGTGGACACCGAATACTACTAACGGGTAACTTACAGGCCGGGCGGGCCCGGCGCCACCCCGACTCGCCGCGTGGCTGAACGGAAGCTGGGAGCCGCTCCAGAAGTGCCGTGGAAACGGCCGCGAGCCCTACACGCCCGCCTCCGGCTGCAATAAGCTGGCCGGGCGCCCGAGCGGGCGCGAGTCAGACGGGAGCGGTGATGTCTTCGAGCAGTGGGCCCGCCGGGGCCACACCTCCAGAGGTGCCGCTCCGGTCGGACGGGTCCCCGGCGCGGCTCCTCGTCGTCGACGATGAGGAGAGCCTGGCGGACCTGCTGGTCGAGGCGCTCTCCTTCCAGGGGTACGAGGTCACCTCGGCCGCGTCCGGCACCGCCGCGCTGGCGGCTGTCGAGGAGTCCAGGCCGGACCTGATCATCCTGGACGTCAACATGCCCGGCCTCGACGGCTTCGGCGTCGCCGACCGGCTCCGCTCCAGTGGCGACAAGACCCCGATCATCTTCCTGACCGCCCGCACCACCCCCGACGACCTTCGCGAGGGCTTCGGCTCGGGCGGCGACGACTACCTGATGAAGCCGTTCCGGCTCGAGGAGCTGTCGCTGCGCGTCTCGGCGGTCCTGCGGCGCACGCTCGGTACCGACAAGGGCGAGGGGCGCGCCGACGACACCGTGGCCGTCGCCGACCTCAGCCTCGATCTCGCCGCCCACCGGGTGACCAGGGCCGGCAAGGCGGTCGACCTCTCCCCCACCGAGTTCCGCCTGCTGCGCTACCTCGCGGCCAACGCCGGGCGCGTGGTGTCCAAGCAGGAGCTGCTCAAGCAGGTGTGGAACTACGACTTCGACACCGAGTCCAGCCTGGCCGAGACGTACGTGTTCTACCTGCGCCGCAAGCTCGACAAGCTCGGTCCCAGGCTCATCCACACGGTTCGGGGCGTGGGCTACATGCTGCGCCCGCCCAGGGAGTAGGCCGTGGCGATCCGGACCAAGATCGCCGCCGCCATGGCGGTGCTGCTGCTCGTCGCGATGGCCGTGATCGGATTCGTCACCGTGCAGATCGTCTCCGAGAAGCTCACCGGGCAGGTCGACAAGGAGCTCGCCGAGGTCGCCACCGAATCCAACCTCAACCGGTGGACCCGAAACGTCCAGATCACGGAGCTCGGCCCGGGCGACCTCATGCTCGGCCCTTCATCCGAGTTCGCGCTCATGCTCTTCGACAGCTCAGGGGAGCTCGAGATCAGCCAGCACTCCGGAACCGTCGACGACTACGATCCGCTCCCGGACATCCGGTCGGCCCCCGAGCCGAAGGAGTTCTTCACCGTCGACTCCGCTGACGGATCGATGACGTTCCGAGCGTACGCGGCGGACTTCATCAACACCGGGACCGGCGAGACCTACACGTTCGTCGTCGCCGCCCCCCTGACCGCGGTCCGCGACTCGATCGGAACGCTGACACGCACCGTCGTCATCACCGGCCTGGTCGTCTCGGCGATCGGCATCGTGGCCGCGTGGATCATCACCCGCCGCGGCATGCATCCGGTCGACCGGATGGTCGCCGACGCCGAGACCGTCGCCTCCGGCCGGCTCGACCACCGCATCACGCCCACCGACCCGCGCACCGAGATGGGCCGCCTGTCCTTGGCGCTCAACCGGATGGTCTCGCGCCTGACCGAGGCCATAGGCGAGCGGGACCGCCAGCACGAGCGGCTGCGCCAGTTCGTGGCCGACGCCGGGCACGAACTGCGCACACCGCTGACGGCCATCGGCGGCTACGTGCAGCTCTACCAGTCCGGCGCCGCCGCCGAGGGCGAGAAGCTCGACCGGGCCATGGACCGCATCGGATCGGAGAACGCCCGGCTCGCGGGCCTCGTCGACGACCTGATGATGCTGTCCAGGCTCGACGAGGAGGTCGGCGGCGACCGCGAGCTCGTCGAGCTGAGCCAGCTGGCCCGGGACGCGGTCGACGACGCCGAGGTGGCCGACCCCGAGCACCCGATCGAGCTGAGCGCGCCCGAAGAGGTCACCGTGGTCGCCAACGACGGCCAGCTGCGCCAAGTGCTGGTGAACCTGCTGACCAACGCCCGCGTCCACACGCCCGCCGGCACCCGCATCGACGTCTCGGTCGCGAGCGAGGGCCCCTGGGCCGTGCTGCGGGTCGCCGACCACGGGCCGGGCATTCCCGAAGAGCACCGCAGACGCGTCTTCGACCGGTTCTACCGGGCCGACCCCTCGCGCTCGCGCGCCACCGGCGGCTCGGGGCTCGGCCTGTCCATCGTCACCTCGATCGTCAGCGGGCACGGCGGCGAATTGCGATTGGAGAGCGCCGAGGGCGAGGGCACGGCCGTCGAGGTGCGGATCCCCAAGGCGCAACTGGAATAGCGCCCGCAGGACACCGGTTAAGATGACGCGTGCTCGCGAATAGGCTCCCCCCGTGGTTCGTCGAACGCATCGAACCGGTCGAGGACGAGGACGACCTCCGGGTCAGCACACTGGAGTTGTTCTTCGATCTCGTCTTCGTCTTCATCGTCACCCAGCTCACCTGGATCATCGCGGACGACCCGCTCATCGGCCTGGTCCAGGCGGTGCTCATGCTCGGCTTCGTGTGGTGGATGTACGCCGGGTACAGCTGGCTGACCAACGCGGTCCCGCCGGTGCGCCCAGCCCGCCGCGTCCTCCTCCTGTGCGCCATGGCCGGGTGGCTGCTCGTCGGCCTCAGCGTCCCAGCGGCCTTCGAGGAGGGCAGCGTCTGGATCGCCGTGGGCATGCTCGTCGTGGTCCTCATCCACGGCCTGATGTACCTCCAGGCCGCGCGGGCGTTCGGCCCGGTCTTCATCGCCAACATGGCCGCCGTGGCGGCGGTCTTCGCCGCCCAGCTCGGCCCCGGCGGCCTGTGGCGCCACCTGCTCTGGGCGCTGGCCGTCGTCATCGTCTGGTCGGTGCCGCTCCTGCACAGCCAGCGGGGGCTGAATCTCCACGCCGCGCACATCACCGAGCGGCACGGGCTGGTCGTCATGGTCGCGCTCGGCGAGTCGTTCATCGTCATCGCCCTCTACACCAGGGGCCTGCCGATCGACGCCGACCTGCTCGTCGCCACGATCCTCGGGCTGCTCATCGCGGCCTGCCTGTGGTGGTCACTGTTCGTGCGCGAGCTGCCGCTCACCGAGCAGGCGCTCGCCGAGACCGCCGATCCGGTGCGGCGCGTCAGGAAGGTCCTGGCGGGACTGTCCTACTGGTTCATTCCGGTGCTGCTGGGCATCATGGTGCTCGCCGCGGGCCTGAAGCACGCGGTCGGGTACGCCACGGAGCCGTTGGGGTGGTCGACGGCGCTGCTGCTGTCGGGCGGGGCCGCGCTGTTCCTGCTCGGCACCGCGGGCCTGCGCGCCTCGATGTCGCTGCCGCGCCCGATGGACCGCGCCGCCTTGGCGGCGCTGATCCTGCTCCTCGCGCCGTCGGGACTGCTGAACGCGGGAGTGCAATTGGGCGCCATCGCCGCCGCGCTCATCGGAGGGCTGGCGCTGGAACGGCGCGCCGCCCGGCGCCCCTCGGCCTCTGCCTCACGTCCCTCGGGCGAGCCCTCGGACCCTACCCCAGGTCCCTCGGGCGAGCCCTCGGCCTCTACCCCAGGTCCCTCGGGCGAGCCCTCGGGATCACCAACGGAGTCGCGGTCTCCGGGTCCTCGATGATCCGGCAGGGCAGGTCGAAGACCTTCTCTACGATGTCGTCGGTGACGATGTCGGCGGGGGCGCCTTCGGCGACCACCGCGCCGTCGCGCATCGCGATCAGGTGCGTGGCGTAGCGGGCGGCCTGGTTGAGGTCGTGCAGCACCGCCACGAGGGTGCGCCCCTCCCGGTGGAGTTTGGCGCACAGGTCGAGGACCTCGATCTGATGGGTGATGTCGAGGTAGGTCGTGGGCTCGTCGAGCAGCAGCAGCGGCGTCTGCTGGGCGAGCACCATCGCGATCCACACCCGCTGCCGCTGTCCGCCGGACAGCTCGTCGACGCTCCTGGAGGCGAGGTCGGTGATGTCGGTGGCCTCCATGGCCTCGGCGACGACGGCCTCGTCCCGGGCCGACCACTGCCGCAGGATGCCCTGGTGCGGGTAGCGGCCGCGGGCGACGAGGTCGGCGACGGTGATCCCGTCGGGGGCGATCGGCGACTGCGGCAGCAGACCCAGGCGCCTGGCGACCGTCCTGGTGGACCGGGAGTGGATGTCGCGCCCGTCGAGCAGCACCCGCCCGGCCGAAGGTTTCAGCATGCGCGCCAAAGCCTTCAGCAGCGTGGACTTGCCGCAGGCGTTGGGGCCGATGATGACGGTGAACTCGCCGTCGGGGACGTCGACGGTGAGCCCCTCGCTGATGGCGAGGCGCCCGTACCCGAGCGTGGCGTTCTCGACGGCCAGCGGACTTGGCGATACGGTCACGGCATGACCCCCTTCTTGCGCTGTGTGACGAGCAGCCACATGAGATAGACACCGCCGACGACGCCGGTGACGACGCCGGTCGGCAGCTGGCGTCCGCCGACGCCGAACACGGCCGCCGCGTCGGCGACGGTGACGATGAGCGCGCCGACGAGCGCGGCGCACAGGAAGCTGCGGGACGAGCCGGTCAGGCGCGCGGCGATGTGCGGGGCGGCCAGTGCGACGAACGCGAGCGGCCCGGCGACGGCCACGCCGCCGGCCGTCAGGATCGAGGCGGTCACCAGCGCGGTGGCCCTGACCCCGCCCACACCGGCGCCGAGGCCGACCGCGGTGACCTCGCCGAGCCGCAGCGCGTCGAGGCCGCGGCTGATCACGAGGGTCGCGATGCCCCCGGCGGCGAGGACGGCGGCGACGGTGGCGGCCTGCCCCCAGTCGCGTCCGGCCAGGTCGCCGGTGAGCCAGAAGACCGCGCGGGAGGCGTCGACGATGTCGCTGCGGGTCAGGAGGTAGCCGTTGACGCCCGCGAGGATCGCCGCGACGCCGATGCCGACCAGGACGAGCCGGTAGCCGGACGGGTCGCTGCCGCGCGTGAGCAGGTAGATCACCAGGCCGGTGCCGAGCGCGCCGGCCGCGGCCGAGCCGGTGACGACGGTGGTGGAGGCGCCGGCGATGACGATGGCGCCGAGCGCGCCGACCGAGGCGCCCTGCGTGAGGCCGAGGATGTCGGGGCTGCCGAGGGCGTTGCGGGTGAGGGTCTGGAAGATCGCCCCGGCCAGACCGAGGCAGGCGCCGACGCAGACGGCGGTGGCCAGGCGCGGCAGGCGCACCGTCCAGATGATGAACTCCTCGGCGTGGGTGCCCGAGCCGGTCAGCGCGGCCCACAGCCGGTCGGGGGTGAGCTCGAAGGTGCCGGTGGAGGCCGACCAGGAGGCGACGGCGACCAGGGCCAGGACGCAACCGGCGACGGCGGCGACGGTCCGGCCCCGCAGTCGGACCGAGTAGTCGCCGACGCGGATGACGGCCGCGCGGACCGGGGTGGACGCGGTGCTCACAGTCGGGCCACCTTCCTGCGGCTGACCAGGTAGAGGAAGAACGGCCCGCCGACGACGGCGCAGACGATGCCGACCTGGAGCTCGGAGGGGCGGGCGACGACGCGGCCGAGCACGTCGGCGGCGAGGAGGAACACCGCGCCGGTCAGCATCGAGTACGGCAGGACCCAGTTCTGGTCGGGCCCGGTGTAGGCGCGCACCACGTGCGGCACGACCAGGCCGACGAAGACGATGGGGCCGCAGGCGGCCGTGGCGGTCCCGGCCAGGACGGTGATGGCGGCGATGCCCGCGATCCGCAGCACGCGCGGGTCGACGCCGAGGCCGGTGGCGGTGGCGTCGCCGAGCGCCAGCGCGTTGAGGGGCCTGGCGAGCAGCACGCCGACGATCCCGGCGGCCACGATGAGGCCGACGATCAACGGCAGCGGGACGGTGTGGGCGTTGATCAGGGAGCCGACCGACCAGAACCGCATCTGCTCGAGCGTGGCGGTGTCCAGGAGCTGGACGGCGGAGACGTAGGCGTATCCGGCGGCGGTGATGGCGGCTCCGGCCAGCGCGAGGCGCGCGGGGGTGGCCCCGGCGGCGCCGGCGATGAGGTAGCAGGCCACTGCCGCGATGGCGGCTCCGGCGAACGCGGCCAGGAGCGTGCCGGTGAAGCTGGCGATCCCGATGAAGTGGACGGCGGTGACCACGGCCGCCGCGGCGCCGGTGTTGACGCCGAGGAGGCCGGGGTCGGCCAGGGGGTTGCGGGTCATGGCCTGCATGAGGGCGCCGGCCAGGCCGAGCGCGGCCCCGGCGGCGAGGCCGAGGGCGGTGCGGGGCAGGCGCAGTTCGGTGACGACGGGGTAGGCGTCCGAGGCGGCGTCGGTGAGGCCGGACCAGACCTCGGCCAGGTCCATCGCGCGGGAGCCGACGGCGACGCTGAGGACCGCGAGCACGGCCAGGACGCCCGTGAGGGCGAGCAGGCCGGTGACGCGGCGGGTCGTCGGCGGGGTGCCGGTGGCGGTCGTGGACAAGTGAAGGCTCCGGGGAGACGGTCGGTTATTTTGTTTAGGCTAACCTAAGCTCAATTGGCGAGGCCTCCTCACCCACCTGGACCGCGCAGTGGCTGGCGACACGCGATCCCGCCGGGCTCCCGTCGCATGGTTTGCTTAGGCTAACCTAAGTAAACATCCCTGCGGTCACCTGCCCTTCACTAAGGAGATACACATGGCATTCGATGTCGACAGCGTCAGGCTCGCCAGGCGCGGGCTGCTCGCGGGCGGCGGCGCCCTCGGTCTCAGCGGCGTCCTCAGCGCCTGCGGCACCGGCGAGGACGGCGAGGGTTCCGGCGGCTCCGGCTCGGGCGGTCCGTGGTCGTTCACCGACGACGCCGGCGAGACCGTCGAGCTGGACCAGGTGCCCACCGAGATCGTGGCCTTCACGGGCATGGCGGCGGCCCTCCACGACTTCGGCGTCACGCCGAAGGGTGTCTTCGGTCCCACCACCAATGAGGACGGCAGCGCCACCAGCCAGGCCGGGAACCTCCCCGTCGACGAGCTGACGATCATCGGCAACACTTACGGCGAGTTCGACATCGAGGCCTACATCGCGTTCGCCCCGCAGGTCCTGATGACCCACTACTACCTCGACCCCGCCTCGCTGTGGTACGTGCCCGCCGAGAGCACCGAGGAGATCACGAGCTTCGCCCCGCCCCTGCTGCTGGCCGCCGACGACGGCTCGAACACCCTCGACGACGTCATCGCCCGCCACGCCGAACTGGCCGAGAGTCTCGGCGCCGACCTCGAGTCCGAGGACAACACCGCCGCCAAGGAGCGCTACGACGCCGCCGTCGAGCGGCTCCGCACCGCCGCGGCGGAAAACCCGATCACGGTCCTGGCCTGCTCGGGCTCGGTCGACTACTTCTACGCCTCGAACCCCGTGATGGCCAACGACCTGCGGCTGTTCACCGAGCTGGGCGTCGACTTCATCGTGCCCGACAACCCCGACGAGGACGGCGGCGCCGGCGGCTACTTCGAGAGCCTGTCGTGGGAGAACGCCGGGAAGTACACCGCCGACCTGCTGCTGCTCGACGCCCGCGAGCTGACGCTGCAACCGGACGCGCTCGCCGAGTTCCCCACCTGGAACGCGATGCCGGCCGTCGAGGCGGGCCAGATCACGGCCTGGCACTCCGAGCCGGTCTACTCCTACGCGAGCTCGGCGGGCAACATCGAGGCGCTGGCCGAGGCGATCGAGAACGCCCAGAAACTGAGCTGACCTCGGCGAAGCGGGCGGGATCCCGTCCCGCCCGCTTCATTTCACCATATGGTGCTAATATAGATAGCATCATGTTGTTTCAAGTGAGCCCCGGCGACCCGGCCCCGCTGCACGAGCAGCTCGCCGGGAGCATCAGGCGCGCCGTCGCCGAAGGCGCCCTCGCGCCAGGCGACCGGATCCCTCCCGCCAAAGAGCTGGCCGAACAGCTCGACGTCAACCCCAACACCGTGCTCCGCGCCCTGCGGGGGCTCCGCGACGAAGGCGTCCTGGAGTTCCGGCGCGGGCGCGGCGTCCGCATCGCCGAGACCGCCGACGTGCGCTCGCGGCTGCACCAACAGGTGCGCGCGCTCGTCGCCGAGGCCGAGCGGCTCGGGTACACCCGGGCCGACCTCGCCGCCCTGATCGAAAGGACCGACTGATGCTCACCGAACGACCGCGCGCGCTCGCCTTCACCGCCGTCTGCGCCGCCCTCGCCGTCGGAGGACTGTGGACGGTCCTCGGTCTCCTCGGCGACCGCCTGCCCGATCCGATGGCCGTCCACTGGGGCGGATCGGCGCCCGACCGCTCGCAGGCGCCGAGCGTCTTCGGCGCCCAGCTGACCGGCCTGTACCTCCTCGGGGCCCTCTTCGCGGCGTCCATCCCCTGGCGCGCCGACCTCGGCCGCCGGGCCGTGCGGCGCTCCCTCGGCGCCGGGCTCGGACTGTGGACCGGGGTGGCGATCGGCGCCACCGGCGGCATCGCGGCCGCCAATCTCGACGCCGCCTCGTGGGAGCTGGCCGTGCTCGACGGCGGCGACGCCGCGATCATGGCCGCGTTCGCGATCGGCGCACCGCTGCTCGGCGCCCTCGTCGGCTTCGCGCTGGCCGCGGGCCCCGATCGGGCGAGCCGGTCCGTCGCGATTCCGGCGGCCGAGCTGCCCGCCGGCGCCAAGGTCGCCTGGTCGGGCCGCCAGGGATCGCCCGTGTCGTACGGCTTCGCCATCGCCGCCTCGGCGCTGCTGCTCTACGCGGCCTTGATCGTCGAATCGGATGCGTCCGTGCCGCTGACCGCCTTCGGCCTGGTTGCCGTGTGGGCGGTGTACGCGCTGTTCAACGGGGTCGCCGTCACGGTGGGGGCGCGGGGCGTCCAGCTGCGTTTGGGCCTGTTCGGCTGGCCGCGGGTGCGCATCGCATTGGAGGACATCGTCTCGGCGCGCGCCGAGGACCTCTCCCCCGCCGACGTCGGCGGCTGGGGCTACCGGGTCGGACCGGCCAGGACGGCGGTCATGCTCCGCGGCGGTGAATGCCTGGTGCTCGCGCGCACCGGCGGACGCGAGTTCGCGGTCAGCGTCGACGGCGCCGCCGAGGCGGCGGCTCTGGTCAACGGCCTGCTGAAGCGGGCCGAGGCCGCCTGAGACGCCGGAAGGGGCGGACCGGGTCCTCCCGGTCCGCCCCTTCCGGCGTTCGGCTACTTGCAGAGGTGCTTCAGATCGATCGTGACCACTTCGGGGTCGTGGTCCGAGACGCCGTACGCGCCGTAGGCCGGCTCCTCACCGGGGGCGTCGGCCGGGTAGTCGGCGTTGATGTGCGCCGAGGCCGTCTCCTCGATCTGCCTGAGCAGCGACGGCGAGGCCCACATCTGGTCGAGCGTCTGCGTCTGTCCCATGTAGGTGTACGAGTACGCGGCCTCGGGGTGCTCCTCGATCATCGTGTCGTAGAGGCTCGTCAGGCCCGAGTCCTCGTACATCGCCGCGAGCTGGTCGGAGGGGCCGACCCAGTCGCCGGCGATCGTCCGGCCCGGCGCGAACGGGTCGTCCGGGCGCGGGAAGACGTTGAAGTCGCCGGCGGCCAGCACGCTGGCCCGCCGGTCCTCCGAGAGGATCGCGGCGCTCATCGCGGCCACATAGGCCGCCTGCTCGGTGCGGTGCAGGACGCGGCCGTCCGGCCCGGACGAGAAGTGGTTGTTGATCAGGTAGACGTCGGCGTGCTTGTCGCGGCCGGGCTTCTCGTACGTGAAGCGGAACAGGCCCACCTGCGCGGGGCGCGAGAACACGTCCGAGCCGTTGCAGGCGAACACGCCCGAGTCGGTGCACTGCCCGAGGACGTCCTCGGGCAGTGCCGCGTTGAGCGCCTTCGGGTTCTGGACGTCGGCGTTGACCTCGTCGGCCTCGGTGCCGTAGTCGACCGCCGGGTCCGAGCCGAGCACCGGGTCGGCGGCCTCGGCGTCGAGCAGTTCGACGTCCTCGGCCCGGTAGAGGAAGCCGGTCATGATGCCGCGCGTGTCGCCCGCGTCGAGGTCGCCCGCGGCGGTGTACTCTGCGCCGCCGTTCTCGGCGATGATCAGCGCCAGCTCCTGGAGCGAGTCGGGCCGTCCGTCGGTGTGGGCGTTCGCTTCGCCGGTGTTCTCCAGGTCGCAGACGAGGCGGTCGGATCCGAGGTCCGAATCGCGGGTCCACTCGGGGTTGACCTCGCAGACGTCCTGCGTCTCGGCCTCCTGGACCATCAGGACGGCCGGGCCGTGCAGATCCTCGGTGATCTGGGAGGCCATGCGGCCCATGCGCGTCTCGTACTCCTCATAGGAGGCCGGGACGTAGTCGAAGGGCGGGTCGACGTTGCCCTCGGGGTCGTCGGGGTCGACGCAGCCGGGGTCGTCGAGGTCGTCGCACTCGGAGTTCGGGTTGTCGCGGGTGTCGTAGAGGTTCTCGACGTTGTAGGAGCCGATGGCGGTCTCGCCGCGGCCGGCGGCCTCGACGGGGTGGTTCTCGGCCGGCTCGGGACCGCCTTCGAGGGCGAGATCCTCGGCGACGTTGACCGTGTACTTGCCGTAGGTGAGGTACACGCCGCCGGCGGCGGCCTCGGTGATGACGTCGTGGGTCTTGGCGGGGGCGATGATCGCCTCGGCGTCGTCCGCGGCGGCCTTGACACCGAGGGAGCCGATGACGAACAGGTAGCCGTTGCCGTCGTCGAAGGCCTCGTCCTCGACGTTGTCGAGGGGGTGGGCGTCCCGGAAGGCGCGCTGGGAGTAGTCGTCGCGCTGGGCCACCTCGTGGTCGCCGCGCATCGCCCAGACCTCGCCGTCGGCGCCGAACACGTCGCGTCCGGCGGTGACGACCGACTCGGCGGGGACGGTCAGCTGCATGCCCAGGTGGCGGCGGAAGTAGCGCTCGGAGTCCGCGGCGTCGTCGGGCGGGTCGACCTCGACGGTCTCGACGATCTCGAGCGGGTCGAGGCCGGTGTCGACCCGGTCGTAGACGTAGGCCGCGCCGCCGCTGAACTGCACGTTGCCGTAGTAGGTGCCGACCACCGCCTCGAGGACGATCTCGTCGCCGACGGCCACGGTCCAGCGCGGGCCGAGCTCCTCGGCGGCGGGCGAGCCGGCGACGGTGCGGAGGCTGTCGAAGGTGCCGTTGTAGACGAAGATGCCGTCCGAGGAGTTCGGGTCGCCGTCGGTGGCGTCGGCGCGCTCCTGGAGGAAGAAGCCGCTGTTGCCGCTGCCGTCCAGGGTCAGCTGGGTGACCACGCCCTGGACGCGGACGGTCTGGCCGTGGAGGGGCGAGGAGAAGTCGGTGTCGTCGTCGCCGATCGAACCCTGGACTTCGCCGATGTGGACGGCCACCGCCTCGTCGGCGTGGGCGAGCGGAGTGAAGGTGAACCCGGCTATGCCGACGGCCGCGATGCCTGCGGCCGCGGTCGCCATCCGGGCTCTCCGGCGGAGGAAAGGCACGAGGAGCTGCTCCAATGCTGTTGTGCTGGTCGAACTCACGGGTGGTGAGCGCGATTGGCCCACCCTCACTCAAGCGCAAGGAGGGGAAGCGCGCAAGGCGTGGGGGTGAATTCCTCGTATCATCCCATGTCTGCCGGCGGGCCGGGACGGCGAAAGCGGGGTTCCCGGCCGGGAGCCCCGCTTTCGCCGTCGAGTTATCTGAGCTGTTCGATCACCTGCCTGGCCTGGTGGGCCAGGACGTTCCCGGCCTCACCGTCCGCGCGGTCGGCGAAGAACGCGAAGGTCTCGAGNGAGGTGATCGCCTGGGCGGTCTTGCCGCGTTCGAGCTGCCATTCGGCGGCCGAGAGTTTGAGCGACAGGATCACCCGGTCCGACCAGCGCAGCTCGCCGGCGTAGGCCTCGAAGGCGTCCCGCAGCTCGTCCA
>NZ_ATYW01000025.1 GCF_000427885.1 Glycomyces tenuis DSM 44171
CCATCCCTACTCTGGCTGCCGCCCGTCAAGACCGCGCCGTCGACAAGCAACTGGCTCAGGCGCTCAATGACGGCGGCGGCTCGGTCTGTCTAATCCTCTCGGGTATGGGGGGAGTCGGCAAGACCCAGATCGCCGCAAACTACGCCCTAGACCAATGGAGTCAGCTCGAGGTCAACCTCCTGGTCTGGGTTAACGCCAGCAGCCGCGACACGATCCTCGCCGCGTTCGCGCAGGCGGGCACCGAAGTATGCGGAGCAGACGCATCGGATAGCCATCGAGCCACGCGAACGTTCCTGGCGTGGCTGGCGCAACCCGAGGCACCCCGCTGGTTGATCGTGCTTGACAACCTCACCGACCCGGGCGACCTGAACGAACTTTGGCCCCCAACCAGCCAGCGCGGAGGCACTATTGTGACCACCCGCCGCAGGGACGCCGCACTCGAGGGCGCCCACCGCACCCTGATCGAAGTCGACTTGTTCACACCGGAAGAAGCCCGCCAATATCTCATCGGAAGGCTCAAGGGCAACCCCATCCGCCTGGAACAAGCCACCGCGCTCGCGGCCGACCTAGGGCACCTACCGCTGGCGCTGGCGCAGGCTGCAGCCTACATACTGGACCAACCAGGTCTGACCTGCGCCGCATATCAAGGCCTTCTCGCTGACCACACTATCAGGCTCGATGATCTCAGCCCAGATGCTCTTCCCGACGGGTATCCCAGGTCAGTCGACGCGGCTTGGTCGCTGTCGATCGAGGCTGCCAACGGTGATGAGCCCTATGGCCTGGCAATGGGGTTGCTTCGCGTAGCCAGTCTGCTTGATCCTGCTGGAATCCCAGCCGACCTGTTCACTTGCGGAATCATATTTGATGAGCTGTGGGCTTTCATGTCTACCGGATCACTGCATGATCCAAAGAGAGCGAATTTCTTCGTCTCCCGGGACATAACCAGGGGCCTCGGACGACTCCACCGTTTGGGCCTCATCGACTTCGACGGCCAGCTCGTGCGAATCCACGCCTTGATCCAACGTTCAATTCGTGACAAGCTTGAATCCCAAGACCTCTCTAAATTGGCTAACATCGTAGCTGACGCGCTAATCGACATCTGGCCTGAACCCGAGGTTGCTCGATCAACAAGCGCGCTATTGCGTTCGAACGTCGACCATCTTCGGTACAACTGCGAACCGGACCTGCTAGAGCGCGCGCACCCTCTCCTGATTCGGCAAGGCGACAGCCTCGGGATACAAGGCCAGGTCAGCAGTGCAGCTGCATATTTCGAGCAGCTCAGCCAAGAGTGTCTCCGTCAACTCGGGCCCGAGCATGGCTTCACTTTGGAAGTTCGCCATCGCCACGCCCACTGGTTGGGTGAGTCAGGGAGCGCAACGGCTGCCTCGAACAAGTTCCGAATGCTATACCAGATCCGATCGAAGATCGATGGACCAACGCATCCAGATACCTTGCGCGCCCGGCACGGATTCGCTCGATGGACTGGCGAAAAGGGTGACCTGGCCACTGCGATCAGCGAGTTGGAAACCCTGCTGCAGCTGCGTCTTGAGATCCTTGGCCCAGACGACCCGGAAACCCTCACTGTCCGCCATGATCTCGCCTACTGGATCGGGCAATCCGGTAACCCAACTGGTGCGGTGGCGGCGTTCGGGACGGTTCTCGCCGAACGAGTACGCCTGCTTGGCCCGGATCACCTCACTACCCTAGCTGCGCGCCAGAATCTGGCGTACTGGATGGGTGAAGCCGGAGATCTGGAAGAGGCCACCGCAGCAACCGAGGAACTTCTAGACGATCGTATGCGAATACTCGGCCATGACCACCTCGATGTCCTGCTAACTAGGTCCACGCTCGCCCGATGGCGGGGACGGGCCGGAGAAGTTTCATCTGCCGTGCGCCTGAACGAGGAGCTCCTGGAAGACTGCCACCGCGTTCTCGGCCCGGATCATCCCTTCACGCTGACGACCCGGCACAACCTCGCCCATTGGCGAGGCGCAGCTGGCGATCCGTCTGCGGCCGTGGCCCAGACGGAGGACCTGCTCGCCGATCGAATCCGGATCTTGGGCCCGGACCACCCCGACACACTGCGGACCAGGCAGAATTTGGCCGTCTGGACAGGCGAAGCAGGCTATGTCGCTGACGCAATATCAGCTCTTGAGCAGGTGCTCCATGACGATCGCCGTGTCTTGGGAGAAGATCACCCCGAGACCCTTGCCACTCGTCACAATCTCGCCCGATGGCAAGGCAAATTCGGTGACAAGGAGCGTGCTATTGCCGCATTCGAAAAACTCCTACCCGACTTCGACAGGATACTCAAACCCGACCACCGCTACACAATCCTCGCACGCAATAATCTCGACCTATTGCTGAATGAAAGTCCCTGGGACGAAGAAGCCGATTACGAAGGCAACATTTCCGGCGGCCTTGCCAGCTCCGGATGGGTAAATACCGGCGGACTCGGATCTGGAAAACGTGGAAGCAACCCACAGGCGCCTTTCTTCCCAGCAGCCTCGCGGCGGACAGCCAGCAGGAGCACCAAGTCATTTAGCAGTTCAAAGCACTCGGAAAAGGAAGAAAACGGAGACAGCGAGGAGGAATCCCATCGAACGCAGCAAGAGACAGGCAACATATGGGGATACGTCAAACCAAAAGATGAACCCTACGCCTAACGACCTCGTGCATGGTTGTGATTGGCGTGCAACGGTTCCTTTGAAGATTTGAGCTCAGCTTAAGAAACCGGTCGAGCGGGCCAGGGAGCTGTCAAGAAATAACTCCTTGATCGCGTTCGCGTCGAGGACACCGGAATCCCTGCCTGTGGTGGAGGAGCGCGAGGTCGAAATCGAGGACTAATTCTTTGACAGCTCCTGCCCCCTCGCTGGCCCTCCTGTGCGACTGAGCGGCACAGTGAACCGCACCGATGGAGCGTGCGCGGAGGCGATCACGAGGCCTTCGGCCCGCTGCCCGAACACCGCGAGCGAACCGGTGCTCTGCAATGTCCGTAGTGCCGTATCGACTGCTTGGGGCAGTCGAGGGCCGGGTACGCGGGCCAGGACCGGCACCACCTCGACGGCCTCCGGCAGGCCCTCGGGCAGTTTGGTCCAGCGTTCGGCATCGAACAGGGCCCAACGACGTTCGTCGAGCCCGTAGGCGCGTTGAATGCCCTGGCCGTACCACTCGCCCCGGTGCAGGCCCGGCCCGAGGCCGACCAGCGGCGCCGCGTGCTCACGGACCCAGGCCCGGAATCCGAAGTTGTCCCGCTCATCGGTCAGCCACCGCAGTCGGGATGCCGCCCGGAGCATCCATCGTTTCCCGCCCACGGTGACGCTGATGGCTCCCTCGGGAACCGCCCTCGCCGCATCGATCTCGGTAACGGCAAGGGCTACATGCGTCCCGTCGATCTTCTCGCTGATCAGGAATGGCGCATTGAATTCCGCCGGGCGCGGCCATGCGGGTACCGTCTCCTCCTTTCCTACCTGCCCGCTCATGCCGGCCGCCGAAACACCAGGACGTCCTCGTGCGCCCGAACGAACGCACGGCGACCCGCTGCGATACTGCGACGGACATAGGCCGGGTGGAAGAACGTCACATGCGGATGCAGCACCTCGCCGTCCCAGCGGGCCAAGAGCGCCGCGCGCCGGTCGGTATAGACGAACCCGGCGGCCTCGGCGGCAGCGATGACCAGCGCCGGGAAGTCGACCAGCACGCCCTTGTCGGTATACGGCCGTGCGGTGATGACCAGGTGCCCACCCACGCGGAGCGCGGTATGGCATCCGGTGAAGACCGATTCCAGCCCGCGCTGCATCCGCTGCAGGGAGCTGCCACGAGCGAGCTGACCCGGATGCGGTTTGCCGGTGGCGTAGCGGTTCGCGCGGCGCACGATCTTCCCTCCCGTCTCCCGCGCCGTCGCCACACGGCCGTGCACGACCGGCCCGTACGGCGGGCTCGTGACGACCAGATCGACCGGGAGCGACACTTGTCGCTCGGTGAGCGCCTGGTGCAGTTCGGTCGCATCGGCGCAGAACACCTTCCCGGCCACACCTGGATACGCTTTGCGGGCACAGGCGACGTTGGCACGGGCGAGGTCGACCCATTCGCGCTCGCAGTCGAGGCCGAGCGCGCCTCGTCCGATGCGGATCGCCTCGACCAGGACCGTGCCGATCCCGCACATGGGGTCAAGCACGATCTCCCCAGGCGATGAGTAGTGTTTGATCATCGCGCGGGCGATATGCGGCCACATCTTCGCCGGATGCGCCGTCCCGGCCTCGGTATAGAGCCCATCGCGCTGGCGACGGGGCTGGACTTGACCGGTTGCCCAGATCGAAGTGGTAAACCTAGCCATGGGTACCACCGGCCTCGGCCCGAGCCGTCTTGCGCCAGAGGACGACGTCGAAGTGCCGTGCTCCGGCTCGGCGTCGGTGATCGGATTGGACGGTGCACCCTTCGGCTGAGGCGACGGCGGCGTCGAACCCGATCGGCGCGGTGGCCACGATATGCCCGGCGAAGGCGAGGCCGAGGGTCTCGGGTGTGTCCTCGTCCCCGTCTTCAATCGGCGTGGTGCGGGGTCGGGACAGGTGCGCCAGGCGGGCTTGGGCCGCCTGCCCTTGGCCGACGAGGGCCAAGATGCCATCCGGCCGCAGGGCTCCGGCAGCGGCGGCCAGTGCCCCCTCGCATTGGAGAAGCCAGGTCGAGGCGATCACGAGCCTGGTGCGAGCGTCGATCGCGCCGAGGCGGGTCGCGAGGCTTCCGGCACCGACCGGCTGGAGACGGGCCAAGCCGCGCTTGGCCCCGGCGATCGAGGCGAGCGCTGCGGTGGCGGCGGCTCGGTCGCGGGTGAAGACCACGGCGTGACGGGCCGAGCGCGGGATGGCCTCCCAACCAGGTAGGTCGACGGTGATGATCGGACCGCGAGCGGGTCGAAGCTCTCCCAGGAGCGCGGCGACCAAGCCGGCGGCGTCGGCGACTTGCCAGACGCTCAAAGGCACGTCGAGTGTGCCGTAGCGGGCCACGTCAACGCGGCGGTTTCGGTGGTGTTCGGTCACGGTTGACGTCCCACCGGACATTGTTCAATCCAGGCTCTACCCGATAAGAACATCGAGTAGTCGGCTCCTGGTCGCCTGGTAGCCGGGGGTAGCCGCCAGTAGTCGGCAGTAACCGACGGAGCCATGCGCTCCTGAGATGGGCGCTGCGTTCGAAGCGCTTCTCGCCAGCGTTAAACGGTGAAGACCGGCTTGGCCCGTCACCGACACGTTGACGCCAGCGGCGCGACCAGCCCTACTGCTCATCGTCTACGCCCAAGCGGCAACTTCCCATCGAGCGAATGCATGGGCGGCGGCCGCGTAGTCTGTGCGGCACACTGATCGTATGAGCGACAGGAAGAACCGCAAGCTGCCCTCCTCGTGGACTCCGTGGGTCGCGGCGATCTGCATAGCTTTCGTGCTCGCCGCGGTCTGGATCTGGGTTACAGTCGATCCGCTCTCGATCACAGCAAGGGCCGAAAGGCTCGACGCACTACAGACAACCTTCACCATCTGGTTCGGGCTCGGTGGGTTGGCGACACTCGTTCTGTTTGCTCGGCGCCAATGGCTCCAGGAACGTATTCACGAGCATCAGCAGGCTGTTGCTCACGATGCTCGCCACGACGCCGAGCAGAAAAGAATCACCGAACAGTTCGTGCAGGCGATCGAACAGCTTGGTCACGAGAAAGCCCCCGTCCGGCTCGGCGGCCTCTATGCGCTCGATCGCCTCGGACGTGAGCACCCAAGTCAACGCAGAGAAATTATCGAAATCTGGACCGCCTACCTCCGACGGCGGGTCGTCCTCCCGCCCCAGCAACTCAACGCCGTCTACAACAACATCGATTTCCTCGACCCGTTTAGCGAATCAGCAGAATCAGACAGTGAAGCCTTCGACGAGCATGAGGTTCGGATAGCTGCCCAAGGCCTAATTATCAGTCATTTCAAGGATCCACGACCCTCTGAAGAACGTGATGAGACCCCACCCCCGGAATCCGAGGAGTTTTGGGATATACATGAGATTAACCTCGGCGGTGCTCTTCTTTCGTATGTCGACTTTTCTAATTGTTGGTTGCCATTGTTCTTCGGCACAAGGGCAACGTTTCTTGGAGTCACCGATTTTACCAATGCGAGGTTCGCAAGTACGGCAGTATTTGTTGGCGCCCGTTTCAAAGGCGATGCCAAATTTACCCGGTCCAGCTTTGGCGGATATGGGCAATTCGGTGGGGCTCGATTCGAAGGATTCGCGACGTTTTCTGAGTCGATTTTCAAGCAGCATGCCAACTTCAGGGATGTGGAACTTGATGGCGAGATGTCTTTCGGAGGATCTCACTTCCACAGCACCTTTGAATTCACCGGGTTGCAGTATAGCCTAGAATCAAGAATTGACATGGCCGACGTCGGCACAACTCACGAACGGTCTCGGGCACAACCTGCCATACTGCCAACTGGCTGGATCTCGCAACAAGAGGACGGGTCACGACGACTGGTGCGTGACCCGGAAAGAACCGATCATCCTGTGCAGTGAGAATGCGACCCTGTGTCTATCAAGATCCAGGTGATGAGGCGATGATGTAGATAGTAACGAATAGCCAGCTCAACTACGCATCGTTTGATCTCGATCATTTCGCGTGTATCCCTGACCGGTGAGCCATTGGTATAGTTGCAGTTCGCCGATGCGTCGTTCCTTCCTCGCCTTCGGGACTGCGAGTTTGTGTCCGTCGGCAGATCGCTTGACCGTGTGGCGGTCGAACCGCGTCTCCAGGATGAGACTTGCCTGCAGTTTGGTGATGATGCCTTGACTAATAGCGTCGGTGAGAATGAGATCGACGTGCTGATACTGGTCGGGTGGCGGGTGTGATTCGTAGACGGCTGAGCACATCGCCTGCTGGTATTGCTTAAGTTCGATGGCCCACCGTCGGGCGTTGATGTAGGCAGCCTGACAAAGCCTGGCGCAGATTTGCGGTCTGGTCGTGTCGACAGTCTCGATGGATTCGAGGAAGGCGCTGATGGCGGCGCTTTCGAGATCGTCTCGGATGTCGATGTTCGGCGCGTGATACCGGGCGCGGGTCACGGCGCGCTTCAGCCCGCGGATGGCGATCCCGGCCGCAATGACCCCCCATTCATCGTTCGTGGCCTGGGCGAGCCGCACGAGGCTCGCCCAGACGCCGTCCTTGACGACCAGCGGCGTTCGCTCGTCGGTGAGGATATCGGTGAGTTCTGGCAGTTCGATCGGCCCGGGTCGAAGCTCGGTGGTATAGCCGCCCCAGAAGATGGCCTTGTCCGGTCCCCAGGCATGACGCAGGTAGGCGTGCTCGACGCGCTCTAGTGGTGACAGTTGCATGGTGACGCTTCCTTTTCGTCGGGACTCCCGTGCGGGAATCGTTGCTTTCAGGAAGACCGACTACTCGGTTACCCGTCAACTCCCGCGACTGCTGGTGACTACCACACCCGGTTACCTCCGACGACTTTCAGCGTGCGGGTAGTCGGCTACCCGCGGGCATCGATGCAGGGTAGTCGCTGGTAGCCGGTGTCTTTGGTTGTGCCTGAATGTCCTTTTGCAATTCTGGTAGCCGCTTGGTAGTCGACTACTAGACGTCGATTGTTCGCAGTAGTCGATTACTCGATGTTCTTACCTATTGAGTCAGTCGCATGGGTGCTGACTTGGGTTCTCGCCGGTGCGGGTGCGATCCAGTCTCTGTGTATTGCAGCCGAGCCTTCGAGGAGGTGATGTCCCTCGGGCATTGCCCCAATCCGGCGAGCCCCGGCCGACCCGGCCGATGGCCGGGTCGGCCTTCACAAGGAACGTCGATGGAGGTGCTGCGATGTATTCGCCGAAAGCACCGGTGCGCCGCAAAACCGCATGCAGGCGCTGTCTAACCGTGGCTGCTGGAATCGCCGCCGGAATCGCCTTGATGCTGCTGGTGCCGGACATGGCCCTGGCGCAGGAGGACGATCCGACCGAGCGCATCAGGTCGGTGCTGACGAACATCCGGAACTGGATCGTCGGCATCGCCGCGGTCCTGGTGATCGTCATGCTCACTATCGCGGGAGTCCGGTATCTGCTCGCCTCTGATCCGGGCGAGACCGAGCGCGCGAAAACCGCACTGCGAGCGGCGGCGATCGGGTTCGCGATCATCCTCCTCGCGCCGTTCCTGGTCGCGATCCTGCAACAGATTCTGGCCGGGTGAGTGCGATGATCGAGGACCTTTGGAACGACCTTCTCGCCGGAATATTCGATTCCCTGTGGGAGATCAAAGCCCAGTTGTGGGACACCGTCTCGGGCATGTATTTCGAGACCCTGTACTCGTATTTTTCAGACTCGGCCGGCCCCATGACCGATGCATTCTCGGCGCTGGTGATGGCCTCGTATGTCGGTATCGTCGTGGCCGCAGGTGCCATCCTGCTCGCCCGCGAGACGTTGCAGACGAAGTATTCGCTCCGCGAGCTCCTTCCTCGCCTGGTCATCGCCATTCTGCTGGTCGGGTTGGTTAAGGAGATCACCTGGCAGGTGTATTCGAACTCGCTGCTGCTGGCCGACGCGTTCACGCTCTCCGACCGGGTGCGGTATGTGACGTGCGAGAACTACCCCGATGGGTCGGCGCAGCCGATCGATCCGGCCGATTGCGTCGGCCACGAGGCGGTGATGCGCTCCGAGTTCGCCAATCACGCCTTCATGGTCGCGACCGGGCCCGGCGTCGATGGTCCGGTGGGGCTGTTCGATATCGGCATGCAGCTGGTGTCGATCTGGATCTACCTGTTGCTGCTGTTGATCTTCCTGTTGCGGAATATCGCGTGGTTCTGCGTGCTCATCATCGCGCCGATGGCGCTGGCATGCCATGCGCTGCCGCAGACCGAGCGGTTCGCGCACTACTGGTGGCGGCTGCTGGGAGCCTGCCTGGCCTCCTCGCTCGGGCAATGCGCGCTGATCTGGGTCTATCACCAGCTCGACGGCACCTTCGGCGAGCAGTACGAGGAGAAGTACGCCGATGACTACCACATCCAGCTGTTCTACCTGATCTTGATCGCGTGGCTGATGTGGAAGCTGCACAAGGCCGCATTCCAGCTCGCCCGCGGCAAGACGGTCAAAGTGCCGGGTTCGCATTTCCTGCAGTACCTGCTGTTGAACCGGCTGATGAACGGACGCTCGAAGTCGCGCTATTCGGGCAGGCGGCATCGTTCCCGACGTCGCGGCGACGGTGAGAGCGACGACGATGCCGGTGGTGGCAGTCGGAACGGTTCACATCAGCGGCCGATCCGCCGTTATCCGGAGTCGGACGGTCTGCAAGCCTGGCTGCGGTTCCGTCGCGATGTCGACGACCCACAGCGAGGCCGTGCGAACCACGCCGGCAACGCCGAGGCTCCTGGCCTAGTGACACGGTCGGGCTCGGCGATGGGAGACCCTGACAGGACCTTCCGCCCGACCGGTCCGGTGCCGAATCCATCTGAGGTTGCCGATCGGATCGAGACCCGCCGCCGGGTCGAGGCGAGTGAAGCGGCCCGGCAGCAGATCGAGCAGGTGCCTGACCGGGCACTGGCCGACCACGACGAGTTCCAGCGCCGGGCCGCGGGCTTCCACGCGCACCGCGGGGAGGTCGCCCGCCGTGCCGCCCGCGACCGAGGCGCGGTCCGCAAGCGGGACCGCAGAGCGGATGCGGCCGACGCGCTCGGCGACGTGCCACGCGGCGATCTGCGCGCCTCGCACGCTGGGGCCTGGACCGGTGGCGAACCGATGCCGCGCCGCGCCGAGACACGCCCGCGCCCGCGGCAGTGGACCAAAGACACGTTCCACCTCGGCGATGGTGGCACACCGTACGCCCCACGAATCGATCGTGACCTGGCCGCCGAGGTCCGCACCAAGTCCAGCCGCGAGGCTGAAGCGGACGGTGGCGACGCGGGTGGTGAGCGGTCATGACCCGCAGTGTTCCCGTCCCCGCCGACATCGACCTGGCCGACCGGGTGCTGTGGGGCTTGACGGTCCGGCAGGTGGCCGTGCTGGCACCGGTCGCCCTCGGGCTGCTCGCGGCCTGGCGGTCCCTGCTGGGCACCGTCCCGATCCTGGTCCTCCTGATCGCCACCGCCCCGATCGCCTCGTCCGCCCTCGCTTTGGCGTTGGTGAAGGTCGACGCAGTCGGGCTCGACCGTCTCGCCTGGGCCGCCGTCCGCGGCACCCGGGGGCGTGTTGCCGCTGGAGCACCGACCCCGGAGGCGCGATCGGTCCTGGCCGCGATATTCGGGCGATCCGGGCGGGGCGAGGTGCGTCCGGTGACCGGCCCGGTTCGCCGAGTCCGTACGGACGGGGTGGTAGACCTCGGCTCGGCCGGGTCGTCGATCGGCATCGACGTCGGGTTCGTCAACTTCACGCTGCGTTCATCGGCCGAGCAGGCCGCACTCGTGGGGGCCTTCGCCCGGCTGCTCAACAGCGTGGATGCCCACATTCAGGTCCAGGTCACCTCGCGCCCGGTCGACCTGTCCGGCCACCTCCAGGCTCAGGTTGAACGCACCGCCCGCCTCGCCGATCCACGGTTGGCCGCCGCCGCTGCGGCGCACACGGCGTGGCTGGGTCGCCTGACCACCGGGCGGCGTCTGCTGCGCCGGGAGATCACCGTCGTCGCTCGCGCGTCCCGAGCTGAGGCCGCCGAATACGCCGCCCGCCAAGTAGAAGCCGCCGCCCAAGCCATGGGCGTGATCGCTACCCGGCTGGACGCGGCCGAATTGACCGCCCGATGCCGGTACGCGATCGACCCGTACGGCACGGCCTCTGCACGTATCGCCAGGAAGGAGCAATCATCATGAGCGCCAGTAAGACCAAGAACGGACTCCGGCGCAGTGGCCGGTCGTGGCCGGTTCCGGCCGAGATCTGGCCGGACAGCGCGGTGATCGAGGCGCGAAGGATGGCCGTCGGGGACGGGTTCGCGGCCGTGCTGGTCGTGACCGGCTATCCCGCGCAGTTGCCGTTGGGGTGGTTCGAGGTCCTGGTCGGCCAGCACGCCCGGGTCACCGTCGCCCTCCACCTCGACGGGGTCGCCGCCGAGGTCGCGGCCTCCCGACTGCACCGGCGCCGCACCCGGCTCGAGTCGGCGCGGTCGGATGCGGCGCATCGGGGTCGGCTCGATGATCCGGCCACGGATGCAGCGGCTGAGGACGCCGCCGAGCTGGCCGGGCGGATTGCCCGTGGCGAGACCCGCCTGCTGCGCCAGGCGGTCTATGTGACCGTCTACGCCGAGTCCAAGGACGCCCTGGACTTGGCGTGTGCGAAGGTCCGCTCCGGAGCCAGTGCGGCGCTGCTCGATGCGCGCCCGGCGACGTTCCGGCAGGTCCCTGGCCTGCTGGCGTGTACGCCGCTGGGCGTCGACGGCGTCGGCGCGGCCCGGACGGTCGATGTCGACACCGCCGCCGCCAGTTTTCCGTTCGCCTCGGCCGACGTGCCCGGCAGCGTCACCGAGGACGCGGTGTTGTGCGGGGTGAATCTGTTCTCCGGCGGCCCGGTCATGTGGGACCGCTGGAGTCTGGCGAACCACAACTCGGTCACCCTCGCCACCTCCGGGGCGGGAAAGTCCTATTTGACGAAGCTCGAATGTCTGCGCCAGCTCTACGGCGGGGCCGAGGTCGTCATCGTCGATCCCGAAGCCGAATACACCGCCCTGGCCGAGCACGTCGGCGGCCAGGTGATCGCACCCGGCAGGGCCGGGACTCGGCTGAACCCCCTCGCGCTCCCGGCCGATCCCGAGGTGGGAACCAACGAGCTGGGTCGGCGTCGCCTGTTCGCCACCACCGTGGTCGAGACGCTGCTCGCCGAACGGCTGACCTCGGCCGAGACCGCCGCTTTGCAGGCTGGCCTCGCCGACGCCTATATCGCTGCCGGCATCAGCGACAACGCGGCAACGTGGCGGCAACCGGCCCCGACCTTGTGCGACCTCGCCGACCACCTCGCCAGGCAGCGCGACGGGCAAGCACTGGCCGACCGGATGGCCCCCTACCTCGGGCCCGAATCGCTGTTCGCACCCGGCCCCGGCCCCGAAGCGCCTGCGCCGCTGCGTGTATTCGACCTGTCGGCGGTCAGTCCCGAACTGCTGCCGGTGGTCACCCTGGTGGTCCTCGACGACATATGGCGCGCCGTCCGTGCCGATGGGACGCGGCGCCTGGTGGTCGTCGACGAGGCGTGGAAACTCCTGCGGTCCGGTCGCAGCGCCGAGTGGCTGTCGACCCTCGCCAAATCGGCGCGCAAGCGCCTCGCGGGCCTCGCGGTGGTCACCCAAGACGTGGACGACGTCCTCGACTCCGCGCTGGGGCGCACGGTGATCGGCAACGCCGCCACCCAATATGTCGGCCGTCAGGCCCCGCAGGCGGTCGAGCCGGTCGCGAGAACGTTCGCGCTGACCGGGGCCGAGCGGGAACTGGTCGCCACCGCCGCCACCGGCGAGATGCTGCTGCTCTCGGGTGCCGTGCATGTGGCCTTCGCCGCGCTGGCCTCGCCCGAGGAGCACCGGCTGTGCCTGACCGGCGCTTCGGCCCTGACCGAAGGCGGCCGGTCATGAAGCGGCTGATCGGTTCAACTGCGGCTGTAGCGGTCGGGTTGTGCGTGTGGCTCGTGCTCGCCACCGCCTCGGGCGGTGGTCGCCACGCCTATCTGGCCGGTGGCGGCTGCTCGGTCGCGGATGCCGACCGGTTCGCGGTCGCCCGCGCCCTCGGCGACGCCTTCGGGCAGGTCCAGGCCCGGCACGCGATCGCGATCTGGCAGGTCGGCGCTGACCGCGGCCTGCCCGAACAGGCGATGGTCATCGCGATCACCACCGCCATCCAAGAAAGTGGCCTGCGGGTGCTGGCGAATCCGGCCGTCCCCGATTCCTACGACTACACGCATGACGGCGAGGGTTTCGACCACGATTCGGTGGGGCTGTTCCAGCAGAGGCAATCGTGGGGGCCGACCGAAGTGCTCATGGATCCCGAAGGGTCGGCCGGGCTGTTCTACGACAAGCTCGTCTCGATCGAGGGCTGGGAGTCCATGACGGTCGCTCAGGCGGCGCAAGCCGTCCAGGTCTCGGCCTTCCCCGACGCCTATGCCGCCCACGAGGACCAGGCACGGGCCGCGGTCGAGGCGATCGTGGACGGCTGTGTCGGCCAATGGGTCCACCCCACCCCGGGCGCGGGGATCGTCTCGGGGTGGCGCACCGATGCCCGACCTTCGCACAACGGTGTCGACCTCGGCGCCGCCCGCGGCGCTGCGATCCTAGCGGCCAGCGCGGGGGAGGTGGTCACCGTGGTGTGCAACGCCCATACCCCGGCCGGTCGTCAGCTCTCCTGCGATGTGGACGGCTCCCCGCAGATCATGGGCTGCGGCTGGTACGTCGAGATCGCCCACGCCCAGAACCTCTTGACGCGGTACTGCCATATGGGCCAGCGCCCGAGCGTCAATGTCGGTGAACAGGTGGCGACCGGCGATGTCCTCGGCTATGTCGGCTCCTCGGGCCGGTCTTCGGGCCCGCACTTGCACCTGGAGGTGCATAGGTCTCACAACCCCACGTTCGATACAGCGTTGAGCCCTCAGGAGTTCTTCTCTAGCAAGGGGATCAAGCTATGACTGTCCTCGATGGAGTCATACCAGACATAGAGGCGCTCGCCGATCCACGGCTCCGGGCAGCGGCCTTGGGAGTGGCGGCGATCGCCGTAGCGGTCTGTCTGGTCCGGATGGTACTGCATCGCCGGGATGCGCGTGCCGGGCGGCGCAGCGCCCGCCTGGTGGTCGTCGCCGCCCCGCCGGAGGTCGACCCCGACGGTGCGGTCCTGGCCTGGCGGCATCTGGCCCAGATCGAACGCAGCGCTTGGCGCCGGTTTTGGCGCGGCCAGCCGCATCTGGTCTTCGAGTACGCCTTCACCGGTCCCGGTCTGCAAGTGCGGATCTGGGTGCCCGGGACCGTGTCGGTGCCGGTCGTGCGCCACGCCCTTGCCGCCGCCTGGCCGGGTGCGGTCACGACCGTCATCAACGTCCACGAACAGGAGGAAGCGACATGAGCATCACCGCGGGCGGCAGGTTCACTCTTCGCCGGAGCGCGGTCGGGCTGCCATTGGTGCCCGAGCAGGCCGGTGACGGACTACGCGGCTTGATCGAGGCCGGGACCGGACCGCGCGAGGCTGACCGGGCGCTGGTGCAGTTCAGCGTCTGCCCGGCCAGCCGGAGACGGCTCCGCCGCGCTCGCAAGACCGCGCGCGGCCAACGCCGCGGCACCGGCCTGGCCGCAGGACTGCTCGACCTGGTCACCCCCGGACCCTCGCGGTCTACGAGGGCCAGCGTGGAGGAGCCGCGCTGGGTCACCGAGTGGCGCAGGCAGACCCAGGCCCGACTCGCCGAGGGCACGTTGTGGGAGGTCGGAGTGCGCTACGCGGCCACCGCCGCCTCCAAGAAGGCCGCCCATGAGCGCGCCGGGCAGGTGGCCGCAGCGCTCGGTGCGGTGCTCGGGCCCGCCTGGCAGCGCCGCCGATCCCGCCGCATCGAACGCGCCACGGCCGCCTGGGCGGCCCAGCACGGGCCGCTGATGACCTGCGGCGAGCTGGCCCAGATCGCGCACCTGCCGCACGATGCCGTGGTCCCGGCCCTGGAACGAGCCGGAGCGCGTCTGATTGCTCCGGTCCCGGCGACGCCGTCCGGCGGCCGGGGTACGAAGACGGTGGGGACCGCTTCGGCGACCGGCCGGAAGGTCTCCCTCGCCGCCGCCGACGCCCGCTACCACACCCACGTGGTGGGCTCGACCGGCTCGGGCAAATCCACGCTACTGCTCAATTTGATCCTGGCCGACATCCGCGACCGGCGCGCCGCGGTCCTCATCGACCCCAAAGGCGACTTGGTTCGCGACGTACTCGACCGGCTCGACCCGGCCCAGACCGCTGGACGCCTGGTCTTGATCGACCCTGACGAGAAGGGCGGGCATCGGCCTGGGCTGCCGCCGATCGATGCCGCCCCGGACACCGAGGCCGCCGAGGTCGCGATCGACCACTTCGTGGGCATCTGCCGCCGGATCTGGGAACGCCACTGGGGCCCCAGAGCCGACGACATCCTCCGCCAGGGTCTGCGCACCCAGGTATGGCTGAGCGACCAGTACTCCCGGAAAGAGGCCGAGAGACTGGTGGGCCTGGCGGGGTTGCCGACGCTCCTCGGTGACCCGGTCGCCCGTGCGCCGTTCATCGCCGATCTCGACGACCGTGAGATGATCCTGCGGGGTTTCTGGGCCTGGTTCGACGCACTGTCGGCCGGGATCCAATCACAGGCGCTCGGCCCGGTCCTCGCGCGGCTGCGAACGGTCCTGGGCCGGAGCTTCGTCCGCGAGACTATCGGCGCACCGGAAGCGAAAGCGTGCTTCGATCTCGCCCGCGCACTGGACCGGGGCGGGATCGTCCTTGCCCGGCTCCCCAAGGGGCAGCTCGGAGAAGACACCTCCAAACTGGTGGGCTCGATCCTGGTCGCCCGGGTCTGGCAGACCGTCCTGGGCCGCCAGAACGCACCCGAGCACGCCCGGCGGGACGCCTCGCTGTACATCGACGAGGCCCACAACTTCCTCAACCTGCCCGACTCGGTCGCCGACATGCTCGCCGAAGCCCGAGCGCTCGGGCTGTCGATGACCCTGGCGCACCAGCACATGGGCCAGCTCGACCGCGACCTCCAGTTCGCCGTGTCCGCGAACGCGCGCAACAAGGTCTACTTCACCACCAGCCCCGAGGACGCCCGGCTCCTGTCGCGGCACACCGTCCCGAACCTGGCCGAGCACGACATCGCCCATCTCGACCGGTACCAAGCCGCGGCCCGCCTCGTCGCAGACGGCCGGGAATTGCCCGCGTTCACCCTCGACACGCTCGGGCCCCCGCCGCCGCTGGGGAAGGCCCGGCAGGTACGCGCTCAAGCGGGCCGTTTTCCCGCCTTCACGGACGGGAGTGGCCGGTGACGCGACGCAAAAGCACCGATGTGGGCCTGGCCGGGCTGCGTCGACGCCTGACCGAGCGGGACTTCGCCATCATCGATCACCTGGCCCGGCACAAGGTCATGACCACGGCGATGCTCACCATGGTGTTCTTCACCGACCGGCGTCGTGCCTCGGCGCGGCTGTTGACCCTCACCGAACTCGGCGTGCTTTCCCGGACGCTCCTACCGGGCTCGGGATTGTGGCGATACACCCTCGGCTGGCACGGCCAGGTCATCTGGGCTCTCGAGCACGGTGAACGTCCCCCCACGAAGGCCGCAGCCGAGCTCGCCACCCATCAGATCACCTTCTCCTCGCAACTGGTCCATAAGGAGGCGGTGAACGCGTTCTTCGCCCGTCTCCACCACGCAGGCCGCAGTCACGGTTTCCGCCTCACCGAATGGTTGTCCGAAGCTGAGGCCGCGGCTGAGTTCGACGCGCTTCGCCCCGATGCGGCCGGAACCCTCACCTGGGACGACGGACGACAGTTGCGGTTCTGGTTCGAGCACGACCGAGGTACCGAGACCCTCACCCGGCTGTGCGCGAAGCTCGGACGCTACCCACATCGCCGTTCCATCCGCTTGACCACCGACCGGACCATCCTGATAGAGACTTGCGGGCCGCGTCGCCTGGCCGGCCTCCTCGACGCCGGAGTCGACACCAGCGACCTGGCCGCCGCCGTCGTCCTGTACGAACCGATCGATCCGGTGACCTGCACCGAACCCACCAGCGGTCGCCTGGTAGCCGAACGCCGCTGGCACCGCCTGAACGACTCTGGCCCGTCCATGCTCCTGGCCGACCTCGCCGAATAGCGTCCAGGCCGCCAAGGTGTCCGGCGGACGGGGTCCGGCACGCTGGATCCGGCAGAGCGTCCGGCACAGCCCCGTCCACCCCTACCGCTCCGCGTTCGCGCATACGCACAGGAAGCGGGCGGTTACCGGCCAGGAAACGAAGTCCGACAATATATTCCTCTCCCAAGCTGCTGGGGCGGCACGAGGCCGCTGCCTTTCCTTCGCCTCTCGCCCCTGACGCTGCCTCGGTTTCAGCCCTCATCGGGTAGGCAGCAACAGTCCATCGGGTGGACCGTCCGGGAACTCGTCGAATGTTGGCGGCACTGACCAATCAGCGACCTTCCGCATATCCACGATGGCGGGACCGAACTCAACTCCTCGAAAATCAACCTCAGCGCCTTCAAAGCACACCCCTTCAAAATCAACACGGCCGCTTCGGAATAGTGTTTTGAAACCGCGTCCAGCTTCGCCGAATTCTACTCTCCCTCCCGTAAAATCTGAACTTACGAAATTGTTGATTTCGAAATCAAAGCTTGCGCCATGGAAGATAACTGTTCCATCAGTGAACTGCGCGAGGGCAAATGTTGTAACCTGTCCTTTGAACTCAACTCCGGAAAAGTCGACAAAGCCACCGTTGAATTTGGATTTATGAAATCCCACGCCATCATGGAACTTTACTCCACCAAGGTAGATATGCCCTTCTGGGAAGCTCGCTCCGTTGAACAACACGTCTCCGAAGAAGGTAGCGTTGGCGAAGTTGATGTCGTCCAGCGTCGCGCCCATGAAGTTGAAATCGCACCAATGCCAGGTTTTTCCTTCGACAGGTTCAGCACAAAGCCGCTCGGCTATCACATCCAAGATGGCATGTCTGACTTGCTGTTCCTGGCGAACCTGCTTGTACTCCTTGACTTCTTCGTCAGTGGGTTTCTTACGCAGGCGAGGTGGGTCGTAGGGCATGCGCAAATAGGCACACAGGACATCCACACATGTCTGTCTTTCGACGTTCCAGTCGTCGGCAAGTCTGGCCATGGTGTACACTCCGGCGAGCCGATTCGCCGCCTGTTCGGAGGCGAGCTGTTCGGCCGCAGCAGTAAACCGTTCGTTGAACAATCGGGTGTCATCGCGGCGTTCGGCGGCCTCGTGAAGCCGCTGCCTCCGGTAGGCGATGGTGAGAGCGACGACGCCGCCGATGCCCGCAACGGCGTAGAACACCAGCCGGAGTACGTCAATGCGTACCTGGTCGTCATCGGCGCTGTATGAGGGCAGCGCGGGCGAGCCGGTGAACAGTACCCACAGCCCATAAGTGGCCGCGAGCGCGACCGTGATTACCACGGCAACGGCGAATGACAGGGATCGCCACCATGGCAGTCTCCTAGTAGCGAGCTCGCTTGCCCCTGACGACTCTAGGACGGATCCGGGCGTTGACCTGGGACGAGAGAAGGGATTGCGCACCTTCCTGTTGTAGCAGAGCTCTGCTGGCCCTGGTGTACCTCGGACGGAGGTCGGACCGGTCACCGCTCGTCGAGCGTCGGGTAGTCGCAGGCTCGCGACGCGAGGGTAGTCGAGGGTAGCCGGTTACCCTCCCGTAGAACCGGTCGTATCGCCTGGGTAACCGGCTAGCGTCGAGGCATAGCAATTTTTCATCCGTACACACCGAGCGCAGGCCGAGCCTGACACGAGCGGGGCACCGCTACCGGACCTCCCACCAGCCGACGCTGGTCGGACCCGGCAGCCGCCCAACTCGGCGGACTCATCACTTGCACTCAGCCGCCCACCAAAGGCGGCACACCGAGCTTCATGCTCGGCCCGACCGCCCTCGACGGCGGCAACCTCAGTCTGTGCTGAGGATTCCTTCTCGGACCACCCAATCACGGGCGGCGCGCACGGCGACACCGTGCCAGACCGGGACTCTCCTGTATCCACGCGCGCCGGTTACCGACGCGCAGCTTCGCCGTGCCTACGCACCACGAAGCCTCCACCGCAACTCAAAGGAGAAAACCATGATCCGCCAATTCGAGGTCGGCCAGCGCGTCCGTGTCCGCCCCATCCTGCACCTGCCCGCCACCCCGTTCACGACCTACCGGAAGAAGGCCGCGCACACCTACCCGGCGACCGTGGTCGAGACGCTCCACCACCCGGTGGGGACTTTCATCCGCGTCGTCCTCGACGAGCACCAGAGCTTGGTGATGCGCTCCGGCGAGCGCAACATGCTCGTCCCGCCGAAGGAGCTCCACCCGTTCAAGTGCACGTGTCGCCGCTGCACCAAGCGCCCGGCCAGCAGCGGCCTCGACTACACCCGTGCCCGCGTCCGCCGCTGGGCCAGCGTCGCGTGGACGAAGTTTGAGAACCTCTTCGACTACTGAGCCCCGCGTCCATCAACCCCCCGCATAGACGAGGCGGCGCCGATCGGTGTCGCCTTTCGTTTGCCCAAGATAGGGCACATAGAGAAAGGGAGAACAGCTTCATGGGATACGAGATCAGCTACGAGGGACGGATCGAGGTCGAACCGCCGCTCGATGCCGGGACCTGGAGGCGTCTGCTTCAACCGCACCCCAGCTTTGGAGCGATCGATTCCGACGTCCCGAAGATCCTCGATCCGGACGTCCTGCCGATCCTCAGCGAGGACGGCCGCACGGTCGTCGCCGTCGAACCAGGCCCGTACGGGGTCAAGTCCGCGGCGATGGTGGGCGCGCTGCGCTGCCTGGCGCACATCGCGGCCCTCGCCAATGAGGAGGGGCACTTCTGCCGGTTTCCCGGCCACTTCGATGGCACCGGTGAAGACGGGGAGCGCTACAAGGTCGAGATCGATCTGGCCGACGTCCTCAAGCACGACGAGACCGACGAGGAATAACGCCCCGGGCATAACCGACTGGAAGGAGCAACGCCTCTGAGCTGATCCAGGGACTCACCGACGAATACCCGAGTGCCGATACGAACCGGCTCTGTCCGGAGGCATGGGCACTCCGCATGGCTTGGCGCCGCACCGGAGCCAAGCCATTTTTCATGCACACCAAAACCATTGAAAGGTGATAAACCATCATGGCGAATGCCAAAGAGGCCAGCCGCGCCGTAGCGGCGCTGCTGGGGAACAACCCTGGGGAATACAGCCTCGCCGAAGTCATTGAGGGGACTGCGGCCCTCGAATCCACCGAGATGACCGAAAACCAGGCCGTCCGAGCCCTGGACCGCCTGGTCAAGGAAGGCCGCACCGTCGTCACCGGGGAAGGAGACGAGCGCCGTTGGAGGGCCGCCGCACCGGCTGAAGCAGACGGTGAGCCGGAACCCGCCGAAGAGGAAGAACCCGAGGCAACAGAGCTCGACGCCGGTGAGGACACGGCCGATGGCGAGACGGCCGGCAGCTCTGACAAGAGCGACGAGGAAGCGTCCGAAGACACCGAGGCCGACAGCGACACCGACGAGGCCGAATCGGACGGGAACCAGGAAGAGGGCGGCAGGCCCGAGACCGAAACAGCAGCGGACGAGCCGCCCGCCACCTTCGAGCCGCTGCCCGACCCGGACCCGCAGGTCCTCCACATCGCCAGGACCCTCGCCGACATCGGCGAACCGATCGGTCTGCTGGACCTGTGCGACCGGGCCTACCTCCCGACCAAGCGCCGCCTGGTGCTCAATGCGCTGCGCGCGATGGCCGAGCACGGCCTGGTCGAGTGCTCCAACCCGTACAACCCGGACCAGCCCGGAACGATCTGGACGGTCGTCCACGGCGGCGACCTGATGGAAGCCGCCGCGCGGGTGCAGCTCCACGACGCCCCCGACGCCATCACCTGCCCCACCTGCGGGCAGACGAAGACGATCGGGGGCACGTCCCGGCCGCGCAAGGCGGGCACCGGAGTCCGCAACGACGGCAAGCGGACGCTCGCACCCGGGGAGCTGACCGGCATGGTGATCGACTGGGTGACCGACCCGCAGAACACGGGCGAGGAGATCACCGTCCGCCAGATCACGAAGGAACTGGTGGCGGCCCACCCGGACAAGGTCAGCGACAACTCCGACGGGGCGGTCAAGAACGCCTTGGACCGGCTGTGCCGCCCCGACCACCGCCGCCTCAAGCACCCGAGCAAGGCGCTCGTTGCGCTGGTTCGCGAGACCGGCCCCCGCACCTACCGCTGCCTCGGCATCTGACGAGTCGGCATTCCGATTCAGAAACGTGTTGCCGCCGAAGAGCCTCGGCTCTTCGGCGGCAACACCCTACCCCATGAAAGGGGAAGTTCTTGACAGATCGAACTCAACCACACCTGATAGGAGAGGGACGCCTGGTCGTCCCACCGGCAGAGTCCGACTCACGCCGATACGGCACCGTCCTGCTCCTCGACGAGCACGGCAACCCGGTGCAACTGCGCGAGATGAAGGCCGCCCACGCGGCAGCGCTGACCGCCACCGTCCCCGCGCCGATAGCGCAGGCCGAGGGGCGACGGGCATGCACCGAACTGCTCGGCGTCGGCGCGTTGTTCTTCGAACGCTCCAGCTGGAACGACCGGCCCGCGCTGGCGGTGGGCGTGCGACCCCGCGACGGCCGCCAAGCGTGGTGGCTCGAGCCCGGAACGCTGGGGAGGCTGAAGGACATCCAGGTCCAGATCGAGGCTCACCGTTCATGGCCGCGATGCGCCTGCCTGCCCGTCCAGGAGAAGCCCGATCGCCGGAAGCGCGGAGACCGATCGCGAAGGCGCGGTGGTGCGCTATGACCGTCACCGTCATCGAGGTCGTCGGGGAAGGGGTTCTCCGGATTCCCAAGCCCGAAGGTGAGACACGCCGATTCGGCATGGTAGCCCTCGTCGTCGACGGCGGCAGAGCGATGCTCACCGGGGTTCCCAAAGGCGTTCGAGCGCAGCTGGTCGCGGTGAAGCTCAAGAAGGTCACCACGAGACGCCGACGCTGGTTGAAGCCCGGGGTGAAGGTGCGCACCAAGACCGTGGAGATTCCCGTCCTTCTCGGCGAAGGCGAGGTCTTCACCGCTGCGCTCGGCGAGGCACCGACTCCCGACGCGATCGGAGTCAAACCCGCCCGTCCTGCCCCGAACCCGTGGCTCGACGTCGCGGCGCTCCGAGAAGTCGAGGGCCGACCGGTCCGCCTCGAACTCCACCGCACGCCCGAAGTGCGTCGGCGGGAACGGGAAACGAACCAGAGAAAGGAGGCATGAGGCATGCCGAAACGCAGGAAGATCCACGAACTCGGCGAAGGCGTCCTCACCTGGCCGGTAGGAGAGGCGCCGTTCGTGTCGGAGAACTGCGTTGCCTTGCTCGGCGAGGGCAACCAGTGGGTGCGCTTCGCGAACCCGCCGGTCGGGAAGGTCATGCGGCTGACCGCCGTCGTCCGCACCGTCAGGGGCCCGGTCCTGAAAGCCGACACCGAACGCGGCGTGGCACCGAGCATCCCATTCCAAGACGAACTGATCGTCCTCGGTCACGGAATCGTCTTCACCGGCAATGCGCACGGGCTCGATGCCACCGCAGTCGGCGTGCTGCCGATCGAAGACGTGATGAGCGCTGACGACTGGCTCGACCGATTCGCCCTCTACCGGGCGCACAACCACATCGTCCGCCTCCGAGCCGAGGAAGGACCGGTGCCGTACATCGTGCGGCAGCGAAACCCGGTGAACGCCGCCTGACAGCGGCGCTCACCAGAGCCGAAAACCAGTGCGGCCGAGTCGATTAGGACCCGCTCGGCCGCACGCCACAACACCAAACCCGTTGAAAGGAAAGTGCAGTGAACCTGCAATCGTACGGCATCTCCGGGGTGCTCGACACCCTCGAACCCGCCGAGATGGTCGGACTCCCGACCTACATCTTCGAACGTCCGCTCAACCAGGAACTCGTCGTCATCGGCGCCTTCGGCGGCGAACCCCGCGCCTACACGTCCTGGCCGATGGCCGCACTGACCGCCGCCGAATCGCGCATGTCTCTGGCCCGCGACTGGGCCGGCGACGAGTTCGACGCGATCTACCTCATCGGCTACCACACCGAGGCCGACGTGGCGGCGAGTGCAGTCGTCAGGGCGCGCGCTGCTCTCGACGAGATCGGCGTCAAGACCGTCACCCGCGTGCGGAGCCTGGCCGCCACCCGTACGCAGTGGGCCTTCGCCGACGACGTCCACCGCGACGATGCGGCTCCGCTGGCCGCGATCGTCCGCCCCAACCCGGCCCAAGGCCGCCTCGAAGCGCTCCTGTTCCGAGCGGCCTGTCGCAAGCGCTACGCGGCACGGGTGCTTCGCCCCCTCGACGGCGACCGAGCCGCGACCGCCGAACGCATCGCCGCGAAGTGCCGCGCCGACCGGGCCGAATACACCGACCCGGCTCTGCAGGCCGATCACGACGAGCGCCTCTACCGGCGCTGCATGGCCGACCCGTTGGGACCGAGCATGCCCTGCGCGATCGCCCTCGGCATCGCCGCCGTGGCCAACCCCGACGTCGTCTCGGACGCGATCGACGACATCCTCGAGGGCAGCGACCGCGCCCACATGCTGTGGTGCCAGGTCGCCCGGGAGACGACCGGCACCGAGCGTGCCACGGCAGCGGCTCTCGCGGCGCTGTCGGCCTGGAGCGAGGGTGACGAGGTCGCGATCGTGTTCGCCGAGATCGCGCTCGACGCCGACCCCGACGGCCCACTGGCCTGGACGGTCTGGAACCTCACCTGTACGGGTACGGCACCCGAGTCGGTGCGGCTCCTCTCGGGAGCCTGGCGCGAAGGCGAGGCCGCCTGATGGACGACGCGACGCACGTCTGCATCAACCAGCTCCTCGCCAACGAGATGGAGCGCAACGTCATCAACGGGACCAGCACGATCCTCGGCGTCTACCGGCACGAACCGGCCATCGTCACGATGCGCCTGTCCGAGGTCGGACAGGCACTGGGGGTCTTCTCCGGAGCCGGAAAGGAGGTCGAGAAGCGGCTGACCGAGGTCGCCGAGCAGATCGAGCGCGGCGAAGTGTCCGCCGAGTCCAGGCGGCTGATCGGCATCGCGTTCGTGCTCGAAGTCCAGCCGGAGGGCCGACCGATGCACCTGCTCACCGCCGTCTTCAATGACCGCACGGTGCATCGGATCGGCTGGAGCCGAGACGAGGCCAGCCCGACGGGGCTGATCACGGTTCCGGCAGATCACGATCTGAAAGGCGATCCGTTCGTGGCGGGCGTGACCGCTGTCCTCCGTGCCCTGACCGGAGGTGAGCTGTCGTGATCCGGATCGACCCGAAGCTCGCCTGGCAGATCGCCCAACTGGCCAAGGAGTGCCGTGCTCAGCGCCTGGGCGGCCTGTGGGGTGTTTTCCCCGCTCCGCAAGGCCAACGCTTCGAGATCAACTTCGTCTACGACGACGCCGACCAGCGTCACCTGGCCCGAGGCACGGACGTCAATATCCGGGAGATCTTCTCCCGCTGTATCGACGACGTGCGTCGAGACCGGGAGAACCTGGCGGTCGAGAAGCTCCAGGCGCTCGCGGCCGTCTACCGAGTGAGTCGCGGGCGACATGTCTGGCAGACGGTCGTGATTGAACGTTCCGCCGTCGTCTACGGCTGGTCCTCGCCCAACGGCATCGACGCCGCCGTCGCCAACGCTCTGAAGGGCATGAACGCCCTGGGCTTCCTGTCCATGGCGCTCCCCGAGCTGCTGTCCGACCTGATCCACGAGCCCGGAAAGGGGCAGACGGCATGATCGACGAAGGCGATCTCCCGGCGGCCATGGTCTGCGCAGCCTGCTCGCAGCCGCTGAGCCGCCGCATTCCGCTCAACGAGTTCGGTGAACAGGTCGGGGACGTGGTCTACACCCACGTCAGGCACCATGAGGCTGACCACGAAGCGGTCCCGCAGCCGCGGGCCGAGCACTTCGAGGAAGACCTCACCCAGTTCTGCGACTTCTGCACCTCCACGAAGGTCAGATGGCGCTATCGGGCCCCGGGTATCCAGATGATCGTTATCGGCGAGGACGACGCTCCGGTCGGGCGGCACCACTCCAGCAGCGACTGGGCCGCTTGCGAGCTGTGCGCCCGGCTCATCGAACGCCGCTCGAAGAAGGCGCTGCTTCAGCGGGCGCTGCTGGCTTGGGACGACGAGGAGGCTCGCGAAGTGATCCGCGAAAGCGTTCGAGGTCTTCACGAGGCGTTCTTCACGACACTTCAACCCGGACGTCACCGCGTCCCCAGAGGAAGGAGGTAGTCCACGCCCGTGGAGTCGGAGCGAAGGCTCCGGCTCCACGACCCCCGCATGAAGCGGGTCTTTTTTCGTATCCAATAAGTCTACTTTGGACTCATAGGATCTGGGCCGCCGCGAGTGCCACCGCGCCCCAGCACCCGCCCAACAGCCACGGCCCCAACGGCAGGTACCCGCCGCTATGGCCAGCCCGCCAGCGGCCCACCAGGGCGGCTACCGCCGCCAGTAGAAACCCCAAGGTGACCCCGGCCCACACCGCCGCCCACGACCACCATCCGGTGTAGAGCCCGATCGCCGCCAGCAGCATCACATCCCCGAGGCCGACCTGCCCGCCGAAACCCCACCACCACGCCAGTGCGAGCACTCCCACCACCAGAAACGCTAGAACAGCACGCTGAAGCTGAACCGTCCCGCTTGAGAGCGCGTCGACGCCGAAGCAGATCAGCCCCAGAACAAGCGCCCCACCGCTGAAGACGAAGGGCAAACGGTGGCTGAACGCATCAATCCCCGCCACCACCGGGGTCACGGAGGCGAACAGCGCGAACGCGACCGTCGAAGGCTGCTCACCGAGACCTACCGCCGCCAACAGTCCGCCGCCCGCGCCGAGGAGGACGAGCATCCCCCCCATTAGCGCTTGACGGCCGACCTCGAGGCTGTGGAGACTCGACCCGCGCCCGTCAGGAGCGAGCCGAAGGGAGAAGCCCCACGACAACGCCGCCAACAACAGCCCAGAGACACCCAACACCGCGACGTACACGTTCGCAGGTTAATCGCTCGGTGTCGTCCATCGCGGCATTCTACGAACCTGCGTCAGGACATCGGCTGAGCATTCCGCTTGATGGACTTGATGACCTCTGCGATCTGCCTGACCTCCGCGGGCTCGAAGAGGCCGGCCGGACCGTCGGGGTGGATGTTGGTGAACGGCGGATCGTACATCATGCCCGGCTTCTCCAGCAGCCCGTTGACGGCGATGTAGTCGACCAACTGCTCCAAAAAGGCGTGCTGAGGCCGAGTGAGGTCGCGGTTCCTGCAGAAATCGTCTAGCGTCTTGCGGACGCTGTCGGGGTCCATACCGACGATCGTGCGCAGGTACAGGCCGAGCCCGCTGTGCTGTTCGGCAGCCCAGCTGAGGTCCTCGGCCGTGGCCATGCCGAGTTCGATGAAGATCCTCTCCAGAAGTTCCAGCTCCACCGCGGTGACAGGTTGATTGCGATAGAGCTTGTCGACGGTCTCCTGGTCGGTTCGATTGCGAAGGTAGGAGCGGATCTTGATGTGGAAGTTCTTGTGGTCGACGGTGCTGGACGCGCCGATGAGGCTGGCTTCCGAGACCTCGCCGAGGGTGTCCTCGAAGTCCGTGTACACGGGATTGCGTCGGGTCTTCTCGATGAATCGGACCAGGCCGCGGATCCTGCGGCGCATCCGCTCCAGCAGCGGAACCGTGACATCCACCCACCACTCGTCGCCGGCGAGCTCCTCGAGGAACACCGCCTGTTCGGCGACCATGGGGATCGTCGTCTGGTCGAGCAGCAGCCGTGCCGTTGTCGCGGCGCGGTCCCGCAGCCGGTCGAATGACGGGTCGTGCTGGAGCACGGCGAGCTGGAGACGCAGGGCGAGCAGGTCGAACCGTTTGGCTTCGGGACTGGTGTCCTCGTCGGGCTTGTAGGCGGTGGGGAGCCCGGCCAGATCGACGGCATTGCCGTAAGACTCGCTGGTCAGGGGCGGCTCCCAGGCGGAGAACTCGGCGAAGTGCTCGACCTGCTCGAGATGCGGGCGGACCCGGAAGTTGTCTCGGTTCATGCCGGCCACTTCGTCGTGGAGCCGACGAGCTGAAGCCTCACGGAGCGCGGATGTCGTCTGCTCGGGGTCGACGTTCGCCCCGTCGACTGCCGGAGTGTCGTGGTCGTTGTGGTCGAGCTCGAAGACCAGTTCGGCCCGGTGGCGGAACAGCTGCTCGGACAACGACGGAGCCACGCGGCCTTCGCTGCTGGGCATGTTCTGGTTGAAGAAGTCGAGGTTGCCGCAGACGTCGAAGACCAGGAACTCGGTCTTGTCGCGGCCGGGGCCGAACAAGTCCTTACGCAGGCGGGTCCCGCGACCGATCATCTGCCAGAACTTCGTCTTGGACCGGATCGGTTTGAACAGCAGGAGGTTGGCGACTTCGGGCACGTCGATGCCGGTATCGAGCATGTCGACCGAGACCGCCACGTCCAGCGGATTGTCGGGGTCGGAGAAGTCGTCGATGAGCTGCTCGGCGTAGGGCTCGCTGTAGGTAATGACCCGGGCGGTCTGCCCGGCGTACTGGGGGTAGCGGACGTCGAACCGCTTGACGATCTCGCGGGCGTGCAGCTCGTTGCGGGCGAAGACGATGGTCTTGCCGATCCGCTCCCCGCCGTCGACTTTCAGCCCGTACTCCATGAGCACTTCGAGGGCCTTGTCGATGGTGTCGGCGTTCATCAGGTACTTGTTGACAGCGTCGGCCTCGACGAAGTCGGGGACGTTCCCCTCCGAGTCCCACTCGGCGGCATCCCACAGCTCCTTGTCTTCCTCGGAGAGGTCGTCGTAGCGCAGACCGCTGCGAGGGAACCGGAGCGGTACCTGGATCGCCCGCGGCGGTACGAGCCACGCCTCGTCGACGGCCTCCTGCAGGTCGTAGACGTCGGTGGGCATGCCGTCCTCGAGCTGGAACCGGCGGTAGGTGTTGCGGTCGATCTCGTCCTTCGGGGTGGCGGTGAGCCCGAGCAGCAGCGAGTCGAAGTGGTCGAACAGCGCGCCGTACTTCTGGTAGATCGACCGGTGGGCCTCGTCGACGATCACCAGGTCGAAATAGCCCGGACCGAAGCGGTGCTGGGTGTCGTCGCCGCGGTTCTCCACCAGGTTGGACATGGTGTTGTAGGTGGAGAAGAACATCCTGCCCTTCTCGTTCTTGTCCTTGAGCAGGTTCACCGGAGCAGAGTCGGGGAAATGCTCGGTGAACGCCTCGGCGGCCTGCTTGACCAGGGCTTTTCTGTCGGCCAAGAACAGGGCGCGTTTCACCCATCCAGCCCGCATGAGCTGGTCAACCAGGGCGATGGTGGTGCGGGTCTTGCCCGTGCCGGTAGCCATCACCAGCAGGGCGTGCCGTTGGTGCTGGTCCTCGAAGGCGTGGCCGACCGCCGCGATCGCCCGCTTCTGGTAGCGCCGACCGGCGATCTTCGGATTCACGCCGGTCTGGGGCAGGCTCAGCCTCGCGGCCCGTCGTTGCAAGAGTGACTCGAGCTCATCGGGCGTATAGAATCCGGCGACCAGGCGCGGAGGGTAGAACTTCGGCCCGTCGTCCCACAGCCAGGTCTTGTATCCGTTGGTGTAGAAGATGATCGGTCGCTGGCCGTATTGCCGTTGCAAGCAGTTAGCATAGTAGACCGCCTGCTGGCGGCCGAGTTCGGGATCCTTGCTCGTCCGTTTGGCCTCCACCACTGCGAGCGGGATGCCGTTTCGGGCGCGCAGGACGTAGTCGACTTCGCCGCGTCCTGACGTGTTCGGCATCCCCTCGACCGGCACCTCGACATCGAGGTTCTCACCGTGGACCCAGCCGGACTCCTTCAACAGCACATCGATCAGGTACGCGCGAGTCTCGCCCTCGTCGTAGTCATGGCTGTCCGGGACAGTGGCAGCAGCGGCCTTCTCCTCGGCGATCCGACGCCGCAGTCCGGCCAGCTCTGCCTCGTACGCCTCCCTGATTTCGGTGTTTTCCCGCCGGGCCTGTTCTAGGGCTTCGGCCTGGCGGGCATGGTCGTCAGCCATCTTCTGGATCTCGGCCTGGCGCTTCTTACGCTCCCCTTCGGGGAGAGGCCGCTCGATCAGCGAATGATCGAACCTCGGTGGGTTCTCGGCCAGCTCGACACCGCGGCGGCTGTAGCGCCGAGTTGCCCAGAACATGACATGCCACAGCTCCTTGACCAGGTGCATCGAGTCCCGATCCTGGGGTGGGGCGGGGCGATGGACGGCGTAGTTCCCGATGCGTCGGATCGCGTCCATCTTCGGCCAGACTTCGCCACCGACCAGGTTCTTGAAGTCGGACTCCCCGATCTTGGCACCCAGTTCGGAACGGTAGGGCAGCTCGAGGTGGGGCTCGACCTCGTACAGCCAGGTCACCAACAGTTCCAGCGTGTGGCGTGCATAGAAGCAGGAGGCGCGCGGGTCGCCAAAAGCATACCTCTCAGCTCGAGCGGCCTGCTCGAACCAGTCAGGCCGGACCGGCCGAAGGAAGTCGAAGTTACTGGCCATGGGGGTGTCCTTCCGCCACAAGGGAACTAACCTGAGACAGTCTCCCACAGCTCGCCACGGAACGCACGTGCCTGCACCGACGAAAACAGCGAGTCCAGCTCAGCCAAATGCGACTCCTGGATATCACGCAGACGGCTGATCTGCTGAACTTGCCGAGTAAACTCTCGCTGCAATTCCAGCGGAGGTTTGGGTACCTTAATCCCTCGCAGTTCTTTGGCGTTGATGTTCGCCATGCCGACAATGCTTTTGCACATGTTGCGCAAGGTCAACTTCCCGAACTTTGAGTTCAAAAATCCATTCAGGTATGCGGGATCACTCTTTGAGCCAGTTCGGACTCTAATGAGATATCCAGCATATGCCATCGGCTCTGGACCACGGTAAATTGCCGTCTTTCCGACGAGATCTGGACTATTAGTCCTATTGAACAAGAGTTCCCCATTTTTCACGAGAAATCGATCATCACCTGGAGCGTCTGGCAGGTATTTCATATCGTGAAGACTAACTTGACCCGAGCTAGTTATGTTTCCCATTCTAAGGATTGGTAGGATACCATGATTGGCTGCTTTTTCGCTCGAGCCATATTGAGTTGATTCGATTAGGTCCCCAATCGTCACCATGGGCCAATTGCCACGGCCAAGAATAGCCTCTCCGAACATCTGAAGAAATGTTGATTGTTCAAGATTGTCGAGCAGTGAGAGTGTTTTACGGCGTTGCTCGCGGAGGGCAGCTATTTGGTCCAGCAGAGACACAATCTTCCGCTGCTCTTTCATTGGAGGGAGAGGGATTTCGGTGGAGAGGAAAGTATCCGTATTAATTGTTGCCTGGTTGACCCATTGGCGACACATTCCCTCGAATGCTCTAATTGAAAACAGGAACTGCATCCAGCGGGCAACATATGAAGAGTTGGCTATACGATCATTGGTGCGGAGGCGTAGAAAATGGTTGCTAAAGGTTGCTGTCTCTGGGAAATCTTTGAAGAGAGCAGTTTTTCCCACTAGGTTGGGAGTGTTGGTGACATTGAACAGTATGTCACCAGTGGTCAGATCGGATTTGGCGATCGCCTTATGGTCCTGCGGAACGCGTCGCTGTTTCGAGAGATCCCATGTTCCCTCGGGGGTAATGTTGTTCATTCGAATTTGGAGGATGCCGGTAGGCGAATCTTTGCCGTAGGCAAATCCGGATTTGATACTAGTGAACACCTCTGACAAGGGCACAAGGTCCCATGAGGTAGAAAGAGTGCTCACTTGATCAGCCCCTTCAAATCACTCAACCCATGTTGAATACTATTTTCTATGTTTTCGAGCTCCTCGATGATTTCTAGTGGAGGGCGATGTTCGGTCTCCTCATAAACAATTTCCTTGTAGCGATTGAGGCTGAGATCGTAGTCGGTTGCTTCGATTTCCCCGCGCGGGACACAGAAACTCTGTTCGGTTCTGGCTCGGTCGAGCTCATCGGTCTTCCTCTCGTGCCAGCGAGCGAGGACATCAGGGAGATTGTTCTTGGTGTGGTCCTCATCATCAAGCTGTTCACGCGGGACGGCGCCAAACTTGGCTTCGTCTAGCAGCAGGAGCCGCTTGTCGTCGAGGCTTTGACCGTCGGCCTGCACATCGTAGAACCAGACGTTGTCGGTACCGCCTGAATCGGTGCGGGTGAAGAAGAGGATCGCGGTTGACACTCCCGCGTATGGTTTAAATACCCCGGAAGGCAGCTTCACGACCGCATCGAGCTTGTGATCGTCAACTAGCTTCTGGCGTAGGGCCTTGTGAGCCTTTGTGGAGCCGAACAGGACCCCCTCGGGGACGATGACTGCAGCCCGACCGCCAGGCTTGAGCAGGCGCAGAAACAGCGACATGAACAGCAGCTCGGTCTTCCTGGTCTTCACCACGTCCTGAAGTTTCTTGGAAGAAGACGAGAGGTCGAGGCTGCCAGCGAATGGTGGGTTCGCCAGGATCAACGAGTACCTGGAATGCTCGTCCTCGACGGCCTTCGACAGAGAATCGCGGTAGCGGATGTCAGGGTTCTGGACGTTGTGCAGGAGCATGTTCATCGAGCCGATGCGGAGCATGGTCCGGTCGAAGTCGAAGCCGTGAAACATGCTGTTGTGGAAGTGGTGGGCCTGGCTCTTGTCGAACAGCGCTTCACGGTGTTCGCGGTTCAGGTAGGCCGCGCTTGCCACGAGGAACCCAGCGCTGCCGCATGCGGGATCGCAGATTTCATCTCCGGGCTTCGGCTGAGTCATCTCGACCATGAGCTCGATGATGTGCCTCGGTGTGCGGAACTGGCCGTTCTGCCCTGATGTAGCGATCTTCGAGAGCATGTACTCGTACAGGTCGCCTTTGGTGTCACCGTCCTCGATCGGCAGCTCATCGAGCATCTCGACCACCTTCGCCAGCAAGGACGGAGTCGGGATGGTGAAGCGGGCGTCCTTCATGTGGCGCTCGTAGGTTGAGTCCTCGCCGCCGAGCTCACGCAGCCACGGGAAGACCTTATCCGCGACGATCGCGAACATGTCGGAAGGCGCTTCTTGCTTGAACTTTGACCAGCGAAGCTTCTGGATCTCCTTGTCATCGGGGTCGAAGACGGGGTTCTCGATCGGCTCCTCGTTGAGGTTGGCCTTCTTCTCGGCCCGCTCCTGAGCCTGGTCGAGCCGCTGAAGGAACATCAGGTAAGTGATCTGCTCGATCACCTCCAGCGGGTTGGAGATCCCGCCTGACCAGAACGTGTCCCAAATACGGTCGATACTGCTGCGAAGGTTGCCTTGAATCACTCGCACAGTCTACGGCCGCCCGCCGACATCGTCGCGCCACCCGGACGGGCATGGCGTGCATAGGTTGTCACACTTTGCTTAACTGGACCGGTGACACCCGTCTCGATCATCCCGTGTACCAGTGAAGTCCTGAGGTGGCTGGACCGCTGCCCTGCGGGCGCCGTCGAACCTGATGCCGAGGGCTGGCCGCGCTTCACCTATCCGACCGACCGCTGCGAGCTTCGGAAGGGCTGGCAGGTCGCACTGCTGCGCACTGACGGTGAACTCCAGGCTGTCGTCATCGCTCGTCGGGGCAAACGCGCGGGGCGGGTTGAATCGACCTTTGAAGTCCGAGCCTGGAGGCCGTTCGACGCCAGGGTCTCGGTCGAGGAGGTCCGACAGGTAGGGCGCACGGTCAAGAACGCGCTCGACCGTTCGACGGATCTGACAGAAGTCCAGGAACGAGACCTGATAGCCGAACTGGGACGTCGCATCCCCTGGCTGCCCGGGGTGATCGAAGCGTGGCGGCAGCAGACCGAGCCTGCCCCGATTCCGAACGAGGTTCTCGGTCAGCTCTCGCTCGAACGGGACGTGATGCGCACGACCTTCGGTATAGCCGGCCAGCCGATCGCCCGAATAGAGGCGCATGGCTACGAACGAGGTCATCGCAGCTTCCTACGCGGTATGACGACCGGACAGCGGGTAGGCGAGGACGCCATGATTCGCCATGATTGGATCAACCTGACCGGCTGGAACCCGCCTGTCGAGACGGATTTCGACGCGTTGACGTTCACCAACCCCGACGGTGACGGGGAGCTTACCGTCATCTACGCCAACAAGGAGCGGCTGGAGCACGGTACCGGTGCCGACTTGATCTATATCGACGAGATCCGAAACGCGCTCGTTCTGATCCAGTACAAGCGAATGAAGGACAAGGCCCCAGGAGGCGGGCCAGGATACCGTCCGGACAAGCAGCTTGAGAAGGAACTCGTACGACTTCGAGCCGTTCGGGACCACTTCGACGAACGCCCGCCCGCGGCGAACTCGTGGTCCTTCCGGCTCCTTCCGGAGCCGTGCTATGTCAAGCTGTGCGATCCGGTCGACAGTCTGGACCTCGGAACCAAGCCGGTTCCCGGGATGATGCTGCCGTTGTCGCTGTTCGAACAGGTCCATTCCGAGATCGAGGGCACCGGTCCTAAGGGCGGTACCTGCTTCTCGCGTAAGAACGTCTCACGGCACTTGAGCAGCACCTTCACTATCGACCTGATCAAGGAAGGCTGGCTGGGGACCAGGACGTCGCAGGACGCGTTCCATATCCTGAAGGACTTCTGCGACAGCGAACTCGAGGCCCGCAGGTCGCTCACTCTTGCCAAGAAATCCGGTAAACGACACAAAAAGCGAAAATAGAGTAAGGCTCTCTACTTGTTCCGGACCTACCTCGACTGCTTGGACGTCATCGTGGTGGACATCGCGAGAGCACCCGACCATGGGAAGCTCCCCAGATGCGCCGCGCCCTGGTGAGGAAGGTGAGCGGGCACGTCGTAGACCGCGACTTCTTCGGTCTTCAGAGCAGAGACGGCTTTCCGGTAGCTGGCACGGTTGGCGAGGGCGGAGTTGACGAACGGTACGACGACCACCGGGACGCCGAGGCCGATGCATTCCGAGACTATGTCCAAGGCGTAGGTGTCCGAGATGCCCGCCGCGAGTTTGCAGATGGTGTTCGCCGTAGCCGGGGCGACCACGACCGCGTCGGCCGGTGGACGTTCTCGCCTGGGAGTTCCAGGGCTGCGGTGCTCGCTGATCACTGGATGCCCTGAGGCGGATTCGAGGGTTTCGATGTCGACGAAGGCGCTTCCGGTTGGCGTGGTGAGCACGTAGCAGTCCCAGCCGTCGGCACGGGCGGCCTCGATGAACCTCGTGGCATCCGATGCTGGACCGGCACCGCAGATGACGAGGTAGACGACTCGGGTCATGCCGTGGCCAGCTTCCGGGCGAACGCGGTGGCGTGCGGGCGGATGGAGATCGGCGCGGCCCCCTCGATGATCGAAACCAGCTCGGTGACGTTCTTGCGCACTCTAACCTCCTGCGGTGCCGCTGCCTCGGCGAAATAGAGGGTGTCGAGGGCACGATCGTAGCGGCCCCACTGGGCGAACGCGGTGGCGACGTCGATGGCGAGACTCACGCGGCGTTCGACGAGGCGAATCTGGTCCATGTCAATCCGGCGTGCGAGTTCGATGGCGCGACCGGCGTCGCCAAGCACCAGCGCGATGTGAACGCGATGTACGGCGACGTTGACGGGATTGAATCCGGTGCCCCGAACGTTGCCGTTGGGATCGAGCCTGCCGCCGGCGTCGTCGGCGGCATCGAGGAGTTCGGTCGCCATCGCCCGCTTCCCCGCGTCAGCTGCAGCCACGGCACCCCGAAGCAGCAGCGCCCCGGAGACCGACAGCGTTTCCGGCGTCGGCGGATCCGAATCGAGTTTCTCAGCGTGGCTCGACGCGAAGTCGGCGGCGAAGTCGGGGTAGCCGGTGCGCATGAGCACATGGGTGACGGCGCGGGCGCTGGAAGCGATGGTGATCGGAGCGCCTGTGGCGGTCGCCGCCGACATGGAGCGGTCTGCCGCGAGCGTCGCCAGGCTTTGCTCGGAATGCTTGAGCATGACACCCGAGACGATCTGGTAGGCGTCGGCGCGGAGCGCGGTCGCCTCCTCGCCGAGGTCGTCTTCGGCTCGATGCAGATCTTGGAGCAGCCCAGGGAGGCGCTGGAGCACTTCGCGGTAGCGGCAGGACTGGTATTCGCGCTTGGCGGCCGATACTCCCGCCCGGAGCTCGCTCAAGGCGGGGAGGTCGCCTGAGCGCTCCGGCGCGTTGTTGAGAACGGCGGTGATGAGGTCGGCCAGGCCGGGAATCCGGGTGGTCTCGGTGGTGAGTAGTGCGGACCAGGTGGCGGCACTGGCGAGGAATTCACGGCGCTTCACCGGAGGCTCCTCGGACGGTTGAACTTCGGCATGCCCCAGCATGTCCCGACCTACCGGTGTTTCGCATGCTGATGAGCCGCGGTTCGGGGCATCGTCCGCTTCGAGAGCTTGTTTGTCTGCTTGGGCCTCGACGAGGCGCCAAGCACGGGCGAGGACGCCGCCGGTTTGCAGAGCCTGGTCGAGGGCCTCCGCGAGCTCATCGGTGCAGCCGCGCTCAGCCTTCTCGATCTTGCCGATCTGGGAGCCGGAGATGTAGACGCGCTGACCGAGTTCGGCCTGTGTCAGGTCGTTGCGCTTGCGGTGGTGGCGCAGCTCAGCGCCGAACCACTCCAGGAGCCCGTCCTCCGGTTCGAGTTTCTTGTCCGGGTATGGCATGACCTCTCCCTTGCCTGGAGCATCGACGTTCAGTCGGCCTTGCCGAAGACGGCGTACGGGGTCCACGAGGCGTCGGTGTCGCCTGCCATGACGCTCTCGAGCCGGAGCTTGAATTCCTCGGCCACACCGGGCGTGCTCGCCATGAGAGGGACTCCGCCGACGACGAAGGTGAGTTCGCGAGCGTCTCGAAGGACGGGCCAGGCCGGATCGGTCGTGATGTCGCGGCCGTAGGACGCGGCGAGGCGGGCGTGTTCGTCGGTGTCGGCGAACCAGATCGCCGCGGCGGCCACTGCGGCGAGATCGACTCCGGAGGGGCCGAGGCAGGTCGAGTCGAAGTCGCACAGAACCACCCGGCCGTCGGGACGGCGGAGGAGATTGCCGACATGGGCGTCGCCGTGGACGAGGGAACCTGCTGATTCGGTTATGAGGGCGTCGACCTCGGGCTCCAGCCGGTCACACCAGGTCAGAAGCGTTTCGCGGTCGTCGTCTTCGAGGGCCTCGGCGTCGGCGATGCGTTTGCGCGCAGTGCCGACCGGGTCCCATCTCGGCAGGTCGAAGTCGGGGGCCGGGAGACTGTGGAACTCCTTGAGGACGTTGCCGAGATCGTCGGCGTTCGGGGCCGACGCGGGTGGAATGAGGTCCCAGACCGTGGCGAGGAGGCCCTCGTATTCCAGGGGTTGCCGAGTGGAGCCGTGGAGGCGGATCGTCGGGGCGTCGACCTCGGCGAACCAGGAGCCGAGACGGGCCCCTTTCCGGATGCGCTCGTGGAGCTTGGTCGAGCGGGTTATCCGGACCACGATGCCCGCTTCTGGCAGCGCGTAGACGGCGTTGTTCGCCATGTGCAGGACCTGGGCGTCGCTGTCGTCGACACCGAGCTGGGCCGCGATGCCGCCCAGGGCTCGGCGCATTCGGTCGTCGGTGAACCGTCCGGCGGTCAATGCTCGCTCCCTACCGTAGGGTGATCATGTGGACGAAGTCGTCGACGTCCGAGCTGCCCGAACAGCGCTGCGCGTCGCGGCCCATGTTCACGATGCGCTCCCGCACCCGCTGCGAGAGCACCTGACCGTCGTCGGCGACCAGTCGAGCGCCGATGTCCAGCGCGGTGTCCGGCTCCCCCGCCAGGAACCAGGCCGAGCATAGTCCGACCTGGTTGAGGACGCTACTGCGCTGCATCCCCTCGTCGAATCCTTCGATCGCCCTGCGGGTCCATTCGGCGGCCTCATCGGCGAACCGGGGGTCTTGGCGGGCGAAGTCACGGTAGACCCGGCCGAACTGGGCGTCGAGCTCGGCGCGGTCGATCCAGCTGATCCACGGGGGCTCGCCGCCGGAGGTGATGCGGTCGAAGTCGTCGTTCGCGTGGTTCAACGACGCGATCGCGGCTGCTCGGTCGCCGAGAGCGGCGAACGACGTCGCGATGGTGGCGTTGAGGACGGCTTTCGTTCCCGGTGTCGCCGTGGATCTGACGCGGTCGGAGGCGAGTCGGAGGACTTCGACGGCGTCGCGGTTGTGCCGCTGGTGCTGGAACTGGCGAGCCTGGCAGTAGTGGACGAAGACGGCCAGACTCATGTTCTCCGTGGACACCGCGAGTCGCTCGGCCGCTGCGAAGTGGCGCTGCGCGGTGGAGTGGTAGCACAGGTCGAACGCAGTCCAGCCCGCCAGAAGACGGAGGTTGGCGACGGTGGTGAACAGCTCGCTCCGCAGCTGGTCAGGGTAGGAGCTGTCCAGGAGCGCTGCGGCGGCGTCCGCCACCTGGTTCAAGCTCCGGTGGACCAGCCCGCCGCCGTACTGGTAGTCGAGCGACTGGTAGAGGTCGTGGACGGCACCCAGCCTTGCCAGATCGGCCCGTCCAATACGGCGCTGTCCACTCATCCTGATGCAAGCGGTCGCGATCTGATCGACCTGTGCCATCAGATCGAGTTGCGGCTTTGCGGAGGGAACGCCGCCGTCGGCGAGGACGGCTCCGGCCGCCAGCCCCGCGCTTGCGAGGAGAAGGCTTCTCCGATCCACGGACTCTCCTGGAGCAGTTGACGAATGCGAGTCCAGCATCTCTCGGACGACGGGGCTGACGTCAACCCCTGAGCCGCGATTCTCGAAAGTGTCCGCTTCAGAAGGGAGTATGTCCGCTTGAGCCTCGATCAGACGCCAGGCGCGGGCCAGCACACCGCCGGTTCCCAGCTCCCGGTCGAGCGCTTCAGCGAGTTCCACCGAGCAGCCGCGTTGCGCCTTCTCGATCTTGCCGATCTTGGAACCGGAAGTGTAAACGCGCTGGCCGAGCTCGTCTTGGGACAGACGGCTGCGCTTGCGATGGTGGCGCAGCTCAGCGCCGAACCACTCGGCGAGGCCGTTCTCTGGCTGGAGTTGCTTCTCCGGGTAGGGCATGACCGCCTCCTCGTCCGAAGCGGACAAAGCCCCTACCAGGTTGCTGTCCGCTTCAGATGCTTGTCTAGCGCGGTGTCGTATTTCAGGCTACATACATGGCAACCGATCATGCACTCCCAGTGGCCTGGTTCCGGTGGGGACGGACCCGGAGCGCCGCTCTTGACACCGGCCCCGAGAACCGCGGGCACAGCGCCGTTCGCGGTGCGCCGGTCGAACAGGCGAGGGCCGACCTCGGGCGGCACCTGCTGGACTGCGGCCGCTGCCGAAGGGCGGTCGGGCGTCCGGAACGCGGAGACTGCCTGGTCGGGTCTCGGCTGCGCCGGCAGATCGAGGCACATGGAGCTAACACTCAAGCCGGTCCCGTAGGGCGCTGCTGGGATTCGGCTTCCTCCCGGGAGGCTGCGGCCGCGATCTCGGCGATTCCGCCCGAGACCGCGGCCGCAGCCTCCGCCAACACGGATCGTGACGACCGCTCCTGGGAAACGAACGATCGCAATACGGACATCGTCGAGGTCGAGGAACAGGTGGGTGCTCTTCGAACCGATACGGTGTCATGCTGCCGATGCCCGGCGCACCTGGAGGTCGTCTTCATGGGATACGGAGACAGGGTGCGACGGGTGGAGGCGGCCGGCTGGCGCTACAAACCGGGCCGATGCGGCGAAGATCGGGCCTGGTGTGGAAAGTGCCGCCACAAGGCCGGGAGTACGGCAGGATGAGGCGATCGCAGAGCCGTCTCCGACCGGCCGGGTCGACCGCGTATCGCGCTGATCCTGCGCGGTCGACCCGTCTCCCGGCCGCAATCGACTTCGGAGCGCACCTGGGCCAGGGAGACGACGAACCGATGAGCGATGACCGGGCCGGTAGACGAGCGCTCGCTCCCGGCACGGAACTCGGGCGTTGCCTTGTGCGAGGTGAGTGGCTGAGCCTCCACCTGCACGATGGCCGGTCGATGTGGCTGTGTCGCGACGGTGACCTCCGAACGGCGATCGGCGTCATTCGCTGGGACCTCGGCAAAAGTCCGCAGATCATCCTCGACCCGCGTGACGGGAACTTCGACCATCCCCACTCGGTCGAGGTCGTCGGCATGGTCGGCCTCGCCATGGCGGTGTGGTGGTGTGTCGTGGAAACGCAGCCGCTCGACCCGATGCTGCCGGTGGCGATCCATCCGAGATTCGCCCGCCTTGTCGTTTACCGGTCGAGGAACCGCCGACCGGACGGGGACTTCCCCCAACGGGAGACGGGATAGGGCAGCTGAGCGCCCGATCCATTCATGAACAGCACCATCGAGGAGGAACAGGTGACCATGACCGAGACGAACCCGAGCGCGGACGAGCAACCGATCGACGGCGAGCCCGCAGCGGTTCGGGCATTGGCCGAAGCCATGCTCGAAGAGATGCGGAGCCTGCACGCACTGCGCTCGGCACCGGTGGAAGCGGCTTTCAAGGCCGTGCCTCGCTATCGGTTCGCCCCAGAGGCGCCGCTGGAAGAGGTCTACAGCGCCCGGGACGCGGTGATCACCAAGCGCGATGAGCACGGCGTCGCGATTTCCTCGGTCTCAGCGCCGGAGATCCAGGCGTTCATGCTCGAACAGGCCGCCATCGAGCCGGGTATGCGGGTACTCGAGATCGGCTCGGGCGGGTTCAACGCGGCGCTCATCGCCGAACTGGTCGGCCCCTCCGGTCACGTGACAACCGTCGACATCGACCGCGACGTGACCTCGCGGGCAGGCGAGCTGCTGGAAGCCACCGGCTATGACCAGGTCGAGGTCGTCTGCACCGACGCCTCTGAGTCCCTCCCCGGCGACGATGAGTGGGATCGGATCATCGTGACCGTCGGCGCTTGGGATCTCCCGCCTGCCTGGACCGAGCGGCTCGCCCCCGGCGGACGGCTGGTCGTGCCGCTGCGTATGCGGGGAATCACGCGCTCGCTCGCCCTCGAACCCGTCGACGAGCACTTCGAGGCGGTCTCTTCCGAGGTGTGCGGATTCGTGCAGATGCAGGGCGCTCTCGGACACGACGAGCGGCTGTTCCTCCTGCTCGGCAAGGCTATCGGTCTTCGATTCGACGACGAGAACGCACCGGCCGACATGCGCTCGCTGGACGGGGCCCTCGCCACCGACCGCCGAGTCGAGTGGACCGGAGTGACCATGTCCGCCGGAGAGTCGTTCGCCTCGCTGGAGTTGTACCTGGCCGGCACGCTGCCGCACTTCTGCCTGCTGGCGACCGTGCCGGGCGCCGCTGCCGAGGCGGGTCTGACCGAGGATGACGAACGCCAGTTCCGGCTCGCGCATGTCGACGATGACGCCTTCGCCTACCTCCTGTCGCGCAAACGCGACGACGGCCGCTTCGAGTTCGCCGCGGCGGCCTTCGGTGGCGGAGCCGAGCGGGCCGCCGCTCGCATGGCCGAACAGATCCGATCCTGGGACGCACTGCGTCCCGATCACACAGCCCCGAAGATCACCATCTGGCCGCGCGGGGCAACAGCACTTCCGGAGGGCTTCGTCCTGGACAAGCACCACCGGAGGATCGTCCTCTCCTGGACGGAGCGGACCTGACCCGAAGCCGAGCCTTCCGGCTCGGCCGAAACCCTGATGGAAGGAGAGCCAGCATGCCGACGCTCCTGGCCGAACCCGAAACGCCGACCATGACCGTCGAAGACGACGACTTCGCGCTGGACCTGCGCGTCATCGAGAGCTTCGAACCGATCGCGCAACTGCGCTGCGACACCAGCGACGGGTGCGGCAACACCTGCCAGACCAGCGCCTGCAGCTCGTTCACCAACAACCCGGTCTGACCCCCGGCAGGGCCCGTCCCGGCCTCACGGGGCGGGCCCGGAACCCGAACGCATCATCCTGCCCGTTCCGGCTCCCATCCAGGAGGCTCCTCATGCCCGGCACCTACACCTTCAGTGGCTTCGCCTACGCTCGCGCCTCCACGCTGGAACGACCATGGCCGCGCCCAGCCTTCGACTTCAATGACCACGACGCCATCCTCGCCCGCGCCGGTGTCCGCTGGCTGCAGCAGTTGTGGGATCGAGACGACATCCGCCAAGTGCTGACCGTCGCCTCCGCAGACCTGGCCGAACGCATCGAAGAGATCCTCAACGGCACGCAGAGCCAGCCGAAACGCCTTCGAAGCCTCCTAGGCTCGATCTACGCCTATCTGGCCCGCTGGGAGCGACGCTCCACCCCCTTCGGGCTGTTCGCCGGAGTCGCGCCCGCCCGCATCGGCACCGAGACGAAGACCCGCCTCGGCACCGACCACACCGCCTACCGGCTCCCCGATGCCGCCGCACTCCACACCCGGGCGGCGCGGTACGAGACCGATCCGGACGAGCTTGCGGGACTTTCCATATGCGTGAACGACTTCGCCCAGGTGCGGGGCGACCGCCTCACGATCCCTTCCCCGGCAAGCGAGACGCACCTGTCCAACGGCACCGTCGCCGAGGCGTCGGTGCGTGCTTCGGCGCCCGTGTTGGCCGCGATCGAACTGGCCGGCGAACCGATCGGTTTCGACGACCTCGCCAGTCGGCTCCATGAACGGTTCCCCGGCACTGCCCTGGGCCGGTGCCGCGCCCTCGTAGTGCAGATGGTCCAGGCCGGAGCGTTGGTGACCAGCGCGCGACCGGCCATGACCACCCTCGGGACCGCCGCGTCCAAGACGACGGCGATCAGCGAACTACCGACAGGAGACGGTGCGGTGCATCTGGGCCTGGACGCCGAGTTCTGCCTCCCCGCGTCCGTGGTCGCCGAAGCCGAGTCAGCCGCCGAGACGCTGCTCCGACTCTCGGTTCACCCGTACGGCACGCCGCCGTGGCGGGACTACCTCCAACGCTTCTTGGAACGCTACGGGCCCGGAGCGATGGTGCCGGTCCGCGACCTGGTCAGCGATGCCGGACTCGGCTACCCAACCGGGTACCTCGGCGCTGCCTGCGCCAAAGGCCCCCGCGAACTGACCGACCGCGATGCGGTCGCGATCGAACTGATCCAAGCCGCCCAGACCGACGGAGCCGGAGAAATCGCCATCACCGAACAGGTGACCCAGCGCCTCCAGGTCGGCGACGGCACCGACCGCGTGCCGCCGCCCCGCGTCGAGCTGATGTTCCGCCTGGACGCCGCCGGCCCGGCAGCGATCGACCGAGGGCAGTTTCGGCTGTGGCTGACCGGCATCCCGCGCCCGGAGTCCTCGCTGGCCGGTCGCTTCGCGCCGTTCCTCGGACCGGCCGAGACCGATCGTCTTGCCGCGTCGTTCCCCGAGACGCCGGAGCGGATCGTCGCGCAGTTGTCCTTCCCGCCCCGCCGCGCCCGCAACGGCAACGTCGCCGCCGTACCGCCCCTCCTGACGCACCTGATCGTGCTCGGCGAACACCCGCCACCTGGAAGGGCCGGCCTCATCGGTCTCGACGAGCTCGCCGTCACCGCCGACCCCACCCAGCTTCACCTGATCCACACCACCACCGGCCGGGTTGTGGAGGCCCATGCCCTCCACGCGCTCGACGCGACCGTCCACACCCCACCACTGGCGCGCTTCCTCGCTGAAGTCTCCGGAGCGGGCCGGACCTGGTGGGGACCGCTCGATCTGGGCATCGCCCGCACCTTGCCCTACCTGCCTCGTCTCCGCTCAGGTCGCACTGTCCTGGCCCCGGCGCGCTGGCTCCTGGACGCCGCGGACTTCCCTAGCCCAAAAGCACCGGCGCACCAATGGGACGCCGAGTTCGACGCATGGCGGCAGCGGTGGCGAATGCCCGACTCGGTCGAGTTCACCGTGGGCGACTCCCGTCTCCCGCTCGACCTGCGCGACCGGCTCGACCGCCACCTGCTGCGTACACACCTCGCCGGGGCCGGCAAGCTCGAAGTCGCCGAACACGAACCCCGACCCAGTTGGATCGGCCGCGCCTGCGAGTTCGCCCTCGCCCTCCACACGGTGGAACTCCCACCCGCCCCCTTGCGCCGTCCGGTACCGGCCGCCGCACTCGAACTCCCGGCTGACCGCCTGGTCGCCGCCACCGTTCATGCCCATCCGCGCCGTATTGACCAGATCCTGACCGGACACCTCCCCGAATTGCTCGATGCCGTCACACCGAGCACCGAGGCCCGCTGGTTCACCCGCTTCCACGACCACGCCCGGCCCGACAGCGAACATCTCCTGCAGATCCGCCTGCGTGCCGTAGATGAGCCCGCTGCCCGCGATATTGCCACCGCCCTGCGAGATTGGGCAGCGAGACTGCACCGCAAGGGCCTGGTCGCCGATCTCGACCTGACCGGATACCGCCACCATGCTGGACGATGGGGCGATGATCCCGCCATCGCGGAACTGGTCTTCACGACCGACAGCGCCGCTGCACTGGCCGAACTGGCGGTAGACGAGACGGCCCCGATCGAGGCATTTACAGCCGCCTCTGCCGTCGACCTTGCCGCTGCTCTCGCCCCGACCTCATCGGAAGGCTGGCAGTGGCTGACCAGGGTGTTCCCGCACGAGGAAGTCCGCACCGACCGCCGCATACGTAAGGCCGCCTTCAGCATTGTCGACCGACACGGCGGCGACCGAGGAGTCATTGAAGCGTGGGCCGCGCGCCGGAAGGCGCTCGACGCCTACCGCCAGTCGCTGACCTCCGACCGTGACGCCCAGGACGTGCTGCGCTCGCTCGTCCACGACCTGGTCACCCGCCGCCTCGGCGTCGACCCCGACCGGGAGCGCGCCATGAACCGCACCATCCGGGCCACGGCCACCAGAAACATCCACATCGGAGCACAGTCATGACGACAGCCGCCTACACGCCGAGTCTGGGCGACCTCATCACGTTCCTCGCCGATGACCTGGCCGAACCCGATAGCGACCTCGCACCGGGCCTGGCTCAATCCCTGGGACAAGGCGCAGCCGGAATCGCGCTGCTGCACCTCGAACGTGCCGCAACCGGCGCAGGAGACCCGGCGACGGCACACGCATGGTTGCAGGCCGCCGCCGGTGAGCCGGTCAGCGCCACCGCCCGCGCCGGACTCTACGCTGGCGCTCCCGCCCTCGCCTTCGTCCTCGACATCGCCGAGCGGTCCTTCCCCGGCCGCTACACACCCCACCGTGACCGCCTCCTCGACCTCGTCGTCCAAGCCGCCCACCAACGCCTCGACACCGCCGGGGAGCGCCTCCGAGCAGGCCGACCCACCCACTTCGCCGAATACGACCTCATCAGCGGCTTGACCGGCATCGGGCGCCTGCTCCTGCGTATTCGTCCGGACGAAGCCGTGCTCGGCCGGATCCTCGAACACCTGATAGCACTCACCCATCCCATTCGGCGCGGCGCTGACCGTCGCATCGGATGGTGGGTCGACCACGACCCCGACCCGATCCTGCCCACGCACGGGGGCCACGCCAACTTCGGCCTCGCCCACGGCATCAGCGGGCCACTCGCCTTCCTGTCCATCGCCTACACCACTGGACGGACCGTCGAAGGCCAGCTCGAGGCCATCACCGCGATCACCGAGCACCTCAGCGGCATCGCCCAGCACGGCCCCACCGGGACGTGGTGGCCGCAATGGACCGCCGCCGCTGGGAACTCCCACGAACACGGGCACCCGCCCCGCCCATCGTGGTGCTACGGGACGCCAGGCATCGCCAGGGCGGTCCAACTGGCCGCCATCGCCACCTGCAATGCCACGCTCCAGCGCCTCGCCGAACAGGCCCTCGCCGTCAGCCTCGCCCACCCGGCCCATCACGAGCAGCTCACCGAAGCCGGGCTGTGCCACGGCTGGGCCGGCGCCTGCCTCACCGCTTGGTACGCCGCACGCGACGCCGCCAGCCCCGACCTCGCACGGCTCCTACCTGAGACAACGGCATCCTTCGTGACCGGATTCGAGCGCTCGACCTCGAACCGGAGCCTCCTCGGCGGTACCGCGGGCATCGCCTTGACCGCGATGCAGCTCGCCGCCGATGCAACCTCGACAACCGGATGGGAACAATGCCTACTCCTGACCTGACCGCCGGGCCCAGCCGAACCCCCGAGACGGCTCAGCGGCTCCTCGACGCTATCGCCCAGATCGATCGCGACACCGACCCCGCGCAGATCGCCGATGAACATCGCGTCTCCACTACGACCTTGCTCTCGGCTGTCGAGGTCTATCACGAAGCCGGACGCGCCGCAGTCGAAACCGCCACCGCCGCAGAGACCTGGCTGCAAACCCATGTCGAATTCACCTCGTGGGACCAGGCCCACCACTACGCGGCCGATGAAATCGCCCCGGAACTTGACAGCCTGTGCGCGACGGGTTTCGCCCGACGCTGGTGGTTTATCCGCAAATACCCCCGCTGGCGCATCCGCGTACAAGCCACAAGCCCGGAACACCGACCCGAACTCGCCGCCCGGCTGGACCGGATATGGGCCAATCTCACCGACGCGGGCTCAATCTCGGCCTGGCAGCCGACCGTCTACGAACCGGAGACGCTCGCGTTCGGTGGCACGAGCGGCATGCGTGTCGCGCACGAGCTCTTCAGCGCCGACAGCCGAACCGTCCTCGACCATTTGATCCGCACCGACCCGCCATTGGGCATCCGAGAAACCTCGATCCTGTTGTGCACCAGACTGCTCCATGCCGCGAACCTGGAGTGGTTCGAAATGGGGGACGTCTGGCACCACGTCACGCGCCTCCGCCCCATGCCCGCCGAAGTTCCGTCCGAACGGCTGAAAGTCCTCGCGAAGGACATCAAGCCGCTCCTGAGCATCGGCGCCGGTCCCCACACTGAACTCTTCGCCGACCGCAGCCCACTCCATCCGTACACCCGCTGGGTCCGCGCATTCGCCGATGCAGGTGCGACGCTCAGGACGTTTGCCGACGTCGGTGACCTCCAGCGCGGTCTCCGGTCCGTGCTCGCCTACCACGTCATATTCCACTGGAACCGGATCGGACTCAGCTCTCAGCAGCAGACGCTTCTCGCCCATGCGGCGAAAGCGGCGACCTTCGAATGACGCCAGGTGGAGGCACCCCCACCGATCTGTCCGCACCTGCGACAGGGCACGATGGAAGGTACGATCGGGACGATCCCTTCATCGGTCGGAGTCTGAAATGCAGTTCGATAGTGTCCCGATTCAGGTCGCGTTGCGGCCACCTCGTGCCGTCATCCTCTTTGATGGAGATGACCATTGGCATTACTGGGCGAGAATGGCATTGCACTGCGCTACTCAGGTGTGGGGTGGGCAAGGCTTCGCGGTCATCCCACACCACAATGGCAAAGTACGGCCCGAGCTCCTCGCCATGATTCGCGTATATGATCCCGACTATGTTGTCGCGCTGACCAAGACTGTTGCTGACATTGAGCAGGTCAATCCGGGATCGATCAATCTCCCCGTGGAAGAAGTAGAACGGCGGCGGCATCTGGAGATGATCGGAGACCATGCTGTTCCGGATGAGCCTGGTCGAGTCGCGCGAGAGGCCGTCGCCAGCATATGTTCCCCGCACCGCCGCCGGGAAGAGGATGGCGAATGGGATGAAGATGTTCACTTCATCTCCGCGTCGGGCGGATGGCAGCGATTCACGCCGGTGGAAGACGCCACGAACAACTCCTACAGGCGTGGGACTTACGCGACTGCGCCCGAGCATTGGGGTGGCGCCCTTGGCGTCGCGCTTACCGCACGATGCGGAGCGGCCCTTCGGCCAGTGCAAGGCGCCGAGCCTGACCTCGAAGAAGCCCAGGTACGACAGCTTTGGAACTGGCTGCTCTGGAACGACTATCGAAACGCCGACCAGATCGCCCCGCTCGTGTACGAGATGGTAGTGCGGGAAAACCTGACGGGCAATTTCAGTATTTACAACGAGTTCCCACTCGTCTTCTCCAAGACTCGGAACGGGCTCGTCTCGGTGTACAACTCGGCTCGGCCCCGTAAAGCCGCTGATCTCGTCCTCGGCGACACAGCCGACGACTTCGCGCTGGCCCATATTTCTGAACGCCTTTACGGTCGATCCGTATGGATGCCGCGGGCTCTGTGGGATCATGAAGCAGCGCGCGCCGGGTTGCACCACCTCCACCCGCTCATCTCAAGGATCAATCGCGAGCGAAGAACCCTCTTGATCTCCTCCCTCTCCGAACCCGATGACGCGCTCGAATCGATGGCCGCATACCTTCGGGACTCACCGTTCAATGCGGCGGTCTCAGAGCCCCAACAGGACTTCCCCGAACGGCATCGCGAATCTGTCCAGGTCAAACCGGCGACGGCAGATCCTGAGTCGGCATCGCGGCTGGTGATTGCCGAGCAGTTCGACATAAAAACCCAGGTCGGCGTCCACCACAGCGACCAGGGCAGTATCGAGATGACCGCGGGCCCTCGATACCCCGACATCGCACATCCGGCACTTGTCGGCTGTGAAGAGCTTCAGTGGCAAGTCGATGTCTCCTTCATGCCCCACAGTGTGCCCGCGGGCAGAGGGGTGGATGGACATGACTTGCTCGCCAGCGAAGAGAATCGTCATCTCACTTGGGTGCGGAGCGGGAGAGATGGCATCTCCTTCGAGTCCCGGAAGTGGGATTTTGTCCATAACGGCTGGTCCAGGGCCTCGAAGCTCGCCGAGCCGCGCCTTCGCCGGCCGAGCCTCGCGACATGGGCGGATCTCGCCGCCAAGTCGTCCGGGAGGTCGATGGAGTACTCACCGGCGGGGTCTCGGTTCATGAGCCTCGTGCGGCTCTGGGGCTCGCCTGAATCGGTCGCCGAGACGATGGCAAGTCCGATGTTGGAGGTGTTGAGGTCCTTCAACCCTTCCGCGAAATCGTCAAGAGAGGCATACCCTGGAGGTGAGGGCGTCGTGCTCGCTTCCGGCGGGTCGGCAAGCCAGCCGAGGGAGGGCTACCTCTACTTCAAGGGAATTGTGCAGTTCCATGGGGGAGAGCCCGAGGTCCTGCGAGACGAGGTTGATGCTCTCCTGAAGCTCGGTGTACTGAAGCGCGGCCTCGTCCTTGGGTGCATGCACTGTGGCCGCGTGGCGTTCATCGCGATCGACCGGCTCTCCCAGAACAACCGGTGTCTTCGATGCGACGGGTCGAACCCGCTCACCGCGGCAAGCTGGAACAGGGACGGGATCGAGCCGGCCTGGTTCTACGACCTCCATCCCATCGTCCGAGACTTCCTCCATGAGAATGGTGAAGTTCCCGTTCTTCTCTCCCATCACCTTCGGCTGAATTCACGAACTTACACCGATGCGCCGGAGATGGAACTCTTCAAGGAGGGGAAGCGAGTCGCTGAAGCTGACCTCATTGCGCTGAGCGACCGCCGACTCCTAGTTGCGGAGGCGAAGAGCTCCAACCACCTGCGACCGAAGACAGGGAAAGGCACCAGGCTCGGCGCCGCTCGCAAGAAGGTGCGGCTTGCGACGGCGCTTCACGCCGACGAAGTCGTCCTCGCCACCACACATGAGGCATGGGAGGACGCCAGCATCGAAGCCGTCAAGACTGCCGTTGGTGAACTGACTCCCACGTGGACGGCTCCTCAAGTCCGCATCATCACTGCCCTCGGCACCGATCACGTCCGGGATGAGCACTTGTCTTGATCTCCTAGGAATCAGCCGGATAAACGGACGTGGGTTCTGGCCGGTGCACGCCAGGGCCGGGCGCACCAACCACGGCTCTCAGGTCCAGTTGCGTTCGGTGAAGGCGATGGTCTCCTTGATGATGATGTCGCCGAAGACGTTCGGTAGCCCGGCCAGTAAATGGATGCCGATGGCCCGCACGAGGTCATCGAGGCGGTTGACGACCCACGCCTGGGCGGCGTTACACAGCGGCTGTGCGGGTAGGAGGTGGTGCGGCGGTGGGGCTTCGAGCCCGGGCAGGTAGGCCGCGAGGTGGTTCAGGACGTGCCCGGTGATGGCCTGCGCGGCCGCCGTCCTGGATCACTGACGCCAAGGACTCCGACACGTTCGCCTGCCTTGTTCAGACGGTCGAGTACTGGGTTGCGGTTCAGCTGTCGGCTGCAGTGCTGGTAGTGCCGTCGATTGAGTATCGTAGGGGCGCAACCTCCCCCTGGTGAACGGTGAGCGATGGCGAGCATCGACGAATTCACGGCGGCTATCGGCACCGCCCATGGCAGCGTAGGCGACGCTGGCAGTTCGCTCGTCCAGTCGATCGCCAAGGCCGAAGAGCTCGCCGGTGCGTTCCGGACGCTCAGCGCCGAGGGCAAGGGCACCCAAGTCGACGAGGTGGCACGCGAGCTTGCGAAAATCCAACAGCAGCTCGCAGCAGTCGGTGAAGAGTTGAACGGTCTGGCGGCACGGGCTGCGGCGCTCCGCGGGAGTGGAGGCGCCACCAGCGGGAAGGCGTTTGGGTCCGTAGAGCGCTCGGTTCCACCGAGTCGCGGAGGTGGGGCCACCCGCCCCTCGTTGGCGCCGGATCCTTCGCGTCGACCGCGAGGGGAGCCCGCGATCGTCGAAGGCACTCCCGACCGGAAACGGGCGATCGGTCGGGAGAACGAGGCGGCGGTGCTGCTGTCCCAGCGTGGGTTCGACGTCGAGCAGAACCCGCCGACCCTGCCGAACGGCAAGAACCCCGACTACCGGGTGGAAGGGGAGAGCTGGGACTGTTACGCGCCGTCGAAGACCCGCAGCATTGATAAGATCCGCAAGTCGATCAAGGACAAGGTCGGGGTTGACGAGGACGATCGTCAAGCCTCCAGGATCCTCCTCAACATGGATGACAATCCTGGCGACCCTGCCGAGCTCGAAGCGCTGCTTCGCCGCCGGCCGATTGCCGGTCTGGAGGAGATCAAGATCGTCCGCGGTGGCACGGTCACCGATTTCTACCCGTTCCACTCACCGTCTGAAACGAGGTCGAGCGATGTCCGTCGATTACACCTTGTACACCTCCATCCGATCCCAGGATGTGCTTGCCGACCACTTCGGCGGGGCGCTCAGGCTGCATCGGAACTTCGAGGACAAACCGGTCCCACTGGTCAGCGATGCGCTCTGGGTCTCGATTCGAGTCGATCTCGACGATGACTGGGAGGAAGAGGCGGAGTTGCTTGGCGCCGACCACCTCTCGATGGTCACCTTCGTGCCCAGCAAGAGCCTGTCATGGCCCGAGGAGACACGGGTGCTGTCCGAGGTCATGAGGGCGATCATCGCCTTGTGGGACGCCCATCCCGAGTCGACCGGCGCTCTGGCCGTCTACGAGCAGCTCATGCTGCAACGTCTGGCCGATGCCCCGGCCGTGCTCGACGAGTCTGTCGCTGACACCTCGGGCGAGGGTTTCAACACCGTGCATGCCTTCGATGCCCTGCTCGAGACCGTCGAGCTTCAGAACATCAAGACCGACCTGTAAGCCGAGTGTGGCGCGGGCGACGCTGTTTCACCTGAGCAGGAGTACGCAGGCTCCGCTTTTCATGCAGGAGCGCGTCCGAGCGTCAGTGGCAGCAGGGGGCCGAGTACGGGCTGGATCTCCGCCAAGGTGAAGTACAGATTGAAGACGAGCTTCTCCCTGGCCTCCTCGAATTCGGCTGTGGTCACCGAGGTGGTCAAGGCGATCGCGTCGCCGTAGGTTGCTCCTCGATGGATCAGGATTGCCAGGCAGGCGCCGGTCTCGCAGTATTCGCCCTGGGCGCTCCAGACCATGTCTTCGCCGGGTTCGAGGCTCGCCTCGAGCTGGCGGGGATCGGTGATCGTCAGGTCGGTGTAGCGCCGCATGCCGTTGAGAACGAGCAGGCGGAGGCGCTCTTCGGTGGAGGGCAGTTGCTTGATCAGGCATTTCCCGGCGGCCGTGGCATGAATCGCCTCGGGGTGGATGTCTTCGAGCAGCGACTTCTCTCCTTCCTTCTTGTGCAGATGGGTCAGCACGAGATGTGGGCCGTCGAGGGTCGCGAGTGCGACATCGCGGCGTGTGCGCTTGGTGAACTTGCGGAGGGCTTCATCTATGCCGTCGTGGTCGGCGGCCCCAGCCGGAATTCGGGCGGCGGGATTGACGACGTACCTGCCCTTCCTGTTCCGGTAGACCCATCCGCGGTCTTTGAGGAACTCCAGGCAGCGGCCCATCGTGCGTTCGGGGATGCGGAAATCATTAGCGAGACTCTGCTTGCTGCGGCCATCTTTGCTATGGCTGATCACCACGAAAACATCGATCGCTCTCGTGAGCATCTGGAAGCTGTGCCTCCGGGAGCCTGAATCGGGCTGGTCAGGCTGGTCGAGCGTGCGCATGGGCTGTACTCCACGTTTCGAGCCGCCTTCCTGAAACGGTCATTCGCTATCAGAGTGCTCCGTGCGGCCACTCCGCGCCGATCACGTTCAGGTGCTGTCGGCTTTGTGCTTGTTTTCTGTCGTCAATCTGACGCATGGTGATCCCATGATTACACAGACTACCTCCCGGTACCTGACTACCCTTCGCGTTCCACTGCTCGCCCTGGCGGCGCTGACCATGTCGATGAGCGTCGTCGCCTGCTCCGACAGCGATACTCCGAACCCCGCTCCCGCCGCGTCCTCGACCGATCCGATCTCGCAGAACATCGGCTCTTCGTCGTCTCCGGCTCCGGAGGACATCGAAGATCCGCTTCAGGCTGCCGTAGCGGCCTATGAGCGATTCCGATCGGTGACGGCTGAGGCCGCTTCGATTCCGGACCCCGGCTACGCCCAACTCGAACAGGTCGCTGCGGATGACGCCTTGGCGACTACCAGGTCATCCCTGCAGCAGCTGCTCGACGCAGGCCAACGGACGGAGGGCGCGCCTGAGACGTCGGCCAAGGTCAAGGAGTACGCGATTGAGGGAGACCCGGTCCAAGTTGTGGTCCTCGATTGCTCGGACACGACCTCGTGGCCGGTGGTCGAGGCCGATACCGGCGAGCCCGTAAAGGGCGAGGAATACGGACGGCGCTCCATTGACGCGATGGTCGAGTTGCGCGAAGACGGCTGGCGGGTCACCGAGCTGCTGGTGAGGAGTATCGGGTCATGTTTACCAGGTCGATTCGTGCCGCACTGATCTGGTTCGGCTGCTTGAGCGTCGGCCTCTTTGCCGCCCCGGCAGTCGCCCGTGCCGACTACGACACGCACCAGGAGGCAGATGACGACAGCCTGGAGATCGGCGTCGACCTCAATGAGGAACTACCCGGCCTGCCAGGAGACGCCGGTGAGGGAACCGGGACTGCAGCAGACGACTCGGGCGGCGGAGGCGAGGCGGTGCCGACAGGCATCTGCCCGAATTGGGAGTACGAGCTGGTCGATTCAGATTCGGGCTATTACCAGGGCGCGTTCGCCGGTGAGCGGCCTTCGGAGGAACACCAGTTGATGGGGCGTTCCTGCACCGATCCCGATTCCGGTTCGACCATGGTCGGCGCGGACTGGGTGCTGGTCGGCGATGACGGCACTCCGGCGGTCGATCCGGCGGTCCTGGCGGCTCAGGCGGTGGACTCGCTCCAGTTGCCGCGCCCGCAGATCGCGGCCTCGCCGGAGGTGGCGCAACTCGTGCGGCTGCCGGTGTGGTTGTGGCTGGAAGGGGCGTCGTGGACGTCGCAGTCGGCGTCGGCCTCGGTGCCGGGCTTGACGGTGACGGCCACAGCCGTACCTGTCGAGGCGTCGTGGGCGATGGGTGACGGCACGGCCGTGACCTGTTCAGGGCCGGGAACGGTCTGGGAGCAGGGCATGGACCCCGAGGCCGAGTCGCCGGACTGCGGCCACACCTACACCCGTCCCTCTACTGAGGATCTCAGGGTGGAGGTGACGGTGTCGTGGGAGGTCACGTGGTCTGGTGGTGGCGAGTCCGGTTCGGTGCCGGGAATGGTGACGACCGCGTCGGTCGCATGGCCGGTGGTCGAGTCGCATGCGTTGGTGACCGGATAGCACTGCTCAGAAGTTACGGGGGTTGTTATGAGCGATAGGAAATCGCGTGAGGGCCGACGTCGGCGTCTGCCTCGGCGGGCGTGGCTGCACGTGACCGGACTGGCCGCGGTGCTGGTGCTATGCACCGCGTTCGCGGCGTGGTCGATCACCGCCGAGCCGGAGGAGGCGTCGGTGCTGCGGGTGGCCGAGCCGTTGGCGGCCGGTCAGGTGATCGGCCAAGGCGACGTCGCGGCCGTCGCTGTCGCGGCCAGCGAGGTCGCCACGCTGGGGCTGGTGCCGGTGGCACGGGCCTCGGAGGTGGTCGGCCAGGTCGCGGCGGTGCCGCTGCGCGAGGGGACCTTGCTGAGTGTGGACATGGTCGGCTCCCCGGCGGTGCCTAGGGCCGGGTTCGTGGAAGTGACCGTCGCGCTCGCCGATGGCCGGTGGCCGATGTCGATCCAAGCCGGGCAGAGTATCTCGCTCATGGCCGCCTCCCCGGTGGCCGAGACGGGCGTGTGGTCGGCTCCGGGGACGGTCCTGGCGGTCGAACGTGTCGAATCCGGTGGCGCCCTGGTGGGCTTGGAGCTTCCCGAGTCGGCCGCGGCCGGTCTGGTGACCGCCGAGCCGGCCTCGTTGCTGATGGTCGCGACCGCGGTCGATACCGCACCGGCGACCGCAACTACTGAAGAAAGGAGTGGCGACTGATGTTGGTCACGGTCGCGAGTTTGAACAGTCCAGGAGTCACGACGACGGCGATGGGCCTGGCCACGCATTGGCCTGACAACCGCCGGCCGGTGGTGGTCGAGTTGGATCCCGAAGGCGGCGATATCGCCGGGCGCTGGCAGGTGCATCCCGAGCCGGGGCTGGCCGACGTGGCTGCCGCGGTCGCCTCCACCGTCGATGCGGGGCCCGAGTTCCTGTCGGCGGGACTGCAACCGATCGAGGCCGCCGGAGCCGTGGTGGAGGTGGTGTGCGCCCCACCTGGAGGACAGGTGGTCCGTCAGGCGCTGCCCTTGCTGACCGCGCCGGGCTCGAAGGTCCTCAACCCCGCCGAAGGGGTCGTGATAGCCGATCTGGGGAACCTGTACGCGGTCTCACCGGCGTGGCAGGCGCTCGCCGCAGCGGACGCGGTCGTGCTGGTCGTCGAGGGCACGCTCGCGCATTTGGCGCATCTGCGGTCGCGGCTCGACGAGGCCGAGACCCAGGCCCGGTTGGGGTCCCGGGCGGCGCTGGCCGTGGCCGAGGCCGACTACACCGCCGCCGAGGTCGAGGAGGTCTTCCTCGCCGCCGATCTGCCCCTGCACCTGCTCGGCCCGTCCGGAACGGCCGCCTCCGTCACCGCCGATGCCGGCAGTCGACGGCGGGATCGCCGTGCCCACCGGGCATGGAGCGCGCTGGCCGCCTCCGTCGCCGACTTCGCCGCAGCCCTCGACCGGCCCGCGTTGACCGGCGCTGCGACAACCCGTACCGGAGAGGCGTCATGACCGTCATCGGCGCCTCCCGAGGCGCCCACAGCACCACCGGGGCGGCCGAGCCGGAGTTGGGCGAGCAGGTGTTCGCCGTGGCCAGGCGCGTGCTCGAAGCCGGCCCGGTTCCTGACGCGAGTGAGCGAGCCGAGGCGTTCGAACAGGCCGTGGACGAGGCGGTCCGTCAGATCAACCGTGACCTACTCACCGCAGGCCGCGAGCCGATTGCCGGAGCTGCCCAGACGCAGTTGCGGCAGTGGACCGCGGCTCGGTTGGCCGGGCTCGGTGGGCTCGCGGTGCTGTTGGCCGATGCGTCGATCGAGGACATCGTGTGCAACGGCTGCGATAACGTCTGGATTCAGCGGTCCGATGGCACCAGGGAACAGGCCGCGCCGGTCGCCGACTCCGATGCGGAGCTGATCGCCGCCGTCCAGGTCCTCGCCGCCGGAGCGGGCCTGTCGGATACCGAGCGGCGCTTCGACCGCGCCGCACCAGCGCTCAATCTCCAACTGCCTGACGGGTCCCGGCTGCATGCGATCCGTGATGTCGCGCATCGACCGAGCGTGTCCATCCGCCGCCACCGGCTGGCCGAGGTCGACCTGGGACAACTCGAGCGCGGCGGGATGTTCTCGCCCCAGGTCGCCTCGCTGCTGCGCGCCGCGGTGGCGGCCGATTGCAACATGGTCGTGGCCGGGCCGATGGGCTCGGGCAAGACCACGCTGCTGCGCGCGCTGGCCGGGCTGCTGCCGGCCGATGAGCGGATCGTGACCATCGAGGACAACTACGAGCTGGGCCTGCACACCGATGCGCGCCACGGCAACGTGGTCGCACTCCAAGTGCGGGAGCCAAACATCGAAGGGGCCGGTGGGATCTCGGCGGGGGAGTTGTTCCGCGAGTCGTTGCGGATGCGCCCGGACCGGGTCATCGTCGGCGAGGTCCGCGGCCCCGAGGTCGCGGTCATGTTGGACGCGATGTCGAACGGGGCGGACGGGTCGTTGTCGACGATCCACACCTCGTCCTCGGCGGGCGTGTTCACCAAGATGAAGACCTACGCGCGCAAGGCCCCGGCAGGGTATGAGCCGGAGGCGACCGCCGAGTTGATCGGCGGCTCGCTCGACCTGGTGATCCAGCTGACGCAGGTGCGTGAGCGCCGGTGGGTGGCCTCGGTTCGGGAGGTGTGCGGCTCGGAGGGGGCGATGGTGGTCTCCAACGAGCTGTACGCGCCGACCGGTCCGGACCGGGTCGCGCAGGCGGCCACGCCGCTCAGCGCCGCCCGCGCCGAACGACTGGCCGAACACGGCTGGCGCCCGCCGACCATGCAAGGGCGGTGGTGACGATGACACCAGTGGTCGCTGGAGTGCTCGGGGTCGCCTCAGGACTGGCCGTCTGGGGCGTCCTCATCGTGCTTTTCTCCGATCCGCGCCGAGTCGGTTCGGGCGAACCTGCCGCCGCCGGGCCGCGTGGGGTGACCGGGTGGGCGGCCCGGGCGCCGTGGGCCCGCATTATGGCGGTGGTAGCGGCGGGGGCCGTGATTTGGTGGTGGACCGGGTGGCCGGTGGCCGCCGCCGGGGCCGGGGCGTTGGCGTGGTTCTGGCCGATGCTGTTCGGCGGGGACAAGGCGTTCAAGGCCGAGCTGGCGCGGATCGATGCGATCGCGGCGTGGGCCGAGTCGCTGCGGGACGTCATCGGTGCCGCCGCTGGCCTGGAGCAGGCCATCCAACGCTCGGCCGCCCACCCGCCACCGGCCATCAAGACCGAGGTCGAACAGCTCGCCGCTGACTTGCGCGATGGCCAGGGCATGAAGACCGCGCTGGCCCATTTCGCGGCTCGGCTCGGTGACGAGACCGCCGATCTGGTCACGATGGCGCTCGGCGTGGCCTCGCGCCAGGCTGGCAACCTTGCCCAGGTCCTCGACGACCTGGCCCGCACTGCCCGCGCCGAGGCCGCGATGCGCTCCCGGGTCCACACCACCCAGGCCCGCACCCGCACCGCCACCCGCGTCATCACCGGCGCGACCGCGGCCATGCTGGTCATGCTCTTGGCCATCGCCGGGGACTACCTCGCCGCCTACGACTCGATCACCGGGCAGCTCGTCCTCGCCTGCGCCCTGGGGCTGTTCGGCTTCGGGCTGTGGTGGCTTCACCGCCTCGCCACACCGCAAGCTCCGCCGAGCTTCCTGCGCGCCGAGACTACCGAGATGGACGGAGCACGGCCATGAGCCCGCTCATCGCCGGTCTGCTCGGCGCGTTCGCAGGGGCCGCGGTCTGGGCCGCCTTGGCGCTCGCCGTCCCGGCCAAACCCGACCTGGCCACCGCCCTCGACGACCTCACCGGCCCCGCGCCGGGCACCGAGCCGGGCCCGGCGGCATTGACCGGTCGGCTGATCGCCGTGCTCGGCCGCCTCGGGCTGGTGCGCGAACGCATCCGGGCCGACCTGGACGCCCTCGACCAAGCACCGGCCGCGTATCTCGGACGCCTCGCCCGCTTGGTCGCGCTCAGCGCCGCCCTCCCGATCACTCTCGGGCTCGTGCTCGCCGCCGCCGGTACCGCAGTCGACCCCATGGTGATCGCGACAGCGGCCGTGGCGTTCGCGGCCCTGACGTGGGCGGTGGTCGAAGCCGATCTTCACACCCGAGCCGGACGCGCCCGCGCCGAGGCCGCTCGCGCCTTGGCGGTGGTGCTCTCCTTGACGGCGATGGCGCTCTCCGGCGGCGCCGGCATCGACTCCGCGCTCCGGTCCGCCGCCGGTGCCGGGCACGGGGTGCCGTTCGAGCGGATCAGGGCCGTGCTCGACAAGGCCGCCCTGCTCACCCGCACCCCCTGGGAGACCCTCGGTGAGCTCGGCGAGCGGCTTGGCGTCGGTGCCTACACCCAACTGGCCGCGACCACCGCCCTGGCAGGGACCGAAGGGGCCCGCATCCGCACCAGCCTGACCGACCGCGCCACCGCGATGCGCGGCCAGCGCTTGGCCGATATCGAAGCCGACGCGCTGGCCGCGACCGAACGTATGAGCCTGCCGATCGTCGCCATGGCCACGGCCTTCGTCGTCATCGTCGGCTACCCCGCGCTGGAGCGCATCATGACCGGACTGTGAACCGACACCACGAACGCTCAAGGAGCACAAAGAGGAGTGAGACGACATGAACACACAGTTCCTATACCTGATCATCCAAGCCGAGCTCCGCCGTGCCGTGCGGCGGGCCCGGGCCGAGCGCGACCGGGGTGATGCGGCCGAGAAGGTCATCACGATCGGCGCGATGGTGCTGCTGGCGATCGCGGCCATGGCCATCATCTACGACAAGGTGATCGCCAAAGCCAACTCGATCAGCTTCTAGGCGTGCGCCATGGACACCGCACCACCGGAGACGGCGACTCGCACGAAAGCGCGGGACGCTGGTTCGGCCAGCGTCGAAGCGGTCATCGCCACACCGGTGCTGATGCTGCTGGTCCTGGCGATCATCCAGGCCGGACTCATCCTCCACGCTAACCACATGGCCCAAGCCGCCGCGCATACCGCCATGGAGGCCGCCCGCGCCGAACTCGCGACCGGCGGCGACGGCACCGCCGCGGCCGAAGCCTCACTGGCCCGCAACGCCACAGGCGTCCTCGAAGACCCGAGCGTCACCGTGGCGCGTGGAACCGAGAGGGTGACGGTCACCGTCACCGGCAACGCCACGAGAATCATCCCGCTGTTCGACGCACCCGTCGAGGCAACGGTCTCCGGAGCCGTCGAACACATCGAACCACTCGAAGGTGGTGACTGACATGCGCCCTCCGTCGCGACCCGCCTGGTCTCGCGGCGCCGTTGATCGCGGGTCGGCACCGGTCGAGATCGTGCTCCTGACCCCGGTCCTGGTCGTGTTGATCATGCTCGCCGTCGTCGGCGGCACCGCCGCCTCGGTTCGGATCGAGGCCGACGCCGCCGCAGCCGCAGCGGCCCGCGCCGCCAGCCTCCAACGCGACAGCGCCGCCGCAGTAGCCGAGGCCGAAAATACGGCCATGGCGAGCCTGTCGGGCCGCTGTCAGAGCCCACAGGTCGACATCGACGCCGACCTGGCCCCGGGCGGGACGGTGACGGTCACCGTGACCTGCACCCTCGATACCACCGGCCTGCCCGCCTTCGGCACCCACACCATCACCGCCACCGCCGCCTCCCCGGTCGACGCCTGGCGAGCGGAGACCAGATCATGAACCCCGCGAGCGCCACCAAGCGGTACCACCAAGTGCGGGACGGGGGCTACGCGACCGCGTTCGTCACCGTCATCACCCTGGCGCTGATGGCCGTGATCGGTCTGGCCGTCGACGGCGGTGCCGCAGCCGCCGCCCACGCCCGTGCCCAAGGCGCCGCCGCCGAAGCGGCCCGGGCCGGAGCCGACGAGATCGACCTCGACTTCTTCCGCACCACCGGCATCGTCCGCCTCGACCCGGCCGCTGCCCAGGCAGCTGCCGCCGACTGGCTCGCCGCCACTGGCCACACCGGCACCGTCACCGCCACGGACGCTGAAGTCACCGTGACCGTCACCGACGACCAACCCACCCAGATCCTCGGCATCGTCGGCATCGGCGCGATGACTGTCACCGCGACCGCCACCGCAGAGCCCCGATCCCCAGGAGACACCCCGCAGAGCCTGCCCAACAACGTCGCAACGCAGGGGAGTTGAGCCCACATGGCCCGCATCGCAGAGCACCGGCCCACCCGAGCCGACGCGCACCAGAAGATTGGCGTCGACCCGGCTCCGGCCATGCGCGCCCGCCTGGCCCGCGCCATCGCCCTGACCGTCTTCAGCCTCGTGGTCATGATCGGGATGCCGCTGTTCCTGTACTCCGTGGTCGGTTCCCGCTGGCCCGACCGCGGCCCGACCCTGGCCGACTTCGAGACCCTCCACCTGCGCAGCGACACCGAACTGCTCTTCGGCGCCATCGCCGTCGCCGGGTGGGGGCTGTGGGCCGTGTTCACTCTCATGGTGCTCTACGCCGTGGTCGGCGCGATCGTGGACGTGCTGCGCTGGGGCGTCGCCGTCGAGACCTGGCGCGACGCCTCCAACCCCGTCCGCTGGCTGGCCGGGCTCCTCATCGGCGCCATCGCCGCGCTCTGGCCGGCCGCCGCGAACGCCGCCCCGCCCGAACCGGTCGACCAGACCGTCGCTGAGCGCACCCTCACCGACGCCGAACTCGCCCACACCACCACCGCCAGCGGGGAAGATCAGCCCGCAGCGGCCGACACGGAGGTCCAGCAGTCGACGCACACCATCGCCCCGAACGAATCGCTCTACTCACTCGCCGAGCACTACCTCGGCAACGGTGAGCGGTGGCCGGAGATCTGGGAGGCCAACCGGGGGATCACGATGAGCAACGGCCAGCCGTTCATCAACCCCGACTTCATCACCGACGGCACCGTCATCACCATCCCGGCGAACCAGGAACCCAACCCAAGCGGCAACGAGCACACCGACACCGAAATCCACATCGTGCAGACCGGGCAGCACCTGTACGGCCTGGCCGAACAGTACCTCGGCGACGGCGAGCGCTGGCCGGAGATCTGGGAGGCCAACCGAGACCGGGCCTTCGCCGACGGCCGCACCTTCACCGACCCCGACCGCATTTTCGCCGGATGGGACCTCATCATTCCCCTCGACACCCCCGCCACCCCGCCCGACAACAACGAACCCGACGCCGAACCGGAGCCAGAGCCGGAGCTGGAGGGCGAAGGCGAGATCAGCGTCCCCGACGACACGCCCTCGGCGATCGAACCGACCGACCCGGCAGACCCGCCACCCTCAGACGAACCGACCGCCGTCACCGAAGAAGACACCTCACCTGCCCCCGACCACACCGAGACCACCGACGAACCTGCTGCGGCCGACTCGATCCCGGTCGGTCTGTGGCTGAGCACCGGCACCTTCCTCGCCGCCTCCACCGTCGTGCTCCTGGCCGCCCGCGCCCGCCGCAAGCGGTCCTCACCGAAGGCCAGCCGCGACGAGGAAGGACCGGTCACCGGTCGCCTATCCGACCTCGAAGCCCTCATCGATCGCGAACAACAACGCCTGACCGAACCGGCCGAAGTTGAGACCGAGCCTATGACACTCGACCTCACCGAAGAGACCGGTATCCCGATCGGCGCTGACCGCACCACACCGATCAACTTGACCGACCTCGCCACCCCTGCGCTCGGCCTGACCGGCCCCGGTCACAAAGGCGCCGCCCGCGCCGCCATCATCGCCGCCCTCGAAGCCGAACACCCCGTCCGCATCACCACCGAAGCCGCCGACCGATTCAACATCGACCAGGCCGCCGACACCGACGCCTTCGCCATCATCGACACCCTCGACGACCTGACGACCACACCACATCACCAGTCGCCCGGCTCACCATTGGTGGTGTGTACTGAGGCCGACATCGACCACATCGGCGCCGACGCGCTCGCCGAACAACTCGCCCTCGAACCCGACCGCGTCATCGTCCTCGGACCCTGGCCCCTCGGCCCCACCCTCACCCTCGCCGCCGACGGGACCGTCGAAACCGACGACCACCTGGCCGAGATCGAACAGTGCTACATCGCCGACGCTGCACTCCTCGACCAAGTCCTGCACGACCACACCCAGACCGAACCCGCTGTGCCCGAGACAACGCCTGAACCGTCCGTGAACACCGAGAATACTGCCAGACTCGAACCCGAGCCTTTGCAGAACGACAAACCCGAGCTCGAATCCACCCACCAGGCCGAAGCGACCGAACCGTCCACGGCTGCCACCAGGTTCCGGCTCTGCGTGTTCGGCGACCTCGAGCTGTACTACAACGGCGTCCCGGTCAAACTCAAGCAACGCGCCCGCGCACTCACCCTCCTAGCCGCCCTCGCCTGCGCCGACCAGCCCCGCGCCATGACCGAACTCCTCGACATCGTCGTCCCCGACCGGCCACTCACCGGCGCCCGCAAATACCTCAACACCATCAAAGCCAACACCCGCAGCGCCGTCCGCGAACTGGCCGGAGACGATACCCTCGACCCCATCCCCTACGACCCCAAGACCGAGACCTTCAGCCTCGACACCAACCTGGTCACCACCGACCTGGCCGAATTCGACGACGCCGAACAAACCGCCGCACTTGCGACTGACCCCGCCGACCAAGCCGCCGCGCTCGAACGGCTCGTGGCACTCCACACCGGCGACCTCACCTCCGACCTTGAAGACCTCGACGACCTCCGCGAGAACTACCGCATCGCCACAAAACGCGCCTGCCGCACCCTCGCTTCCCACTACGCCGAAATCGGCGACAGCGCCCGCGCCGCCAAGTACCGTGACATGTCAATACGGGACTATGCCGATAACGGTGTAACTGGTCCGGAGAGGATCTACGGTGACCGCCGTGAACAGTGATACGAGCAAGTCTCAGCAGGTCGAGAAGGACACCAGTGTAAGCCGGGCCGCGGAGCGGACCGATCCGCGGCGAAAGGCTCGGCCGGCGGGTGCCGCTTCGGCGGCTGTGTCCGGTCTCAGAGTCGAGTGCCCGATTGGCAGGTTATCCCAAGAATGGATGCAGCTGAGTCCGATCGATGCTCAGCCCGGTTTAGCTTCTTCGGCCCCACCTGAGGTGTATCTCGGGGGTCTGCTCGCACAGTGAGCGCAGCTCTCCCCGGAAGACGTGATCGATGCCCCTAGCCGTAACCGTCCATTTTGCGATGAGTTCTTCAATGTGGTCGTCGGTTACGACAGCGAACACTTCACCACACTGCTCGCTCACCTCGCCTGGCAGCTCACCGACCCGCCAGGAGATCACCGTGCCGGCCTCAGACTCATCGATGTCGATGGAAGAAACGGCATTATTGAGGTCGGGAATGAACGGATTGATGTGCGGCATCATCCCATGCCGAATATCGCCGTACCGGTACGGAACGTCAGGAAGCAGTTTAAACACATCGAAGGGTCCGCCGTGATCGCAGTAGGCCGTATCCGATTCCATCAGCACGATGACCCCGGGCGGGAACGCAACCTGGACCCGGACACCTTCGAGATACCGCAGCGATTCATTGCGGACGAGCAGCCGGCCGCGTGCCAGCTCATGCCGGAAGAACTCGTCGGTCACCTCGCCGATGAGTGCTTTCGATTCAGCCCGCCACTCTTCGACCTCAGCACGGAACTCCTCCTCGCTCCTGGAGTCTGACTTCCAGGAGGAGATTTGCAGCGCGAGAGCCTGAATTCCAGAGTCGAAGGGGTTGCTTGACGCGGGGCTCGTCCTTAGGTCGGAGAGCAGGGAATCGGCTCGGCGATCGATGTCGCCTGTCACCAGCTCGTGGATGCTCTCCGCGTCGACACGATCGAAGGTCGCGTCGTACTCGACATCGACCTTTGCCCCGGTGTGCGGTGCTCGTGATCGACGAAGGTCCAGCTGGGCCAGGTCATTGCTCTTGGCGGGTCGGGTCTTACCTGGGATACGGACGAAGATGTCTCCATCGCAGACGGCCAGATTGGAGACGTTATCCTGAAACTCCTTACGGCACGGGAAGATCTGGTCGCCCCATTGCGGCGGGTCGACGACGAAGGCGAGCACCAGCCCGTGTTTGTGCTTGATAAACTGGTAGTCCCAGCGGGGGCCGTCCGTGCCCACGTATGGCTCAATCACATCCCCGAGGACCGCGCCGTCGACCGCTTCAGTGCCGACCACCCTAGAGTCATCGACGCCGACCAGAACGACACCGTGGCCGTCAAGGTGCTTCTTGGCGATGTCCGGCATTCGGTTGGACATGCCCAGGATCGCTCGGGCGACGGTTACGGCGGACCGCTTTCGAGCCGACTTGTCGGCGAAGGACAGTGCCCCCTTGAGCTCGAACCAGTCGACCTCGGCCAGGTCACCCAAGGAGGTCGCATACTCGATGAGGGAGAGCCATCCGGAGGTCCCGGTCGGCAGTCGCGAGAGGTCAGCTTCCATGCTTCGATTCTTCACCACTGGTCCGACAGCTTCGGTGTGCTCCGGGTGGAGGAAACGCTCGAACTAGCGGCAAGCGCCCTCCGCCGTGGCCGCGTAGTTCTCGGGGCGTGGTGTAGGAGCGAGATAATGACGTCGGGGTACTGCTCGCTGGCGTCGCCAAGGCGGTTGGCGATCCAGGCCCGGGCGGGATCGAAGAGCGGGTGAGAGGGCAGGAGGTGGTGTGGAGGTGGCGCGCCGAGTCCGGAGAGACAGCTGACAGTGTGAGTGATTTGTTGTGCGATCTTGTATGCGGTGTATAAGTTGAAATGTGATGTAGATTGCTAAATATTGCCAAGGTGTGGGCATGGTAGGCTGTGACCAGGGCAAACGTAGGCCGTAAAACCGTCACCTTAGACCAGTGTTGTATGTGGTGGGTTTCGGTCCACTGCACGGGCCGGTCGCAGCCGGTCCAGGCGCAGCCGCCGGGTTGTTCGAGTTCGAGTTCGAGTTTGCGGCGCAGGGCGACGGTGGGGAGCCGCATCGCCCGGCCCAGTTCGATCGCCTCGCCGGTNGNNTAGTCGAACACCGAGGGGATGACCCTGGCCTCGCAGGCGAGCAGGCGGGCTTTGGCGACCGAGATCGGTTTGCCTTCGAGCATGGGGACTCGGCCGGTGTTCTTGCC